>NZ_FOZD01000001.1:1430725-2861451 GCF_900113185.1 Agromyces sp. CF514 | reverse complement strand
ACACATTCCGAACCCGGAAGCTAAGACTCGCAGCGCCGATGGTACTGCAGGGGGGACCCTGTGGGAGAGTAGGACACCGCCGGACAACCATTACCGAAGAGCCGCCCACCACGTGGGCGGCTCTTCGCATTTAACACACCAACCGCTCAGAAGCAGCACAGTACGGTTGGATGACACCGAACTTCACAGATGACGGGAATATCGTGAGCGACACGAACGACGAAACCAACCGGGGAGAGGCGCGCAACCGCGCCCCCCGTGGCGAAGGGCGACCGCAGAGCAGCGGACGTGGCGCATCCGGTTCCCACCAGTCCCGACCGTACGGTGACCGTCAGCGGTCCGGCAGCTCCGGTCAGCGACCTTCGTACGAGAAGCGCGACGGCGACAAGCGTCCCTACGAGAAGCGCGACGGTGCGCCGCGATCGTACGGGGACCGCGACGGGAACAAGCGTCCGTACGAGAAGCGCGACGGAGAACGTCGGCCCTACGGTGACCGCCAGGGCGGCCAGAGTCCGTATGAGAAGCGTGAGGGCAATCAGCGTCCGTACGGCGACCGCGAGGGCAGCCAGCGTCCCTATGCCGACCGTGAGGGCAGCCAGCGTCCGTACGGCGACCGCCAGGGCCATCAGCGTCCGTATGAGAAGCGTGACGGTGCTCCGCGTTCGTACGGCGATCGCGACGGGAACAAGCGCCCGTATGAGAAGCGTGACGGTGCTCCGCGTTCGTACGGGGACCGCGATGGGAACAAGCGTCCCTACGAGAAGCGCGATGGCGACAAGCGACCGTACGAGAAGCGCGATGGCGACAAGCGACCGTACGAGAAGCGCGACGGTGCGCCGCGTTCGTACGGGGACCGCGACGGGAACAAGCGTCCCTACGAGAAGCGCGATGGTGCGCCGCGTTCGTATGGGGATCGCGATGGGAACAAGCGTCCCTACGAGAAGCGTGACGGTGAGCGTCGTCCGCACGAGAAGCGTGACGGCGACAAGCGTCCCTATGAGAAGCGCGATGGTGCGCCGCGTTCGTACGGTGATCGGGACGGGAACAAGCGTCCCTATGAGAAGCGCGATGGTGCGCCGCGTTCGTACGGGGACCGCGATGGGAACAAGCGTCCCTATGAGAAGCGCGATGGTGCGCCGCGTTCGTACGGCGATCGCGACGGGAACAAGCGTCCCTACGAGAAGCGCGACGGCGACGAGCGTCACTACGGCGACCGCGACGATCGTCGCGGGTCGGGTGCACCGCGCGAGGAGTACCGACGCGAGAGCGACGGAGCCTCGAGCCTGGCGATCCGTCCGCGTCACGACGATCCGTACATCCCCGAGGACATCGAACCCCGTCAGCTCGACAAGGGCGCTCGCGCCGAGCTCAAGACGCTGAGCAAGGAGAACGCGGACTGGGTCGCTCGACACCTCGTCGCGGCATCCCTGTACCTCGATGACGACCCCGAACTGGCGCACCAGCACGCGCTGTCGGCCGGCCGTCGTGCGGGCCGCGTCGCCGTCGTGCGTGAGACCCTCGCGATCACGGCGTACGCCACCGGCGACTTCGCCCTCGCGCTCCGCGAGCTGCGCACCTACCGCCGGATCTCGGGCAGCAACGACCAGTTGCCGCTCATGGTCGACAGCGAGCGCGGCGTCGGCCGTCCCGACCGCGCGCTCGAGGTGGGCCGTGCGGTGGATCGCTCCGAGCTTCCGGCAGCGGTGCAGGTCGGACTCGCGATCGCGATGTCCGGCGCGCGCCTCGACCTCGAGCAGCCCGAGCTGGCCCTGGCCGAGCTCGAGATCCCGCAGCTCGACCCCGATCGCGCATTCACCTACAGCCCGGCGCTGTTCTCCGCCTACGCGGAGGTCCTCGACGAGCTCGGACGGTCGACGGATGCCGCTGAGTGGCGCGCACGTGCGGCCCGCGCCGAGGACGCGCTCGGCGGCGCAGAGCTCGATCTCGTCGAGATCTACGAGGTCGAGCTGGAGTCAGCGGAGTTCGACGTGCCTGCAGGCGAGATCGAAGACGCCGACGAGGCATCCGACTCGGTCGATGTCGACGACGCCGATGCGGATGTCGAGGTCGAAGCTGAGGACGTCGTGGACGAGAAGGCTGATGAGACCGAAGTCGAGGCTGTCGACGAGGTGGAGGGCTCCGGCGACCCGGCCGACGTGCTCGAGGACGACGTGCGTGCCGTGCTCGCCGAGGGCGACGCCGACGACGAGGCCCAGGCCTGAGGGTGGGGCTGTTCCGCCAGAAGTCTGAGCTTCCCGCGCCGCTCGACGGTGCCGACGCGGTCTTCGCCGACCTCGACGGCGTCGTCTACGCAGGTGCCGGTGCGATCCCGCACGCCGTCGAGAGCCTGAACCTCGTCAAGGAGCGGATGCCCGTCGGATACATCACGAACAACGCGTCGCGAAGCGATGCATCCGTCGCCGCGCATCTCTCCGAACTCGGCCTGGCGGTGCAGCCGACGGATGTCGTGACCAGCCCGCAGGCGGCCATGCGCCTGCTCGAGGAGCAGGTCGCACCCGGTGCACTGGTGTTCGTCGTCGGCGGCGAGGGCATCGTCGTCGAGCTCGAGAAGCGCGGCTACCGCGTGACGCGTTCGGCGGATGACGCGCCGGACGCGCTCGTGCAGGGGTTCACGCCCGAGGTCGGCTGGAAGGAACTCGCCGAGGCGTCGTTCGCGCTCAACTCGAACGGCGGACCCGGGTCGGAGACGCCCGGGATCCCGTGGATCGCCACCAACACGGACTGGACGATCCCGGTCGCGCGGGGCATCGCACCCGGCAACGGCACGCTCGTCTCCGCGGTGCATACGGCCGTCGGTCGTCTGCCGCTCGTGGCCGGCAAGCCCGAGACGCCCATCTTCGACGAGGCGAAGCGCCGGTTCGATGCCGCGAGCCCGCTCATGATCGGCGATCGGCTCGACACCGACATCCTCGGGGCGAATCGGGCGGGCATGACCAGCGTGCTCGTTCTGACCGGCATCGACCGGGCGAAGCAGGTGCTCGCAGCGGACGCCTCGAGCCGTCCCGACTTCCTCGTCGGGGACCTGCGCGCACTCCACGAGCCGTACCCGGCGACGGAGGAGGTCCGCGGCGCGATCCGCGTGCGCGGCGCGCGCGTGCGGGTCGACGGCCGACGTGTCGTCATCGAGTCCGAGGGCGAGGACCGCCTCGACCTGCTGCGCGCGGCGTGCGCGGCGATCTGGCGGTCGGGTACGGCGATCCACGTGCTCGACGTGCCGCCGTCGCTGTACAGCTGACGCGCGGGTTCCCGCGGGCGTCGGCGGCCTCGGGTAGCGTGGTGGACGTGACGAGTGAAGACGAACAGGGCGCGCCGTCCGCAGAGACGCGCGACGCGCTCGAGGCGATCGAGTCGTTGCCGCTCGAGGAGCGTGCCGCGGGCTACCTCGCCCTCGCCGAACGGCTGCGCACCGAACTGGAGCACTCCGACCCGTCACGGCAGTCCGACTGACGCATGGCATCCCGACGTCTCGACGCCGCACTCGCCGACCGCGGGCTGGCCCGTTCGCGCACGCACGCGGCGACCCTGATCGCAGCCGGAGTGGTCACGATCGACGGCCGGCCCGTCGTGAAGCCCTCGACGAAGGTCGACGACGACCAGGTCGTCGAGGTCGCGGCATCCGATCACTACGTGTCGAGGGCTGCGCACAAGCTCATCGCCGCGCTCGACGGGTTCGACGTCGACCCGGCCGATCGAGTCGTGCTCGACGCCGGCGCGTCGACCGGCGGTTTCAGCCAGGTGCTGCTCGAGCGCGGCGCCCGAGTCGTGCTCGCGGTCGATGTCGGGCACGGCCAGCTCGCCGCCGAGCTCCTCGGCGCGCCCGGGCTCGTGCTCGTCGAAGGCTGCAACGTGCGAACACTCGATCGGGCGACGTTGGCGAGCCTCTCGGGCGTCGGCGAACCGCCGTCGCTCGTCACGGCCGATCTCTCGTTCATCTCGCTGACGACCGTGCTCCCGGCGCTCGTCGCGACCGCCGCCGACGACGCCGAATTCGTGCTACTCGTGAAGCCGCAGTTCGAGGTCGGTCGTGCGGGCGTGCGCGAGGGCATCGTGCACGACGCGGCGCTCCGGTCCGAAGCCGTCGCCGGGGTACTCTGGGCCGCGCACGATCTGGGCGTCGGCACCGCCGGGGTCTTGCCCTCCCCAATCGCCGGAACCCGCGGAAACCATGAGTACCTCGTGCACCTCACCGCCGCGCGCGGAACCAATCCGACAGAATGGTTGCCCGCCATTGAGCGGCTCACGGGTTCCGCCTAAAAACTAGAAATAGCGGGATGCCTCCAGGGATCAGGCTAGTGTCCCGTGCCCCGATTTGGGCATGAATTTGGGCATGAAGAAGCCCCCGGCGTCTCTCATCCCGAAGTATCCGCCGAGGGCACTTCGATTCTAATTGAGAATCGTTGTCACCAAGAGTTTTCCAATATGGCTTACTCTGGCCGGGACGTTCGGGATGCAATAGCTGAACATCTGGCGCAGGGCCAGTAGGGACCACCCTCAGGTGGGGGACGTTGAGAAATCCGCCCCTGCGCCAGAAAACAAAACGCCCCCAAATACGACCAAGCACGGGGAGCGTTTCAAGAAGGATCTCTAATGTCCAACGTAGTGGGCTTCGTCCTAGCCGCCCCGGCTCTCGAAGAGCTGACGACTTCTCGCTCAGGGGTGTCAAATAACGTACTCCACCCGGAGGGTGGTCCATCAGGATCGATACACGCGTGGGTGAGCACAGAGCGCTATCAAACACCCAAAGGCTTCAAGACTCGACGTGCGCCAGATCCGGCGAAGCCGGTGAATGTGCGATACGAGCACGGAAGGAAGATCCGAGAGGACTACACCTACCGGCTCAATCGCTACCTCTGTCGTGTCGGTCAGGATGTCCTGAACTACCAGTTCCATGTCGTCGGATCAGCTCTGCCTCCAACACTCGATGAGTTCACTCGAACGCTGCTCGAAGTACTGGAATCCAAGGCCCGGATTCAGGATGACTACACGAGGGCCACGAGCGGCAAAGACCCGCTGTCGATCTCGTACGCGACTGCCGAAAGGTTGAGTCGAAGCGCAGCGGAATACGTCTCGGAAATGTGGGATCCGGCGTTCTATTCGAAGGCAGCCGCACGGGGTCACTCCGGGGGCCTGAAGAGCCGCCGAGGGCCGAAGTACACCCCTTCCGACCTCGCACGCGTTGAAGGCCTCACGAAGGCGCAAGCAGCAGTGGAGCTGGGGTGCTCGGAAAGCACGATTGCCAGACTCCGGCGAGCCCCGCGCTCTCTCGATTGAGTAGCCGATTCTCGATTTCGCGATCCGGCGTAGAGACGCGATCTCAGAAGTTGAAATGACCCTCTGACCCGTTCTCGAAACGGATTTCGTGAACATTTCTCTCTTTGTACGACAGTAGTAAGAGAGCAGGAAACACGAGGGATTCAGCATGGGACGACCGAGCACAATCGAGAGCCACGAGCGGTTCAACGATATCTCCCACGCACTCGACCGTGGGGACACCCTCACCGAGGTAAGTAGCCGATTTGGTGTGTCCGTTCAAGCGCTCAGCCGGTGGAACATTTCTCGTAAGTCCCAGCTCGCCGCACAACTGGACGACGACGCACTAAACGTTCCGGATCTCCTGCAGCGTCTGACCGACGTAGCCGACGATGCCCGCCTTGCACGACGCGAGTCGAAGCACTTCACCCCTGCTGCACGTAGCCGTGCCATCGAAGCCGAGAGCCGGGTTCTCGCAGGGATTATTGACCGACTCGGGATCGACGATCTGACCATCTCGGACGCGCTCACGGTGAACGCGATGTTCACGCAGACAGTCGCGGCGTGGGTGCAGGCGGAACCAGAGCACTCCCGTTCGCTTGTGAGGCAGCTCCAACGACATGACCACGACCAGATCAGCGCGGCGGGAAACACCCTCGCCGCTCGACTTCCGGAGGAAAGACGATGACCCGTAACCTTGCCGATCTCATCGATTGGGACGCGATCAATAGAGAAGACCAGGCGGATGAACCGGGGTTCTCTCCTGGCAAGCTCGTGCCGGGAGACAGAATCCACTTCCTCGCGACAACAACGGTGGTTGTCCGCGACAGCTTCGCAGGCGGCGAACTGGTTGAGCGAGGCCAGACCGTGACCATCACTCAGGCGATTCTTGATTTGAACTCAGGGCGCGACGGGTTTTCATGGCTCGCACTTGTGGATGACGAGGAGGCACAGGAAGCCCGATGGGGCCACGTGCTGTTCCGTCGTGGCCCATGGCCGGAGGGGAAGCGCAAGACGATCCCCGGCACGCTAGAAGCGCTGTGGGAGGCCCAGGTCGCGCACGACGCGGCATCTCGTATCGCGGACGAGACAGAACGGGCCAAGGCGATGTCGGAGCTTCGAGCGGTCTACGGCGTGCGTTCGACGCAGACGAGCACGGAGTACCGAAGATGACCCCCACAGCCGCTGTAGTGGCTTCTGAGGCTCTAGCGAAGCCCGTTTCGACCGTCACTCTTCCCGAGGCGCTAGAAGCCGCCCTTGGTCTTCTCGAAAAGATCGACCGGCGCGAGGTGCGAGCGACGAAGGAGCAGCGAGCTGTCATCGCGGACGCGCTACACGTGATCTCAGAACTCGCGCTGTTGGACGCACTGTCCTCTTAGCAGCACAGAGCTTCCCCTTCGACTCCGGCTGATTTCGGAGGGGAAGGCCGGGGATCTTGTCCACGTGCGCAGCCGAGATCCCCGGGTCAACAACTTCACACAGACTCCGCAACGAGTTTCTTCTTCTTCCATTTACTCTTTGCGGCCCGTCTCAAGCTCAGAAACGCCTTCCATGCCCGGGGTGTGCTTGGTCGGGAACCGAAAGCCCTCGCGCTGTACCTGCCAAGTCCGCGAGGGCTTTCGTTGTTCTGTTTAACGTCCTACCTGTATCGGAGACTTCCAATGTGTGCGTGCCCGATATGGTGAGGCGTAGCTAGCGTTGAGAGAGGCATAGATGGCTCACATCAGGTCGTTCACCGTGGTCAACCTCGCAGGACGGGGCGGGCGGGTGCATCAAGTCTTGGATCGGCACGTCAATGTCTTTTGGGGATTGAACGGCACCGGGAAAACCACGTTGCTGAAGATCCTGGACGCCGCGTTGGCAAACGAAACGGACGGTCTGGAGACGCTGCCGTTTGATTCTGCTGAGGTGGTTTTCTACGCCGATCAATGGGACGCGTACATTAGGCGGACCTTCCAACAGGTCCACGCGACGGATGCTGACGACCTTGACGATGAGATTCTCTTTGAGCTTCTTGAATCACAAGAGATTGAGGTGCAGCGCGAGATGCGCGGCATCGCTCGCGAGAGCGGTGAGTGGGTAACCCAGATCATCAGGGGAGAACTGCCAGCGCGAGCACACGAGCAGTACTACTCGCACTCCTACTTGCCAATTTCACGGGTGGTCGATCCCCGAGGTCGTAACCGATACCGCGACCCATATCCGCCGAGTGCACAGGCGGTCGGACGGCCTTCCCCAGATCGCAGCTTCGTTCAGCAAGTCCGGCAGGTGTGGGGGAGTTATGTCGCCCGCAGCAATGCGCAGATTCGTGCCGTGCAACAGCAGGGCCTGGCTTCCGTGCTCGCGACGCTGTTCGGCGGTGCATCGGGTGCGGGTGTCGAACGTGCCGATGTGGTCGGCCCCGGCGAGGCTTACGAGGTCGTTACTCGATTCCTACGAGAGCAAGAGCTCGTTCTAAGGGTCGGGCGGGCCGACTTCCTCAAGCGATACGACGAGTCCGCCGAGAATCGGATGGTGGTATCCCAGATTCAGGAGGTCTACGAGCGCGTCGAAGCTATTCTTGCCCCGCAGCTTGAGCTGCAGGCCGTAATTGACGAGATGTATCTCGGCAACAAGCACCTCGTGCTAAGCCAACGCGCCGACGCTCTGCAAGTGATGCTCGCTGATAAGCAGATTCCGCTCGCATCCCTCTCATCGGGTGAAAAACAACTCTTGCAGGTCTTGCTGGCGGTTCTTGCTGTCGGTGGCTCTACCGTGATGATCGATGAGCCGGAGTTGTCCCTTCACGTGGACTGGCAGCAAAGGCTCGTCGCGTCAATGCGCAGGATCAATCCACGCGCTCAGCTCTTGCTTGCCACCCACTCTCCCGAGGTGATGGTGGACGTGCCGGAGGAGCATGTGTTCGAGCTATGAGCAAGTTGCGACAAGATGCCCGTGCCTTCAGGCAGCGGGTGAAAATGGGTCGCACCCGTCTTTGGGTGATCGTGGAGGGGGTGGGTCATGATCGAGCCTTCTATGACGACGTTGTTCATGCAGCCACACAACCAGCGGTGCCCAAGTACTCGATTCGGCTTGCAGAGAGCATTTCGTTGGATGGCGTCTCAGCGGGTGGGAAAGCCCATGCGCTTTCGCTTTACCAGTACTTCGAGAAATCAAACGCATTGGTCCAGGAAAATGCCGAAGTCCGGGTTGCTGTTTCGTTCTTCCTAGACCGCGACGACGACGAGTTCGCAGGGAGCCTGGTGAAGAACGACCATGTCGTCTATACGAAGCATTCGGACGTCGAGGCTGAAATCTTCGCGAATGGTGATGCGTTCCGCGCCGTCGGCAACGCCTTTGGCGTCGGACGCACACTGGTCGATCCAATTCGAGACGCTACGGGCAGTCCGCTCAACGCCCTGGCAGAGGTGTGGCGAGACTGGATTCGCCTGAGGCTGCTTGCGATTGCCTGTGGGGCCGTTCAAGGCAACCGATTCTCGCAAGGGTCAAAAATCAACGAACAGCAGTACGGCGTTCTTGATCAAGAGGCAGCTCAAGACCTTCTCGACGCGATGTCGCGAACAGTGGCGGACGGCAGTTGGGAAGCGCGAGTTGCCGACGTGGATGCGTACCTGGAGCAGGTGTACTCGCGTCAAACGGAGGCCACCCTTGTTCGGGGGAAATGGCTCGCCGGATACCTAAGGCACTTGTTGAAGACGGGACTACCCAAAGAACAATTGCCCGCCAATGTGACTGATCACGCCATCGTTGTTGCTTGCCTCGCCTCAATCGATTTTGGAGAGCCTTGGGTCGATCACTACCGCGAAGGAATCAGTCGAATCCTCACTTCGTGATCCTCCAGAGCGGAGTGGCCTCGAAGTTTGAAACAGAACATCCGCGTACGTAAACGATCATTTTCGGTCGCCGCTCTTGAGACCTCAGAAACGGCCTGAACTGGCGTCCAAAACCCGTGAACGAAATCTATTCACACAAACCTCCGTTTTCGTTACACTCGGAACATGACCACTCAGCGCATTTCCTATGGCCGCGTTTCGACCACCGACCAGAACCCGGACAGTCAGCGTGACGCACTCACCAAGGCTGGGTCGGATCAGACATTCATCGACTTCTACACAGGCACCAAGAGCAGCCGCCCGGAGTGGGACAAGGTGAAGACCATTCTTCGCAAGGGTGACACTCTGGTGATCACCCGACTGGATCGACTCGGGCGCAGCTCCAAGGATCTGCATGAGATCGCGGCATGGCTGGAGCAGCAGGGCGTAAATCTTGAAGTGACTGAGCAGAACATCGACACGAGCACGCCCGAGGGGCGTCTCTTCTTCTCGATTGTCGCCGCGTTCGCTCAGTTCGAACGGGATCTGATCGTTAGCCGCACTCGTGACGGTCTGGCAGCGGCTAAGGCCCGGGGTCGTGTCGGCGGTCGTAAGTCCAAGCTGACTCAGAAGGACAGGGACGGCATCCGCCACCTGTACAACGTCGGACAGATGAACGTGCAAGAACTCGCGGCAGCGTTCAAGGTCTCCCGTCCGACGATCTACCGGGCGTTGGAAGAGGCCTGAGGCCATGCGAGAGTCGGAACCGGAGTGGGTGCACGAAGTTGACTACGGCGCACCGGCATTCGGAGGCGTGATCGTCGGCTTAGCGCTCATCGTCTGAGCCATCGTGGTGGGAGCAGTGAAGCTCGTTCGCCGCAGGATTAGAATCAAGCCGCCTGGTAAGCCGCTCTCAGGATTCGGAGACGAGGTCTGCGGAATCGATCCACCTGGATAGGAGACTGAACGCTGCGAGCGCTTCAAGTGCTTCGGCTTCACGGATGTTGTGCTGGCTCGCATCGACGTGGTTGAGCGTGTTCCGAACGGCCGAGTACAGGCCCTTTCCGAACAGTGCGGCTCCGACGTGCATGTCCTTGAACAGATCAGGATTGGAATCGTCGCACAGCCGGAGCCTGGGCTTCCCCGCCTCTGGCACGCTTGTGCTGAATGCCTGTTCAAGCAGCTTGCTTTCGCCCAAGTCCCTCCGCCCCACCTTTTGCTGGAGCCGGGAGTTCACGTTGACCGCTGCGGCCCAGACCGCCGCGTCATGATTGCCGCTCTCCCAGTGTGGTTGAGCAGCATCCCAAACCCACGGGTGGAGTTGTTTGCCGGTGAAGCTGGGTGGAGGATCACCCATCCCCAGCTTGGCTCGCACACTGTCGCCCTCCTTCAGTTCCCAGAGCAGGCGTTCGGCCCAGTCCGCGTTCACCCATCGCGGTCGCCCGCCTTGAAGCACCACCTCGGCGATAGTGGCCACGGTGTGCTCACTCCGTCGAATCTCGTCATCTGTACCGCGTCGGCGGGTCTTCCTATTCGGTCTGACTTCCTCGGGTGGGAGCGGTACGCGCTCTAGGAGACGCAGATAGTTTTCGAGCTGCTCCACTGCCCACTCAACATCCATGTCGAGAGCGTATGGGCTGGGGAGGTCTCAACAACGACGAGACATGCGAAAGGGTGGGCCACCGATCACACCATCAGCAACCCACCCCGGGCGATCTCAGCGGCGATCTAGCGTGCCGCAGTCCTCGCAGTAGTACCCGGTTCCCAGCTCGGTACGAGACCAGACAGCAGGGGCAGGGCAGTTCGAACAGGTGATCTCATCCGGTACCGGAGAGATCGGGGAGTGGAACGGCACGTGAAGCTTGTCGGCTTCAAGGCCCGCGACCGCAATCAGCAGGTTGTCGCGGTCTTCAACGGGGTCACCCGGGAGTACAGTTCGGCTCTTTGAATTGCCGGATCCGGGACGAATATGTGCGAAACTTGGAATCAGAACGTTCTCCTCATCTGCCAGTGAACATGTGTTTTGTGGTGATTCGCAGTCTACTAGCGGTGGGCGACGTTCGGCCCGTGAGACAGCCCCCTCCATGTGAGGGGGCTTCTCTTTTGGGTGGCAGATGTCCAAGGTTGGACCGCGTTTGGATTCGTTCGGATTCGTTTGGATTCGGTTGGCAGCATTTCGATTCTGTTGAAAGAAATCTTCTCGACACGGCGTGTCGCCTGTGTTCTAGGGAGATGTGCGAGGCCCCTAGATCGCGAAAGAAGATTCTGCAAAGCAGTCAAACAAGAATTTGAAGACTCAAAGAAGAATCCAAGTCCTGTCGAACTGAAGCTGTGGAAACACTTGTGGCACGGAACTATCCACAGGTCTCCACTGGCCCAGCGAGCTATCAATCTAGATTGTTCGGATGCCCGACGAGCTAGCCTCACCCAACTGCCTGTCGTGCCTCATTCCGATGGCTCCTGTCGGCTCCGGCGAGCGCGTCAGATGGCTCTGTCCGGAGTGCCGTTCTATCCGCCTCTCCTAGGCCGTGTTGCTGAACAAGGTGTTTGGCAACACGGCCCTAAGCGGCTGTGGCTGCGGTGGGGGCATCGATGGCGTTGTGGGGTTGTCGGTTGAGCACCTTGGCGACGCTGGATGGTCTCGCGTTGCGCCTCCAGGCCGAGGCCAGATGCCGCCTGCTCATTGGTGGACACACGCAGGTATCCGATCATCGTGGTCATCTCTCGTCCTCGCTGTTTCGGTGGAAGGGACTCCTGAAGGTGTAGGTGACTCCGTGAACCGAGGCCCCTGACGGTGGTGACCTCTTTTATACGATTGCTCCAGTCCGCCGCATCCGCTCACCCATGGCCGCAGAGATTGCTGCATCTCGCTGGAGGTTGGTGTGTTGGTACCGCATCATGCTTCGCGGGTCGGTGTGACCGGCACGGGCCATGGTGTCTTTCTCGTTGGCACCGGCTCGAAGGTATTCGGTCAGCGACGTGTGCCGGAGATCGTGGACGTGTGCCCACTCCAGCCCTGCCGCTCCTCTCAGGGCATCCCACTTATCCCAGACCCAGCGACGCGAGAGCCGTCGTCCGAAGGAGTTCTGAAAGATCGGCACATCACCGATGGCGGGATTTTTCTTCAGATAGGTAGCAAGGGCTTCGGTCACGTCCGGTGAGAGAGTGATCTGTCGTCCTGCTCCGGTCTTCGTTCCCTCAGCCAGCACCATGCCACCCGGTTCCACCTTGAACTGCTGCTCAATGGTGACGGTTCCAGTCTTCGCATCGAAGTGCTTGCGGTTTAGTCCGGTGATCTCGCCCGTTCTCATCGCGCTGCCGACCATCACGAGTAGGAAAACTTTGAACTGCTCGTCAGCGAGGTCGTAGAGCGCGTAGAAGTCCTTCATCGTCAGCTCAGGGCGTGGCTTGCTAGCGTCCTTTCCAGCGCCCTTTACACGGCAGGGGGACTTCACCACGATTTCGTCATCGATGGCGTGCTTGAAGATCGAGCTGAGCACCATGTACGCGTTGCGTCGAGTCGGCGTCGCGGGCATCTTGCCCCACCACGCCTTCACGGAGGTGGCCCTGATGTTCTTCATCTGCATGTCGCCGAACGCCGGGTTCAGTCGAAGCCTGATGTGCGTCTCGAAGTTTCGCAGGCTTGACGGCGTGAGTTCCCCGCGTCGCGCTTCGAGAACCGTTGCCGCGTAGTCTCGGAACAGAATCTTTCCAACGTCTTCGTTTGTCCACACACCACGGGAGATATCTGCGATGGCCTTTGCGATGGCACCCTGTGCTTCCGACTTCAGCCTGTAGGTGCCAGCGCTCTTGCGGGTTCCATCCGGTGCTGTGTATCGCGCCTGCCACCTGCCGTTCGGCAGCTTCCGTGGTGTCTCCATGATTCCTCCTCTACGTCGGCTTCGAGGTGGTGCCTCTACTTGCCTCATACGGCGAAATTCGGGTCAAAAGCACATGCGGCCCAAACTGGTTGTTGGGCATGAATGGGCACGAACCGAAACTCCGGGAGGTGGATCCGCGCTATTGCTGGGATGCAGCGAAATCCGTATTCAGCCGACAGAATGGATGCGACAGGTCGAGCAGATGACGGGAGGCGAGACGCCGTGAACGACGCACGACACTTCCTCGTGGTCTCGCACACGGGTCGCCGCAACGCCCTCGAGGCGACCGGTGAGGTCTGCACGCAGCTGCTCGCGGCCGACGCGGTCCCGGTGATCCCCGACGACCAGTGGGAGGACGTGCACGACTTCGTCCCAGAACTGAACGGCCGCGTGGCGCGGCTCGAGTCGATCGACCCGGCGCTCATCGAGCTCGTGATCGTGCTCGGCGGCGACGGCACGATCCTGCGCGCGGCCGAACTCGTGCGCGAGCTCCCGGTCCCATTGCTCGGCGTGAACCTCGGGCACGTCGGGTTCCTCGCCGAGAGCGAACGCGACGACCTCGGGTACACCGTGCAGCGCGCGCTGGCGCGCGACTACGCGGTCGAGGAGCGCATGACGCTGTCGGTGCGAGCCAAGATCGACGACGAGACCGTGTTCGAGAGCTGGGCGTTGAACGAGGTCTCGGTCGAGAAGGCCGAGCGCGAGCGCCTGATCGAGGTCGTCATCGAGGTCGACCGCCGGCCGCTCTCGTCCTTCGGTTGCGACGGCGTCGTGATGTCGACGCCCACGGGGTCGACCGCCTACGCGTTCTCGGCGGGCGGTCCGGTCGTCTGGCCGGGCCTCGAGGCGTTGCTGCTGGTGCCGCTCAGCGCGCACGCGCTGTTCGCGCGACCGCTCGTGGTCGCAGCCGATTCCTCGCTCGCGGTCGAGGTGCTGCGCCGCACCGAGGCGTCGGCCGTCATCTGGTGCGACGGTCGCCGGACCTTCGACCTTCCGGCCGGTGCCCGAGTCGTCGTGCGGCGCTCGCCCGTGCCGGTGCGACTGGCGCGGCTGCACGAGGCGCCGTTCACCGACCGGCTCGTGAACAAGTTCCAACTCCCGGTGACGGGCTGGCGAGGACCGGTGGGCCATGATTGACGAACTCGGCATCCGCGACCTCGGCGTGATCGCCGAGGCGACGCTTCCGCTTGGCCCAGGCTTCACCGCCGTGACCGGCGAGACGGGTGCTGGCAAAACCATGGTCGTCACGGCGCTCGGGCTGCTGCTCGGCGCGCGCGCCGACGCCGGTGCGGTCCGTTCCGGGGCCAAGCAGGCCTGGGTCGAGGGCCGCTGGCTCGTCGACGACACCGGTGCCGTCGCCGAACGCGTCGCCGAGACCGGCGGCGAGATCGAGGCAGGCGAGCTGCTGCTCGGGCGGTCGGTTTCCGCAGAGGGGCGCAGTCGTGCGGTCGTCGGCGGCCGGAGCGCGCCCATCGGCGTGCTCACCGAACTCGGCGACGAACTCGTCGTGGTGCACGGGCAGGCCGACCAGCAGCGGTTGCGATCCGCCGTGGCCCAGCGCGATGCGCTCGACCGGTTCGCCGGCGCCGAACTGCAGGCCGCCCTCGCCGAGTACCGCGCCGCCTTCACCTCCTGGCATGCCGACGTCGCCGAGCTCGAGCGACTCACGCTCGCCAGAGACGACCGCCTCCGCGAGGCTCGGTCGCTCCGCGAGGCGCTCGACGAGATCGAGGCGGCAGACCCCCAGCCCGGCGAAGACGTCGAGCTCGCCGAACGAGCAGACCGGCTCTCGAACCTCGAAGACCTCCGTCTCGCGGCGTCGCAGGCGCACATGCTCGTCTCGGCCGACGAGATCGTCGACGACGCCCCAGACGCGGTGACGCTCGTCGACGGCGCCAAGCGGCACCTCGAGCGGGTCGTCGAGCACGATGCGACGCTCGCGCCGATCACCGAGGCGCTGCAGAGCGCGGCCTTCGTGCTCGCCGACGCGGCCGCCGAACTCGGCGCGTACCTCGCGAGCCTCGATGCCGACGGTGCACGAGAACTCGAGGTGGTGCAGGAGCGCAGGGCGCTGCTCATCTCGCTCATCCGCAGGCACGGCACGACGCTCGACGACGTGCTCGACTTCGGTCGAACGGGCGGGCTGCGGCTCGTCGAACTCGACGGCGACGACGAGCGCATCGAGCAGCTCGCGGCATCCGTCGACGAACGCGCCGTCACGGTCGACCGGCTCGCGAGCACCCTCACCGAGCTGCGCACCGACGCCGCCGGCCGGCTCGCCCATGCCGTCACGATCGAACTCGCGGCGCTGGCGATGCCCGACGCCCGCCTAACCGTTACCGTGGACTCCGAGCACGAACCCGCACTGCACGGACGCGATCATGTCGCGATCCTGCTGCAGCCGCACCCGGGCGCGGAGCCGAGATCGGTGTCGAAGGGCGCTTCGGGCGGCGAGCTCTCGCGGGTCATGCTCGCGATCGAAGTGGTCATCGCGGGCAACGACCCCGTGCCGACGTTCGTGTTCGACGAGGTCGATGCGGGTGTGGGCGGTGCCGCGGCCATCGAGATCGGACGGCGGCTCGCCCGGCTCTCCGATCGGTCGCAGGTGATCGTGGTCACCCACCTCGCTCAGGTCGCGGCGTTCGCCACGAATCACCTGAGCGTGGTCAAGGGCACCGACGGTCGCGTGACCGAGTCCAGCGTGCGGCGACTCGAGGGCGCTGATCGCGAGGCCGAGATGGCTCGACTGCTCTCGGGTCTCGCCGAATCCGAGAGCGGGCTGGCGCACGCCCGCGAGCTGCTCGGACTCGCGGCCGAACGGGCGACGGCGGGCTGAACCGAGGCCGAGGCAGGGTGGGAGAAGTCCGGCGGGAATCCGCCGGGCGAACGACGAAGGGGGAGCTCGTGCAGGGTGTCGGGGAGAGTTCGCAGAAACGTGGCTTAGACTATAAGCCCGTGGTGGAAGATCGCGGACAGGCGCAGAGCGCAGACAATTCAGACCCTCAGTCGACCAACGACGTGACCAAGCACATCTTCGTGACCGGTGGCGTCGTTTCCTCGTTGGGCAAGGGCCTCACGGCGGCCAGCCTCGGCAACCTGCTCACGGCGCGCGGGCTGCGCGTCGTCATGCAGAAACTCGATCCGTACCTCAACGTGGATCCCGGAACGATGAACCCGTTCCAGCACGGCGAGGTCTTCGTCACCGACGACGGCGCCGAGACCGACCTCGACATCGGGCACTACGAGCGGTTCCTCGACATCGACCTGAGCCAGGCGGCCAACGTCACGACCGGCCAGATCTACTCGACGGTCATCGCCAAGGAGCGTCGCGGCGAGTACCTCGGCGACACGGTGCAGGTGATCCCGCACATCACCGACGAGATCAAGCGACGCATGCGCCTCCAGTCGACCGAGTCGCCCAAGCCCGACGTCATCATCACCGAGATCGGCGGCACGGTCGGCGACATCGAGTCGCAGCCGTTCATCGAGTCCGCGCGCCAGGTGCGCCACGAGCTCGGCCGCAAGAACGTGTTCTTCGTGCACGTCTCGCTCGTGCCCTTCATGGGCGCCTCGGGCGAGCAGAAGACCAAGCCCACGCAGCACTCCGTCGCGACCCTGCGTTCGATCGGCATCCAGCCCGATGCGCTGGTGCTCCGCAGCGACCGCCCCGTCACCGAGGCGAACAAGCGCAAGATCGCGCTCATGTGCGACGTCGACGAGGGCGCCGTCGTGAACGCGGTCGACGTGCCGTCGATCTACGACATCCCCACGATGCTGAACGACCAGGGTCTCGACGCGTACATCATCGACACGCTCGGCCTCGGGGCGAAGGCCGGCGAGGTCGACTGGTCGGGCTGGAGCGGTCTGCTCGACGTAGTGCACGACCCCAAGCACGAGGTCACGATCGGGCTCGTCGGCAAGTACATCGACCTGCCCGACGCGTACCTGTCGGTCACCGAGGCGCTGCGGGCCGGCGGCTTCGCGAACGACGCCAAGGTCAAGATCGAGTGGATCCCGTCCGACGAGTGCCGCACGCCCGAGGGCGCGAAGAAGCACCTGTCGCACCTCGACGGCATCTGCGTGCCGGGCGGCTTCGGCGTTCGCGGCATCGAGGGCAAGCTCGGCGCGCTGCGCTACGCCCGCGAGAACGGCATCCCGACGCTCGGCCTCTGCCTCGGCCTGCAGTGCATGGTCATCGAGTACTCGCGCAACGTCGCGGGCCTCGAGGGGGCCTCGTCGAGCGAGTTCGACCCCGACACCGAGTTCCCGGTCATCGCGACCATGGAGGAGCAGGTCGAGATCATCGCCGGCGGCGACCTGGGCGGCACCATGCGCCTCGGGCTCTACCCGGCCGCCCTCGCCGAGGGGTCGATCGCCGCAGAGGTGTACGGCTCGACGCTCGTCTCCGAGCGCCACCGTCACCGCTACGAGGTCAACAACTCCTACCGCGACCGCATCGCCGAGGCGGGACTCGTGTTCTCGGGCACCTCGCCCGACCGGCACCTCGTCGAGTTCGTCGAGCTGCCGCGCGACGTGCACCCGTACTACATCGCGACGCAGGCGCACCCCGAGCTGCGCAGCCGCCCGAACAACGCGCACCCGCTGTTCCGCGGGCTCGTCGCGGCCTCACTCGACCGACAGAAGGCCAGCCTGCTCTTCGACGACGCGAATGCCTGAAGCCCTCGCGGGTGACCGCGAAGCCGAGCCGCTCGCCGATGAACGGGTGCTGGTGCCCGTCACGGCGAGCGAGCTCGTCTTCGAGGGGCACGTCTGGGACGTTCGTCGTGAGACGTTCGACCTCGGCGACGGGCCGATCGTGCGCGACTTCATGGACCACCCTGGGGCGGTCGCCGTACTCGCGCTCGACGACGACGACCGGGTGTTCCTGATCCGCCAGTACCGGCACCCGGTACGGCTGCGCGAGTGGGAGATTCCGGCGGGCCTGCTCGACGTGTCCGGGGAGGACCCGCTGGCGGCGGCGAAGCGCGAGCTGGCCGAGGAGGGCGACCTCGAGGCATCCGAATGGTCGGTGCTCTCGGACTTCCTCACCACGCCGGGCGGCAGCGACGAGGCGCTGCGCATCTACCTCGCACGAGGAGTTCGGCCCACGGCGCAGCCGTACGCGCGCGAAGACGAAGAGGCGCACATCGAGACGCGGTGGGTGCCGCTCGACGAGTGCGTCGACGCCGTCCTGGCCAGACGCGTGCAGAACCCTTCGCTCGTCATCGGCGTGCTCGCGGCCGACGCCTCGCGTTCGCGGGAGTGGCGGAGTCTCGGCGAGGCGGATGCCGCGTGGCCGACGAGGTCGACCCCGCGCGGCACCGCGGCCCACCGATCCGCAGTCGGCAGCGGGTCATCCGGCGGCAGCCGACCGCACGACGCGACGGCCGAAGGCGCCGCCGGAGCATGAGCGCAGAGCGGTGACCGCAAAGACGGAGGTCGACGCCTACCTCAGGCACCTCACGGTCGAGCGTGGCCTCGCCCGCAACACGATCAGCTCGTACCGTCGCGACCTCGCGATCTACACGGGGTGGCTCGGCGAGCGCGGATTCGACGGTCCGGGCGCGGTCGCGGAGCAGGACCTGTCGGACTTCATCCGCCATCTCGGCGCCGAGCGCACGCCGACGCTCGCCCCGTCGTCCATCGCGCGCGTGCTGTCCGCGGTCCGTGGCCTGCACCGCTTCCTGGCAGACGAGGGCACGCTGCCGGCCGACGTCTCGCGCGAGCTGCGTCCGCCGAAGCTGCCCATGCGCCTGCCCAAGGCGATCTCGGTCGCCGATGTCGAGGCCCTCATCGCGGCGGCCGCGGGCGAGGAGGCCGACCGGTTGCGCGATGCCGCGCTGCTCGAGGTGCTCTACGGCACGGGCGCGCGCGTGTCGGAGGCGATCGGCCTGAACGTCGACGACCTCGTCGACGACGAGGTGATCCGCCTGTTCGGCAAGGGCGGCAAGCAGCGAATCGTGCCGCTCGGCTCGTATGCGCGACGCGCGGTCGACGCGTACCTCGTGCGCGCGCGGCCGCTGCTGTCGGTGCGGGGCACGGCGACCCCGGCGCTGTTCCTCGGCATGCGAGGGCGGCGGATGTCGCGACAGGCCGCGTGGGAGGCGATCCACGGTGCGGCCGAACGGGCGGGGCTCGCGGCATCCGTCTCACCGCATACGCTGCGTCACTCGTTCGCGACGCACCTGCTCGAGGGGGGCGCCGATGTCCGCGTCGTGCAGGAGTTGCTCGGACACTCGTCGGTCGCGACCACGCAGATCTACACGCTCGTCACAGCCGACACACTCCGGGAGATGTACACGTCGGCCCACCCGCGTGCTCGCTAGAATCGACCAAGCAACTCGCACGACGAGGGGCCGGCAGGCCGGAGGAGAGACCACACGTGACCCAGCAGACGCACGAGGCGGCGAACGCCATCGGTTCGCTGGAAACGGAACTCGGTCCCACGGGGCGCCCCCATCGCGAGTTCCCCGAGCCGAAGCCCCTGCGATCGCACGGGCCCGCCCGCATCATCGCGCTCTGCAACCAGAAGGGCGGGGTCGGCAAGACCACGACCACGATCAACCTCGGCGCGACGCTCGCCGAGTACGGCCGCCGCGTGCTCGCGATCGACTTCGACCCGCAGGGCGCGCTCTCGGCCGGTCTCGGCGTGCAGACGCATGAGGTGCCGACGATCTACGACCTGCTGCTCTCGCGGGCGATCGACCCGAACGACGCGATCCAGAACACCAGCGTCGACGGCCTCGACGTGATCCCCGGCAACATCGACCTGTCGGCCGCTGAGATCAACCTCGTCAACGAGGTCGCGCGCGAGCAGATCCTCGCGGGCGTGCTTCGCAGGGTGTCGGCCGACTACGACGTGATCCTCATCGACTGCCAGCCCTCGCTCGGGTTGCTCACCGTCAACGCGCTGACGGCCGCGCACGGCGTCGTGATCCCGCTCGAGTGCGAGTTCTTCGCGCTGCGCGGCGTCGCCCTGCTCATCGAGACCATCGACAAGGTGCGCGACCGCCTGAACCCGGCGATCACGCTCGACGGCATCCTCGCGACCATGTACGACTCGCGCACGCTGCACTCGCGCGAGGTGCTCGAGCGCGTCGTCGACGCGTTCGGCGACGACGTGCTCGAGACCGTGATCACGCGCACGGTGAAGTTCCCTGACGCGACGGTCGCGGCGACGCCGATCACGCAGTTCGCGCCCGAGCACCAGGCGTCGAAGTCGTACCGGCAGCTCGCGAGGGAGCTGGTCTTCCGTGGCGCGGTCGCCTGAGGCCGTTCCGGTCTCGGGGGAGCAGACGCCGGCGGGCGGCACCGAGCCGTCGAGCGAGGCCGGCGCGTCGGACGTCGGCGACGCCACGACCGATGCACCGACCGATGCACCGACCGACGGTCGTGCTGGCGCGCCCGGCGGAGTGCCGGATGACGCGCCCGCCGAGGCCGGGTTCCGCGTCGCGCTGACCAACTTCGAGGGCCCGTTCGACCTGCTGCTCTCGCTCATCGCGAAGCACGAGATGGACATCACCGAGGTCTCGCTCTCGGCGGTGACCGACGAGTTCATCTCGTACCTGCGCGGTCTCGACTCTGCCGAAGAACTCGACCGCGCGTCGGAGTTCCTCGTGGTCGCGGCGACGCTGCTCGACCTCAAGGTCGTCGGCCTGCTTCCGCAGGGCGAACTCGTCGACGCCGAAGACGTCGCATTGCTCGAGGCGCGCGACCTGCTCTTCGCACGGCTGCTGCAGTACCGGGCCTTCAAGGAGGCCGCGCGCTGGTTCGCGTCCAACCTCGACGCCGAGGCGCGGCGGCACTCGCGCACGGTTCGCCTCGAGGACAAGTTCCGCCAGCGGGCGCCAGAGTTGCGCTGGACGCTCAGCGCCGACGACTTCGCGGCACTCGCGGCACTCGCCCTCGCGCCCCGCGAGATCCCGACCGTGGGCCTCACGCACCTGCACGCCCCGCTCGTGTCGATCCGCGAGCAGGCGGCGCACGTCGTGGCGGTGCTGCGGCGCGGCGAGCCCGTGAGCTTCCGCCAGCTCATCGCGGGCGTCACCAGGCCGGGCGTCGTCGTGGCGCGGTTCCTCGCGGTGCTCGAGCTGTACCGGCACGCGGCGATCGGCTTCGACCAGGTCGAGCCGCTCGGCGAACTGACCTTGCACTGGGCCGCGGCGACGTGGTCCGACGCCAACCTCGAAGCCCTGGGGGCCGACTATGACGAATGAGATCGACGAGACGGATGTCGCGGCGAACGCGCTCGACGACGAGACCGAGGGCCCAGAGCTCTCGGTCGTGACGCCGCTCGACGTGCCCGGGCAGCCGCACCTCGACCTCGATCGGGCGCTCGAGGCGATCCTGTTCATCGCCGACGAGCCGCAGAGCGTCGTGCACCTCGCGGCCGCCGTCGCGCGTCCGGTGGCGGAGGTGCGTGCGGCGATCGCACGCCTGCGTGCCGACTACGACGGCACGGGCGTCTCGGGGGAGCCGCGCACCGACGCGGCCGAGGCGGACACCGAGGCGAGCGGCATCCGTCGTGCCTTCGAACTGCGCGAGGTGGGCGGCGGATGGCGGTTCTACGTGCGCGGCGAGTACGACGCGCTCGTCTCGGATTTCGTGATCGCGCAGACGTCGACGAGACTTTCGCAGGCGGCGTTGGAGACGCTCTCGGTGATCGCGTACAAGCAGCCGATCTCGCGTTCCCAGATCGCGTCGATCCGTGCCGTGAACGTCGACTCGGTCGTGCGCACGCTGCTCGGCCGCGGGCTCATCACCGAGGTCGACACCGACGCCGAGACGGGCGCGCTGCTCTACGGCACGACCGAGCTGCTGCTCACCAACCTCGGCATCAACTCCCTCGACGAGCTGCCCCACATCTCCCCGTTGCTCGACGACGGCCAGGAAGGATTCGATCGTGACTGACAAGCATCGCGGCGGCGGCCAGGAGCCCGCCGCCTGGTTCACCGAGCCCGAGGGCGTGCGCCTGCAGAAGGTGCTCGCCGCCGCAGGTGTCGCGAGCCGCCGCGTGGTCGAGCAGTACATCGTCGAGGGGCGCATCGAGGTCAACGGCGTCGTCGTGACCGAGCTCGGCCGCCGCGTCGACCCCGAGCACGACCTCGTCGCGGTCGACGGCGTCGCGGTGCAGCTCGACCCCGGCAAGCGCTACTACATGCTCAACAAGCCGCGCGGCGTGGTCTCGTCGATGCGTGACGAGAAGGGCCGCCCCGACCTCCGGCAGTTCACCGACGACCTCGAGGAGCGCGTCTACAACGTGGGCCGCCTCGACGGCGACACGAGCGGCCTCCTGCTGCTCACGAACGACGGCGACCTCGCGCACGTGCTCGCACACCCCTCGTTCGGCGTCGAGAAGACGTACATCGCGAAGGTGCAGGGCCGCGTGTCGCCGCAGACGCTGCAGAAGCTGAAGCAGGGCATCGAGCTCGAGGACGGCCCGATCAAGGTCGACCGTGCGAAGATCCGCCAGCACCAGGGCGACGACCGGCACTCGATCGTCGAGCTCACCCTGCACTCGGGCCGCAACCGCATCGTGCGCCGCATGATGGCCGAGGTCGGGCATCCGGTCGTCGAGCTCGTGCGTCGCAGCTTCGGGCCGCTGCACCTCGGCACGCTCCGCGTCGGCGTCATGCGCGAGCTCACCGACAGCGAGCGAGGCCTGCTCCTGACCATCTCGCGTGAGGCGGATGCCGCGCGCGGGCGCAGCGATGCGGCATCCGGTTCGTCCGCGGCCGAAGCCGACAGCGCCGCCGAAGCCGACGGCGAAGAAACCGACGGCGCTGCCGAGGGGGAATCGTGACCGATTCGCGTGCGACCGAGGCCCGCGTCGCCGGGCCCGTGCGCATCGTCGGCGTCGGGCTGCTGGGGGCCAGCATCGGACTGGGCCTGCGCGCCAAGGGCGTCGAGGTCGTGCTCGCCGATGCCTCGCCGACGCACCTCGCGATCGCGGCCGACTACGGTGCCGGGCGCCCGGCGACCCCCGACGACGTCCCGCAGTTGGTGGTGGTGTGCGTACCGCCCGACGTCACGGCCGATGTGGTCGCGGCCGAGCTCGCGGCGAATCCGACGGCGATCGTGACCGATGTCGCGAGCGTGAAGCTCGCGATCTACGACGACCTCGCGGCGCGCGGCGCCGACCTGTCGCGCTACCTCGGCACGCACCCCATGGCCGGCCGCGAGGTCGGCGGACCGATGTCGGGTCGCGCCGACCTCTTCGTCGGGCGCCCCTGGGTCGTCGCCGCGCACGAGGGCATCTCGTACCGTGACGCGTCGGTCATCGACGACCTCATCCTCGACCTCGGGGCCACGCTCATCGAGCTCACTCCCGAGCAGCACGACCGCGCGGTCGCGCTCGTGTCGCACGTGCCGCAGGTCGTCTCGACGCTCATGGCGCGACGCCTCATCGATGCCCCGCACGCGTCGGTGAACCTCGCCGGTCAGGGCATCCGCGACGTCACGCGCGTCGCCGCGAGCGACCCCGAGCTGTGGGTGCAGATCCTCGGACAGAACGCGTCGCCCGTCATCGAGATCCTCCGCGGCTACCGCGAGGACCTCGACCGGTTCATCTCCGCGCTCGACGACCTCGACGCGCCGGGCGCGCGTCGTCGCATCGCCGAGGAGCTGTTCGGCGGCAACACCGGCGTCGAACGCCTGCCGGGCAAGCACGGCGTCGATCGCCGCTACGCGAGCCTCATCGTGATGGTCGACGACCGGCCGGGGCAGCTCGCCAAGCTCTTCAACGACGTCGGCGACGCCGGCGTCAACCTCGAGGACCTCCGCCTCGAGCACTCGCCGGGCGCCCAGGTGGGCCTCGCCGAGATCTCCGTGCTCCCCGAGGTGCTCGAGCGCCTCACCGACGAGCTGGCCGCGCGCGGCTGGCGGATTGCAGGCTGAACGTGTCGACCCCCGTACATCCCGTCGTCGTCGCGATCGACGGCCCGGCCGGCAGCGGCAAGTCGAGCGTGTCGAAAGAGGTCGCCAAGCGCCTCGGGTTCGGCTTCCTCGACACCGGTGCCGCGTATCGGGCGCTCGCCTGGCACGTGCAGGCATCGGGCATCGATACGGATGACGCGGCATCCGTCATCTCGTCGCTCGCGACCTTCGACTACCGCATCGGCACCGACCCCGCCGGATACGCCGTGCACGTCGGCGACGTCGACGTGACCGCGGCGATCCGCGACCCTGCGATCTCGGCCGTCGTGAGCCGCGTGGCCAGAGTTCCCGAGGTGCGCACGCACCTCATCGAGTTGTTCCGCGGCATCATGGCCGCCGAGCCCCGACCCGGCGTGGTCGTCGAGGGACGTGACATCACCACGGTCGTCGCCCCCGATGCGCCCGTGCGGATCCTGCTCACGGCCTCGCCCGAGGTGCGGGCCTCGCGCCGATCGGCGGAGCTCGTCGGGTCGGCGACCGCGGCCGTCGGCGACGCACTGCGAAAGCGCGACGAGGCCGATTCGAAGGTCGTCGACTTCATGACGGCCGCCGTGGGCGTCACCACGGTCGACTCGACCGAGCTCGATTTCGAGCAGACGGTCGACGCCGTGATCGAGGTCATCACGGTTCACACAGCCCGTGACTGATTGAATAGAGCGGGGCACGTGTCGATCAGACGCGCCCGAAGACTTGAGGAGACACCCATGACCGACCAGCGCGACGAGTACGACGACGAGTCCGTCGTCGACGACCGCCTCGCCGAACGCCTTTCAGACGTCGACGACGAGCTGGCAGATCAGCGCGCCGCGGCGCTGCGTTCGGGGCTCTCCGACTACGACCTCGACGACGACGACCTCGACGTGCTCGAGCACTCCGAAGACGGCGAAGACGCCATCCGCTACCTGCCGGCCCTGCCGGTGATCGCGATCGTCGGCCGACCCAACGTGGGCAAGTCGGCGCTCGTGAACCGCATCCTCGGCCGCCGCGAGGCCGTCGTCGAAGACACCCCGGGCGTCACGCGCGACCGCGTCTCGTACAAGGGCGAATGGCTCGACCGCCGCTTCACGCTCGTCGACACCGGCGGATGGGAGCCCGATGCGAAGGGCATCGACGCCTCCGTCGCCGCACAGGCCGAGGTCGCGATCGAACTCTGCGACGTCGTGCTGTTCGTCGTCGACGCGACGGTCGGGGCGACCTCGACCGACGAGCACGTCGTTCGCCTGCTGCGCAAGACCAACCGGCCCGTGTTCCTCGTGGCCAACAAGGTCGACGATGCCCGTCAGGAGTCCGAGGCCGCCGCGCTCTGGAACCTGGGCCTCGGCGAGCCGCATCCGGTCTCGGCCCTGCACGGCCGCGGCGTGGCCGACATGCTCGAAGCCGTCTTCAAGGTGCTGCCGCAGGTCTCGGCCGTCGCGAAGGACGAATTCGGCGGACCGCGCCGTGTCGCGATCCTCGGCCGCCCGAACGTCGGCAAGTCGAGCCTGCTGAACAAGACCGCCGGTGAAGAGCGCGTCGTCGTGAACGAGCTCGCGGGCACCACGCGCGACCCGGTCGACGAGCAGATCGAGCTCGGCGGCAAGATCTGGCGCTTCGTCGACACCGCCGGCATCCGCCGCCGCGTGCACCTGCAGCAGGGCGCCGACTTCTACGCGTCGCTGCGCACCCAGGCCGCCCTCGAGAAGGCCGAGGTCGCCGTGGTGCTCCTCGACGTCTCGCAGCCGATCTCCGAGCAGGACGTTCGCATCATCGACCTCGTGCTCGAGTCGGGCCGCGCGCTCGTGCTCGCGTACAACAAGTGGGACCTGCTCGACGACGACCGTCGTCGCTACCTCGAGCGCGAGATCGAGAAGGACCTCCACCACGTCGCCTGGGCGCCGCGCGTGAACATCTCGGCCAAGACGGGGCGTCACCTCGAGAAGCTCGTGCCCGCCCTCGAGACCGCACTCGAGTCGTGGGACACCCGCATCGCGACGGGCAAGTTCAACGCGTTCCTCACCGAGCTCACGCAGGAGCACCCCCACCCGGTGCGCGGCGGCAAGCAGCCCCGCATCCTCTTCGGCACGCAGGCCGCGAGCCGCCCGCCGACATTCGTGCTCTTCACGACCGGGTTCCTCGACCCCGGCTACCGCCGGTTCATCCAGCGGCGCCTGCGCGAGATCTACGGCTTCGAGGGCTCGCCGATCGTCATCAACATGCGTGTGCGCGAGAAGCGCCAGCGCTAGTTCGTCGTTGCGTCGCCTCGGCCGCGCATCGGGATCTTCGGATGCCGGTGCGCGGCCGTCGTCGTCTGGGGCCGGGGCGGTGCCCGGTGCTGGTGCCGTCCAGTGCCGTGGCGCGGCCGGTCTGCGCCCCCTCCGCGACGGGTGGACGGCGCGTGCCGCCAGGTCAGTCGAAGCGCACCTGCATCACCGCGCGGCTCGGCGTCGGGCGCGCCACCTCGATGAACCCGGCGCGCTCGAACATCGAGACGGTGCCCGGGAAGAGGTCGGCCGCGGGCACCTTGGCCCGGGCGGTCGGATCGACGCCGTACGCCTCGAGCACTCGGGCGCCCTGCTCGCGCGCGTAGGCGACCGCGGCCTCGGCCAGCGCCCCGCCCACACCCTGCTTGCGGTGGGCGCGGGGCACGACGAAGCATGTGACCGCCCAGACGGACTCGTCGTCGAACTCGTGCTCGAGACTGCCCGTGGTGACGATGCGCTTGCGCTGCAGGCGGGGGAGCGCGGGTCGCGGTTCGACGGCGCACCAGCCGACCGGTGTCTCGCCGTCGTAGGCCACGAGACCGGGGCCCCCGTGCTCGGCCGTCTCGATCTGCCGCTCGAGCTTGGCCGCGAGTTCGGCGGGTTCGTCGCGCCAGTCGCTGCCCGGGATCTTGTACCACTGGCACCAGCAGGTGGACGGATCGCCTCTCGTGCCGAACACCGCCTCGATGTCGGCGAACGGCGCCTGCTGCGCAGGGACGATGCGGAGTTCGGACGGATGGGCGTCGGCGCCGACCTGGGACTGCATGCGGGCCACGATAGCGGGCCGGTGCGACATCCATCCGTCCCCGAATATCGTGAAGAGAGGTAATGATGAAGTACGATCACGATATGCCCTCGAAGATGCCGTCGCCCACCGTGCTCGATCGCCTGCTCGAGATCGGCGAGCTGTTCCAGCACGACATGGCGACGGCATTCGACGGCACCGGCCTCACCCCCGCACGCGTGCGCGTGCTGTGGGTCGTGCAACACAGCGGCCCCATGACCCAGCAGGCGCTCGCTTCGGCGCTCGAGGTCAGCGCACGCAACATCACCGGGCTCGTCGACGCCCTCGAGCAGGGCGGGCACGTCGCTCGATCCGCTCACCCCACCGACCGACGAGCGACCCTCGTGTCGCTCACCCCGGCCGGGGCGCGGCGCATGGCGCAGATGCAGCGCGACCACGCCGAACTCACGGCCGATCTGCTCGGCGCCGTCGATCCCGCCGATCGTGCGGCCCTCGAGCGCGGCGTCGACGCCATCGCCGAGCGCCTTCGCGCGCTCATCGCGGCGGACGCAGCACAACGGGCCGCGCGCGCGGAGGAGCGCAGCGCGTGAGCGTGACGAGCGAACGGCGCGCCGCGGCATCCGCCCTGCCTCGTTTCGGTCGCATGCTCCGGCGCGCGCTCGTCGTCGAACTTCGCATCTACGCGAACATCGGCAGGTTCATCGCGCGGCGCCCGGCGATCGCCCCGGGCGCCGTCGGGTTCAGCACGCACAAGCCCGTCTTCACCGTGCTCATGATCTTCATCGTGCTGTCGGCCGTCGAGATCCCGATCGTCGACCTCGTCGTGCATCGCTGGCCCGCCGTGCGCATCGCGTTCCTCGTGCTCGGCATCTGGGGCGTGACCTGGATGTTCGGGTTGCTCTGCGCCCACCTGATGAGGCCGGTCACGGTCGGTCCCGACGGCATCCGCGTGCAGCAGGGGCTGGAGCTCGACGTGCACCTGACGTGGGACGACATCGCGTCGGTCGCGCGCCGCAAGGTGGTCGACGAGCCCAAGTCGCTCCGCATCGTCGAGACGGATGTCGCGCGCACCCTCGCGCTGCGGATGCACGACGAGACCAGCATCACGATCGAACTCGAACGACCCACCGTCGTGCGCCTACCCGGAGAACCGCCGAAGGGCGGCGATCAGGAGATCACCGCCCTTCGGCTGTGGGTCGACGACCCCGCGGGGTTCCTCGACGAGGTGCGTCGGCACCTCTGACGCCCATGCGGGCGTCCTCGTGCGTCAGGCCTTGGGAGCCTCGGGCGCGGCCGGCGCCTCGGGGGCCTCGGGAGCGGCGGGCGCAGCAGGGGCTTCGGCAGCGGGAGCCGCGGCGGCGGGAGCGGGGGCGTCGACCGGCACCTCGACGTCGGCCTCGTCGACCACGAGGTCGAGCTCCTCGAACTCCTCGTCATCGATGTCGCCGAACACGGCGTCGAACTCGGCGGCCGCAGCCTGTGCCTGGATCGCGGCGGCGCGGTTGCGGGCCTGCGTCGCGAGCGCGAGGAGGATGCCGACGACACCGGCCGCGAGCAGCAGGCCGCCGATGGTCGACTGCGAGATGTTCGCGAGGTACAGGGCGTACTCGGAGCCCTGCGCGGTGTAGAACGCGACCTGGGCGGCGTTGCCGGCGAGGAGGAGGTACGCGCCGATACCGGTCACGATGACCGCGACGGCCCAGAGCAGGATGAGGGGGAGGTTCAGCGTGGACTGCTTCGCGGCAGTGGCGGTGTTCGACACGAGATTCCTTCGGAGGGTTGGGCTGGGATGGATCCCGCGATGCGGGGCGGGTCGCCGTCGAAGACCGCGACTCGTCGAGCCTAGGGGAATCTGCTATGAATCGGTTATGTGCTGGTCGGACGGTCGATCGTGGATCGCCGTCGGACGACGACGGCCCTGATGGTCAAAACAGCTCTTCGGATGGCGCTATGATTGACAAGTTGCCTCGGCGGGTTCGCCGGAGCATCGGGCTGTGGCGCAGCTTGGTAGCGCACTTGACTGGGGGTCAAGGGGTCGCAGGTTCAAATCCTGTCAGCCCGACCGAGTGAAAAAGTCCCGGTGAGAAGCTATTTCTCGCCGGGACTTTTCTGTTTCCGGCAGCATGGTCGAGAGCGCTCGACGAACAGCCGGCGACAGAGTGAAATGGTCGGACACGGGGCTGATAGGCGCCGCGGATCCGCGTGATTCCGGGGGAGTTGGCGCCTACCAGCTCGTCGGCCGAGGCGTCAGGGCGCCTTGATCGGGTGGCATTAGATTCGTAAGTCGGCGGGTCGCAGGTTCAAATCTGAAGTAAATGGCGCTGACCGGGCTTTTTCTCGGGTGGGGCGGCGCGAAAGCGGTGTGCGACTGACCACTGCTCGCGCGTCCGGTTGAGATCGCCATTCGCGCCTCGACATTCGATGCGAGGGGAGAGAGTCGTGGGCTCGTTCCCACGGACGATCGGAATTCCGGGCCGCAGACTCCTCTCTTGCACCCTGCCAGCAGAAGACACTGCTAAATGATCGAGGTTCAATTCTTGTCGCGGAAAGGGCACCGTCACCGGGCAGTAACGCGGGCGGGCCATGCGGGAATCGATGCCGGCTGACTGTCGTCGGAGGCTCTGACTAG
Source organism: Agromyces sp. CF514 (assembly GCF_900113185.1). Lineage (NCBI taxonomy): Bacteria > Bacillati > Actinomycetota > Actinomycetes > Micrococcales > Microbacteriaceae > Agromyces > Agromyces sp. CF514. The sequence goes on along the minus strand of NZ_FOZD01000001.1, from coordinate 2,831,938 downwards.
ATCGCAGCATCGGTGGGGGACCGGCTTGCGGGCGGCTGCGCTATCGGAGCGTGAGCTCGCGCTCGGTGCTGTCTTCCTCATACGTGACTCTGACGGTCACGGGTCTCCCGGTCACCTCGGGTGGGAGATCGAACACGTGCGTGGTCGCCGCGATGTCTGCAGTGCACGGGTCATGCGGCGAAGGTCTGAGCACGATGCTCACGTCATCGGAGTCGATCACCTTCAGTTCGTCGGCAACTACTGGGCAGCTGCTGCTACCGAACGTGACCAGTCCGAGCTCGGTCTCGCCCACCCAACCAACGATCGGGTCGCCGGTGCGTAGGTCTGGGTTCGGTCCGTCCCAATCGTCAGGAAGCCCGCGCACCGCCCTGGGGGCTTCTGAGTCAACGTCTGATGGACGTCTCTCTTGCTCAGCCGGAGCGCAGCCCGTCAGGATCGTCACGCTCGCCAAGACAACGACGCCCGCCATCTGAAAGTGTCGTGAGGGCTCGCTGCGCACTCGAACATGTTCAACACGGAGATCGGCCATACCTGATCTCATCGCACCAACCGGCGGACGTGTGAAGTGCACGCATTCTGTTGCCGAATTGGTTTCCAAACGAGCTCGAACCGAGATCGCACCGACACAACGTCCCATCACGCTCACTCGTCCGCGATGTTCGCGATGGCCGATCCTCTTGCGGATTTGGGATCGGTCTCGGCTCATCCGGCGTCGAGACATGCCTTGGCTGCGTCGACGCCGGGTTCGTTTTCGGTGAGTTTTATGCCGTTGATCTCGTTGGGCCAATCGGTAAAGAGGTCCGCGAGCGGATCCACCGCGAGAATGGGCGGCGCCTCAGAGCTGTCGAGCGAATCGACCGCCCAGACGCCAACCTTCGTCCCGCCATCGGCGATGTCCACCGAACTGAACTCCATCGCAACCACGTAGCTGCCGTCCGGATGAACGTCGGTGAAGTCGTCGACCTCGACTGCAGCGGCCGCGACTGGTTCGATGGGCGTCATGTTTGCGCCCTCGGCCAGCGTGGCCATGAGCTCATCGTCGACGCCATAGCATTCAGTCTTCGAGCTCGACTCAGAACCTGCACTTGAGTTCGAGCATCCGGCGAGGCCGATCGCTGCTAGCACGAGCAGCACAGCCGCAATGATCTTGTGTTCCCCCATGCGGGTGAGCGTAGCGCGAAGCTCAGTGTAAGCGGCCGGGTTTGCCGCCGGTAGCCCGTGGTGAATCCCGCTGGACGTGAGGTTCGGAGTCCGGGGGCACTATCGAAGGGGCCGCAGGAGGAGTGTCGGACGGTTTGGGTCGGCTTCGCTCTCAGTGTCGGCACTGATGTGTCAGCATTGAGTGAGGTCCAAGGTCAGCAGCATGAACAGGCTGACGAGGGCCGGGTTGATCGTTGGTGTGATGCTGCTGTTCACAGGTTGCGCCTCGAGTGGGCCAGGCGATGCCGCAGAGTCTCCATCACAGACTCCTACTCCGACGCCTGAGTTCGCGACTGAGAATCAGGTTGCGTCGGTGATTGCTGGATACGAGGCGGACTGGCGTGCGGTGATGGATGCTGCAACCTCTTGCCGTTCTGATTGGGTGTTCAGTCCCGGGAGCATCACGGGCATGACATGTTGGATCACTGAGCAGACGATGTCGATCACTACGGAGACCGCGTTGCGGGATCTGGATGCGCTCGAAGTTCCTCCGTCGATGGTCGACCTGGTCACCGATACCAAGACGGACTTGAAGGGGATCGTTGCAGTAGATGTGACATCGGTGTGTGGTGACGCACCCGAGGGTCCGGTCGAGAGTGACGCGTGCAACGCTGCCTTGGGGCAGTTGAACATGTTGTACGTCGGCTTCGAGTCCACACTCGACAGCTGGGGTCCGTACTTGTAGCAGCGCAACATACTTGCACGGTGGACGATCCACCTGCGGGCATCCAGGCCTGCGCGACTACGTTCCCCCCGGCCGAGTTCAGGGACTAGGTTGTTGCCGGATGAAGCTAACTGCGATTGGCGACAGCGGAGCAGACCTTCCAGACGGCGCCCGCTCCGCCTACCACTCGCACGAAATGACGAGATATCGACTTGTAGTCGGCCGCACGTACAGCCCATTTGCGATGGCGCTGATCCGGCAGATGGGCCTCAAAGTCCTCATTCTGGACGAATCTGGCCGGCCCAATTGGCTCCCACTTCCCTTGTTCGCTGTCAATGGGCACAGCCTCCCCGATTCCTGGCTCTTCGCCGTGACGGAAGTCTTGAACGCACCCGCAGTGGCTGCGATTTGGGGGTACCGGGATCTCGTGATGGATCCTGCCCATTTCGAGGCACTGATTGAGCGAAAGCTTGAAGCGTGGGAGGCGTTTCTCGATGCCGCCGACGGCAGGAGCGATCTTGAGCCTCACGAGCGAGATGCAGTATCAGTTGCTCGCGCAGAGGTCGAGAAGAGCCGTCAATCGCACCATGACAGCCGCCCTTAGGCCGGTCGGTTATTGATCAGCGAAGGATCCAACCCAAACGTTCTGCGGCTCGGCAGTCAGGGGGGCATCAGAACTCTGACCGAGTCCTAGGTTCCCCAACCGCCGAGCGTTCCGCTTCCTGGTTTGGTTCAAGATCTAGGACCTGCGCAACCGTAGGGTCGTGGCTGATCACGTGGCCGATACCGACGACTCGGTACGAGTTCGCCTTGTCTGGATGACCGTCGCCACAGAGTGCGCACCAGTCCCGATCTGGGCGGGTCACGTAAAGAACCGGGCGGCTCCGGTCAAAAACGTGGGTGCACACGTATGACTTCGTCTCAGCTGAGATCTCGGGGTATGAACCTCGAAGGGTCACGGGCATCCAATCGGTCGGATCTGGGCGGCTTCAGGGCCCTCTACGCCAGGTGCCCGAGAGCCTTGAGAAGGTCGCCCAGCCACACCAGTTCGAACGTGATGGTGGAGTCGAGGTCTTTGCCGTGGAGGTTGGCCCATGATTCGGTGAGTTGACCGATTGTCGGGGACGGCGGGCCGTTCAGAATGTCGTAGATTTCCGGATACGGCATCGAGTAGAAGTAGTCCTCGTGCAGTGTGACGGAGGTACCTTTCGTCTGCTCCAGGTGAGTGACCAACCGCTCGAACACCTCGCGGAGTTGGCCGGTGTCGATTATCAATCCGTTCCACGGTTCCATACACCGACGCTAGTGGGCCCGCGACTCCATTACGGCTGACCGCAAGCCGGTCCCCGAATGGGCGCGAAAAGGGCACCGTCATCGGGCAGAATCTCGGGCGGGCCATACGGGAATCGAGGCCAGTTGACTGTCGTCGGAGACTCTGACTCGATCGCAGCATCGGTGGGGGACCGTTTTACGAGCGCCCGCGCGCGGACTCTCAAATCGGGCGTCGGGCTCTGCGCTGCGGCAGCCGTACTATGACGGCCTACGCTGGCATTTAGTATCGCCTGGTGGACCGATTTGCGTTCGTGAATTGCGCGGGGTTCGGCTTAGGTGCCGCCGTCTCCTTCTTCATGTATGTGCGCATTCGGGCAGGTCGGTTTCACCCGAATCCGTGGCTCGGTGTCGCGACGAGCGTGACCCGGCGCAACGGAAACGTCTGGGAACGTGCGCACAAGGCTGCCGCACCTTGGATTCGCCGCGCCGGCGTGGTGGCCCTGCTGGCGTCCGTGCTTTCAGGGGCTGGTCTGATTGCAGGAACTGAAGGCGGGCTCGGTTGGTGGTTCACGATCGCGGGCGCCGGGATCGGGTCCGTGGCTGTGCTGATCTTTAAGTTCGGCGCAGAGAGTTCGGCCCTCGATGCGGCCGGCCGCGGTCGCGACTAGGGAGCAATCCGCGCCTGCTTTGGAGGACCGCAAGCGGACCGGCTTGCAGGCTCAGGAACCGAACGACCAAAGCGCCGCACTGAAGGTGTCGGGGTCGGCTCGGGTCTCGTCAGTCACGAGCAGGGCATGCGGGCCGATCACTCTGGTGAATGAACCGTGACACGGGATCGTCACGATCTTCGTTAGTCCGTGCCGCCACGCATTTACGAGTGCGTCAAGGGACTGCCGCTCGGGTTGCTTCTCGGCCGAGGTCGAGCGTGTGGCCGCCCGCCGCTCGAATTGCAGCGCCTGCCAATGCTGAAAAGACTCGAGGCCGGCGTTGCCGAACCGATCCTCCCAGGAGGGTCCGGTGAGCTGGGCAAGCAACGTCATGCGTTCCGGCGAGTAGCCAGCTGTGTCGCGGAGCGCGTCGAAGAGCGCGGGGTCCTGGATCATGCCAGCGTGCCGCAGTGTGGCATCCCAGAGCGCTGGCCAAGTCCCTCGCCAGGCTTCGAGATCGATCTCGACCGCTCTGTCTCTCGGCCGGCCGGGTGAGTCGACAAGCTGTGGCGGAGCATCGTCATGGTCAGGATGCAGGCCCCAAGCGTCGCGGATCCACAGCAGCTCGACCAGCGCAACGGGATCGTCATCGACGGTGATCAGCATGTCGTGCGGCCACGGATCCCCGGGAATCGGCACGGATGAGCGCACAGACACCTCCACAGCTTGTAACCCACGTCTGTCAGACCGTCTCACAACATGACCCGAGCACGCCACAGCTGGAATGCTCCGCGCGTCCAACATGTCAGGATCCGCCTGCGGGCGCTCACCAGGTGACGCGAAGAAGCCTCCAGTCGATCAGTGTTCGGTGCGCTGCCCGTGTCAGGCTTGAGGTATGACCAACGCGGTGCTCTTCGATGTCGACGGCACGCTCATCGACGCGATCGAGGGCCAGCGCCGGATCTGGGGGCAGTGGGCGCGCGAGTTCGGCCTCGACCCGGCCGTGGTCTACGAGATCGCGCTGCGCACCAGGCCTATCGATACTGCGGCAGCGGTCTTGCCTCACCATGATCCGCGGGCTGCGGCTGCTCGCTTCGACGAGCTCGAAGACATCGATGCGGCGCACGGCAAGGTCAGCGCGATGGACGGTGCCACGTCGCTACTCGCCGCATTACGAGGGCGTCAGTGGGCGCTCGTGACCTCAAATGCAGAGCGTCGCGTCGTGCAGCGGTTCGAGCGGCTCGGCCTCGCACTGCCCGACGTCATCGTCGACAACGCAGCCACCTCGCGTGGCAAGCCCGCGCCCGATCCGTACCTCAGGGGCGCCGAGCTGCTCGGCGCGGACCCCGGCGACTGCCTCGTGATCGAGGACTCGCCGTCAGGCGTCACTGCTGGCGTGGCTGCGGGCATGACCGTGTGGTGCGTGAATCGGGCCGACCCGGTGCCCGGTGCCGAACGGTGGTACCCGACGCTGCGCGATGCGGCATCCGACATCCTTAGGTTTGCCGCGGGGTAACGAAACGCGAAACGCACCGCGCCGAGGCGGAAGGCTATCGCTCAGAACGATCCTTCAGCGTGCGAGTCGCACGCCTTTCCCGGTTGCGCCGCGGCGAGGGTGTGGGCGTCGTCAACCTAGACTTCGGGCGTGGAACAACACGAGACCCGGAGCGCCCGAATCGAGCACCGGTGGCCAGCGGTCCTTGCGCTCGTCGTCGCGCTCGCCATGTACGGCGCGCTGCCGAACGATCTCATCACGGTCCAGCGGTACGTGACGGTCGCGATCGGCATCCTGCTGCTGATCCCGCTGATCATCCTCAACCCGCACCGCTTCAACAAGCAGACGAAGTGGTCGCGCATCGCCTCGCTCACCCTCGCGATCATCGTGGTGCTCTCGAACCAGATCACGCTGGTCTCACTGGTCCTGGTCCTCGTCCGCGGGAGCGGCGACGGCCCGTCATTGCTGCAGTCCGCCCTGCAGGTCTGGGTGGTGAATGTGATCGGCTTCGCCCTGCTGTTCTGGGAGATCGATCGAGGTGGACCAGTCATGCGGACGATGGCCAAGCGGTCGGACCTGCCGACCGCCGACTTTCGCTTCCCGCAGGACGAAGATGACGACACCATCGTCGAAGTCGCGGCAGGCTCATCGCTCAAGTCGGACTGGACAGCCGGATTCGTCGACTACTTCTACTTCTCGCTGTCCAACTCGATGGCGTTCAGCCCAACCGACACCATGCCCCTCACCACCCGCTCGAAGCTGCTCATGTCACTCGAGTCGTTCGGCGGATTCGTCCTGCTCGCCCTCGTCATCGCACGCGCCGTCAGCCTCATCGGATAGGGCAGACCCGTCCGGCCCGCGAGCGCATCGAGCGGGGCATTGAAGCCGTCGTTCGTCGATGGAAATCGAAAACACATCGAGAACGCTTCCTGGACACCATGGCTCAGCTACTTGCGGGTCAAGAAGGCGAGCTCGACGATCCAGTGATTCTTCCGCTTCTCCGTTCGGGGATCGGTGACGTAGATCTCGCAGCGGGCGGCGAAGAACTCGCCACCCGGATCCGGGCGGGAGTCGAGCGTGATCCCTTGCTCGATCACCCAGGCATGCAGACGTCGGTTTGCCGCCATCGACTTCGCCCGATAGGCCAGCACGGCATACTCGCCGGACGGAAGCACCCCCGATTTCACCCGTCTATCCGCGGCGTCGTTCGAAGCGACAACCCCGACCTCGATCTCCATGAGTCCCTGCATGTCGACGACGTGCAGTCGCAGGAAGAACGGCCCCGGCGGTTGCACTCCGTGCACCGATAGCCAGTCGATCAGTTCGGCCAGCAGTCGGTCCCGGTTCGAGAGCATCGTGCGAAACGGGACAGACTCCCGTATCCCGAGCGTCGCGACTTCCGGGCGGCTCTCCAGCCGCGGTCCGCTCACGATGTCGAGCTCGTCTGCGATCACGACAGCATTCTGACAGGCAGGCGATCGGCGAGGGTATGTCTTCCAAATGGTTGAGCAGCGGGCGACTTCGGGTCGAAGCATCCGCACGGGTCGGTCCGGGTGTCAAGCCGTTGATGACACGGACGAGTCGAGGTGGGCTTGCAGGATGAGCGACGCAGGCAAGCAGAACACGCATGGCACTCCGGGCGAGAACGAGGAAGCCGACACGGCATCCGGCGGCGCACCCGAGAAGCCCGACTCCAGCGAGCACGAGGACGATCCAGACGGTGAGGGGGATCAGTAGCGTCGGGAACCGAGGCCGTCCGCTCTGCTTCGCACGGCGTCGCGGGGCGGCCGCCACTGATCGCACAGATCGCCGAACGGCAACATCGATCGAAGGAGGGGCTGATGCCCGACACCCAGAAGACCGAGCAGGATCGCATCATCGAACTCGCCCGCGGCATCCCGTACGGGTGGCTGACGACGGTGAACAGCGGGGGGCACCTGGTCGCCCGCCCGATGGCACCGCGTGAGGTCACGGATGCCGGCGAGCTCTGGTACTTCGCCGAACGCGACTCCCGTGATGCGAGCGAGATCACGGCGAACCCGAATGTCGGCGTGACGCTCAACTCCGGTTCGACGTTCGTGTCCTTCGCCGGCACCGCCGAACTCGTCGACGACCCGGCGAAGAAGGACGACCTCTGGGATGCCGCAGTCGAGGCGTGGTTGCCCGACAGCCCGCAGAGTCCGAAGGCCGTGCTCATCAAGGTCACCGCAGACTCGGGTGAGTACTGGGACACCCCGGGCGGCCGCATCGCGACGCTGATCAGCTTCGTGAAGGCGAAGGTGACGGGCGAGCGCTACGACGGTGGCGAGAACGAGACGGTCGACCTGTGACTCCGCGACCGCTCCGAGCCGTGGCGTTGGTCTGCACGCTGAAGACCTCCGGCACCGAGTCCAGCAGTGAGAAGCTCGCCGGCGAGGTGCTGCTCGAACTCGCCCGCCATGAAGTCGTCGGACAGGCCTTCCGCGTCGCGGACTACGACGTGCGACCGGGAGTGGCCGTCGATGAGGGCCACGGCGACGAGTGGCCCATCCTTCGCCGCCACATCGTCGACTCCGACATCGTGATCCTCGCGACGACGTGCAACAGGCGTTGAACGACATCGGCTTCACCCTGCCCGCGCAAGGCTGCACCTACTGGAACGGCGAGGCGATGGGTTCCACCGACTACCTCGACCTGCCGGAGACTCCCGCGTCGACCGCATCGGCAACCGCGACCGCCGCCGCGAACGCCGTGCACCTCGCGCGCCTACTCGCCGACACGCCGTACCCTGCGCCTGAGCAGTGACCCAGCGCCCACGACTTCGGCGCGTCGGCACTGTCCGGCGACGTCGTCGGATCCACGCTCCACGTCGACGGCGGCAGGCCTCCGTGAGGCACATCCATTCGGTGCCCGATCGACCCGCACATCCCCCGAATGGGGGTGCTTGAAGGTAGCGTCGAGCATGTCTTCGACCCTCGGCACCGGATCGTTCGACGGAACCCGTGCTGACGTGACGTGATCGTCGATGCAGCGAAGTCAAGCCCTGCCACGAACGCGCGTTCGACCGTAGCTTGAGACTGCCACCCATAACTGAATCGAGGCAGTGACATGAACAACGGCCCTGACCCTACGCAACGGGACGAGCAAGACATGGCCGACGAGGCGCTCGCCGCTGCCGAACAGCATCAGCAGGCAGAAGAAGACGCCGACGAGCATGAACAGGTCGTGCTCCGCGACTCCCATCGCGGCGGCACCGACGAACGACCCGCCCAATGAGTTCACTCATCGAGGACCCGCACCACCAGCGGACATCCCAGCTCACCAGGTTGCCGCCGATCGGCCTGTGGTGGCCCATGCTGGAACCCGTCCTTCGAAGCGAGATCCTCGAGAATCCGCGGGCCAGATTGCGCCCGGTCGTCGTACGCCGCATCTTCGATCTCTGCGAACTCGATCCGATCGTCCCCCCGCGGTCCGGCGTTCACCTCACCGAGAACGAACGGGCGTACATCGCAGGCTGGTCGCACTCGATCGACTGGCGCTGACGATTCGGTCGTGCAGGCCGCCCCGCTCGGGGGCATGCTCATGCGCCTCGCGCGACACGGTTCTCGGCGCTGACCATCCACGCGTACTGCTCGAGCTTCTGGAGGATCGCGTGCAGGATGTCGGCGCTGGCGGGGTCTTCCTCGTCGACCGCATCGTGCACCTCGCGACACGTCGAGACCGTCGCCTCGAGGCGTTCGGTGACCAGGTCGATGACCGCAGCGGTGTCGAGTTCGCCCGGCGGGAACTCGGGAAGCGTGGTGGTCTCCGCGATGGTGTCGCTGCGTCCGTCGGGCAAGGCGTGGAGGGCGCGCATCCGCTCGGCGACGGTGTCGCTGAACTCTCGCGCGGAATCGATGATCTCGTCGAGCTGCCGGTGCGTGTCGCGGAAGTTGGACCCGACGACGTTCCAGTGCGCCTGCTTGCCCTGCGAGGCGAGCTCGATGAGGTCGACGAGCACCTTCTGCAGGTTCTCGCTGAGCGCCTTGGACGCCGTGAATCCGCTCTCGGCGTTCTGCTCGTCGGTCAGGCTCGCGCCGCGAGCGGGACGGCGCTTGTTCCGGGTGGCGGACGAACTGTTCGAACTGCTCTGCTTCGCTGGCATGTCCCGAGGCTACGCAGCGGGAGGACGGCGGTCACCGGATTGCCCGGGGCTCGGCCGTGTGCTAACCGCGATTCGACCGCGCGCCCATACGGCACTGCGAACGCCAACAGCCGCAACCGCGCGGACTGACAGGGGCCCGGACCATCCGGGGTTGCGCTAGGGAATCGAGAACCGACCGGCCTTGCGATCGATGCGGAGTTGGTCGTCTCAGCTCGCCGTGACAGCCCGGCCTTCGGAGCGTGCCCGTCTGACCGGGTCGGGTGCGAATTCGAGGCGACGGATGCTGCCATCGGGCCAGAGGAGCTTCAGGTAGACGAAGACGAGTGCCACGATGAGCACGCGGGCGAGCATGCCCGGGATCCCGCCCTCTGGGCCGTACGCGCCGCCGTTCAGGAGTTCGTCGCCGATCGACGTCGAGGTGACCCATCCGGGCCATTCGGTGAGTCCGCTGACCGGGAACCCCCAGAGCGCTTGGCTCAGGTTCCACGACACGTGCAGGAACAGGGGCAGCCAGATCGTGCGGGTCGCAAGGTAGGCGATGCCGTAGATCACGCCGCCGAGCGCAGTGCCGAACGCGCCGATCAGGGTTGCGCCGTCGTTCGCGAGGTGGGCTGAGCCGAACACGAGGGCGGCGGAACCGACCGCGATCCAGCGGCCTGCGGGGATGCGGCGGAGCAGGATCACCAGGGCGCCGAGCATGAAGACGCGGAAGACGATCTCCTCGATCAGGGCGAACCCGAGCACCTGGCCGATCACGCCCGCGATGCCCGACCAGTCGTCTGCGCCGCCGGTGACCTCGATCGCGCCCAGCGCCTGCTCGACGAGGAAGACCAGGGTGATCGCGACGAACGGAACCACGAGGCCCACCGCGATGTCGGGCAGGGTCCACCGGTTCGCGGTCAGGCCGAGGCTGCGCCACACGGGTCGGTGGTGGCGTCGGTACCAGACGATGACGAAGATGCCGGACAGGAGTCCGACGACGTTGAGGATCAGGCTGATCATGGGCAGACGCCGACCGGCTCAGATCAGTTCTCGGCGGACGCGGAGTCGGACGCCGATGCCGGCACCGCGGGCGCCGTGGATTCCGGGCTGCGCGCGGCATCCCATCGCCGGAAGACGACGAATGCGACCGCGGTCGCGATGAGCAGCACGATGACCGCCGGGACGCTCGCCTCGGTGCCGAAGTCGCCGCCGGTCAGCCAGTCGGGTGAGCCCTCGGTCGGCTGCAGGTAGATCGCCGATGTCGTGAGCGGCGGGAGGCCGCTCACGGGGATGCCGTAGAGGTTGCCCATCGCGAAGTTCCAGCCCGCGTGGAACCCGATCACGATCCACAGGGCGCCCTGGCGCAGCACGATGAACGTCGCGAACAGCGCGTAGAGAAGGATCATCGAGAACGGCAGTGGATGCAGCAGCACGCCGTGGATGAGCGTGAAGATCACGGCCGGCAGCAGCACCGCGAGCCAGCCCGGCAGTTTCAGCGCACCGTTCTGCAGCAGGAACCCGCGCACGAGCAGCTCCTCGGAGCCGCCCTGCACGAAGAAGGTCAGCGCCAGCAGCACGAGCAGGCCCGTCGCGGCCGCGCCCGACGTCGACTCGGCGGGGGCTTCGACCTGCTCGTAGGCGCCGATCGCCCAGAGGAACAGGGCCGGGATCGAGAGCAGCACGATGCCGCCGACGAAGCCCAGCAGCATCGTGACCACCCCGCGGCCCGGCCGACTGAACCCCAGCGTGCGGATCGCACGCCGTTCGAACAGCATGACCCACAGGATGATGAACAGCCCGGCTGCGGCGAACGAGATCGACTGCTGCAGCTGCGCCTCTGGCGAACCCGTCGGCACCTTCCAGACGCTGATGAGCACGCCGAGCACCGCGGACTGCACGATGAAGATCCCGCCGAGGAACACGAGGATGTACGCCAGCCACCAGGGCGTCACGCGCTTGCCGGTCGCGGCATCCTGGACGAACTGCGTACTGCGAACCGACATCGGGCACTCCTCTGAAGGGAAGGGCGGGAAAGCGTCGCATCCACGCTAGCGGGATCACTGACCTGAGAGTTGGAGCGGCGAATCCCGGCGCGTCCGACCGGGCTGGTCGCTCTCACGTGGGCACCCGTCCTGACTCGAGGCCGGGATTGGTACAGCGATGAGGCGCATGGGACGCTCCACGCGAAAGGTTGGCCACGGCGTAAGAGGCGGCTCCCCATTCCTATTCGACCGAATCCGTCGCACTCACCGGCGCGCATGCTATGCGCATCGAGAACGGGACGTGGCAGTGTGAGGGGTCCAGTGCGGCTCATGGTGCCTCGATGTCTTCACCCTGAACAGGTCACGCCGGATTCCGGGGGAGAGGCCGCTCCATGAGCCGCCGAATCGACCCGATTCGGCGGGCGTTTCGTGCTCGGTTTCACGCGCCCCCGGACGGGGGCTGATCGGCAGAAGCGGTTCACCTCGGTCGCCTGGGCCCGCTCGATGCTCGCGACGGCGAGATCGGCCTCGAGGCGGCCGGCTCAGGCTATTGGATCGCTCGCTTGCTCTCCGCCCCCGAATGGGGGGTCTTTTATCAGGTTCTCTCTACGACCGCAGTGTCCCCGGGCACTTTGGTGGAAAAAGGTGAGGATTCGTCCAGAAAGCCCCTGCAAACTGCCCTCTACGCTTCGGCGGTTCCCCCTGTACTTCGAGTGAATCGAGATCGCGCCCCGCACGACCAGCAGCGTGCGTCGGCGCCAGAGAGCCTATGCAGACCCCAAACCCCAACCGACACGCACACCGAACCAATACAGAAACCATCCCCATCGATCGATCCCGACGCACGAACGTGCGGATCGGACTCGTGCTCAGTGCCGTCGTCGCCGCTGCGGCGATGATCGGGGCCGATGGTGCCGCTCAGTCCGCGCTCGCAGCCTCGTCCCAGACGGCGGCTCCGGCAGGCTCGGTCCGGGCGGCCGCGACCGCGTTCTCCGGGTCGGCATCGCCCACGATTTCAGGCACGCCGTCGGTCGGTGCGCCGCTGACGATCGTCGACGGTTCGGATTGGGCGCCGTCTCCGGATGTCGCCTGGTACCAGTGGTACCGGTCGGGCTCCGCCAAGCCCGGCGGGAACTGGGTGATGGTCGACGAGGGTGCCTCGTCGAAGTCGTACACCCCGACGGCAGCGGATGCCGGCAAGTACCTCCACGTCGGCGTCGTCTACGCCAAGGCAGGGTACGCGAACCGGGTGTGGTCGGGCGGTGCCCCGGTGAAGGTCGCCGCGGTGACCACTCCGACCCCTGCGGCCGGGACGTCGTTCTCGGGTTCGGCGTCGCCGAGCATCTCGGGGACGCCGTCGGTCGGTGCGCCGCTGACGATCGTCGACGGTTCGGATTGGGCGCCGTCTCCGGATGTCGCCTGGTACCAGTGGTACCGGTCGGACTCCGCCAAGCCCGGCGGGAACTGGGTGATGGTCGACGAGGGTGCCTCGTCGAAGTCGTACACCCCGACGGCAGCGGATGCCGGCAAGTACCTCCACGTCGGCGTCGTCTACGCCAAGGCAGGGTACGCGAACCGGGTGTGGTCGGGCGGTGCCCCGGTGAAGGTCGCCGCGGCGACCACTCCTGTCGCGCCGACGCCGACGCCGACCCCGACGCCGACGCCGACGCCGACCCCGACGCCGACCCCCACCCCGACCCCGACGCCGACGCCTACGCCCACGCCCACCCCGACCCCTGGTGGCACGGCCGGTGCGCCGGCGTCCGTGTCGAGCCTCGAACCCGATGCCGGCGCGGCGCCGCTCGGGAGCACCGACTACGCGATTCCCGCGGGTGCGAAGTTCGTCGACCCGAAGGCGTCGGCTGGAGGCGACGGCAGCATCGGCAAGCCCTATCAGACGCTCAACGCGGCGCTGAGCGGCACCGCGGCCGGCGGCACGATCGTGCTCCGCGGCGGCGAGTACCACGAGTCGGTCGCCGTCTACAAGGCGGGCATCACGATCCAGGCGTATCCGAGCGAGACCGTCTGGATGGACGGCACCGTTCCCGTCGACGGCTGGGTGCGTGACGGCTCGGCCTGGCGCCATACCGGCTGGACCGTGTCGCTGGATTCCAGCCCCACCTTCACGCGCGGGGCAGCGGACAACACCGAGGGCAACTGGGGCTTCGTCAACCCGTCGTACCCGATGGCTGCCCACCCCGACCAGACCTACGTGAACGGCGTGGAACTCCAAGAGGTGCAGAACCGCGCCCAGGTGGTCGCGGGCACGTTCTGGGTCGACGACGCGAACGACGCGCTCGTCGTCGGGACCGACCCGAGCGGCAAGTCCGTGCGATCGGGTGACACGACCCGCGCGATCTCCGTCCGCGCCGACGACGTGACCGTCCGCGGCATCGGCATCCGCCGCTACTCGACCCCGAACCCCGACATGGGCTCCGTCACGCTCGAGTCGACGAACGCGACGCTCGAGAACGTGATCATCTCCGATTCCGCCACGACCGGACTGTTCGTCGGCAACTCGGGTGCCACGATCAGGAACGTCACCGTCGAGGACGCCGGCATGCTCGGCGTGAACTCGAACAAGTCCGATGACCTGCTCATGGACGGGGTGAAGGTCGACGGCAACAACACCGAGCACTTCAACATGGCTCCGAGTGCGGGCGGCATCAAGCTGAACCGGGCTCGCGGCGTCACGATCGAAGGGTCCGACGTCACCGGCAACGGCGGAACGGGCATCTGGTTCGACGTGTCGTGCTTCCAGGTCGCCGTGAGCGGCACCCGCGTGAGCGACAACGGCAACCACGGCGTCTACTTCGAGATCTCGTCGCGCGGCGTGTTCGCGGGCAACCTGATCGAGGGCAACGCCGGGAACGGCATCCGCATCAATGACGGGACCAAGTCGATCATCACCCGCAACGCGGTGTCCGGCAACGGCAACGGCAACGTGGTGATGCTCCAGGACAACCGCGTTCCCGTGCCCGGGCACTACGGCGTCGACAGCCGGTTCAGTGCGCCCGACCCCACCATGCCGTGGTTGAACACCGAGATCCAGGTCATCGGCAACACGATCGTCGGCGCGAACGCGACGCCGCTGATCTGGTCCGAGGACTACACGAGCGCGCGCAGCTGGGCGGATCAGGGCAACGTGGCGAACGGCAACCTGTACGTGCGCACGAACGGGGCTCCGGCTTCGCCGTTCAAGTTCAATACCACGAGCCGCGGGACGGTCCTGTACGGCACGCTCAGCGCGTTCCGGGCTGCGACCGGGCAGGAGAGCGCCGGCGCCGAGGCGGGCACGCCGCCGGCCGCGGGCAAGGCGAAGGTCGCCTGGCCGGATTGGGCGCTGAAGGCCTTCCCGGACATCGCGGTCGATTGAGGTCCTGGCGCCGGCCGTTCACCGCACGCGGTGAACGGCCGGAGCCATGTTCGGCGGTGCCAGTGATGGGACACGTTCGGAGGATCGCGAGTCAGGGATATCACCGATTCGCCCGGAGGGCGCCTGGCGCTACTCTGGGTACCCGCATCGACGAAGGCATGAAATTCCCGTGCCGTGGAGCGGAACCACGTCGTTTCAGGGAGGACGAAGATGTCGGACAGCACGCCCGCTCAGGACCGGCCGTTGACTGCACGTCCGATCTTCTGGGTCGTCGTCGCTGCGGGAGCCGTGATCCTCGCGCTGCTCGCGGTGATCGTCACCTTGCTCTCAGCGCCGCCTCGAGGGGATGCGGCGGCGCCCACGTCGACCCAGTCCGCGGCGCCGAAGACGCCGCTGCCGGCCACTCCCACCCTCGCCGCGGTCGACGACTCGACTGCCGCGCCAGAACCCGCGGTCATCCCGGCCGTCTGCGATGACCTCTACACGCACGACCTCACCGATTCCTTCGACGGGCTCGTCCTGAACCCGGCCTGGACCACCGAGGACCTCGACCACCGCATGTGGAGCAGCAACGAGGCCGCGAACGGAGTCCTCGCGAGCGAACGGGCCGTCACGTGCATCTGGGGCAACCCGGCCGGCGGCAGCGACCGATCGCTCGTCACGGTCGTCGCACCGATCGACGTGCCCATGGAGGCTTCGATGCCCCTGAGCCTCGCTTCGGACGGATTCGAGTGCTACGAGGAACTCGACGGCGTCCGATGCGTCTCCGAGACCCCGCCGTCAGACGACGGGCAGAGCGGCGAGTCGCACTTCTTCCGAGACGGCGTCTGGATCGCCACCAGATGGTCCAACGCCGGCCCCGACGGGTACACGCACGACATCGTGACCGCGATCTTCGGCTGACGCCGGCCCTCCTGCAGAGACGGGCATCGATGCCGACATCGAGGAGCTCATCGGCATGGACCCCCGCGGGGCACGGGTGATCGGCGCGGCGGCGAAGGTTGCGACGGCGACGAGCGCGACCGCGGTCCCGATGGCGCACACCACGGTCATGGCGCGGCCCGTTGTCGTGCCGAGTGCGCGTCGCAGCAGGACGGCGAGCGCGAACCCGACCAGCCCGCCGGATGCGTTCATGATGACGTCGGTGAGGTCCGAGCGCCCGATCGCGAGCGCGAACTGGGCGGCCTCGAGCATCGCGCTCGTCGCGGCGACGACCGCCGTCGCCTTCCACCACGGCATCCTCGGCGCGAGCAGGCCCAGGTAGAGCCCGAACGGGATGAAGGCCAGCAGATTGCCGGTCACCTCCCACATGGCGCTGGCTCCTGCGCTCGCCGTGGAGACGAACGGCACGAGCTTCACCACGCGCTCCACGCCGCCGACCGACGGCACCTGGAGCTTCCAGAGCACCAGCCAGACGAGCAGGAACAGGTAGATCGCGAACAGCAGCGACAGCGCAGTGCGGGTCGTCGAGGTCGTGCTCGTCGACGCCCCGATGGGCTCGGCGCGGGTCATCCCTGCATCCGCGGATCGAAGGTGGGGTCGAAGTACAGGTCGGGGCACTCGCCCTCGACGGCCTCGGGGCGCAGCTCGAAGTGCCACGGCTCGTTGTCGTAGATCTGGCACAGCCCGTAGTCGGCCCCGTGCTCGGACAGCCACTCCGCGGCATCCCATGGACCGATGTCGATCGCGTCGCCGTGCACGTGCGGCGAGGTCTCGGGCGTGGCGACCCACCGCGCCGCCTCGGCCTCGGAGCCGTATTCGACCACGGCCTCGTGCAGCAATCGCTCCTGGTACTCGGGGGAGCGCCAGCCGTCGTTCACCTCGAATGCGACTCCGTCGAGGGACGCATCGGCGGCAGCACGTCGAATCGCGTCGAGCAGGCCCGGTTCGAGGTTCGTGACGGCCGCCACGTCGTCGAAGACGGTCGTGCCTTCTGCGACGTCTCCGTCATCGCCGGCCGCCCGATCGGCGAGGGCCGGTGCGGCGGGCGAGGCCGACGACGGGGATGCCGCCGACAGGCGCCCGACGAGCACTGCGACGACGGCTGCGGCGGCGAGCGCAACGACGACGAGCAGCACGGATGTCGCACGGCGGGTCGTTCGTGAGGGTTCTCTGAGCATGGTCCCAGCCAACGCGAGCGCGTGTTGCCGGGGCGTTCGCGTTTTCCGATACGCCGGCGATATGCGACGGTTCGTACCATGGGGGAGTGCGAGTGCTGATCGTCGAAGACGAGCCCTTCCTGGCGGAGGCGATCCGCGACGGCCTGCGCCTCGAGGCGATCGCCGCCGACATCGCGGGCGATGGCGACACCGCGCTCGAACTGCTCGGCCTCAATGCGTACGACATCGCGGTGCTCGATCGCGACATCCCCGGGCCCTCGGGCGACGAGGTCGCGGCACGCATCGTCGCGTCGGGCAGCGGACTGCCGGTGCTCATGCTCACGGCCGCCGATCGGCTCGACGACAAGGCCTCGGGGTTCGAGCTCGGTGCCGACGACTACCTCACCAAGCCGTTCGAGCTCCGCGAGCTCGTGATGCGGCTCCGGGCCCTCGCCCGCCGGCGCGAGCACGCGAGGCCGCCCGTGCTCGAGGCGGGCGGATTACGCGTCGACCCGTTCCGGCGCGAGGTGTACCGCGACGGACGCTACGTCGCGCTCACCCGCAAGCAGTTCGCCGTGCTCGAGGTGCTCGTGGCGGCCGACGGCGGCGTGATCAGCGCCGAGGAGCTGCTCGAGCGCGCGTGGGACGAGAATGCCGACCCGTTCACGAACGCCGTGCGCATCACCGTCTCCGCGCTGCGCAAGCGGCTCGGCGAGCCCTGGCTGATCGCCACGGTGCCGGGCGTCGGCTACCGCATCGATGCGGGCACGGATGCCGCGGCCGAGGCCGGATCCCATGCATAGGCAGCCAGGGCCGAGCGTCCGACTGAAGCTCGCGCTCAGCTATGCGGGGTTCCTGTTCGTCGCCGTCGTGCTGCTGCTCGCGGTCGTGTGGGCGTTCCTGCTGCGGTACGTGCCTGCGGAGGCGATCGCCACGATCGGCGGATTCGTGCCCGGCCGTGACGACCTCGTTCGCGCGTTCGCGCCTGCGGCGACCTGGGTCATCCTGTTCCTGCTGGTGTTCGGGCTGCTCGGCGGATGGATCCTGGCCGGTCGCATGCTCGCCCCGTTGACCCGCATCACGCGCGCGACCCGCAGGGCGGCCGACGGCTCGCTGTCGCATCGGATCGAGCTCGCCGGGCGCCGCGACGAGTTCCGCGAGCTGGCAGACAGCTTCGACGCCATGCTCGGCCGCCTCGAGGCGCAGGTCGACGAGCAGCGACGGTTCGCCGCGAACGCATCGCACGAGCTCCGCACCCCGCTCGCGACATCTCGGACCCTCCTCGAAGTCGCCCGAACCGATCCCGGGCGCGATGTCGACGTGCTGCTCGAGCGGCTGCAGGCGGTCAACGCCCGTGCGATCGAGCTCACCGAGGCACTCCTGCTGCTCAGCCGGGCCGACCAGCGGTCGTTCGATGTCGAGCAGGTCGACCTGTCGCTGCTGGCCGAGCAGGCGGCCGAGACGCTGCTGCCGCTCGCGGAGCGGCGTCGTGTCGCGCTCGAGGTCTCGGGCGAGCTCGCGAGAACGGTCGGTTCGCAGCCGCTCCTGCTGCAGCTGATCACCAACCTCGTGCACAACGCGATCGTGCACAACCTGCCGACCGGCGGCGTCGTGCGGGTCACCACGGTGCACCGTGCGGATGCCGCCGCGCTCGTCGTCGAGAACACCGGCCCCGAGGTCGCTCCCGAGCTGCTGTCGACGCTGACCGAGCCGTTCCGCCGTGGCACCGACCGCATCCGCAGCGATGACGCGGGGGTGGGGCTCGGGTTGGCGATCGTGCAGAGCATCGTCCGTGCGCACGACGGCGCCCTGATGCTGGCGCCGCGCGACGGCGGCGGACTGCGGGTCGAGGTGAGGCTGCCCGTCGGGTGAGGCAGCCTGTCGGGTGAGGCGGGACGAACGGATGACGTGATCGCGCGACGCCGGACGTATCGTCGGCGTCGGCGTCGGCGTGTCGGCGTCGCTCTGAGATCACTCCGTCGGAGTGTGCGACCCCTCTGCCGGGGCGGGAAGCGGCTCCACGTCGTCGTGGTCTTCGACGGCGACGAGCATGCCGGTCAGGAACCGGGCGATGGTGGAGATCTCCTCGGGCTCGAGCTCGTCGACGACGGCGATCATGCGTCGGTGCATCGCGCCGAGCGTGGCCCGCACCTCCTGATCGGTGTCGACGGTCGGCACGACGATGACCGCGCGCCCGTCGGTCGGATGGGGTTCGCGTGCGACATGGCCGCTCTTGGCCAGGCGATCGACGAGGGCGGTCGTCGACGCGGCGGAGATGCCGAGCAGGTTCGCGAGGTCGCGCTGCACCATGGGTCGTCCTTCGCGCTGCGCTCTGAGGAGGTAGCGGAGCGCGAGCAGGTCGGTCTCGCCCATGCCCATGTCGGCCCTGGTTCGCACGCGCATCGCCGCCTCGGCGTTGCGGTAGCGCCTGAGCAGGTTGAGGACGTCGACATTCTCCGCGGCGTGACCGGATGGATACCAGTAGCCCGAACTCTGCTTGGATTCCGCGGACTGGTCCATGCGTGTGCTCCTCTCGAGGTCCCCGCCTCGTCGTCGTGCCCACTGAGGCGGTGGCGCCTCGCGAGGAGGCGCCACCGACCTCAGGCCGCTGAGCTCGCCCCCGCGAGCGCAACGCCCCTATTCGCATCGATACCCACCGATCGATACGAACTTCTCTTCCGCCCGGATGTCGCGATGACGCCGGCGGCAGTCGTCGGTTCCGGTCCGTCGTCTTCGTCGACGATGCGCAGTCCGGCGCCGCTGTTGGCGGTCATCATGAGGCGCTCGAGCCAGGCGGGATTCATCTGCTCGGGCTCGGTGCTGTCGAACCTGAACCGGATCGGGATCGTCGGGTGGAACCACAGGGACTCGGGTACTCCGTCGCTCACCCACGTGAACAGGAAGGGCTCGTTCCGTCGCAGCTTCGTGATGATGACGACCTTCAGGTGGGCGAGCGTGCGATCGTCGAAATCGATCCGAACGCCGGCCGGGCTGTAGGTCAAGGTGCCCATCATCCGCTCCATTCGTCTCGACCGTCGGCACGGCTGCTCATATAGGTAGTTTATCTAACTAACTGAATCCCGCAAGCCGACCTTCCTGGAGCAGCGAAGGTCATCTCACGCGGAGTGCGGACGGTTGGATCTCGACGGTGATCCCCGTCGCATCGCCGATCTCCTCGCCGTCGACTTCGAAGGCCCTGGCCTCGGGCAGGGAGACGTGGAGCTTCTGCGCGCGTCCGTGGGTGATCGTGTCCGAGTCGGATGCTTCGCCGCCGGTGATCATGCGCCGGAGACCGTTGTCCCAGACCATGGTCTTCAACGTTCCCAACCACTGCGCCAGTCCTTCGGCGCTCAGGAGGACGAAATCCAGCTCGCCGTCGGCCGGGTCCGCGTCGGGCAGGAGGGCCAGCCCGCCCTGGAGGGTGCCGCAGTTCGCGACGAGCAGCGTGTGGCCCTCCTCGTCGTGAGACGGCCCATCGTCGATCGCGAGGCGGAACGGCAGGACGTCGGTCGCGGCCACCGCGCGGCCGAGCGACTCGACGTAGGCGAGCCAGCCCGCCTTGTCCTTGAGGTCGTCGTCGGTCTCGGCGATCATGTGGGCGTCGATGCCGAACCCGATCATCACCACGAAGGCGTGGCGCTCGGTGCCGTGCTCGAGGTCGACGTCGACCCAGCCGACGTCGACCGGTCGCCCGTCGCCCGTCAGCGCACGCTCGACCGCTGCCGGGATGTCGTTGAGGGGAACGCCGAGGTTTCGAGCGAGCAGGTTCCCGGTGCCCAGCGGGACGATGCCCAGGTCGACCCCTGCTCGCGCTTCGGCGAGGTGCTCGGCGACCGCCCGCACGGTGCCGTCGCCGCCCGCGACGAGCAGGAGATCCGGGGCCGTGGCCAGCGCACGTGCTGCCGCACCCTGGCCCGGGTCCTCGACGCTGGTCTCGAACCAGCTCACGTCCGACCCGGGGTCGAGCGAGGCGATGAGCGGCTGCTCCAGTTCCCGCCGGTCGGTCTTGGACGGGTTCCAGACCACTGCGGTGCGTTTCGACATGATGCCGTTCCCCTCGAAGGTGTTCGTCGGTGCGTTGCTCTGAGCGACCGGGTCGCGACCGTTCACTCGGGGGCGAACGGGATCCACGACTCGTCGTGACCGACCGAACGGGCCTCGAGATAGGCGCACAGCTCGGCCGCGACCTGGAGTTCCGACGCCAGCGCGTGGAGCTGATGGCTGCTCAGCGAGGTGATGTCGGGCCGCGGTTCGAGCGTGATCCGCCAGGCGGCACCGCCGAGATCGACCGGCTCGATGTAGATCGAGACCGTCGCGTGGGTGAGCGGCACGACGACCAGGCCGGTGTCTCCGCCGTCGGAACCGTCTTGGAGGGCCACGCGGATCAGCTCACCGGCGCCACGCGCCTCTTGGAACTCGTCGAGCCAGCGCTCGAGAGTCCTCTTGCTTCGAAACGGCATGCAGTTGATCGTAGGCAACCCATCGGCGGCGTCCGGGGGGTTGTCAGCCGCGTGCACCTGTAGTAGCCGGCGGCGGCGACTGCGGCCGATCGGCGACCCGCTCCGTCACGAGCCGACGCCGTGCCTGATGCTCTCGAGCTGCGCTCGATTCGGGGGAAGTGGCCCCCAACCGTCGACGTCGTGGCGATGCTCCCACGCCTGCAGGGCGAAGAACACGGCGAAGCAGGTGAGGCCGATCGCCTCGACCGCGAACACCCCGGTCGGGGCGAAGGCGGGGTCGAACCACTTCTGCCGGACGATCACGACGACCGCCGCCGCGATGTCGAGCGCGAGGGCGACCGCGATGATCGCATACGCGATCGCGAGCGCCCGCGACCCATGCTCCTTGTCCTCGGCATCGCCCAAGATCGTCGACCGCGGTCGCCATTGCCGCACCGCCTCGATCCACACCACGGTCGCGACCAGCACGAAGAAGGCTCCGGCGATCAGGAAATGCGCCGACGCGTGGAACCACGGCTGCGCCAGGAATCCGGTGACCAGGAGCACGGCCCACACGCCCGCCGCCACGAGGAGGGTCGCCCAGCGCAGGGGAGGCACCGGCCTCTGCTGCCTCGGATGCCGCCGAGCCAGGACCGCGCGCCGCACCGCCTGAACGATGCCGAACGCGATCGCGAGGCCCGCGATCCACAGCCAGACCTCGAAGCCGAGCCGCACGTCGCCGAAGTCGCCCGGCGGGATGCACGCGTCGTCGGGCCGGCCGCACTTGGGATCGAACGCCTCGATCTGCGCCAGCCGCACGGGGGTGGGGATCAGGGCGATCAGCGGTGCGAGGAGCGCGGCGATGTCGAGGATGTAGCTCTGGATGCCGGCTCCGGCGAGGGCGAGCAGCGCGAGGGATGCCGCGCAGAGCGCACCCACGAACACGATCTTGGCCGGCGTGTAGTAGTAGTGGCTGATCGAGCTCAGCGCGCCCTGGCCCTTCGGCAGCAACGCCGCCGGCGTGAGTGCCACGGCGAGGCCGATGGCGATCACGGCGCCGACGAGGCCCGTTCGCAGGTACAGGTAGGTCTGCGTCACCGCGGCCGCGTTCTCGCCCCCGAGACGGGCCGTCGGCTCGAGGGTCGGAGTACGGGAGGTGTCGACTGTGGCCACACAGCGGAACCTAGCGCGGCATCACTCGCCGGCGCAACGACCGCGACGACGTGGGTGCTGGGCGCCGATGGGTGGCCGGACCGGGGCTCAGGCGCCCCAGAACCCGCGGTGCACGTCGGCCGCCTCGGCGATGAGCGCGGGGCCGGCCACGTGGACCGCGCGACCGCCGCGGGCGAACACCTCGCGGCACGGCAGGTCCATCGTGGGCTCGCCGTCCTGGCTCGGCACCATGGCCGCGAGCTCCTGCTCGGGCAGGGCGTAGACGACGCGCCCGATGCCCGACCAGTAGATCGCGCCGGCGCACATCGCGCACGGCTCGGTGCTCGTGTACAGGGTGCTGAGCGCGAGCCGCTCGGCCGGGATCCGAGCGCTCGCCAGCCGCACGAGGTTCGTCTCGGCGTGGCCGGTCGGGTCGCCCGCGGTGACGACCGAGTTGAGGCCCTCGAGCACCGTGCCGTCGGGCGCGACGAGGATCGCGCCGAACGGGTGGTTGCCTTCGGCGCGCGACCTGCGGGCGACCTCGATCGCGTGCAGCAGGCGGGTCTCGTCTTCGACTGAGACGCGTGTCGGATCGGTGGTCACGGCATCCATGGTGGCACGGCCCGGCAGGAGAGCGGATGCCGGTGCCCGGGGCCCGTGCGCCGGGGGAGGGAGCGGCAGGCCTTCGCTGCCATGGTTCCAGCCTGGTCGAGGGCCTCGGATGCTCGGGGGTCACGGATCGCACAGCTCGAACCGATGGGCCGGGTCGCCGGGCACGGTCAGGTCGCGATCGCGGAGCACGAGCGACGCCGGCGCATGGGGATCCGCGCACATCTCGGCGAACGGGCGGGGGAGCTCGTCGGGGTACTCGATGGCGATGACGCGGTCGCCGTACGCCTCGGTGTAGGAGTCGCACTCGTCGTAGGCCATGCACTCCTCGACCACGGCGAAGTCGAAGCCCGCCTCGTCGTGCAGGCGCTCCGTAGCCTCGGCGGCGTTCTTCTGGCCCGCGGCCAGCCCTTCGGCGTGCGCGATCCCGACCAGTGTCGTCGCGAGCGCGAGGTTGTCGTCGAGCGTCAGCGCGCCGCCCGAGCGCGTGTACGAGTCGAGGTTGTCGAACTCGACGGCGTCGAATCCGTCGTCGGCGCAGCCACGGATCCACGGGCCGACGGTGGTGGCGATGGTTGCCCGCCGTGCCGCGGTCGAGGTGTCGAGCAGCGCCTCGTCGGGCCAGTCGGGGTCGACGACATCCGTGCCGTCGCTGGTGAGCACGACGCCGTCGGGCCAGAGGCCGCGCTCGCCCGGTTGCGTCTGGAAGCCGTTGACGTAGCAGATCGAATAACGCTCCGGGTCCGGATCGCTCGTGCGGTCGCGGGCCACGATGCCGACGGCGGGGTCGGGTTCGTAGGCGCCGCCGAGCTGGTAGTCGGGTGCTGCGCCCGCAGGCGGCGGCGTCACCTCGGCGGCATCGTCATCGCCGGTCGACGAGCAGCCGCAGAGGAGCGTGGCGGCGAGCGCGACGGCGAGCGCGCAGCGTGCGAGGCGTGGGCCGGCTCGGTGGGTCATCGTGACCCATGCTCGCACGCGCGGGTGCTCAGGCGGCGAGGGTCGCCGGAGCGGTCGCCGCCACCGGGACGACCGGACGGGCGTCCGCCTCGTCGCCCTGCGATGCCGAGGGGGGCGGCATGCGGCATCCGTCGTCCGGCGCGATCGCCCTGCGGTGGCCGGGCGCATTGAAGACGAGCACTCCCGACACGATGATCGCCATCGCCACGACGATGCCGGCCGTGATCGGCTCGCCGAGCAGCGGCACGGCGAGGCCGGCCGCCACGACAGGGCTCAGCGCGCCGGCCGTCGCGGCGATGCCGCTGCCGAGCACCCGGACGGCGTGGGCATAGGCGATCGTGGAGACGACGCCCGTGCCGATGCCCTGCAGCACGGTGAACAGCACGACGTCGCCGGGGCGAGCGGACCCCGCGAGCAGGTTCGAGGGCATCGCCCCGGTCACGGCGAGTGCGCCGGCGATGAGCGCCGACGGCGCGCAGATCACCAGCACGGTGCTGGTCAGGCTCAGCGAACTGCGCTTCAGCCCGAGCGTGTAGACCGCCCAGACGAACCCCGCGGCCAACAGCGCGGCGAGGCCGAGCGGCGGCACCGAGTCGGCCATGAGCAGGGCCGCAGCAGCGACCCCCGCGACGATGAGGGTGACGGATGCCGCCTGCCGCACGGGCATGCGGCCGCGCAGGGTCGCGAACGCGATCACGGTCACGAACAGCGGCACCGTGCCGGGGATGATGAGTCCCACGAGCGCCGCGGGCGCGAGGTGCCCGCCGAGCGCCGAGACGAGGAAGTGCGGGAGGCCGCCGACGAGCAGCAGCACGAGCGTCGCCCGCCGTTCGGCGCCGACCTCGCGGACCGCCCGCGGGATCCAGGGCGCGAGCACGACCACCGGGGCTGCGAAGCGCAGCATGCTCAGGTCGACGGTCGTGAGCGACGAGCCGCCGACGCCGCGGAGCGTGAGCGCGAACGAGGCCCAGAGCAGGATCGCGGTCGCCATCGCGACGACTCCGACGATGAGGTCGCGGCGAGCAGGGTGCTGGGGCATGCCGCAACGATAGGAAAACCCCCGGCGCAGCCGATTGCCGATCGTGCTGCGAATCGGGCCGGGCTTGGCAGAATATGCCAATGCGCACCCTCGACGCCATCGATCGCCACATCCTGCTCGAACTCCAGCACGACGGCCGGCTCACGAACCAGGAGCTCGCCGACCGCGTCGGCCTGTCGCCGTCGCCCTGCCTGCGCCGCGTGCGCCAGCTCCAGGACGACGGCATCATCACGGGGTACACCGCGGAGATCGCCGCGGGCGCCGTCGGCCTCGCGATCACCGCGTTCGTGCGCCTGCGGCTCTCGTCGCACGCGACCGACGTCGTCGACGCGGTCGAGGAGCGGCTGCGCACGATTCCCGAGGTCGTCGAGGCCTACCTGCTCGCGGGCGACGACGACTACCTCGCGAAGGTCGCCGTGGCCTCGTTCAGCGAGTACGAGGAGCTCATGCGCACGCAGCTCCGAGCGATCCCCGCGATCGCGGGCATCACCACCACGTTCGCGTTCGGGGTCACGAAGCCGCGCTCGCCGCTGCCGTTGGGGTGAGCCGGCAGCGTGGCCGTAGGGGACGGCCGACGGCGGCCCGCGGCATCCGCTCGCTCACACGTGCAGGGTCGTGGCGCGCTGCGATCGCTGCCGCTGGGCCGCCAACTGCTCGTCGAACTCCGCCCGCCAGTCGGGGCTGATCGCGATGCCACGCGTGCGGGCCTCCTCGGTCGAGAGCTCGACCGGGAACCCGAACGTGTCCGAGAGCAGGAACAGCTCACGACCGCTCACCCCGGTGGCGCGGTAGGACTCGAGCTGCCTGAGGCCCTTGCGGAGCGACCGTCGGAACGCCTGCTCCTCCTTGGCGAGCACGGCCGTCACCTCGTCGACGTGCGCACCCACCTCGGGGTAGTGCTCCTCGTAGATGCCGGCGATCGTCGGCACGACCTCAGTGAAGAAGTCCTGCTCGAGCCCGAGATCCGAGGCGAATCGGATGGCGCGGCGGATGAGGCGGCGCATGACGTAGCCCTGCGCCTTGTTGCTCGGCCGCACGCCGTCGACCCCGAGGAACACTGCTCCCCGGAGGTGGTCGGCCACGACGCGCATCGCCCGCGTGTCGTCCTCGTACGAACGCCCCGTGAGCTCCTGGAGGCGCTCGATGATCGGCCAGAGCAGCGTGATGCGGAAGACGTCGGGGCTGTCCATCGCGGCGGCCGCTATGCGCGCGAGCCCACCTCCGTAGTCGACGTTGCGTCGCGGGAGGTGCTCGAACCCGGTCTCGGTGCGGCGGTACTCCATGAACACCGAGTTGCCGAGCTCGATGAAGCGGCCGCAGTCGCAGTTCTGGTGGCAGTGCTCGCCGTAGGAGCGGTCGTGCTCGACGTTCGGGAAGAGGTAGAAGATCTCGCTGTCGGGACCGCCGGGCTCGCCGACCGGCATGTCGGCGGCCGAGCCGCCCCGGCACCACCAGTTCTTCTTGCCGTAGAACGCGATACGGGCGCCATCGGTGCCGACGGCCGCGGCGTGCTCCTCGGTGCCGACATCGACGCGGTCGGCCGAGACGCCGGCCTCGTCGAACAGGCGCGTCCAGACGTCGGCGGCCTCCTCGTCCTTCGGGATGCCGTGCTCGGGGTCGCCGCTGAAGCACGACACGTAGATGCGGTCCGGGTCGAGCCCGACTCTCTCGGTCAGGAAGGTCCAGATCTGCGGGATCTGCTCATCCTTGAAGTAGTCGCCCAGGCTCCAGTTGCCGAGCATCTCGAAGAAGGTCGTGTGCCGGTTGTCGCCGACCTCCTCGATGTCCTGCACCCTGAGGCAGGTCTGGCTGTCGGCGAGGCGGCTGCCCGCCGGATGCTCGGCGCCGAGCAGGTAGGGCAGCAGCGGCTGCATGCCGCTGCCGGTGAACAGGGTCGTCGGGTCGTCCCGTGGAATGAGCGGTGCGCGGGGGATGACCTCGTGGCCGCGCTCGGTCATGTAGTCGAGGAACGCCTTGCGGATCTCGTCTGCCGTCACGAGCCCATTCGACCTCAGCGGCGTGCCGACGCGGGCGCGGCGCGCCGTCGGTCGCCGTTCGCCCTGCTTCGTGCCCTTCAGGCGGGCCGGATCAGGCGCCGGCCCACACGTCGCCGATCGGGAGTTCGCGGCCGAGCACGTTCGACGCCGCCCGATGACCGGAGAGGAGCGCGGCGGGCACCGTCGCCGGGTCGTCGGTCCAGGTCGCCTCGCCGGCGAGGTGGAGCACCCCGCCGATCGGCGTCGCGAGATCATCGTGGTCGGCCGTCGTCGAGCCCACGGTCATGTACGCGTAGGAGCCCAGTGCGAACGGGTCGCCCTGCCAGTCGGTGCGGTGCACGCGGGTCGGCTGCTCGACGCGGTCGCCGTAGAGGCGCCGCAACTGCGCGAGGACCGAGTCGACCAACTGCTCGTCGCTCCAGGCGCGCGTCTCGTTGCCGGTCGGGCCCGCGGCGAACGTCAGCAGGGCGGGCGAACCGTGCAGGGCGGTGAGGTCGTACCACGAATGCCAGCGACGGCTCTCGGGGCCCTGCTGCCGGATCGCGTAGACGCCGTCATCCCAGAACTTCGTCTCGAAGCGCAGGAAGACCTTCTCGAACGCGTTCATCTCGAGTCGGCCGAGCGCGCCGGCCACGGGCTCGGGCAGCGGCGGCTCGATCGCGAAGTCCGGCGACTTGAGTACGCCGACGGGCACGGTCACCACCGACGTGTCCGCCGCGAACGGGCCTCGATCCGTCGTGACGAGGACGCCGTCCGCCGACCAGCGCACCTCGGTCACGACGTGCTCCAGGCGGATGTCGAGACCCGCCGAGAGGTGGTCGGGCAGGCGGTCGTAGCCGTCGGGGAACACGACCTCGTCGCCGTCGATCGAGTCGTCGTCGAGGCCGTGCGCCGCGAGGTCCTCGATCCAGGCGCCGTACTGCTCCTCGGAGCGGTGCTCGAGGTACTCGCGCACGCGCTGCGCGCGATCCTCGTCCCAGCCCTGCGCGACGAGCGCGGCCTCGGTCACGTCGCGGTACGACGCGTCGGGCGCCGAGGCGGCGACCACGTCGAGCAGGGTGGCGTCGACGGCGTGCACGTCATCGGCGAAACGCCGTGCCGCGGCATCCGAGAGCCGTGCACCGTCGGGGCCGTAGTACGCGATCGGCCTGCTGTCGGGCTGGTAGCCGCCGACCGTGAACTCGACGGTTCGCATGCCGAACGCGTCGGCGGCCGCCGCGACCGGACTGTCGACGACGCCGTGGATCCACGAGGCGCCGAGGTCCGTGACGAAACCGTCGGCTCGATCGGTCCAGACCCTGCCGCCGACGCGGTCGCGCGCCTCGAGCACCACGACGCGCCGCCCGGCGCCGGCGAGTAGTCGTGCCGTGGTCAGCCCCGCGACCCCGGCGCCGACCACGATCGTGTCGAAGCGTTCCATGTCCGTCACCCTCCATCGTCGGCTGCCTCGCGCACCCACTCCGACGTTACCGTCCGCAGTGCCGCACCCCTATCGCTCGCGGTCGCTCGGATATATCGTTGAGTATCGTTCACGTTGCGGAAGAGGTCATCATGAGCAGCTCGTATCCCACCGGCGGATTCGGCGCAGGGTTCCCGACCGAGGGCATCTGGCAGGCCTTCGAGCAGTTGCGCTCGACATTCGAGAAGCGTGCGGGCAGCCGCGTCGCCCGGGGCGACGTGCGCGCCGCGGTGCTCGCGCTGCTCGCCGAGCAGCCGATGCACGGCTACCAGATCATCAGGGAGATCGAGGAGCGCAGCGGCGGCACCTGGAAGCCGAGCGCCGGCTCGGTGTACCCGACCCTCCAGCTGCTCGCCGACGAGGGCCTCATCAGCGCCGAGGAGTCGAACGGTCGCAAGACCTTCTCGCTCACCGACGCCGGACGGGCGGCGGTCGACGAGGCCGGCGGCGCCGCGCCGTGGGATCCGCAGAGCTCCGGCGACGGCAGCGGCACCGGGTACTCGGCCCTGCCCAAGGCCGGGTTCGAGCTCGCGCAGGCCGCCGCCCAGGTCGGCCGCACCGGAACCCCCGAGCAGGTGCAGCAGGCCGTGGCCGCGCTCGACGAGACGCGCCGACGGCTCTACGCGATCCTCGCCCAGGACTGACGCGGGTGGCCACCGATCGTCGGGTTCGAGGCGACTCGACACCCGGTGCCGGCAACACGCGCGCCCGCTACCGCCGCATCCTGCGGTTCGCGGGCCGCAACCTCGCCGTCATCTGGTGGTACGAGCTGTTCCTTCCCCGCATCGGGCTGGCGAGTGTCGCCGAGCGCACCCGATCCAGGCGGATGCGGCGCTTCGCCCAGCGCTTCCACGCGCTCGCCGTCGATCTCGGCGGGCTCATGATCAAGGTCGGGCAGTTCATGTCGTCGCGCCTCGACGTGCTGCCGCCAGAGATCACGGCCGAGCTCGCCGGCTTGCAGGACGAGGTGCCCCCGGTGCCGTTCCCGGCGATCCGCGCGCTCGCCGAGGCCGAGCTCGGCATGCCGCTCGACCGGGCGTACGCCTCGATCGACGAGTCGCCCATCGCGGCCGCATCGCTCGGGCAGGCCCACCGGGCGGTGCTCGGAGCACTCGACGCGGCCGACACCGGGCTCAGCGACGTGGTCGTCAAGGTGCAACGGCCGGGCATCGATGCGATCGTCGACGTCGACCTCGCGGCGCTGCGCAAGGTCGCCGGGTGGCTCAGCCACGTGCGGATCGTCGCCGATCGGGTGAACACGCACGCCCTCGTCGAGGAGTTCGCGCAGACGAGCCTCGAAGAGATCGACTACTTGCACGAGGCCGCGAACGCCGAGCGCTTCGCCGCCGACTTCGCCGACGACGACCGCGTCGCGGTGCCGGTCATCGCGTGGGAGCGCACGACCCGGCGCGTGCTCACGCTCGAAGACGTGACCGCCATCAAGATCACGGATGCCGCCGCGCTCGCCGAAGCCGGCATCGACCCCGCCGAGGTCGCTCCCGTGTTCGCGGCCGTCATGTTCGACCAGCTGTTCACGAACGGGTTCTTCCACGCCGACCCGCACCCGGGCAACATCTTCGTGACGCCCGTCGCCCTACCCGTCACGATGGGCGCGAGTGCGGGCGACGGCCCGGCCGAGGCATCCGCCGGGCCGGCCTGGAAGCTCACGTTCATCGACTTCGGCATGATGGGCGAGGTGCCGCCCGGCACCCGACGGGGCCTCCGCAAGCTGCTCATCGCGGCCGCCTCGCGCGACGGCAAGGGGCTCGTCGACGCGGTGCGCGACGTGGGCGTGCTGCTGCCGTCGGCCGACACCGCCGAGCTCGAGCGGGCGATGACGCAGTTGTTCGCCCGCTTCGGCGGCATGGGCTTCGCCGAGCTCCGCGAGGTGGACCCGCGCGAGTTCCGCGAGTTCGCGGTGCAGTTCGGCGACGTGGTGCGCTCGCTGCCGTTCCAGCTGCCCGAGAACTTCCTGCTCATCATCCGCGCGATGTCGCTCACGTCGGGCGTGTGCAGCGCGCTCGATCCGGGGTTCAACCTCTGGGACTCGATCGAGCCCTACGCGACGAAGCTCCTGAAGGACGAACGCGGCAACGTCGTGCAGGATCTCGCGAAGCAGGCGCTCGAGACGGCCGGCATCGCCTGGCGGCTGCCCAAGCGCCTCGACGACCTCGTCACGCGGGTCGACGAGGGGTCCGTCGTCGTCACGAACCCGACGCTCGACCGCCGGGTCGCCCGGCTGGAACGCACCGCGCGGCGCACGGTCTCGGCCGCGATCTTCGCCGGCCTCCTCGTCGGCGGCGCCGTGCTGCGCGCCGACGAGGTCGTGTTCGGCACGGTGCTCATGGCGGCTTCGGCGGTGCCGTTGCTGCACGCCCTGTTCGCGGGGCGCTGGGGGAGATGAGCGTGCGAGGGCGTCGAGTCGGCGTGATCGTCGCGGCATCCGTCGTCGCCCTGCTCGGCGCGCTCGTCGCCGTCGAGCTGATCCGCGTGGCGGGCGACGCGGCCGAGCAGCCGGGGCTCGCCGACTTCTACGAGCAGCCGGCCGGCGCCGCCGACGGCGAACCGGGCACCCTGGTGCGCAGCGAGGCGCTCGAGGGCGTGCCCGCGGCATCCGAGGCCTGGCGCATCATGTACCGCTCGACCGACCTGCACGGCGACCCGATCGTCGTGACGGGCATCGTGGTGACGCCCCTCGGGCCGGCGCCGGAGGGGGGCCGCACCGTGCTCGCGTGGGGGCATCCGACCACGGGAACGGATGCCTCGTGCGCGCCGTCGCGCGCCTTCGACCCGTTCATCGGCATCGAGGGCCTGCGGCTCATGCTCGACCGCGGCTACACCGTCGTCGCGACCGACTACGCCGGCATGGGCACCGACGGGCCAGACTCCTACCTCGTCTCGCAGACCGCGGCGCGGAGCGCGCTCGACGCCGTGCGCGCCGCGCAGCACCTCGACGGCGCCGCCGCGGGCGACCGCGTGGTGCTGTGGGGGCACTCGCAGGGCGGGCAGGCCGTGCTCGTCGCCGCCGAGCAGGCCCCCGACTACGCGCCGGAGCTCACCGTCGCGGGCGTCGCGGCCGCCGCGCCCGCCGCCGACCTGACGGCGCTCATGGGATCCCACCTCGACGACATCTCGGGCGTCACGATCGGCTCGTACGCCTTCCCGGCATTCGCCTCGGTGTACGGGCCGACCGTGCCGGGTGCCGAGCTCGCCGACATCCTCACGCCGGCCGCGGTGGCCGCGTCTCCCGAGATGAACCGGCTCTGCCTGCTGACGAACCTCGACCGGCTGCACGAGATCGGGCAGCCGCTCATCGGCGACTTCTTCGCACACGACCCGACGAAGACCGAGCCGTGGGCGACCCTGCTCGCGGACAACTCGGCCGGACAGCGCGCCGTCGAGGCGCCCGTGTACCTCGCGCAGGGCGCCGACGACGCGCTCGTGCTGCCGGCAGACACCGCGAAATTCGTCGAGCACGTGCGTGCACTGGGCGACGACGTCACCTACGAGGTCGTGCCGCTCGCGACCCACAGCACCATCGCCTACCTCGCGCTCCCGACGCTCGAGGGCTGGCTCGACTCGCTCGACTGACCCGCAGCGGGGCGAGGCCGCCGGTCCGGGCCCCCTCCACAGGGGCCTCACGCCGACGCGCGGCATCCGGCACACTGTGTGCATGTCAGCGTTGACCACCATCGGCCTTCCCGTGGCCCTGGGCATCATCATGTTCGGTCTCGGGCTCAGTCTGACCCTCGGCGACTTCGCCAGGGTCCTGAAGCAGCCGAAGGCGGTGATCATCGCCCTGCTCTGCCAGCTCGTCGTGCTGCCCGTGATCTGCTTCGGCCTCGTGCTCGCGTTCCAGCTGCCGCCCGTGCTCGCCGTCGGCATGATGATGCTCGCGGCCTCGCCGGGCGGCACGACCGCGAACCTCTACAGCCACCTGTTCCGCGGCGACGTGGCCCTGAACATCTCGCTCACCGCCGTCAACTCGGTGCTGGCCGTGTTCACCCTGCCGATCATCACGAACCTCGCGATCCTGTACTTCAACCCGTTCGACGACCAGCTCGGCCTGCAGTGGTCGAAGACCCTCGAGGTGTTCGCCATCGTGCTGCTGCCGGTCGCCCTCGGCATGCTCGTGCGGCGCTTCGCGCCGACGTTCGCCGACCGCATGGACAAGCCCGTGCGCATCGCCTCGGTCGTGATCCTCGTGGTCGTCATCGCGGGGGCCGTGGCGTCGAACTGGGCGCTGCTCGTCGCGAACTTCGCCCAGCTGGCGCTCGTGACGGTCGTGTTCTGCCTCATCAGCCTGACGATCGGCTACCTCGTGCCGCGCTGGCTGCGGGTCGGCAAGCGGCAGGCCATCGCCTCCTCGTTCGAGATCGGCATCCACAACGCGACCCTCGCGATCGTGATCGCCCAGACGGTGCTGCTCTCGACCGAGCTGAGCCTGCCCGCCGCGGTCTACGGCGTGCTCATGTTCTTCATCGCGTTCGGCTTCGGGTTCCTCATCCGCGATCGAGCGGATGCCGCGGCCGGCGCCCGCGACGATGCGGCCGAGGAGCGGGCGACCGTCTGAGTCGGGCAGCGCTCGGGCGGCGCGGGGCGGTTCTGCGGTGCAGGCCGGTCGCCCCGCCCGGCGACCGCGCGTCCCGTAGCATCGCACGGGTGACCGGCGCAGCCTCCGACCAGTACCACGATGCCCTTCGACCGCCCGTGCTCCGCCTCGACGAGGTCGTGTTCGTGCGCGAGGGCCGTACGATCCTCGACCGGGTGAGCCTCACCGTCGAGGCCGGGGAGCACTGGGCGCTGCTCGGCCCGAACGGCGCGGGCAAGAGCACGATCCTCGGGTTCTGCGGTGCGGTGACGCACCCGACGTCGGGGTCGGTCGAGGTGCTCGGCGGTCGGCTCGGACGCGTCGAACTGCAGGCGCTGCGACGTGAGATCGGGCATGTGAACCCGAGGCATCCGCTGCGCTCGCCGCTCTCGGTGCGCGAGGTCGTGCTCACCGGGTTGACGGGCACGATCGAGACCGCCATGCGCTGGGGGGCTTCGGCCGACGAGACCGCCCGTGCCGACGCGCTCATCGAGACGCTCGGCCTCGGCGGCAAGGCCGACTCCGTCTGGCCGACGCTGTCGCAGGGCGAGCGGGGCCGCACGCTGATCGCGAGGGCGCTCGTCTCGGAGCCGAGGGTGCTGCTGCTCGACGAGCCGTCGACCGGTCTCGACGTCGCGGCCCGCGAGCAGCTCCTCGAGACGATCGACCTGCTCGAGCAGACGCATCCCGAGGTCGCCTCGATCCTCGTCACGCACCACCTCGAGGAGCTCCCGAGCACGACGACGCACGCCCTGCTCATCGCGCACGGGCGCGTAGTCGTGAGCGGCGATGCACGAGAGGTCATCACGAGCGAGCACGTCACCGCCGCATTCGAGCATCCGATCGACGTCGAGTACCGCGACGGCCGCTGGGGTGCGCGGGCGCGACGAGCCGTGCGGGCTCCGCGCGCGCCTCTTCCGCGGCAGGTCGGGCGGCGATAGGTTGAGCGCCAGAGGCACGGCCGAGTACGTGTCCCGATCGAAAGGGCTCGCAAATGGGGATGTTCGCCACCGTATGGGACTGGATCTGGTTCAGCTTCTGGATCTTCGCCTACGTCGCCTACCTGTTCATCTTGATCTACATCGCCGTCGACATCTTCAGGTCGCGCGACATCGGCGGGTGGATGAAGGCGCTGTGGATCGTGCTGCTCGTCTTCCTGCCCTTCCTCACCGGCGTCGTCTACCTCATCGTGCGAGGGCAGGGCATGGCCGAGCGCTCGGCGGGCACCCGGCCCGACATCGTCGAGTACTCCGACGACGAGGTGCGCAAGGTGTCGTTCGCGAACCCGTCCGACGAGATCGCCAAGGCCGCAGCACTGCGTGACCAGGGCATCATCACCGCGGGCGAGTTCGACGCGATCAAGGCGAAGGCGCTCGGCGAGAAGTACTGACCCGTGTCCGCGCCGTTCGACGTCCGGGGTTTCGCACGCACCGCGCAGGGGAGCCTGCGCGACGGGCTCGACCTCGAGGCGGCGGCGGCCGCGGGCCTCGCACCCGAGGTGCACCGGGTGGTCGCGATCCTCGCGGCGCTCGAGGGCGCCACGATGGAGCACCTGCGCAACGTGCTCGTGACGCCGACGCACAAGGACGCCAGGGTCACGGCGTTCCTCGTGTCGTGGGCGTACGAGAAGTACTGGATCGCCGACGCGATGCTGGCGATCGCAGATGCGACCGGCGGTCACGGGTCGACGGATGCCGCGGCGCACGCCCGCGCCGCGGCATCCGCTGCGCCGGCCCGCCGGGGCTCCACCGGCCGCGGGCCGATCCGTCGGGCGCTGGCCGGCTTCGCGCAGGGCTTCGACGTGATCGGTGCGCATCTCGCGCTCGGCTACGTCGACGACCTCGTGCTCGACCTCGCATACGCGCGGCTGGGGGCGATCGCCGCGGCGCCCGCCGCTGCGAACGACGTCGTGCGCCCGAACCCCGCCCTCGCCGACGCGGTCGCCCGCATC
The DNA here is from genome assembly GCF_900113185.1 of Agromyces sp. CF514. NCBI lineage: Bacteria > Bacillati > Actinomycetota > Actinomycetes > Micrococcales > Microbacteriaceae > Agromyces > Agromyces sp. CF514. The sequence goes on along the minus strand of NZ_FOZD01000001.1, from coordinate 2,796,904 downwards.
CGCGACATCAAGTCCAGGCACACGGCCTTCTTCGAGGGCGAATGCGCTCTGCGGCTCGGCTCGTCGGTCCGCGCGGCCCGGCTCGCCCGTCGTGAGCTCGCCCGGTCCGCGTGGCCGCTCGGCGCGGCGGTCGTCGGCGTCGACGAGCGGCGGGCGTTCGCCCGGTTCGCCCTGCCCGACGGCGACGCGCGCGCCTCGCTCGTCCGCGGCATCCGCTCGCTTCCCGGCATCGACGAGCGCACCGCGACCGCGGTCCTGCGCCGCCTCGGGTCCTGACGAGGGAAGGGAGCGCTCCGCATGGCCTTCGACATCGACCGCTACACCGCGACGTCCGTGAGCGTGGCCTGGGGCGATCTCGACCTCGAGGTGTTCCGCGACGATCCGTTGCCCGAATCGTCGCTGCGGACCCTTCGGTACATGGCCGACGTCGAGTACCACACCGTCTGCTACACGCGCGACCTGCTGACGACGCCGTCGCACCGCGAGGCCGACGTGAGCGCTTTCATGACGATGTGGAACCGCGAGGAGTTCTGGCACGGCGAGGCGCTCGCCGCCGTGCTCGCGGTGCACGACATCACGGTCGACTACGACGCCCTGAAGGCCAACCGCATGAAGCTCGGCTGGAAGGACCGCCTCGACCCCATCAAGCAGTCCGTGCTCGGAGGCCTCGTCGGCCAGGACTTCGTCGCGGTGCACATGTCGTGGGGTGCGGCCAACGAGTGGTCGGCGATCACCGCCTATCAGCGCATGGCCGAACTCGAGGAGCATCCCGTGCTCGCGGAACTCCTGCGGCGTATCGCCAAGCAGGAGGCCAGGCATGTCGCGTTCTACACGTCTCAGGCGCGTGAACGGCTCGCGGCGAGCACGAAGGCGCAGAAGGTGACGCGGTTCGCGCTCAGCCGGTTCTGGGCGCCCGTCGGGTCGAGCATCTCGACCGAGGACGACGTGCGGCACGTCATGACGCACCTCATGAGCGGCCCAGAGGGCCGTCGTGCGGCTCGCAAGGTCGACGACAGCATCAGCGGCATGCCGGGGCTCGCCGACCTGACGATCGTGCAGGACGCGCTCGACCGCCTCGGCGTCAGCTGAGCAGGGCCGCGATGAGCGTGCCGATCGCCGTCAGCGCGATGATGGCGACCAGCCCGTAGCGGCGAAGCTGCACGGACAGCAGCGCGACCGAGACGGGCCGGCGGCGACGCCGCCTGCGTCGCGGGGGAGTCGGCTCGGTCATCACGCCTGCGGCGAATCGTCGTGGAGCACGTGGAAGCGACGGTCGCGGTAGACGAGCGACGGCGAACGCTCGCCGAGGTGCACGTCGAGCACCTCGGCCACGACGAGGGCCGAGCCGCCGACCGGCAGGGTGTGCGCGATGCGCGCGCGGAGCGCCACGGGCGCGGCGGCGAGCCACGGCTCGCCCGTGGGCAGCGACGACCAGCCCTGGTCGGGCGTGAAGCGGGGTGCGCCCGAGCGGGCGAAGGCGCGCGCGACCTCGACCTGCTCGGCCGAGAGCAGGTGCACGACGACGGCCTCCGCGGCGAGCAGGCCGCCGGCGGAACCCGTGGCGCGCGTGACCGAGAACGAGAGCGCCGCAGGCTCGGCCGACACCGAGGCTACGCTCGAGGCCGTGAGCCCGACGGGTCCGAGCGGGGTCATCGCCGTGATGAGCGCCACACCGGCGGGGTGGTCGCGGAACGCGGCCTTGAAGGCCTCGGCGTTCGCCTCGAGGAGGGTCGGCGGCGCGGCATCCGTCGGCAGGGAGTCTGCGAGGGGATTCGGATCGGGCACGGCCATGACCTCAAGCCTACGTTCGCGAAGCTGCGCGTCGGCACCACGCGGAGATGACGGATGCCCCGCCGAACCGGGGTTCGACGGGGCATCCGCTCGGATCAGGCGCTACGCGACGGTCTCGGCGTCGCGCTTGGGCAGCTTCCACCCCGGGCGCACGTAGTGGCACGTGTAGCCGTTGGGGTACTTCTCGAGGTAGTCCTGGTGCTCGGGCTCGGCCTCCCAGAACGGGGCGGCCTCCTCGATCGTGGTGACGACCTTCGCCGGCCAGAGGCCCGACGCGTCGACATCGGCGATCGTGTCGAGCGCGACCTCCTGCTGCTCGAGGCTCTGCGGGAAGATCGCCGACCGGTAGCTCGTGCCGATGTCGTTGCCCTGACGGTTCAGGGTCGACGGGTCGTGCACCTGGAAGAAGAACTCCAGCAGCTCGCGGTAGCTCGTCACGGTCGGGTCGTAGACGATCTCGATCGCCTCGGCGTGGCCCGGGTGGTTGCGGTACGTCGGCTCGGCGTTCGTGCCGCCCGTGTATCCGACGCGCGTGGACTCGATGCCCGGGCGCTTGCGGATCAGGTCCTGCATGCCCCAGAAACAGCCGCCGGCGAGGATCGCGGTCTCGGTGTTCGTCATGATGCGTTCTCCTTCTCGGATGCCGCGGCCGCGCCATCCGTCGTCGTGAACAGGCTGAGGAAGTCCCCGTAGCCCTGCTCCTCGAGCTCGGCGACGGGCACGAAGCGCAGCGCCGCCGAGTTCATGCAGTACCGGAGTCCGCCGGCGTCGGCGGGCCCGTCGTCGAAGACGTGGCCGAGGTGGCTGTCGGCACCCGACGAGCGTACCTCCACGCGCTTCATCCAGAGCGTGCGGTCGACATGCTCCGTCACGGCGGTGGCGTCGAGCGGCTTGGTGAAGCTCGGCCAGCCCGACCGGCTGTCGTACTTGTCGGTCGAGGAGAAGAGCGGCTGGCCCGACACGACGTCGACGTAGATGCCCTCGTCGTGGTTGTCCCAGTACTCGTTGCGGAATGCCGGCTCGGTGCCGTCGCCCTGGGTGACGCTGCGCTGCAGCGGCGTGAGGCGGGCGATCGCCTCGGGAGTGCTGCGGTAGTCGTTCGACATGTCGTTCCTCCTTCATGGGGCACCGCTGGCTGCGGCATCCGCTGGGTCGGTGGTCGCGGTGCGAAGCGCGACATAGAAGAAAACCATCGGGACGCGCGTGCTGTTCCGGATGTCGCGCCTGCACGCTGTGACTTCGCTGTGAGCGAGTGCGGGCACGCGGCCGACTGGTCGTGACAGGTCGCCGACCGTGCGCCAGACTTTCCCCAGCGTCGCGTGTCGGACCTCGCATCGGGCCGGCGCGGTGGGTCGGACCGGCGCGGTGGATCGGGCCGGCGCTGTGGAGGGAGGGCCCGTGGAACTGCTCATCGTGGCCGTGCTCGGACTGCTCGGCATCGCGGCCGCCGCCGTGTTCGGCCCGCGGCTCGGGGTCGCCGCACCGCTGCTGCTCGTGATCGTCGGCCTGTTCGCGAGCCTGCTGCCGTTCGTGCCCGACGTCGAGATCGACCCCGAGTGGATCCTCGCGGGGGTATTGCCGCCGCTGCTCTACTCGGCCTCGGTCTCGATGCCGGCGATGGAGTTCCGCCGGGAGTTCAGCGCCATCGGCGGGCTGTCGGTCGGACTCGTGGTCGTGAGCTCCGTGCTGCTCGGACTCCTCTTCGTGTGGCTGATCCCCGGCATCGGGCTCGCGGCCGGCATCGCGCTCGGTGCGATCGTGAGTCCGACCGATGCGGTCGCGACCTCGATCGTGAAGCGCATCGGGGTGAGCCCGCGCATCGTCACGGTGCTCGAGGGCGAGAGCCTGCTCAACGATGCGACCGCGCTCGTGCTGCTGCGGTCGGCGATCGTCGCGGCCGGGGCATCCGTCACCTTCTGGGACGTGCTGGGCGACTTCGTCTTCGCCGTGGTCGTGGCGCTCGCGATCGGCTACGTGGTCGGCAAGGCGAACCTCTGGGTGCGCGAGCGCGTCGTCGACCCGACCGCGAACACGGTCATCTCGTTCACGGTGCCCTTCCTCGCGGCGGTGCCGAGCGAGGCGCTCGGCGCGTCGGGCCTGGTCGCGGCCGTGGTCGCCGGCCTGGTCACCGGGCGCGGCGCGCTGACGCGGCTCTCGCCGCAGCACCGCGCATCGGACACGCAGGCCTGGCGCACCGTCGAACTGATCCTCGAGGGCGCGGTGTTCCTCGTGATGGGTCTCGAGATGTCGGCCATCGTGGCCGACGTGCAGGGCGGGCGCTCCGGTATCGCCTCCGGGCTCCTCATCGCCGGCTTCGCGCTGCTCGCGGTGATCGCGGTGCGCGCGCTCTACGTGCTGTCGACGCTGAGCCTGCAGCGGAGTCGAGCGCGGCGCGGCGCGGAGGTGCGTGCACGTCTCTCCGCCATGCAGCATCGGCTGGACGGCGTCGGCCGGCGGCAACCGCCCGGGTCCGAGTCCGGGGGAATCCCGCAGCCGGCCTCGTCGCCCGGCGTGCAGGGCGCCGGCACCCGGGGCGTCGGACGGTCCACCGATCGGCTCGCGATGTTCCGTACGAGGATCCGACGCAAGGTCGCCGACATCGACTACTTCACGGCCGAACCGCTCGGGTGGCGCGAGGGGAGCGTCATCGTCTGGGCGGGCATGCGCGGCGCCGTGACCCTCGCGGCCGCGCAGACGCTGCCCTCGGCGACGCCCGAGCGGTCGCTGCTCGTGTTCGTGGCGTTCGTGGTGGCCGCCGCCTCGCTCATCGTGCAGGGCAGCACGCTGCCGATGCTCGTGCGCTGGGTCAAGCCCGCGCTCTTCGACCGAGCGGCCGCCGACGCCGACCGCGAGGAGATCGACGACCTGCTGCGCGACATCGCACGGCGGGTGGCGGCCGAGACCGCCGCACAGGAGGCCGCCGGACGCGCCTCGGACGCAACCGCGGAAGCCACCGCCGAGGAGGCGCTCGCGCCTGCCGGAACGACCCCCGCCGAGGCATCCGTCGCCGTGGACGACGCGGGCGCTGACCGTGCCGAGGACGCGAGGGCGCGCACGGCGCGCGGTCTGCGTCTGCGGTCTCGGTTGCGCGCGATCGACGAGCAGCGCGCGGAACTCTCGCGTCAGCGCGATGAGGGTCGATTCAGCTCGACGGCGCTCACCGAGGCCCTGCAGACGTTGGACGCCGTGCAGATCAGCCTCGAATTGCGCCTTCCATCAGGCGATGTTTCCAAAACGTGATCATTGAGGTTTCGTCAATACCTCTGATGACATTCACAGGAAGAAGTGAGGGGTTGTTCAGAACCTCTCGGCAGACTGGCGACTTCGCCCGGCCGCCTCCGCGACCGTGGAACGCCGAGTACAGGTTCGAAGCGCCCCCCCGGTGCGACGTTCCGCCCGTGTGAAAGACATGCAGAACCAGACTCCTTCCCCCGAAAACACCCAGATCGTCGAGACCGAGGCCAAGCGCAGCGGTCGACGTGCAGCAGGGACCGTCCGCCGGTTCAAGGCCCCGCTCATCACCGCAGGCGCCATCGTCGCCGTCGGTGCCCTCGTCGGCAGCGGCTACGCCGTGCAGGGCGAGGCGACCGCGAAGGCGCAGCGCGTCGAGGAGACGGCCGCCCTCTCGCTCGCCGCCGAGCGGGACTCGCGACAGGGCCTCGCCGTCGACCACGGTGCCGTGCTCGACGTCCGCGCGGCGAAGCAGGCCGAGGACACCCTCACCGTCGCGACCAAGGCCATCGCCTCGGCCGCCGGCAAGGCCGACGCCTCTGCGCTCGCCACGACCGTCGCCGCGCTCGACTCGTACGAGCGCCTCAGCCCGAGCAAGGTGTTCGAGCTGGTCGACACGACGAAGAGCCAGACCGATCAGGTCGTCAAGGCCGTCGCCGAAGCAGACCGCGTGGCCGCCGAGAAGGCCGCCGCCGCAGCCGCCGCCAAGGCGAAGGCCGAGGCCGAGGCCGCAGCCGCCGCCGAAGCGGCCGCCGATGACAGCGCCTCGTCGGGCTCCACCGGCGGCGGGACTCCGAGCGCCCCCGCGAACCCGAGCGAGGCCCAGGCAATCGCGCGCGACATGATGGCCTCCCGCTACGGCTGGGGCGAAGACCAGTTCGGCTGCCTCGTCGCGCTCTGGAACAAGGAGTCGGGCTGGAACGTCTACGCCTCCAACCCGAGCGGCGCCTACGGCATCCCGCAGGCTCTGCCCGGCAGCAAGATGTCGTCGGCCGGTGCCGACTGGGCCACCAACCCCGCCACGCAGATCTCGTGGGGCCTCGGCTACATCGCCGGCCGCTACGGCAGCGCCTGCGGTGCCTGGAACACCTCGGAGTCGCAGGGCTGGTACTGACCGCCCGCTGATCCGCGCGATGGCGTCCGAGCTGCGGCTCGGACGCCATCGGCGTCTCCGGCGACGGGTCGCGCGCGCGTCGGCCCCGCCGCGGTTCGACGAGCACCCGGCGCGCCCGACGTCAACCGCCTGCGCCGCGGCATCCGCGCTCGATAGCCTGACCGCATGGGTGGTGCAGACTCCGAGCCGGAGCGGATGCCGGCGACGACCGGGTTCATGGCCCGCGTGCGCGGGGCGATCGAGTGGGCGACGGCGCGCAAGCCGGTACGCGCCTACATGCTGTACCTGCGCTACCACGGCGCCGTGCTCGCCGACAGCGTCACCTACCGCACGCTGTTCTCGGTCTTCGCAGGCGTCTTCCTCGGCTTCGCGATAGCCGGGATCTGGCTCGCCGGGAATCCCGACGCGATGGATGCGCTCGTCGCGACCGTCGAGCACGCGATCCCGGGACTCGTCGGCGAGGGCGCCCTCATCGATCCCGACGACCTCGTGCAGCCCGTCACGCTGAGCATCGCCGGTGCGATCGCGCTGATCGGTCTCGTCACCGCAGCGATCGGTGCGATCGGCTCGATGCGCGTGGCGATGCGCCGGCTCGGCGGACAACCCGACCCGCAGGGGTTCTTCGTCTGGGTGATGCTTCGCGACCTGCTCCTGGCCATCGGGTTCGGCGCCGCGTTCGTCGTCGCGGCCGCGGTCACGTTCTTCAGCACCGCCGCCCTCGACGTCATGTTCGGATGGCTCGGCATCTCGACGCAGGAGGAGGGCTACGCGTTCCTCACCGGCGCGCTCTCGATCGTCGTGATCTTCGCGATCGACACGCTCGCGATCGTCGGCATGTTCCTCATGCTCTCGGGCCTGCGACCCCGCGCTCGCGAGCTCTGGATCGGGGCGCTGATCGGCGGAGTCGGACTCACGGTGCTGCAGGAGCTCTCGGGGCTGTTCGTCGGCGGCGCCACCTCCAACCCGCTGCTCGCCTCGTTCGGCGCGCTCATCGCGCTGCTGCTGTGGCTCAACCTCTCGGCCCAGGTGATCCTGCTGGCGTCGTCGTACATCATCACGGGCATCGAGGACCGGCGCACGCGCGAATGGAGCCGTGAGCAGCGGCGCGTGCTCGAACGCGTCCGCACGCGACGCGTCCGACGTCCGAGTGGCCGAGGCGACGGGCTTCCGGCGGAGCGGCGCCCGTCGGTCGTGCTCAGGGTCGTGCGCGGCGTGGTCGCGCCCATCACGAGGACCAGGGCGTTCCGGGCGACCGCGCCGGTCGTGCTCCCGCCGGTCGAGGCGTTCCTCGGGTGGATCACGGGCGGACGCGTGCAGTTGAGCGCGCTCCTCGTGCCCTCGCTCGTGCTCCGCACGGTCGGCGCGAAGTCGGGGGAGCCGCGTGAGACCTTCCTCATGTACACGCCCGACGGCCGCGGCCGCGCCATCGTCGCCGGCACGACGTTCGCGATGGAGCACCACCCGGGCTGGACCTACAACCTGCTCGGGCATCCGGATGCCGAGATCACCGTCCGGGGTCGCGCCCTCGCCGTGCGGGCCACCCTGATCGACGACGACGCGGAGCGCGAGCGCGCGTGGGCGCTCATCCAGGCCCAGTGGCCCGGATACCGGGCCTACGAGCGCGACTCGGGCCGCGTCGTGCGGCTGTTCCGACTGCAGCCGGTGCGCGGCACGGCGAGCCCGGTCGAACCTCCGCACCGCGACGCCCAGACGACTCGGTGACCTGGGCCCGGCGTCCTGGGGTCCCTGCGTCCTGGTCCATGCGTTCGGCCGTCCTTCGCCGTACGCTGGTCGCATGACCCGACGACGCGCCAGTGAGCCTGTCTACAGCACGGCGATCGCGGCGGGCCTCGGGCTCTTCGCGGGGCTCGGCATCAAACGCCGCGTCATCGGCGCCGAGCACGTGCCCCTCACCGGTGGCGCGGTGCTGGCGATGACGCACTTCGGCTATCTCGAGTTCGCGCTGGTCGAATGGGTCACCTGGCTCGCCACGAGGCGACGCATCCGGTTCATGGCGAAGCAGAGCGTCTTCGACAAGCCCGTCGTCGGTGCCCTCATGCGCGGCATGCGGCACATCCCGGTCGACATGAAGGCGGGCGCCGCGGCCTATGCGAAGGCCGTCGAGGCCCTCCGCAGCGGCGAACTGCTCGGCGTGTTCCCCGAAGCGGGCGTCAGCGCCTCGTTCACGGTCCGCGACTTGAAGACGGGGGCGGCCCGGCTCGCGGCCGAGGCCGCCGTGCCCATCATCCCGGTGGCCGTCTGGGGCGGTCAGCGCCTGCTCACCAAGCGTCACAAGGTCGGGTTCTTCGAGCGGTTCGGGGTGCCGGTGCACTTCGCCTTCGGCGCCCCCATCACCGTCGGCGCCGATGAGGACCCGCACGCCGTCACCGACCGGCTGCGGCTGCGCATGCAGGGCCTGGTCGACCGCCTCCAGCGCGAGTACCCCGTCGACGGCACGGGCGCCTGGTGGCAGCCCCGGTCGCTCGGCGGCACGGCCCCCACGCCAGAGGAGGCCGCCGCCGCCGATGCCGAACGGGAGCGCGAACGCGAGGCGCGCCGGCCGTAGGGTAGCGTCGCACGCATGGCAGGCGAAGCCGCACAGCTCACCGTTCCCGGACCCGAGGGCGAGCGCCAGGTGCGCGTCTCGTCGCCGTCGCGCGTGCTCTGGCCCGACGTGGGCATCACGAAGCTCGAACTTGCCGAATACCTCGTCGCGGTCGGCGGGCCGTTCATCGAGGCCAACGGCGATCGCCCGGTGTCGCTCCAGCGGTTCCCCGAGGGGGTCGACGGCGAGCAGTTCTTCTCGAAGAACCCGCCGCGCGGCGCCCCCGACTGGCTGCGATCCGTCACCGTGACGTACCCGAGCGGCCGCCGGCATCCGCAGGTCGTGCTCGATGAGCCCGCTGGCGCGGTCTGGGCCGCGCAGATGAACACGGTCGTGTTCCACCCCTGGGCCTCACGCGCGGAGAACACCGACAACCCCGACCAGCTGCGCATCGACCTCGACCCGCAACCGGGTACGGGGTTCGCCGAGGCGGTGCCGATCGCGCTCGCCCTGCGCGACCTGCTCGACGAGGTCGGGCTCACCGGATTCGTGAAGACCTCGGGCAGCCGCGGCATCCACGTGTTCGCACCGATCGAGCCCGAGCACGAGTTCCTCGACGTGCGGCACGCGGTCATCGCACTCGGCCGCGAGCTCGAGCGGCGCCTGCCCGACCTCGTCACCACCAACTGGTGGAAGGAGGAGCGCGGCGACCGCATCTTCATCGACTACAACCAGGCCAACCGCGACCGCACCATGGCGGGCGCGTACAGCCCTCGACCCCTCGCGCACGCGCCCGTCTCGTGCCCGCTCGAGTGGTCCGAGCTCGAGACGACCGATCCCGCCGCGCACACGATCCGCACGGTGCCCCGGCGACTCGCCGAGCGCGGCGACCCGTGGGCGGGCATGCACGATCGCCCCGGCCGACTCACGACGCTGCTCGGGTGGTGGCAGCGGGACCTCGACGACGGGCTCGGCGAGCTCCCGTTCCCGCCCGACTTCCCGAAGATGCCCGGCGAGCCGATGCGCGTGCAGCCGAGCCGGGCCAGGCACGACGACGCCGCCGAGCCCGGCGGAGCGGACTGACACCGCCGCTCCGGTCGCCCGGAGCGGCGGCGGCGTGCCGCGCCTCGTCGTTCAGTCGTTCGTGACCACGAGGTTGCCGAGCGTCGAGCGTCCCCACGCGCCGGTCGCCTCGTGCACCCGGTGCAGCGGGTACTGGCGATCGAGGAGCACCTCGAGCTCTCCGGATGCGGCGAGCTCGGCGAGCGCCGCGAGGCCGGCCTGATCCGGGTAGGCCGCGATCGGCGCGAACTCGAGACGTTCGTCGCCCAGTTGTTCGGCCGACATCAGGATGGGCGACACGAACACCCCGCCGTCGCGGACGAGCGGGGCGATCTCCTGCGGGTCGCCGGCGAGGTGGATCGCCGCGTCGACGCCGTCGGGTGCGAGAGCGTGCACCGGGCCGGCCAGTCCGCCCGTGTAATCGACCGGCTCGGCGCCGAGGCCGGCCAACCGCTGACGCCCGGCCTCGGTGCGGCCCGTGGCGATGACCCTGGCGCCCGCGCGGGCCGCGAGCTGGATCGCGAGGGTTCCGACGCCGCCGGTCGCTCCCACGATCAGCACCGTCGCGCCGGGCAGGTCGATGGCGTCGAGACAGGCCAGCGCGGTCGTGCCGGTGTGGCCGAGCGCCGCCGCCTCGAGGTCGGAGAGGTCGTCAGGCGTGTGGGTGACCGCCGAGAGCACGGGCACGGTGGTGAATTCGGCGAACGTGCCGTCGGCGAGATGCGCACGGGAGACCACGCCGAACACGCGGTCGCCGGTGGCGAATCCCTCGATGCCGGGCCCGATCGCATCGACGGTGCCCGCGAAGTCGCGCCCGATGACCACCGGGAACCGGTACTCGAAGTACGGGGCCATGTACCCTGCGGCGACCGCGAGGTCGAACCCGTTGACGGAGGCCGCGGTGACCCGCACCCGGACCTCGCCGACACCCGGTTCTGGGACGGGGAGTTCATGGAGCTCCGGAGCGGCTCCGGATTCGTGGATGGCGAATGCCTTCATGTGTCGTGCTCCTCATTTCTCGGGATGAGGATGCGAGATGAGGAGGCGTGGAGCGCGAAGGGCGCCGTGAACTCGCACCGATCATCATTGGCCCGGGCTAGCCAAGTGGTATCGCGTCGCCGTGGTCGTGCGCAAGGGCGGAATTCGCGTCGGCCTGCTCGGACCCGTGCGCGGCGTCGACGTCGAGGTCCACGAGCGCCGCCGTCTCGGCGTACGACGGGATCGTTCCCGTCCTCGCGCCGGAGTCGAACATGCTGCCGAGCGCGTCCTCGATCGCGCCGAGGGCGGCGCGGAAGAGGGCCGAGCCCGTGCTCACGCGCGCCACCCCGGCCGCGGCCAGTCCGGCGAACGGCACTCCCGGCTGGGGCAGCACGTTGAGCGGCGCAACCACCTCGCCGGCGATCCGCGCGATCACCTCGATCGGCATCGTGCCGGGCACGAACACGCCGGAGGCTCCGGCGGCGACGTAGCGCTTCGCGCGAGCGATCGCCGACGACTCCCGGTCGGCCTCCGAGTCTCCTGCGCCGAGCCAGAACACGTCGGTGCGCGCGTTCACGTACAGCTCGGGCGCGGCCGCGACGACGGCTGCCACCTTCGCCGCCGCGAGTTCGGGATCGATCAGGGCGCCGGTCGCGTCGGCATCCTCGAGGTTCACGCCGAGCACGCCGAGCTCGCTGAGGCGCCGCACGAAGCGGGCGACCTCGTCTGGATCGTCGGAGAAGCCGGACTCGATGTCGACCGTAACGCCGATGCCCGCGGCGGTGAGCCGCTCGGCGAGGCGCATCGTCTCGGTCGCCGCCTCGCCCGCTCCGTCGTGCAGGCCGTTCGCGACCGCGACGCCGAGGCTCGTCGTGGCGATCGCGTCGTACCCGAGGGCGACGAGCCGGTAGGCGGATGCCACGTCCCACGCGTTCGGTAGCAGCAGCGGAGTGCCGGGCCGGTGCCGCGCGGCGAATTCGGCCGGCGTGATCACCTGGTGCTCCCGTCGGCGGTGTCGTCCGTGGCGGCGGAGCCGGCGGGAGCGGTCCGCAGCACCTCGACGACCGCCGAGGCGATCGCCAGGGCGTGCACCGGCGCCGGACAGGCGCGTGGGCCCGCGCCGAACGCGAGCGACTCGGTCGACGTTCGGATGGCATCGGCATCGGCATCGGCATCGGCATCGGCATCGGCATCGGCATCGTCGTCGGGGGTGGCGAGCGAGAGCACGACGAGCGTCCCGTCGGGGGCGACGCGCCTGGTGACCGGCACGGGCGGATCGCGGTGCAAGGCCCGGGCGAGCGCCTCCCGGGTGGTCAGCGAGGAGGTGTCGTCGAGCGCGCGCATCGCCGACCCGATGAGGGCCGCGGTCGCGAGATGCGCCTGCACGAGCAGTTGCGCGGTGAGTGCGCCGTCGGCGTCGACGGGCACCGCGGCGAGCAGGGAGCCCGCCGCGTCGTCGGTCGCCTGCGACGCGCTCCCCGTCGGGTAGTCCCGGGCGACGTCGGCCACGAGGTCAGGCATCGCCTCCGGATCCGCGAATCCGAGGTGACGGGCGAGACAGGCGACCGGCACGTTCCGGGCCACGAGCGCGATCACGTCATCCGTGCCGCCGCCCGTCGTGCCGCCGCCCGTCGTGCCGCCGCCCGTCGTGCCGCCGCCCGTCGCGCGGACGGCCCGGTCGAGCTCGCTCCGCGCCAGGCGGCCGGCCGTCTCCGCCAGCCCCGCCGGATCGAGCGCCGCGAGCCGGCGCTCCAGGATCGCCCGCCGCTCGGCATGCGCGCGGCCGTTCACGAACCTCGAGGCGGCGGCGCGGAACCGCTCCGCCGGGCGGTCCGACGCGGCATCCGCCTCGGGGACGAGATGATCGGGGGCGGCGAGGCGCCGTCGCACCTCTGCGGGTTCGGTGGTCGTGGTCGTGGTCGACATGCTTCGACGCTATGCCAGCGAAGGTTCGCCCGGCGGCGAAACGTGCCCGGCGTACGCTGGCCACGTGGACGGCGACGCGGATCTCTCGTACCCTGCCAGGCTCATGGGCGAACCGGCCAGGGCGGCGATGCTCGTCGCCCTGCTCGACGGCGGTTCGCGTCCGGCCGGCGAGCTCGCGGCCATCGCCGGGGTCGGGGCGCCGACCGCCAGCGCGCACCTCGCACAACTGGTCGAGGGCGGGCTGCTGGTCGATCGTCGCATCGGCAGGCACCGGTACTTCTCGCTCGCGGACGCCGACGTGGCCGACGCGGTCGAGGCGTTGCAGCGCATCTCGCCGCGCCAGCGGATCCGGTCGCTCCGCCAGTCGACGACCGCGCTGCGCCTGGCCGAGCTGCGCTCCTGCTACGACCACCTCGCCGGCCGGGTCGCGCTCGTCCTCGCGGACGCGCTCGTCGACGAGGGATCGGTCGCGCCGCTCGTGGCCGGGCGCGTGGGCGAGATGACCGGCGAGGGACCGGTCGCACGGCGACTCGGGCTCCGTGCCGCTGCGCCGACGGGGCGTCGACCGGCCGTGCGCGGCTGCCTCGACTGGACCGAGCGTCGTCCGCACGTCGCGGGCGCGATCGGCGCGCAGGTCCGCGAACGCTTCCTCGAACAGGGCTGGGCGACCGCGATGGCGCACGATCGCTCGCTCAAGCTGACCGATGCCGGACGAGACCTGCTCGCCGGGTTCGCCTGAACGCAGCGCCGGCCGAGAGGCCGAACGCCGTCGGTCTCACACCGCGACCGGTCGGCTCCCGGTCGATCGGTTCGAGCCGCCGCCGTGCAACTCGCGGTGCAGCCGCTCCATGCGGGCGTCGAGTTCGGAGGCCGTGCGCGCGGCATCCGTCAGGTCCTCGAGTAGCGCCGCCGGAACCTGCCGGTCGTACTTGTAGTAGATCTTGTGCTCGAGGCTCGCCCAGAAGTCCATCGCGATCGTGCGCACCTGCACCTCGACGGGCACGAGGTGCGTTCCCGTCGAGAGGAACACGGGCACCTCGACGATCAGGTGCAGGCTCTGGTAGCCGTTCGCCTTCGGAGAGGCGATGTAGTCCTTCTTCTTCAGCACCCGGATGTCGCCCTGCGCGGTGAGCAGTTCGGCGACCCGGTACACGTCGGAGACGAAGCTGCACGTCACGCGCACGCCGGCGATGTCGGTGATCGTCTCGCGGATCGAGTCGAACGTCGGGTCGACGCCCTTTCGGTCGAGCTTCTCGATGACGCTGTCGAGGCTCTTCAGTCGACTCGAGATGTGCTCGATCGGGTTGTACGCGTGGGTCTGGCCGAACTCCTCGCGGAGGATCGAGAGCTTGGTGATCACCTCGTCCATGCCGAACTTGTAGCGCTGCATGAACCGCTCGGTCTCGTCGCGGAGGCTGCGCATCTCTTCGAGGGTGCTGCCGTCGATGCCCTCGATCGCGCGCTGCGCGCGTTCGGTGAGGCCACGGGAGCCGGCGTCTCGGTCGGCGGTGGGTTCGATCGCAGTCACGTCGACCACGCTACGAGGCGAACCTCTGCATTCCCTTTGATCGTGTCCGAGCCGGCCGAGCCGGCCGAGCCGGCCGAGCCGGCCGAGCCGAGCCGAGCCGAGCCGAGCCGGGCCGCAGGTCGGACCCCTCCGGCTCGCGGCCGTCGCGTTACGCTCGATCCATGCCGACCTGGACCCTCGTCGCCGAAGGCGTGCATCAGCGCCGCGGAGGCCCGTTCGACCTCTCCGTGGTCGTCGTCGAGGGCGACGCCGGCGTCCTCGTCGTCGACGCGGGCGGCGACCCGGGCGAGGGCGCCGAGATCCTCGCCGACGTGCGTGCGCGATTCGACCGGCCGATCCTCGGGCTCGTCAACACCCACGCGCACTTCGATCACACGTTCGGCAACCAGGCGTTCCGCACGGCGGGGGCGGATGTCCCGGTCCATGGCCATGCGTCCATCGCCCGCCACTTCGAGCGCTACGAGGGGCCGAGGCTCGCCGCGTGGCGCGCCGACCCGTCGCGCGAGCCAGAACGCGCGTGGGCGGATGTCGCGCTCGTGGCGCCGACGCATCCGGTGCGATCCTCGACGGAGCTGGATCTCGGCGGGCGCACGGTGCTGCTGCTGCCGCAGCCGCCCGCGCACAGCGACACCGATCTCGTGCTGTTCGTGCCCGATGCGCGGGTCTGGATCCTCGGCGACCTCGTCGAGGAGTCGGGGCCGCCGATGTACGGGTCCGGCTGCTACCCGCTCGAATGGCCCGCAGTGCTCGACACGCTCGTCGCGGACATGCGCGAGGGCGATCTCGTGGTGCCCGGGCACGGCGCGGTCGTCGATCGCGCGTTCGTCGCCCGGCAGTCCCGCGATCTGCGGACGATCGCCGATCGACTGGTCGATGCGCACAGGCGCGGCGTGCCGGCCGAAGACGTGCTGGCGGCGGACGCCGACTGGCCGCTCCCGGTCGACGGGCTCTCCGGCGCCGTGGAGCGCGCGTTCCTCGCGCTCGACGGAGCCCCGCTCGAGACGGGCGGCGTCGACGACGCCTGAGCGTCCGGGTCGCGACGCGTGGATCCGCGCGAGGGCGCGAGCCGACTGATCAGTCGAGCGCGGCGACGTAGAACCACCGGCCCGCTTCGCGCACGAACGTGCTCACCTCGTGCTGCACGCCGCGCTCGCCGTCATGGCGGTAGGACGCCTCGAACTCGACGACGCCCGTGCGGTCGAGCGGCCCGCCGAGCTCGGTGCGCAGGATGTCGAGCCGGAACCATCGGAGCCCCGGATCGAGGTCGAGCCCGGTCGGCCTGGTCGACGTATGCCAGGTCGCGAGCAGGTGGGCCGGGAGGCCGATCGCGAACGCCGTGAACCGGGATCGCATGAGCTGCACCGCGGTCGGCGCAGGCCGGATTCCGCGGACGACCGGGCCGCAGCACTCACCGAAGACGAGCCCGCTCGTGCACGGGCACCGGCCGTCGTCGGCCGGGAACTCAGGGGATTCGGAGGTTTGCGCCATCCCCCCAGTATTCCGGGGGATGCGCGGGTGCGGTCATGCTCCGCACAGGCAGAAGTGAGGATCCGTACAGAAATCCTCGGCAGAGTTTGTGCCTTGTGCCCCGAGCTCGGCGGGCGCCCCCCATTTCCCCCGATCTCCGAGCACTCAGGATTCATGCGCACCACTACGAACTCGACCTCGATGTCAGAACGCTCGAATACCACCCCCGAACCCACCACCCGCCGCGGCAACCGGTCGCGCCGCATCGGCCGTCGTCGCCTCATCGCGGCCGGCACGATCGCCGCACTCGGCCTCGTCGTCGGCACCGGCTTCGCCGTGCAGGACGCCGTCAAGACGCAGGAGCGCATCGACGCGACCGCGCAGCTCACCGCGTCGACCGGCCTCAGCCGCGACGGCCTCGGCGTCTACAAGGGCATCGCCGCGGCGAAGGCCGCCGACCAGGCCGAGGACACCCTCACCCTCGCGAACGCGACGCTCGCCGCCGCCGACGGCAAGGTCGACGCCTCCGGCCTGCAGGCCTCGGTCGCCTCGCTCAGCGAGTACCAGATCATCCCCACGTCGGACGTGGTCGACCTCACGAAGCAGACCAAGGCCGAGGCGGCCAAGACCGTCGCCGCGACGAAGGCCTACGACGAGCAGCAGCGCGCCGCCGCAGAGAAGGCCGCAGCCGAGGCCGCGCAGGCCCTCGCGAACGCGAACACGCCCGACGGCGCCCGCGCGACCGCACGCTCGCTCGCCGCGTCGATGTACGGATGGGGCGACGACCAGTTCCAGTGCCTCGACAGCCTGTGGGCGAAGGAGTCCGGCTGGTCGTACACCGCCTACAACGGCTCGAGCGGCGCCACCGGCATCCCGCAGTCGCTGCCCGGCAGCAAGATGGCCACGGCCGGCGCCGACTGGGAGACCAACGCCGCGACCCAGATCAAGTGGGGCCTCGGCTACATCGCCGGGTCGTACGGCTCGCCGTGCAGCGCCTGGTCGCACTCGCAGTCGGTCAACTGGTACTGATCATCCGGTTCTGACCGTGCAGGGTCGCGGTGCGCAGACCGCACCGCGACCCGCAACCGCATCCTGCTCCGCTCGGTGCCCGGCCGTCAGGCCGTGCGCGGGCGGAGCAGTGCCGTCCGCTCGGGGTGCCGATCGAACCACTCGGCCACGTACCAGCAGCTCGGCACGACGTGCCGCGACGACGTCGACTCAACGTCGTCGACCGCGAAGGCGACGAGTTCGCCCGCGAGGCCGGATCCACGAAGGCGCGGATTCGTGAACGCTCGCGTCATCGCGATCGCGTCGCCCAGGAGCCGGTAGTCGAGCACGCTCGCGATCTCGTCGCCGAGGCGCAGCACGTAGCGGTCGGCATCGGGCTCGTGACTGAACTCCTTCTGCATCCGTTCAGGCTACGCCTCGTTCAGGCGTCGCGCCCGCGAAGCCGCTCGAGGTCGCGACGCTCGCGCTTCGTGGGGCGGCCGGCGCCGCGGTCGCGCACCGGCAGGATCGCGATCGTCTCGCGCGGCGGCGGCGGGGGAGTGCGGTCCTCGACCGCGGTGGCCGCGATCGTGGCCGACACGCGCTTCACGAGGGTCTGCCGCACCACGAGCTGACGGTCGAACCCGTCGACCCTGACGCGCACCTCGTCGCCCGGCCGCACCGACTGGGCCGCCTTGGCACGCTCGCCGTTCACGCGCACGTGTCCGGCGCGGCACGCGGCCGTGGCGGCCGAGCGGGTCTTGTACTGTCGCACCGCCCAGAGCCAGGCGTCGATGCGCACGGGGGCGTCGGAGATCGGCGTGGGCATGCGGCAAGCCTACGCGCGCACCGCCGCCCACCAGATGAGGAGCATCGTGACGAGGAACCCGACCGCGTAGTTGAGGGCGATGAACCGCCGCCAGCCGCGGTTCGCCTCGCCCGAGTGCTCGTCGTCGACCGAGCGGAACGGCCACACGACCACGAGGTACGGCAGCACGAGCAGGCCCGCCAGGGGGCCCGGCCATTCCGTCGCGAGCATGAGCAGTCCCGCGAGGGCCCAGAGCGCCAGCGCGAGGCGGACCGTCGCCCGCGCGCCGAACGCCGTCGCGATCGACGCGATGCCGGCCTCGCGGTCGGGCGCGACATCCTGCACCGCGCCGAATGCGTGGCTCGCCATGCCCCAGCAGAAGAACGCGGCGAGCAGTGCGGCCAGTTGGGGGGTGGCCGCCGCGCCGGCCACCGCGAGCCCGTAGAGCGCCGGGCTCACGAAGTGGAAGCTCGAGGTGATCGAGTCGAGCACCGGGCGCTCCTTGAAGCGGAGACCCGGCACCGAGTACGCGAAGACCGCGAACAGGCTGAGCGCGAGCACGACCCAGGACCACGGATGCCCCGTGCCGGCCGACCACAGCATGACGACGAGGCACGGGGCCGCCGTCACGATGCCCGCCCAGACGACCGTGCGGTGCAGCGAGGGGTCGAGCAGCGCACCCTCGGCGCCGCCCTTGCGCGGGTTGCGCAGGTCGGACTCGTAGTCGAACACGTCGTTCACGCCGTACATGAGCAGGTTGTAGGGCACGAGGAAGAACAGCGTGCCTGCGATGAACGTCGCATCGACGAGCCCGGTCGTGAGCAGGAACGCGGCCGCGAACGGGAACGCCGTGTTGATCCAGCTGACGGGGCGCGACGACAGGACGACCTGCGCGACGCGCGACCGAGCCGCCGACCCGGCGTTGCTCGCGGCCCCGGCCCCGGCCGCCGCGCTCACGACGACTCCTCGCCGACGCTCCGCGGTCCCTGTGCGCGCCGCGATGCGCGTCGACGCCCGGCGACGATGGTGAACACGGCGGGCACGAGCAGCACGGCTGCGAGCGGATACGCGAAGTCCTCGACGGGTGCGAGGCCGACCGTCGGCCCGAGCCGCGTGCCGTCTGCGTATCCGAAGAGTCCGGCGGAGATCATGATCGAGTCGAACACGGCCGTGAGCACCAGCAGCACCGCCGCGCCGATCGCCGTCGCCAGGATCCGACGCGAGCGGGCGGGCGCCGGCATCCGTCGCAGGGAGATGAGTGCCGTGATCGCCGCGACCAGCACGAACGGGATGCAGATGAGCAGGTAGGTCATGCGCGCACCTCCCGCTCGGGAGCGGTATCCCGGTCCGCCGCCTGCGCGGGGTCGTCGTCGTTCGAACGGACGGCGAGCATGCGTTCGGTTCCGAGCACGGCGACGAGCGCGAGGTAGCAGAGGAAGGCGAGGAACACGGGCTCCTCGACGGGCAGCTCGGGCGCGAGGAGCACTCCCGTCGCCCAGATCGACTCGCCGCGGAAGAACACGCCGAACCCGATGCCGACGAGGTCCCATACGAGCAGCAGCGCGGTCCCGGCGCCGACCGCGGCCGCAGCGCCGAGCGGATGCCGCCAGAACGCCAGGCGCCAGCGGAAGTCGACGAGCGCCATCGCGCCGATCGACGCCAGCAGGGCACCGAGGTACACGAAGCCGGTCACCGCACGGCCCCCGCCCGACCGGAGGCCCGGGCCGCGTGGGGCGGCGAGCCCGAGCCGGCCACCGGTCCCTCGGGTTCGGCCAGGGGTCCGCTCGTCCGATCGCCGCGGACGCGCTTGACCACGTTCTCGGCGCTGATGAGGCACATCGGCAATCCGACGCCGGGCACGCTCGACCCGCCCGCATAGAGGAGCCCGCGCACCCGCCGAGACCGGTTCGAGCCGCGCAGGAACGCGCTCTGCTTCAGCGTGTGGGCCGGTCCGAGCGCCCCGCCGCGCCATGAGTTGAGGTCTGCGGCGAAGTCGGCGGGTCCGACGGTGCGCCGCACGACGATGCGCGACGCGAGATCGGGTGCGCCGGAGGCATCCGCGATGCGTGCGATCGCCCGGTCGGCGGCCTCCTCGACGAGCCGGTCGCCGCGGCCGTGCTCGCCGCCGCGACCGATCGAGACGTCGGCGGGCACGGGCACCAGCACGAACAGGTTCGTGTCGCCCGGCGGTGCGACCGAGGCATCGGTCGCGCTCGGCATGCAGACGTAGAACGATGCGGGGTCGGGCACCGACGGGTCGGCGCCGAAGATGCGGCCGAAGTTCTCGCGCCAGTCCTCGGTGAAGAAGAGCGTGTGGTGCGCGAGCCCCGGCACGCGGCCACGCACGCCGAGCATCGCGAGCACGGCGCCCGGGCCCGAGGTGCGCCGGTCCCACCAGCGCTCGGGATAGGTCTGCGCGTGCGGCGGCAGCAGCTCGGTCTCGGTGTGATGCAGGTCGGCCGCCGAGACCACGCGGTGCGCGGGCACCCTGCGCACCGCGCCCGACGCCTCGCGGAACCGCACGCCCGTCACCGCGGGGTCGGCGTCGCCCGTGATCTCGATCTGCTCGACCCGCGCGTCGCAGACGATCTCCACGCCCGCGTCGGCGGCGATCGAGGCGATGGCCGCGATGAGCGCCGAGAACCCGCCCTGCGGGTAGAAGACGCCCTGCTCGAGGTCCATGTGGCTCATCAGGTGGTACATGGCAGGCGTCATCGACGGCGAGGAGCCGAGGAAGACGGCCGGGTAGCCGAGCACCTGCCGCAGGCGACGATCGTGCACGGCGCGAGCGGCGAACCGGTCGAGCGGCGTCGTCAGCAGTCCGGTGAGCCGCACTGAGCCGCGCAGCACCTCGGGGGAGAGGATGCCGCGCAGGCCGTCGAAGTTCGTGTAGAGGAACCTGCGCCGCGCGATGTCGTACGTCGAGGCGGCGGAGTCGAGGTAGCGCTCGAGCGCTGCGCCCGACCCGGGTTCGATCGACTCGAACAGCGCGACGTTCTCGGCCCGCGTCGCCCGGATGTCGATGGGGTCGTCGTACCCGTCGGCGTACACGCGGTACCCGGGGTCGAGCCGGGTCAGCGAGAGCACCCGATCGGCGCTCGTGCCGAACAGGCGGAAGAAGTGGTCGAACACCTCGGGCATCAGGTACCACGACGGCCCCGTGTCGAACCGGAACCCGTCGCGGCTCCAGGAGCCGGCACGGCCGCCGACCGTGGGGGAGGCCTCGAGCAGCGTCACCCGGTGCCCGTCGCGTGCGAGCAGCGCGGCGGTCGCGAGCCCGGCGATGCCGCCGCCGATGACGGCGATGCGTTCCGAGCCGTCGATCATCGCGTTCCTCCACCCTGGCCGGCCGCGGCGATCATCGAGCGGGCGACGATCGCGAGCTTCGCGGCATCCGGAACCCTGATGCGCGTGGACATGAGGCGATCGGCCGGCGTCGCACGGCAGCGCGCCGCGAGCCCGGCGAAGAGCCCATGGGCCGCGAGCACGGCACCGCGAGCACGGCGGGGCAGTTCGGGGATCGACCGGCCCGCGAGATCGAGGTCGTGGTCGATGTCGTCGAGGATGCGCGCCTTGTCGGACTCCGTGAACGCCTCGGGGTCGCACCAGGGGAAGTAGTTGCGACCGAGGGTGCGCCAGTCGGTCTCGAGGTCGCGCAGGAAGTTGATCTTCTGGAACGCCGCACCGAGGTGGGTCGCCCCGACCTCGAGGCGTTCGCGCCTGGCCGCGTCGGGCGCCGCAGCCGCTGCGGGACCCGAAGCCCCTGCAGGCGCCGAACCAGGCGCCGAACCCGGCGCAGACCCTGACCGCGAGGCCGCGGCCTCCTCGGCCAGGAACACCGCGAGGCACATGAGTCCCACGACCTCGGCCGACCCGTGGATGTAGGGGCCCACCTCGTCGGCCCGGATCGGACTGGGGTCGAGGTCTCGTCGCATCGACGCGAAGAACGGACGCGTGAGCGTCTCGTCGATGCCGGACGCCGCCGCGGTGTCCGCGAACGCATGCACGACGAGGTTCGTCGAGAACCCGCGTGCCATGGCCGTCTCGGTCTCGGCCTCGAGCTCGTCGAGCAGCGCGTGCAGCTCGGCCCTCGACAGGCCCGCGTCCTCCGCCGTGCCGTCGACGAGCTCATCGGCGACCCGCACGAGCGCGTAGATCGAGCGGATGCCTCGTCTCGTCGGGGCATCGAGCAGGCGGGCCGCCGCGCCGAACGAGGTCGAGTACCGGCTGATCACCTTGGCCGCGCTCGCCGCGGCCGCGTCGTCGTATCGCTCGAGCAGCGCGGATCGGGCCGGAGTACGGGTCGTGCGGCTCATCGGGCCCGCTCCACGGCGCGCCGGGCGATGGCGCCGAGTCCGGCGGTGAGCTCGGCCGGCAGGTCGGCGTTGTCGAGTTCGAAGCGAGCGAGCGTGACGTGCTCCTCGGCCAGGGCGAGCGAGGCGTCGAGCGCGCCGCATGCGCGAAGCGCCTCGCGGAGCTCGTCGGCCTCGGCGTCGTCGAGCGAGGGGTCGCCGAGTCCCGCGGCGATGCGCGGCCACTCCGCGGTCGTCGCAGCGTGCGCGATGAGCGCGGTGCGCTTGCCCTCGCGCAGGTCGGATGCCGCGGACTTGCCCGTGACGGCGGGATCGCCGAAGACGCCCAGCACGTCGTCGGTGATCTGGAAGGCGATGCCGATGAAGCGCCCGAAGCGCTCGAGTGCGGCGATCGACGCCTCGTCGGCGCCCGCGAGCACCGCGCCCGCCGCGAGCGGGCATTCGAAGGAGTACACGGCTGTCTTCTGCTCGAGGGTCGTGAGCACGCGCGGCATGCTCGTCGGTTCGGGGGCGCCGGCGTTCACGACGTCGGCGAGCTCGCCGGCGGCCGAGACGAACACGGCCCGGTCGAGGATGTCCAGCAGCCGCTCGCGTCGCCCCGGCTCGATCGGCAGCAGCGCGATCTCGCGATGGGCGAGGCTGAGCGCGAGATCGCCCGCGAGCACGGCCGCGGTCTCGCCCCACACGGCGCTCGTGCGTTCGTCGGTGCCGTTCCGCAGGGCGCGGGCGGCGAACCGCGCGGCGATGTTCGGGTCGCCACGGCGCACCGTGTCGCGGTCGATGACGTCGTCGTGGATGAGGAACGCCGTGTGCAGCAGCTCGAACGCGACCGCGACCCGGGTGACGAGCCCCGTGTCGGTGCCGCCGAGCCCGTCGTAGGCGAGGCGCACGAGCTGCGGGCGGATGCGCTTGCCTCCGGAGCTCTGCCGAGCGAGCGAGTTCCACAGCGCGGCGTAGTGGGGGTCGAGATCGCCGGCCCGGCGACGGGCGTCGGCGAACAGCGCGCCGAGCTCGTGCTCGACGCCGGTGTCGACGACGTCAGTCACGGTAGAGCTCCAGCAGGCCGACCTGCAGGGTGAGCCACGGGCTGAAGGCCCACGGCGCTGCGGCGATCGCCCGTCGGAGGTCGTCCGGGCGCACCCACCGGTACTCGGCGACCTCGCGAGGGTTGGGATCCGGCTCGCCGTCGACAGTCGCGAGGTACACCGGGCAGATCTCGTTCTCGACCGTGCCGTCGGCGTCGACCGCCCGGTAGCGGAACGTCGGCAGCGCGAGGTCGAGGGCGATCGGCTCGAGCCCGAGTTCGAAGTCCGCGCGGCGGCGCACGGCCGCGGTGAGCGGCTCCGACGGCCGGGGGTGCCCGCAGAACGAGTTCGTCCACACGCCGGGCCAGGCCTGCTTGCCGAGTGCGCGACGCGTGACGAGCACCTCGCCGTCGGCGTTGAGCACATGGCACGAGAAGGCGAGGTGCAGGGCGGTGTCGGGGCCGTGCGCCGCCGTCTTCGGGGCGGTGCCGATCGGCGTGCCGTGGTCGTCGAGCAGGACGACGTGGTCGTCGATCAGTTCGATCGCGGTGGTCATCGGGCCTCCCGGGGGTCGCGGGCCAACAATCACTAACTTGGTTAGTGAAACTGACGTTACCATTGCAGGGTGCCTGACGGAACAATCGAAAGTTCGACTCACGAGCGCTACTGGTACGGCGACGGCGACGACCGCACCGTGGCGCTCCTCGAGGCCGTGCGCCGGCACCGTGCCGCCGAGGTCGAGATGCGCCGGCGCCTGCGTGTCGACATGGACATGGGCGACACGGATGCCGCGGCCCTCCGCTGGATCGTCGCCGAGGAGCGCGCCGACCGCCGCGCGACGAGCGCCGGCCTCGCCCGGGAGCTCGGCGTCACGACCGCCGCCACCGTGAAGATCGTCGCGAGGCTCATCGCGAGCGGCGACCTGGTGCGGGAGCCGCACCCCACCGATCGCCGCGTCCTGCTGCTGCGTGCCCTGCCCCAGGCGCACGCACGACTGCGCCGCACGCTCGGCCGGATGCACGAGCGCATGCGCGGCGTCGCCGAGTCCTTCGACCCCCGCGAGCAGCTCGTGCTCATCCGATTCCTCGACGACCTCGCCGCAGCCATCGCGCCGCCGGTCGAGCCCGACGCCGAGCACGATCCCGCGCCTGACGTCGCGTCCTGAGCACCGTGGCGCCCCGGCGTCGTGCGGCGCACCGGCATCGCGCGCCACCCGGCGTCACGGAATGGCCGGCCCGGGGCATCCGTGGGCCATGCTTGGAGCATGAGCGGAGCGAGCGGGGACGGCTGGGTCGAGGGGCCCGACGGGGCGAGGTACTGGGGGCGCTTCGGCGCGGCAGGACTGCTGGTCGTGAGCCCCGATCGCGAGGTCCTGCTGCAGCATCGCGCCGAGTGGAGCCACTTCGGCGGAACGTGGGGCATGCCGGGCGGTGCGCGCCACGAGCACGAGAGCGCCCGCGAGGCCGCGTTCCGCGAGGCCGGCGAAGAGGCCGGCGTGCCGGCCGACGCCCTCGCGGTGCGCTTCTCGAGCGTGCTCGACCTCGGCTACTGGTCGTACACGACCGTCGTCGCCGACGCCGGACGCCGCTTCGAACCCGTCATCGGCGACCCGGAGTCCATCACCGTCGCGTGGACCCCCATCGACGAGGTCGACGCGCTGCCGCTGCATCCGCGGTTCGCGGAGGCCTGGCCGGGCCTGCGCGCACGGCTCTGAGCGAGGGTCGTTCGGGCTATCCCTCGGCCGAGACCGACGCGCCCGCGCGCACCGCCTTCGGGAACCAGGGCACGATCGGCGACACCCGCGCCCGGTAGGCGTCGTAGTCGGGGTGACGACCACGCGAGATCGACTCGGTGAAGACCGTCGACCCGACGAACAGCACCGTCAGGAGCACCGCGCCGGCGATCGTCCAGTGCAGCCAGACCCCGGTCGCCGCGATCGCGAAGCCGTAGAACACCCACCACTGCGCCTGTTCGAAGAAGAAGTTCGGATGCCGCGACACGCCGAACAGGCCGGTCTGCAGGAAGCCCGGGGTCGGCGTGCGCCCGGCCGCCCGCTCGGCGGCCTTCCACTGGTGGAACCGCCACTGCTGCTCGTCGGCGACGGTCTCCCCGACGAGGAAGGCGACGAACACGACGGCGAGCACCGCATCCCATGCGCCGAGCGGCATGCTCGCCTCGTCGGCGACCGTGAGCGCCGGCAGCGTGATGAGCAGGATCAGCGCGTTCTGGTAGATCGAGATGAAGAACAGGTTGAACGCCTCGAAGCCGAGCCGCGGCATCCGCTCGCGCAGGATCGCCCACCGGTAGTCCTCGCCGCCCGAGCGATAGCCGCCCTTTCGAGCGAAGTTGAACGTCAGGCGTGCACCCCACAGGGTCACCAGGACCGCCATGAGCACGAGGCGTGCGTCGAACCCGGTCGATGCCGCGAACACCCACGCGTACGCGATGGGCGCGATCGACCAGATCCGATCGACCCACGAGTGCTCGTTCGTCAGGAGCGAGAGGATCCAGGTCGCGGCGGTGATGGCGGCGCAGAGCGCCAGACACACGGCGAAGGCAGTCATGGCTGGATTCTAGGGGTCGATAGGATCGGCCTGTGGCTGGGCGGAGCGCGGGGGCGGTCGGAACGCAGGTGTGGACGATTCCGAACGTCCTCAGCATGCTCCGACTCGTGCTGGTGCCCTTCTTCCTCTGGGCCGTCGTCGCCGGCGACTACGTGACGGCGCTCGTGGTGCTCGTCGCGGCGAGCCTGACCGACCTGCTCGACGGGTACCTCGCGAGGCGCCTGAACCAGGTCACCCGCCTCGGGCAACTGCTCGACCCCGCGGCCGACCGGCTCTACATCTTCGCCGCGCTCGTCGGCCTCGCCGCGAACTCGCTCGTGCCGTGGTGGATCGTGATCGTCATCGTCGCGCGCGACGTGTTCCTGCTCATCCTCGGAGTCGTGCTCGCGAATCACGGCTACGGCCCGCTGCCCGTGCACCAGCTCGGCAAGGTCGCCACCTTCGCGCTCTTCTTCGGGCTGCCGGTCATCATGCTCGGGCTCGCCTTCCCGGCCGTCGAACCGGTGAGCGCTCCCGTCGGCTGGGCCATCACGATCTGGGGCGCGTTCCTCTACTGGTGGGCCGGCGTCATCTACGCGATCGAGACGGCGCGGGTCATCCGCATTCCACGGGTAGCGGATGGGTCTCGATCCGATACGCTTGAAGAGGGAGGCTAGCGTGGCGGATACCGATTTTTCAGAGGCTGGCGGCGTCGAGGGCGACCGCAGCACGTCGAGCGGCGAGTTCGGCGACAGCAACACGGCCGGAACGACGATCGGCTTCAGCCGTGAGGCCGCTGCGCAGCTGTCGATCGTCGATTCCGACATCACGGCCGAAGAGCAGGAGGCGATCGCGGCACTGCCGTCCGGTTCCGCACTGCTCGTGGTCCGTCGCGGGCCGAACAGCGGGGCCCGGTTCCTGCTCGACACCGACGTCACGACGGTCGGCCGTCACCCCGATGCCGACATCTTCCTCGACGACGTCACGGTCTCCCGTCGGCACGCCGAGTTCCTCCGCCACCGCACGGCGTTCGAGGTGAAGGACCTCTCGTCGCTGAACGGCACCTACTTCGACGGCGTCCGCATCGAGACCGCGCTCCTGAGCGACGGCGCCGAGGTGCAGATCGGCAAGTTCCGGCTCACCTTCTACGCCTCGCGACGCGACCTGGCTCCGCTGGCGAGCAGCTAGTGTCGGGCCACGCCGCCTCCACGCACGCGAGCGGCTCGGCCCCCCTGCTCGGCATCGGTCAGGTTCTCGCACGCCTGCAGCCCGAGTTCCCCGACCTGACGCCGTCGAAGCTGCGCTTCCTCGAAGAGCAGCGACTCGTCTCCCCGGCGCGCACCGCGGCCGGGTACCGCAAGTTCTCCTCCGGCGATGTCGACCGCATCACGCTCGTGCTGTCGATGCAGCGCGACCACTACCTGCCGCTCAAGGTGATCCGCGCCCACCTCGACTCCATCGACGCCGGCGAGACGCCCGCCCTGCCGGGGGCGACCGACGCGAGCGGCTTCCTCGGCGCGAGGCGGTACTCGCGCGATGAGCTCGTCGCGACCGCCAAGGCTCCGCGATCCCTCCTCGACGACGCGGTCTCCGCGTCGCTCATCACGGCCTCCGATTCGTACGACGCCGAAGACCTCGGCGTGCTCGAGTCCCTCGTCGCGCTGCGCGAGGTCGGCATCGAACCGCGGCACCTGCGGGCGTTCCGGGCCGCGGCCGAGCGCGACGCCGCCCTCATCGAGCGTGCACTCGCGCCGTCGAGGCGAACGGATGCCGCGGGCAAGGCGCGTGTCTCCGAGCATGCCGCCGAGCTCGCCGCCCGACTCGAGGTCGTGCGCGCCGAGGTCGTGCGGGCCGCCCTGGCGAGGCTCGCACGCTGACCCTGCGCTGGGCGTCGCCTGTGCACGATCGCGACACGCCGAGACGTTCGGCCGGATGTGTTTGGTCGCACCGGCTCCGCTCGATAGCGTGGACGATGCCCGTCAGGGTGACGAGCCGAGAGTGAGGGGATCGCATGAGTGAGCTCGACCGGAGCGCGCGCGATCGATACGACCTCGGTCTGCTGTTCACCGACGGCATGCCCGCGCACGAAGACGGCACCGGGTACCGCGGTGCGGTCGCCGCGGGGGCAGCGGGCATCAGCTACCGCCAGCTCGACTACTGGGCGCGCACGCAGCTCGTCGAACCCACCGTTCGCGGCGCCGCCGGCTCCGGGTCGCAGCGCCTCTACGGCTTCCGCGACATCCTGGTGCTCAAGCTCGTCAAGCGGCTGCTCGACACGGGCATCTCGCTTCAGCAGATCCGCACGGCGGTGACGCAGTTGCGCGAATCGGGCGTCGAGGACCTCGCGCAGACCACGCTCATGAGCGACGGCGCGAGCGTGTACCTGTGCACGTCCGACGACGAGGTCATCGACCTCGTCAACCGCGGTCAGGGCGTCTTCGGCATCGCGGTCGGCAAGGTGCTCCGCGAGGTCGAGAACTCCCTCGTCGAGCTCGACACGCAGCCGGTCGATGCCATGGACGAGCTCGCCGCCCGTCGCGGCGCGAAGTCCCGCCGCATCTCCTGACGCCGCCGCCCGCATCGACGGGATCTTCTGCCCGTCTTCTGCACGCGGCATCCGTTTGCTGCATCGATCGGTTCTGCATCGGTCGCTCGAGGTGACGGGCTTCGAGGCTCGCGCCGCGGCTTCGCCGATGCGAACCCGCTCGGCGCGAACTGGCCCTGCGCGAGCTAACACCGCGCGACCGGGTTCAGCGAACCCGGGCCCGGATCAGAGCGTCGGCGACTCGAGCTCGTACGGTGCGGCGCCGGCGAAGTCGCCGATGCGAGCCGTGCGCAGCACCCGCTCGAGCAGCTGGTCGAAGTTCGCCGACATCTCTTCGGCGGACTCGCCCGGCCACATGTGCAGCGGCTTGGCCGCACCCTGAGCCTGCTGCAGCGACGTGCGCTCGGGCAGCTGCGGGGAGAGCACGAGCGGCCCGAACATGTCGCGCAGCTCCTTGATGCGGAACTGGTGTTCGAGGGACTGCACGCGGGCGCGGTTCACGATGATGCCGAGCGGCTGGAGCCTGGGGGAGAGGCCTCGCCGGATCTCCTCGATCGCGCGCAGGGCGCGGTCGGCGGCGGCGACCGAGAACAGGCCGGGCTCGGTGACGACGGCGACGCGGTCGCTCGCGGCCCACGCGGTGCGCGTGAGCGCGTTCAGCGAGGGCGCGCAGTCGATGAGCACGAGCTCGTAGTCGGACTCGACGTTCGCGAGGGCCTCTTCGAGCTTCCAGATGTCGCGGATCGACGGATGCGGGCCGTCGAAGTTGATGGCCGACGGGCTGCCGATCATGACGTCGATCGTGGACTGCGGGTTGGAGCGCGCCCAGCCGCTGGGAGCGATCGCCGAACGGACGATCTTCTCCTTCGGGGAGGCGAGCACGTCGGCCACGTTGAGGTGGCCTGCGACCTGGATGTCCATGCCCGTGGACACGTCGGATTGAGGATCGAGGTCGACGACGAGGGTCCGGACGCCGCGGGCGAACGCCGCCGACGCCAGTCCGAGGGTGACGGTCGTCTTGCCGACACCGCCCTTGAGGGAACTGACGCTGAGTACGTGCACGAACAGATACGCTACCTCTATTGCTTGGGCGAAACCTAAACGTTCGCTGTGCGGAAACCCCCACCGAAAGGCCTGCATGTTCTCGAAGATTCTGGTAGCCAACCGCGGAGAGATCGCCATTCGGGCGTTCCGTGCCGCCGTCGAACTCGGTGCGAAGACGGTGGCGGTGTATCCCTTCGAGGACCGCAACTCGCTGCATCGGCTGAAGGCCGACGAGGCGTACCAGATCGGCGAGCCGGGGCATCCGGTGCGCGCCTACCTCGATGTCTCGGAGATCATCCGCGTGGCCCGCGAGTGCGGCGCAGACGCGATCTACCCGGGATACGGGTTCCTGTCCGAGAACCCCGAGCTGGCGCAGGCCGCCGCCGAGGCGGGCATCACCTTCATCGGGCCGCCCAAGCAGGTGCTCGAGATGGCGGGCAACAAGGTCACCGCGAAGGAGCATGCGATCGCCGCGGGCGTGCCCGTGCTGAAGTCCACCCCGCCCTCGCGCGACATCGAGGCGCTCATCGCGCAGTCCGACGAGGTCGGCTTCCCCATCTTCGCGAAGGCCGTCGCGGGCGGCGGCGGTCGCGGCATGCGCCGCGTCAACACGAAGGACGACCTGCGCGCCGCGCTCGAAGAGGCCATGCGCGAGGCCGACAGCGCCTTCGGCGACTCGACGATGTTCCTCGAGCAGGCCGTGCTGCGCCCCCGTCACATCGAGGTCCAGGTGCTGGCGGATGCCTCCGGCGAGACCGTGCACCTCTTCGAGCGCGACTGCTCGGTGCAGCGTCGTCACCAGAAGGTCATCGAGATCGCGCCGGCGCCGAACCTCTCCGACGACGTGCGGGAGTCGCTCTACCGCGATGCGATCGCGTTCGCCCGGTCGATCGGCTACGTCAACGCGGGCACGGTCGAGTTCCTGCTCGACACGGCGGGCGATCGCGCGGGCCAGCACGTGTTCATCGAGATGAACCCGCGCATCCAGGTCGAGCACACCGTGACCGAGGAGGTCACCGACGTCGACCTCGTGCAGTCCCAGATCCGCATCGCCGCCGGTGAGACGCTCGCCGAGCTCGGACTCGAGCAGGGCGACATCCGCCTCCGCGGTGCGGCGCTGCAGTCCCGCATCACGACCGAGGACCCCACCGCGGGGTTCCGGCCCGACACGGGCCGGATCACGACCTACCGCTCGCCCGGCGGGGCGGGCATCCGCCTCGACGGCGGAACCGTGAACCCCGGCGCCCAGATCAGCCCCCACTTCGACTCGATGCTCGCGAAGCTCACGTGCCGCGGCCGCGACTACCCGGCCGCCGTCGCACGCGCCCGTCGCGCCCTCGCCGAGTTCCGCATCCGCGGCGTCTCGACGAACATCCCGTTCCTGCAGGCCGTGCTCGACGACCCGGCATTCATCGCGGGCGACCTCA
The DNA here is from genome assembly GCF_900113185.1 of Agromyces sp. CF514. NCBI lineage: Bacteria > Bacillati > Actinomycetota > Actinomycetes > Micrococcales > Microbacteriaceae > Agromyces > Agromyces sp. CF514. The sequence goes on along the minus strand of NZ_FOZD01000001.1, from coordinate 2,766,570 downwards.
GCACGTCGTTCATCGACGAGCGTCCGCAGCTGCTGCGCGGTCGCGTCTCGAAGGATCGCGGCACCAAGATCCTCAACTGGCTCGCCGACGTCACGGTGAACCAGCCGAACGGCGCCGCGCCCACGACGGTCAGCCCCGCCGAGAAGCTGCCGGCGATCGACCTCGCGGCGCCGGCGCCGGCGGGTTCGCGGCAGCGACTGCTCGAGCTCGGCCCGGTCGGCTTCGCCGCCGAGCTCCGCGCGCAGACCCCGCTCGCCGTGACCGACACGACCTTCCGCGACGCCCACCAGTCGCTGCTCGCCACTCGCGTGCGCACGAAGGACCTCGTCGCCGTCGCGCCGTACGTCGCGCGCATGACCCCGGAGCTGCTCTCGGTCGAGGCGTGGGGCGGCGCGACCTACGACGTCGCACTCCGCTTCCTCGGCGAAGACCCCTGGGAGCGGCTCGCGGCCCTGCGCGAAGCCCTGCCGAACGTGAACATCCAGATGCTGCTCCGCGGCCGCAACACGGTCGGTTACACGCCGTACCCCACCGAGGTCACCGACGCGTTCGTGCGCGAGGCCGCCGCGACCGGCGTGGACATCTTCCGCATCTTCGACGCCCTGAACGACGTCGACCAGATGCTCCCGGCGATCCAGTCGGTGCTCGCGACCGGCACCGCGGTCGCCGAGGTGGCCATGTGCTACACGGGAGACCTGCTCGATCCCGCAGAGGACCTCTACACGCTCGACTACTACCTGGGCCTGGCCGACGAGATCGTCGCTGCCGGCGCGCACATCCTCGCGATCAAGGACATGGCGGGGCTCCTGCGACCCGCGGCCGCCGAGAAGCTCGTGGCCGCGCTGCGCGAGCGCTTCGACCTGCCCGTGCACCTGCACACCCACGACACGGCGGGCGGCCAGCTCGCGACGCTCCTCGCCGCGAGCCGTGCGGGCGTCGACGCGGTCGACGTCGCGAGCGCTCCGATGGCGGGCACCACGAGCCAGCCGTCGGCCTCTTCGCTCGTCGCCGCGCTCGCCCACACCGAGCGCGACACCGGCATCTCGCTGCAGGCCGTCTCCGACCTCGAGCCCTACTGGGAGGCGGTGCGCCGCGTCTACAAGCCGTTCGAGTCGGGTCTGCCGGGCCCCACGGGTCGCGTCTACCACCACGAGATCCCCGGCGGACAGCTCTCGAACCTCCGTCAGCAGGCGATCGCGCTGGGCCTCGCCGACGACTTCGAGCTCATCGAGGACATGTACGCGGCAGCCGACGCCATCCTCGGCCGCGTGCCGAAGGTGACGCCGTCGTCGAAGGTCGTCGGCGACCTTGCCCTGCACCTCGCGGCGGTCCGCGCCGACCCGGCCGACTTCGCCGCGAACCCCGAGAAGTACGACGTCCCCGATTCCGTCATCGGCTTCATGGCCGGCGAGCTCGGCGACCTCCCCGGCGGGTGGCCCGAGCCGTTCCGCACCAAGGTGCTCGCGGGCCGCGACGTGCGCATCGGCGTCACCGAGCTCACCGACGAGCAGGTCCAGGCGCTCGGCGCCGACAGCGTCACGCGTCGCTCGATGCTGAACAACCTGCTCTTCCCGGCGCCGACGCGTCAGTTCGAGCAGATCCGCGAGCTCTTCGGCGACCTGTCGGCCGTCGACACGCTCGACTACCTCTACGGGCTGCGTCAGGGCTCGGAGCACGTGGTCGAGATCGACCGCGGCGTTCGCCTCTACGCGGGCCTCGAGGCCATCGGCGAGGCCGACGACAAGGGCATGCGCACCGTCATGACCATCCTGAACGGCCAGCTCCGGCCCGTCTTCGTGCGCGATCGCGGCATCGAGGTCGACACGCGCGCGGCCGAGAAGGCCGACGCATCGCAGCCCGGGCACATCGCCGCGCCGTTCTCGGGCGTCGTCACGCTGCAGGTCGAACCCGGCGCCGAAATCGCCGTCGGACAGAGCATCGCGTCGATCGAGGCCATGAAGATGGAGGCCGCCATCACGTCGCCCGTCGCGGGCGTCGTCGAGCGCGTCGCCATCCCGAAGACCCAGCAGGTCGAGGCCGGTGACCTGCTCGCGGTGGTCCGACCGCTGTAGGCTGAGCGTGAGCTCACGGTAACGTGAGCTCACGTTCGCACTGAGGAGGGGTTATCGGTGGCTGACAACAGGGGAGAAGATGTCGCGGGGTCGAGGCGTGAGGGTGGTCGCACGACGGCGATGGATCGATCGGTCCTCGACGCATCGGGCGGCGCACACGCTGCATCGGCCGTTCCCGACAGCCTGAACATCAGGGTCGACCTTCCGCCGTCGCCGCGCCCGATCATGCCCGACGACGAAGTCGCCGTGGCGATCGACGATGTCGCCGTCGACCCCGGCGGACTCGTCGCCGGTCCGACGACGACCTCGGTCGAGGTGATCACGCCCCCTCTCGCCGGCGCTGCCGCCCGATCCGGAGCCCACGCCGACCCGTCGCCCTACGGCGCACTGCTCGCCGCCGACGCCTCTCGACTGCGTCGCGAGCGGGTCAGCACCGACACCGGCAGCCATGTCGCCATCGTCGACGTGCCGACGGATGCCGCGACTCCTGCCGAGGTGCCCGAGACGTCGGAGTCCCTCACCGCCGACCGCCTCATCGACCTCAACCGCACGACGAGACCGGCGCCGCACGGCGGCTTCAACCGCTTCGTCTACGAGGCGTCGCTGCACCTCGTCAACCTCGGCGACTCCGCCAAGGCGCGCGCCTACAAGGAACTGAGCGCCCGCATCCAGCGCCGGTTCGACGGCGGAGCCCGGTTCGTGCCGGTGCTCACGCGCAAGGGCGGCGTCGGCAAGACGACCATCACGACGCTGCTCGGCATGGCCCTGGCCGACGCTCGCGACGACCGCGTCATCGCGATCGACGCGAACCCCGACCGTGGCACGCTCGCCGAGCGGGTCGACCGCCAGACACGCGAGACCGTGCGCGACGTCGTCACCCGGGCGTCGTCCATCGGCGGCTACACCGACTTCTCGGCCTTCGTGTCCCGTGACGAGACCCGTCTGGACATCCTCGCGTCCGACACCGACCCGACGCTCTCCGAGGCGTTCAACGATGACGACTACAACGTCGTCGCCGGGCTCGCAGCGCGCTACTACTCGCTCGTGCTCACCGACTGCGGCACCGGCATCGTCCACTCCGTCATGCGCGCCACCCTGCAGCGAGCCGATTCGATCGTGATCGTCTCCGGGGGCAGTGTCGACGAGGCCAGACTCGCCTCCGAGACGCTCACCTGGCTCGAGGCGAACGGCTTCGGCGAACTCGTGCGCAACGCCATCGTCGCGATCAACCTCGCGACGCAGGGAACGCACCTGGTCAAGGTCGACGAGATCGAGGCGCACTTCCAGTCGCGGGTCCGCGAGATCGTGCGCATCCCGTACGACCCCCAACTGGCCGCCGGATCCGTGGTGCACTGGGACGAGCTGCGTCCCGTCACGCGTCACGCCGCACGCGAGCTCGCCGCGCTCGTCGTGGAGGGGCTGCCCGTAGACCGCGGCGGCCATTGAAACGGAGCGGCATTGCCGGAACGACCCATTCGCCTGTTCGGCGACCCCGTATTGAAGACCGTGTCAGCACCCGTCGAACAGGTCGATGAGCGCGTGCGTTCGCTCGTGACCGACCTGCTCGACAGCGTCCGGGTGCCCGGGCGCGCGGGCGTCGCCGCGTCGCAGATCGGCGTCAACCTGCGGGCCTTCAGCTACAACGTCGACGGCGAGGTCGGCTACATCATCAATCCCGTCGTCGTCGAGACATCCGGCGACCTCGAGCTCATCGACGAGGGCTGCCTCTCGGTGCCGGGCCTCTGGCAGAAGACGCCGCGCTACCCGTTCGCGCGGGTTCGCGGCATCGACCTCGACGGCAACGAGATCGAGCTCTCGGGCGAGGGGCTCATGGCGCAGGCGCTCCAGCACGAGTGCGATCACCTCGACGGGCTGCTCTACCTCGACCGCCTCGAGAAGGACGAGCGCCGTGCCGCGATGCGCGCGGTGCGCGAGTCCGACTGGTTCTGATCGCCGGGCACGGCGCAACGGGCAAGGGCCTCGCGGATGTCTCCGCGAGGCCCTTGCCCGTTCGTCGCCCGATCGTCAGCGGATGATCGAGTGCCCCTCGGTGGCGGGGGCGCCGGAGTACATGCCTTCGATCTGGCTCGCGAAGTCCTGGAGGATCACGTTGCGCTTGATGCTGAGCTTCGGCGTGAGGTGACCGCTCGCCTCGGTGAGCTCGCCCGGGAGGATCGCGAACTTGCGAATCGACTCGGCGCGGGACACATGGTCGTTCGCGACGTCGATCGCACGCTGCACCTCTGCGAGGACGGCCGGGTTCAGCGCGGCCTCCTCGACCGACATGGCGGCGTCTTCGCCGTTGTTGTTCAGCCACACGGGCAGCATCTCGGGGTCGAGCGTGATGAGGGCCGAGATGAACGGCTTCTGGTCTCCGACGACGACGACCTGGCCGATGAGCGGGTTCGCGCGGATGGGGTCCTCGAGCATCGCGGGGGAGACGTTCTTGCCGCCGGCGGTGACGATGATCTCCTTCTTGCGGCCCGTGATGGTGAGGAAGCCCTCGTCGTCGAACGAACCGAGGTCGCCCGTCTTGAACCACTCGCCGTCGAACGCCTCGGCGGTCGCCTCGGGATTGTTCCAGTACTCCTTGAAGACGTCGATGCCCTTGACCTGGATCTCGCCGTCGTCGGCGAGGCGGACCGAGACGCCCGGCAGCGCGGGGCCGACGGTGCCGATCTTCGACCGGGTCGTGAGGTTGACCGTCGCCGGAGCGGTGGTCTCGGTGAGGCCGTAGCCCTCGAGGATCGTGATGCCGAGCGCGTGGTAGAAGTGGCCGAGACGCGGGCCGAGCGGGGCGGAGCCCGAGACGGCGTACTTGACGTTGCCGCCCATGGCCTCGCGGAGCTTCGAGAACACGAGCGCATCGAAGAGCCTGAACTTGAGCTTCAGGCCGAGGGGGATGGCGGTGCCGGCTTCCTTCGCCGTCGAGTACGCGACGGCGGTCTCGGCCGCGGCGCGGAAGATCTTGCCCTTGCCGCCGGCCTCGGCCTTCTGCTCGGAGACGTTGTAGACCTTCTCGAACACCCGGGGCACCGCGAGGAGGAAGGTCGGCTTGAAGCTCGCGAGCGACGGCAGGAGCTGCTTCGTGTCGGCCTGGTGCCCGACGCGCACGCCGGCGTGCACGCTCAGCACCGCGATGAAGCGCGCGAAGACGTGCGCGGTCGTGATGAAGAGCAGCGTCGAGGCGCCGTTCGGGTCGGCCACGACGTCGGAGAGCGCCACACCCGCGTTGCGGGAGAGCTCGACGAAGTTCGAGTGCGTCAGCACGCAGCCCTTGGGCTTGCCCGTGGATCCGGACGTGTAGATGAGCGTTGCGATGTCGGAGCCGACCGCGAGGTTGCGGCGGCGCTCGATCTCCTCGTCGGGCACGTCGACGCCGGCGGCGGCGAGCTTGTCGAGGTCGCCGAGGTCGATCTGCCAGGTGTTGCGGATCGCGGGCAGGTCGGGGTGCACCTCGTCGAAGCGGGTGAAGTGGTCGGGCGTCTCGAGGATCGCCGCGATGGCGCCGGAGTCGCTGAGGCTCCAGCGCACCTGCGCGGGCGAGTTCGTCTCGTAGACGGGCACCAGGATGCCGCCGGCGAACCACATCGCGAAGTCGATGAGGGTCCACTCGTAGCGCACCTTGCTCATGAGGCCGACCTTGTCGCCCGGCTGGATGCCGGCGGCGACGAAGCCCTTGGCGAGGGCGATGACCTGGTCGTAGAACTCCCGCGTGGTCACGGGCGACCAGCCGCCGTCGGCGGTCGGCAGGGAGAACAGCACGGAGTCGGGGGTCGCCGCGACGCGCTGGACCAGGAGGTCGGTTGCGTTCGCTTCGGGATCGGCGGGAACCACGACGGGGGTATCGAACTGAATCACGGTAGCTCCTTCGGCACCGGGGTCGAGCGGGGGGCGTCCGAGCGCGGGTAGGGACACGTCCGGGTCCACTACACTCTAGTGGTTGCCCTCGGATCTCAGCGGCCGTGCGGCCAGCACCCCTCCCCGAAGCCCAACGGAAAGGCGCTCCAGCGTGCACGCGATCGGCATCGACATCGGCGGAACCAAGATCGCGGGAGCGGTGGTCGACGAGGCCGGCGGCATCGTCCGCAGCGAACGGGTGCCGACACCCGCAGGCGACGCGCAGCTCCTCGAAGACGCGGTCGTCGAGATGATCCGCACGCTCGCCGACGGCGCGACCGAGGAGGTCGTGGTCGGCGTCGCCGCCGCCGGGTTCATCGACGCCGCGCAGTCGACGGTCTACTACGCGCCGAACATCGACTGGCGCAACGAGCCGTTCCGGGCGAAGCTCGAGGCCAGGGTCGGCGCGACGGTCGTCGTCGACAACGACGCGAACGCGGCCGGGTGGGCCGAGTTCCGCTTCGGAGCGGGCCGCATGGTGAGCGACATGGTCATGCTGACGATCGGCACCGGCGTCGGCGGGGCGATCGTGGCGGGCGACCACCTGTTCCGCGGCGGATTCGGCGCTGGCGCAGAGCTCGGCCACCTGCGCGTGGTCCCGGGCGGCCTGCCCTGCGGGTGCGGGCAGCGCGGGTGCATCGAGATGTACGGCTCCGGCCGCGCACTGCTCCGCATGGCCAACGAGATCGCGGATGCCGGTGGCATCGGCCTGCAGCTGGCGCGCGCCCGCGAGGCGAACGGCGCGCTCGACGGCCGCATCGTCGGCGAGATGATCCAGGCCGAGGATCCCGGAGCGATCGCGGCGCTGCGACAGCTCGGACACTGGCTCGGAGAGGCCGCGGCGTCGATCTCCGCAGTGCTCGACCCGCAGCGCTTCGTGTTCGGCGGCGGCGTCGCTGCGGCGGGCGAGCTGCTGCTCGGCCCGATCCGCGAGGCCTTCCTCGAGCACCTCCCGGCGCGCGGCTACCACCCCGAGCCCGATTTCGTGATCGCGGAGCTCGTCAACGACGCCGGCGTCGTCGGCGCCGCCGACCTCGCGCGCGTCTGGGCGGCCGAGCACGCCTGAACCCCAGCGGCGGTAGGGTTGAGCGGTCGAGCGGAAGGAGACACGGCGCGGTGTTCTACTGGATCATGAAGCACATCGTGGTCGGACCGATCCTCCTCGCGATCTTCCGGCCATGGGTCGTCGGGCTCGAGCACGTTCCGAAGGACGGCCCCGTGGTGCTCGCCAGCAACCACCTGTCGTTCATCGACTCGATCTTCCTGCCGCTCATCGTCGACCGTCCGGTCGTGTTCCTCGCGAAGAGCGAGTACTTCACCGGCAAGGGACTCAAGGGCTGGGCGACGAAGATGTTCTTCCAGGCCGCCGGCCAGCTGCCGATCGACCGTTCGGGCGGCAAGGCCTCCGAGGCGTCGCTCGAGACCGGACTCCGCGTGCTCGGCGGCGGGGGCATCCTCGGCATCTACCCCGAGGGCACCCGCAGCCCCGACGCCCGGCTGTACCGCGGTCGCACGGGCGTCGCCCGCATGGTGCTCGAGGCGGGTGTGCCGGTCATCCCGGTGGCCATGATCGACACCGAGAAGGTCATGCCCATCGGCACGCGCCTGCCGAAGGTGCGCCGCATCGGCATCATCATCGGACCGCCGATCGACTTCACGCGCTTCGAGGGGCTCGAAGGCGACCGCTTCGTATTGCGGTCCGTGACCGACGAGCTCGTGCACTCGCTCCGTGCGTTGAGCGGGCAGCAGTACGTCGACGTGTACGCCAGCTCGGTGCGCGAGCAGCGGGCCGCGCAATCGGGGTAGGCTCGATCTGCGGTGGCGCGCTCGCGTCGCCGATCGTCATTTCACGGCGCAACAGCGCCCCGAACCCCTCAGGACATACCCGTGGTACAGCTCGTCGAGCCCGTCGTCAATGCAGATCCCTCCGTGATCGACGGCCTCGACTATTGGCGCACACTGCCGATCAAGCAGCAGCCGCAGTGGCCAGACGCCGTCGCGGCCGCTGCGGCATCCGCCGAGCTCGCCTCGCTGCCGCCGCTGGTGTTCGCTGGCGAGGTCGACAACCTGCGCGACCGCCTGGCCGCGGCCTCGCGCGGCGAGGCGTTCCTGCTGCAGGGCGGAGACTGCGCCGAGACCTTCGCGGGCGCCACGGCCGACCAGATCCGCAACCGCGTGAAGACCGTGCTGCAGATGGCCGTCGTGCTCACGTACGGCGCGTCGATGCCGGTCGTCAAGATGGGCCGCATGGCAGGGCAGTTCGCCAAGCCCCGATCGAGCGACACCGAGACCCGTGGCGACGTCACGCTGCCCGCCTACCGCGGCGACATCGTGAACGGCTACGACTTCACGCCCGAGTCGCGCAACGCCGACCCGGCCCGGCTCGTGCGCGGCTACCACATGGCCGCGTCGACCCTGAACCTCATCCGCGCGTTCACGCAGGGCGGCTTCGCCGACCTGCGGCAGGTGCACTCCTGGAACCAGGGATTCGCCGCGAACCCGGCGAACGCCCGGTACGAGACCATGGCGCGCGACATCGATCGTGCCGTGCGATTCATGGACGCGTGCGGCGCGGACTTCGAGGCGCTCAAGCACACCGAGTTCTACACCGGCCACGAGGGCCTGCTCATGGACTACGAGCGCCCGATGACGCGTATCGACTCGCGTACGGGCACGCCGTACGACACGTCGGCGCACTTCATCTGGATCGGCGAGCGCACGCGCGAACTCGACGGCGCGCACGTCGACTTCCTGTCGCGGGTGCGCAACCCGATCGGCGTGAAGCTCGGCCCGACGACGTCGCCCGAGACGATGCTCGAGCTCATCGACAAGCTCGACCCGAACCGCGAGCCCGGCCGCCTCACCTTCATCACCCGCATGGGCGCCTCGAAGATCCGCGACGGCCTGCCGCCGCTGCTCGAGGCCGTCAAGGCGAGCGATGCCACGCCGCTCTGGGTCACCGACCCGATGCACGGCAACGGCATCACCACGCCGAACGGCTACAAGACGCGTCGTTTCGACGACGTCGTCGACGAGGTCAAGGGCTTCTTCGAGGCGCACCGCGCTGCAGGCACGTACCCCGGCGGCATCCACGTCGAGCTCACCGGAGACGACGTCACCGAGTGCCTCGGCGGCTCCGAGCACATCGACGAGGCGACCCTCGCCACGCGCTACGAGTCGCTCTGCGACCCTCGCCTGAACCACATGCAGTCGCTCGAGCTCGCGTTCCTGGTGGCCGAGGAGCTGTCGGCTCGCTGATCGGGCTCGCGAAGGGCGCGGTGCATCCTCGGATGCCCGCGCCCTTCGTCGTCGGTCGGCCGGACGCGAGAGCGCGCAGCGGCCCCCTTGCCCGAGACCCTCGCCCCGAGCCGCGGACAGCCTGGAGCCGCGTGCCGGACCAGGGATGCGTCTCTCCGGACCGGCTGCCGGCAGCCGGGCTCAGAAGCCCGAGAAGTTGACCGTGACGGTCGAACCGCGGCGCGGGGGGTCGTCGGTCGCCGCGGGACTCGTCTTGGAGACGACGAACGCCGCGGGGGCGACGTCGGCGATGATGTTGTAGTCGAGCTCGAAGCCGGCGTCGCGCAGCAGGGGCCCGGCCTCCGCCCAGTTCAGGCCGACGACGTCGGGCACGGCGACGACATCGGGACCCTTCGACACCGTGAGCACGACCTTCGAACCGGGGACCATGGGGTCCTCGGTCCAGTCGGCGGTCTTCACGTGGTCCTTCGGCACGGCGTCGTCGAACACGGCTTCGGCGTACTCGACCGTGAGGCCGGCCGCGGTGAGCTCGGCCTCGGCGTCGGTCGCGAGGTCGCCCTCGACCGGCGGCACGGGGCCGACTGAGACCACGAGGCTGAGCTTGCCCCGCTCGGGGTACTCGCCGGGCACGGGTTCGCCCTCGGAGGTGAGCACCGCGATGACCGAACCGCTCGGCACGTCGCCCGAGAACTGCTCGATCGACTTCTCCGCGACCGCGAACCGGGCGAGCTGGGTACGGGCGTCGGCCTCGGCGGCGCCGACCACGTCGGGGACGGCGATGATCGCGGGCCCCGTCGAGACGTACATCGTGACCTTCGACCCGCGTTGCGCCTGCTCGCCGGGCGCTGGATCGCTGCCCGAGACCTTGCCTGCGGCGACCTCGGGGTCGGCACGTTCGGCCTGCTCGACCGTGAATCCGGCGTCGACGAGCGCCGCCTCGGCGTCGGCGGGCGCGGTGTCGACGATCTCGGGCACGGTCGCGTAGGAACCGGGACCGGCGCCGAAGTACCACCCGGCGCCGCCGGCGACTCCGGCGAGCAGCAGCACGAGTGCGAGCAGCCAGTAGCCGCGTCGACGTCGTCGGGACGCGGCGGCGGTGAGGGCTGCCGCGTCGGGGCCGTCGCCGTCGGCGTCGGACGGCGGGAACTCGGGCGGCGCGAGCGGGCTCGGTGGCGCGATCGCGCCGGAGAGCACGGTGGTCGCGGCCGTCGGGCTGCCCATCGCGGATGCCCCGAACCCTGCACCGATGAGCACGGTCGTCGCCTGCGTCACGTGGGCTTGGCCGCCCCGGACTGCCGGCTCGATCTGCCGGAGCCGGTCGAGCATGTCCTTGGCATCGCGAGGGCGTGCCTCCGGATCGCGCGACGTCGACCAGAGCACGAGCTCGTCGAGCTCGACGGGCACCGAGGGATTCTTGGCGCTCGGCATGGGCACCTGGTCGTTGGCGTGCTGGTAGGCGATCTGCATGGGCGCCTCGCCCACGTAGGGCTGCTCTCCGGTGAGCATCTCGTAGACCATGATGCCGACGGCGTAGATGTCGCTCCGGGCATCGGCGATGCCGCGGGTGACGAGCTCGGGGGAGAGGTAGGCGATGGTGCCGAGCAGGGCCTGGCCCGTTGCGGTGTTCGCGCTCGCGGCCCGCGCCAGCCCGAAGTCGCCGAGCTTGATGCGGCCGTCGTCGGCGAGCAGCACGTTCTCGGGCTTGAGGTCGCGGTGCACGATGCCGGCCTTGTGCGCGGCGGCCAGCCCGGCGAGCACGGCGTCGAGGATGTCGACGGTCTGCTCGGGGGTCAGCTTCTTGTAGTCCTTCAGGAGGTCGCGGAGCGTGATGCCGGGCAGGTACTCCATGACCAGGTAGGCCATGTCGGAGTCCTGGCCCTGGTCGAACACATTGACGACGTTGGGGTGAGCCAGTCGTGCGGCAGAACGCGCCTCTTGCACGAAGCGCGTCTTGAACGTGTTGTCGTCGGCGAGGTGGCCGTGCATGATCTTGATCGCGACGCGCCGTTCGAGCCGGAGGTCGGTCGCGAGGTACACCGTGGCCATGCCTCCGCGCGCGATGCGCGAGCGCACCTGATACCGGCCGTCGATGAGACGTCCGATCATGGGGTCGGCGGGCGCAGTGGTCACCAGACGAGTGTACGAACTCGTTCATGCCTCTTGCTGACTACACACCGTGCGCCCGGCGATCGAAACCGCTTCGTGATGCGACCCGAGGGGTCAGCGGGAGGCGGTCGGGCCGGGGCGACGGCCTCAGCCGAGTTCCGCGAGCCAGGCGCGCGCCGCCCGCTCCCACTTCGCGTACTTCTCGGGATGGGCCGACTTCTGCACGGCCTGAGCCGCGGCGGCCACGGGCATGGCGTCCCATGCCTCGACGTCGAGCAGGCCGGGGGCGCGGCCGACGTTCGGGCCGTCGGGTCCGCCGTAGAAGGATCGCGCGGCGTGGGCGGGGTCGGAGACCTCCTCGACCGTTCCCCAGCCCTGGCTCGGCCGTTGCTGGAACAGTCCGAGCGAATCGAGGTCGCCGGAGTCCACGTCGCTCAGGCCGCTCTCCTGTGCGGCTGCGACGAGGGCCACCACGATGCCGGCGTCGGGCACGCCGAGCGACCTGCCGACATCGATCACGACCTGCGCGTTCGTGCGCATCTCGTCGGTGAGCGTGGCGGGCCGATCCGCCTCGGGCTGCACCTGCGCGACGGGTTCGGCCGCGACGGGTTCCGCGGGCGCCGGCGCTGGAGCAGGAGCAGGAGCAGGAGCAGGAGCAGGACCCGGCGCGGGAGCAGGAGCCGCAGCCTGCGCCGCGGCATCCGTCGTCCCGATCGCGTTCGGCAGCACGATCTGCTCGCCCGGGAAGATGAGGCTCGACGCGCTCAGCCCGTTCGCGCTCAGCACCTGGGCCGTGTCGAGACCGTATCGCGCCGCGATGCCGCTGATCGTGTCGCCGGAGGCGACCGTGTGGCGACGGATGTCGGGTTGGGCGGTTGGTTTCGGGGCCACGGGCGTCGACGCCCCGGGCAGCGCAAGTCGTTGCCCGGGGAAGATGAGGCTCGACCATCCGAGCCCGTTCGCGGCCAGCACCTCGGCGGTCGCGAGCCCGTAGCGTTCGGCGATGCCGCTCACCGTGTCGCCCTCGGCCACGACGACCTCGGCCGGGGGAGCGGATGCCGCGGCCACCGCCGTGCGGCGCACGTCGGCGCCGGTCGCACGGTCCTTTGCCAGGCGCTTCGGGGTCTGCGGGGCGGCCTCCGCCGGCTGCACGATGCCGAGCGACACCGCGATGGTGCCGACGATCGCGATCGGCAAAGTGGTCAGTCGACGGATGCCGCGCGGTCGCCGTGCGCGGGCGAGCTCCCGCCTGGTGGCGGGCGCGCCGGTGCCGCCCGGTTCCCCCTCGACCGCTGCGTCGCGGTTCGTCATGTCGCCCCCTCGTCCGACCCCCATCGGCTTGGCGACACCGTTCCACAGCAGGGTGGACGTGTCAACGACATGCGCGCGTGTCCGTCGGAGCCGTCCGCGGAACCGGCAGCGCGGCGTGCGTGCATCGATCGGCGGGTACCGCGTCGATGGGCGCTCTGGCTAGGCTGGAGCGGTGACCGATGCGACTTCGACCGATCCGACCGCGACCGAGTGGCTGACCGTGCCCGACCTCGTCGAGCTCTTCGATTCGACCCCCAGCCGGGTGCGTCGGCTCATCGACGACCGGCACCTGCTCGCCGCCCGCATCGACGGCGTGCTCAAGGTCCCCGCCGTGTTCATCAAGGACGGCCACCCGCTGCCCGAGCTCCACGGCACGATCATGGTGCTCGGCGACGGCGGGTTCAGCGACGCCGAGGCGCTCGACTGGCTGCTGAACGAAGACGACAGCTTGGGCGTCTCGCCCATCGCGGCGCTGCTCGCCGGACGCAAGGCCGAAGTGCGGCGCGTCGCCCAGGCGCTCGCCTGATCAGCTGCTGCGGCGGCTGACGGTCGTCGCGAGCGAGGCGAGCTCGGTGCGAGCCGCGGCGCTCAGCGGCGCGTCCTCGAGCGCGGACCGGGCCTGACCGACCTCGGCGGCGATCATGGACTCGATCTCGTCGACCGCGCCGGTCTCGGTGATGGTGCGCTGCAGCATCCGGATCTGGGCCTCGCTGAGCTCGGGGTCGCCGAGCAGTTCGTCGAGCAGGTTGCGCGGGCCGTGCGCGAGCCGCTCGCGCGCGATCGCGACGAGCATGGTGCGCTTGCCCTCGCGCAGGTCGTCTCCGCTCGGCTTGCCGGTGACCGCGGGGTCGCCGAACACGCCGAGGAGGTCGTCGCGCAGCTGGTAGGCCATGCCCAGCGGCAGCCCGAACGCGCGCAGCGCGTCGATCTGCGCCGCCGTGCCGCCGCCGATGAGCCCGCCGAGCGCGAGGGGCGACTCGACCGAGTACTTCGCGGCCTTGTAGGTGATGACGCGTTCGGCGGTCGCGCGCTGCTCGTCGTCGCGACGCGTGTGCCAGGACTGCTCGGCGAGGATGTCGAGGTACTGGCCGGCGGTCACCTCGGTGCGCATACGCACGAACTCCGCGCGAGCGGCCCGTGCGGCGACGCGATCGGGGAGCGCGTCGAGGCCCTCGTCGAGCAGCTCGTCGCTCCACCCGAGCAGCAGGTCCCCGAGGAGGATCGCCGACGCGCGTCCGAACTCGTCGCTGCTGCGGAGCCAGCCTGCCTCGGCGTGCAGCGCCTCGAACAGTCGGTGCGCGGCCGGGGCTCCGCGGCGGGTGTCGGAGTTGTCGATGATGTCGTCGTGCACGAGGGCCGCCGCGTGGAACACCTCGAGCGCCGAGGCGGCCGAGACGACCGGGAACGCGTCGCGTTCCGCCTCGCCTCCGAACGGGTCGAATCCCTGCCCGACCACGGCCGCCCAGCCCCAGTAGCAGAACAGTGCCCGGAAGCGCTTGCCCCCGCTGAGAAAGCGCCTTGAGAACTGGTCGAGCGGCGCCAGCTCGGTCGTGATCGAGCGGAGAATGGTGCTGCGCTCGTCGACGAACCCATCGATGCGCGCTTGAACCAGATCGACGAGTCGAGAACCTTGAGCCACCCGCCTAGCCTACCGAGGCCGCGCGGCGCTAGAATGGCCACGGATGCGTCGGTCCCGAGCCTGAGGGGAAAGAGATGCCGCTTTCAGAGCAGGAGCAACGTCTTCTCGAGGAGATGGAGCGGAACCTCTACCGCAACGATGCGGACTTCGTACATGCGGTCGGGGGAGGCCGTGGGCGACGCCCGAACTACCGAGCGATCGTGCTCGGTGTCCTGCTCGCCGTGGTCGGCGCCGGTGCGTTGATCGCAGGGGTGGCGCTGCAGATGCTCATCGTCGGCATCATCGGTTTCGCGATGATGTTCGCCGGCGTGCTCGTGGCCATCACGCCCGGCAAGCGCGGGGCAGCCGCTCCGGCGCCCGAGGAGGGCGCATCGAAGTCCGGCAAGCCCCAGGGCGGCCAGTCCGCCGGGTTCATGGACCGCCTCAACGAACGATGGGACCGCCGCCAGGAGCGCGGCGACTAGTCCTCCACGTTCCTCCACCGTCGACGGGTCGATCTTCGGATCGGCCCGTTTTTCGTGCGCCCTCCGGCGAGATCGTGCTGATCGGCGGTCCTCCCGGTCGTCGGCGGCGCTGACGACGCGCGGCTGAAGGCGGCATCCGGCGCGTTCAGGGCGCGCGGACGACGTGATTCCTCCTCGACGCGCGCATATCCCTCCACCCTCCTCCACGCCCGGAATCCCCGTCCTTCCGGGGGTTCGAGGCACCGATTTCTCATCGATCGTCGGCCTGTCGTTGTCTGGGGGATGGGAGTGGAGTAAAGTGGGGCTACCTGGATCCTGGTCGGAGGAAAGGGGGTGGTGCGGTGTTCCTCGGGACCTACGAGCCGAAGCTCGACGAGAAGGGCCGCGTCATTCTTCCGGCCAAATTCCGGGACGAACTCTCGACCGGTCTCGTGCTCACGCGCGGGCAGGAGCGCTGCATCTACGTGTTCAGCGCGAGGGAGTTCGAGCAGATGAACGAGAAGATCCGCCAAGCCCCCGTGACGAGCAAGCAGGCGCGCGACTACATGCGCGTCTTCCTGTCGGGCGCCTCAGCGGAGACCCCCGACAAGCAGCACCGGGTCACCGTCCCAGCAGCGCTTCGCAGCTATGCGGGCCTCGGCCGAGACCTCGCGGTCATCGGTGCGGGCAGCAGGGTCGAGATCTGGGATGCCACGGCGTGGCAGACGTACCTCGCCGAACAGGAGGCGGCCTTCGCAGAGACGGCGGAGGAGGTGATTCCCGGGCTCTTCTAGCCCGACGGGTTGCGACTCCCAGCCGTACGCGCCTGCTGCACTTCCCCGCAACAGGACGAACGGATGGGCATCGGAATCCGTCGGACACGATCCCGGAGGCATCATGGACATCGAACGCATCCACACACCCGTCATGCTCGAGCGCACGCTCGAGCTCCTCTCGCCGGCGCTCGGACGCGACGGCGCGGTCGTCGTCGACGCGACGCTCGGCATGGGCGGCCACACGGCTGCGATGCTCGAGCGCTTCCCGTCGCTCACGGTGATCGGCCTCGACCGCGACACCGACGCACTGGCGATCGCGCGCGAACGCCTGGCCCGCTTCGGCGACCGCGCACGATTCGTGCACACGGTCTACGACGGCATCCTCGACGCGATCGCCTCCGAGGGATTCGACGAGGTCGACGGCGTGCTCTTCGACCTCGGCGTCTCGTCGCTGCAGCTCGACCGCGCCGAGCGCGGGTTCGCGTACTCGAAGGACGCGCCGCTCGACATGCGCATGGACGGCACGACCGGACGCACGGCGGCCGACATCATCGCCACCTACAGCGAGACCGAGCTCCGCCACATCTTCCAGGACTTCGGCGAGGAGAAGCTCGCCGGGCGATACGCGAAGGCGATCGTGAAGGCCCGCGAGACCGAGCCGATCCTCCGATCCGCCGAGCTCGTGTCGATCATCCACGACGCGACCCCGGTGGCCGTGCAGCGGCAGGGGCACCCTGCCAAGCGCGTCTTCCAGGCGCTGCGCATCGAGGTCAACGAGGAGCTGTCGGTGCTGCAGCGGGCGATGCCCGCCGCACTCGACGCGTTGAGCGTCGGGGGCCGGATCGTCGTGCTCGCGTACCAGTCGCTCGAGGACCGCATCGTCAAGCGCGTGCTGCAGGCCGCCTCGACCTCGTCGGCACCCGCCGACCTGCCGATGGAGCTGCCCGAGCACCGTCCGCAGTTCAAGCTGCTGGTGCGTGGCGCCGAACTCGCGAGCGAGGCCGAACAGGCCGAGAACCCCCGGGCCAAGCCCGTGCGCCTGCGCGCGGCCGAGCGAGTGAGGAGTGCGACGTGAGCGCCCTTCCCGCGCAGAGTGCACCGAGTCCGATCCGGCGGCGCGCCTGGATCCCCGAGGTCCTGCGCCCCGCTCCCGATCGCGCAGCCAGGTCGAAGCCGCGACTCGCCTACGCGGTCATCGCGGTGGGAGGTGTGGCGGTCATCGCGCTCGCGCAGCTCATGCTGTCGATCGCCGTCACCCAGGGCGCCTACGAGATCGACGGATACCAGCTCAGCCAGGCGAAGCTCTCCCGGCAGCAGCAGACGCTCGCAGAGGACCTCGACCGCGTGCAGTCCCCGCAGTACCTCGCCGGCAACGCCGAGGCGCTCGGCATGGTGCCGAACGCGAACCCGGTGTTCCTGCGACTCAGCGACGGTGCCGTGCTCGGCCAGCCGACGGCCGCGGGCGGCGGGGTCGCGGCATCCGCAGCCCTGGTTCCCAATTCGCTGATCAGCGGCGTGCCGCTCGTGACCGAGCAGCCGGCGGGGGAGACTGCACCCGTGGGCGGTCAGGGGGCTGGACTCGGCGGGGCCGTGGCCGTCGACCCGGTCGAACCCGCGACGCCCCCGATCACCGACTCGCTCCCGACGCCGACGACACACTGACGATCAGCAGACGACCGACGACGCCCCGAAGCCCCCGACGAACCGACGTACCGACCGTGTTGAACCGAACCACCGGAGGGGGATCCAGGTGAACCGCATCAGTCGTCACCCGATGCGGAGGATCCTCGCAGCGGGCTTCGTGCTCGTCGTGCTCGTCGGGCTCTTCGTGGTTCGCCTCGTCGACATCCAGGTCCTGCGGGCGTCGGCGCTCAACGAGCAGGCCGACGAGGTGCGCTCGACCGCGCCCATCACCGTGTACGGCGCCCGCGGCGACATCCTCGACCGCAACGGCGCCGTGCTCGCCGACAGCGTCATGCGCTACGACGTGGCCCTGTCGCCCAAGAACGCGAAGAAGGGCGATGTCGTACGCGAGGAGCCCGATCCCGCCGACCCGACGAAGACCGTTCGCGTCGAGGTGCCGCTCGAGCAGATCGCGGCCGAGCTGGGCGCGGTCGTCGGGCTCACCGCGGACCAGGTGCTCGGCATCATCGCGTCGGCGCTGGCCGAGGACCCCGACTCCGACTTCGCGTACGTGGCGAAGCTCGTCGACGTCGACACCTACGAGAAGGTCGATGCGCTCGGCATCCCCTGGGTGGTGCAGTCCCGGCATCCGAGCCGCAGCTACCCGAACGGCGCGGTCGCCGGAAACCTGCTGGGCTTCGTCGGCGAAGACGGCGGCGCCCAGGCCGGACTCGAGCTGGGCCAGGACGCCTGCCTCGCAGGCGAGGACGGCGAGGTCACGTTCATCCCGAGCCTGCAGGACTGGGTCGAGATCCCCGGAACCGAGGTCGTGCACAAGCAGGCGAAGGACGGCGGCACGCTGAAGCTCACCATCGACGCCGACCTGCAATGGGAGGTGCAGCGCATCGCCCAGGCCCAGCGGCTCGCGGTGGGCGCGCAGTGGGCGACCGTGACGGTCATGGAGGCGAAGACCGGCAAGCTGCTCGCCGTCGCGGACGTGCCGACCGTCGATCCCAACGACCCGTCGGCGACCGACGCCGCCGACCGCGGCTCGCGCACGTTCACCGCGCCGTTCGAGCCGGGCTCGACGTTCAAGGCCATCACCGCGGCATCCCTCATCGACGCCGGAAAGGCGAACCCGCTGAGCCAGGTGATCGCCCCCTACTCGTACGACGCACCGAACGGCGCGAACTTCCGCGACAGCTTCTACCACGACGACACGCCGTACACGCTGACGGGTGCGCTCATCGACTCGTCGAACACCGCCACGGCGAAGTTCGGCGAGCAGATGGACGACCAGGCGCGGTTCGAGTACATGCAGAAGTTCGGCTTCGGTCGCGTCAGCGAGGTCGGGTTCCCCGCCGAGGAGTCGGGCGACCTGAACGGCGGTCCCGACGAATGGGACAACCAGACGAAGTACACGACGATGTTCGGCCAGGGGCTCACGACGACCGCCGTGCAGATCGCGAGCGCCTACCAGACCATCGCGAACGACGGCGTGCGCATGCCCGTGCAGCTCGTCGAGAGCTGCACCGATGCCGACGGCACGGTCACCAAGCCGTCGGCCAAGGGCACGCGCGTGATCAGCGAGCAGGCGGCGAACGAGACGAGCCAGATGCTCGAGAACGTCTACACCAAGGGCTGGCTCGCCGACGAGTGGAACATCCCGGGCTACCGGGTCGCCGCGAAGACCGGAACCGCCCAGGTCGCCGACGGCAACGGCGGGTACCTCACGGGGTATCTCGTGTCGGTGTCGGGGTTCGCGCCGGCCGACGATCCCGAGTTCGTCGTTTCGGTGAGCATCATGGATCCCGTTAAGATGAATTCGTCCGCCGCATCGGCTCCCGTCTTCCAACAGGTCATGAGCCAGGTGCTGAAGAAGTATCGGACCATTCCATCCGGCGCTGCGGCGCCTGACCTGCCAGCAAACTGGTGAGAAAGTTGGGTTCGTGACCGGATCGCCTCCCACGGCCCTCCGGCCGCAGCACCCCGCGCCGCGATCGCTCCG
Source organism: Agromyces sp. CF514 (assembly GCF_900113185.1). NCBI lineage: Bacteria > Bacillati > Actinomycetota > Actinomycetes > Micrococcales > Microbacteriaceae > Agromyces > Agromyces sp. CF514. The sequence continues at coordinate 2,747,434 of NZ_FOZD01000001.1, read as the reverse complement.
CGGCCTCGCCGACTCGTTCGGCCTCGAGGTGCGCGGCGAGCTGGGCGAACTCGAGGTCACCGGCGTCGTGCTCTCGTCGAACACGGTGCGCCCGGGCGACCTCTACGTCGGCGTGCCCGGGCGCAACGCGCACGGGGCGCAGTACGCCGCCGCAGCTCGCGACGCGGGCGCCGTGGCCGTGCTGACGGATGCCGCGGGCGCCGAGCTGGCCGCGGAGTCCGGCCTGCCGGTGCTCGTCGCCGATGACGCCCGCGCCGCGCTCGGCGACGTCGCGGCCTGGATCCACCGCACCGACGAGAACCCGGCGACCCTCTTCGCGGTCACGGGCACGAACGGCAAGACCAGCGTGGTCTACCTGCTCTACGGCATCCTGCGACAGCTCGGCGTCGTCGCCGGACTCACGTCGACCGCCGAGCGCCGCATCGGCGACGAGGCGGTCACGAGTTCGCTGACGACGCCCGAGGCGAGCGAACTGCACGCACTGCTCGCACGGATGCGCGAGGTCGAAGTCCGTGCCGTCGGTGTCGAGGTCTCGGCGCAGGCGCTGTCGCGGCACCGCGTCGACGGACTCGTGTTCGACGTCGCCGGGTTCACGAACCTCACGCACGACCACCTCGACGACTACGCGTCGATGGACGTCTACTACGAGGCGAAGCGCGACCTGTTCCAGCCCGAGCGCGCCAGGCGCGGCGTGGTCACCGTCGACTCCGCATGGGGCCGCCGGCTGGTCGAAGACGCGCGCGTGCCGGTGACCACGCTGACGACGAAGCCCGACATCGAGGCCGACTGGCGCATCACCGTGCTCGACGAGCAGCCGGCGTTCACGGCGTTCCGCCTCGACGGGCCCGACGGGCGAAGCCTCGAGACCCGCGTGCCGCTGCTCGGCTGGTACATGGCCGCGAACGCGGCGCTCGCGATCGTCATGCTCGTCGAGGCAGGCTACGACCTCGACCGCATCGCGGCGGCGCTCGGCACCGAGGGCATCGACGCGTACATCCCCGGCCGCGCGGAGCGCATCTCGGGCGACCAGGGCCCGATCGTCTACATCGACTACGGCCACAGCCCCGACGCGTTCCTGCAGACGCTCGACGCGATCCGCCGCACCACCACGGGGCGCGTCATCATGGTGTTCGGCGCCGACGGAGACCGGGACACCACGAAGCGCGCCGACATGGGCGCCATCGCCGCCCGCGGCGCCGATGCCGTCGTGATCACCGACTTCCACCCGAGATGGGAGGACCCGGCGGCGATCCGCGCGGCGCTCATCGAGGGTGCGCGAGCCGCGGTACCCGACCGCGAGCTCCACGAGATCGCCGATCCGCGCGCCGCGTTCCGCGCCGCGCTCGCCCTCGCGGGCGACGGCGATGCGATCCTCTACGCCGGCCCGGGCCACGAGGACTACCACGAAGTGAAAGGCGTCAAGATCCCCTACTCAGCACGAGACGATGCGCGCGCGGCCCTGCGCGAAGCCGGTTGGCCTGCATGATCTCCCTCAGCCTGCACGAGATCGCCACGGCGATCGACGGGTCCCTTCGACTTCGTTCGACGGATGCCACGGCGGACACGATCGTCGACGGCGCCGTGACCACGGATTCGCGGGAGATCGCCTCCGGCGACGTCTTCTTCGCCAAGCGAGGCGAGTTCGACGACGGACACCGCTTCGCTCCGGCCGCCGCTGAGCAGGGTGCGGCCCTGCTGGTCGTCGAGCAGGAGCTCGACCTCGAGGTCCCGCAGATCGTCGTCGACGATTCGGTCGTCGCGCTCGGCGCCCTCGCGACCGAGGTGGTCGCACGCGTCCGCGCGGCGGGGGACCTGAAGATCGTCGGAGTCACGGGTTCGAACGGCAAGACCACGACGAAGAACCTGCTGCGCGCCGTGCTCGAACGCGTCGGCCCCACGGTCGCCGCGCGCGCCTCGTACAACAACGAGGTCGGCGGACCGATCACGATGCTCGCCCTCGAGGCCGACACGAAGTACCTCGTGGCCGAGATGGGCGCGTCCGGCGTCGGCGAGATCGCCCGACTCGTGCGCATGGCCCGGCCCGACATCGGCATCGTGCTGAAGGTCGGACTCGCCCATGCGGGCGAGTTCGGCGGCATCGAGCAGACGGTCCGGGCGAAGTCCGAGATGGTCACGGACCTGCTGCCGACGGATGTCGCGGTGCTGAACCTCGACGACCCTCGCGTGGCCCCGATGGCCCGGCTCACCTCGGCTCGCGTCGTGACCTTCGGCCTCGGCTCCGGTGCCGACGTGCGCGCGACCGACGTCCAGGTGCACGCGCGCGGCACCGAATTCACCGTGCACGTGCCGGGCGGCGAATCCGCATCGGTGCGCTTCGGCGTGCTCGGCGAGCACCACGTCATGAACGCGCTCGCGGCCGTCGCGGCATCCGTCGAGCTGGGCGTGCCGCTCGCAGACATCGTCGCGGCGCTCGAGCAGGTCACCCTCGCGGAGCGATGGCGCATGCAGGTCATGGGCGGCCGAGACGGCATCACCGTGATCAACGACGCCTACAACGCCAGCCCCGACTCGATGAGCGCGGCGATCAAGACCCTCGCCCAGGTGAAGGCGCCCGGCACGCAGACGATCGCCGTGCTCGGCGAGATGAGCGAGCTGGGGGAGTTCTCTGGCGAGGAGCACGACCGCATCGGATTGCTGGCCGTGCGGCTCGGCGTCTCGCAGCTCGTCGTCGTCGGCCCCGGTGCGCGTCGGCTGCACATCACGGCGATCAACGAGGGATCGTGGGACGGCGAGTCGGCCTACGTCGAGACGGCCGACGAGGCGTACGACCTCGTCGTCGCGTCCGCCCGGCCCGGTGACACCGTGCTGGTGAAATCGTCGAACTCGGCGGGTCTGCGCCACCTCGGCGACCGACTGGGAGAATGGTTCTCGTGAGAGCACTTCTGAGCGCCGGCGCCTTGTCGCTCGCCTTCACGCTGTTCCTGACCCCGCTGTTCATCCGGCTCTTCGTGAAGTTGGGCTGGGGCCAATTCATCCGCGACGACGGCCCGCAGAGCCATCACGTCAAGCGCGGCACGCCCACCATGGGCGGCATCGTCTTCATCCTGGGCACGCTGTTCGGCTACTTCGTCGCGACCCTGCTGCTCAGCAACGAGAAGCCCACGGCTACCGGACTCCTCGTGCTGTTCATGATGGTCGGGCTCGGGTTCGTCGGCTTCCTCGACGACTTCCTGAAGACGCGCAAGAAGCAGAGCCTCGGGCTCGGCGGCTGGGCGAAGGTCGCCGGGCAGACCGCGGTCGCGGCCGCGTTCGCCCTGCTCGCGATCAACTTCCCGAACGCCGAGGGCGTGACGCCCGCGAGCACGAGCATCTCGTTCATCCGCGACCTGCCCCTCGACTTCATGGTCTTCGGGACGGTCCTCGGCACGATCATCTACGTCATCTGGATCTGCCTGATCACCGCTGCCGCCTCGAACGGCGTCAACGTGACCGACGGTCTCGACGGCCTCGCCGGGGGCGCATCCGTGCTCGCGATCGGGTCCTTCATCATCATCGGGTTCTGGCAGTTCAACCAGTCCGCGTTCGGACCGAACCTGAATCCGAGCGACGCGTACCGCGCCTACGACGTGCGCGACCCGCTCGACATCGCGATCGTCGCGTCGGCGATCGTCGGAGGCCTCATCGGGTTCCTGTGGTGGAACACGAACCCGGCGAAGATCTACATGGGCGACACGGGCTCGCTCGCCCTCGGCGGTGCACTCGCGGCGCTCGCGATCGTGAGCCAGACCGAACTGCTCCTCGTGCTCATCGGCGGCATCTTCGTCATCGAGACCGGCTCGGTGATCGTGCAACGCGCGTACTTCAAGCTCACCGGCGGCAAACGCATCTTCCTGATGAGTCCGATCCATCATCACTTCGAGTTGAAGGGCTGGGCGGAGGTCACGATCGTCGTGCGCTTCTGGCTCATCGCGGGCATGTTCGTCGCCGCGGGCGTCGGCGCCTTCTACTTCGAGTGGCTGCAACGATGACCGGAGCGGATGCCGGTGGCGGCCGCCTCGACTCCCTGACGAGCTGGCACGCCGACTGGAGCGGCCTGCGCGTGCTCGTGCTCGGCGCCGGCGTCACCGGCTTCGCGGTCGCCGACACGCTCGCGGAGCTCGGCGCCGAGGTGCTGCTCGCTGCGACGAACGTCGACGACGAGCGCGGCCGGATCCTCGACGTCATCGGCGTCCGGGTGCTGCGGCATCCGCTGGACTCGGTGCCCGACGACATCGTCGGCTTCGCGCCCGAACTCGTCGTCGCCTCGCCGGGGTTCCACCCCGACAACGCCGTGCTCGAGTGGGCCGCGTCGTCGGCCGTGCCCGTCTGGGGCGACATCGAGCTCGCCTGGCGCGTGCGCGACAAGGTGAACGCGGCCGACTGGATCCTCGTCACCGGCACGAACGGCAAGACGACGACGACGCAGCTCGCCGCGACCCTGCTCGCGGCGAACGGGCTGCGTGCTGCGCCATGCGGCAACATCGGCGTTCCGGTGCTCGACGCCGTGCGCGATCCCGGCGGGTTCGACGTGCTCGTCGTCGAGCTCTCGAGCTACCAGCTGCATGCGCTGCCGATCGAGGGGCCGGGCGCGCTGCATCCGCTCGCGAGCGTGTGCCTGAACGTGGCCGACGACCACCTCGACTGGCACGGCTCGGCCGACGCCTATCGTGCCGCCAAGGCGAAGGTCTACGCCAATACGCGCATCGCCTGCGTGTTCAATCGCGCCGACGAGGCGACGCGTCGCATGGTCGAGGACGCCGAGGTCGAGGAGGGAGCCCGCGCGATCGGCTTCGGACTCGACGTGCCGGGTCCGAGCGACTTCGGCCTGGTCGAGGGCATCCTGTGCGACCGGGCGTTCCTCGACGAACGGCACTCCACGGCGCTCGAGATCATCACGGTCGACGAGCTCGAGCCGCGCGGGCTCGCCGCGCCGCACATCGTCGCGAACATCCTCGCCGCCTCGGCCCTCGTGCGAGCCGCGGGCGTGCCGGTCGGCGTCATCCACGACGCGCTCGGCGAGTTCACGCTCGACGCGCATCGCATCCAGACGGTGGCCCTGTCGGGCGGCATCCGCTGGGTCGACGACTCGAAGGCGACCAACCCGCACGCGGCGGAGGCGTCGCTGCGGGCGTTCCCACGCGTCGTGTGGATCGTCGGCGGCCTGCTGAAGGGCGTCGACGTCGACGGGCTCGTCGCCGCGCACGCCGGGCGCCTCAGGGCCGCAGTCGTGATCGGCGTCGATCGGCAGGCGCTCGTCGCCGCGTTCGCCCGACACGCGAGCGACGTGCCGCTGTTCGAGGTCGATGCCGATGACACTGGAACGGTCATGGCACTGGCCGTCGGATTCGCCGAGTCGATCGCCGAAGACGGGGACACGGTGCTGCTGGCACCGGCCGCCGCGTCGATGGACCAGTTCGCCGACTACGCCGATCGGGGCCGGCGGTTCCAGCAGGCGGTACGAGCACGATTGGATGGTGAGGCGGATGCCGACTCCGCCCCGCACGGCCCGCACGAACCCGATACCCGAGGCTGATCGCGGCGGCGTCGCGGCCCGCATCCGCCTCGGCCGGGTACTCAGGGTCGAGTCCAAGGACTACCTGCTGCTGCTCAGCACGGTCGTCTTCCTCGTGCTCTTCGGCCTGGTCATGGTGCTCTCGTCGTCCACGGTGGAGTCGCGCCTCGAGGACGGCGGCTTCTTCGTGCAGGCGACCAGGCAGGGGATGTTCGCCCTGATCGGACTGCCCGTCATGCTCATCGCGAGCCGCATGCCCGAACGATTCTGGATGCGGATGGCCTGGCCGTTGCTCATCGGGGCCTGCGTCCTTCAGGTGCTCGTCGTCGCGACGCCCCTCGGCGTCGAGGTCGGCGGCAACACGAACTGGCTCGACCTCGCCGGCGTGCAGTTCCAGCCGTCCGAGATCATCAAGGTCGCGCTCGTCATCTGGCTCGGCCTCATCGTCACCAAGAAGCAGGCGTACCTGGGCGACTTCGGTAAGGGCGTCCTGCCGATCCTGCTCGTCGGCGGCGGCGCGATCGGCCTCGTGCTGCTCGGCGGCGACCTCGGAACCGTCATGATCATGGGTGCGATGCTGCTCGGAACGCTGTTCCTCATCGGCGTGCGGTTCCGCCTGCTCCTGCCGCCCGTGCTGATCAGCGCCGCGGTGTTCGTGATCGTGGCCGTCTCGAGCGACAACCGCATGCGCCGCATCACCGCGTTCCTCCAGGAGAACTGCGAGCAGGGATCCGGCGACGACTGCTGGCAGATCCAGCACGGACGCTTCGCGCTCGCGAACGGCGGGATCTTCGGCGTCGGCCTCGGCAACTCGACGGCGAAGTGGTCGTGGCTGCCGGCAGCGGACAACGACTTCATCTTCGCGATCATCGGCGAGGAACTGGGCCTGATCGGGGCCATTGTCGTGATCGCGCTGTTCGTGCTGCTCGCGGTCGCGTTCGCGCGCGTGCTGCGCTCGGCGCAGACGCCGTTCGCGAAGACCGTCACGGCCGCCGTCATGGTGTGGGTCATCGGCCAGGCATGTGTCAACATCGGTGTCGTGCTTGGTGTCTTCCCCGTCCTCGGCGTTCCGCTCCCGCTCGTCTCAGCGGGCGGAACGGCGCTCGTCACGACCCTCTTCGCGATCGGCGTCGTGCTCTCGGTCGCCCGCGATCCCGCCGCGACCGCGCGCGCGGCCGCACGGTTCGCAGCCCGGTCCGCCGCTCGCGCCGGGCGCACGCGATGACCGTCTACCTGCTGGCCGGCGGAGGCACCGCCGGCCACGTGAACCCGCTGCTCGCCGTCGCCGATCGGCTGCGCGAGCGCGACCCGGGTGCCGAGGTGCTCGTGCTCGGCACGGCCGAGGGTCTCGAGGCGCGGCTCGTGCCGGCTCGCGGCTACGAGCTCCTGACGATCGCGAAGGTGCCGTTCCCGCGTCGTCCGAACGGGGCGGCGGTCCGGTTCCCGAAGCGCTTCCGCGACTCGGTCGCAGAGGTGCGCGAGATCATCACGCAACGGGGCGTCGACGTCGTCGTCGGATTCGGCGGCTACGTGTCGACGCCGGCCTACCTCGCGGCGCGACGTCTGGGCGTGCCCGTCGCGATCCACGAGGCCAACGCGAAGCCGGGCCTCGCGAACCGGCTCGGTTCCCGGTGGGCCGAGACCGTCGGCGTCGTGTTCAGCGGCACCCCGCTGCGGCACGCCGAGGTCGTCGGCATGCCGCTGCGCCGCGAGATCGAGCAGCTCGACCGCGCCGCGCTGCGGGGCACCGCTGCGGAGTTCTTCGGCCTCGATCCCGACCGGCCCGTGCTGCTCGCCACCGGCGGATCCCTCGGCGCACGGCGCATCAATCGCACGATGACGGCCTCGGCCGAGGCGGTCACGGCTGCGGGCTGGCAGGTGCTGCACATCACGGGTGCGAACTCCGACGTGAGCGATCCCGGCATCGCCGACTACCGCATGCTCGAATACGCCGATCGCATGGACCTCGCGCTCTCGGTCGCCGACGCGGCCGTGTCCCGAGCTGGCGCGGCGACGGTGAGCGAGCTCGCGGCGCTCGGCATCCCGTCGGTGCTCGTTCCCTACCCCGTGGGCAACGGCGAGCAGCGGTTCAACGCGGCCGACGTGGTCGCCGCGGGCGGGGCCGTCCTCGTCGACGATGCGGACTTCACGCCAGAATGGGTCGCCGAGACCGTGCTGCCGCTGCTCGCCGACGAGGGGCGCGTGGCCGGTATGGCGGCAGCGGCGGCATCCGTCGGCCACCGCGACGGCACCGATCGCATGATCGACCTCATCGACGCCGCGTCGGGTGCGAATGCCGGCGGCACCGCCGCAGACGCGTAACGTGGAGGTGTCGGATGCCGCGGCATCCGACGCTTAAGAACCTTCGGCCGCAGCCCGATGACGCCGGCCCGTGCAGCACCGCCCAGAGCCCAGAGAAAGCAATGCCGTGACCATCAAGCCCGACCTGTCCACCTCGATCCCGTCCGAGCTCGGCGCCGTGCATTTCGTCGGCATCGGCGGTTCGGGAATGAGCGGCATCGCGCGCCTGTTCCTCGGCGCCGGACACCGCGTCACAGGCTCTGACGTGCGCGACTCGGCGAACGTGGGCGCGCTTCGCGAGCTCGGCGCGGAGATCGCGATCGGGCACGATGCCGCGAACCTCGGCGACGACATCGACACCGTCGTCGTGACGGGCGCGCTCTGGCAGGACAACCCCGAGTACCGGCTCGCGCTCTCGCGTGGGCTGCCGGTCCTGCACCGGTCGCAGGCGCTGGCCGCGCTCATCGCCGGGCAGCGCCTCGTGTCGGTGGCGGGCGCGCATGGAAAGACGACCTCGACGGGCATGATCGTGACCGGCCTGCTCGCGCTCGGCGCCGACCCGAGCTTCGTGAACGGCGGCGTGCTGGCCGACCTCGGACTGAGCGCGGCCTCGGGCGAGGGCGAGCTCTTCGTGGTCGAGGCCGACGAGTCCGACGGCTCGTTCCTGCTCTACGACACGTCGGTCGCGCTCATCACGAACGTCGATCCCGACCACCTCGACCACTACGGTTCGCGTGACGCGTTCGAGCAGGCGTTCGTCGAGTTCGCCGACCGGGCACGCGAGTTCGTCGTCATCTCGAGCGACGACGCCGGCGCCGTGCGCGTGCACGAGCGACTGTCGCACGATCGCGTCGTCACGTTCGGCGAGGCGGCCGACGCGACGGTCCGCGTGCACTCGGTCGTCACCGACGGCCCGGTCGCGTTCGCCGTGGACTACGAGGGGGCGACCTACGAGGCCCGCCTCGCGATCCCCGGGCACCACAACGCCATCAACGCCGCCGGAGCGTTCGCCGTGCTCACGGGCCTCGGGTTCGACCCCGCAGCGGCCCTCGCGGGCATCGCGCGCTTCGCCGGAACGGGCCGCCGGTTCGAGCTGCACGGCGAGGTCGGCGGCGTGAGCGTCTACGACGACTACGCGCACCACCCGACCGAGGTCGCAGCGGCCCTGGCCGCCGCGCGCACGGTCGTCGGCGACGGACGGATCATCGCGGTGCACCAGCCGCACACCTACAGCCGCACGCAGGCGTTCGCGAAGGAGTTCGCGGAGGTGCTCGAGCAGTACGCCGACGAGACGGTCGTGCTCGACGTCTACGGTGCACGTGAGGACCCGGTCCCCGGTGTCACGGGTGCACTGGTGAGCGAGCGCTTCGCGCACCCCGAGCACGTCGCGTTCATCGCCGACTGGCAGGCCGCCGCGGACCACACGGCGCAGATCGCGCGGTCGGGCGACTTCGTCATCACGCTAGGGTGCGGCGACGTCTACCGCATCGTGCCCCAGCTGCTCGGCTCGCTCGAACGCGAGCTCGGATGAGGGCGCCCACCGCGTGAAGCGGCCGCAGGGGTTCGAACGCCCGGCGCAGCCGCGCCAGGCGGCTCCCGACGCGGCGCAGCGCAAGGCGCAGGCCGACGCGAGGCCGACGGCGCCCCCTGCGTCGAACGAGTCCGCCGCACGTCGTCGGCGAGCGGATGGCGCGTCCCGACGGCCCTCGACGGCCGCACCGGGCGCCGGTTCCGATCCGGCCTCCGCCTCGGCGCGCACCGAGCGCATCGAGCCGCTCCGGGCACAGAGACCACTTCGCGCGAGCGACCCGCACGAGGATTCCGAACGACCCGTCGGCGCCGACACTGCGGCCGGCACGGCCGGAGCAGACCCGATCGGGGCGGCATCCGTCGGCGCGGAGACGGCCCGTGCGACCTCTGCGCCACCGTCCGGGACGCCCGGCGGCTGGGCTGCGCGGCGCGCACTGGCGAAGGCGACTCGGGCCCGACGCCGGTACGAGCGGGCGGAGGTGCGCCGCTTCACGGTCAGGTCGAGGCGGCGAAGGCTCGCGTGGGGCGTCTCGCTCGGTGCGGTCGGCCTGCTCGTCGTCGCCGTGCTGATCGGCGCCTACTCGCCGATCATGGCGCTGCGCGACGTCCGGGTCGAGGGTGCTTCGAGGGTGCAGGCGGCCGACGTCGCCGCCGCGTTCGAGCCCATGCTGGGCACGCCGCTCGCCCTCGTCGATCGCGCGAGCGTGCAGGAGGCGATGTCGGGGTTCCCGCTCATCGAGACGTACCAGACCGAGGCGGTGCCGCCCGGCACGCTCGTGGTGCGCATCGTGGAGCGCACGCCGGTGGGCGTGATCGAGACCGACGACGGACTCGCGCTCGTCGACGCCGCGGGCGTCGTCATGGATCGGCCCGAGTCGAGGCCCGAGGGCCAGCCGCTCATCACGGTCGACGGGGGCGTCTCGGGCGACGGGTTCCGCGCGGTCGCGAGCGTCGTCCGTGCCCTGCCGGCCGACGTCAGGGCCCAGGTCACGGCGGCCTCGGCCGAGACCGCCGACGATGTCACGCTGCAGGTCGGCGACGCGAAGGTCGTGTGGGGGAGCGCCGAGGAGTCGGGCCTCAAGGCCGACGTGCTGGCCGCGCTCCTCGCCGCCGCGCCACCGGGGTCGGTGTCCCTGTACGATGTCTCAGCGCCGACGAGTCCGGTCACGATGTGATCGGGGGTTCGCTCGTGCTTCCGCTTCGTCGTGCGCGTCAATCGAGCGAGGGTGTTCGCGACACGCCCGCGTGCCTTGCCGCACGAGGTGCGCGATCCGCTTACCTTCGAAACCAGGAATTGCATACTCGGCAAGACTTTAACCTTCGACTTGAGGTTCAAAGTTCAGAGTTCGCACGGAGGGCCGGAGATGTCGACTAACCAGAACTACCTCGCCGTCATCAAGGTGGTCGGCATCGGCGGCGGCGGCGTCAACGCCGTCAACCGCATGATCGAGCTCGGCCTTCGCGGCGTCGAGTTCATCGCGATCAACACCGACGCGCAGGCGCTGCTCATGAGCGACGCGGACGTCAAGCTCGACGTCGGTCGCGACCTGACCCGCGGCCTCGGCGCAGGAGCCGACCCCGAGGTCGGTCGCCGGGCTGCCGAAGACCACGCCGAGGAGATCGAGGAGGCGCTGGCCGGCGCCGACATGGTCTTCGTCACGGCCGGAGAGGGCGGCGGCACCGGCACGGGCGGCGCGCCCGTCGTCGCACGCATCGCCAAGTCGATCGGCGCGCTCACCATCGGTGTCGTCACCAAGCCGTTCGGCTTCGAGGGCAAGCGCCGACAGACCCAGGCCGAGCAGGGCGTCGCCCGCCTGAAGGAAGAGGTCGACACCCTCATCGTGGTGCCGAACGACCGCCTGCTCGAGATCAGCGACCGCGGCATCTCGATGCTCGAGGCGTTCGCGACGGCCGACCAGGTGCTCCTCGCCGGTGTGCAGGGCATCACCGACCTCATCACGACCCCCGGTCTCATCAACCTCGACTTCGCCGACGTCAAGTCGGTCATGCAGGGCGCGGGTTCCGCGCTCATGGGCATCGGGTCCTCGCGGGGGGCCGATCGAGCCATCAAGGCGGCCGAGCTCGCGGTCGCGAGCCCGCTACTCGAGGCCTCGATCGACGGCGCGCACGGCGTGCTGCTCTCCATCCAGGGCGGTTCGAACCTCGGCATCTTCGAGATCAACGACGCCGCGCGGCTCGTGCAGGAGGCCGTGCACCCCGAGGCCAACATCATCTTCGGTGCCGTCATCGACGACACGCTCGGCGATGAGGTGCGCGTCACGGTCATCGCCGCCGGTTTCGACGGCGGCGAGCCCAACGCGAAGCCGGTCGAGGTGCGACGCGAGCAGCTCGTGCCGGCGGCCGCCTCGGTGGGGGTCGGTGCAGGCGCTGCTGCGGGCGGCGGAGCCGATTCCGCAGACGTCATCGGCGAGATCGACATCGACGAGCTGGTGGAGACCGCGAACTGGGGCGGGCCCGAGACCTCGACGGCCGACCAGATCGTCTCCGACCCGGCGTTCGACTCCGCCGACGACGACCTCGACATCCCCGACTTCCTGAAGTGACCGACGAGCGCTCCGCGGGAGTCGACGACCTGCGAGCGCGACTGCGGGCCGTCGCGTCGCGCGTCGGCGAGGCCGCCCGCCTCGCCGACCGCGACCCGGCCGGCATCCGGACCATCGTGGTGACGAAGTTCCATCCCGCCTCGCTCGTGCGCGACCTCGCGACCCTGGGCGTGACGGATGTCGGCGAGAACCGGCATCAGGAGGCGCAGGCGAAGGCCCTCGAGCTGGCCGACCTCGATCTCAGCTGGCACTTCATCGGACAGCTGCAGAGCAAGAAGGCCCGCCAGGTGCGCGCGTACGCGGATGCGATCCACTCGATCGACCGTGCCGCCCTCGTCGACGCGCTGCGCTCCGACGAGACCTCGATCGACTGCTTCGTGCAGGTGAACCTCACCGACGACCCCGGCCGCGGAGGCGTCGCCCCCGACGAGCTCGAGGGGCTCGTCGAGCACGTGCTCGCGACGCCCGGCCTGCGGTTGCTGGGCCTCATGGCCGTCGCGCCCCTCGACGAACCGGCTCGTCCGGCCTTCGCACGTGTGCGCGAGCTCTCCGAGCGATTCGTCCTGCCGATGGCGCCCGAGGCCCGTTCGCTCTCGATGGGGATGAGCCACGATCTCGAGGACGCCGTCGCCGAAGGCGCGACACACCTGCGGATCGGCACCGCAATCACCGGCAATCGGCCGATCGCCGGTTAGCCTCGAAGAGACGGAACACAGACGGAGGCAGCGATGTCCAACCCGCTCAAGAAGACCATGGTCTACCTCGGCCTCGCAGACGAGGAGTTCGAGGCCGAGCCCAGAGAGTCGCCGGCACCGGCGACGCCGGTCGTGCACGCAGCGCCGGCCCCGAAGACCGGTGCGGCCGTCACGCCGCTCCGCAAGGCCCACATCCAACCGAGCACCCCGCAGGCGGAGATGAACGAGATCCTCACCGTGCACCCGCGTCAGTACCGCGACGCGCAGGTCATCGCCGAGTCCTTCCGAGAGGGAGTCCCGGTCATCATCAACCTCTCCCAGATGTCCGACGGCGACGCGCGTCGACTCATCGACTTCGCCAGCGGCCTGTCCCAGGGCCTGCACGGCAAGATCGAGCGGGTCACGAGCAAGGTCTTCCTGCTCTCGCCGTCGCACGTCGTCGTGTCGGGCGAGACGGGTGAGGCCGAAGGCGACGTCGATGCGTCGTTCTTCACGCACGCGTAGTCGTCGGTAGGCGTGTTGTCCGTCGTCTGGAACATCCTCTACTCGTTGCTCGTCCTCTACTTCTTCGTGATGTGGGCGCGCTTCGTGCTCGACCTGATCCGCACCTTCAACCGATCCTGGCGTCCCCAGGGCGGTTGGCTGGTCGTGGTCGAACTCGTGTACACCGTGACCGACCCGCTCGTCCGGCTCTTCAGGCGGTTGATTCCTCCGATCCGGATCGGGCAGGTCGCACTCGACCTCGGGTGGTCGCTCGCGATGCTCGTGGTCATCGTCGCGATGACCGTGGTCTCCTGGCTCGCGGCCGTCGCCTGACGATCTCCTGCGAACCCGGTGCAACGCCTGTGGGCGGCACTGGGGGAACCGGGTGGACTTTGCTACCGTTTAGCAGAACGCAACGAACAGTTCGAAGATGTGAGGGTGAGAAGCCATGGCGCTAACTCCGGAAGATGTGGTCAACAAGCGCTTCCAGGCGACGAAATTCCGCGAGGGGTACGACCAAGACGAGGTCGACGACTTCCTCGACGAGGTCGTGGTCGAGCTTCGTCGGCTGAATCAGGAGAACGAAGAGCTGCGCCAGCGCGTCTCGGCCGCAGAGGCACGGGCCGCAGAGGCAGCCAAGGCCGCAGCGTCCGCGCCGGCCGCAGCCGCACCTTCGTTCACGGAGCCCGCACCGCAGCCGCCGACCGTCGCCGTGGCGGTGCCCGCACCCGTCGTGCAGTCCGAGATCGACGAGCAGACGAGCACCACCAACCTGCTGCAGCTCGCGCGCCGCCTCCACGAGGAGCACGTGCGCGAGGGCATCGAGAAGCGCGACGCGCTCATCGCCGAGGGCCACGCGACCGCGGCCCGTGTCGTCGCCGAGGCCGAGGCCAAGCAGCGTGCGCAGATCGGCGTGCTCGACCAGGAGCGCCAGGCGCTCGAGAAGCGCGTCGACGGCCTTCGCCTGTTCGAGCGCGAGTACCGCCAGAAGCTGAAGAGCTACATCGAGGGCCAGCTCCGCGACCTCGACACGGCCGCACCGGTGCAGGTCTCCGACAACCAGGGCTTCCAGTCCCCGTCGGGCATCTCCAACGAGCAGGCACCCACGCCCACCTTCCAGGGCTTTGGAGTCTGAGCGGGGCACCAAGGCCGGAACCTCGACCGCACTCGTCGTTCTCGCCATCGGTGCCCTCTCGGTCTACGGGCTCGATCAGCTGGCGAAGTTCCTCGTCGTCTCCAACCTCACCGAGGGCGAGACGGTGCCGGTCCTCGGCGACCTGCTTCAGTGGCATTTCGTACGCAATCCGGGAGCTGCCTTCTCGCTCGCGAGCGGCATGACGTGGATCTTCACGATCCTCGCCGCAGGCGTCATCACGTTCATCATCTGGTTCGCCCGGCGCATCCGCTCGAAGGCATGGGGGCTCGTGTTCGGCCTCCTGCTGGGCGGCGTCCTCGGCAACCTGACCGATCGCCTGTTGCGTGAGCCGAGCTTCGGCCTCGGGCACGTGGTCGACTTCATCTCGACGCCGTGGCTCATCCCCGCCATCTACAACGTCGCCGACATGGCGATCGTGTCGAGCATGGTGCTGTTCATGATCCTCACGATCCGGGGCGTCGGCCTCGACGGCACGCGCGAGGTGAAGGGCGGCGCGAAGGGTGCCGAGGCCGATGAGGCCGCTGCATCCGAAGACGCACCGCGGGGCGATGCCCCCGAGCGCGGGGTCGCCGAGGGCGGAACGCCCGCAGGCGGCGTCGCGCCCGTCGTCCGCGAGGCCTGAGCGTCATGGAGTCCCGTTCCGTTCCCGTCCCCGACGGGCTCGAAGGCATCCGCGTCGACCAGGGCCTCGCGAAGCTGCTCGGCTTCTCCCGCACGCAGGCGGCCGAGATCGCCGCGGCCGGGGGCGTCGTGCTCGACGGCCGCACGCTCGACAAGTCCGATCGGCTCCGCGCGGGCGGCTGGCTCGAGGTGAGCTGGCAGCCGCCGCGCACGGTCGAAGTCGTCGCGATCCCGGTGCCCGACCTGGGCATCGTGCACGACGACGACGACCTCGTGGTCGTCGACAAGCCGGCGGGCGTCGCAGCGCATCCGTCGCTCGGCTGGGAGGGTCCGACCGTGGTCGGCGCCCTGGCCGCCGCGGGCTTCCGCATCTCGACCTCGGGCGCTCCCGAGCGCCAGGGCGTCGTGCATCGGCTCGACGCCGGCACGAGCGGCCTCATGGTCGTCGCGAAGTCCGAGCGCGCGTACACCGAACTCAAGCGGCAGTTCCACGACCGCGAAGTCGAGAAGGTCTACCACACGGTCGTGCAGGGGCACCCCGATCCGCTGGCCGGCACGATCGACGCGCCGGTCGGCCGGCATCCGCGCTCCGAATGGAAGTTCGCGGTGACCGCCGACGGCAAGCACGCGGTGACCCACTACGAGACGCTCGAGGCGTTCCCGTTCGCCTCGCTGCTCGAGGTGCACCTCGAGACCGGGCGCACCCACCAGATCCGCGTGCACATGGCCGCACAGCGGCATCCGTGCGTGGGCGACGCCATGTACGGCGCCGACCCCACGATCTCGGCACGCCTCGGACTCACCCGGCAGTGGCTGCACGCGCACCGCCTCTCGCTCACCCATCCGGCGACGGGCGACTGGGTGACGTTCGAGTCCGAGTACCCCGCCGACCTCGCGGCGGCGCTCGAGACACTCCGCGGCGAGTGACCGGGCCGTGTCGACCGGGCCGTGCTGACGGCGGGTCGGCCTAGACTCGAACCACCCCCGAGAACCACCCCGCAGCATCCGAAGAGGAGCCCAGTGGCCACCGATTCCTTCGTCCACCTGCACGTGCACAGCGAGTACTCGATGCTCGACGGTGCGGCCCGGGTCGGTGAGCTCGTCACCGCCGCCGCGGAGCAGGGCATGCCGGCCGTCGCGGTCACCGACCACGGGAACGTGTTCGGCGCCTACGACTTCTGGAAGCAGGCGACCGACGCGGGCATCAAGCCGATCATCGGCACCGAGGCGTACATCACCCCCGGCACCCACCGCGGCGACAAGACGCGCATCCGCTGGGGCAACGGCGGCGGAGACGACGTCTCCGGCTCGGGTGCCTACACGCACATGACCCTCCTCTCGCAGAACACCGAGGGCATGCACAACCTGTTCCGGCTCTCGAGCCGAGCCTCGATCGAGGGCTACTACTTCAAGCCCCGCATGGACCGCGAACTGCTCTCCACGTACTCGTCGGGGCTCATCGCCACGACGGGGTGCCCGTCGGGCGAGGTGCAGACCCGTCTTCGGCTCGGGCAGTACGACGAGGCGTTGCGCGCGGCATCCGACTACCGCGACATCTTCGGCAAGGAGAACTACTTCGCCGAGATCATGGACCACGGGCTCGGCATCGAACGTCGCATCATGAGCGACCTGATCCGGCTGTCGAAGGAACTCGACCTGCCGCTGGTCGCGACGAACGACCTGCACTACACGCATGCGCACGACGCCAAGAGCCATGCGGCGCTGCTCTGCGTGCAGTCGGGATCGACGCTCGACGACCCCAACCGGTTCAAGTTCGACGCCGACGAGTTCTACCTGAAGACCCCGGCCGAGATGCGGCAGGTGTTCCGCGACCACCCCGAGGCCTGCGACAACACGCTGCTGATCGCCGAGCGGTGCGACGTGAAGTTCAACACGAGCGCCAACTACATGCCCCGGTTCCCCGTGCCCGACGGTGAAGACGAGCAGAGCTGGTTCGTGAAGGAGGTCGAGCGCGGTCTCCACGTGCGCTACCCGAACGGCATCCCCGACGCGGTGCGCAAGCAGGCCGACTACGAGGTCGGCGTCATCTCGCAGATGGGGTTCCCCGGCTACTTCCTCGTCGTCGCGGACTTCATCAACTGGTCGAAGAACAACGGCATCCGCGTCGGCCCCGGCCGTGGCTCGGGTGCGGGTTCGATGGCCGCGTACGCGATGCGCATCACCGACCTCGACCCGTTGCAGCACGGCCTCATCTTCGAGCGGTTCCTGAACCCCGACCGCGTCTCGATGCCCGACTTCGACGTCGACTTCGACGAGCGCCGGCGCGGCGAGGTCATCCGCTACGTGACCGACAAGTACGGCGACGAGCGCGTCGCGCAGATCGTCACGTACGGCACGATCAAGGCGAAGCAGGCGTTGAAGGACTCCGGCCGAGTGCTCGGTTTCCCGTTCTCGATGGGCGAGAAGCTCACGAAGGCCATGCCGCCGGCGGTCATGGGCAAGGACATCCCGCTGACGGGCATCTTCGACACGAAGCATCCCCGCTACAAAGAGGCCGGCGACATCCGCGCGATCGTCGAGACCGACCCCGAGGCGAAGACCGTCTTCGAGACCGCGCTCGGTCTCGAGAACCTGAAGCGCCAGTGGGGCGTGCACGCGGCAGGCGTGATCATGTCGAGCGATCCGCTGATCGACATCATCCCGATCATGAAGCGCGAGCAAGACGGACAGATCGTCACGCAGTTCGACTACCCGGCGTGCGAGTCGCTCGGCCTGATCAAGATGGACTTCCTCGGGCTCCGCAACCTCACGATCATCGACGACGCGCTCGACAACATCGAGGCGAACCGCGGGATCCGCCCGGTGCTCGAAGACCTCGAGCTCGACGACGCGGGTGCGTACGAGCTGCTCGGCAGGGGCGACACGCTCGGCGTGTTCCAGCTCGACGGCGGGCCGATGCGTGCGCTGCTGCGCCTCATGAAGCCAGACAACTTCGAGGACATCTCGGCCGTCATCGCCCTGTACCGCCCCGGCCCCATGGGTGCGAACTCGCACACGAACTACGCCCTGCGCAAGAACGCCCTGCAGGAGATCACGCCGATCCACCCCGAGTTCGCGGAGTCCTTGAAAGACATCCTCGACACCAGCTACGGCCTGATCATCTACCAGGAGCAGGTCATGGCGATCGCGCAGCGCGTCGCCGGGTTCTCGCTCGGTCAGGCCGACATCCTCCGTCGCGCCATGGGCAAGAAGAAGAAGTCGGAGCTCGACAAGCAGTACGAGGGCTTCGCAGGGGGCATGAAGGCGAACGGCTACTCCGAGGAGGCGATCGGCAAGCTCTGGGAGATCCTGCTCCCGTTCTCGGACTACGCGTTCAACAAGGCCCACTCGGCCGCCTACGGCGTGCTGAGCTACTGGACCGCGTACCTGAAGGCGCACTACCCGGCCGAGTACATGGCTGCGCTCCTCACGAGCGTCGGCGACGCCCGCGACAAGCTCGCGCTCTACCTCAACGAGTGCCGACGCATGGGCATCAAGGTGCTGCCGCCCGACGTGAACGAGTCGATCGGCTACTTCGCCGCCGTCGGCGAGGACATCCGCTTCGGGCTCGGCGCGGTGCGCAACGTCGGCTTCAATGTGGTCGACGCGATCCGCGGCGCGCGCGAGACCAAGGGCCGATTCGAGTCGTTCCAGGACTTCCTCAAGAAGTCCCCGCTCCAGGTCGCGAACAAGCGCACGGTCGAGTCGCTCGTGAAGGCGGGGGCGTTCGACTCGCTCGGCCATACGCGTCGTGCGCTCGTCGAGATCCACGAGGGCGCGGTCGAATCGGTCGTGAAGGAGAAGCGCGCCGAGGAGGTCGGCGACTTCGGCTTCGACTTCGACAGCCTCTTCGACGACCACGAGCGCGACGCCGCGCCGTCGCTCGTGCCCGATCGCCCCGAGTGGCCGAAGAAGCAGAAGCTCGCGTTCGAGCGCGAGATGCTCGGGCTCTACGTCTCCGAGCACCCGCTCGACGGTCTCGAAGCCCCGCTCGCGAAGCATGCGTCCACCACGATCCTCGACCTCACCAGCTCCGACACGACGCAGGACGGCGACACCGTGACGGTCGCCGGCCTCGTCACGAGCGTGCAGCACCGCATCGCGAAGGCCTCGGGCAACCAGTACGGC
The DNA here is from genome assembly GCF_900113185.1 of Agromyces sp. CF514. Taxonomy (NCBI): domain Bacteria; kingdom Bacillati; phylum Actinomycetota; class Actinomycetes; order Micrococcales; family Microbacteriaceae; genus Agromyces; species Agromyces sp. CF514. The sequence goes on along the minus strand of NZ_FOZD01000001.1, from coordinate 2,728,444 downwards.
ATGATCACCGTCGAGGACTTCTCGGGCGAGATCACCGTGATGTTCATGGGCAAGGCGTACCAGGAGTTCGCGCCGGGACTGCAGTCGGACTCGATCGCGGTCGTGCGGGGTCGAGTCAGCATGCGCGACGACGGCATGAACCTGCACGCGTACAGCGTCATCACCCCCGAGCTCGGTCAGGACGAGGACACCGGCATCGTGCGGATCACGATCCCGGACCATCGGGCGACGCACGAGACGACCCAGGCCCTGCGCGACGTGCTCGTTCGCCATCAGGGCGACACCGAGGTGCGCATCACGCTGACGAAGGGGCGCACCGGGCGCGTCTTCGAGGTCGGCCAGTATCCCGTCAAGGTGACCGCCGACTTCTACGGCGAGCTCAAGAGCCTGCTCGGGCCCGGCTGCCTCCTGTGACGATCGGGCCCGGCTGCCTCCTGTGACGATCGGGTCGGGCGCCGCCCGGCCCGATCGGTACGCTGGTGGGATCATGCTGCGCACCATCGATCTCCGCGGATCCCGTCCGACCCCTGCCGAGCTGCTCGCGCTCGTCCCGCGCGCCGAGACGGATGTCACGGCCGCCCTCGCGCCGGCCGGCCGCATCATCGACGAGGTGCGGGAGCACGGCGAACAGGCGCTGCTCGAGCAGGCAGAGCGCTTCGACGGCGTGCGCCCCGCGGCGATCCGCGTGCCCGCCGACGAACTCCGGACGGCGCTCGAGTCGCTCGACCCCGAGGTGCGCGCAGCCGTGGAATCCACGATCGCGCGCGTGCGCGCGGCCAGCGCCGCCCAGGTGCCCGCACCGGTGCGGACCGTGCTCGCGCCCGGTGCCGTCATTGAACAGCGCTGGCAGCCCGTCGAGCGGGTCGGCCTCTACGTGCCGGGCGGTAAGGCCGTGTACCCGTCGAGCGTGGTCATGAACGTCGTTCCCGCGCAGGTCGCGGGCGTGCGGTCGATCGCCTTGGCCTCGCCCGCGCAGGCCGATCACGGGGGTCGCATCCACCCGACCATCGCCGCGGTCGCCGCGCTGCTCGGCGTCGACGAGGTCTACGCCATGGGCGGGGCCGGGGCGATCGGCGCCTTCGCCTACGGGGTGCCCGACCTCGGGCTGCTGCCCGTGCAGCGCGTGACCGGGCCGGGCAACGTGTTCGTCGCCGCGGCGAAGCGCCTCGTCGCCGGAGTCACCGGCATCGACGCCGAAGCGGGGCCCACCGACATCCTCGTCATCGCCGACTCGAGCGCCGACGCCGACTTCGTGGCCGCCGACCTCGTGAGCCAGGCCGAGCACGACGAGCTCGCGGCATCCGTGCTGGTGACCGACTCGGCCGACTTCGCCGAAGCCGTGAGCGCCAGGCTCGAGGCGCGCGTGGGCGCGACCAAGCACTCGGCGCGCGTCCGGGCCGCGGTCGAGGGTCCGCAGTCGGCGCTCGTGCTGGTCGACGACCTCGAGCAGGCCGCGGCCTTCGCCAACGCGTTCGGCGCCGAGCACCTCGAGATCCAGGTCGCCGACGTCGACGCGACGCTCGCGCGCATCGAGAATGCCGGCGCGATCTTCATCGGTCCGTACTCGCCCGTGAGCCTCGGCGACTATGCGGCGGGTTCGAACCACGTGCTGCCGACCGGTGGCACGGCGCGGCACGTGTCGGGGCTCTCGGCGGCGACGTTCCTGCGCCCGCAGCAGGTGGTGCGCTACGACGAGGCCGCACTCCGCGAGGTCGCTCCGGTGATCGCGACGCTCTCCGACGAGGAGGACCTGCCCGCCCACGGCGAGGCGGTCACGGCGCGGTTCGAGCGGTAGCCCGGCCGACCGTCGGCGCCGGTGGTCCGTGCTGCGGGCTCTCGCCCGCACGCTCCGGGCGACCGCCTTGCGTAACCGGCTCGGGTTCCTGCTCCGCCGGCCCCGCTAGGCTTGGTCCACCATGTACTGTCCGTTCTGCCGTCACCCGGATTCCCGAGTCATCGATTCCCGCACGAGCGACGATGGGCTCTCGATCCGCCGTCGTCGCCAGTGCCCGGAGTGCGGCGGGCGGTTCTCGACCACCGAGACGGCGAGCCTCTCGGTGATCAAGCGCAGCGGCGTCACCGAGCCGTTCAGCCGCGAGAAGGTCGTGCTCGGCGTCAAGAAAGCTTGTCAGGGGCGCCCGGTGACGGACTCCGACCTCGCGCTGCTCGCGCAGACGGTCGAGGAGACCATCCGGTCGACCGGCACCTCGCAGATCGAGGCGAACGACATCGGCCTGGCGATCCTGCCGCCGTTGCGCGATCTCGACGAGGTCGCCTACCTGCGGTTCGCGAGCGTGTACCAGGCCTTCGAGTCGCTCGACGACTTCGAGGCCGCGATCGACCAGCTGCGCGAGGTGCACGGGCGCCTTCCGGCCCGCCCGGTCGAGTAGGGCGCGTTCGACGGGTCGCGAACTCCGATAGCCTGTCAGGCGGTATGTACCGACTCCTCTTCTCCCTGTTCCTGTCCAAGATGGATCCCGAGAACGCGCATCACCTCGCGTTCCGGGTGATCCGCGCGCTGCCCACGCTCGGATTCGGGCGGGTGGTCGAGCAGTTCACGAAGCCCGACCCATCACTCGCGGTCGAGGCGCTCGGCCGCTCGTTCCCCTCGCCGTTCGGCGTCGCGGCGGGGTTCGATAAAGACGGGTTCGGCGTGCGCGGCCTCGGCAACCTCGGCTTCGGCCACGTCGAGGTCGGCACGATCACGGCCGTCGCGCAGCCGGGCAACGAGCGCCCGCGACTGTTCCGCCTCGTCGGCGATCGCGCCCTCGTGAACCGCATGGGCTTCAACAACGGTGGTGCGGATGCCGCGGTCGGCCGCCTCTCGCGGCTCGCGCGCCGGCGGCACCGGCCGGTGCTGGGCGTGAACATCGGCAAGAGCCGCGTCACGGCCGTCGAGGACGCCGTCGGCGACTACGAGCGCAGCACGCGCGTGCTGGCGCCGTACGCCGACTACCTGGTCGTGAACGTGAGCTCGCCGAACACGCCGGGCCTGCGCGGCCTGCAGGAGCTCGACGCGCTCGCACCCCTGCTCGAGACCGTCCGCGCGGCGGCCGGGCAGACGCCGCTGCTCGTGAAGATCGCACCCGACCTCGTCGACGACGAGATCGCGCGCATCTGCGAGCTGGCGACGCGCCTCGGCCTCGACGGCATCATCGCGACGAACACGACGATCTCCCGCGAGGGCCTTCGCGCCTCCGCGGCAGAGGTCGAGCGCATCGGCGCCGGCGGGCTGTCGGGCGCGCCGCTCGCGGCACGTTCGCTCGAGGTCCTCCGCCTCGTCCGCGCACACGTGTCCGACGCGATGTGCGTGATCTCGGTCGGCGGCGTCGAGACGGCAGACGACGTGCAGGAGCGCCTCGACGCGGGGGCGAACCTCGTGCAGGGCTACTCCGCGTTCATCTACCGCGGGCCGCTCTGGGGTCGGCAGGTCAATCGCGGACTCGCGCGCATCCGCCGCGAGCGTGCAGCCGAGGCATCCGTCACCGTCTGATCGTCACGTTCGGGCGCTGATCGTCACGTTCGGGCGCCCTGGCACTGGTCGTGCCGGTGCCGTGCGTCGCGACGCGGCTAGAGGATGCCGGCCTCGGCGAGCTGGTCGGCCATGGTCGACCCGTCGCTCGCCGACACCCACGGCACGCGGACCTCGACCTGCGAGGCCTTGCCGCGCCCGCCCGCGAGCACCGCTTCGCCCTTGGAGAGCTGGCGGATCGCGATCGCGGCGACGTTGTCGGGGTGCTCGGCCGCGAAGTCGGCGTAGATGACCTCGTCGTGCTGCCCGTCGTCGCCGATGAGGAGCCACTTCACGCCCGGGAACTCGCCCGCGAGGCGGCGCAGGTTCTCCTCCTTGTGGGCGCGGCCGCTGCGGAACCAGCGGTCGTGCGTCGGACCCCAGTCGGTGAGCAGCAGCGGCCCGCTCGGGTAGAGGTTGCGCGAGAGGAAGCGGTTGAGCGTCGGAGCGACGTTCCATGCGCCGGTCGAGAGGTACAGCACGGGGACGCCCGGGTGTGCGCGCACGAGGCGCTCGTAGAGCACCGACATGCCCTGCGTGGGCATGCGGGCGTGCTCGTCGAGCACGAAGGTGTTCCAGAAGGCCACGAACGGCCGGGGGAGTGCGGTGACCATGACCGTGTCGTCGACGTCGGAGATGATGCCGAACGAGACCTCGGGGTCGAGGATCTGGATCGGAGCAACGACCTGTTCGGAGCCCGGCGTGCTGAGCGTCGCCTGGTGCCAGCCCGGTGCCAACGAGACCGGGATGCGCGTATCGACCACGCCGCCTCGGTCGGTGCGGACCTCGATGCGCTGCCCGCCGACCTCGATGGTCACCGGCACGTCGCCGACCGGGGCGCTCGTGAAGCTGCGCCAGCCGCGGATGCCCTGCTCGCGCCGCTTGCGGCGGCGCGGCGACGTCTCGTCCGCCGAGATCTGCCTGCTGAGCAGCACGCGGCAGAGCACGCGCACCCACTCGGTCGAGCCGTAGCCCGTATACGGGACCACCGTGGGCACCTGCCCACGGCGGCGAGCCCAGCGCACGTGCAGATCGTGGACCCAGTCCTCGACGCGCGCGGCACGGTGCCGGACCTGGCGCTCGGGGGATCCGGCCGGATCGGGGGGATTGGCCGGCATCCCCTCAGTCTGTCATGCCCAGTGGAACGTACGTGAAACGCACAGCTTGCGTGGTCATCCGACGCCTTCGACGGCCGGTAGAGTTGAGCCCGCAAACTGAGGAGGTTCCGTGCCGAATGTCGACCTGATCCTCGGGGCCGATTCGAGCAGGAAACGCTCAGTCCGCACCGAGCCCACGCAGCGACGCAGCTCGCAGCGACTCGACGCCCTGCTCGACGCAGCTGCCGAGATCGTCGACGAGTCCGGCTTCGAGCGCCTCACGACCCAGATGGTCGCCGAGCGCGCCGGCGCCTCGATCGGCACGGTCTACCGGTACTTCCCCGACCGCGTCGCGGTCGTCGACGCCCTGCGCGAACGGGCCATCCAGCGCTTCCGCGAGCGCGTGGCCGACGAGCTCGCCAGGCAGGCGCCCGCGACCTGGTGGGAGCTCATCGACATCTCGCTCGACGCGTGCATCGCGCTGTATCGCGACGAGCCCGGGTTCACGGTCGTGCACGCCGGACGTCGCGATCGCGGCGACGACCACGAGCCCGAGTTCGCAGCCCGCATGGCCGAGCTGATCGCCGACGAGTTCGAGATCGACCTCGCGCCCGACGAACTGCGGTTCCGCATCGGCATCGCGCTCGAGGTCGCCGACTCGCTCATCAATCGCGCGTTCGAGCGCACGGTCGACGGCGACGAGCGCTACCTCGACGAGGCACGCGCGCTCGTGCAGTCCTACCTCCGCGAGCACCTCACGGCTCCGCGCGCGGCCAGCAACGCCGCCTGATCGGAGCCTGACGGCCGCGGCCGCCTGCCGCGCGCTTCGCCGACCATGCGCGCCTCGACGTCGCCGTCGCCGGACGCGTGCGCCCGCCGGATGCGTCGGCCGCCGGCATCCGTGACGCCGTCTTGCGACGCGCGCGCCCTTCGCGTTGCCTGACTCCGCATTCGGTGCTTGGCTGGTGGCTTGAGGTTCGAACGATCGTTCGAACAGGGTGTGAGGCGGCCATGATCGAGTTCCGCGGTGTCACGAAGCAGTACCCCGACGGCACGCTCGCGATCGAGCACGTCGACATCGTGATCCAGCCCCGTACGACGACCGTGCTCGTCGGGTCGTCCGGTTCGGGCAAGACGACGCTGCTGCGCATGATCAACCGCATGGTCGACCCGACCGCCGGACAGGTGCTCATCGACGGCACGGATGTCGCGACGCTCGATCCGGTGCGACTGCGCCGCGGCATCGGCTACGTGATGCAGAACTCCGGCCTGCTGCCGCATCGCACGGTCGCGGAGAACGTGGCGACCGTCCCGATGCTGACGGGCGTCCCGAGGCGGCAGGCCCGCGGCCGGGCGCTCGAACTGCTCGACACGGTCGGGCTCGACCGGTCGCTCGCCGACAAGTACCCGTCGCAGCTCTCGGGCGGGCAGCAGCAGCGCGTCGGCGTGGCCCGTGGGCTCGCGGTCGACCCGAACATCCTGCTCATGGACGAGCCGTTCGGCGCCGTCGACCCGATCGTGCGCGCCGAGCTGCAGCAGGAGCTGCTGCGCCTGCAGGCCGAGCTCGGCAAGACGGTCGTGTTCGTGACGCACGACATCGACGAGGCGTTCCTGCTCGGCGACCAGGTCGTGATCATGCAGCAGGGCGGGCGCATCTCGCAGGCGGCCTCGCCTGCCGAGATCCTCGCCTCGCCGGCCGACGCGTTCGTCAGCGACTTCGTCGGTGCCGATCGCGGCAAGCGCGCCCTGCACCTGACCGAGGTCGAGGGCCGCCAGGTCGTGGTCGACGGCGACGGGCGACCCGCAGGGGTGCTCGCCTCGTGACGTGGTTCTGGGCGAACCTCGACCACGTCGGCGAGCTCATGCTCGTGCACCTCGCATTGTCGGTGCCTGCCATCATGCTGAGTTTCGTGATCTCGATCCCGCTCGGGTGGGTCGCGCACCGGTACGCCTGGTCGCGCGGCGTGCTGCTCTCGGTCGCGGCGGTGCTCTACGCGATCCCGTCCCTCGCGCTCTTCGTGTCGCTGCCCGCCATCACCGGGTTCGGCGTGCGTTCGCCGCTCAACCTCGTGATCGCGCTGACGATCTACGGCGTCGCCGTGATGGTGCGCACCGCGGCCGACGCGTTCGACTCGGTCTCGCGCGACGTGCGCCAGTCGGCGACCGCGCTCGGCTACGCGGCATCCGGGCGGTTCTGGGGGGTCGAGCTGCCGCTCGCCGGGCCGGTGCTGCTGTCCGGGCTGCGGGTCGTGATCGTGAGCACCGTGAGCCTCGCCACGGTCGGCGCCGTCATCGGCGTGCCGAGCCTCGGCAGTCTCTTCACCGACGGGTTCCAGCGAGGCATCCAGGCTGAGATCATCACGGGCATCGTGGCGACGATCGTGCTCGCGGTCGTGCTCGATCTCGCGGCGGTGCTCCTCGGGCGAGTGCTGCTGCCCTGGACCACGACGCCGAGGGTCGGGCGGCGCGGGCGGATGCCGCGGGCGGCCGCGTCCTCCGCTGCGGCCGGTTCGGGGCAAGCCGACTCCGACACGGCCGGCTCCGAGCCGGCCCGCACCTCGGGGGCGGGCGTCGCATGAACTACTTCGCCGAGGGGTTCGCCTGGATCCTCGACCCCGTCAACTGGACGGGGCCTGGCAGCATCCCGCAGCGCCTGACCGAGCATCTCGCGGTCTCGGGCGTCGTGCTCGTGATCGCCGCGCTCATCGCCCTGCCGGTCGGCGCCCTGATCGGGCACACCGGCCGCGGGCGAGAGGTCGCCGTCATGGTCTCGGGCGGGCTGCGCGCGCTTCCGACGCTGGGCGTGCTCACGCTGTTCGGGCTGTGGATCGGCATCGGGCTCACGGCGCCGATCCTCGCGCTCGTGATCCTCGCGATCCCGCCGCTGCTTGCCGGAGCCTATGCGGGGTTCGAGTCGGTCGACCGCCGAACCGTCGACGCGGCGCGGGCGATGGGCATGCGGGAGATCCAGATCGTGGGCGGCGTCGAGCTGCCGCTCGGCCTGCCGATCCTCGTCGGCGGCATCCGCTCGGCGTCGGTGCAGGTCATCGCGACGGCCACGCTCGCGGCCTATCTCGCCGACGAGGGGCTGGGGCGTTACATCTTCGAGGGGCTGAAGACAAGGGATTACGCCGAGATGCTCGGCGGTTCCATGCTGGTGATCGCGCTCGCACTCGTGGTCGACGGCGTCTTCGCACTCCTCCAACGAAGCGTCGTCCCCGCTGGTGTGCGGGCGACGCGAACCGCAGAGCTCCGTTCGAGGCCGGCCCGGCCCCGAACGGTCACGGGGTGACCCGAACCGAAGGGAAATGCAATGTTCACAGCAGGAAAAGGCCGGCTCGCCGCGCTCGCGGCGGTCGCGGTCGGGGCGACAGTGGCCCTGGCAGGGTGCTCGTCTGGTGATCCGCTCGACAGCGGATCAGGAGATGCGAGCGACTCGCCGACGATCGTGATCGGCTCGCAGGACTACTACTCGAACGCGATCATCGCCGAGATCTACGCGCAGGCCCTCGAGGCGAACGACATCACGGTCGATCGCCAGTTCCGCATCGGCCAACGCGAGGTCTACATCCCCGAGATCGAGGGCGGGTCGATCGACCTGTTCCCCGAGTACACCGGAAACCTCCTCCAGTACTACGTGCCAGACACCACCGCGAAGACGAGCGACGACGTCTATGCGGCACTGGCCGACGCGCTGCCCGAGGGCCTGCGCGTGCTCGACCAGTCGCCCGCGACCGACCAGGACTCCTACAACGTCACGAAGGCGTTCTCCGACGCGAACGGCGTCACGAGCCTCGAGGACCTGGCCGGCGTCACGACTCCGATCACGCTCGGCGGCAACTCCGAGCTCGCGACGCGGCCCTACGGGCCCGAGGGCCTGAAGTCGGTGTACGGGGTCGACGTGGCGTTCACGCCCATCGAGGACAGCGGCGGACCGCTCACCCTCAAGGCGCTCGTCGACGACCAGGTGCAGATGGTGAACATCTACAGCGCCGACCCGAACATCGGATCGAACGACCTCGTGACGCTGGCCGACCCGAAGGGCCTGTTCCTCGCCTCGAACGTCGTGCCGGTCGTCAGCGACAAGGTGACCGACGACATCGCCGCGATCATCAACACCGTGAGCGCGGCGCTCACGCCCGAAGACCTGGTCGCGCTGAACGGGCTCAGCGTGAACGAGCAGCAGTCCGAGGAGCAGATCGCGTCGGACTGGCTCGCCGAGAAGGCGCTATTCTAGGGGTCGCGTCCGTGTCGGCGCCTAGGCGCTGAGCGACGGATTCGGAGGGTCGGATGCTGCGGCATCCGGCCCTTCGTCGTCTGCACCGTCGGGCCGCGCGGCGTCGTCTGTCGCGATCGACGACGGGTCTCCCGCGCCGGCTTCGGCAGGGGCGGCATCCGTCATGTGACGCGCTTCGGAACGGAGGAGCCAGCGCTTGACGGCCCACGCGACCAGCAGGAACGCGACGATGACCGCGACGAAGAGGTAGCCCGCCCAGTGCAGGTCTCGGCTGATCTCGCGGTAGCCGCCCGCAGCCGCCGAGCCGACGGAGACGTAGGCGAACGCCCAGAGCACGCATGCCGGCACGGTCCAGGCCATGAACTTGCGGTAGCGCATGTCGCTCATGCCGACCGTGAGCGGGATGAGGGAGTGCAGCACGGGCAGGAAACGGGACACGAAGACCGCCGGACCGCCGCGGCGTGCGAGGTAGACCTGCGCGCGATGCCAGTTCTGCTCGCCGATGCGCCGGCCGAGCCGCGAGCGCTGGATGTGGGGGCCGAACCAGCGGCCGAGCGCGAAGCCGATGCTCTCGCCGACGAGGGCGCCGACGATGACCGCGAAGGTGAGTGCGAGGTACTCGACGACCCCGTCGACGGCGGTCGATGCGACGAGCACGATGGTGTCGCCCGGAACCACGAGCCCGACGAGCACCGAGGTCTCCAACATGATGCCCAGGCCGGCGAGCAGCGTGCGTGCGATCGGGTCGACGCTCTGCACCGTGCTGAGGATCCAGTCGAGGATCTCGTTCATCGTTCGAGCGTATCCGCGGGCGCTGAACGGTGCATCAGACTACGGGGTGATTCCGAGGCGCGCGAGGCGCGCGTCGAGCATCGCGCGATCGGGCGCGACGCCGCCCGAGTCGGCGTAGGCACCGGGCTCGCCCGACGTGCCGACGAGCACCATCGCGGAGTACAGCGTGGGGTCGCCGACTTCGCGCCTGGCGACGTCGTCGGCGAGCATCTCGGTGAGCAGCGCGACGGCGCGTTCGGCGCGGTTCGCGATCGGGAACCACGGCAGGGCGCTGTGCCAGGCCCGGAACGAGAGCAGCACGAGGTGGTGGAACTGGTCGAGGTGCGCGCGTTCGTGCGCGATGACGGCGGCGAGCTCCTCGGGCCGCAGTGCGTCGACGAGGCCGTCGGTGATGACGGTCGCGGTGCGGATGCCGGGCACGCAGTAGGCGAGCGGTTCGGGGTGGGCGAGCACGCGCGTGCGGGGGACGCCGGGCATCGGGTCGCCGAGGAGTGCGACGAGCTGGTGCTGCCGGCGGCGCTCGCGTTCGGCCCGCACCATGGTCTGGCCGAGGTTGAGCAGCAGATGCATGGCGAGGCCGATTGCCAGGGTGATGGCCGCGAGGTGGATCACGGCGTACTCGGGCGGGATCGAGCCGTGCAGCAGCGAGGGCACGAGATGTCCGACCGCGGCGCCGAGCGAGCCGGCCGGGGATGCGCCGAAGGCGAGCAGCGAGCCGATCATCGAGAGCGCACCGGCAAGGGCGATCGCCTGCCAGAGCGCGAGCGCGAGTGCGGGGGAGCGGGCCGGCCACGCGGCGCGCGAGAGCGCCACCGGCACGGGCCAGGCCAGGGCGACGGCGAGCGCGCCCAGCGCAGCGGCGAGGGCGAGCACGATCAGTGGTTCGCGAGCTCGTCGAGCAGGCGGCGCAGGGTGGCGGCCTCTCGCGCGCTGGCGGTGCCGACGAATCGGGCGAGTGCGGCATCGCGGTCGCTCGAACGGTCGAGCACCTCGTGCATGAGTTCGGCGGTGTGCTCCTCGCGGGAGAGCAGTGCGCGGTAGCGGTGCGGTCGCTGCTCGCGGGTGCGGGAGACGAAGCCCTTGCGCTCGAGGCGCGAGAGCACGGTGAGCACGGTCGTCGTCGCGACCGCCCGGCCCGAGGCGTCGGCGCGGAGCGCCAACGCGTCGCGGAGTTCGTTCGCGGACAGGTCGGCGTCGGTGTTCCAGAGCATCTCCATCACGGATCGCTCCAACTCGCCAAGACTCGCCATGGGTCAAGGCTACCGCCGACTGCCTGAATGTTCTACGCTCTGTAGAAGAACGACCCGCGAGGTCGACTCCCGTCGAAAGGGGCATCCGTGAACGACCTGCTCGATCCGCTGCTGTTGGCCAGGTGGCAGTTCGGCCTGACGACGGTCTACCACTTCCTCTTCGTGCCGATCACGATCGGCCTGGCGACGAGCACCGCAGTCTTCCAGACCGCGTGGTTCCGCTCCGGCAAGGCGGAGTACCTGCGCATCACGCGGTTCTTCGGCAACATCTTCCTCATCAACTTCGCGATGGGCGTCGTCACCGGCATCGTGCAGGAGTTCCAGTTCGGCATGAACTGGTCGGAGTACTCGCGGTTCGTCGGCGACGTGTTCGGCGCGCCGCTCGCGATGGAGGGGCTGCTCGCCTTCTTCTTCGAGGCGACCATGATCGGCCTCTGGATCTTCGGCTGGGACAAGCTGCCGCGCGGCATCCACCTCGCCACCATCTGGGCGACCGCGGTCGGCACCATCCTCTCGGCCTACTTCATCCTCGCCGCGAACGCGTTCATGCAGAACCCGGTCGGCTTCGAGCTCAACGCCGAGAGCGGTCGAGCCGAGCTCGTCGACATCGGTGCGCTGCTGACGAACCGCGTGGCCCTCGCGGCGTTCCCGCACACCATCGCCGCGAGCTTCATGGTGGCCGCCGGCCTCATCATCAGCGCCGCCGCCTGGCACCTCGCGCGCAACCAGCACATCGACACCATGCGGCCCGCGCTGAAGTACGGCCTCTGGCTCATGGTCGGGTCCGGCGTGCTCACGACGCTCTTCGGCGACCAGTTGAGCCTCGCGATGGTCGCGACCCAGCCGATGAAGATGGCGGCGGCCGAGGCCACGTTCGACACCGTGTGCGGCGCCGACGCCTCGTTCTCGATCTTCACGCTCGGAACGCCCGACGGCTCGAGCGAACTGTTCTCGATCCGCATCCCGTACCTGCTCTCGTTCCTGTCGACGCACACGTTCGACGGCTGCGTCGAGGGCATCAACGACCTGCAGGCGGAGTACACCCAGCAGTTCGGCCCCGGCGACTACACGCCGATCCTCTGGGTCACCTACTGGGCGTTCCGCTGGATGATCGGCCTCGGCCTCGCGCACGTGCTCATCGCGGTCGTCGGCCTCTGGCTCACGCGCAAGGGCCGCATGCCGAAGCAGGCATGGGTCTGGAAGGTCGCGATCTGGAGCTTCCCGCTCTCGCTGCTCGCGATGAGCGTCGGGTGGGTCTTCACCGAGATGGGCCGGCAGCCCTGGATCGTCTTCAGCCTCATGAAGACCGAGTCGGGCGTCTCTCCGTACGTCACCGGCCTCGACGTGCTCATCTCGCTCGTGGCGTTCACGCTCATCTACGGCATCCTCGCGGTGGTCGAGGTGCGGCTCATCATCCAGGCCATCCGCAAGGGGCCACCCGAGGTCGGCGATCCCGATCCCGAGACCGGCAAGATCGAACCCGCGACGACGGTGTACTAGGAGGCGATGGAGATGGATCTCGCAACACTCTGGTTCTGGATCGTCGCGTTCCTGTTCGTCGGGTACTTCGTGCTCGACGGGTTCGACTTCGGCGTCGGCATGTCGCTGCCGTTCCTCGGCAAGGACGACACCGATCGTCGCGTGCTCATCAACACCATCGGCCCCGTGTGGGACCTCAACGAGACGTGGGTCATCGTCGCGGGCGCCGCGCTGTTCGCGGCGTTCCCCGAGTGGTACGCCACGCTCTTCTCGGGCTTCTACCTCGCGCTGCTGCTGATCCTGCTCGCGCTCATCGCCCGCGGCGTCTCGTTCGAGTACCGGCACAAGCGCCCCGACTCGAAGTGGAAGGCGTGGTTCGACGGCATGATCGTCGTCGGGTCGGCGGTGCCCGCGCTGCTCTGGGGCGTCGCCTTCGCGAACATCGTCGCCGGCGTGCCGCTCGACGCCGACCACAACTTCACGGGCAACCTGTTCACGCTGCTGAACCCGTACGCGCTGCTCGGCGGGCTGACCACGCTCCTGCTGTTCTTCACGCACGGCGTCGTGTTCGCCTCGCTCAAGACCGAAGGCGACCTGCGCGAGCGTGCGCAGAGGCTCGCGGTGCGCTCGGGCCTCGTGACGATCGTGGTCGCCGCGAGCTTCCTGCTCTGGACGGGCCTCGCGTTCGGCACGTTCTGGTTCTGGGTGTTCGCCGCGGTGGCCGCGCTCGCGCTCATCGGCGGCTGGCTCGCGAATCTGCGGGGTGCTGAGGGCATCGCGTTCACCTTGCTCGCGGTCACCGTCGCGACGGCCGTGCTCGCCCTGTTCTCGGCGCTGTTCCCCGATGTCATGCCGGCGTCGAACGACCCCGCGAACAGCCTCACGATCGAGAACGCTTCGAGCACCGAGTACACGCTCACGGTCATGAGCTGGGTGGCGCTGTTCACCCTGCCGATCGTGCTGCTCTACCAGGGCTGGACGTACTGGGTGTTCCGCAAGCGCGTGTCGCGTGCCTCGGTCGAGGCGGCGGTCGCGCACTGACGTGAAACCCCTCGATCCACGCCTCGTCCGGCGTTCGCGCGCCGCCCGCAGGTTCCTCGTCGTCGGCGCACTGCTGGCGCTCCTGCAGGCGGCCGCGACGATCGGGCTGGCCTACGCGCTCGCCTCGCTCGTCGCGGGCCTCATCGACGGCGAGCGGATGTCGCAGGCGTGGCCGTTGCTCGTGCTGCTCGTTGCCGCGGCATCCGTTCGCGCCCTCGCCTCGTGGGCCTGGGAGCTCGTCGGCTCGGCGGGCGCGATGCGGGTGAAGCAGGAACTCCGGCGCGACGTGCTCGAGGCGACCGAGTCGGCGCCCACCGGGGTGCCGGGCTTCCCGAGCTCGCGCATCGCGACGCTGCTCGGCCCGGGGCTCGACGCGCTCGACGCGTACTTCGGCTCGTACCTGCCCCAATTGGTACTGACGGTCGTGGCGACCCCGATCCTCATCGCGGTGGCCTGGATCGTCGACCCGCTCTCCGGCCTCGTCTTCGTCATCGTGCTGCCGCTCATCCCGGTCTTCATGGCGCTCATCGGCATGGCGACCGCGGGCGTGCAGCGACGCCAGTACGACACGCTCGCGTCGCTGTCGCACGGCTTCCTCGAGGTCGTGGGCGGGCTCTCGACGCTCATCGTGTTCGGCCGGGCGCGCCGTCAGGTCGAGCGCATCCGCGCAGTGACAGACGACTTCCGCAAGCGCACGATGGCCGTGCTGCGGGTGACGTTCCTGTCGGGCTTCGTGCTCGAGATCGCGGCGAGCCTGTCGGTCGCGATCGTCGCGGTCTCGATCGGATTCCGGCTCGTGTGGGGCGAGATCGACCTCATGCCGGGCCTGCTCGTGCTGATCCTCGCGCCCGACATCTTCCTGCCCGTGCGGAACGTCGGCGCGGCGTTCCACGCGTCGTCGGCCGGGGTCACCGCGTCCGACGATGCGTTCGAGCTGTTCGAAGCCGCCGCGAAGGCCGCGCCGGCACCTGGCGCTCAGACGGCCGCCGATGACAGAGTTCCGGATGCCGCGGCCGACCCGGTGGCGTCCGCCCCTGCCGTCGGCGCCTCGGCGGCCGGCCTCAGGCTCGCAGGCGCGCGGGTGCGGCGCGACGGCAGGGTCGTGATCGACGGGGTGGACCTGGCGGCCGCCCCCGGAGACCTCGTCGCGATCACCGGACCCAGCGGTATCGGCAAGTCGAGCCTGTTCGCCGGCCTGCTCGGCTACGCGCCGATCGAGGGCGAGGTGCTCGTCGAGGGTGAGCGGCCGGGGCCGACCGCTCGCGACTCGATCGCGTGGGCGCCGCAGGCGGCGACGCTCTTCGCCGGAACCGTCGCCTCGAACGTGCGCCTCGGCACCGAGGACCTCGTCGATGCCGACGGTGCCGTGCTCGCACGCGCGATGCGGCTCGCGGCGGTCGACCTCGATCCGGCGACGCAGATCGGACCCGCCGGCACCGGACTCTCCGGCGGGCAGGCGCAGCGCGTCGCGATCGCACGCGCCCTGCATCGCTCACTCGCGGCAGGGGCCCGCATCGTGCTGCTCGACGAGCCGACCTCGGCGCAGGATCCCGCGCGCGAAGCCGCGATCGCCTCCGGCCTTCGGGAGCTCGCCGACGACGGCCGCGTCGTGATCGTGGCGACCCACCGCGGCGGGCTGGCGGCCGCAGCCGATCGCACGCTCGAACTGGCGGTGGCGCATGTCTGAGCGCGGCATCGCCACCCTTCGGGCAGCCGTCCCGTCGGCCGGTCGACTCGCGCCTTCGGTGCTCGCCGGCATGGCGTCGGGCCTGTCCGCGATCGCCCTGCTCGCGTGCTCGGCGTGGCTCATCGCGCGCGCCGCGGAGCAGCCGCCCGTGCTCTACCTCTCGGTCGCCGTCGTCGGGGTGCGCGCGTTCGCACTCGGCCGTGCGGTATTCCGCTACCTCGAACGGCTCACCGGCCACGACGCGTCGTTCCGGCAACTCGCGTCGATCCGCACCGGGGTGTTCGAGCGCATGCTCCCGCTCGCGCCCGACGGGCTCGTGGGCACGCGGCGCGGCGACCTCCTCGCCCGGTTCGTCGACGACGTCGACGAACTCCAGAACGTGCCGCTCCGGGTCGTGCAGCCGCTCGTCAGCGCGGCGATCGTGCTCGTCGCGGCGATCGTCGGCGTGGCGCTGCTCGCTCCGGCCTCGGCGCTCGCGGTGCTCGCGTGCCTCGTGGCGGGCATCGGGCTGACGCTGCTGGCGCAGCGTGCGGCCGCGGTCAGGGCGCAGCGCGAGCTCGCCCCCCTCCGCGGCGACCTGCAGGCGGCCGTCCTCGAGCACGTGCAGTCGGTCGACGTGCTCGTCGCGTTCGATGCGGCCGACGCGAGCCGCGCACGCATCGAGCAGCTCGGCGAGCGGCTCGCCCGGGCGACCAGGTCGCGGGTCATGGCGGCGGGCGCGGCGTCCGCGTCGATGACCGCGATCGGCGGGTTCGCCGTCGCCGCGAGCCTCGCGGCAGCCGCCCCGTTGCTCGAAGCGGGACGCATCGACGGGCCGACGTTCGCGGTGCTCGCGCTCGTGCCGCTCGCGATCGCCGAGGTCGCCGCGGCGATCCCGCTTGCGGCGACAGCCTGGCGCCAGGCCCGCGCGAGCGCGGCGCGCGTCGAATCCGCGGTGCCGCAGCAGGTGCCCGCGTGCATCCCGGTCGCGCCGACGCACCCCGTCAGCCCGGCCGGTGGCCGCGTGCCTCCGAGCATCCGACTCCGCGACGTCCGCGCGTCCTGGCCCGCAGCGGTCGACGGGCGCGACGAGGCGGTACCCGGTGTCGAGTCGGAACGGCGGACCACCGCGACATCCGGGACCGCGCTCGAACACGTCGACCTCGACCTCGAGCCGGGGGAGTGCGCGCTGCTGCGCGGGCCGTCGGGCGCGGGCAAGACGACGCTCGCGCACGTGCTCGTGCGCTTCCTCGACTACGACGGCTCGTACCGGATCGGCGACGTCGAGGCGTCGCGGCTCGACCCCGACGCGCTGCGCAGCCTCGTCGGGCTGGTCGAGCAGCGACCGTGGCTCTTCGACGAGTCGGTGCGCCAGAACCTGCTCTTCGCCCGCGACGACGCGAGCGACGCCGACCTGCTCGACGCGCTCGACCGCGTCGGCCTGCGCGAGTGGGTCGCCGAACGCGGCGGCCTCGACGCGATGGTGGGCGAGCGTGGATCCCTCGTCTCCGGCGGGCAGGCTCAGCGCATCGCCCTCGCGCGTGCGACCCTCGCAGGCTTCCCCGTGCTCGTGCTCGACGAGCCGACCGCGAACGTCGACGCGGCGCAGGCCGATGCGCTCATGCACGACCTCGTGTCGGCTGCACGCGGGGCCGGGCGCACCGTGCTCGTCATCTCGCACGCGCCCGTCGACGAGCGTCTCATCGACCGCACGTTCACGATGGCGGAGGGGCGCGCCGACGGTCGCTCCACGACGTAGGCTGAACGGATGCCGCGCCGAATCCGACGCCGCCGGCTCGACGGGTGGCTCGATCCGCACCTGCTCTTCCGCGCGCACTGCACCGAAGCCACCCATGTCGTCTGGCTCGACGGCGGCGCCGACGCGACCTCGGGCATCAGCGTCATCGCGGTCGCGCACGCCGGCAGCGAGCTCCTGACGGCGGATGTCGCGGCCGGCACGATCAGCACATCGCGGCCCGTGGCGATCGACCATGCGGCGCGGGTGCGGCCCGCCGTCGTCGGCGAGGTGTTCGAGGTGCTCGCCGAGCGCCTCGCGGAGCACCGGACGAGCGGACATGGTGGCGCGCGATCGGACGACGCCGACGCCGACGCCGATGCCGGGCCGCTCGGCTGGTTCGGCTGGTTCGGCTACGAGCTCGGGGCCGAGCTCGTGGGAGTTCCCGCGGCCGTGGCCGAGACGCCCGACGCCGCGTTCCTCTGGATCGACCGGGCCGTCGTGTTCGACCACGCCCAGCGCACGGCCCAGCTCGTGTGGCTCGACGGCGACGGCGACGCCGACGGTGACGGCGCCTCCGACGCGGGCGTCGAGGCCTGGGCCCACGACCTGGTCGCCGTCTGGGAGCGCCTCGGCCGCCCGGACCCCGAACGGGGCGGGGCCGCCGCGCCGGCGCAGCCGGAGGCATCCGCTCGCCCGTCGTCGGCCCCGACGCCGGCACCCGCGACCGCGCGCTGGCGTCACGACGCGGAGACCTACACGCGCCTCATCGGCGAGTGCCAGCAGGCGATCCGACGCGGCGACGCGTACCAGCTGTGCCTCACGAACCGGGTCGACGTCGACGTGGCGCCCGACCCTGCGAGCACGTACCTCGCGCTGCGGGAGTCCAGCCCGACGCACCACGGCGGCTACCTGAGGCTCGGCGAGCACGCCCTGCTCAGTGCCTCGCCCGAGCTGTTCCTGCACGTCACGCCCGACGGCGTCGTCTCGACGAAGCCGATGAAGGGCACGCGCCCGAGGCATGACGATCCCGAGCACGACCGCCGCCTGCGCCGCGAACTCCACGAGAGCGACAAGGAGCGCGCCGAGAACCTCATGATCGTCGACCTCATGCGCAACGACCTCGGTCGCATCGCCGAACTCGGCACGGTCGAGGTGCCGAGCCTGCTCGCCGTCGAGGAGTATCCGCACGTGCACCAGCTCGTGTCGACCGTGCGCGCTCGCCTGCGGCATCCGCTCACCGCGGTCGACGCGGTGCGCTCGGCCTTCCCGGCGGGCTCGATGACGGGCGCGCCGAAGCACAGCGCGATGCGCATCCTGCACGACCTCGAGGGCGGCCCGCGCGGCGTGTACTCGGGGGCGTTCGGCTATCTGGCGGTCGACGGATCGCTCGACCTCGCAATGGTCATCCGGTCGATCGTGCTCGGTCCGACGGGCGCGTCGATCGGCACGGGCGGCGGCATCACGGCCCTGTCGGTGCCCGACGAGGAGGTCGAGGAGACCCGCGTCAAGGCCCGCGCGCTGCTCGCGGTGCTCGGCGCGAACGACGCCTGAGCGGGTCGACGGCGACACGCGGAGCGCGACGCAGGAGGGCTCGATTCGCGTGAGGCGAGCGCCCAGCGCGAGTGAGTAGGCTTGATGCTCGGTGCGCCGACGTCTGGCGCGCCCCGAACGCAGTGCGGGCAGCCCGCATATCGACACGAATGAGAGTCACGTGGCACACGAGCAGCACGAGGTCGACCCCGGCGCATACGACTTCGCCGCCATTCAAGAGAAGTGGCTGCCGGTATGGGACGAGGCGAAGCCGTTCGCGGCAGGGCGCCCCGGTGACACGAAGCCGCGCAAGTACATCCTCGACATGTTCCCGTACCCCTCGGGCGACCTGCACATGGGCCACGCCGAGGCGTTCGGCTACGGCGACACGGTCGCGCGCTACTGGCGCCACCAGGGGTTCGACGTGCTGCATCCCATCGGCTGGGACTCGTTCGGCCTGCCCGCCGAGAATGCGGCCATCAAGCGCGGTGTCGACCCTCGCGGCTGGACCTACGAGAACATCGACCAGCAGAAGCGGTCGTTCCGCCAGTACGCGCCGTCGTTCGACTGGTCGCGCGAGCTGCACACGAGCGACCCCGAGTACTACCGCTGGAACCAGTGGCTGTTCCTGAAGCTCTACGAGAAGGGCATCGCGTACCGCAAGGCCGGCCAGGTCAACTGGTGCCCCAACGACCAGACCGTGCTCGCCAACGAGCAGGTCGTCGACGGCCACTGCGAGCGCTGCGGCGCCGTCGTCACGAAGAAGGCCCTCACGCAGTGGTACTTCCGCGTCACCGACTACGCCGACCGCCTCCTCGACGACCTGAACCAGCTCGAGGGCGCCTGGCCGTCGAAGGTCATCTCGATGCAGCGCAACTGGATCGGTCGTTCGGCCGGCGCCGACGTCGAGTTCGAGATCGAGGGGCGCGACGCGCGCATCCCGGTCTTCACGACCCGCCCCGACACGCTCTTCGGCGCGACCTTCATGGTCGTCGCGCCCGACTCCGAGCTGGCCGCGGAACTGGCCGCCGGGGCGACCGACGAGGTGCGGGCCCGCTTCGAGGGCTACCTCGAGTCGGTGCGCACCGAGAGCGACATCGACCGCCTCTCGACCGAGCGTCCCAAGACGGGCGTGTTCCTCGAGCGGTACGCGATCAACCCCGTCAACGGCGAGCGCATGCCGATCTGGGCCGCCGACTACGTGCTGGCCGACTACGGCCACGGTGCGATCATGGCCGTGCCGGCGCACGACCAGCGCGACCTCGACTTCGCGCGTGCCTTCGACCTGCCCGTGCGCGTGGTCGTCGACACGAACCAGCCCGTCACGGGCGTGATCCCGGTCATTCCGCTCGACGAGAACGGCGTGCCGTACCTGCCCGACGACCTGCCGCCGCTGAACCCTGCCGAGACGGGCCTCGCGCTCACGGGCGAGGGCCGCCTCATCAACTCGGGCCCGCTCGACGGCCTCTCGAAGTCGAACGCGATCCGTCGGGTCATCGAGCTGCTCGAGCAGCGGGGGCTCGGCCGCGCCGCGAAGAACTTCCGCCTGCGCGACTGGCTCATCTCGCGCCAGCGCTACTGGGGCACGCCCATCCCGATCATCCACTGCGCCGACTGCGGCGAGGTGCCCGTTCCCGAGAGCGAGCTGCCGGTCAGGCTTCCGGATGCCGCGGGCCTCGACCTCAAGCCGAAGGGTTCGAGCCCGCTCGGCGCCGCCGAGGACTGGGTCAACGTCTCGTGCCCGAACTGCGGTGGGGCCGCGCGACGCGACTCCGACACCATGGACACCTTCGTCGACAGCTCGTGGTACTACCTGCGCTACCTCAACCCGACCGACGAGGGCGTGGCGTTCGACCCGGCCGAGGCCGAGAAGTGGGCGCCCGTCGACCAGTACGTGGGCGGTGTCGAGCACGCGATCCTGCACCTGCTGTACTCGCGCTTCATCACGAAGGTGCTCTTCGACGAGGGCTACCTGGGCTTCACCGAGCCGTTCACGTCGCTGCTCAACCAGGGCATGGTGCTCATGGACGGCTCGAAGATGTCGAAGTCGAAGGGCAACCTCGTCGAGTTCGCGTCCGAGCTCAAGGCGCACGGCACCGACGCGCTGCGCGTGACGCTCGCGTTCGCGGGCCCGCCCGAAGACGACATCGACTGGGCGGATGTCTCGCCGACCGGTGCCGCGAAGTTCCTCGCCCGTGCGTGGCGCATCGCCGGCGAGGTCACTTCGAGCCCCGACGTCGAGTGGAAGAGCGGCGACACGGCGCTCCGCCGTGTCACGCATCGCCTGCTCGCCGACGCGCCCGGCCTCATCGAGGCGTACAAGTTCAACGTCGTCGTGGCGCGTCTCATGGAGCTCGTGAACGCGACCCGCAAGACCATCGACTCTGGCGTCGGCGCCGGCGATGCGGCCGTCCGTGAGGCGGCAGAGGTCACGGCGATGATCCTCGACCTGTTCGCGCCGTACACGGCCGAGGACATGTGGGAGCGCCTCGGCTACCAGCCGACGATCGCCCTCGTACCGTGGCGCAAGGCCGACCCGGCGCTGCTCATCGAGGAGTCGGTCACGGCCATCGTGCAGGTCAACGGCAAGGTCCGCGACCGCATCGAGGTCTCCCCGAAGATCTCGGGCGACGAGCTCGAAGCGCTCGCGCGCGCGTCGGAGGCCGTCGTGCGCACCATCGGCGACCGCGAGATCGTGAAGGTCATCGTGCGCGCACCGAACCTGGTGAACATCGCCATCAGGGCCTGACCGCTTCGGTCGCCCTCGGCGCATCGGCATCGGCCGGTCGGACTCGGTCCGGCCGGCCGATGCGTCAGGCCAGACCCATCGCCGCCAGGACGTCCGTGTGGGTGCGCGTGTTCGCCTGCACCTGCACGTCGTCGCCCCACGCCTCGGTGACCGAGTACTCGCCCGATGCGCCCAGGACCGGGGGCGCGCCGAAGAGCGACGTCGCCGCAGGCTCGAGATCGGCTTCGAGCCACGTGATGTCCGAATCGGCGTCGCCGTCCTGAGCGATCTCGTCGTCGGAACGACCTGGTACGACGCGCACCACGACGCCCTGCTGCTCGCCGACGGGCACGACGGCGACGAGCACGTCGCGGAGCACCTGTTCGGGCACCGGGACGCGCCCGGTGTCGTCGACGGCCGCCTGCAGGGCGTCGACCGCGCCCACCGGCACGATCGCGACCTCGACGCGCAGCGAGCAGGAGCCTTCGCAGTTGTTCGAGCCCGAGCGTGCGTCGTACCTCCACGCGCCGTTCGCCGTGTCGACGTCGTCGAGGGCGGACTGCACCTCGGGGAGCGCCGCCGTGATGTCTGAGCGACTCGTTCCGAACGGATCGTCGAACGGCGACCGGCCGTCGAGCAGCGGCACCATGAAGCATCCGGACAGCGCGATCGTGGTGACCGCCGCGATGACGGCGGCGGTGGCGGCGCGCGTGAGGAACCGGAGGTTGTCGGGCATTCGTGAGTTCCACTCTCGATCAGCGGGCGTTCGACGCGCCTTCGAGCTGCGCGACCTTCACCCTAGCCCGACCGGCGACGGCGAGACGACGGCGCGGCGGGTCCGGGTCGGGATGACGAGACCTCCTCCCCAGAGCCGCCATGCGCCGGTCGCTCGGACCTCGCCGCACGCGGCGCGAGAGACCTGCCGGAGGACAGTACCGTGCGGGCATGCCCGCCGACTCAGCTCCGCACCCAGACGCGCTCGACCCGCTCGATCACGATGCCTTCGACGCCCTCGACCCCGCCGCGCGACGAGCGGGGCCCCGAGTGCGGCTCGCCGTGGGCGCGGCGGTCGTGCTCTTCGTCGCGGCGGTCGCCGTGGCCGCCGTCCTGTCGTTCGCCTCGGGCGGGGGCGGGGCGCAACAGGCCATCGGCGGAGCCGGGGCGTCGTCCGGGGGCGTCGGCGATCGCGGGGGAGCCGATGGTGCCGGCCTGTCCGGCGCGGCGGGCGACGCTGCCGCCGGGTCCGGCGGCGGCGTCGACGAACCGCTGCCGCTGCTCGTGCACGTGCTCGGCGCCGTCGCGCGCCCGGGGCTCGTCGAGCTCGATCCGGGCGCCCGGGTGGTCGACGCCGTCGCCGCGGCGGGCGGGTTCGGTGCCGACGCCGATCCGGCCGGCGTGAACCTCGCCCGCCCGGTCGTCGACGGCGAACAGCTCGTCGTGTACGCGGTCGGCGAGGCTCCGGTCGCAGGCGGCGCCGGTGGGGGCGGCGGCGCCGCGGCATCCGACGGGCTCGTGCACCTGAACACCGCGGGCGTCGCCGAGCTCGACACCCTTCCGCGCATCGGACCGGCGCTCGCGCAGCGCATCCTCGACTATCGCGACGCGAACGGCCCGTTCACGAGCGTCGACCAGCTGAACGACGTCACCGGCATCGGCGATGCGGTGTTCGCGGGTCTCTCCGACCTCGTGGCGCTCTGAGTGCACGACCTCCGCATGCTGCTGCCCGCGTGCGCGACGTGGGCGACGGCGTGGGTCGCGGTCGTGATGCCAGCTGCGGGTGCCGAGGCGTCAGCGATCGCGTTCGTACTCTGGACCCTCGCGGTCGTGGCCCTCCTCGTGCTCGGCTGGTCGGTGCTCGCCCATCGTCGCGGCATCGCCGGAGGCGCCGCCCGACTCGCTCGCCGCGATCGCACGGTCGGCCCTTCGACCTGCGGCCGCGGTCGACGGACTCGGGCCGTCGTCTCGAGCGTGGCCGCCATGCTGCTCGTCGTGCTCGCCGGGGCGGCCCTTGCCGCGACGAGCGCTGCGACGGGGCTCGCCTCACGCGAGCGGTCGCCGCTCGTCACGATCGCCGAGACCGGGGGCACCGTCGACGTGGTGATCGAGGCCACCACTGCGCCCCGGCCGATGCGCGCCGCCGTCTGGGCAGCCGACGAGCCGATGGTCCGCGTCGACGGCGCGCTCGTGAGCGTCGACGGCGTGGCGTCCGCCGTGATCCCCGTCACGGTCGGATTGCCGGCATCGACCGACGTCGAGTGGGGCACGCGCCTGGCCCTCCGTGCGAGGGCGCAGCAGCTTCCGGCCGCGGAGCCGAACGCCTTCCGACTCGTCTCGCCCGATCAGGTCGAGGTGGTCGGCGCGCCGCCGCCGTGGCTCGAGTGGGCATCGGAGCTCAGGCGTGGATTCGCCGATGCCGCAGCAGGCCTCGACGGCGACGGTGCGGCGCTCGTGCCCGGACTCGCGATCGGCGACACGTCGGCGGTCGGCGCCGAGTTCGACGCCGCCATGAAGGCGAGCTCGCTCACGCATCTCACGGCGGTCTCGGGGGCGAACTGCGCGATCGTGACGGCGGCCGCGTTCGGCCTGGCCGCGGCGTGCGGCCTGGGCCGGCGCACACGGGTCTTGGTCGCGCTGCTCGCCCTCTCGGGCTTCGTGGTGCTCGTGACGCCGCAGGCCAGCGTCATCCGGGCCGGGGCCATGGCTGCGGTGATCCTGGTGGGCGTCGCGTCCTCCCGGCGCTCGGGCGGCGTCTCGGCGCTCTCCGTCGCCGTCACGGTCCTGATCGTGCAGGATCCCTGGCTCGCCCGCGACTACGGCTTCGCCCTGTCGGCGGCGGCGACCGCGGGGCTGCTCCTGTTGGCCGGACCCCTCGCCCGCCGGCTGTCCGACCTCATGCCCGTGCCGCTGGCCGTCGTGCTCGCGGTCCCGGTCGCGGCGCAGCTGGCGTGCCAGCCGGTGCTCATCCTGTTGGATCCCGCCGTGGCGGTCTACGGTGTTCCGGCGAACCTGCTCGCGGCTCCTGCGGCGCCGGTGGGCACGATCGTCGGCATGATCGGATGCCTCGTGCTGCCGTTCCTGCCGTCGGTCGGCTTCGCCTTCCTCCAGGTCGCCTGGCTGCCGGCCACGTGGATCGCGCTCGTCGCGCACGGTGCCGCGGCGATGCCCGGGGGGCGACTGCCCTGGCTTCCCGACGCACTCGGCGCGGTCACGATGCTCGCAGCGACCGCGGCCGGACTCTGGCTGCTCCTCGGACGTTCCCTGAGGCCGGCGCTGCGCCGAACGGTGACGGCGTCGTTCGTGCTCCTGGTCGCCGTGCCGCTCGGCCTCGTGATCGGGCCTTCGGTCGTCGCGAGGGCCACGCACCCGGCGGACTGGGATGTCGCGGACTGCGACGTCGGGCAGGGCGATGCGGTGCTCGTGCGCTCCGAGGGGGCGACCGCGCTCTTCGACACCGGACCCGACCCCGCGGCGTTGGACAGGTGCCTCGACCTGCTCGGCGTCGAGTCGATCGACGTGCTCGTGCTCACGCACTGGGATGCCGATCACGTCGCCGGCAGCCCCGCCGTGGTCGGCATGGTGACGACGGTCGTGCACGGCCCGCTCGACGGCGATCGGTCGGCCCGCGTGCTCGACCCGCTCGTCGCTGCGGGGGCGGATGCTGTTGAGGTGACCGCCGGTCGCCGGGGCGGGCTCGGCGACTCGCGCTGGCGCGTGCTCTGGCCGCCCCCTGAGACCGCGCCCGGCAACGACGCGAGCGTCGTCCTCGAGATCGAAGGCCGGCTCGGTCGGGCGGTGTTCCTCGGCGACCTCGGCGAAGAGGCCCAGGCCCGCCTCCTCGGCTCGAACGCGATCGGGCCGGTCGACCTCGTGAAGGTCGCGCACCACGGCTCGGCCGACCAGAGCGAGCGGCTCTACGAGGAGCTCTCCGCGACGGTCGGCGTCATCGGCGTCGGCGTCGACAACGGCTACGGGCACCCGACCGATCGACTGCTCGACCTGCTCGTTCGGGTCGGCACGGTGCCGGTGCGCAGCGACCGCGCCGGCACCGCCCTGCTCACGGCGACGGGAGACGGGCGGTTCGCCCTGTGGACCGAGCGCGACTCGGGCACTGTCTCACCTCGCCCGTAGACTTGAGCGGAAAGGGAGGTGCCGTGGCAGCTCGAACCGGTGGCGCTGGGCGCGGCAACGCGCGAGCCAAGGCGGCGGCGATCCCGCAGCTGACGTACGACCAGGTTCGCCCGGCGCCGATCGTGCTCGTCTCGGGCCCAGAAGACGTGCTGGCCGAGCGTGCGTCGAACCGGCTCCGTGAGCTCCTCCGTGCCGAGGACCCCGCGCTCGAGGTCAGCGAGATCTCGGGCGACGCGTACCAGCGCGGCGAGCTCCTCACGCTCGCGAGCCCCTCGCTCTTCGGCGAGGCACGGCTGATCCGCATCGACGGCGCCGAGAAGGCGACCGACGACCTGATCCTCGACATGGTCGACTTCGTCGGCCAGCCCACCGAGTCGGTCACGGTCGTCGTGCGGCACCGCGGCGGCGTCCGCGGCAAGAAGATGCTCGACGCGATCCGCTCCGGCGAGGGCTCGGCGATCGAGATCGTGTGCGCCGAGCTCAAGCGCGAATCCGACAAGCAGGCCTTCGTGCAGACCGAGATCCGGGCGGCCGGCCGTTCGATCGCGCCCCGGGCCCTTCGCGCGCTCGTCGCGGCCTTCGCTGACGACCTCGCCGAGCTCGACGCCGCATGTCGGCAGTTGCTGGCCGACACCCCGGGCGACATCACCGAGGCGGTCGTCGCCAAGTACTATGGCGGCCGCGTCGAGACGAACGCCTTCGAGGTCGCCGATGCGGCGATCGCGGGCCGATACGGCGACGCGCTCGTGGCGCTCCGGCACGCGCTCGACAGCGGCGCAGACCCGGTGCCGATGGTCGCGGCGTTCGCGATGAAGATCCGCACCATGGCGAAGGTCTCGGGCGTTCGCGGTGGCGGCCCCGGGGTGGCGTCCTCGCTCGGGCTCGCGCCGTGGCAGGTCGACCGTGCCCGGCGCGATCTCGCCGGCTGGACCGACGAGGGCCTCCAGCAGGCCATCGTGCAGCTCGCGCGCACCGACGCCGCGGTCAAGGGTGCTGAACGCGATCCGGTCTTCGCGCTCGAGCGGCTCGTCGGCGTCATCGCCGCACGCGGCCGCAGCTGAGCACGCAGCCTGACGGACAGGGGCACGCCGGCCGCGGCTCGTCCGATCGCCCGACCACGCACCGCGAGAAGCCCGCCCGACCGCGCACTCCGAGAAACGACGAACGCCCCGCACGACGCGCGTGCGGGGCGTTCGATCAGACGCTGCGCCTTAGAGGGCGGCGACCTGCTTCGCGATGGCCGACTTGCGGTTCGCGGCCTGGTTCTTGTGGATCACGCCCTTGCTGGCGGCCTTGTCGAGCTTGCGACCTGCGACGCGGACGGCGGCGGTGGCCTTGTCCTTGTCACCGGTGGCGATGGCCTCGCGAGCAGCACGGACGGCGCTCTTGACCTCGCTCTTGACGGCCTTGTTGCGCTCCTGAGCCTTCAGGTTCGTCTTGATGCGCTTGATCTGCGACTTGATGTTTGCCACGTGGTTCGTCTTTCGTTCTTGTGCGGGTACCGGATGTGCCGAGCGAAGGTAGAGGGGCCTCGCGCGGCGAATCGTGCGGGGTGGGACCCACACGCAAGCCAACAGACAACGATACCAGCAACGCGCGCATGGCACCAATGCGGTGGCCGCGGCATCCGATCGGCCCGATCCGGGGAGTCGGAGCTGCTGAGTCGGTGGGTCGGGTCGGCGTCGGTTCGCTCAGTTCGAGCGGATGATGCCGAGGTCGCGCGCCCGTGCGACGGCGGCCGTGCGCGACCCGACCTCCAACTTGGCGAAGATGTGTACGAGATGCGACTTCACGGTCGCCTCGCTGAGGAAGAGCGCCTTGCCGATCTCGCGGTTCGTGTAGCCGCTCGCGACGAGCCCGAGCACCTCGGCCTCACGGCCGGTCAGACGCTCGAGGCCGCCGTTCGCGTCGAGTCGGGACGACACCCCCGGCGCGAACGCAGGCTCGCCCGTCGCAGCGGTCCGGATCGCCGCGACGAGTTCGGCGGGCGGCGCGTCCTTCAGCAGGTAGCCGCTCGCGCCCGCCTCGATCGCGCTCAGGATGTCGGCATCGGTGTCGTAGTTGGTGAGCACGAGCACGCGCGGCGCATCGGCGTGCGAGCGGATGTGCCTCGTCGCCTCCGCGCCCTGCATGGCGGACGGGAACTGCAGGTCCATGAGCACGACGTCGACCCCGCCCTCTGCGGCGCGCCTGACCGCGGCATCCGCCCGGTCGACGTCGGCGACGACCTCGAGGTCGGGTTCGGCCTCCAGCATCGCGCGTACGCCGGCGCGCACCACGGGGTGGTCGTCGGCGATCACGAGCCGGATGCCGCGGCGCACGCCCGCGCGGTCGTCGCCCGCGTCGCCCGCCTCGCCCGCGGCGCTCACGCGGTCACCACGGGGATGCGCACCGACACGGCCGTGCCGTCGCCGTGATGGGACTCGACCTCGATCGACCCGCCCTCGCGTTCGGCGCGTTCGCGCATCGCCCGCAGTCCGAAGCGGAGCTCGGATCCGGGCTCGTTCGCGATCGCGGCGGGGTCGAACCCGATGCCGTCGTCGACGACGTCGAGCGCGATCTCGTCGCCCAGGTAGCTGAGCGTCAGCTCGGCCCGGGTGGCGCGCGCATGCCGCAGCACGTTCGCGAGTGCGCCCTGCGCGATGCGCAGGAGCGTGGCGTCGATCGACATGGGCAGGGTCACGGGGTCGCCGCTGGTGGCGAACGAGACGCGGGTGGCCGACCCGGCCTGCGCTGCCTGCTCGTCGACGGCCGCCGCGAGTCGCCGCAGCGCCGACGGCAGCGTCTGCTCGTCGAGCGAAGGCGGGCTCAGCTCGCGGATGAACCGCCGCGTCTCGGCGAGGTTCTCGGAGGCGGTCTCGCGGGCGAGCCGCAGCTTCTCGAGCGTGCGCTCGTCGGCCACGTCGCGTTCGGCGGCGTGCAGCAGCATCTGGATGCTCGAGAGCCCCTGGGCGACCGTGTCGTGGATCTCGCGGGCGATGCGCTCGCGCTCGGCGAGCGTGCCGGCCTCGCGGCTGGCCGTCGCGAGCTCCTCGCGCGTGGCGATGAGGTCGAGGATGAGGGCCTGGCGGTCCTTCGTCTCCTGCGCCATGGCCCGGTATCCGAGGCCGATGACGATCGCGACGCCCGCGCTGATGAGCGGGCCGAGGATCGTGCCGACCTCGAATCCGAGGTGGGTCGCCGTGCCCCACACCGAGAGGCCGAACGTGACGATCACGAGCGGCACGGCGAGCGGGGCGGCGAGCACGTGCAGCTCGAGGAAGAAGAGGGGGAACGCGAGGAACGCGGCATCCGGGGTCAGCGCGGACATGGCGGCCCAGAGCGCGAGCAGCGCCGTGAGCCAGAGCACGCGCGCCCACTGCGGCAGGTTGCGGTGGGCGGTCGCGACGCCGGCGCCGTAGCAGGCGAGGAACGCGATCGTGAGGATCGTGACGGGCACCTCGTTCGCGCCGTCGGCGAGGAGCGCCCGGATCATGACGAACAGGGCCAGGCCGACGACGAGCACGTGCAGCCCGAATCGGAGCGTGACGAACACCGGTCGGAGCGCCGACGGCGACACCCTCCCGAAGTCGAGGAGGGGGAGCGGTGCGGGTGCTGCTGACGCGGTCATGGTGCGTGTCAGCGTAGTCGCGGGCACCTGCGCGCGGCATCCGTCGAAAGTGCGAAGGAAACTCGTGGGAGAATCGTCGGGATGTCTCCGAGAGCCCATACCCCGCCGGTGCCCGCCGCCACCGACCCCGCGCTGATCCGCAACTTCTGCATCATCGCGCACATCGACCACGGCAAGTCGACCCTCGCCGACCGGATGCTCGGCATCACGGGAGTCGTGAGCGACCGGGACATGCGCGCGCAGTACCTCGACCGCATGGACATCGAGCGCGAGCGCGGCATCACGATCAAGAGCCAGGCGGTCCGCATGCCGTGGCAGGTCGGCGACACGTCCTTCGCGCTGAACATGATCGACACCCCCGGTCACGTCGACTTCAGCTACGAGGTGTCGCGTTCGCTCGCCGCGTGCGAGGGCGCGATCCTGCTGGTCGACGCGGCGCAGGGCATCGAGGCCCAGACGCTCGCGAACCTCTACCTCGCGCTCGAGAACGACCTCGAGGTGATCCCGGTGCTGAACAAGATCGACCTCCCGGCGGCCGAGCCCGAGAAGTACGCGCGCGAGCTCGCCGACCTCATCGGCGGTTCGCCCGAAGACGTGCTCAAGGTCTCGGGCAAGACCGGGCTCGGCGTCGAAGACCTCCTCGACCGCGTCGTCGAGCGCATCCCGGCGCCGGTGGGCGACGCCGACGCGCCGCCGCGCGCCATGATCTTCGACTCGGTCTACGACAGCTACCGCGGCGTCGTCACCTACGTGCGCATGGTCGACGGCCAGCTCAACCCGCGCGAGCGCATCCAGATGATGTCGACCAAGGCGACCCACGAGATCCTCGAGATCGGCGTGAGCGCGCCCGAGCCGACCCCCACCAAGGGTCTCGGCGTCGGCGAGGTCGGCTACCTCATCACGGGCGTGAAGGACGTGCGCCAGTCGAAGGTCGGCGACACGGTGACCACGGCCGTGAAGCCGGCGACCGAGGCGCTCGCGGGCTACACCGAGCCGCTGCCGATGGTCTTCTCGGGCCTCTATCCGATCGACGGCAGCGACTACCCCGAGCTGCGCGAGGCGCTCGACAAGCTGAAGCTCTCCGACGCGGCGCTCGTCTACGAGCCCGAGACCTCGGTCGCGCTCGGCTTCGGCTTCCGCGCCGGGTTCCTCGGCCTGCTGCACCTCGAGATCGTCACCGAGCGACTTCGCCGCGAGTTCGGGCTCGACATCATCAACACCGCGCCGTCGGTCGTCTACGAGGTCACCACCGAAGACAAGAAGACCGTCACGGTCACGAACCCGAGCGAGTTCCCGACGGGTGCCAAGATCAGCGAGGTGCGCGAGCCCATGGTGCGCGCCGCGATCCTCGCACCGAAGGACTACGTCGGCACCATCATGGAACTCTGCCAGTCGCGTCGCGGCGCGCTCCTCGGCATGGAGTACCTCGGCGAGGACCGCGTCGAGATCCGCTACAACATCCCGCTCGGCGAGATCGTGTTCGACTTCTTCGACCAGCTCAAGTCGAAGACCGCTGGCTACGCGTCGCTCGACTACGAGCCGGTCGGCGACCAGGCCGCCGACCTCGTGAAGGTCGACATCCTGCTGCAGGGCGAGCAGGTCGACGCGTTCAGCGCCATCGTGCACCGCGACAAGGCCTACGCGTACGGCGTGCTCATGACGGGCCGCCTGCGCGAGCTCATCCCGCGCCAGCAGTTCGAGGTGCCCATCCAGGCCGCGATCGGCGCGCGCATCATCGCGCGCGAGTCGATCCGCGCCATGCGCAAGGACGTGCTCGCCAAGTGCTACGGCGGTGACATCAGCCGCAAGCGCAAGCTGCTCGAGAAGCAGAAGGAGGGCAAGAAGCGCATGAAGATGGTCGGCCGGGTCGAGGTCCCGCAGGAGGCGTTCATCGCTGCCTTGAGCGGCGACGTCGAGAAGAAGGACAAGAAGTAAGCAGGTTCCCGATGACCCGACGCAGCACCTTCACCGATCAGTCCGTCACCTACGGCTCGATCGGCGCGACGCTCGAACCCGACCTCATGCGTTATCCGCCGACGGGCTATCGCCCCGCCGAAGACGCGGTTCGGCTCGGCAGCGGCGTCGAGCGCTTCCAGCGTGCGGCCGAGGCCCTCATGACCTGGGGCATCCAGCGCGGCGCAGGGTACGAGGTGACGGATGTCTCCGCCGGCACGGGCGCCCAGTATCCGGGCATCGTGTACGACGCCGAGGGTGCACCGCTCGCCGAGCAGCCGGGCCCGCGCACCGAGGACCGCTTCGGCGAAGACGGAACCGCGTACATCGCGTCGGGAATGCAGGCGACGCTCGTGCGACGCGGCCGGTTCCGCTCGCACCCGACGCCCGTGCTCGTGGTCTACGTGATCGACGAGCCCGACCGCGTGGGCTACGCGTTCGGCACGACGGCCGCCGGTCTCGAGAGCGGCGAGGAGTCGTTCGTGCTCGAGCGCCGCGACGACGACACGGTCTGGCTCACGATCCGCTCGTTCCGCGCGACCGCGGGCGGCTCGAAGCGCGTCCTCGCGCCATGGGTGCGCCGACGTCGTCGCGAGCTCACGCGACAGCAGCTCCGGGCCCTGCACCCCGCCGGCGGCGTGTAGGCGTGGGTTCCGCGCTGCCGCTCGGCGAGCCGGCGCCGCTCGACGGCCTGCTGCCCGCCTCCGCGGCCGACGGCGCGCAGGAGCGCGCGCTCGGCGTCTACGTGCACGTGCCGTTCTGCCGCGTGCGCTGCGGGTATTGCGACTTCAACACCTACACCGCGAGTGAACTCCGTGGTGCCCGGCAGGTCGACTACGCCGACCAGGCCATCGACGAGGTCCGGATGTCGCGGCGCGTGCTCGCGGCATCCGGCGTCGTCGCGCGCGAGGCCGAGACGGTCTTCTTCGGGGGCGGCACGCCCACGCTGCTGCCCGCCGACGACCTCGTGCGCATGCTCGGGGCGGTCCGCGACGAGTTCGGCCTGGCGCACGGCGCCGAGGTCACGACCGAGGCGAACCCCGACTCGGTCGGCCCCGACGACCTGCGTCGCCTTGCCGAGGGCGGGTTCACGCGCGTCTCCTTCGGCATGCAGTCGGCGGTGCCGCACGTGCTCGCGGCGCTCGACCGCACGCACGACCCCGCCCGGGTGCCGCTCGTGGTGCGCTGGGCGCGCGATGCCGGGCTCGACGTGAGCCTCGACCTCATCTACGGAACGCCCGGAGAGTCGCTCGACGACTGGCGTCGCAGCGTCGAGGCGGTCGTCGCCGAACGGCCCGACCACGTGAGCGCCTATGCGCTCATCGTCGAGGACGGCACGAAGCTCGCGCGGCAGATCCGCCGCGGCGAGCTCGCCCAGCCCGACGACGACCTCGAGGCCGACATGTACGAGCTCGCCGACGAGGCGTTCGCCGAGGCCGGTTTCGAATGGTACGAGGTGAGCAACTGGGCGACCGATGCGGCCCACCGCTCCCGGCACAACCTCGGGTACTGGCGCGGCGACGACTGGTGGGGCGTCGGACCCGGAGCCCACAGCCACGTCGGCGGGGTGCGCTGGTGGAACGCGAAGCATCCGGCCGCCTACGCCGAGCGGCTCGCCGCCGGGCACTCGCCGGCCGTCGGACGCGAGGTGCTCGACGCGCCCACGCGCGAGACCGAGCGCGTGCTGCTGCTCACGCGCATCCGCGAGGGCATCGACATCGCCTCGTTGCACACGGGCGGCCGGCACGCCGTGGCGGGCCTCATCGCCGACGGCCTCGTCGACGCGAAAGCCGCCCTCGCCGGTGGCTTGACGCTCACCAGGCGAGGACGGCTGCTCGCGGACGCCGTCGTACGGCGCCTGCTCGAGGACTGAACCCCGTTCGAGGACGAAGCCCCGGTCAGCTCACGAACTTGATCGAGAGCGGGTACGTGTACGCCTCGCCCTGGTTCGCCTTGACGGCCGCGATGATGCTGAACACGATCACCACGATCGCGACGGCGATCGAGAGGAAGATGCCGATGACGACGAGCCAGAGGATGCTGCTCACGATCGCGGCGATCGTCATCGTGATCTGGAAGTTCAGCGCGGTCGCGGTGTGCGCGCGCACGAACGGGCCCTTGTCCTTGAGGACCAGGTAGCCGATCAGCGACGGGATGAAGCCGAAGAAGATGCCGCCGATGTGCACGAGCGTGGCCCAGAGCTTCTCATCGTTCGGGCTCAGCTGCGGGCTCTGCTCGTAGGGGTTCTGCGGCGGCGGAGGGGGAGGGGGCAGGTCGGACATCGTCTTCTCCTGTTCGGATGCGCCGATCCGGCGCGGTGACTGCGGACGCCTTCATGCTGGCACAGCAACGCCCGCCGCGGGAGGTGACGCTCCCACGGCGGGCGATGTGCGCGCGCTCCGACTACTTGATGAGTCGGATGGCGAAGGGGTAGCGGTAGTTGCGACCCTCCTTCGCCTGGAGGAAGGCGATGATCGAGAAGACGACGCCCACGATCCACACGGCCCAGGAGAGCAGGACGAGCACGCTGCCGAGGCCGAAGGTGACCACCGTGATGATCGAGGTCAGGATGAAGATCGCGATCTGGGCGAACACGAGCGTGATCTGGAAGTTCAGCGCCTCCTTCGCCTCGGTGTTCGTGAACGAGCCGCGGTCCTTGAAGACGAGCCAGATGATGAGCGAGGGCAGGAAGCCGAGGATTCCGCCGAGGTGGGCGAACGAGCCCCACTGGATGTCCTGCTCGCGCGAGAGGGGTGCGGCGGGCGCGCCGGGCTGCGGTGCGGCCGGCTGCTGCGGCGGCGTGGGAGGCAGGTTGGGATCTGCGGGGCCTGCGTTGGGATCTGACATGGTGCGCGCCTTTCGGGGTCGGGGGTATCGTCCGCTGCGGCGAGGGGGTGGCCGCAGTTCTCTTGCGGAACAAGCCAAAGCTAGCGCTGGCGCCGAGTGTCGGCAATGGGGATTACCCTGAGTTCCGCGGTATGATTGGCACTCAGGTCGAATGAGTGCTAACCGCACGGCGAAAGCGAGGAACATGGTCTCCGAACGCAGCCTCGCCGTGCTCAGGGCGATCGTCCAGGACTACGTCGCATCACGCGAACCGGTCGGGTCCAAGGCCATCGTCGAGCGGCATTCGTTCGGGGTCTCGGCGGCGACGATCCGCAACGACATGGCCCTCCTCGAAGAGGAGGAGCTCATCGCGGCGCCGCACACGTCGTCCGGCCGCATCCCCACCGACAAGGGCTACCGCGTCTTCGTCGACCAGCTGACCGAGGTCCGCCCCATGACGCGTGCGCAGCGGCACGCGATCGAGACCTTCCTCGGCGAATCCAGCGACCTCGACGAGCTGCTCGCGCGCACGGTGCGCCTCGTCGCGCAGCTCACCAAGCAGCTCGCGGTCGTGCAGTACCCGAGCTTCGGCAGCGCGCGCGTGCGTCACGTCGAGCTCGTCTCGCTCGCGCCCGAGCGCGTCATCTGCATCCTCATCACGGACTCGGGGCAGGTCGAGCAGCGTGTCGCCGAGCTGCCCTTCCCCGTCGACGAGGCGACCCTCGCCGCGCATCGCGCCCGCCTCAACGAGCTCGCCGGCGGTCGGGCCATGGCGGATGCCGCGGAGTCGCTGTCGACCGGGTTCGCCGACGTCGCCCCGGCCGATGCCGCCGTGCTGCACACGCTCGCGGCGACGCTCGCCGACCAGGCCCGCGCCCAGCGCCAGGATCGACTGGTCGTCGCGGGCGCCGCGAACCTCGTGCGCACCGAACAGGACTTCGCCGGCTCGATCCTCGGCGTGATCGAGGCCATCGAGGAGCAGGTGGTGCTGCTGCGCCTGTTCGGCGAGATGGCCGCAGACGAGCACGCCGTCGCCGTGCGCATCGGCCGCGAGAACGCGTCGTTCGGACTCGGCGAGACGTCGGTGCTCTCGAGCGCGTTCGAGATCCCCGGGCGCGACGTCTCCAGGCTCGGCGTCGTCGGTCCGACGCGCATGGACTACTCCCACAGCATGGCCGCCGTCCGCGCGGTCGCCCGATACCTCTCCCGCACCCTCGGCGAGAACTGAGCAGCCGGCCCCCACCGGCATCCGCTATCGAAAGGACACGCCCTCCGTGGCAGACCACTACGAGGTCCTCGGCGTCGCACGCGACGCATCCCCCGACGAGATCAAGAAGGCGTACCGCCGCCTCGCGCGCGAACTGCACCCCGACGTCAACCCGGGCGCCGAGGCGTCCGAGCGGTTCAAGTCGGTCACCCACGCGTACGACGTGCTCTCCGACCCGAAGCAGCGCCAGCAGTACGACCTCGGTGACCAGGGCGGGTTCGGCGGCGCCCAGGGCTTCGGCGGCTTCGGAGACATCTTCGAGACCTTCTTCGGCGGCGCGCAGCAGAGCCGCGGACCGCGCTCGCGCCGCGAGCGCGGTCAAGACGCGCTGATCCGCGTCGAGGTCGGGCTCGACGAGGTCGTCTTCGGCACCCACCGCGACATCGAGGTCGACACCGCGGTGGTCTGCGGCACGTGCAACGGATCCTGCTGCCAGCCCGGCACGTCGCCCGTCACCTGCGACATCTGCGGCGGCACCGGATCGATCCAGCGGGCGGTGCGATCGCTGCTCGGGAACGTCATGACCTCGAGCCCGTGCGGCACGTGCCGCGGCTACGGCACCGTCATCGCGACGCCGTGCGTCACCTGCCAGGGCCAGGGCCGGGTGCGCGCGCGCCGCACGGTTCCCGTCGACATCCCCGCCGGCGTCGACACCGGCGTTCGCCTGCAGATGCCCGGATCGGGCGAGTCCGGCCCCGCCGGCGGACCGAACGGCGACCTCTACCTCGAGATCAAGGTCAAGAACCACGACGTGTTCAGCCGCAATGGCGACGACCTGCTCGCGACGCTCTCGGTGTCGATGACCGACGCGATCCTCGGCACCACGGCGAAGATCGAGGCGCTCGACGGCGACGTCGAGGTCGAGATCAAGGCGGGCCTGCAGAGCGGTGAGATCCTCACCGTGAAGGACCGCGGCGTCTCCAAGCTCCGCGGCACCGGCCGCGGCGACCTCCGCATCGGAGTGCAGGTCGTCACGCCCACCAAGCTCTCGACGAAGGAGCGCGAGCTCGTGCAGCAGTTCGCTGCAGCGAAGAAGGCGCCGTCGCCCGAGCTCGCCCACTTCCAGCAGGGCCTGTTCGCGCGGCTGCGCGACAAGTTCCTCGGCTGACGGACCTCGCGATGAGCCACCTCTACCTCGACGAGAGCCTCGACCTGGCCGGTGCCTCCGCGGGCGAGCTCGTGCGCCTGACCGGCGACGAGGCGCGCCACGCGGTGACGGTGTCGCGCGTGCGCGTCGGCGAGCAGCTCTCGGTCGGCAACGGGCGAGGCTCCCTCGCCGCGGCGACCGTGGTCGAGACGGCTCCCCGCGAACTCGTGCTCGAGCTCGGCGCCGTCGTGACGACGCCCGCGCCCAGCCCGCGCATCACGCTCGTGCAGGCCCTCGCCAAGGGCGACCGCGACGAGCTCGCGGTGCAGGCGGCGACCGAGCTCGGCGTCGACGCGATCGTGCCGTGGTCGGCGAGCCGGTCGGTCTCCCGCTGGGACGGCCCGAAGGCCGAGAAGGGCCGCGCCAGGTGGGCGAGCATCGTCCGCGAGGCGACCAAGCAGTCGATCCGGCCCTGGATGCCAGAGGTCGCGCCGCTCATGGCGACCGCCGGCCTCGCGAGGCTGCTCGACGGCGTGCGCGTGCTGCTGCTCGAGCCGACGGCCACGACGCCGCTCACCGGCATCCGTACCGACGGTGACGGCGACGGCGACGCCCGCGACCTCGCCCTGGTGGTCGGACCCGAGGGCGGCATCGCGCCGGCCGAGATCGAGCGGCTCGTCGCCGCCGGAGCCGAGACCGTGCGCCTCGGCGACTCGGTGCTGCGCACCTCGACGGCCGGTCCGGCGGCGATCGCCGTGTTGAACGCCCGACTCGGGCGGTGGTGAGGCATCCCTCGCTACGATGGAGACATGACCGCAACCGCCGAGCCGACCCTGTTCGAGCGCATCGCCGCGCGTGAGATCCCCGCGAGCATCGTCGCCGAGACGGCGAACGTGATCGCGTTCCACGACATCGCGCCGAAGGCCCCGGTGCACGTGGTCGTGACGCCGAAGTCCGGCGCCTATCGCGACGTCGTCGAGCTCGCAGCCGGCGATCCCGCGCTGCTCGCCGAGCTCGTCGAGGTGGCCAGAGGCATCGCCGCCGACCTGTCCGACGGAGATTTCCGGCTCGTGTTCAACACGGGTGCGGGCGCCGGGCAGACCGTCTTCCACGTGCACGCGCACGTGCTGGCCGGCGGACTCGAGGAGGCGTCGCTTGGCGGCTGACCCGCAGGGCGAGCACCCCGACCGCAGCGACCACGACGTGCGTCCCGCAGAGGCCGCACCCCACGACCGACGCACTGACCAGCCCGTCGACGAGGGCACGACCACGCGCGCCGACGAGGAGCATCTGCGCATCGACGGCATCGCCATGGTGCGACTGCTCGGCCCCCAGGACCGCCTGCTGACCACGATCCAGCGCGAGTACCCCGACGTCGAGGTGCACGTGCGCGGGAACGAGATCGGCATCCGCGGCGAGGCATCCGAACGCCGCAGGGTGCGCAGGCTCATCGAAGAACTCCTGGAGCTCGTGCGAGCCGACCAGGATCCCACCCCGACCGAAGTGAGGAGTTCGGCCCGCATGCTCGAAGCCGATCCCGATTCCCGACCCTCCGAGCTGCTCGGACAGGTCATCGTCGCCTCGCGCGGCAAGACGATCCGCCCCAAGACCGAGGGGCAGCGCGCCTACGTCGACGCGATCGACGAGCACACGGTCGTCTTCGGCATCGGCCCCGCCGGTACCGGCAAGACCTACCTTGCGATGGCCAAGGCCGTGCAGGCGCTCCAGCGCAAGGAGGTCAGCCGCATCATCCTGACGCGACCGGCCGTCGAGGCGGGTGAGCGCCTCGGGTTCCTCCCCGGCACGCTGACCGACAAGATCGACCCCTACCTTCGGCCCCTCTACGACGCGCTCAACGAGATGATGGACCCCGAGATGGTGCCGAAGCTCCTCGCGTCGGGCACGGTCGAGGTCGCACCGCTCGCGTACATGCGCGGCCGCACGCTGAACGACTCGTTCGTGGTGCTCGACGAGGCGCAGAACACGACGCCCGAGCAGATGAAGATGTTCCTGACGCGCCTCGGATTCGGCTCGAAGATGGTCGTCACGGGCGACGTCACCCAGGTCGACCTGCCGGGCGGCGCGAGCGGTCTGCGCCTCGTCACCCGCATCCTCGACCGCATCGACGACATCCACTTCGCGCACCTCACGAGCGCCGACGTCGTCCGGCACACGCTCGTCGGACAGATCGTCGACGCGTACACCGAGTACGACCAGCGCTCGCAGGCGCAGCGCTACGAACGCGACCAGGCGCGCGAGTTCGCGAACCGCGCCGAGCGGCGCGGGCACGCAGGCCCGCGCGACCACCTCCCTCGAAAGGGCATCAACTCGTGAGCATCGAGGTCAACAACGAATCCGCCATCGAGGTCGACGAGGCGGTGCTGCAGCGCCTCGCCGTCTACGTGCTCGACGCGCTGCACGTGCACGCCGACGCCGAGCTCGCGATCGTCCTCGTCGACGAGGGCGCCATGGAGCAGCTGCACGTGCAGTGGATGGACGAGCCCGGCCCCACCGACGTGCTGAGCTTCCCGATGGACGAGCTCCGCCCGGGCAGTGAAGAGAACCCGGCCCCGCCCGGGCTGCTCGGCGACGTCGTGCTCTGCCCGCAGGTCGCCGAGGCGCAGGCGCGAACCGCGGGGCATCCGCTCATCGACGAACTGCTGCTGCTGACGACGCACGGCATGCTGCACCTGCTCGGCTTCGACCACGCCGAACCCGAAGACGAGAAGGAGATGTTCGGCCTGCAGCGCGACCTCCTCGTCGGCTTCACGATGCAGGAGCGTCGTCGCTGAACATGCAGCCCTGGCTCTTCCTCATGGCCGCGTTCGCGTTCGTGGCCTTCGGCGGCCTCATGGCGGCCGTCGACGCCGCGCTCGGCGCGACGAGTCGTGCGGATGTCGTCGAGCTCGCGTCGGGCTCCCGTGCGCGTCGCTCGTTGCTGGCGATCGCCGACGACACGGGCGCGCACGTGAACGCGGTGAACTTCGTGCGCATCATCACGGAGACCACCGCGGCGGTGCTGGTGACCCTGGCGTTCGTCTCGTTCCTCGACAACGTGTGGTGGGTGCTGCTCTGGTCGGCGCTCATCATGACGGCCGTGTCGTTCGTGCTCGTCGGAGCGAGCCCCCGCAGCGTCGGCCGCGCGCATGCGGCGGTCGTGCTCCGGCTGACCGCACCGGTCGTGCACTTCCTGCGGGTGCTGCTCGGCCCGCTCGCCAACGCGCTCGTGTCGCTCGGCAACCGCGTGACGCCGGGGCGCATCAGGTTCGCGGGCGTGTCGAGCGAGGAGCAGCTGCTCAGCATGGTCGACGAGGCGACGGAGCTCGAGGTGCTCGAAGAGGGCGACCGCGAGCTGATCCACTCGATCTTCGAGTTCAACGACACCGTCGCCCGCGAGGTCATGGTGCCGCGCACCGACATGGTCACGATCGAGTCGACCGCGCACCTGCCGCAGGCGATGGCCCTCTTCCTGAACGCCGGGTACTCGCGCATCCCCGTGATCGGCGAGGACGCCGACGACGTCGCCGGCATCCTGTACCTGCGCGACCTCGCGCGACTCGGGTTCGAACGGCCGCTCGACGCCGCCGACCTGACCGTCGGCGAGCTGGCGCGCCCAGCAGTGTTCGTGCCC
The DNA here is from genome assembly GCF_900113185.1 of Agromyces sp. CF514. Taxonomy (NCBI): domain Bacteria; kingdom Bacillati; phylum Actinomycetota; class Actinomycetes; order Micrococcales; family Microbacteriaceae; genus Agromyces; species Agromyces sp. CF514. The sequence continues at coordinate 2,688,873 of NZ_FOZD01000001.1, read as the reverse complement.
GATTCGATGAAGGCCGATGCCCTGCTGCGGCAGATGCAGCTCGCCTCGAACCACCTCGCGATGGTGGTCGACGAGTACGGCGGCATCGCGGGCCTCGTGACGCTCGAAGACGTGATCGAGGAGCTCGTTGGCGACATCTCCGACGAGTACGACCGCGCGGCCGAGCAGATCGAACAGCTCGACGCCGGCCGGTTCCGGGTGAACGCGCGCCTGCCGATCGACGAGCTCGGCGACTTGTTCGGCCTGGAGCTCGACGACGAAGACGTCGACTCGGCCGGCGGCCTGCTCGCGAAGGAGCTCGGCCGTCTCGCGCAACCGGGCGAGCAGGCCGTGGTCTCCGGGCTCGTGCTCCGCGCGGAGCGCACCGAGGGCCGCAGAAAGCGCATCTCGACGATCCTCGTCGAACGCGACCAGTCGCTCATCGACGCCCAACTGGCGTTCGATTCGGGCGATGCCGAAGGAAGGAAGCACCGTGGCTGAGTACCGCGCAGGATTCGTGTCGTTCGTCGGGCGCCCGAACGTGGGCAAGTCGACGCTCACGAACGCGCTCGTCGGCGAGAAGGTCGCGATCACGAGTTCGAAGCCCCAGACCACGCGCCGCGCGATCCGCGGCATCGTGCACCGCGAGCACGGCCAGCTCATCCTCGTCGACACGCCGGGTCTGCACCGCCCGCGCACGCTGCTCGGCGAGCGCCTGAACTCGTTGGTGCAGTCGACCCTCGGCGACGTCGACGTCATCGCCTTCTGCGTGCCCGCGAACGAGCCGATCGGCCCGGGCGACCGGTACATCAACGAGCAGCTCGACCAGTATCCGCGCGCGAAGAAGGTCGCGATCGTCACGAAGACGGACGCCGCGGGCAAGGCGAAGATCGCCGAGCAGCTGCTCGCGGTCTCGCAGCTGCGCGAGTGGGATGCCGTCATCCCGGTGTCCGCGCCGCGCGGCGAGCAGCTCGACGTGCTCGTCGACGAGTTGCTCTCGCTGCTGCCGGTCTCGAGCCAGCCGCTGTATCCCGCCGAGATCCTGACCGACGAAGACACCTCGGAACGCATCGCCGAGTTCATCCGCGAGGCCGCCCTCGAGGGCGTGACCGACGAGCTGCCGCACTCGATCGCGGTCGTCGTCGACGACATGGTCGAGCGCGAGGACAAGGACCTGCTCGAGATCTACGCCAACCTCTACGTCGAGCGCGACAGCCAGAAGGGCATCATCATCGGCAAGGGCGGTGCGCGCCTTCGCGAGGTCGGCGCGACCGCGCGTGCGCAGATCGAGGCACTGCTCGGCCGCAAGGTCTACCTCGCCCTGCACATCAAGGTCGCGAAGGACTGGCAGCGCGACCCGAAGCTGCTCGGCCGGCTCGGCTTCTGACGCCTCGCCCGGGTCCCGCACCGGGCCGCCCGTACGACTCGAGGATGATTCGGGCGCGCTGACGGGGCATCCGGAGCACGCAGCGCGTACGGTGGATCGGTGCCCGAGTACCGAATCAGCCGCGCGAAGCTGACGACCGACATCGTGCTGGCCGTGGTCTTCGGCCTGATGTCGCTGCCGTTCGCGCTCATGGGCAACGGGGCCGATCTCGCGGCGATGGTGCTGTTCGTCACCGCGCTCGCGGTGCGGAGACTCGCCCCGGCATGGGCGCTCGGCATCGCCTGGGCGGCCGCGACCGTGCAGATGGCCGCGCTCCGCGACCTGCAGTTCTACGACTTCGCCGTGCTCGGAGTGCTGTACTCGACGGCGGCCCACGGCGGCCGACTGGTGAAGTGGCTCGGGCTCGTCTCTGCGGGCGCCGGCGCGCTGATCGCCACGCTGTACCTGCAGGTCGTCATGCCCGTCTTCGACGGCGTGGGCGGCCTCGGCCCCGAGAACCTGTTCGCCGCGGCGTTCATCTTCGTCGCATCCGTCGCGGTGCTCGTGCTCGCATGGACCGCCGGGCTCCTGGCGCGTTCGGTGCGCGACGGCCGCGAGGTGCGCAGGCGCGAGGAGGTCGCGAACCGCGAGCGGGCGCTGGCCGAGTACCGCTACACGGTCGAGCAGGAGCGCAATCGCATCGCGCGCGACATGCACGACGTCGTCGCGCACTCGCTCGCGGTCGTGATCGCGCAGGCCGACGGCGCGCGGTTCGCCGCACGAACGAGGCCCGACGCGGCATCCGAAGCGCTGTCGACGATCTCGGGCGTGGCCCGAGGCGCGCTCGGCGACGTGCGGGTGCTGCTCGCCGAGCTGCGCCACCGCGAGGGCGGCGCGCCGCAGCCGGTGCTCGACGACCTCGGCGGCCTCATCGCGGGCGTCGTCGATGCCGGGCTCGACGTGCGGCTCGTCGAGACCGGCGAGCGCCGCGAGCTCGGCACCGGCCACCAGATCGCGGTCTACCGCATCGTGCAGGAGGCGCTCACGAACGCGCTGCGGCACGGTGACACGACGGCTCCGGTCGACGTGCGGCTCGACTGGGCCGACGACGGCATCGGTCTTGCGATCTCGAACCGCATCATGGCGGATGCCGCGGGCAGCGCGGCGGCTTCCGGCGCCGGGCTCGCCGGGGCGGCCACGACCGCGACGAGGCACGGCATCACGGGCATGCGCGAGCGCGCCCAGCTCGTGGGCGGTGCGCTGACCGCAGAACCCGGATCCGACGGCGTGTTCCGCGTCGTCGCGCGCATTCCCGCACAGCCCAGGACCCCCGAGCCGAGGAGCACCCCGTGAACGCCATCCGCGTCGCGCTGATCGACGACCAGGCCCTCTTCCGTTCGGGGGTGCGCATGCTCGTGGAGTCGCAGCCCGACCTCGAGGTCGTCGGGGAGGCGGGCGACGGGCTCGCCGGTGCCGCCCTCGCGGCCACGACCCGCCCGGATGTCGTGCTCATGGACGTGCGGATGCCGCTGCTCGACGGCATCCAGGCGACCGAGCGGATCCTCGCGGAGGCCGAGCGCGACGGGCGACGTGCTCCGCGGATCCTCGTGCTCACGACGTTCGACCTCGACGAGAACGCGGCCAAGGCGATCCGGGCGGGTGCGAGCGGATTCGTGCTCAAGGACGCGGATCCCGAGTTCCTGCTCGCGGCGATCCGCACGGTGCACCAGGGCAACCAGGTCATCGCGGCGAGCGCGACGCGCGAGCTGTTCGCGCATCTGGCCCGGGGGAGCGGCAGGCGGCCGGCGCCCGCATCGTGGGCCGAGCTCACGCCGCGCGAGCGCGAGATCTTCGGGTTCGCGGCGCGCGGCATGTCGAACTCCGAGATCGCGGCCTCCGAGTTCCTCTCCGAGGCGACCGTCAAGACGCACGTGAGTCGCATCCTCGCGAAGCTGGGGCTCCGCGACCGCGTGCAGCTCGTCGTGTTCGCCTACGAGCACGACCTCGGCGCGACCGATCATCCTGGGGGATGACGCGAGGCCATCCCGTGGCCCGATGACCGCCGCCGGGTGCGTCCGTAGCGTCGAAGGCATGCAGATCCAACCTTCAGACCTCGGACTCATCGCGCGCGTCACGAACCTCGGCAAGCGGTACGGAACCGGAGCGGGCTCGGTCATTGCGCTCGACGACGTCTCGCTCGGCCTCCGCCGCGGCGAGTTCACGGCGATCATGGGCCCGTCGGGTTCGGGCAAGTCGACGCTCATGCACATCATGGCCGGCCTCGACTCGCCTTCGTCGGGTCGTGCGTGGCTCGGCGACACCGACATCACCGAGCTGCCCGACGGCGAGCTCACCGTGCTCCGGCGTCGGCGCGTCGGGTTCGTGTTCCAGTCGTTCAACCTGGTGCCGACCCTCGACGTGCGCGCGAACGTGATGCTGCCGTTCGAGCTCGACGGCCGCCGGCCCTCGAAGGACGAGCAGGCGTGGATCGACGAGCTGCTGGACGCGCTCGGCCTCGCGGGCCGCATGAAGCATCGCCCGCACGAGCTCTCCGGAGGTCAGCAGCAGCGCGTCGCGATCGCCCGCGCACTCGGGACCCGCCCCGACCTCGTGTTCGCCGACGAGCCGACCGGCAACCTCGACTCGCGCACCGGGCGCGAGGTGCTGGCGTTGCTCGCGTCGGCGTCGTCGCGGTACGGCCAGTCGATCGCGATGGTCACGCACGACCCCGTCGCCGCGAGCCACGCGGACCGCATCCTGTACCTCGCCGACGGCCGCATCGTGCGTGACACGGCGCGCTCGACCGCCGAGGAGATCGGCTCGTACATGCTCGCGATGGAGACCGCGGCATGACCCGCGTCAAGGACCTCCTCCCGACGCTGCTGGTGGCCACGCTCGCCGCGGCGTTCGGCGTCGCGCTGCTCCAGGTCACCGGCATCCTGACCGCGGCCATCACGGCCGAGAACGGCCTCGCCGAGAGCGGCACCGTGCAGCTCATGCTCGGGCTCGTGGCCGGGGTGTTCATCACCATCGCGGTGTACGTCAGCGCCGTGGTCACGGCGAACACGGTCGCGACCGTCGTCGCCGGACGCACGCGTCTCATCGCGCTGCTCCGGCTCATCGGCTCGAGCGCCCGGGCTCAGCGCGCCGCGATCGCGCGCGAGGGCCTGCTCATCGGCCTCGTGGGTTCGGTGCTCGGCGCATTCGTCGGCTCGGCCGTCGCGTGGGGGCTCGGCGAGATCGGCATGGCCCAGGGCACGATTCCGCGCGTCGAGTACTCGCTGCTCGACCCGCTGCTGCTCGCGCCCATGGGCGCGGTCGTCGTGACCACCTGGCTCGCGGCGTGGACCGGCTCGCGGCGGGTGCTCTCCGTCCGCCCGGCCCAGGCGCTCGGCAACGCGACCGAGGCGGACTTCGACGAGGTCTCCTCGCGCCGGGGCCGTGCGATCGCGGCCTGGATCCTGGGCGTGCTCGGCATCGGCCTGCTCGGGCTCGGCGTGGTCGTCGGACTCGTGCGCCCCGAGGGCGTGCTCATCGGCCTGCTCGGGGGCATCCTCTCGTTCACCGCCATCGTGCTCGCGGCGCACCGCGTCATGCCGCCCGTGCTGCGGCTCGTCGGGCGGGCCTTCGGCGACCGTCCGGCCGCTCGCCTCGCCGCCGAGAACGCCGTGCGGCACCCCGAGCGATCGTCGCGCATGACCATCGGGCTCGTGATCGGCGTGACGCTCGTCACGACCTTCGCCGTGACGATGGAGACCTACCGCGAGATGCTGCTCATCGCCACCGAGGACCGGCCCGAAATGCAGGCCGCGCTCGGCCCCGTCATCGACGGCACCATCGCGGTCTTCTCGACGCTCATCGGCTTCAGCGCCGTCATCGCGGCCGTCGGCCTGGTGAACACGCTCTCGATCAGCGTCATGCAGCGCACGCGCGAACTGGGGCTGCTGCGCGCGCTCGGGTTCGACCGCCGTCAGATCCGGGTCATGGTGCTCGTCGAGGCTGCGGCGCTGACGGTCGCCGCGACGCTCACCGGGCTCGTGCTCGGCATCGCGTACGGCTGGGTCGGCGCCCAGTCGATCCTCGGCTCGGTGGGCAGCGGCCCTGGCATCGTCGCGCCGGTGGTGCCGTGGCCGATCGTCGGCATCGTCGTGGGCGCCGCCGCACTGCTCACGCTCGCGGCATCCGTCGCCCCGATGCGGCGCGCGGCACGCGTGTCGCCGGTGGTCGCGCTCGCGATCGACTAGCAGGCACCTCCGGCGGCCGGGTGGGAGGGCGGACGGATGTCTCGGGGGAGCGTCCGTCCGCCTCGTCGTGCGCGCCACGCCGCAGCAGTGTTAGCCTTGGTGTGTGTCTTACGGCCTGCTTCTCCTTAGCTGCCGCAGCGAGTCCTAGTTTCCAGGCCTCCCTCGCTGCGGAGTTCGTCGTCGGCTGAACGCATCCGAGAAGCGAGAAGAGCACCTCATGAAGAACACCCAGAAGCCCTCGGCGATGCCCGTCCACCGGTATCGCCCGTTCCACCAGCAGATCGCAGTGGACCTGCCCGACCGCACTTGGCCGTCCAAGCGCATCGAGGTCGCCCCGCGCTGGTGCGCCGTCGATCTGCGTGACGGCAACCAGGCGCTCATCGACCCGATGAGCCCCGAGCGCAAGCGCATCATGTTCGACCTGCTCGTCAAGATGGGCTACAAGGAGATCGAGGTCGGGTTCCCGAGCGCGAGCCAGACCGACTTCGACTTCGTGCGCAGCCTCATCGAAGAAGGCGCGATCCCCGACGACGTCACCATCCAGGTGCTGACCCAGGCGCGCGACCACCTCATCGAGCGCACGTACGAGTCGATCCAGGGCGCGAAGCAGGCCATCGTGCACCTGTACAACTCGACGAGCATCCTGCAGCGCGACGTCGTGTTCCGCACCGACCGCCAGGGCATCATCGACATCGCGCTGCACGGCGCGCGCAAGTGCCGCGAGATGGAGTCGACCGTTCCCGGCACCGACGTGTTCTACGAGTACTCGCCCGAGAGCTACACGGGCACCGAGCTCGAGTTCGCGGTCGACGTGTGCAACCAGGTCATCGAGATCTTCGAGCCGACGCCCGAGCGCAAGGTCATCATCAACCTGCCCGCGACGGTCGAGATGGCCACGCCCAACGTCTACGCCGACTCCATCGAGTGGATGAGCCGGCACCTGGCGCACCGCGAGAACGTCATCCTCTCGCTGCACCCGCACAACGACCGCGGCACCGCGATCGCCGCCGCCGAGCTCGGCTACCTGGCCGGCGCCGACCGCATCGAGGGATGCCTGTTCGGCAACGGCGAGCGCACGGGCAACGTCGACCTGGTCGCGCTCGGCATCAACCTGTTCACGCAGGGCATCGACCCGCAGATCGACTTCTCCGACGTCGACGACGTCAAGCGCACCGCCGAGTACTGCAACCAGTTGCCCGTGCACGAGCGCAGCCCGTGGGCCGGCGACCTCGTCTACACGGCGTTCAGCGGATCGCATCAAGACGCCATCAAGAAGGGCTTCGAGGCCATGGCCGTCGAGGCCGAGCGTCGGGGCGTCACGGTCGACGAGCTCGAGTGGGCGGTTCCGTACCTGCCCGTCGACCCGCGCGACCTGGGCCGCAGCTACGAGGCGGTCATCCGCGTGAACTCGCAGTCGGGCAAGGGCGGCGTCGCCTACCTGCTGAAGAACGACCACGCGCTCGACCTGCCGCGCAAGCTGCAGATCGAGTTCTCGGGCGTCGTGCAGGCCAAGACCGACGAAGAGGGCGGCGAGGTCTCGAGCGACGAGATCTGGAGCGTCTTCACCGACGAGTACCTGCCCGCGCCCACCGAGCGCCCCGACGACAAGTGGGGTCGCTTCGAGCTGCTCTCGCTGCGCACCGAGAGCGATCTCACCGGCGAGGTCCGCGTGCGCGTCGGGCTGCGCGACGGCGACGAGCGCGTCGACGCCGAGGGCAGCGGCAACGGTCCCATCGCGGCCTTCCTGTCGGTGCTCGGCGCCGAGGGCGTCGACGTGCGTGTGCTCGACTACAGCGAGCACGCCATGTCGGCCGGCGGCGACGCCGTGGCCGCGGCCTACGTCGAGTGCCAGGTCGGCGACCGCACCCTCTGGGGTGTCGGCCTCGACGCCGACATCTCCACGGCATCGCTGAAGGCGGTCGTCTCGGCCGTCAACCGTGCGATCCGCGCCCGCGTCGCAGTCGACGAACTCGAGTCCGTCGGCGTCTGATCCGAACGGCGACCCAGCGGAACGGCGGATGCCGCGTGCTCACCCGGCACGCGGCATCCGCCGTTCCCGGGAGTTTCGAGGCAGTGGCCGATGGTCGGTGCCGGCCCGTCAGTTGCGGATGATCGGCAGCATGCCGGTCTCGGTCGCGACCTTGCGCCGGTAGAGCATGCGCTGCTCGGGCAGCGACACGTCGAAGATCACGGCGAGCCACCGGATGACGGCCGTCACCGCGACGCAGACGATGCCGCCGATGAACAGCGGAACGCCGAACAGGTCGAGCACCGCGAGCGCGATGCAGCCGGCTCCGGCGGCGACCGCGTAGAGCGATCCGACGTGCATGATCGCGATGGGCAGGCCCATGAGCATGTCGCGCAGCACGCCGCCCCCGGCGGCCGCGGCCACGCCGACGAACACGGCGGGCAGGATCGGGAGCCCGAGGGCGAGCGCCTTCGACGTGCCGAGCGCCCCGAACATGCCGATCACGATCGCGTCGAGTCCGACGATGAGGCCGTTGACCTTCGTGAGCGGCCCGGCCAGGAGCATGCCGATGAGCGCGGCGGCGATCGCGACGATCAGGTACCAGTTGCTCTGCAGCGCCCGCAGCGGCTCGTTCAGCAGCAGGTCGCGGATCATGCCGCCGCCGAACCCCATGACGATGCCGACGAGGGCGACGCCGAGCAGGTCGAGGCGACGTTGGCCCTGGAAGCCCGAGGCGAACAGGGCGCCCTGCACGCCGCCGAGTCCGACCGCGGTGAGATCGAGCCAGAGGGGGATGAAGAACTGCTGGGTTTCCACGAGGCAAGTGAACCAGACGGATGCCGCGTGCGGGCCATCCGCGCGGTGCGCCGTGCCGTCGCCGGCGGGTGGGAGAATGAAGGGTGCCCGTCTACCGAGATGAAGCCGTCGTGCTGCGCACCCACAAGCTGGGTGAGGCCGACCGCATCGTCACGCTCCTGACGAGGCGGCACGGCAAGATCCGCGCGGTCGCGAAGGGCGTGCGGCGCACGGGCTCGAAGTTCGGAGCCAGGCTCGAACCGTTCATGGTCGCCGACCTGCAGCTCTACGAGGGCCGAACCCTCGACGTCGTGACCCAGGCCGAGTCGCTCGGCTCGTATGGCGCCGAGATCAGCGCCGACTACGCGGCCTACACGGCCGCGAGCGCCATGGTCGAGGCGGCCGACAAGCTCACCGAGTCCGAGGGGTCGCTGCAGCAGTACCTGCTGCTCGTCGGCGCCCTGCGCTCCCTCGCGCGCGGCGAGCACGGGGCGACCCTCACGCTCGACTCGTACCTGCTGCGCGCACTCGCCCTCGCCGGATGGGCGCCGAGCTTCGACGACTGCTCGCGGTGCGGGCGCCCAGGCGAGCACACCGCGGTCGTCGTGCAGCTCGGCGGCGTCGTGTGCGACGAGGAGTGCGCGCCGCCGGGAACCCCCCGCATCGCGCGGTCGACGGTCGCCCTGCTCGGCGCGCTCCTCGCTGGCGACTGGGCGTTCGTCGACGCCTCCGCACCGGGCGACCGCAACCAGGCCAGCGGCATCGTCGCGGCCTACACCCAGTGGCACCTCGAACGGGGACTCCGTTCGCTGCCGCACGTCTCGAGAGAACCCACCGCACCGTGACCCCCAAGCCCTACACGCACCGCGACGCCGTCGCCTACAAGCCGCTCGACTGGACCGGCGTGCATCCGCCCGCGTTCCCGAAGGGCGCCGTGCCGAACCACGTCGCGATCGTCATGGACGGCAACGGCCGGTGGGCGAACCGCCGGGGGCTCACCCGCATCGAGGGGCACAAGGCGGGCGAGGCCGCGCTGCTCGACGTCGTCGCCGGGGCGATCCAGGCCGGCGTCAAGCACCTCTCGGTGTACGCGTTCTCGACCGAGAACTGGAAGCGCAGCCCCGACGAGGTGCGCTTCCTCATGGGCTACAACCGCGACGTGCTGCACCGCCGACGCGATCAGCTCAACGAATGGGGCGTGCGCATCCGCTGGGCCGGCCGCAAGCCGCGACTCTGGGCGTCGGTCATCAACGAGCTGCAGTTCGCCGAGAAGCTCACCGCGGGCAACGACACCCTGACGCTCACGATGTGCGTCAACTACGGCGGCCGCAACGAGATCACCGATGCCGTGCGCTCGATCGCCGACGACGTGGCATCCGGTCGCATCAGGCCGTCGGCGGTGTCCGAGAAGCTCATCGCCAAGCGCCTGTACGTGCCCGAGATGCCCGACGTCGACCTGTTCGTGCGCAGCTCGGGCGAGCAGCGCACCTCGAACTTCCTGCTCTGGCAGTCGGCCTACGCCGAGATGGTGTTCCTCGACCAGCTGTGGCCCGACTTCTCGCGCACCGACCTGTGGCAGGCGATCGAGCTCTACGCGTCGCGCAACCGACGCTTCGGCGGCGCGGTCGACGCGCCGACGACCGCCTGACCGGCCTCGAGCCAGCGCTCGGCTTCGCGCGGGCCAGCGATGCGCACGACTTCGAGCGAGGGATGGCGGGTGGCCACCTCGGAGTACTGCCACTCGATGACCCACTCGGGTTGCCGGGTGAAGGCGTCGACGTCGTCGAGGAACGACGCGCGAGGCTGCCATCCCGGGCCGTGCCTGAGCGCATCGATCTCCTGATACGGCAGATCGGATGCTGCGGCGATCCGCCGGGCCAGCGTCGACTTGCCCGAGCCGCTCGTGCCCGCGACGAGGACGCGGCGCGGGGTCACCGCGGCGTCCGGGTCGCGCGCACCTGGTCGTGCAGGAGCCGCGCAGCGTGACCGAGGGCCTGCTCCGCACCCGGTTGCAGGCGCGCGGGCACCGAGGACTCGCTCAGCACGGCGATCGCGAACACCCCGCCGTCGGCGTGCTCGAGCACGCCGACCTCGTGGCGCAGGTGCAGGAAGGTCCCCGTCTTCGAGAACCAGGCGGCGTCGTCGGACTCGAGGTCGGGCGCGAGGCGATGCCGCATCAGGTTCATGCCGAGCAGGCGTCGGAGCGGGGCGCGCTCGCGGGCGAGCCGCGGGTCGGTCCAGATGCGCTCGAGCAGGTCGACGACCGCGCGGGAGGTGCCCGCGTTCGCATGGGTCACGTCGAGCTGCGGCACGAGGTGGCCGCCGCCGCGGGTGGAGGCCTGGATCGCGAGGGCGAGGGCCTGCGGCATCTCGTCGGGCGTCAGCCGCGCGGCGAGCGTCTCGTGCAGGTCCTGGATCGAGTGGCGTACGGTGATCTCGGCGATGCCGAGCTCCCGCAGCAGCGCCGTGACCTCGGCGGGCGGGAATCGCGCGAACAGGGCGTCGGCCGCGGTGTCGTCGCTCACGCACATCGCCAGGTAGAGCAGGTCCTCGACCGCGACGCGGGCCGGGTGCTCGAACCGGCAGAGCCCCGTGAGCCCCGGAGTCCGCGCCGAGGGGTCGAGTTCCACGGCCGCGTCGAGGGCGCGCACGTCTCCGCCGTCTCCGTCTGCGCCGTCTCGGGTGCTCGCACGGCGCAGCACGGTGAGCGCCAGCGGCAGCTTCACGACCGAGGCCAGCGGGTACGCGACATCCGGATCGAGTGCCAGCTCGCGGCCGGTGCCGAGGTCGCGCACCGTGATCGATGCGGTCAGCCCGGCGTCGTCGAGGGTCTCGGCGGCGTCGCGCAGCACGAGACGGTCAGGACGCATGCGTGTCTGTGGTCGGTGCCGCCGTGCCGAGCAGGCCGGGAAGCAGGGCGCCGGTCGTCTCGAGGAACCGCTCGGCGAGGTCGCCGTCGCGGTACACCAGCGTGTAGCCCCGCATGAGGTGCAGGTCGCCGAGCGGATGCCACGCGAGGTCGGCCTCATCCGCCTCGGACCGCGTGCACAGCACGAGGTCGCCGTTGCCGATGGCCTTCGCGATGGCCGTGACGAGCGAGGTCGCCAGCCGCAGGTGCCCGGCGGCGAGCCCGGCCCCGTTGCGGACGCGCTCGAGGCGGTCGCGCACGTTCGGCACGTCGTCTTCGGGCTGCAGCCAGAGCAGGCGTCGCTCGGGGGTGCCGCGTCTCGGACGGAGCTCGGCGAGGTAGAACGGCTCGTCGCCGCTGTCGGCGCCGCGGGCGAATCCGACGCCGAGCGGCGTCAACCAGTCGGCCCGGTCGGGCTCGACGTGCTGGAGGGCGAGCTGGGCGCGTCCCGAGCTCATCCAGTCCGCGCGCTCGCGCGGGGCGCCCTCGAGCAGTTCGACCGTGAGCGCCTGATCGGCGGCGGCCGCGCACACCCGTGCAGCCGCGGCGGGGGAGAGGTGGCGGGGAACCGCGACCGTGACGGGCAGGGCGCGGGCGTGGTCGGCGTCGTCGGTGAACTCCTGTGCGGCGACGACGAGGCGCGTCGCACCTGGCAGCACGCTGCGGCCGAACGCCGTGAGCGCGACCCGCCGGGACGAGCGTTCGAAGAGGCGCGCGCCGAGGTGCGCTTCGAGTGCCGCGATGCGACGGCTGGCGACGGATTGGGTCACTCCGGTGCCCATCGCCCCGGCGGTGAAGCTCTCGCGCTCGGCCACGGAGACGAAGGCCTCGCAGGCCGAGAGGAGGTCGAAGTTGCGGGCCATGGATGCGATTCTGGCATGGATAGGGCCGTTTCGTGCTTTGCCTGCATGCGACCTGCATCGCAAGACTGCGATGCATGAGTCCATCACCTGAATCCACGTCGTTCTCCCGCCGATCACTGCTCGCGCTCGGAGGTGCGACGACCGCCGGCGCGGCTCTCGCGGCCCTCTCCGCATCGCCCGCCCTCGCCGCGCCGACCGAGGCATCGGCCGACGCCTCTCCGACTGCGGCGTCCGGCCGGATTGCACGGGAGCTCGCCGCGCTCGAGCGCGAGACCTCCGTCACCGTCGGCGTCGTCGCGCGCACCCACGGCGATCGGCGCGCGTTCCGGTACCGCGCCGACTCGGTCTTCCCGATGTGCTCGCTCTTCAAGACGCTGGCCGCCGCCGCGCTGGTTCGCGAGCGCGGATACGACGAGGTCTACTGGTCGACCCCGATCCCGTTCGCGGATGCGGTCGTCGACTCGCCCATCCTCGGCCCGAAGGCACCGGGCCGGGCGACGCCGGAGGAGATCGCCGATGCGGCCCTCCGCTACAGCGACAACACGGCCGGCAACCTGCTGCTGGGCGAGCTCGGCGGCCCGCAGGCGATCACGGCGTTCGCGGCCTCGCTCGGCGCGACCCGCACCCGCCTCGACCGTTGGGAGCCCGACCTCAATGCAGCAGTTCCCGGCGATGCGCGCGACACGACCACGCCCGACGACATCGCTGCGCTGTACGAGGCGCTGCTGCTCGACGATGCGGCCGGCGTGCTGGCCGGTGCCAGGCTCCGCGAGTGGATGCTGCGCAACACCACGTCGAACGCGCGCATGCGGGCCGGACTGACCCCGCCGTACGAGCTCGCCGACAAGACGGGCGGCGGCGAGTACGGCGTCGTCAACGATGCGGGCGTGCTCTGGCGCGAGGGTCGGGCCCCGGTGACGCTCGTCATCCTCACCCGCACCGATCGGCCCGATGCGGTGCGCAACAACGAGGTGGTCGCTCGGGCCACGCGCATCGTGATCGGCGACTGAGGCCGCCGTGGGCGTTACGCTGGCCGCGTGACCGCCTCGACTTCGCCAGCCCGCCCAGCCGCTGCCGCCCCGAAGCGGGCCTTCGCACTCGTCTGGGCGGTGCTGCGCGTCGTGATGGCCGTCGCGATCGTCGCAGCGACGATCGTGACCTACCAGGGGTCCTACGGCTTCTGGATCGAGCAGGGCTTCGACGACCTGGTCACCCTGAACGTGAACTTCTTCAGCTACTTCACGATCGAGTCGAACCTGCTCGCGGCGTTCGTGCTGGTCGTCGGCGCCGCGTTCGCGTTCGGCGGACGACTGCCCGACCCCACGTGGTTCGCGGTCGTGAGAGGCTGCGCGACCACGTACATGGCGATCACCGGCATCGTCTACAACCTGCTGCTGCGCGGGCTCGCCGTCACGGGCGGCGGCGACTCGCAGCCGTGGACCAACGAGGTCATGCACGTCATCGCGCCGGTCTTCCTCGTGCTCGACTGGCTCCTCGCCCCTGGTCGCCTGAGGCTCGAATGGCGCCGTGTCTGGATCATCCTCGCGTTCCCCATCGCCTGGGTCGCCTACACGCTCCTGCGCGGACCGTTCGTCTACGACCAGGTCAAGGCCGTGCAGACCTGGTACCCCTACCCGTTCCTGAACCCCGAGCGGCAGGAGAACGGATACCTCGGGGTCGCGTTCTGGGTGCTCGTGATCGCACTGGCATTCGCCGTGGTGGCCACGCTGGTCGTCTGGGTGTCGCGCCTCGGCGCCAAGGATCCGAGCGATACGGATGCCGCGGCATCCGCTCGTTCCGAATCGCGAACCGAGGTCGGGAATACCGATGCGTCCGCATCGGTTTCCCCTCACCGTGAGTGAACCCATCAAGATCGACATCTGGTCCGACATCGCCTGCCCGTGGTGCTACATCGGAAAGCGCCACCTCGAGGCGGGCATCGAGGCGCTCGGGGCCGATGCGCCCGACGTCGAGATCGAGTACCACTCGTTCGAACTCTCTCCCGACACCCCGCTCGACTTCGAGGGTTCGACCGTCGAGTACCTCGCCGAGCGCAAGGGCATGCCGGTCGAGCGCGTCGAGCAGATGCTCGAGCACGTCACGGGCGTCGCGGCGAACGCCGGTCTCGACTACCACTTCGAGAAGGTCGCGCACACGAAGACGCTGAAGGCGCACGAACTGCTCCACTTCGCGAAGTCGCATGGCAAGCAGCTCGAGCTGAAGGAGCGCCTGCTGAAGGCGTACTTCGTCGAGGGCGGTCGCGTGAACCGCATCGACGAGCTCATCGGATTCGCGACCGACGTGGGCCTCGACGCCGACGCCGCCCGCGAGGCGCTCGAGTCGGGCCGCTACGCGACCGCCGTGCAGGCCGACATCGCCCAGGCCGGTGCCTACGGCATCCAGGGCGTGCCGTTCTTCGTCATCGACGGCAAGTACGGCATCTCGGGCGCGCAGCCAGCCGAGGTCTTCTCGCAGGCGCTCGCGCAGGTCTCCGGCGAGCGCGTCGCGTGAGCGACGTTCCCGCGAACGCCGTGCCTGCGGCATCCGACTCGGCGATCCAGTCGACGGATGCCGCGGCGTCGCCGTTCACGATGGTGACGGGCGACCCGACGGCCATGGTGTGCGAGGGCGACGTCTGCTTCATCCCGGGCGCGTCGACCGAGTAGGTCCGGCGCTACTCGGGGTCAGAGGTGGTCATCGATGATCCTCAGGTAACAGCTCCCTCCTGGATGCGGCGAGGAAGTCTGCTCGCGCGATCTGGAAGCCGCGAAGCGCATCGAGGTAGTCCGGGCTGCCGTATGGGGCTCGAGCGTCGATCGTCGACTTGAACGACCGAAGCTGATCGAGCACCGCACGTGCGGAATCACGGAGACGGTCGTCGGCGATCAGTTCAAGCCGACGGAGCGAACGGGCGACCTCGCTCTCTGATAGCCAGTAGGCCGCCGACGCATCCGCCAGGGGGTGTGGGCAACCCGGGGCGGTTCGACCGAGCAGATGGGCCGCGTTGTGTGCGGCGTCCAGGAATTCCCGGCAGGAAGCGGCAAGCTCGACGAGCAGTGCATCGCTTCTCGTCTCCTTGCGGTCACGACGATGTTTGGCTGCGTCCGCCAATGCCGCCAAGCCGGCTCCGAGTAGGAGCGTCCCGATCGGCAGCAGCGTTTCGAAGGTGTCCACGCGCCGATTCTGTCAGGGGCCGAGATGTCTCGTTGTTGCGTGGCGCTACTCCGGGTCGCTCAGGTCGGCGACGATCGCATCGAACGCCTCGATGAGCCGGTCGGCGTCGACGAAGAGGCTCCGGCCGTGCTCGCCGGCGCCCATGGACACCCGGCGTCCGACGACGGACTCGTCGATGTAGACGGGCCACGCCGTGGTCGACCCGAGCGGCGTGATCGTGCCGCGCTCGTAGCCCGTCGCGGCGAGCGCGAGCGAGGCGTCGGGCAGCTGCAGCTTGTTGACGCCGACGAGCGCGCGGAGCTTCGGCCACGAGATCTTGCGGCCGCCGGGCACGAGCGCGAAGAGGTAGGTGTCGTCGCTGCGCTTGACGACGAGCGACTTGACGATGTCGGCGGGCGTGATGCCGAGCAGTTCGGCGGCCTCCTCGAGGCTGCGTGCGGCCGGTCGATCGATGATCTCGACCTCGAGGCCGCGCGCCTCGGCATCGGCCCGAACCCGCTCGGAACCCGTGATCGTCTCGCCCATGCTCGTCCTCCCCAGGTGGTCTGATGGCGATCCTAGGCGGGCCGATCGCGCTCCGGGCGGGATGTCAGCGGATTCTGGGAGAATCGATGCTGATGTCACTCACTTCAACGACCCCTGCGGGCCCGCTTACCATCGGCGGGCTCGAGCTCGACGTGCCCGTCGTGCTCGCGCCCATGGCCGGAATCACGAACACGGCCTTCCGCCGGCTCTGCCGCGAATTCGGTGCCGGCCTCTACGTGTCCGAGATGATCACCTCGCGCGCGCTCGTCGAGCGCACGCCCGAGTCGATGCGGCTCATCACGCACCACGAGTCCGAGACACCCCGTTCGATCCAGCTCTACGGCGTCGATCCCAAGACGGTCTCCGAGGCGGTCACGATGCTCGTCGCCGAAGACCGCGCCGATCACATCGACCTGAACTTCGGATGCCCCGTCCCCAAGGTCACCCGCAAGGGGGGCGGCTCCGCCCTGCCATGGAAGACCGGGCTCTTCCGCGACATCGTCGAGGGCGCGGTCACGGCTGCCGGAGACATCCCGCTCACGATCAAGATGCGCAAGGGCATCGACGCAGACCACCTCACCTACCTCGAGGCCGGGCGCATCGCCGAGGGCGCCGGCGTCGCCTCGATCGCGCTGCACGCCCGCACCGCGGCCGAGTTCTACTCGGGTCAGGCCGACTGGCCCGCGATCGCGAAGCTCAAAGAGACCGTGACGGGCGTGCCCGTGCTCGGCAACGGCGACATCTGGTCGGCCGACGACGCCCTGCGCATGGTCGCCGAGACCGGGTGCGACGGCGTCGTCGTCGGTCGCGGATGCCTCGGTAGGCCATGGCTCTTCGGCGATCTCGCCGCCGCCTTCCGGGGCGAAGAGCAGAGCTTCCGCCCGTCGCTCGGGCAGGTCGCGCAGACCTTCCGGCGCCACGCAGAGCTGCTCACCGAGTTCTTCGACAGCGAAGAGCGCGGCTGCCGCGACATCCGAAAGCACGTCGCCTGGTACTTCAAGGGCTATCCGGTGGGCGGCGACCTGCGGGCCCGACTCGCGACGGTCGAGTCGCTCGCACAGCTCGACGACCTGCTCGGCACGCTCGACTGGTCGATGCCCTACCCGGGCGAGGGCGCAGAAGGCCCTCGAGGCCGCGCGGGCACGCCCAAGAACCCGGCACTGCCCGACGGCTGGCTCGACTCGCAAGAACTCGCCGGTCACGAGGCCGTCACCCTCGTCGACGCCGAGCTCGACACGAGCGGCGGCTGAGGTGGCATCCGAGCGACTGTTCGGCGGCTACCACGACGTCGACACCGAGCGCCTCCTGCCTGAAGAGCACACCAACCGCCGCAGCGACTTCGCGCGCGACCGCGCGCGACTGCTGCATTCGAGCGCCCTGCGCCGACTCGCAGCGAAGACGCAGGTGCTGAGCCCGACCGCGGGCCTCGACTTCGCGCGCAACCGCCTGACGCACTCGCTCGAGGTGGCGCAGGTCGGGCGCGAGCTCGCGTCGTCGCTGGGGCTCGACCCCGACGTCGTCGACACGGCGTGCCTCGCGCACGACCTCGGCCATCCGCCGTTCGGCCACAACGGCGAGAAGGCGCTCAACATCTGGGCGGCCGACATCGGCGGCTTCGAGGGCAACGCGCAGACCCTTCGCATCCTCACCCGGCTCGAGCCCAAGGTCTTCGACGGCGAGGGGCGCGGCTACGGCCTCAACCTGACACGCGCCAGCCTCGACGCGAGCTGCAAGTACCCGTGGCCCGAGGCGACCTCGGTCGCCGACCCGAGCGGCCGTGCCAAGTTCGGCTTCTACCGCGACGACCTCGACGTCTTCACCTGGCTCCGCCGCGGCGCGCCCGAGCGGCGGCTCTGCATCGAGGCCCAGGTCATGGACCTCTCCGACGACATCGCCTACTCGGTGCACGACTTCGAAGACGCGATCGTCAACGGCTACCTCGACGTCGAGACCCTCGGCGAGCGCGTCGACCACGACGCCCTCGTCACGTCGATGTACGAGTGGATCGGCGGCGCCTACTCGCACGACGAGCTCATCGCGGCGTTCGACCGACTCGACTCTCTCGACGGCTGGATGGACTCCTGGAGCGGCAGCCGACGCGACCAGGCGCAGCTGAAGAACCTCACGAGCCAGCTCATCGGCCGGTTCGCGAGGGCGGCGACCGAGGCGACGCGCTCGGCGTTCCCGCTCGCGAGCCTCATCCGCTTCGACGCCGACGTCGTCGTGCCCCGCGAGGTGCAGGCCGAGATCGCCGTGCTCAAGGGCATCGTCGCGGCGTTCGTGATGTCGCGCAACAGTCGGCAGCCGATCTACACGCAGCAGCGCGAGGTGCTCATCGAGCTCGCCGACACCCTGCTCGAGACCGAGGCCCGCGACCTCGACCCCGGGTTCGCCGAAGACTGGGCCGCCGCGTCAGACGACACCGCCCGCCGACGTGTGGTCGTCGACCAGGTCGCGAGCCTGACCGACCAGTCCGCGCTGGCTTGGCACGAGCGCCTCGTGCGTCGGTGACGCGTCTCGACCGGCGTCGGTCGAGACCTGTCGACCGACGCACCTCCCCGTCGGCGTCCCGGTCCGGGTGCCGGTCCGCCCGAACCGGCCGCACCTCGCTCTCGGCGATCTAGGATGAGAGCCATGGCCGGCCGTATTCGACAGAGTGACGTCGATGAGGTGAAGGCCCGAACGAACATCGCCGATATCGTCGGCGACCATGTCAGCCTGAAGTCGGCCGGCGTCGGCTCGATGAAGGGCCTCTGTCCCTTCCACGACGAGCGCAGCCCGAGCTTCCACGTGCGACCCGCGCTCGGGTACTACCACTGCTTCGGCTGCGGCGAGTCGGGTGACGCGTACACGTTCCTCCAGCGCATGGACCACGTCTCGTTCACCGAGGCCGTCGAGCGCCTCGCGGGCCGGCTCGGCTACGAGCTCCACTACGAAGACGGCGGTCAGGCGAGCGACCACGGCAACCGTGCCCGCCTGCTGGCCGCGAACCAGGCCGCATCCGAGTTCTTCGTCGAACAGCTCGGCTCGGCAGAGGCCGAGGTCGGCCGTCGCTTCCTCGGCGAGCGCGGCTTCGACGCCGAAGCTGCGCGGCGGTTCGGCGTCGGCTTCGCGCCGAAGAGCTGGGACACGCTGACGAATCACCTCAAGGGCCGCGGCTTCTCGACCGAAGAGCTGAGCGCAGCGGGGCTCGTGTCGCAGGGCGACCGTGGCGTCTACGACCGGTTCCGAGGGCGGCTCGTCTGGCCCATCCGCGACGTCACCGGCCAGACCGTCGGATTCGGCGCGCGGCGCCTGCTCGACGACGACAAGGGCCCGAAGTACCTGAACACCCCCGAGACCGCGATCTACCACAAGGCACAGGTGCTCTACGGCCTCGACCTCGCCAAGCGCGAGATCTCGAAGTCGCACCGCGTCGTCGTGGTCGAGGGGTACACCGACGTCATGGCGTGCCACCTCGCCGGAGTCACGACGGCGATCGCGACGTGCGGCACGTCGTTCGGCGTCGACCACATCAAGGTGCTGCGGCGCGTGCTCGGCGACGACTCCGGCGTGGGTGAGGTCGTCTTCACGTTCGACGGCGACGCCGCGGGCCAGCAGGCCGCGATGCGCGCGTTCGCCGAGGAGCAGCGGTTCGCCGCGCAGACCTTCGTCGCGGTCGCCCCCGACGGGCTCGACCCGTGCGACCTGCGCCTCGCGCGCGGCGACGGCGCCGTGCGGTCGCTCGTCGAATCCCGCACACCCCTCTTCGAATTCGTGCTCAGGCACACCGTCGAACGCTACGACCTCGAGACCGTCGAGGGGCGGGTCGCGGCGTTGCGGGCCGCGGCTCCGGTGATCGCCGACATCCGCGATCCCGCGATGCGCCCGGGCTACACGCGCGAGCTCGCGCGCATGCTGGGCGTCGAGCTCGCCGAGGCGACACGCGCCGTTCGGCAGGCGCAGTCGCGATCGCGCGACGGCGCCGGGTCGCGAGGCCAGGGCCAAGGCGCCCAGAGCCGCGACGGCGCTCCTCGTGACGGCGGGGGCAGCGGTGCGCAGCAGCAGGGCGCGCGGGTCGCGCTCGACTCGGGCCGGCAGGTTCCCGAAGCCGCCGAGCGGCCGTTCTCGATCGTCGACCTGCCGAGCGACCCGGCGACGCGGCTCGAGCGCGACGCGCTGCAGGCCATGCTGCAGTACCCGTCCGAGATCGGCGACGACCTGTTGCGCCATGCGGTCGACTGCCGCTTCACGAACCCGTCGCTCTCGGTCGTGCGCGACGGCGTGGCCTCCGTGCTCGCCTCGGGCGATGCCGTCGTTCGCGTCGATCGCGTGGTCGACGAGGTGCCCGCACCGTTCCAAGGGGTCGTGCACCAGTTGGCGGTCGCGCCGGTGCCGCAGCGCGGCAACGCCGAACTGACGGTCTACCTGCGCGGGGTCGTGAGCGCGCTCATCGATCGCGAGCTGCTGCGGCAGAAGTCCGAGCTGCTCGGGCGACTGCAGCGTACCGACCGGGCCGACACCGAGACGTTCCAGGCGCTCCAGCGCGGACTCGTCGAGCTCGAACGCGAACGTCGAGCGCTTCGCGGCGACTGAGCGGCACCCGCGCGCACGTCGGGTTCGCGGCGTACCACGCCGACTCCTGATGGTGCGTTCCCTCGCCGGGCAGGTGCGCGGCCAATCACGGTCGCGTTGCAGAACGATAAACATTCAGGCACGAAATCTGCAGACCCTGCGACATGCGCGCATGCCTGTGCTACTTCTGAGGGAATACGCACACGCGACGCGGTTCTTCCGCGCCCGCGTTTCCTGACAGGAAGAGGTAGACGGATATGTCATCCGCATCCACGAACCGGCGCCGCACGCTCATCGCGGCAGCCGGCGTCTCGGTCGCCGCGCTCGCGCTGGCCGGTTGCACCGCGTCGTCCGGCGGCGACGACTCGACCGGCGGCACGCTGACCATCGGCACGACCGAGCAGGTCACCGCGCTCGACCCGGCCGGCTCGTACGACAACGGCTCGTTCGCCGTGATGAACCAGGTGTACCCGTTCCTGCTGAACACCCCGTACGGCAGCCCCGACGTCGAGCCCGACATCGCGGAGTCGGCCGAGTTCACCTCGCCGACCGAGTACACGGTCAAGCTCAAGTCGGGCCTGAAGTTCGCCAACGGCAACGACCTCACGGCCTCCGACGTGAAGTTCACGTTCGACCGCCAGACCGCGATCGCCGACGAGAACGGCCCGTCGTCGCTGCTCTACAACCTCGAGTCCACCGAGGCCGTCGACGACACGACCGTCGTCTTCCACCTGCTCAGCGAGAACGACCAGATCTTCCCGCAGATCCTGTCGAGCCCGGTCGGCCCGATCGTCGACGAGGACGTCTTCTCGGCCGACTCGCTGACCAGCGACGACGACATCGTCGCCGGCAACGCGTTCGCCGGCCAGTACGTCATCACGAGCTACGACTTCAACAACCTGATCTCGTACAAGGCGAACGCCGACTACGACGGCCTCCTGGGTGCCGCGAAGACCGACACGGTCAACGTGAAGTACTACACGGATGCCTCGAACCTGAAGCTCGACGTGCAGGAAGGCAACATCGACGTCGCGAACCGCACCCTGAGTGCGACCGACATCGAGGACCTCCGCGGCAACGACAAGGTGAAGGTCGTCGACGGCCCCGGCGGCGAGATCCGCTACCTGGTCTTCAACTTCAACACCATGCCGTTCGGTGCGACGACCCCCGAGGCCGACCCGGCCAAGGCGCTCGCCGTCCGCCAGGCGATCGCCGACCTCATCGACCGCGACGCGATCTCGGAAGACGTGTACAAGGGCACCTTCACCCCGCTGTACTCGTACGTTCCCGAGGGCCTGACCGGTGCCAACGAGGCCCTCAAGGGCCTCTACGGCGACGGCAACGGCGCACCCGACGCCGACAAGGCCGCGGCCACGCTCGAAGCGGCCGGCGTCACGACGCCGCTCGACATCTCGATCCAGTACGTGGCCGAACGCTACGGACCGTCGTCGAGCGACGAGTACGCGATCATCAAGGAGAACCTCGAGGAGAGCGGCCTGTTCACCGTCGACCTGCAGTCGACCGAGTGGGTGCAGTACTCGAAGGACCGCGTCGCGGACCTCTACCCGGCCTACCAGCTCGGTTGGTTCCCCGACTACTCCGACGCCGACAACTACCTGACGCCGTTCTTCCTCAAGGAGAACTTCCTCGCCAACCACTACGACAACCCCGAGGTGAACGACCTCATCCTCGAGCAGGCCGTCACGGCCGACCCGGCTGCGCGTGCCGAGCTCATCGGCGAGATCCAGGACAAGGTCGCGGCCGACCTGTCCACGATCCCGTACATGCAGGGCGCGCAGGTCGCGGTCGTCGGTGCGGATGTCGAGGGTACCGAAGACACCCTCGACGCCTCGTTCAAGTTCCGCTACGCGGCGCTTTCGAAGGGCTGATCCGACCGTCTAGGCTCGGTTGAAGCTCTTCGACGGGGACGACCTGCACCAGCGGGTCGTCCCCGTTCCCCTGTACCCCTGAGGAATCCATGAGCACTGTCAACACCCTCTCCACCGCGGAGGGGCCGGCGATCCCGCGCCCCAAGCCCAAGGCGCAGGGCGGCGGCTTCGCCCGCTACCTGCTGGTCCGCTTCCTGCTGATCTTCCCGACGATCTTCATCCTCGTCACGCTCGTGTTCTTCCTGATGCGCACGACCGGTGATCCGATCACGGCGGCGCAGGGCGGACGCCTGAGCCCCGAGGCGCTCGCAGAGCTGCGCGCCGCCGCCGGGTACGACCGTCCGCTGCTGATCCAGTACCTCGAGTACCTGGGCCGCATCGCCGTCTTCGACCTCGGAACGACGGTCACGACGAACCGTCCGGTGGTCGAGGTGCTCGCGACGTACGGCCCGGCGACCTTCGAGCTGGTGTTCTACTCGCTCATCGTCGCGTTCTGCGTCGGCATCCCGCTCGGCCTCGCCGCCGCGTACTACCGCGACAAGGCGCCCGACGCGTTCTTCCGGGTGCTCGCGATCTTCTGGTACGCGATCCCCATCTTCTTCGCGGGCCTGCTGCTGAAGCTCATCTTCGCGGTCTGGCTCAAGTGGCTGCCGGTCGCGGGTCGCGCCAGCGTGGGCGCAGAACTGCAGTTGCAGACGCTGCCGAACAAGACCGGCTTCTACACGATCGACGCCCTCATGACGGGCGATCCGGCGGTGCTCGGCGACGTGCTCGCCCACGCCGTCCTGCCTTCGATCGCGCTCGGTCTCCTGACCGCCGGCATCTTCCTCCGTCTCGTGCGCACCAACGTCATCGGCACGCTCTCGACCGACTACGTGGATGCCGCCCGTTCACGCGGCGTCGCCGAGTCGCGACTGCTGCGCAAGCACGCCTACCGGCCGGCGCTGATCCCGATCATCACGGTCATCGGCCTCCAGATCGCCCTGCTGCTCGCGGGCGCCGTGCTCACCGAGACGACCTTCGAATGGAAGGGCCTCGGCTTCGCGCTGGCCGAGTTCCTCGAGTCGCGCGACTTCGTGGCCGTGCAGGGCATCGTGGTGCTGCTCGCGATCATCGTGGCGCTCACCAACTTCATCGTGGACATCATCGCCGCGTTCATCGACCCGAGGGTGAGGTTCTGAGATGACCGCGACTTCCGCGACGTCCGTCCCTCCGGTGCCGAAGCGCCGGCTTCGCGACCGCCTGCCGGTCGTGCACCAGCTCCGCCAGAGCGTCGGCCTCCAGCGGGGCATGCTCGTGGCCGGCCTCGTCATGATGGCCGTGTTCATCCTGTCGGCCTTCCTCGCGCCGGTGTTCGCGCCGTACGGGTTCGCCCAGCGCAAGGAGGACGGCGTCTCGTTCGGTACGCAGCAGCCGCCGTCGATCGAGCACCCGTTCGGCACGACGGTGGGCGGCTACGACGTGCTCTCCCGCGTCATCTGGGGTACCCAGACCGCGATCCTCGTGATCGTCGTCGCCGTGCTGCTCTCGATCTTCATCGGCGTCGCGCTCGGCCTGTACTCCGGCTACTTCGGCGGCTGGCTCGACCGCGTGCTCGTCGTCGTGTGCGACGCGATCTACGCGTTCCCGTCGCTGCTGCTCGCGATCGTGCTGTCGATCGTCATCTCGGGCGGCCAGTCCGACCTGTGGGGCGGCGTCCTCGCCGCGGCCGGCTCGATCACGGTCGTCTTCATCCCGCAGTACTTCCGGGTCATCCGCGCCGAGACCGTGCGCATCAAGGCCGAGGCCTACGTCGAGTCCGCGAAGGTGCTCGGCGCGTCGAACTCGCGCATCGTGTTCCGGCACGTGCTCCGCAACGCCACCCGCACGCTGCCGCTCATCATCACGCTGAACTCGTCCGAGGCGATCCTCACGATGGCCGGACTCGGCTTCCTCGGCTTCGGCATCGAGCCGACCGCGGCCGCCGAGTGGGGCTACGACCTCAACAAGGCGCAGTCCGACGTCACGAGCGGCATCTGGTGGACCGCGCTGTTCCCGGGCCTCGCGATCGTGTTCACCGTGCTGGGCATCACGCTCGTCGGCGAGAGCCTCAACGACCTCGCCGACCCGCGCCTGCGCGGCCGCCGCCGAGTGGCGAAGGCGGCCGGCCAGGTCGCCGAGACCTCCGTCGTCCCCGGCGGCACCCTGTCCGCCGGTCCCGGAGGCCTTGCGGGCCTCGAAGACGGGGAGACGTTCGACGAGCACGGAATCGAGGTCAAGTCATGAGCACGGTGGTCGACATCAGGAACCTCGGCGTCTCGTTCGCGACCGACGCCGGTGCGGTGAAGGCCGTCGACGACGTGTCGCTCACCGTGAAGCGCGGCGAGGTGCTCG
This sequence comes from Agromyces sp. CF514, assembly GCF_900113185.1. Classification (NCBI taxonomy): domain Bacteria; kingdom Bacillati; phylum Actinomycetota; class Actinomycetes; order Micrococcales; family Microbacteriaceae; genus Agromyces; species Agromyces sp. CF514. The sequence continues at coordinate 2,664,234 of NZ_FOZD01000001.1, read as the reverse complement.
CCATCGTCGGCGAGTCGGGCAGCGGCAAGACCGTGACCGCCAAGACGATCCTCGGGCTCCTGCCCGAGACCGCCACGACCAGCGGCGCCGTCGTGCTCTCCAACCGGGCGGGCACGCACGAGAACGACGTCATCTCGGTGTCGAAGCAGCGACTCCGCGACATCCGCGGCACCGACGTCGCGATGGTGTTCCAGGAGCCGTCGACCGCATTGAACCCGGTGTACACGGTCGGCTGGCAGATCATCGAGGGCCTGCGTGCGCACGGCGAGATCTCCAAGGCCGATGCGCGGGCGAAGGCCATCGAGATCCTCGGCCGCGTCGGCATCCCCGACCCGGCCGAACGCATCGACCACTTCCCGCACCAGTTCTCAGGCGGGCAGAAGCAGCGCATCGTCATCGCGATGGCACTCGTGCTGGAGCCCGGCCTCATCGTGGCCGACGAGCCGACGACCGCGCTGGATGTCACGGTGCAGGCCGAGATCCTCGACCTGCTGCGTCGGTGCCGCGACGAGTTCGGCGCGGCGATCGTGCTCATCACGCACAACATGGGCGTGGTGGCCGACCTGGCCGACCGGGTCGCCGTCATGTACCAGGGCAACCTCATCGAGCAGGCGCCGGTCGACCAGCTGTTCGCGAACCCGCAGCGGGACTACACCAAGGCGCTGCTCGCCGCGGTGCCCTTCGTCGGACACGGAACGGTGCGCGCCGAGGCGCGTGCCGCCGCCCGCCCCGAGGGCTGGGCCGAGCAGACGCCCGTCGTGCAGGCGACCGGGCTCGAGATCGAGTACCCGGGCAGGTTCGGCCGATCCGGCTTCCGCGCCGTGCAGGGCGTCGACCTCGTCATCCGTCCGGGCGAGGTGCTCGGGCTCGTGGGCGAGTCCGGCTCGGGCAAGACGACGATCGGGCGCGCGATCGCGGGGCTGACGAAGGTCACCGGTGGCTCGCTCAGCGTGCTCGGCGCCGAGATGAACGGCATCCGCGAGCGCGAGTTCCGGCCGCTGCGCAGCCGCATCGGCTTCGTCTTCCAAGACCCGGCGTCGAGCTTCAACCCGTTGCTCACGATCGCCGAGTGCGTGGCGGAGCCGCTCATCATCCACGGTCGGGCGCGCGACGCGCGAAACGCCAGGCACCGCGTCGACGAGCTGCTCGAGGCCGTGCAGCTGCCGCGGGCGTACGGCGACCGCTACCCGCACGAGCTCTCGGGCGGCCAGCGTCAGCGCGCGAGCCTCGCACGCTCGCTCGCGCTCGAACCCGAACTGCTCATCGCCGACGAACCGACGTCGGCGCTCGACGTCTCCGTCCAGGCGCGTGTGCTCGAGCTGTTCGCCGAGTTGCAGCGCGAGTTCGGGTTCGCCTCGCTGTTCATCAGCCACGACCTCGCGGTCGTCGACATCCTCGCCGACCGCATCGCGGTGCTCTACCACGGCAGGCTCGTCGAGGAGGGCACGGGCACCGAGGTGCTGGGGTCGCCGCAGCAGCCGTACACGCAACGCCTGCTCGCGTCGTTGCCGGTGCCCGACCCGGTCGCGCAGGCCGAACGACGCGAGCAGCTCCGGCGTCTTCGAGAGGCGGACTGATGGCGCCCGCCGAACACGGCTACCCGATCGTCGTCAGCGATCTCTCGCTCGAGTACCCGGCGAAAGGGCCGAGCCCCGCGCACGTCGCCCTGCACGGCCTCAGCCTGACGATCGCGCCCGGCGAGGTCGTCGGACTGCTCGGCAGCGCCGGCAGCGGCAAGAGCACGCTCGCGAAGGTGCTCTCGGGCGCGGCCTTCGATCCGCGGTCGGCCGACGCGCGGCCGGTCATCACGGGCGGCGACGCCTCCGTGCTGGGGCACCGGCTGCGCGGGCTCCCGAAGCGCAAGCTGCCCGAGCTGCAGTTCCACGTCGGCTACCTCGCCCAAGACGCGGGGTCGCGCCTCGCCGCCGATCGCAGCGTCGCCGAGATCATCGCCGAGCCGATCCTCGAGCGTGATCGCCGCTACAACCGGCGCGCCCTCGAGACCCGGGTCGCGACGATGCTCGACAGCGTGCGGCTGCCGCTGGGCTACCTGCAGAAGTACCCCTACGAGCTGAGCGGCGGGCAGCGACAGCGCGTCGCGCTCGCCCGGGCGCTCGTACTCGGCCCGTCGGTGCTCATCGCCGACGAGCCCACGGCGGGCATCGACCTGACCGTGCGCGACGCCGTCGCCCAGCTCATCGGCGAGCTGCGCGAGCGGCAGCGGTTCTCGGCGCTGCTCATCAGCCACGACCTGCCCGTGCTGCGCAGCACCGCCGACCGCATCGCCGTGCTCGATCGCGGCAGCCTCGCCGCGATCGGCACGATCGACGAGGTGTTCCACGACCCGAGCCACCCGTACGTCGCGGCCCTCGCGGGCGCGCTCGACGACGGGCACGCGATCATCGACGAGCTCGACGGCGGCCTGGGCCGGTGACGGATGCCGGTGGCGCGGCGCCGCTGGTCGGCGCCGTGTCGGTGCTCCCGCACGCCGACCCGTCCGTCGTCGCCGCAGTGCGCCGGGCGGGCGGCGAGGTCGTGCCGCTCGGCGTGCGCACGCGCGGGCTCGTCTGGGTCGCCGCCTCGGGGGCGGGCGAGCTCGAAGACGCGCTGACGCGGCATCCGCAGGTCGAATGGGTGCAGCTGCCGTGGGCGGGCGTCGATGCGTTCGCCGGCATCCTGGCTCGATACCGCGACGACGGACGGGTCTGGACGAGTGCCAAGGGCTCGTACGCGCGCCCGGTCGCCGAGCACGCGCTCATGCTCGCCCTGAGCGTGCTCCGCGAGGTGCCGCGTCGGGCCCGCGCGACCGCGTGGGAGGCCGACGAGCGGGGGCGGAGCCTCTTCGGCATGCGCGTCGTGATCGTCGGCGGCGGCGGCATCACCGAGGAGCTCCTGCGCCTGCTGGCGCCGTTCGGCGTGCACGCGACCGTCGTGCGCCGCCGCGCGGAGCCCGTCGAGGGTGCTGCACGCACGGTGACGGATGCCGACCTGCACGAGGTGCTCGTCGACGCCGACCTCGTGGTCCTTGCCGCCGCGCTCACCGAACGCACGCGCGGCATGATCGGCGCGCCGGAGCTCGCGTTGCTGCCCGACGGCGCATTCCTCGTGAACATCGCCCGGGGCGGCCTCGTCGACACGGATGCGCTCGTCGCCGAGCTCGGGAGCGGGCGGCTCGGGGGAGCGGGGCTCGACGTGACGGATCCCGAACCCCTGCCGCCGCTGCATCCGCTCTGGGGGCTCGACAACGCCCTCATCACGCCGCATGTGGCCGACACCGAGGCCATGACCGTGCCGCTCTTCGCGGAGCGCGTGGCGGCGAACACGGCGGCGTTCCTCGGCGAGGGCGACTGGGTCGGTCGCGTCGACCTGCACGCCGGCTACTGATCGCTCCGACCAGTGGTCGGTCGACGGACGAAGCCTCCGGAGACCAGCCGGCGTTCAGGTGAGAAGGCTAGGGTGAAATCACGTCTGGTCAGGGAGTCCGCCGCGGATCCACGACCTGCGCATTGTCGAGGGTCTCTCGAATTGGTGAGACGCCCGCTTCTTGCTAGAGTGAATCCGCTGCGAAACGCAGAAATGATCCTCCATAGCTCAATTGGCAGAGCAATCGGCTGTTAACCGGTAGGTTCTTGGTTCGAGTCCAAGTGGGGGAGCCAGCGAGGCCCCGCATCCGTCAGGATGCGGGGCCTCTTCGTTTCCGCGACGCGTCCTCAGGCGGCGTGCTCAGCGCGAGACATCCGCCGCGAGGTACGCCCAGGCGTCGCGGCCCGATCCGAGCACGACCGGCGTTCGCACGTAGTCGTCGACCTCGTACGCGTCCGTCGCCGCGAGGTCGACGTCGTCCAGCTCGAGGTACGCGCCCTCGACGACGTCGTGTCGGGCTCCTCGGCGGAGGATGGGATGACGGTCCGATCCGCTCGTGGCGATGACCGCGGCATCCGTGATCCGGATCCAATCGAGCCGGTACCCCGGAAGCGTGTCGGCGATCGTGGGCACCGCCCGTCCGTAGAGCGCCGCCTGCACGTCGGGCTGGCGGAGGGTGCCGTACGAGAACACGCGGTGGGTCATGCCAGCAGCCTACGGGCGGCCTGCTCGGGCGATTGCGGACCTGCCCTAGGCTTACGCGAGGTGTCGTTTCGGCTGGCCGTCGTCGACACCGCGCCGGTCGAACGGGTCGTCCGGTCCGAGTCGCGGGAGGCGCACGTGCACGACGATCGCGCCGACGACGCGGCCGGAGCCGCCGCCGAGACCGGACCCGCAGGAGCCGACGCCGGAGCCGCCGCCGAGACCGGACCCGCAAGCGTGTCCGCATCCGCGGCCGGTCCCAGGAACGCCGTCGTGCGCGACTCGCTCTCGGTCGGGCTCGCGACCGCCGCCTACGGCATCTCGTTCGGGGCGCTGTCCGTGGCATCCGGCCTCGACGTCTGGCAGACGATGTTCCTCAGCCTCGTGATGTTCACGGGCGGCTCGCAGTTCGCGCTCATCGGCGTGCTCGCTGGCGGTGGCGCGGCATCCGCGGGCCCGGCGATCGCCGCGGCCACCCTGCTCGGCGTGCGCAACGTCGTCTACGGCATGCGCATGAAGCCGCTCGTCGACCGCGGCGGCCCCGTGCGACGTGTCGCCGCTGCCTGGATCACCATCGACGAGTCCACGGCCGTTGCGCTCGCGCAGTCCGAGGAGCGCTCGGCGCGGCTCGGGTTCTGGCTGACGGGCGCGATCGTGTTCGTCGGCTGGAACATCACCACGCTCGTCGGAGCGCTCATCGGCGACGCGTTGGGCGACACGCGTGCGTGGGGGCTCGACGCGGCCGCCGCGGCGGCGTTCCTCGGCCTGCTCTGGCCGCGACTGAAGCGCGTGCAGGCGGGGGCGGTGGCGGTCGGCGCTGCCGTCGTGGCGACGATCGCGACGCCCGTGCTCGTGCCCGGGCTGCCCGTGCTCGTCGCGGCCGTGGTCGCCCTGATCGTGGGCTGGTTCGACCTCTTCGACCGGAAGCGGCCGGCATGACCACCTGGCACGTGATCCTCATCGCGTCGGCTGCGACGCTCGCGCTGAAGCTCGGCGGCTACGTCGTGCCCGCCGGGTTCCTCGAGCGCGAGCGCCCCGCCCGCATCGCCGACCTGCTCACGGTCGCGCTGCTCGCGGCGCTCATCGCCGTGCAGACGCTCGGCGCCGGCCAGGCGATCGTGGTCGACGCCCGCGTGCCGGCCGTCGTCGTCGCCGCCGCGCTCTACGCGCTGCGCGTGCCGTTCGTGATCGTCGTCATCGTGGCCGCGGCGGTCGCCGCCGGCATCCGCGCGTTCACCTGAACGACCAGGAGAGCGGATGCCGCGGGCGGCCGTCGCGTCGAACGGCGCCGGCGCGCGACATCCGCAGTCTGAAGCCTGCTACCGGCTCAGCCCTCGAGGTCGTCGACGCCGGGCATCCACGAGACGCCGGGCTCGCCCCAGCCGACCTTGCGGCAGATCTTCGCGACGATGCGCTGCTCCTTGTCGGTGAGCCGGTCGGTGTAGAGCGTGCCGTCGAGGTGGTCGAACTCGTGCTGGAAGATGCGGGCGAGCCACCCCTCGGCCTGGATCTCGAACGGCTCGCCGTCGAGGTCGGTCGCGCGGAGGATCGCGCGCTCGGCTCGCCGGAGCGGGAACCGTTCGCCCGGGAACGACAGGCAGCCCTCGGACTCGAAGTCGGGATCGGGGTGCCCAGGCTCGAGCGGGGTGATCCACAGCTCGGGGTTGATCGCGACGCCGCGCCACGACGCGCCGGCCTCTTCGTCGGCCCACGTGAACGTGAAGATCCGCAACGGCACCCCGACCTGCGGGGCGGCGAGGCCGACGCCGGGCGCGGCATCCATGGTCTCGTACAGGTCGCGCACGAGCGTGCGGATGTCGTCGTCGATCGTCTCGACGGGGAGCGCGGGGGAGTGGAGCACCGGTTCGCCGGTGATGCGGATGGGAAGCACGGCCATTCGCCAAGGATATCGACGCCGGGAGGGTAGGGTCGTTTCGTGGATCCAGACCTGAGCGACCTGACCGAGCAGATCGCGCTCGACCCGACTCAGTTCATCGGCATCCCGCTGGCGCTCGTCGGCGCCGTGTTCCTCTCGCTCGGCGCCCAGTTCCAGCACCGCGGGGTGACCAAGGTCGAGGCGCACACGGCCGACGCACTCGGCAAGGGCCTGAACGTGGGCCAGCTCTGGCTGCTGCTCTCGCGCCCGTCGTGGGTGATCGGCACCGTCATGCTCGGGTTGGCGATCGTCTTCCAGCTCGCGAGCCTCTCGTTCGCGCCGATCATCGTGGTGCAGCCGCTCGGCGCGATCGCGCTCGTGATCACGTCGATCCTGAACTCGCGGGTCAACAAGGTCAAGCTGAACTCGAAGTCGATCACGGCGATCTTCATGTGCGTCGGCGGCGTCTTCCTGTTCGTCGGCGTCGCGGCCTTCACCGCCGTCGACAAGCCTGTGACCGACCGGCAGCTCATCACCATCCTGACGCTGCTCGCCGTCGTGCTCGTGGCTGCCGCACTGGCGTTCTGGTTCTTCCGCAGCCGGATCCGTGCCACCTTCTACGTCATCATGGCCGGCCTGCTCTACGGCTTCGTCGCCACGCTCGCCAAGGTCGTCATCGGGCGCGTGCAGCAGGGCGAGTTCGAATGGCTCACCTTCACCTGCGTCATCGGGCTGCTCGCCGCCACCGCGCTCGGCGCGTACTTCGTGCAGAACGCGTACGCCTCGGGCCCGCCCGACCTCGTGATCGCGGGCCTCACCGTCGTCGACCCGATCGTCGCGGTGCTCATCGGCATCGTCGTACTCGGTGAGGCGTCGCAGGCCGCGCTCTGGGCCAACATCACGTTCGCGATCGCGGGGGCCATCGCCGTGTGGGGCGTGTTCCTGCTCGCGCGCAACCATCCGCAGACCCGGCTCTGACCGCCTTCACCGCCCCGCCCGGCCGATTCGAGCGACGGATGCCGGCGGCGGGCCGGTTCTCCACAGGCATCGGCGCCCGGCTGCACGACATGCCCGATGAGCCGCCCACGACCCCGCCTGCGTAGACTATCTTCGAACTCAACGCCCGCGCCCACGTACAGCGTCGCGCCGCGCTCGGCCGACACGGCCGCCCCCGAACTGTGAGGAACATCTCCACGTGTCTGACACTCCCGGTGCGTCATCTCCCGATGGCGCCGACCGCGCAGAGCCGGAACGCCCGCTCAGAATCCTGATCGGTGCCGACACCTTCGCCCCGAACGTCAACGGCGCCGCCCGCTTCGCCGAGCGCCTCGCCGCAGGCCTCGTCGAGCGCGGGCACGAGGTGCACGTCATGGCGCCTGCCGCGAACCGCAAGAGCGGCACGTGGCGCGAGGTGCACGAGGGCCAGGAGATCACGGCGCACCGCCTCTACAGCTGGCGCTGGTACCCGCACGACTGGCTGCGCTTCGCGCTGCCCTGGCGCATCAAGCAGAACAGCGCCCGCATCATCGACGCCGTCAAGCCCGACGTGGTGCACTTCCAGTCGCACATCATCGTCGGCCGCGGTCTGTCGATCGAGGCCGAGAAGCGCGGCATCCGCATCGTCGGCACCAATCACTTCATGCCCGAGAACATGCTCGAGTTCACGCTGCTGCCGAAGGCCTGGCAGGACTGGGCCGTCGGGCTCGCCTGGAAGGCCGCCGGTCGCACGTTCGGCCGCGCCGAATCCGTCACGACGCCCACGCTCAAGGCCGCGCAGTTCCTCGAGAAGCACACCGGCCTCGAGGGCGTGCACGCCATCTCGTGCGGCATCGACGCGCACAAGTACTCGCCCAACTGGGAGCCGCGCACCGAGAACCGCATCCTCTTCGTCGGCCGGGTCACGGGCGAGAAGCAGATCGACGTGCTGCTGCGCGCCCTCACCCTGCTGCCCGCCTCGCTCGACGCCAAGGTCGAGATCGTCGGCGGCGGCGACCAGTTGAAGAACCTGCAGAACCTCGCCGTCGAGCTCGGCATCGCCGACCGCGTCACCTTCACCGGCTACGTGACCGACGAGCAGCTCCGCGAGGCATACCACCGCGCATCCGTGCTCGCGATGCCCTCGATCGCCGAACTGCAGAGCATCGTCACCATGGAGGCCATGGCCTCGGCGCTCCCCGTCGTGGCCGCGAACGCCATGGCGCTGCCGCACCTCGTGCACGACGGCCAGAACGGGCACCTCTTCGAGCCGAGCAACCCGCAAGACCTGGCAGACAAGCTGCGTGACGTGCTCGAGGCCTCGCCCGACGTCTACAACGCGATGAAGGCCTCGTCGCTCAAGTTCATCAAGGCCCACGACATCACCCGCACGCTCGACACGTTCGAGAGTCTGTATCGTGGTGAGCGCGTGACCGATCCGGTCACCGAGTCGATCCCGGTCATCCTTCCCGACTGAGGTCGCTCGCGGGGCGGTAGCTCAGCCGGTTAGAGCAGTGGACTCATAATCCATCGGTCACGGGTTCAAGTCCCGTCCGCCCTACAAGATAGATATTGCTTCTGATCAGGCATTTCTCATTCTTTTCCGAGCCCGGCATGTTTGCGGAGAGAGTGTATTCGAGATGCCGCATATCGGCTTGATCAGGGGTTTTTCGTTGGACTTGAACCCAAGACCAGAAGATTCACGCATCAAGTGCCGGCCGTTCGGATTCGCATCTTGATCTGCGGTTTTTCAGGAGCATTTCCACCGGATCGGGTGCGTTCACGTTTATCCAACGTTTATTCGGCGGCTGCCACCATGCTGAGGCGCTCGGTTGCTGACTGGGTTCCTTGTGAACGAAGCCGGGTCTGCGATCGCGTCAGCCGGCGACGGCCAACTCGTGGAGCGCTTCTGTAATCGAGATGCGTTCCTGTTCGATCCGGCGGAAGGCCACGTTGCCCGTGGTTGCGATGGCTGCGTAGGCGTCGTTCTCGGCAGCGGTGAGATTACCTAGTCGGATGCTGGACGGCTTGAGGGCGGCGCCGTGCTTGTCGCGGATGACGCCGAGATGTGCGAATCGCGTGAGCGCGTTGAAGTCCATGAGGATCGACTCGAGTCGGATTCCCGAGGTTGCGAAGGCTGCCCGAAGGTGATCGAGGATGGCGTAGCCGTCAGCGTCCATGTCACCCCAGTAGTAGACCCTCTCGGCCGCTCGGATCCATGCGACGTCTGCGAGCAGCGACGATGCCGCCTTGCCGCCGCCTTCGACGACGATGGTGCCCGGGGCGTGCGGGAACCAGAGTCGGCAGTCACGGTTCTCGACGATGAGCACGGTCTGAGGGGCGTAAGCGGGTTGATGGGTGTCGCCGGTGGTCCAGGCGTCGTGGCGTCGTTGTTCGGTTGCGAGGTAGTCGGGGTCGACGTAGGTGAGGTGGGCGACGGCAAGACGCGGGCGGGTCTCTCCAGAGATATCGCGCCCGAGCAGATCTCGTAGGAGCGCTCGATGTGCGTCGAGCCACTTCGTGTGCATCTCAGGGATCGGAAGTTGCCGTGTCGTCCATTCACCCAGATCAGGATGCGCGGCAAGCCACGTGATGGCGCTGATGACCACCTCGACGTCGGCGTCGTCGAGTCGAGCAGTCCGCGCCAGGGCGTTCGCGGTGAGGGCGGCTCCTACGGTGCTGAGACGACGCCCAATGCTGCGGGCCCGGTCGATGTCGACGCCGAACGGCGCACCGCCGAGGCGTTCGAGCACTTGCGTCGCAGCCTGCAGCGATCGAACCCTCAAGCGGAACGGCGCCTCCTGGGGGACACCTGCGACGGTCACCGCGCGAAGCTCGACCTCGGCGCCCGAATGGTCGAGCTCGACGCGACTCCAGGCCTGGCGCCAGTCATTCCAGGCGCCGTGTCCGAGGCCCGCGACGTCGTGCGACCGGCTGACTCCGGGCCTCAGGCTGATCTCCTTCGGTTCCTCAGCGGAGCGTGTCAGTTCCGCGCAGAGCCGGCTGGCCCAGGTATCCGTCAGGTGGGCCCTCAGCGTGGTGGCTGCGTCGTCGGGCCAGACGAGCCGCGGACTCATTCGTGAGCCTGGGGCAGGGCGACTTTCGGCTTGGCCCAGGAGCGCCCGAGGGTGTCTTTGAGGATGTCGTATTCGACGTCGACGTGCGGTTCGATCGCGCTGTACTTGTCGTTCGGAGCGCCGATAATGAGTTGGAAGCCGAGGCCGCGCCACGCGCCGATGGCGCGTTTGGTGAAATGCGCGTCGGCCTTGATCAGTGCTTCGTCGAGGAAGACTGGCGCGTAGCGGGGTCGCTCCGAGCCTGCGTCGCCGAGCTGGTAACGGAGTGCAGCGCCGACGATGAACGCGATGAGTTCCTGCGATTCGCCGCCTGACTTCTCGCCGATGTGGTCGTAGAGCGCGACATGCTGCTTCGTCTGCGCGTGGATGCGTTCGGCGCTGACCCGTACGTGGTTTCGCACATCGACGACCTCAGCGAACTCTGGTGCGTGCCGGCGGAGCCGTTCGATCAGGCGGGACATCCGGCGGTAGATGCGCTCGCGATCCTCTTCGCTTGTGGCCGCCTCGATCTGGGCGCGGACTTCGCGGAGGTCCCGTCGGAAGCGGCGGCGGACCTCGGATTGGTTCTCGCGCAGGGTGATCTGCAGCCGGTGTTCGTCGTCGTAGAAGGGGAGGTCCTGCATGATCTGGTTGATCGGCGTGATGCGATCGCGGATTTCTCGAAGTGCCCGACTGAGTGTCGAGTCGAGGTTCGTCAGGTCATTTCCCGAGAGCTTCAGCAGGCTGTCGCGCCATTCGGTCTCGAGTTCGTGGAGCCCGCTCGTTTCGAGGTCGATGAGGGTCCGTTCGAAATCGGCCAGTGATCGGTCGGGGTCGGCGAGCAGGTTCGGATTCGGCCAGTGGTCGAGGAATGAGGTCATGGTGTGCCGGACGCGTTCGCGCTGCTCGACGAGGGCCTGTTCCGCATCGCGCTGATCGTCGCCGAACCGTCGCGCGGCCGAGTCGAGCTCGGCGTCGAAGCGAGCGAGCACATCTGCCCTCGTGGACGTGTCCTCATGGTCCAGCGCCGTGATCTTGCCGTCTAGATAGGTCGCCTGTTCCGTGGTGAGTGCGCGTGATGCGGACTCGGCCGCATCGATGACGCTCTGTGCTGCGTCGACTTCGTCGGTCGTTTCGGTCCAGGTATCAGCGAGGCGCTTCTTCTCGGCCTTGATCTGGCCGATCTGTTCACGCAGTGCGGCGGTCTGTGCGCGCTTCTGATCGATCTGAGTCTGGATGCTCGCGAGATCAGGGTTCTCGGCGGTGACCTCGAGGATGACTGCCTCCCATCGCTCGCTCTCGGACACGATGGAGGCGACGTCGACCTGTTCCCAGGAGAGATCCCGAAGGGTACCGAAGGCGGCGAGCCGTGCGTCGACAGCATCGAGCTCGGCCTCGGCGCTTTCAGCCTCGGCAGTAGCCGTCACGTGGGCGGTGCGCGCGTCGCGTAGCAGGACCGCGAGCTCGCCGAGCCGTCGCTGTGTCGAGAACCCGAGGACATTGGCACGCCCGTGGCCGCCGTGCGCGCCGCGAGCGCCCTGGGAGATCTGGCCGGAGATCGTGAGCGCCATCCGGTGGGCGCTGAGTTGATCGGGTGAGTCCACGCAGACGAAACCGAACCGCTTCTCGAGTTCGTCCTCGAGCCACCCGGTGAAGGGCGACGCCTTGTAGTCGAGCCGGCCGGGCAGCGTGTGCGGGTCGGCGGCGTTTCGCGGTCGAAGTCCGGTGTGAACGCCCTCGAAACGAAGGCGCTCTCTGATCGACACGGTGTTGATCGCCGCCCGAAACGACGGGAGGTGCGCGGTATCGATCAGCAGGGTCGTCGCGAAGCCGCCGAGTGCGAGGTTGAATGCCTCGCGCCACGGTTCGAACTCGGTGCGTACCTCGATGAGTTCTCCGACGAACGGAACTTCGCCCGGTTCGAGGCCGGCGGTGTGCGCGAGGAGGTCGCGTGCGGCGCGAAGCGGCTCGGGGATGTTGTCTTGGCGGCCCTTGATTTGTTGCTCTTCGGTTTCGAGGGAGTCGACCGCCCCCTTCGCGGTCTTGAGGGCGTTCAGCGCCGTTGCATACTTCGTGCGTGCGGTCTGCTTGGCTTCTGGGTCGGCGAGCTCTTCGACCACGCGGGCGGACAGGTTGTGGAATTCCTCCGCCGTCGTGACCGTGTCGTTCAGTATTTCGAGCGCGGCGTCGAGCTTTCGGCGCTCGCGTGCTGCGCCTTCGAGTCTCGGCGTCAGTGCCCGGAGTTCGCGCTTCGCGGTTTCGAGGCGGTCGCCTCCGGCGGCCCGGCGCACTTCGAGCAAGCCTTCGTACTCGGCCTCGGCAGCATCAGCCAACGCCGCGGCTTCGCTCGATCTCGCTGCGGCGTCATGCGTTTTCGATCGGAGTTCGGTTTCGAGGTCGCGGAGGAGTTCCAGGCGCTTCGATGCCCGCCACAGCGACGCGAGCGAATCCGGGTCGGTGAACCGACCGACTTCGTCCAGCACTCGGAGTCTGTCAGCGGCCGCTTCAATGCGTTCGCGGGCGGTCCGGATCGGTTCGAGCGCGCGTACCTGCTGCTGGGCGGTGAGCATGCGCGTGCGGGTGCTTTCGAGGCTGTCGAAGTGGGTGACCACGTCGTCTGCGGCGGCAAGCGTTGCCGGCTCCTCGAGGACCATCCGCTTGTAGAGGTCATCGACCGTCGTGATCTGCTGGCCCGCCTGAATGCGGGCGAGCAGACTCATCGCTTTCGCCCCGGCACCCGCCGCACCGATGCCGAGCACGTTGTGCAGGCGTGCCGAGAATTCGCGATCGGTCGGCAAAGTGTCGAGCCCGGTCGCCTTCACCGATGCGTCCGTGAGTCGCTGCTGCGCTGCGCCCTCGAGGCCGCTCAGGTCGAACGAGCCGCCGACGGTCGCGCGGACGCGGACCGCGTCTTCGAGGACGCGGGCATTCGCAGGGATGTACCACGCGCGGACCGCGGTGAACTGCGAACCATCGTGGTCGAGCCAGGTCATGGAGATCGCGGTCCACGTGTCAACGCCATCGCCGCGGAGCACAGTGAGCTTCGTGCCTTCGTCGGTGCGGGTCTCGTCAGTCTTGCCGCGCCCGTACGAGAGGATGTTGCGCTGGTCCTGACCCCGCGGGCGACCGATCACGGCACCGTTCGACGCGCCGTTGAAAGGCGTGGTGTGCGGCATCATGAGTGCAACGTAAGCGTCCATGAGTGTGGATTTCCCCGAGCCGGAGCCGCCGCAGAGCAGGGTCGCAGTGGGGGAGAAGCGCACCCGGTGGTGGCCGTCGTATCCGCCCCAGTTCACCAGTTGCAGGTCGCCGGCGACCCACTGCTGCCCGCGGGAGGCGGCCGGGATGAGACCGAAGAGAGTGTCGAGCATCGTCATCGGATGACCTCCGTACCATCAGCGTCGAAGTCGTCGGCGGCGGCCTCGTCTGATTCTTCGGCGTCGAGGTCGAGCGCTCCCGCCTCACCGGCTTGGCTTCGCTCTTCGAGCCAGTCCTTCAGTTCGTTCAATCGCGGAGAACTGAGCACGATCTCCACGAGCGGGCTGATGCGGTAACGGCCCTCTGACTCCTCGTCGAGGATCCCGTCCTGTCGAAGACGGTTGACTGCGCCGCGAATCGTCTTCTGGCGGCGGGCGGTGTCGCCATCGGCTGCGGTGAAGTACGTCAGGGCAGTCTGTTCGATCTCTTCGATGTCGACGCGTGCCGAACCTTCGCCTGCCGTCGTCTCGCGCTGGTAGACGGTGCGCAAGTGGACCAGCACGAGGGTCTCGGCACGTGAGTACGCCTCGTCACGGAGCAGGATGGGGATCTCCAGTTCGTCGGAACGCACCTGCTCCTTGTAGGCGACACCGCGATCGTGATCGACGACGAGGCGCACGAACAGGTCGTGCAGCCTGGATTCGATCATGTGCTGGTTCTCGAGCAGCACCGCCCACTCCGAGCGACTGCGATCGGCGAGTAGGAATCGCCGCTGCAGGAGCCGGACGAGCACACGGCGCACCTCGGGATCAAGGACGCCGCGGTCACCCGCGAAGAGCTCATCCGCGTCGTTCTCCATCGCCACGGGTGCGATGAAGGCCGCATCGGCCGTCGCATCCACGTCGTCCCTCGGGTCCAGCTCATCTTCGAACTCGCGACGATCGAATTCAGTGGTGGGTGCGAGGTCAGTCATTCTCGAGTTCCTTCTGACGCTGGACAGTGATGGAGCCGAAGGCGAAGCGTCGCCGCGTGCCATCCGGACGCAGCGCCTCAACGACGGAAACGGACTCGCCTTCCGTCATGCCAGCGCGATGCGCAATTTCAAGCAGGCCGAGGAGATCGACCGGGCGCCGGTTCGCGTCCTCGATGCCCTCGAACGCGGCCGCGAGGTCGAACTGGTCACCGAGTGTCGCGGTGTAGTCCTCGAGCTCGGCGTAGTGAGGCCCGCCCCAGGCCCGGGTATCGGCGTCCACGAACTCGGCATCCTTCGAGGTCGACAGTGGCTCAGGTGCACCGGGCGGGCGAAGATCGCTGAGCGACTGGCGAAGATGCCCCACATCCGCGACCGGCAGGGTGTGCAACGGCTCGACGCGTTCGCTGGATCGGGAGACGCGCATCCAGGCATGCATTCCGGACATGACGCCGCGAAGCAGGTCGTCCACTTGGCGGTCGCGAATCGGGTCGTGGGTGCGGACCTGCGCGGTGATGATCTGGGAGGCTCGTCGCTGCGCGGTGAGTACGTCCGCGACGCCCTGCTCGACCTGCCTGCCGATCGCGTCGAGGTCTGCACGCTGCGCCGGCGCCATCAGGTGAGAGAACGGCTGAGCGAGCAGGGTGGCCAACTGCCCGGTCAGTCGATCGATGCGTTCAGGATCACCGAGCAGCCGCAGAGCTCCCTCGAACGCGCGGCCTTCAGGCGTCGACTGCATCACGTGCTTGCCGCGCTGCAAGTACTCGCGCAGCACATCACCCGTGGGGCGCTCGTCGCGCCGCAGCTCGGCGACCACATCGCGCTGCATCGCCTTGATCGACTCCGCCACACGGGAGAAGTCGGCCGGCAACTCACGCGAGAGGTGGAGTACGTTCTCGGCTTCCTCAAGAAGTTGCTCGTCGTCGATCGGGGCAGCGCCATCACGCTGCAGTCGTTCGATCTCGGCATCGAGCGCAGCTCGCTCATCGAGAAGCCGCTCGAGCCGCGCGGCGGGGTCGGATTCGGCATCCATAGCCAAGCGGTCGACAGCCTCGAGCAAGGTGCGAACTCGCGACCGTGAGACGCGAGCTCGCCCACCACCAGTACGACCGGCGATCTCGAGCGCACCCACCGCGTGCGCGGTCAGGCGATACACCTCGACGTCGCCCTCGAGCTGTGGAGCGAGCCACCCACCCCGAACCCATTGCCGGCAGATCTCACGCGCACTGCCCACTGGGAGCCGGCGATCATCCTCGTCGTACCCAGCCGCCCGAAGCTCGTCGAGGGCCTCGCCAATCTCCGCGTGTGCGTCAGCAACCGCGACAAAGGGACGATCGGTAGCAAAGACCAGAGAGAGGACCGCGACGACGAACGGTGCGAAGCGGCCATGCAGAAGGTCGAGCGTGGGGTCTCGGAAAGTCGCGAGGGCGCGTTGGTACGCCGCTTCAGCTCGGGTGCTTGGCATCGGATCGACTTTAGCCACCACCTCAGACACGCCTGTACGAATCGCCGCACACGGTTGCAGACCCACGCCTTGGCCGACCTGGAAGAGCTCCCACTTGCTTCGGGGGGAGCCGGGATGACACCTCACCCGACGCCAGCACGGCCTACGGAACCGCGCCTCCGTCGGGAATGGTGCTCAGAAATCTCGGCTCAGGTATCGCAGCCGATGCCGTCACCGTCGCGGTCGAATTTGGACTGCCACCCGGGGTCGCCCGGGTGAATCGGCGCAGCGCCTGCAGCGCGGACCGCGTCGCAGTTCTGGTAGTACGGTGCCGGTGCCGAAACCCCGACGCCGCACGCGGTCAGGTAGTCGGCGGTCTGCACGGTCTCGGTCGTGTAAAAACGGAGACTGCTCCTTCAGTCCAGCATCACAGTCGTTGAGCCACGTTTCGGTCAGTCTTCGACACCACTTCGGGGGCAGAACTGCGAGCGAACTCGCCGGCCGCGGGGGACCCCAATCGACTGGGCGTAGATCAGCGGACAGGGGTTAGGGCATGTCGGATGCGAGGGATTGCCGGGCGCTTCTCGGGAGCCCGGTTGGGACGAACCGCGACTCGTGATCGTCTGAGCTTCAGTTCGTGCGGCTCCGCAAGACCCTTGAAGTTCCGAACCCAACTGCGCCGGCCGACAGCAGCGCGATCGCGACCAACACCCACGGAAGCGGCTGTGCTCCCGCCGATGGCAACGAACCAGACACCACCGGTGTCGACCGGGAGGCGCCTGTGCCAGCCGCTCCAGTCACTGGGCCAGGCGCGGGTGTCGGTGGAGGGTCCGTCGCTGGAGGCGTAGCTGCCGACAGGACCTCCAGTTCGTACGTCACCTCCGTGAACCCGCCGTTCGCGCCTGGTCCGTAGAGGACGAGTTCGTGCGTCCCGGGTTCCGCGTCGGTGGGGATCGTGACAGTTGCC
The DNA here is from genome assembly GCF_900113185.1 of Agromyces sp. CF514. Taxonomy (NCBI): domain Bacteria; kingdom Bacillati; phylum Actinomycetota; class Actinomycetes; order Micrococcales; family Microbacteriaceae; genus Agromyces; species Agromyces sp. CF514. Next base: position 2,647,683 of record NZ_FOZD01000001.1, on the reverse strand, counting down.
TCGAGGGTCCCGTCCGCGGTCGTTGGCACCGCCCCCAGCGGCCTCGGTGTCGAGAACATCGTGAGTGAGATCAGAGTCAACGGGCCGAAACTGAGCGGGCCCACCCTGACAGTCGAGCCGGCCATCACCTCACCAAGCGACGGCCCGTCAACGTACACCGCTTCCGGGTGTGCCTTCACGGTCGGGTTCGCAAGCGGGTGCGGCCCAGGGGGACCGGTGGTGTCCTTCAACAGCCCGACGCTGCCCCACGCTCCTCCATACCCGTACCAGGCTGTGTCTTCCACATTGACGAGGTTCTGCCAGGTTCGCCAGTTCGCCCCGTTTTCAGAGCAGTCATCGAGTGTCTGCATGCTGGAGTCCTCGGTCGAGACGAAGAAGTTACAGTCCAGCGACCAGTACGAGCCGTGCCCTTCCTCCGCGGCGTACACGTGCGGATGGGTTCCGCCGAGCTTGGTCACTTCGCCCCACGGGACAACGTGGGACCAGTGATGGAAGAAGTACTCGACGGCTAGCGGTTCGTTCTCCGTATCGAGCCTGACGACGATGTGCTCCCAGTCGCCTTGGTGCTTGATGCCGGCGACACCGGCCGCGCCGGACCCGGGGACACTGTTCGGGAAGAAGAACCAGTACGCGATATAGCTCCCCGGGACGTACTGTGTGTACACCGGCACGCCCCCGGACTCGACTTCGAGGTCGGTCGCACCGGCCAGGATCCCTGAATCGAGCGCACTATCGGTCAGATCGAGGTAGAACCCTTCGGCTTTATGCCCGATGTCCGGGCTCTTGCACTGGCCTGTCGGTGAGGCCGGGGACTCGCAGAGCGGCATCCGTGGTCGGGTGACCTCGTTCGAGCTGAACGCGCGTGTTGCCTTCCCTGGGACAGCGTCAGTGGCGGGGTCGTACAAATACCCGCCATCGCCGAGCGTCACAAGGTTCGGCGGCCCGAATGAGTAGTACGGCGCTTCGGCCTTCTTCGCCCACTTCAAGATGGTGTTCGCAGCGAACTTCTCGGCGGGCATTGGGTTGGAGTCCTCGTTGTCGTGGATGAACACGAGCGGGGCGTAGCAGACGACCGGGTTGTCCTTGCAGGGATCTTCGGGGCATCCATCGACCGTGCCCGGAGCAGGGACGGTAGGGCAGTCGTCCCGGTGATCCGGGACGGCGTCACCGTCACTGTCAGGGCATCCCGTCATAGATCCTCCGCCAGGAGTGGTGACGCATTCGTCTCGGGTGTCAGGGACACCGTCGCTGTCGGTGTCGACCTCCTCGCAGTCATCGCCCGGGACGATGGGGCAGAGGTCGACATCGTCGTCGATCCCGTCGTCATCGGTGTCGACGTCTGACGGGTCGGTCCAGATTTCATACTCCAGGCAGTCGCCGAGGCGGTCGCCATCGGAGTCGACTGTGGTGTCGCAGTCAGCGCGTTGGTACCGGAAGAAGTTCTCCTCAACATAGAACCCCGGCTGATCTCCGTCGACCTCGTAGTAGAGGTAGCAGTGGCCGACGGCAGCTTGCGCCTCTTCGGACGCGACTGGGTAGCCAGGAGTTGGCCGGCCGGGTTCGTAACACGAGTTCGGGATCCATGTCTGGGCTTGATCGAACGTGGTCCCGGTGCTGTCGTTTCCACATCCCACAGTCTTGTGCTCTATCGCGTAAGGGTAGGCGTCGCTCTTGAACCAGGCATCGACGAACAACCCGTCGATGTCCATCGTGAACTCTCCGAACCCGCCAGCGAGTGCGTCGATAGTGTCTGTCTCAACCTGTGTGCAGGGTGGGCCGTGGAACACCACCCGATAGTTGCCCTTCACCGCACCGCTGTAGCGTGCTTCGCACACCCCCTCGCCGGAACCGGTCGTCACCCACGTCCTCACCTCGGAGCGATCCGATGTCCAATTCGAGGTCGGTCGTTCCTCGTAGGAGAAGGCCCACATCTGCCCTTCGCCGTACCACTCGCACCCCTCGCCAGGAACGGGTTCCGGGAGTTCTCCCGGTGTCGGCCACTGATACGGGGCAGGGAGCGGTTTCGGTGCTCGACCTGCCGATGTGCTGGCAGCAACGGAGAGCTCGGCCGCAGCTGCAGCCGACTCGCCTGCGACATCGCCTGCCGGTGTGACCGTCATGGAGAGTCCTGCGACCATCGCCAGTACCGCGGCCGCAGCGAACAACGTTTTCAGCCGCACGAGGGCTCCGGAGTATCCGCGCAGATGGTCCGGGTTCGGGGTCTCGGGTTGTGGGTTGACCTCACGGTGGCACACCTCAGCCGCTCTGGTCGGGTCACCCCCATGGTCGCAGAAAGCCCTCCGATTGGAGCACCCCCAGAACTGGTTGCTTCCCCGGCTTATCACGATCGCTTGGGTGGTCACACGGGCGAGACGGTGCGCCGCATTCCTCACAGGAGACCCCACCCCGCCGCTGCTCGAATTCCGCGCGACATTAGCCATCGGTATGGTCGACTTGTGCACCGCATCCTTCCCGAGTACCCCTCACTCAGTCGGTCGGAGGTTGCCGAGGGTGCGGCGAAACGCCTTGCCAAGTCGCGACGCAAATTCATAGGGCAGGGCAGCCGATACCCCGCAGAAGAGCCGTGGATTATCGACGCCGTCGGTCGCGCTGGTGCATTTGATCATGCCTCGACTTCAGTGATTCATGAATGGCTCAAGGGTTGGCGAATTCCGACTCGGGATCCCGCCATCCTCGACGTCCAAACATCGTTGGCGGTGTTTGTGGGTGTGATCGAATCGAAGGGGATGCCTGAGACAAGCCCATTGCAAGGTGGTGCACCGTTTGTCACAATCAGTTCTCACTTCGTTGAGATCTGTTCTCGGATTGCGGATTTATTCCCGTTCTTCGCGTCATTGGTGGCTCGAGGCCCGAACGTCGATCAAATGAATACTGCTCGTTGGTTGCCTGCGGAGTACCTCGATCCTGAGGTGTCTGCTTCGAGGGAGGCGCTCGAACTCATTCGTGGGCACAAAGATGGGCTGTTCACCGCTCGGACAACTGCAGCCGCGGTTCGATGGGCTATCGCCCACGAGATGGCGCATGCGGTGGCATCCAAAGCGGAGCGGCGCGAAGCTTACGAGCAAACAGCGGTTCTGTGGTCCGGTCTGGAAGAGGAGCAGTGGTTTCCCAAGCGTCACCACCTTGCCAATTTCAGGGAGTCCATTGAGCGCTACCGCGATGAAGTTGCCTGCGACCTCCTGGCGAACAAGTACGTGCTCATGTCGCCATTTGGCGTGGATGATCTCGTGACGCAAGTCTCTGGTGCACTACTTGCGCTCGAGGCGATCAAGTGGGACGGCTGGACACAGGACGGCTCTGCGATTTCCCAGACGCATCCGTCACCCGCGCTGCGGTTCAAACTCATCTGGCTAAGTTGGCTCGACACACTCCAGGATCCGGAGACGTGGGCTGGCCGTGACGCGCCCGGTCCATTGGGTCTGCAAGACTTCGCACACTGGCGAGCCTATGAGAAGTGGATTTCTGGCGCGTACCGCGATGGCCGCGAGGGCGCGGCGTGGGATCGCGACATCAGTGAGACGCTAGATTTCCTGCGGATGCGTGAGATCCCCGTCGCAGCTGACCCCGTTTATGTTCGAGACCACAATGGCGCGGTGCAACTGGTACGTCCAGGTTGACCGAAATCAGAGCACACCACTGCGCGGGCCGCCGCTCCTTCTCATAGACGGATGCCGATCTCCAGAGTTGGTTGATTCACGCGACGCCAGCGCCCGCGAGCGCCGCGGTCCCGTGTACGACCCATACCCCAAGCCGTGCCCGCGTCGCGGTCTGGGGCGTTCAGCACGTTTTCTGCAGCAACGCGAGCGAATGAGACCCAGACCGCCCTACGGTGCGGTCGTCAGAGCATCCGGTTCGACGGCCGAAGGTGTTGCTGCGCGCCCTACGCCATCGTTTTCCAAGGCGGTCAATCATCCGCGTCGGCATCTGGCAGGTCGAACATGGGAGACCGGTAGGTGCGCTCGCCGTCGAGGACGCCAATATCGCGACGCATGAGCTCGTACACGGCAGACCTCGCCGATTGAACCTCGTTGGAGGTCGGCATCGTGTGACCTAATGCCCATGCCTGCTGAATCTCAGCCATGCTCCAGTTGAATAGCTCCCGTGCGGCAACTAGGACGTCGGCGCTACTGACGAGGCTGAGTCGAGCCGTTGACCTCGCCCATTCGTCCCGGAGGCCCTGCTCGATCGTTCGCAGCGCGTCTCTTTGCGCGTCGATCGCGTGAGCTTCGACCTCCGCCCCGTCGCGGTGTCGCAGGATCCGCTGGGTGGCGAAGGCCCGCACGTCCTCTCGGAGGTCGATCCAACGATCGAAGCAATCGAGGTATTCGGCGTACACGACACGTCGCGCGTCCCGGATGGCTTCGAGGGAGGCGTGCGCAAGTTGAGCCTGAAGCGATCGACGTTGACTGCGTGCGCTCACCATGGCGACCACCACGGCGAATATCGCGGTGATTAGCGCGCCTGCCAGGGTGCCGACAACTGCCACCACGGACGAAGTGGCCCCCGCCGACTCTGCGCTCAGCATGACGGAACGCTAGCGCTATATGCGCCCCGGAGAAAGGAGGACGTCATAGATGGGGCCCAACGGGCCCTCCATCGCCGGGCTCAGTGCGCCTGCTGGATGCGGTTGAAGCGCTCGGCCTTCCCGTTCTGCCATGGGCGCTGGACCCGTGAGTTTCCGCCTCTGCGTCAACCCCGCGAGGGTGACCAGAATAGATGTGTCATAGGGGCGAATACCTGGCCGACTCCGACCAAGAAGGGAACGACTATGTTGCCGTCGCGCCTCATCCGCTGCGCCTGCTGCCAGGCGTGGTCTAAACGCTAGGCTCTGGCCCGTGGAGTCTATCGAGTGGGGCAGTATTGCTGATTGGTTTGCAGCGGTCGGAACAGTGGGCGCTCTATTCGCAACTCTCTATGTCATTAGGTCCGACCAGAAGTCGAAGCGGCGGCAATTAGCTGATCAGGTAGTGACGACGCTCAATCTGGCGGGCCGATATAACGGATCGACTACCGAGTACAGTCTCCTCTTCAACGTCTCCAATTTCAGCCCGCTTTCCGTTATCGGTATTGCTCTCATCGGACCGAACGTGGATGTACGGAACGACGGAACAGAAGAGCATGCAGAGGCGATGTACTTCGAGGCCATCGTTCCTGACCACGAGGAAATGGATCGTCAGCTCGAAGGTGAGGCCGATACCAATGCCCATGGACTTCCTCCGGGGGAGTCTCGGTCGCGCACTTTCGTATCCACGTTTCGGCCTCCATTTGAGGAGTTCTACGTGATGATCGTCGATGGCCAGGGACGGCGATGGATGCGGTCAACCCTCACAGCGGAGTACGTCTCTGGCCGCAAGTCCAAGAGGATCGTTCAACGCGCAATGGATAACCAGTTTTAGGGCCATGGATTCATCTGAGTGGGGAGTTGTCGCTGACTGGTTTGCAGCGATTGGAACCGTTGGTGCGTTAGTAGCCACGCTCATTGTGATACTTCGTGACCAGAGGTCTCGCAAGAGAGAACTCGTGGATCAGGTCGTCACTGAGCTGAGCGGAAACTACAACAGGCAGTCCGGTCACGACATCAGCATCAACGTGGCCAACTACAGCCCCATGGCGCTGCTCAGCGTGTACCTGATAGGCCCGGACTTAGATGCGAGGGTTCGACTAAAGGACGCTGAGGAGGATTGGTCCGAGGCGATGCTGTACATCCAGGCTGTCCCCGATCCGTTGCGAGAGATTGAGCACAAGTCTGGTTTCCACGTCCTTCAGCCAGGCAATTCAGCGAGGCAGGAGATCTACCAGAAGCACTACTCAGACTTGACTGACTTCTACATCGAGCTACTAGATGGTCGTGGTCGGCGTTGGGTGCGAGGCGCATTGTCTCGTGAGTATGTGAGCGCACGCAAAGCTCGGAAGGTCGTAAAGCATGCCCGAGACAATGCGACCTAGAAGGGCCAGCTAAGGTCCTGCTCTCTACTCGTCTTGTTCGTGCGACGTTTGCAGCATGAGCACGAGGAGAAACACGAGGCCGCCGAGCAATGCCCCGACGAGATACGGAGCCAACGAGTTGTCGAGGAATGGGGCGACCAACTGACATGACACCGTACTGAACGAAGAGAGATCGCCGTGGGCGGGATTCGTCGATGAGATCTGCAACCCGGCGATCGGCGGTGTCGTGTCGCCCGTGCAGTACCAGAGCGTCCGAGCGAGGAAAGCCAGCACTGCCGCACCAGCGGCTGAGGCGAGGCCGAGGAAAGTTACGCCGCCGTGGCGGCTCGCTTTGTCCCAGCTGTCTCCATGGTCTGCTTGGTCCGTTCTGTGCTGACGGGGTTCACCGGATGCCCGGAAGGGTGGTCCTGGCCGCTTCTGACGGCACCATACTGAATTGCGCTGACGCCGAAGCTCTGTTTGCGCGTTTGGTCTGTCGCTATCTGCCCGAACGGGCGGTTCGATTGGGGAGCGAGCTGTGAGATGAGTGCGCGTCTGACTCTCAGCCAAGCGTGACGACCCCTGCGAGCCGGTAGCACAATCATCTCCGTCTCCGAATCAAAAGGCTCAATCACCTTCACAATGTGGAGTAGTCATGCTGCGAATCCACCTTCTGGGACATACCTTCGGTGGGCGTAGCGCAGCATCGCGATCTGATCAACGTTCCAACGGTCCAGGAACTCCATCGCAAACATCGCCTCGTCCGCGGTCCGCACCTTCTCATTGCATGTTCGCATTCGTCTTCGCGATCGTTCAGCGTGCGCTGCACGGGCCGATGCCGACCAACATCCTGCTCGAAGCGATCACACCCATCGCGGACTCAGGTCGGGCGTCCCGGCGACGCTGGTCCCGGTGCGGTGTGGCCCGGCATGATTCGGCCTGGGTTTCGTTCCTATCAGAACGAAATCCAAGCCGCTTCAGATTGAACGCCAACCGCAAGCCGACCGATTCCAAAGGTCTTGATAGTCCGGGATAGAGTCGCGCACGTGATGACGGAACTCGTGCCCGCGTGGTCGTGAAAGTTGAGGAGTCCTGGTATTCACAGCTGCGAGAGCGGTGGAGGCCGCAACATGTCAGGCTGCTGATGATCGCCGAGAGCCCGCCCGACGATGGCGGGGACCTCCTTCATCGGCGATTCTTCTACGCGGACAGGCTTGGTGCTGACAACCTCTTCCGTGGCGTCGTCGATGCTATCTTTGGGACCACGAAGGATGAGCTGAAGCGAACGGGGAAGCGCCCATGGCTGGAGCGCCTTCAGGCTGAAGGGTTCTTCTTGATCGATCTGGCACCGTACCCGGTCAACGGTCTCAGCGGTGCAGCACGTCGGCGTGCCCTGCTTGACGCTGTTCCCGGGTGCGTGTCCCGCGCAGCGAGACTTTCGCCCGACGGCGTTGTCGTAATCAAGGCAGATCTGTACCCGATGCTCGAGGGTCCCCTCCGCGACGCCGGCCTCGCGCTCCTGCAAGACGGCCCGATCGCGTTTCCCCTTGGGAACACACGTGCCGAGTTCGTCGACGGGTTCAACCGGGCTCGGTCGAATCTCGGGGCGTGAACCCGTAGACGCGAGGTCAGCGGGCTGCCTGTCGTCGACCGCTGCCGCGTTTTTGCACGGTTCGATTTGTCAGTGATGGTGGGACTGCCGTCCGCTACAAATCCGTGACCATGACCAACGAAGGAGCAGCTGTGACAACCGAGTCGATCTACGCGAACACCCTGGATAATTCCGCCCGCTTCCTGCTCGGCACAGAGGGCGAGAACCCGCTCATCGTCGTCGGTGTGAACCCGAGTACCGCAGCGCCTGGTGATCTCGACCTCACGGTCACCAAAGTGACAGAGTTCGCCAGGCGCAACAACTTCGATAGCTGGGTAATGCTCAACCTCTATCCGCAACGTTCGACCGATCCGACGGATATGCACGACGTACTCGACCCCGCGCTGCAGGCCGAGAATGAGCGACACATCGCCGCGTTCATCAACGGCCGTCCGCTGACGATCCTGGCTGCGTGGGGCGAGCTGATGGACTCCCGGCCCTACCTGCCTACGCTGCTCGCTGGGATCCTCACCTTGCCCGAGCTATCGAACTGCACCTGGATGTCGATCGACGAACTGACTGCGACGGGTCACCCGCGCCACCCCTCACGCGCGGGCTATGACTGGCCGCTTCGACCCTTCGACGTCGTGCCCTACCTCGCAATCGTCACGGCCCGAGCCGAAGCCAAAGCGAAGAGAAGATCCGGCCGTGCCGCGACGTTGCCGCGGACATGAACCACACGCCGCCGCCAGTACGCTGCTGGCCCCCCGGAGTAGTCGTGGCGTGTTTCGCGCGCCGAATCACGCAGTTCACTAGTGGCAAGGCGACTGTGGATAGCTTGGAGGTCAGGTCGGCTCGGCCGTTCGCCTCTTCGCCCGACCGTCACCTTCCCAGGCTGTGGGCGCTTGCCCAATCGGTGCGGCCAAATTCTCTAGGAGCGTGGCACAAGCGCTATCCGCGACCGTCGCCCATGCTTCGATAGACGGGGTAGCCCAAACGAGCCGATCTCGAGCGCTACCCTGTGCACATGCCCAAGTACGAAGCCTCCCCTGAAGAAGCCGAAGCGAGCCTGCGTGAGAGCGGTGAAGCAATCTTCACGCTGGAGAACGCACTCGCCGTAGCTGAGGAACGCTCTGAGCAACTGGAGCAAGAGATTGGTGATGCCTTCGACATCGGGGACTCCGGGCGACAGGCAAGCCTTGAAGCAGAGATGGAGCGGGTGCAGCAGGAAATCCAGAACATCAATACTGACCTCGAGGGCGCGAACCAGCACCACATCGACAACCAGACGTTCTGGGGCTTCTGAGCCGGCCGGGGGAACGTAATTGGAGGGCTCTGTCTCGAGCGATCCGATTCACGAGGGTAGTGAGTGACGTTCAGAACACCCATCGACGGCGAGTCGATTCTTCCCCAGGACGTGCCAGATTTTCGAACGCAAGCTAGGCACGATCCATGGCCGACTGATGCCGGCCACCCGGAGTTGCCATTGGGAGTCTCGCCGACAGGTTGAATTCTGGCGCGAAATTCAGGTTCGAGTCCACGTATAGGGTGCGGGACTTGATGCGTCAACGTTTATCCAACGTTTATTCGATCCGAGCCTGGTCGAGAAGCTTCGAGGCATCCTGGGTAATCTGGAGTCGTAGTTTCAGGATCGGCGAGAAATCCCCGGTCATGTCGAGATCGATCGAGCCGTAGCCGAGATTCCGAGGCAGGCCAAACGAGCCTGGGCGAGTCCATCGGTCACGGGTTCAAGTCCCGTCCGCCTACTCGTCAGATTAAGCCTTTGATCAGGGGTTTCTCTATTTGTGCCGTCGCGGGCATGCGCTTAGATGAACTAGATCAAGGTTTCAGAACATTGCCCTGATCAGGTTTTTTGACTGGGACTTGAACCCAAGTCCAGAAGATTCTCGCATCAAGTCCCGTCCGTTCGAATTCACCATTCGATCTGGGGTTTCTCAGCATCGTATTGACCGCTTCGCGCGCGTCAACGTTTATCCAACGTTTATTCGGTGCACGCCACACGGAACTACTCGGTGAGTACACCGTCCGCTGCTCGCGCGAAACCCCCGACTAGGGCAACTAACGAACCCAGTGATGACCGGAGCGTGGATTGGCTGCTTCGATGACTGCCGGCGGGACTCGCCCCGACTCACGGCGCGCGCGACGTCGGGCAGCAAGCGGAATCGGGCCCAACCGCGGCGCGCACTTATGTTCCACCTTCAGGCACGTGCGTGCCACCTTCCGTCGATCCGCCGGACCAGAGCGCACGCCCACGGTCCATCCACCCTTCACGGCGCGGAAACGCTCACGGCTGCTCGCTGCCGTGAGCACCCCTCATCATCGAGACCGTGAGGGCGATTTCCTGTGCTCGGGTCTGCGCGCGCTGCTCAGTGCCGCCCGACGGGGACCGGCTGGCGCGCCGGGACGGTGCAACCGAACTCGTGCGCCCCACTAGTGACCTCGTGCGTCGACCCGTCGGGCAGCACGACCGTGCAGGTCGTCGAGACCGGAACCTCGACGCGCAGCGCGAAGGCGTCGCCGTCACGGGTCCACGAGGACGATGCGCGGCCGTACGGCGTCTCGACGATGCCCTCGGCCGAGGTGAGTCCGCCGCCCATGAGCGGTGCGACGTGGAAGCTGCGGTATCCGCCTGAAGTCGGCTCGATGCCCGCGATGCGGGTGTAGAGCCAATCGCCGACCGCGCCGGCGGCGTAGTGGTTGAACGAGACCATACCGCCGGTGTCCTTGCCGGTATTTAGGTCGATGGTGTTGACGGTGCCGTCGGGGCGCAGGGCGTCCCATCGTTCCCAGATCGTCGTGCCGCCAGCATCCACCATGTAGAGCCAGGAGGGAGGACCGGTCTGCAGCAGCAGGTCGAACGCTTCGTCGATGCGGCCGTGGTCGGAGAGGGCGAACAGGATGTAGGGCGTGCCCGGGAACCCGGTCGCGAGATGGCCGCCGTTGCCCTCGATGAGGCGCACGAGGTTGGTCGCCATCGCCTCGGTCTCGGCGCCCACGGTCATGCCGAAGTACAGCGGCAGCACGTAGGCGGTCTGGAAGTCGCCCTTGCCGGTGAGCGTGCCCGCGCCGTCGGTGAAGACGTTGCGGTAGGCGCGGATCGTGTCCTCGCGCAGGGCCCGATAGCGAGCCGCGTCGGCATGCTCACCGAGGAGGTCGGCGATCTCGGCGACGATGCCGCAGGAGTTTGCGAACGCGGCGGTGCCGATCCACTTGCCCTTCTGGATCCACTCCTTGGCCGACCCGTCGGGCGAGGTCCAGTCGCCGAAGTGGAACGGAAACTGCCAGATGTGTCGGTGGTCGCCGATCGAGAGCAGGCCCGACCACCAGTCGGCGGCCTGGAGGAACTTCCGCATCATCGGGTACGTGCGCCGCAGCAGCCCGAGGTCGCCGCGCGCACGATACTCGGCCCAGGGTGCGAGGACGCACGCGTCGCCCCAGAACGACGTGGCCATGATCGGGAAGCCGTTGCCGGAACGAGGGACGACCATCGGGATGCCGCCGCCGCGGGCCTGCTCGGCCGCCATGTCGCGCAGCCACTTGTCGACGAAGCGGCCCATGTCGAAGTTGTAGCTCGCGGTCGTGGCGAAGACGGCGTAGTCGCCCGTCCATCCCTCGCGCTCGTCGCGCTGGGGGCAGTCGGTCGGGATGTCGACGAAGTTCGAGCGGCCGCCCCACTCGATCGCGGATTGCAGTTTGTTCAGCCGCTCGTTCGACGAGGTGAAGGTGCCGGTGCGGTGCAGGTCGCTGTGCAGCACGAGCGCGGTGAGCTCGAGGTCGTCGGGGTCGATGCCCGTCACGCCGACGTATCGGAAGCCCATGTACGTCAGTCGGGGCGAGTACACCTGCGAACCGTCGACGCACGTGTAGGTCGCGGTGGCCTTCGCGGTGCGGAGCGACTTCACGAACAGCTCGCCGTCGACGAGCACCTCGGCGTGGCGGAACACGACGGTCTGCCCGTCGCGCCCGAGCAGGCGCGCGTGGATGACGCCGGCGAAGTTCTGCCCGAAGTCGTAGACGACCTCGCCGCTCGGCGCGACCGTGCGCGAGACCGGTTCGAACGTCCGCTGCACGCGCACGGAGGGGCCGTACTGCGCGAGCAGCTTCGGCGTGCCGCGCGGAGCGGTCACGTCGGCCGTCTTCCATGTCATGTCGGCGCCGGTGACGCGTGCGTCGACGGTCTCGCCGTCGTACCACTCGGCCATGCGTACCGGGCCGTCGGTCGAGACCTCCCAGTTCGGTCCGGTCGCGATCACGTCGCCCGTGCCGTCGGCGTACTCGATGTGCAGTTCGGCGAGCAGGGCCTGCCGGTCGGCGTCGATCTTGTTCTTGCGCGCGAAGGTGTACGAGCCGACCGCCCAGCCCCCGGCAACGGTGGCGGCGAGCTCGTTCGAGGATCCGAGTCGGTCGGTGACGTCGTAGGTCTGCACCTGGATCTGGTGCGCGTACGACGTGAATCCGGGGGCGAAGTACTGGTCGCCGACTTTGGTGCCGTTCAGCTCGAGCTCGTAGACACCGAGCGCGGTGGCCTCGATCCATGCGCGCCGCACGGGTTTCGCGGCCGCGAAGCGGGTGCGGAACACCATCGGCACCGGGGAGGCATTCTTCGGTGTACGGTACGCGGCATCCGTGATCCAGCGCGCCACCCAGGGGCGGTCGAGCCGGGCTGTGCGGAAGGATGCCTCCGCAGTCGCGACCGCGCCGCTCGTACCCGTCGCGGTGACCTCGACGCGGTAGTCGGTGTAGGGCGCGAGCGGGCCGTCGTAGCTGATGCCGACCTGGTCGGACGTCTCGACCGACCAGTCGCCGACGCGGACGGTCGCCGTCGCGAGGGCTTCGCCCGCGACATCCGACGCGAGCGCGAAGGCGAACACGGGTGCTTCGTCGGTGATGCAATCCGACTCGAGGCCGTCGACGGTGAGGCGGGTGATCTTCATCGGGTCTCCTGGTCGGTGCGAGCGGTCGCGGTGCGTGGCGTCGAGGGACGGGCGAGCATGCGCCGGATGCCGCGGATCCGGTGCCCGTTGTCGAGATCGGCGAGCGCCTGCGCGATGTGATGGGCGAAGCCCCCCGAGGAGGCCATGGCCATCGCCCGCAGCGACATCGACGGCATCATGCGCGCGACGAAGTTGGAGCTCTTCACCTTCGCGTCACGCTCGAGCGAGTCGGGCAGCGCGAGCGCCGAGTCGAGGTCCTTCTGCACACGCCCCACGACGGTGCGGAGGAAGACGCGGCCGAGCCAGGTGCCCTGCGCATCGCCGAGTCGGGTCTCCATGCCGAGCCGGCCGGTCGACGTGGGCGACGGCACCGGCCGCCCCAGGAGGTCGGCGAACTCGGCGGGCACGCCCGTCGGAGGAGTCGCGTACGCACGGTCGACGGCGGGGGAATACGGCGAGCGCGATTCCCGTCCTTGCGTGACGGTGAGGGGGGCGGTGAGGCGGATGTCCGCGGCCGATGCCGCGGCGATCACCTCGTAGTCGCCGTTCTCGAGCACCCAGTCGTGCTCGGCGACATCCCAGTACGAGAGGTCGGCGAGGGCGAAGGCGAGGTCGACGCGCTCGGCTGCTCCGGCCGCAATGCGCAGCTTGGCGAACGCGCGCAGTTCCTTGTCGGCCTTGAACACGCGGCCTCGGTTGTTGCGCACGTACAGCTGCACGACCTCGGCACCGTCGCGGGTGCCGGTGTTCTCGATCGTGAGGCTCGCGCGCACCTGATCGCCGTCGAGCTGTACGTCGAGGTCGCGGTAGACGAAGGACGTGTACGAGAGGCCGTGCCCGAACGCGTGCGCGAGGTCGGTGCCGGTGGCGTCGTGGGAGCGGTAGCCGACGTAGATCGACTCTGCATACCGGGCGACCTCGCTCGTGTTGTAGTCGAGCGCGCTCTGGTCGGCGGCGCTGCGCGGCCAACTCTCGGTGAGCTTGCCCGACGGGTTCGCCTCGCCGAGCAGCAGTCGTGCGGCCGCTTCGCCGCCGTGCATGCCGGGAAGCGAGAGCAGCAGCACGGCCGCCAGTTCGCCGGCGCGCGGGATCTCGATGGGTGCACCCGCGGAAACGACGAACACCACCTTCGCGCCGGTGCCGACGAGCCGCTCGAGCAGGCGCACCTGGGCTGGCGCGATCGCCATCGTCGTGCGGTCGAAGCCCTCGCTCTCCTCGAGATCGCCCAGTCCGCCGAAGAAGAGCACGGTGTCGGCGTACGCCGCGGCTGCGAGCGCTTCGCGTTCGAGATCGGCATCGGGGGTAAGGTCGAGGCTGCGGTAGCCGCGCGCATACGAGTAGCGGATGCCCCGACGGTCGAACGCGTCCTTCGGGGAGGTGGTCTCGGGCGGGCTGATGAGCGACGAGCCGGCACCCTGGTACCGCATGCGCTCGAACTGCTCGCCGACGACGAGCAGGCCGCCCGCGGCATCCGCCCTCTGGTTCTGCTGGGGGATCGCGTCGATCGGCAGCGTGCCGTCGTTCGCGAGCAGCACCGCCCCCTCGACGGCGACGCGCGTCGCGAGCTCGGCGTGGGCTTGCGGGTCGACCGGCCCAGCGGGATGGATGAGGCCGTGCGAACACTGCTGGACGAGCTCGAGCACGCGGGTCACGGCCTGATCGAGCAGCTCCGTGGGCAGGCTGCCGTCCTGCGCGGCGGCGACGATCGAGGCGCGGTTGTGTGCGACCTGCCCGGGCATGTCGAGGTCGCAGCCCGCGATGATGCCTGCGACGCGATCGTTGGTCGCACCCCAATCGGTCATGACGAGCCCGTCGAAGCCCCACTCCTCGCGCAGGATGCCGGTCAGCAGGTCGCGGTCGTCGGAGCAGAACGTGCCGTTGAGCTTGTTGTAAGCGCACATGACCGTCGCCGGCGCTGCCTCCTTCACGATGCGCTCGAACGCGCGCAGGTACAGCTCGCGCAACGCGCGCTCGTCGACGACGCTGTCGCCGACGAAGCGGTAGTCCTCGTTCGAGTTCGCGGCGAAGTGCTTGACGCTCGTCGCGACCCCTTCGGACTGCACGCCCTGCACGAACGCGCTGCCGAACACGCCGGAGACGAGCGGGTCCTCGGAGAAGTACTCGAAGTTGCGCCCGCAGAGCGGGCTCCGCATGAGGTTGACGCCGGGCGCGAGCAGCACGTCGACGCCGAGCGCTGCGCTCTCGCGGCCGATCGCCGCGGCGACGGCGTACGCGAGTTCGGGATCCCACGTCTTCGCGAGCGTCGTCGAGGTCGGGAACGCCGTCGAGGGCTCGGCTTCGGCCAGGCCGAACGCGCCGAGGTTCTGCCGCACCTTCCGCACGCCGTGCGGCCCGTCGGTGAGGAACAGTCGGCGGATGCCGAGGCGTTCGACGCCGTTCGTGTTCCAGGCGTCGACGCCCTCGAGCAGCAGCGCCTTCTCGTCGAGCGTGAATTGGGCGACGATGTCGGCGGCGGGCCGCGCGGTGACGGTCGGTGCGGGGGTGGTCATGTCAGCGGATACCTCGGACGAAGAATGTGGTGAAGCCCGTGCCGAGCGCGATGACAGCGCCGGCCAGGAAGAGTGCGGTGTAGTTGCCCCCGGCGGGATCACCGAGCAGCAGGAGTGCGGAGCCGATCAGCGGGGCGATCGCGCTCGGCAGTGTGGCGGCGATGTTGTAGATGGCCATCCATCGGCCGGCCTGCTCGCGGTCGGGCACGAGGTCGCTGGCCATCGCGACGTCAGAGGCGCCGAACATGCCGGCGGCACCGAGCACGAACAGTACCGCGGCGAAGAACAGGCCAAAGCCGTCTGCGAACGCCATGAGGGTGAGACCGATCGCGGTGAGCGCCACCGAGCCGATGACGAACGGCTTGCGTCGGCGGAGCTTGTCCGACACGATCCCCGTGAACATGGCGAAGGACATCGTGACGAGGATTCCGATGCCGCCGACGAGCGCAAGTTTCTGGCCCGCCTCCTCAGCGGTGAATCCGAGGCGGTCCGAGAGGTAGTAGAGCTGGTAGGTGGTGAGGAAGGCGAGTGCCGTCTGCATGAGCAGCTTGCCGAGCCAGACGAGCGAGAAGTCGGGGTGCTTCCGAGGGTTGAACACGAGTGATGCGAACGTCTCTCGGATGCCGACGTGCTCTGCGGGAGCGACGGAGTCGGGGAACTTGAGCGAGTAGATGAGTGCGAAGACCGCGAGCACGACGACGGGCAATGCGAACAGGAGGACGAGGTTGCCGGTGAGCATGCCGCCGATCGTGTACCCCATGACGCCTCCGAGCTGGGTGGCGACGCCGCCGATGGCGGCTGCGGTGCCGCGCTGGGCCTCCGGCACACGTTCGGCGACGATCGGGGCGGTGGCGGCGGTGGTGCCTGCGCCGCCGACGCAGACGACGACCCACGCGCCAATCAGCAGCGGCACCGACGGTGCGATCGCGACGAGAATCGAGCCGACGAGTGCGACCACGATGCCGCCGAACAGCCACGGGCGGCGTCGACCCCAGCGAGAGGTGGTGTGGTCGCTCAGCACGCCGGCGACCGGACCGACGACGATCGAGACGATGGCGCCGACCGTGGCCACGATGCCGAGCGTGAGGGCCTTGTCGTCGGGTGCGAGGAGCTGGATCTTGTACGGGAGGCTGAACAGCGCCGGCATCATGACGAGCAGGAACTGCCCGAAGATCATGAGGCCGTAGAGCGTGTAGAAGAGCCCGTTGACCTTCTGGGGTGCGTCGGCGGCTGGGGCGGTGGGTTCGACGACGGTCTGCGTCTCGTCGGTGGGGGCCATGGGGACTCCGATGTCTCTCAAGGGTTCGCGCTAGCGCGCGCTAATTGCCAGCGTACGCGGCATCACTAGCGCGCGCAAGTGACCGCCCGGGAAAGTACCTGTTTGCGGCCCGCGCACACTGCCGAGCTCGGGGTGCGGGTCCACTCGGCGTCCGCTCATCGTGCGCCAGTACGAGGAGGTCGCGATCAGGCCTTCGAGGTCGATGACGCCGCGTACAGCAGCAGTCGCATGAGTGACTCGATGTCGTCGTTCTCGAGGCCGCCGGCGATGTCGGTCAGCCTGACCGATCGGTGCCGACCGGTCACCCACTCTGCCGCTGGACCGGCCGCGTCACGTGGTCTCGCGGGCGATGATCTCGCTCGTGGCGCGCGGTCGGTCGGTTGGCACCGGTGCGCCGTCGGCGGCGTTCAGCGCCATCTGGGCGAAGAAGCGGCCGAGGCCCGCGATGTCGATGCGCACCGTCGTGAGGGAGGGCACGATCAGGCTCGCGACCGGCGTGTCGTCGTGACCGACGATCCCGACTCGACCCGGTATGTCGATACCGGACCGGAGTGCTGCACCCAGCAACCAGGCGGCGACGTCGTCGTTGTACGCGACGATGGCGTCGGCGCCGGCTTCGAGGAACTCGTGCAGGCGCTCGGTCGCGCTCGCGGCGTCGAGATCGGCGGAGGCCACGAGCTCGATGCCCGGGGTGCGTTCGATCTCGGCCCGCGCGATCGAGCGGCGGAGCTCCCGCAGATCGGCCAGACGCGGATCGGATGGCCCGGCGAGCGCCAACCGGGTGCGGCCGCGTTCGACGAGGTGGCGCACTTGCTGGGCGGGGCCGTCGCTCAGGTCGTCGAGCGCGGTGCCGTCTTCGAGCGGGATATCGGGCACGATGTGCTCCACGCCCGCGGCACGGAATCGTGCGATCTGCTCACGTGTGAACGGCGTGAGGCCCATCACGACGTCGGGGTTCAGCGTCTCCCACAACGGCTGAGCCTTGCCGCCGGCGTGGGGCGTCATGGTGACCAGCGAGTACCCTGCTTCGTCGAGTGCGAGGGAGGCCTCGTCGAGGTTCGTGCGCAGGTTGTGGTCGAGCGGCCAGTCGGGCATCACGAGTAGCACGATCCGGCTGCGGCCGCTCGCGAGTGCGCGTGCGGCGTTGTTCGCGCGGTAGCCGAGCCGCCTGGCCTCGGCGATCACGCGGTCGCGCGTGGCGTCGGAGATCTTCTGGCCGGGTGTGTCGTTGAGTACGAAGCCGACCGTCGCGCGCGAGATGCCGAGCGATCTGGCGACATCTGCTGCGGTGACCCGCTTGGCGGTGGTGGTGGTGGGCACGGAGGCGACTCCCGTCTTGACTTGCACGCGCTAGTCAATTCAACGTAGCATCGAACTCAAAACTAGCGCGCGCTAGTTTCTGTGACGAAGGAGTCCGATGACCGCCGACCGCGACCACGGTGCGAACCCTTACCTGCCCGAAGGCGTCTACATCCCCGACGGAGAGGTGCACGTATTCGGCGATCGCGCCTACCTGCTCGGCAGTCAGGACCGCTTCGGTGGCCCGCTGTTCTGCATGGAGGACTACGAGGTGTGGTCGGCGCCCGTCGGAGACCTCACCGAGTGGACGCGCCACGGCGTGGCATACCGCAAGGAGCAGGATCCCTACAACGACGGTTCCCACCCGAATCCGTCGAACGACGCCGAAGGCGGCATGCACGATCTCTACGCCCCTGACTTCTGCCGAGGGCTCGATGGACGCTACTACCTCTACTACTGCCTCGCCGAGATCTCACGCGTCGGAGTCGCGGTGGCCGACGAACCGATCGGCCCCTACGAGTTCCTCGACTACGTGCGCGACGCGTCCGGGGCCATCGTCGGGGAGCGCCCCGGCGATCTCTTCCAGTTCGACCCGGCGGTGCTCGTCGACGAGGGCCGGGTGTATCTCTACACCGGGTGCGGGCCGATGAACCGCGCGCAGCGCTGGTTCCAACCGTCTGCCGAACGACACTCCATGGTCACAGAGGTCGCGGCAGACATGATCACCGCGATCGGGGACCCGCACCGACTCATCCCGAACATCTTCGACAGCCTCGGAACCGGATTCGAGGGGCACGAGCTGTTCGAGGCATCGTCGATCCGCCGCGTCGGCGATGCCTACTGCCTCGTCTACTCTGACGTGCACCTCCACAATCTCGTGCACGCGACCGCCGATCACCCCATGGGCCCGTTCACCTATCGCGGGGTCCTCGTCTCGAACGGTGATTTCGGTCTCGACGGGCGGAGCGGCCTCCTCGGCGGATCGATGCCCTACGGGAACAACCACGGCTGCGTCGAGCAGATCGACGGCCGCTGGTACGTCTTCTCGCACCGGCACACCGACGGCAGGCAGGCCTCACGTCAAGCCTGGGGCGAGCCCATCGACCTCCTGTCCGACGGTTCGTTCGCGCGCGTCAGGCTCTCGAGTTCCGGGCTTCGAGGCGCGCCGCTTCCGGGTGTCGGTCGCTACAGCGCCCGCATCGCGAGCAGGCTCACCGCCTGGTGGGGCGGCAGCACCTTCTCGATGCTCAGGGAACGGCTGCAGCCGCGACTCACTCAAGAGGAGGGGCCGGACGGCCCCCGCCAGTACATCGACGGGTTGACGAGCGGGTCGACGGTCGGATTCCGCAGCTTCACCGAGCTCGGGTCGGCCCTGAGCGTCGCGTACCGAGGCACCGCACGCGGGCGGATCGACGTCACCTCGCGCGGAGGCGACCTGCTCGCCCGTATCCCGGTTGCACCGTCAGAGCACTGGATCGACAGTGCACCGCAGGTGATCGATCAGCCGAGCGGGGAGGTCGAGCTCGAATTCACCTTCCGAGGCCGAGGCCGGTTGGCTTTCGTCGCCTTCGAGCTGACGGGAGAACCGGGTTCATGATCGAGCGAACCGAAGATCATCTCGGTGCCTACCGACGAGTCCGCACGGGCCGCGGCCGCGCGCGACGACCGTTCGTCGACACAGCCGGACTCGATATCCGCCACGACACCGTCGACGGCAGTACCGGCGCGGTTCCGGTCCGCCGCTACCGCACGTCAGGCGTTGGCGAGGGCTCGGTCGCCCCGACTGTCGTCTGGGTGCACGGCGGGGCGTTCTCGCACGGCGGCCTCGACCAACTGGAGTCGCATGCCGTGGCGGTCGCGCTTGCACGCGGAGGAGTCGACGTGGTCGCGGTCGACTATCGGCGAGTGCCACCGTGGAATCCGTTCCGCGACGCCGGCCCGGCGCCGCTTGCCGGCATCCGCTACCCGCTCCCACTCGACGACGTCGCCGCGTCGTTCGAGGCGGTCCTCGCCGCTGTCGATGCGGCCGGCGGCGCGGTGTTCCTCGGCGGCGCGAGCGCTGGTGCATGCCTCAGCGCCGCGGCATCCCTTCGCGCTGTCCGAACCGGCCGACGCGTGCCTGCCGGCCTCCTGCTCGCCTACGGCACCTATCATGCCGAACTCCCCCCGATCACGTCGGAGTTGCGCTCCCGAATCCGCGGCCGCCACAGCCTCGTGCAATTCCGTCCCGCGACCGTGCGCCGCATGAACCGCAACTACGCCGGAACCGTTGAGGCCGTCCGTGACCCTTTCGCGTTCCCCGGCGGGCACGATCTCACCGGAATGCCGCCCGTGCTGATGCTCGACGCCGACCGAGACTCGCTACGGGCATCCGGCGACGCGTTCGCCGATGGACTCGCCGCCGCGGGCGTACCGGTCGAGCGGCACGTGATCGCCGGATCGACCCACGGATTCCTCGACCGACCAAGAACCGACGGCTTCGACGAGGGCATCGACCGAATGCGAGCCTGGCTCGCCCGACCCACCGAACGGACCGACTCCGCATGACGACCTTCAGACGAACCGCACTGCTCACCGGCGCCACCGGCAACTGGGGTCGCGCGACCCTGCGCGAGTTCCGCGCGCACCCCCAGGTGCGGGTGCGCGCCTTCGCGCAGCCGACCGCACGCGATCGGGTGGTGCTCGCCGAGTTCGCCGACATGCCGAACCTCGAGGTCTTCTGGGGCGACCTCACCAGATACGAGGATGTCTCGCGCGCGATCGACGGCGTCGACATCGTGCTGCACGTGGGGGCCGTCGTCTCACCCCTCGCCGACGAACGGCCGAAGCTCGCCCAACGTGTCAACATCGGGTCGATGCAGCACCTCATTCGTGCGGTTCGCGCTCTCCCCGACCCATCGTCGGTCGCGATCGTCGGCATCGGCTCGGTCGCCGAGACAGGCGACCGGCAAGCGCCCGTGCACTGGGGCCGCATCGGCGACCCGATCCGCGTGTCGCAGTTCGACGAGTACGGCCAGACCAAGGTCGTCGCCGAGCGATTGCTCGTCGACTCGGGCCTGCCGAAATGGGCATGGCTACGTCAGACCGGCATCTTCCACCCCGGCATGCTCGAGATCCGCGACCCGATCATGAGCCACTCGCCGTTCCACGGCGTCATGGAATGGGTGTCGGCCGAGGACTCGGCGCGCCTCCTCGCCCGCATCGCCGACGGCGACGCGCCCGACGAACTCTGGGGCGGCATCTACAACATCGGCGGCGGCGAAGGCTGGCGGCTCACGAACTGGGAGCTGCAGCTCGCGATCGGCGGCGCCATGGGCGTGCGCGACGTGCGCGCCTGGTACGACCGCAACTGGTTCGCGACCCGCAACTTCCATGGGCACTGGTACACCGACAGCGACCGGCTGGAGGAACTCGTGCCGTTCCGCGAGGACACCTTCGATGTCGCGCTCGCCCGTGCGATGGCGGCGGCGCCCGCCTCCGTGCGCTCCGCGGGCAAAGTGCCCGCGTGGATCGTGAAGCACCTCGTCATGAAGCCGCTCACCCGCAAGCCGCGCGGCACGATGCACGCTGTGCGCAACGGTCTCGACGACGAGATTCGGGCCCACTTCGGCTCGATGGAGGCGTGGCAGGCCATCGAGGGCTGGTCGAGGTTCGAACCACCCGCACCCTCCAAGGTGCCGATGTCGCTCGATCACGGCTACGATGCGGCCATTTCGCCGGATGCCTGGGACGCCGACGTGTATCGCGATGTCGCCGGATTCCGCGGGGGAGAGCTCCTGAGCGCCGGCGTCGAACGCGGCCGTCCGGCCACACCGCTCGTCTGGCGATGCGCCGTCGGCCACACGTTCGCCGGTAGCCCGCGCCTCGTCCTCACCGCTGGACATTGGTGCCCGGACTGCGTACGCGACAGCGCGGCGTACGAGGTGCAGGCCGAGCGGAACCCGTTCCTCGCGCAGCTGTACTCCGGCGTGGGAACAGCCGTCATGTGATCGTGCGCGGGTGTTGAGTCGGCATCAGACTTGATGGGTCAACGTTTATCCAACGTTTATTCGATCCGAGCCCGGTCGAGATGCTCCGAGGCATCCCGAGTAGTCTTGAAGCCACAGTTTCAGGATCGGCGAGAAATCCCCGGTCATGTCGAGATCGGTCGAGGAATCGCCGCGACTCGGACGTCGGGGGAGTTGACCCGGGTGAGTCCATCGGTCACGGGTTCAAGTCCCGTCCGCCCTACTCGCCTTGTATTTCCCCGATCAGGCTTTTCTCCTTGTTCCGCCGATCGCATGCGTTCACGAACGCGTGATTGCACATTGCCGTATATCGCTCTGAACTGGGGCTCTTCCGCGGACTTGAACCTGAATCCAGTGATTCATGCATCAAGTCCAGGTCGTTTGAATATGCCCTTGATCTGGGGTTTTCAGGATCATTTCTCCTGGCTCTGTCGCGATCACGTGTATCCAACGCTTATTCAGCTGGTGCCACCAGTTCCGATGCGCTCGGCGCCACTTGAGTTTCTGTCTGAACGAAGCCGGAGCGATCCTCTCGGTCAGGCGGCGCGGCAAGCTCGCGGCGCCGCTGCGAACCCATAGCGCTGCGAGCGGCGCGGATCAACGAGACAGCTCAGTCTTCGGGACATGAGACTCCGCGAACCGGTGCCCGCCCCCGTCCTCCCATGACAGCGCCACATTTATGCCGTGCTGCAACCCGGTGTCGTACGTGAAGTAGATCACCTCGGTCTCCTGGCCTGCCGCGAGCTCAGCCGTGACAGCGCGATCGGCGGTGACAGAGAAGTACTCGCTCTTGGTGCCATCCCGATCGATCAGCATCGGCTCGTCCGGGCCGCGTCTCGGCGAGAGCCTTTCGCCGAGATAGATCCGGGTCGCGGGAGCAGGGCCGAGGTTCACGAGCTTCATCCGAACCTGTTGGGAGCCTCCGTTTGTTCCCCGGGCGAGCACGACCATCTCGGACGGTCTGACGTCGGCCCGGGAAGCGGACGCGAGTGCAAGGTCCCTGGCTTCGACCTCGTCACCGCGACGCGCCTCCTCGATACTGGTGAGCCGGTCGGAGTTCGTCTTCTGGGCACGGTGGGAGAGAAAGGACACCAGGAGTGCGCCGACTGAAACCAGGAACGCGGCAACGGCGACAATGAATCCGGCCCAATCAGCACCCATCGTCCACTCCACCTGTTGCGTCGGATGGGCTCACGGTATCCCCGCCAGACGGCGGCGTCTAGCCGCATCGTTCCGCTGCGCGCCGAAGCTCGCAGGCGCACACGTGAACACGAGGAGATTGAGCGAGGCGCTGACGATGAACAAGACGAGGGTGCCGACGATGGCGCCGAGGGTCATGATCAGTCGGGCCCGCGATCATCGAGCCACCGGCCGACGAGGATGCCGGCTACTGCCGACGCGATGAGCCCGCCAGAGAAGCACAGGGTGATCGCCGCGATTCCCCAGCCGGTCGCGTCGGCAACAACGGGGCGGCGACGATCAGGGCGTAGGAGAGGATGCCCCAACTGATGACCTGACCGATGGAGAGTGCAGCGAGCCGTGCGCCGAGCGGATACCGCGACACAGCCGGCGTCGGGCTGCGGTCAGCGGGACGCGGTGACGTCGAGCAGCCGCGAGAGCTCCCCGAGGGCGCCGGGCAGCAGCTTGTAGTACGCCCACGTGCCGCGCTTGCTGCGTGACAGGAATCCGGCATCCATCAGGATCTTCAGGTGGTGGGACACGGTCGGCTGACTCAAGCCGACTGGCTCGATGAGGTCGCAGACGCATGCCTCGGCTCCCTCGGACGAGGCGACGATGGAGACCAGTCGAAGTCGGGTCGGGTCCGCCAGGGCCTTGAGCTTCTTCGCGAGGCCTTCCGCACGCTCGGCGTCCATGGCTTCGCTGGTCAGCGGCGTGCAGCAGGATGCGGCATCGGGCTGGATCATGGGCAGGAGCGTGGTGGACATGCCACCATCCTATCTAAATATTGACAAACATCGATGAACTGGGCACGATCAATATCGAAGTTCATCGATGCCTAGGAGGCGCACACCATGACGCTGATCGATCTGACCGCCCCGAGCGTGCAGCAGCGCCGGTTCGACACCTTGCCTGTCGCGATCATCGGCGCAGGCCCGGTCGGACTCGCGGCGGCCGCGAACCTCGTCGAGCGGGGCATCGACTTCGTGGTCTACGAGGCCGGCGACCAGGTCGCGTCCAGCATCCGTCAGTGGGGGCATACACGGCTGTTCTCGCCGTGGAAGCACGTCGTCGACCCGGCATCGCGTCGCCTTCTCGAAGCGACCGGCTGGCAACTGCCGGCACCCGAAAGCCTCCCCATGGGCACCGAACTCGTCGAACGCTACCTCGAGCCGCTCGCCGCGCTCGACGAGATCGGAGGGCGCATCCGCACCGGAGTCCAGGTCGAAGCCATCACGAGACAGGGCATGGATCGCACTCGAACCGCACGCCGCGCGTCGACGCCGTTCCTGCTCAGGGCCCGCACGGTCGCCGGCGTCGAGGAGTTCACCGCACGCGCCGTGATCGACACCTCGGGCACCTACGCGCACCCGAACACCCTCGCCTCCTCCGGACTGGACCCGCTCGGCCTCGCCGACGTGGCCGACCGTGTCAGCCATGCCCTCCCCGACGTGCTCGGACGCGAACGCGACCGCTTCGCCGGCCGCCACACCACCGTCGTCGGGGCCGGCCACTCCGCTGCGAACACGCTCCTCGCGCTGGCCGAACTCGCCGAACAGGAACCGGACACACGCATCACCTGGCTGATCCGCAACGCCGGCGCCGTCCGCGTCACCACCTCCGAGGACGACGGACTGGCCGCCCGCGCATCCATCGGCCGCCGCGTCGATGCGCTCGTCGCCGCCGGTCGCATCGCCGTCGTCGACCGGTTCGAGATCGTGCGACTCGGCCGTACCGACGATGGTGTCCGCCTGATCGGTGCGCGACGCGGTGAACCGGTCAAGCACCACACCGACGTCGTCGTCAGCGCCACAGGGTTCCGACCCGACCTGGACATGCTCCGCGAGATCCGCCTCGAACTCGACGAGATCGTCGAAGCACCCAAGCGCCTCGCACCGCTGATCGACCCGAACGTGCACACGTGCGGAACCGTCGAACCCCATGGCTTCGCCGAGCTCACCCACCCAGAACCCGGGTTCTTCCTCGCGGGCATGAAGAGTTACGGTCGTGCGCCGACCTTCCTGCTCGCCACCGGCTACGAGCAGGTGCGTTCCATCACCGCGTGGCTGGCCGGCGACCTCGCCGCGGCGAGCGACGTCGAGCTCGTCCTGCCCGAGACCGGCGTGTGCTCGACGAGTCTCGCTCCCGACGGATCGTCGTGCGGCACGAGTGAGGGCACGAGCGCGGCCTCGAGCTGCTGCTCATGACGAGCATCCGGCCGATGGAACCGTCGGACTGGCCGGCAGTGCACGCGATCTACGCTGCGGGCATCGCCACCGGCAACGCCACCTTCGAGGCGGAGCCGCCGACTTGGCAGGCCTTCGATGCCTCCCGCATCGACGACGTCCGGTTGGTGGCGTCCAGTGGTGACGGGCAGGTGATCGGGTGGGCCGCAGCCTCCTGGGTGTCCGCGCGCGAGGTGTACCGGGGTGTCGTCGAGCACTCGATCTACATCGCCCCCGACGCGCAGGGAACCGGAATCGGACGGCAGCTCCTCACGGCGTTCCTCGAGGCAGCGGACGCGGCCGGGTACTGGACGATCCAATCCTCGATCTTCCCCGAGAACCTGCCCAGCCTCGCCCTCCATGAACGAGCCGGCTTCCGCACCGTCGGCCGCCGGGAACGCATCGCTCGCATGGGCTACGGCCCGCACGCCGGCAGCTGGCGGGACACCATCCTGATCGAGCGTCGCCGGGAAGATGGCGCCGATGTGGGGGAGGCCACGTCGAGCTGACGGGCGATCGCGCCAGCATGCGCCTTAGATAGACTTTGGTCTATGGATGCTTCGGCGGACTCCGCGCGCGAACTGCGACTCGTTGCAGATCCCACCCGAGCGCACATCCTGCGCAGCATCCTCGAAGCCTCCGACGGTCGGGTCCTGGTGGGGCGTCTCGCAGAGGAACTCGAGCTGCGTCAGCCGACCGTGAGCCATCACATGAAGGCGCTGCTGGACGAGGGTCTCGTCACGAGGCGGCCCGACGGACGACGCACCTGGTACTCGCTCGCAGACGGGCATGCCGACCGCCTCGCGGAAATCCTCCGCGCCGAGAATCCACCCGTGCCGGTCGACCCTGTGCTGGAGCGAATCGTTCGGGACCTCAGCGACCGGTACCGCGGCACCTTCGGCCCTGAGACGGTCGAGCGCTACGTGCGGGAAAGCTACGACCTGCTCGCAGAGCGGCCGGCGCCTGGCCGGCGCCTGCCCTCGCTCACGGCCCAGTTCGCCGCCGATCGACTCGATGCGCTCGCCCGCGTGGCACCGACCTCGAGCCCGGCCGTTCCCGAGGTGCTCTTCGTCTGCGTGCAGAACTCCGGCCGATCGCAGATGGCCTCGGCCATCCTCCGGCACCTGGCCGGCGACCGGGTGCACGTCCGGACCGCGGGCTCGGACCCGGCCGGCGAAGTCCGCAGCTCCGTCCTCACCGCGCTCGACGAGATCGGCGTGCCATTGGCGGGCGAGTACCCCAAGCCCCTCACCGATGAAGTCGTCCGCGCGGCAGACATCGTGATCACCATGGGCTGCGGCGACGCCTGCCCGATCTACCCCGGGCGCCGCTACCTGGACTGGGACCTGCCTGACCCCGTGGGCAAGCCGCTCGCCGAAGTACGACAGATCCGCGACGACATCGAGCGCCGCATCCGCGACCTCCTCGACACGCTCTGATCCCGAGCCCTCGCCTGGCTCGACATCTCGAACGACGCATGTGGAGGGTGAAGAATCTGCTTCAGGTAGTCAATTGATAGATAACCATCTATCATTTGACCATGAGCACTGAGAAGCCGTCCGTCTTGTTCGTCTGCGTCCACAATGCCGGGCGTTCCCAGATGGCCGCCGGCTACCTCCGCGAGCTCGGAGGCGACCGGGTCGAGGTCCGGTCTGCCGGGTCCGAGCCGAAAGACCGGATCAACCCTGTCGCCGTCGAAGCCATGGCTGAAGCCGGAATCGACATCACCGGCAACATGCCGAAGATCCTCACCGTCGATGCGGTGAAGGAGTCCGATGTCGTGATCACGATGGGCTGCGGCGACGCCTGCCCGATCTTCCCCGGCAAGCGCTACGAGGACTGGGTGCTCGAGGACCCGGCCGGCCAGGGCATCGAGGCGGTCCGCCCGATCCGTGACGAGATCCGCCGTCGGGTCGAGGAACTCATCGGCGAACTGCTGCCAGCCCGAACGGGCGTCTGATGTTCCCAGACCGCCGCCGCTCCTGACATCCGATCCCACCGTCAGCGCGGTCGTGAATCGCGCTGTGCTCACGCCGATCCGCTGGCCGCCTGCTGGCTTCGGATTCCTTGAAGCATCGACCGGAATCCGTCGCGGGCGGCCGCGACGATGCTGTGCGGCCGGGTCGCGGTCATGCGCCATGGCCGCCTGGTCGAGATCGGCGACTCCCGTGCCGTGCTCACGGAACCGAGGGACGAGTACACCCGTCGCCTGATCGCGGCGGCACCCGTGCCCGACCCGATCGTGCAGCGAGCGCGGGTGCGCAGCGACGGTTGACCGGTCACTGTTCAGAGCGATCCCGAGATCGAATTGGACGACTGAAGGTTCGATCGGCGCCATCGCCTGCATTGCCCGTAGCGCGGATCATTTTCGCGGGAATCGGCCGGATGCAGCCACCTGAGCCAGGACGACTAGGTCGTCACCGCTTCGTCGACCGGCTCCTCCTCGTTCGCGACGATCTCGGCGGGGAGATGTCGCGACAACAGCAGCGAGAGCACGAGCAGGGCGAGGACGATGAAGAGCGCCTGCTTGAGCGCGACGATCTGCGAGTCGGCGTATTCCTGGGCGACTGCCGCCGCGGATTCCTCGGAGCCTCCGGCAGCGACGATGAGATCTTCGGCCTGCTGCTGCGAGATGATCGGCACTCCGCCTTCGATGTAGGCGCTCACCGCCTGGCGCTCTTCGGGGGTGATCGTGGCGTTGTTCTGGACCGCCGTCGTGAAGCCCGAGGCGAGGAGGAGGATGAACATCGATCCGACGATCGCCGTGCCGAACGACGAGCCGAGGTTCTGGAAGGTGCCCTGCAGTCCGCCCACCTCGGAGGTGTCGTCCTTGTCGACGGCCGACATGTTCACGTTGCCGAGCTGCGAGGCGAGCAGGCCGAAGCCGCCGCCGATGATGAACATCCCGATCGCGAACGGCCAGCCCTGGAGTTCGGGCTGGATCGCCACGAGCACGAACAACAGTCCCACGGCCATGGTGATCTGGCCGATCTGGGCGATCCGCTTGGCGGACCGGCGCGACGTCGCCCACGAGCCCAAGGCCGAGAAGACGACGAGCCCGGCCGAGAGCGGCAGGATCTTCAGCCCCGTCTCCAGCGCGTTCTGGCCGAGCATCGTCTGCAGGTAGACCGGAATCACGAAGAAGAGGGCGGCGATCGCGAAATACTGCACGAGGAACCCCGAGAGGCCGCTTCGCAGCGCACCGATGCGGAAGAGGCTCACCTTGAGCAGCGGCATCCGTCCCGCTGCGATGAGCGAGCGCTGGCGCTGGACGAACCACCACAGCACCACGATGCCGAGGATGATCAGGTACGTGACGGGGGAGATGCCGAGCGGCGCGAACTCGACCCCGTTGATCTGGGGCGGATTGAGCGGCACGAACCAGCCCCACGTCTTGGACTGCAGCACGCCGAACACGAGCATCGCCATGCCTCCGGCCGAGAGCACCACGCTCAGGATGTCGATCTTCACGTTCGGGTTCGCCGCGACGTCCTTGATGCGACCCGAGAAGACCAGGACCACGATCATGACGATGGTCTCCGCGACGAAGACGTACCTCCACGAGGAGTACGTCGTGACGAGACCGCCGATGAGCGGTCCGGCCGCAGCGGCGAGACCCGTGGCGGCTCCGAGGATCGAGAAGGCGGCGACGCGGGCCTTGCCCGTGTAGTTGATGGCGGCCAGAGCGGCGATCGCAGGGATCACGAGGACGG
Organism: Agromyces sp. CF514; assembly: GCF_900113185.1. Taxonomy (NCBI): domain Bacteria; kingdom Bacillati; phylum Actinomycetota; class Actinomycetes; order Micrococcales; family Microbacteriaceae; genus Agromyces; species Agromyces sp. CF514. Next base: position 2,618,979 of record NZ_FOZD01000001.1, on the reverse strand, counting down.
CGCCGAGCCCTTCCACGAGCGACCACCCGAACAGCAGCACCGTCAGGTTGGGGCTGATCGCCGTGATGAGCGATCCGAGCCCGTAGATCACGGCGCCGATCTTGAGGGCGCGCGATCGACCCCACTTGTCGCCGAGCTTGCCGCCGGTCAGCATGAACGCAGCCATCGTCAGCGTGTAGAAGGTGATCGCGGCCTGCATGCCCGTGATCGTCGTGTCGAGGTCGGAGGCCACCTGCGTGATCGACACGTTCATCACGGTGCTGTCGAGGACCATCACGAACTGGGACACCGCGAGGAGGACGATCACGAGCCAGTTCTTCTTCATGGCCGGAGCATAGACCCGGATGACTCCGCGGACGTGGATCGCAACTCGTGCAAGCAGCAACGAGGTTTGCGATCAGCGAGTTCAGGCGGTCGGCTCGTCGATCACGCGGACGGCGGTGAGTACTTGCAGGGCGTGGGCACCCCCGTGGCGCGAAAGCGCTTGATGCACGGGCAGGAATCTCGAGACAATCTCGCATCCGCGGGCTGGGCGGGCATATTCTTCGGGTGACAGTACCCGCATCGCCGCGGTCGGCACGTCGGCCGACGGGTGTACGACCACCGACCTGGAGGTCCAGTGTCCCGCCCCCGCACTCGCCCCCGCACCGCTCGCCGGACGCTGTCGGCCCTCACAGCGCTCGCCGTCGGCGCGGCGCTCGCCCTCGTGGCAGCGCCGCTGGCAGCATCAGCCGACGGCCCGACGACGTTCACCAGCACCGCATCCATCGCTGTGCCCGCGACCGGTTCCGCGAATCAGATCGGTCCGGCGAGCCCGTATCCCTCTGACATCACCGTCTCGGGGATGTCCGGAGCGGTCTCTGCGGTGACCGTCACGCTCACCGGGCTGACGCATGGCGCGCTCAACGACGTCGATGCGCTCCTGGTCGCCCCGACGGGCGACAACCTGATCGTGCTCTCCGACATCGGCGACCCGAACCAGCTGGCCACGGCGTCGAACGCCGACTTCACGTTCAGCGACGGCGCGGCATCGAACGTGCCGCCCCAGGTCAACGTGCCCTCAGGCACGTACAAGCCGACGGACGTCGATCCGGGCGGCGCGGCGGACGCCTTCCCCGCACCGGCTCCGGCGCCGTCGACCCAGACGACGTTCGCGGGCGCGTTCTCGGGTATCGCCCCCAACGGCTCGTGGAGGCTCTTTGTCGTCGACGATGCGACCGGAGACATCGGGTCGATCTCGGGCGGCTGGAGCCTCACGCTCACGACCACGGCGGCGGATGTCGCGACGACAACGGTGATCACGACCTCGGCCACGCCCAGCCAGACCGGCGCCCCGGTCACGTTCACCGCGACGGTCGCAGCAGCGGGCGGGCCCGTCACCGCGGGCTCGGTGCAGTTCTCCGATGGAGTGACGAATCTCGGAGCGCCCGTTGTGCTGAACGGTTCAGGACAGGCGAGTCTCACCACTTCGGCGCTTGCGGAGGGCACGCACCAGATCCGTGCCGTCTACAGCGGGGCGACGGGCTTCCTGACCAGCAACGGCGCACTCGCGCAGCGCGTCGACAACGTCACGGTCGTGACCGGCAACACGTACTGCAACACGGGCGTCATCACCGTTCCCATGGTCGGCACCGCGTCGCCGTATCCCTCGAACGTCTCCGTGACGGGACTCACGAGTGCGGTGACGAAGGTCACGGTCGCGCTCAAGGGGGTGTCCCACACGTCGCCCGTCGATCTCGACATCCTGCTGTCCGGACCGGTCCCGACCACGAACGCCGTGCTGATGAGCGACACCGGGGGCACGACTCCGATCTCCTCGGTCGATCTCACCTTCGACGACGCTGCAGCGAGCCTCGTGGGCAGCGCTCCGGCCACAGGCTCCTACAGGCCGACCGATGTCGAACCCGGTGATTCCTTCCCGGCACCGGCGCCCGCGGCGAGCGGTGCGACCGCGCTCTCGGTCTTCGCAGGCGGGAGCAGCAATGGAACGTGGAGCCTCTGGGTCGTCGACGACGCGACGGGTGATGCCGGGTCGGTCTCAGGCGGTTGGTGCCTCACGATCGAGACGCAGGTCGCGACCACCACCGCGGTCACCTCCAGCGCGAACCCGTCCACGGTCGGCACCGGCGTGACGTTCACCGCCGCGGTCACGGCAGGGGGTGCTCCCGTGACCGCCGGGACCGTGCAGTTCAGCGACGGTGCGACGCCGCTCGGCGGCCCGGTCGCGGTCGCCGCCGACGGGACCGCGACCTTGACCACCTCCGCGCTCGCCGCGGGCGTGCACCCCATCTCCGCAGAGTATGGAGGCTCGCCCGCGTTCGGCGCGAGCTCGGGATCGCTCACGCAGACGGTGGGCACGCTCGCCACTGCCACGACGCTCACGGCGGCTCCAGATCCGTCCACGGTCGGCGACAGCGTGACCTTGACCGCCACCGTCGTCGCCGGCGGCGCTCCGGCTTCGGCCGGGACCGTGCAGTTCAGCGACGGTGCGACGCCGCTCGGCGGCCCGGTCGCGGTCGCCGCCGACGGGACCGCGACGCTCACCACTTCGACGCTCGCCATCGGCTCGCACGCGCTCACCGCGGCGTACGGCGGCACTGCCGCCCTCGGCGGAAGCAGTGGATCCACGACGCTCGAGGTGCTCCCGGTCGTCGACGCGGGCGGGCCGTACGCGGTCGCCGAGGGTGCAGGCCTCTCCCTCGACGGCAGCGGCTCGACGCCGGGTGCGGCCTACGCCTGGGACGTTAACGGCGACGGCGACTTCTCGGATGCCACGGGGACATCGCCGACGCTGGCCTGGGCGCAGCTGGAGGAACTCGGCATCGACGACGGTCCGACCACCGTCCCGCTGAGCCTGCGCGTCACCGTCGACGGGGTGAGCGCCACCGCGGCCACCACGCTCGACGTGACCAACACCGCCCCGACGGCCGTCAACACGGGCTCCCTCGACGCGATCGCGGGCACGCCGTTCACGACCAAGGTCGGTGCCGACGACCCTTCATCGGCCGACCTGGCGGCCATGTTCACGTACACGATCGACTGGGGCGACGGATCGCCCGTGGAGACGGTCACCGGACCGGCCGACCCGCCGGTGACCCACACCTACTCCACGGAGGGCACGTTCGCTGCCGCGTTCACCGTAGAGGACAAGGACGGCGGCAGAAGCAGCGTGACCACCGTGAACGTGCGGGTCGCGCCGGCGGCGGTCACGCCGACGCCCACTCCGACACCCACGCCCGAGCCCGCGCCGACCCCGAGTCCGACGCAACCGCCGCTCGCGGTCACCGGCGGAACCGTCTCGGCGGTGCCTGCACTCCTCGGCGCGCTCGCGGTCCTGGCGGGCGTGGCCGCCCTGTTCCTCGAGCGACGTCGACGCGCGAGCTGACCCGACGATGTGCGGTCCTGCGGTCGGGTCGTCGTCGAGGATTCGGGCCTCAGGTGGCCCTGGGCGCGCGTCGGGCCTCGCACCGGTCAGGCCGAAGGTGGCGCACAGCGCACCGCCGGCCGGAATGCCGCGGCCCGAATGCGTGCGGCCGAGGGCCGCGGCATCCGTGTCAGATGACGGCCTGGAACTTCGGGCCGGCGCCGGCCCCCGCAGGGCGCTCGCCTGCGAGCAGGGGTGCGAGGTCCTCGAGTTCGACGGTCGCGGCGATGAGCGGGCGAGGATCGACGGCTCCTGAGGCGTACGCCTCGATCGCGCCCTCGAGCCCCCCCGAGGCGCTGAGGATGCCGACGGCGGTGACGTCCTTGATGGCGATGGTCCGGGTGTCGACGAGGCTCGGGCTGCCAGCGAGCCCGATGAAGACGACGCGCCTGCCGGGCTCGACGAGGTCGACCGCCTTGGCCGGCAGCGCCGGGTCGTTCGAGGCGTCGATCACGGCATCCCACGGCAGGTCGGGCAACTCGTCGGCCTGACCGACGTGCTCGAATCCCAGCGCGCGGGCGAAGTCGAGCGAGCGAGTGCTGCGGCCCACGAGGTGCACCTCGGCACCGCCGGCCCTGGCGAACATCGCGGTGAGCAGGCCGATCGTTCCGGCGCCGAGCACGAGCGCCCGATCACCGGGTCGGAGCGCTGCGCCTCGCACCGAGCGGAGCGCGTTGCCGCCCGGCTCGATCATGGCGCCCATCGCGTCGTCGACGTCGTCGGGGAGGGCGTGGAGCGCGCGCGCCGGGATGGCGACCCGCTCGGCGAGCGCGCCGTGTCGGCCCCCTCGGATGCCGACCTCCGCCCGGAACTCGCAGACGTGCTGCCGGCCGTCTCGGCAGCGGGGGCAGACGCCGCAGCCGAGCATGGTGTCGCCGGTGACTCTTCGCCCGAGCCAGCCGCGCTCGACGCCGTCGCCGAGTGCCGACACGGTGCCGGACCACTCGTGTCCGATGCGCATGGGAAATCCGGCGTGGCCCTCGTGGAGGTACTGCATCTCGCCGGTGAAGAACTCGACGTCGGTGCCGCACACTCCAGCACGGGCGACGTCGACGACGACCTCGCCAGGGGCCGCGACGGGCGGCGGAACGTCTTCGACGCCCGCATCATGCGGCCCGCGGATGACGAAGGCCTTCATCGCGGTGCGCGCGGGTGCGGTCGTGGCGGGCGGCTCATGAGGTCCCTTCCCGGGCCGGTGGCAATCGACCGGACCAGAGCGGCTGAGGAGCACCGGCGACGCCGGGACGGACGGTGAAGAGCCGGCCTGAGTCCGGGTACCTGGTTCGGCCGACGTCGTCGAGGTCGCGGTACGAGGTCGTGATGACGAGCGTCGCGAGGTCGGCGCCGGCGAAGGCGACGCTCGAGGTGAACGGCGCAGGCACGTCGATCACGCGCACGAGGTCGCCGGCGGGGGAGTACCGGTGCACCTGGCCGAGTCCCCACACGGCGATCCAGAGGTGATCTTCGGCATCGATCGTCATGCCGTCGGGGTGGCCGTGGGTGAGGGTCACGTGCACCTCGCGCGTTCCGGATGCGCCGGTCGCGACATCCCACGACCGTCTGAACACCGTGCGCCGGCCGGTGTCGATGCTGTACAGGGTGCCGCCATCGGTCGACCATGCCAAGCCGTTCGAGAGGCTGAGGTCGGCATCGAGCGTGCGGATGCCACGGTCGTCGACGACGACCAGCACCTCCGACTCCGATGCGCCGTCCATGCGCAAGGAGCCGACCACGTAGCGACCGGCGGGATCGGGCCTGCCGTCGTTGAGCCGGCGGCCGCTGCCTGCGGCGACCACTTCGACGCCGACCGCGACCTCCCCGGTCGGACGCCGTCGCACGAGCCGGCCGTCGAGCGCGACGATCCAGTCGCCGTTCTCCGCAGGAGCGACCGCGCCGACCCTGCCGTCGAACTCGACCCGGTGGACGACCCCGAGGGTGCCGTCGTCGGCCAGTTCGCCGCAGAGCACCAGGCCGGATTCGATGTCGACCCAGAGCAGTCGCCCGCGCCGGTCATCCCAGCAGGGCCCCTCCGCGAGCACGTACGCGTCGGTCGTGGCGACCTGCACGGCGGCGATTTCGGTCACGACATCCTCGTTCTCTCGGTCGACGGCGACGAGACTGGGGGATCGAGGGGATCTCGATGCGTCATCCGATATCGATGCCTCCGGAACATATGCTTAGCACGGTTCCAAGTACTCGTCTCGAGGTTGCGAGGGGTGCAGCATGACGAACGGCCTCAGGAGCTCGGAATGGTATGCGGGCGATGATCGCAACGCGTACATCCACCGGGCGTGGATGCGTCGCGGCGCGCCCGAGAGCGCCTTCCATGGTCGCCCGCAGATCGCGATCGCGAACACCGCGTCCGACCTGACGCCCTGCAACGCCCACCTCGACGAGGTCGCGCAGTCCGTGAAGAACGGCATCTACGAGGCGGGCGGGATCCCGCTCGAGCTGCCCGTGGTCTCCCTCGGTGAGACCCAGGTGCGCCCGACGGCGATGCTCTGGCGCAACATGGCCGCGATGGCCACCGAGGAGATGCTCCGCGCGAACCCCATCGACGGCGTGGTGCTGCTCGGCGGATGCGACAAGACGATCCCGTCACTGCTCATGGCCGCGGCATCCGTCGACCTGCCTGCCGTGGTGGTGCCGGGCGGGCCGATGCTCACCGGCCACTTCCGCGGCGAGGCGCTCGGCTGCGGCACGGACGTGTGGCGGCTCAGCGAAGAGGTGCGGGCCGGAACCCTCAGCCAGGACGACTTCCTGAAGTCGGAGTCTGCGACCATCCGGTCGAAGGGGCACTGCAACACCATGGGCACCGCCTCGACGATGGCGCTCGTCGCGGAGGCGCTCGGCACGATCGTCCCGGGCTTGGCCGGAACACCCGCTCCCGACGCCCGACTGCTCGAGGCGTCGCACGAGACCGGTCGGCTCGCCGTGCAGTTGGTCGCCGATGACCGACGGCCGTCGACGTTCCTGACGAAGGCGAGCTTCCACAACGCGATCGTCGCGCTCGCCGCGATCGGCGGGTCGACCAACGCCGTCGTGCATCTGCTGGCGATCGCCGGTCGGCTCGGCATCGACCTGGAGCTCGACGACTTCGATCGCATCGGTGCCGAGGTGCCGCTGCTCGTCAACCTCCGGCCCGCCGGTGCGTACCTGATGGACGACCTGCACCGCGCAGGCGGGTTCCTCGCGGTGCTCCGCGAGGTCCGCGACCTGCTCGATCCCGACGCGCTCACCGTCACCGGGCGGCCGTTGGTGTCGTACCTCGACGAGGCGCGCATCTGGGATGCCGACGTCATCACGCCGCGCGACGCCCCCCTGCAATCGGCGGCCGGCATCAGCGTGCTGCGTGGATCGCTCGCGCCCGGCGGGGCGATCATCAAGCCGTCGGCGGCGTCGCCCCACCTGCTGAAGCATCGCGGCCGGGCCGTCGTGTTCGACTCGATCGAGGACTTCCACGCCCGCATCGACGATCCGACGCTCGAGATCGACGCCGACAGCGTCATGGTGCTTCGCGGATGCGGCCCCAAGGGCTACCCGGGCATGCCCGAGGTCGCGAACCTGCCGCTGCCGAAGAAGCTCCTCGAACAGGGTGTGCGCGACATGGTGCGCATCTGCGACGGCCGCATGTCGGGCACCGCGTACGGCACGGTCGTGCTGCACGTGACGCCCGAGGCCGCGGTGGGGGGCCCGCTCGCCCTGGTGCAGACGGGCGACTGGATCACGCTCGATGTGCGCGCCCGCAGGCTCGACCTCGAGGTCGCCGCCGCCGACCTCGCCGCGCGCACGCCCAATCGGGCGACGCTCGAGGGCTTCGCGAAACCCCGGGGCTGGGAACGCCTCTACGTCGACCACGTGCAGGGCGCCGACACGGGCGCCGACCTCGACTTCCTGGTCGGCGGGAGCGGTTCGAGGGTCAGCCGCGAGTCGCACTGACCCGATGCGACGGCCGTTCGCGGCAGCCCATCGTGATCACCACGTCGGATCCCCTCACCGCATCGACCGTGAGGATCTTCGGCGTGCTGCCGGTGATGTCGATTCCCGCCTCGGCCATGGCGACGACGGCGACGGGGTTGATCTGTTCTTTCGGCTCGGACCCGGCGGAACGGACCTCGATCCGATCTCCTCCGAACGCTCGGAGGATGCTGCGCAGGATATGCGCTCGTGTGGGATCGGCGACGAGCCGCAGTTCGCGAGCAGAATCCACCGAGACATCCAGAGACCAAAGTCATCTAACGGGCATCGGAGGCGGCGGCGCCGGTGTCTACGGGCTGAAGGCGAACTCGATGAACTCGGCCGTCGGCACGCCGCCGTCGACCACGAAGTAGATCGCGTGCCTGCCGGACACCGGGGCGGTCGTGGCCGAGAACGTCGCCGCCTCGTCGCGCGACGAGACGCCCAGGGGGATCTCGGCGATGCGCTCGCCGTCGGGCGCGTCGAGACGCACCTCGATTCGACCGCCCGCGGTGGCGCGCATGCCGACCGCGACCGTGGCGGGCGCTGCCCGCCCCGAGCCGAAGTCCAGGTACTTGACGCCGATGACCGCCCCGGGCGTGAGGTTCGTCACGACCTGGGTCACGGGATGCCTCGAATGATCGTCGATCGCGCCTTCGGCGTACCGGACCTGTTCGATGCGCGGCGCTGCGGACCGCTTCGCCGGCCGCCGTCCCCTGCGGTCGGTGAGCACGCAGGCCATCGCCGCCGGCCAGACGCGGAACGCCGGAAGCGCGTCCTTCGTGAAGCCGAGACTCGTGTACTCCGCATGCCCGAATCCGGTCGGGGTTCGCTCGAGTGCGACCGCGGTCGCCTGACGGCTGCCCGGGAGTCGACCGGTCTGGCGGTGGTACATGAGGTACCACGTGTCGCCGAGCTGCACGAGGCCGCCGTGCGTGTTCCCGACCTTGTCGGTCGGGCGCTTCTGGCCGCCGTGGCGCACGTTGCCGAGCGAGACGAGGATGCCCTGATACTCGAACGGCCCGCGCGGATCCGTCGCCGTCGCGTAGCACATCGCGTTCGTCGAGCCCGGACCGACCGCGTAGTACACGAGCACGTAGCGGCCGTTGATCCGGCGGATGCTCGGGCCGTTGGCCATGGCCATGCCGCGGGTCCTGATGAGCCCCGGCCAGGTGGACGGCACCATCATGCTCGGCACCAGGACGTTGGACGCGTATCGGCCGGTCTCGGGATCCGCGAGCACCGTCCGCATGTCGCGCACGTCGAGTTCGACGACGCGGCAGGAGGCGAGGCCGAAGTAGAGGAAGAGCCGTCCCTGATCGTGGATCACGGACGGGTCGTACATGAAGTGCTTGGCCTTGCGCGGGCGGATCCGCAGGCCCCTGCCGTTCGGGCGTTCGATGACCGCGATCCCGCCCCCGAACGCCATGTCGCCGTCGTCGATTCCGTCGTGGTCGTCGATCCAGCCATCGGGCTTCTCGCTGTCCGGGTAGCGCACGCGCCCGAGGTATTCGAAGGGCCCGACGGGGGAGTCCGCGACCGCCACGCCGATGCCTGCGGACGAGAGTCCGACGCCGTAGTACAGGTAGTAGCGGCCCTTGACCTCGATGACGTCGGGGGCGAAGAGGGAGTGCATGAGCGGGTCGACGGTGCCCGCCGCGAGTGCGGCCGCGAGGAACGGGTCCTGGTCGCGGCGGTAGATGATTCCCTCGTACCGCCAGGTCGACGGGTCGTCGACGGATGCCGACCAGGTGACGTAGTCGCCTTCGCACATGCTGCCCGTGCCGACGAGGTCATGGGAGCCGTAGAGGTAGACCCGATCGCCGAACACGCGGGGCTCGGGATCCGGGACGTACTCGAAGCTCGGCAGCACCGGGTTGATCGAGGAGGTGTCGGGCCCGTAGTCCACCTCGGTCGGGTCGATACCGCTCATGTCCGTCGTCGTCCTCTCCACGGCTGCCTCATTGCGTTACCTACATTAGCGTAGGTAAGCCGAGCTCGTGGACCGACGATCCAGTCAGGGCATGCGGTGGAATGCGACCGTCGTCGCGCCGCCGTTCACGACCGCACCGCCGTTCTCGGCGCGATCGCCGTCCGTGGCGCGTCGGCGGGTGAAGAGGTCGTCGGCGAAGGCCGCCCACTGTTCGAGGAAGTCGATCGAGGGATCGCGCAGCCAGTTCTCCTGCAGGCCGTCCATGAACGAATGGATCTCGATCGCGACCTCGCGGGCCGGTCGCTCGAACCCCTCCAGGAAGTCCGTGAGGTACCCGATCGTGCGCACCCAGCGCTCGATGAAGTAGTCGTGCGCAGGGTGCTCCGGATCGAGCGCTTCCGCCGAGAGCACGGTGTACAGCCGGATGATCTCGGGCTGGGCGAAGTTGCGCCGGACGAGCGTGTCGAGCATCGCGCGGACATCGCGTGCAGGCATCCCGGAGCTCTGGAGCACGGCCTGTGCGTCGTTCTCGTCGCGGGCGGCGAGCACCGCGAGGAGGATCTCCTCCGCGGATGCGAAGTGGTGGAGCACGCCGGCCCTCGTGATCCCGCATGCACGGGCCAGGTCCGTGATCGTGAATCGGCGGAAGCCGACCTCGGAGATGAGCCGGCTCGCCTCCTCGACGAGCTGCGCTCGCCGCTCGGCCGGGAGCATTCTTCTTCGCGCGATCTCGGTCACCCCTTCAGCATCCCATCCCGGGCCATTCCCGTGCCCGCTTCGGCGCCGGGCGGCGCGGCATCCGCACGCGGTGGAACGGATGCCGCGCCGGATTCAGCGGGTCGCCTTGATCGGCCACACGGCGAACGCGCCGAGGATGCCGAGGACGATCGCGATGGGGAACAACCCCGCGTAGCCGAACGTCAGCACGATCACGCCGGCGAGACCGGGTGCGAGCGCCTGCGGGAGGGTCGCGGCGATGTTCACGACGCCGAGGTCCTTCGCGAACGACTTCGCCGACGGCAGCACCTCGCTCATGAGTGCCGTGTCGACGGCCTGGAACATGCCGAAGCCGAAGCCGGCGATGAAGGTCATGATGAACCACGAGGTGATGTCGGGCCAGATCCACGGGAGCAGGAATCCGAGGCTCACGACCGCGGCGGACGCGAAGACGAAGGGCTTGCGGCGCCCGAACCGGTCCGACAGCGGACCCGAGACGACCGTCGAGATAATGATGCCGACGAGGCTCAGGATGCCGAGGATCGGGATGACCTGCTCCGGGTGCTCGATGTGGAAGTAGTCCGTGAGCAGGAACAGCTGGTAGCCGGTGACGGCGAAGTAGCCGGTGTAGAGCAGCAGTCGGCCGGTGAACGCCCAGAAGAAGTCGGGGTGCTTGATCGGGTTGACCCAGAAGGTCTTGAGGAAGTCGACGAACTTGAACGGCTCGGGCTGCATGTCCCTGCTCGAGTAGTCCGGATTGAAGATCACGAACGAGGTCAGGATGGCGACCGAGACGACCGCGAGGAGGACGTAGCCCGCCGCGATGTCGTTGAAGAACATCGAGCCCAGGATCTGGCCGCCGAGCGCGCCCACCATGAGGCCGACCCCGCTCAGCGCGGAGAACGTCCCGCGACGCTTGAGCGGCACGCGGTCGGGCAGCACCGCCGACAGGGGGCCCTGGGCGAAGTTGTAGCAGATCTGCACGAGCGTGGCGGCGATCACGACGCCGACGTACGACGTCGCGAACGCGAGTCCGACCAGGCACAGGGCCCCGGCAAGGGACCCGATGATGATCCAGGGCGCGCGGCGCCCGAACTTCGACCGCGTGCGGTCCGACACCTGGCCGGCGACGGGCTGCGCGATGAGCGCCGAGATCGCGCCGATGGTCGAGGCGATGGCGAGGTTCTGGACCTTGTTCTCCTCGCCGAACATCATCGTGATCTGCTGGGGCAGCATGATGAACAGGAACGCGCCCCAGATCATGAAGATCCCGACGTTCGCCGGGACGACCCAGACCATCAGGCGACGCAGGCCCTTGATGGGTGTGGGCGGGTCGTCGTTGCCGGCGGCCTCGGCGATGAAGGTCGCCTCGGTCATGGGCTCGACGAGGGGGCTGGGGGTGTCGGACATCGTCGTCGCGTCTTCCTTCTGGCATTCGGGGATGCCCTCGGCAAGGCCGGGCGTCGCCCGGACCGCTCGTTGGATCCCGTTCGAGGTCTCTTCGGGTCGAGTCCGGCGAACGGGTTACCTACGTCGATGTAGGTAGGAGGGATGCTAAGCGCAGCGTGCCCCCGACGCAAGTCGCCTGCCGCCGGTTGCGCAGCGGATGCGACGGCTTGCGCGGATCGCGGGGGCGTGCGTACCATCGCTTACCTACGTTGATGTAGGTAAGCACTTGGAGGACACATGTCGATGACGTCAGAACAGGTCCGGACCTTCGCGGATTCCGTCGCACGAATCCGCGAGGGCGAGGATCTCGCCGCCGAGACGGAGGCGCTGCTCGCACAGCTGACGCCGGAGGAGAAGCTCTGGTTGCTCGACGGCGACGTCGACTTCTGGCCCGGCATGGGTTCGATGATGCAGGACGGGTACAACCGGCGCCCGATCGAGATGGGTCGCATCGATCGCCTTGGGATCCCGGGCCTGAGGTTCAGCGACGGCCCGCGCGGCGCCGTGGTCGGGGCCTCGACGGCCTTCCCCGTCGCGATGGCCCGCGGCGCGACCTGGGACGTCGACCTCGAGGAGCGCATCGGCGTGGTGATCGGGCGCGAGCTCCGCGCGCACGGTGCGAACTTCTTCGGCGGCGTCTGCATCAACCTCCCGCGGCATCCCGCGTGGGGCCGTGCGCAGGAGACCTACGGCGAGGACCCCTACCTCCTGGGCGAGTTCGGTGCGGCGCTCGTGCGCGGCATCCACCGCAACGCGATGGCCGTGGCCAAGCACTATGCGCTCAACTCGATGGAGAACGCGCGCTTCAAGGTCGACGTCCGAGCAGACGACGCCACGCTCCACGAGGTGTTCCTGCCCCACTTCCGTCGGGTGGTCGAGGAGGGCGTCGACGGCATCATGACGTCGTACAACGCGGTCAACGGCGAGTGGGCCGGCCAGAACGAGCAGCTCATGGAGGGCATCCTGCGCAGCCGGTGGGGGTTCGAGGGCGTCACCGTTTCGGACTTCATCTTCGGGCTCCGCGACGGCGCGACCTCGCTCGCTGCGGGCCTCGATGTCGAGGAGCCGTTCCGCCAGCAGCGCGCGCAGCACCTCTCCGAGGATCTGGAAGCCGGACGCGCGTCATGGGATCACGTCGATCGCGCCGCGCGCCGGATCCTGCGCACCCAGCTCGCATTCCACGCTCGCGAACTCGAAGCCGAGCCGGGCCTCGACACGGTGTTCAGCGACGAGCACCGGGCGCTGGCTCGCGAGGCGTCCCGTGCGTCGATCGTGCTGCTCCAGAACGAGCGCGTCGACGGCACGCCCGTGCTGCCGCTCGAGGCCGACGCGCTCGAGTCGGTCGCGGTCATCGGCCGCCTCGCCGACCTGCCGAACACGGGCGACGAGGGCTCCTCCAACGTGCGCTCGCCGCACGTCGTGACCGCGCTCGAGGGGCTCACCGCCGCGCTGCCGCACGCGCGCATCACGAGCGTCCTCGAAGACGATCCGGATGCCGCGGCCGAAGCGGCGGCCTCGGCCGATGTCGCGATCGTCGTCGTCGGCTACACAGCCGCCGACGAGGGCGAGTACCTGGGCGCCGAGTCGATGGCGGATCCCGCCCTGCTCTCGCTCTTCCCGCCGCTTCCAGACGGCGCCCCGGCATTCGACCTCTCTGGCGCCGCCGGCGGCATGGGCACGGCGGCCGGCGGAGACCGGGAGAGCCTGCGTCTGCGGCCGATCGACGTCGAGGTCGTCCGCGCGACCGTCGCGGCCAATCCCCGGACGATCGTCGTCGTGGTGACGGCGGGCGCGGTCATCACCGAGGAGTGGCGGCACGAGGTCCCCGCGCTCGTGGTCGGCTGGTACAGCGGTGCCGAGGGCGGGCACGCCCTCGCCGACGTGCTGCTGGGCGAGTCGGATGCCTCGGGGCGTCTGCCGTACTCGATCCCGACGACCGAGCAGCACCTGCCCTTCTTCGACCGCGATGCGGCGAGCATCGTCTACGACCGCTGGTTCGGCCAGCGCCTCCTCGACCGCGACGGTCGCGCCGCCGCCTTCCCGCTCGGATTCGGGCTGTCGTACACCTCCTTCGCCATCGAGGAGATCACCCCGCCCCAGATCGCCGGCGAGTCGTTCGAGACGACGGTGCGCGTGACCAACATCGGCTCGCGCTCAGGGCGCCAGGTCGTGCAGCTCTACGGAGTCGTCGACGCCGAGGACTTCCCCCGTCGGGTGCTCCTCGGCTTCGCACCGGTCGAACTCGCGGCCGGCGAGACCGTCGAGGTCGTGGCCGAGGGCTCGCTCCGACCCTTGCAGCGGTGGACCGACGAGGGCTTCGTGCCCGCGGCCGCCACGGCGGTCCTCGAGGCCGCGTCGCACGCAGGAGATCCGGATGCCGCGGTGACGCCGCTTCGACTCCGCTGATCGCGACCGGCCGACCGACCGACCGGACCGGAGGTTCGTTCGCGGGAGCGCGCCTGCGAACGGACCTCCGGCTCGTCGACGATCGGTTCGTCAGTTCCTCGCGGCGAGCGAACCGAGGGCAGTGATGCACACGGCCACGGCACCCACCCCGATGGCGAGCGCAGGCCAGCCGCCGATGGCGAATGCCGAAGCGCCGAGCACGCCGAACACGCTGGCGCCGACGTAGTAGACGACCGAGTAGAGCGCGACGGCGTGCTGGCGCCCCTCACCGGCCACCCGGGGGACCGTGCCGCTGGCGGTGGCGTGGGCTAGCGAGACGCCCATGGTGAGCAGGGCGATGCCCGCGACGACGAACCAGAGCGCCCCGAGCAGCGTCACCGCGATGCCGGCCGCGATCGCCGCACCGGCGACGGCGAAGGTCCAGCGCGGGCCCATCGCGCGGGAGGCGGCGCTCGACAGGCGCGAGGCGAGCGATCCGCCGAGGTAGCAGAGGAACACGAGCGACACCACGCCGGGCGCGAGCTCGTACGGCGCAGCCTCGAGCCGGAAGACGACGCTGTTGTACACGGCGACGAGCACGCCGATCGCGAGGGCGCCGATCGCGTACAGCGGCCAGGCGGTGGTCGAGCGGGATTGGCGGGCGAGCAGGCGGATGCTGCGTGCCAGCGGCTCCCGACGGATCGGCGTGCGGGGGAGCAGGAGCGCCAGCGAGCCGCACAGCACCGCGGCGACGGATCCGACGACGAGCAGCGACATCCGCCAGCCGAACGCCTCGGCGAGCGGGGTGACCGCGAGGCGCCCGATCAGGCCGCCGGTCGTGGTCGCGGCCACGTACGCCGCGGCGAGCGCCGCCGACCGCTGCGGCGCTGCGGCCTCGTGCAGGTAGGTGATGGCCAGCGCCGGGATGCCGCCGAGTGCGGCCCCGAGCAGCACCCTGCCGACGATGAGTCCCGCGAATCCGGGAAGGAGGGGGCCGGCGACGGCCAGCGCGGCCGCGAGCAGGAGTGCGATCTGGAGTGCTCGGTGGCGGCCGATCCGATCGGACAGCAGCGCCCAGGGGATCACCGACGCGGCGAGGCCGAACGTCGCCGCGGCCACGACCCAGGAGGCGTTCGACGAGGCGAGGCCGAAGTCGACGGCGATCTGCGTCAGGACTCCCTGCGGCGCGTAGAGCAGGGTGAAGGTCGCGATGCCGGCGCCCCAGGCGACGACCCGCATGCGCGCGCCGGAGTCGGCACGGGGATCCGTGACCGGGGGAGAGGCGATGAGCGTCGACACGGAACGACCTTACGAATCGAGATTCATGCCTGTCCAATACCATTTCACCAGTTCCGATATCATTTGCGCATGAATGATCGACGCGTTCGAGCGCTGCTCGCGCAGCTGCCGCTCCTGGTGTCCCTGGCCGACGAGGAGCACGTCACTCGGGCCGCCGAAGAGGTCGGCATGCCGCAACCCGCCGCGAGTCGCGCGCTGCGGAGCCTGTCGGAACGGCTGGGCGGGCCGGTGACCGCGCAGGTCGGGCGCGGCATCCGCCTGACCGACGCGACGCGTGCCCTCGTGCCGTTCGCGCGCATCGCGCTGCGTGCCGTCGAAGACGGGCTTGCGGCGTGGGACGCGCAGACCGAGCGCGCCGCGTCGACGGTCAGGCTGGCGTTCCAGACCTCGCTCGGCTCCCGCATCGTCCCCGAGCTCATCCGCGACGTGCGCTCATCGCACCCGGACATCAGGTTCGAACTGCATCAGGGTTCGCGCGGCATGTGCGCGGCGATGTTCGAGGACGGGCTCGTGGACATCGCCGTCGTGTCCGACTACGAGGCTGCGGCAGCCGGGGTCGACGTCCATCTGCTGTTCACCCAGCGCCTGATCGCGATCGTGCCCGACTCGTCGCCGCTGGCCGGACGCGCGTCGATCCGGGCGGACGCACTGCTCGACGACGACCTCGTGGCGCTCAAGCCGGAGTACGGCCTGCGCAGGTCGGTCGACGAGCTGTTCGCCGTGTACGGTCGCCGCCCGTCGATCGCCTTCGAGGGGCAGGATGTCACGATCGTGGGCGGCCTGGTCGCAGCCGGCGTCGGCGTCTCCATCGTGCCGGAGGGCACGGATCTCCCCGACGGCTGCTCGCCGATCGCGCTTGAGGACGCCGGGGCGGTCCGCCGCATGGTCGCGCTGTCGCGCCCCGCGGTCGCCGCTCCGTGGGCGCGCCTGGTGGGCGACTCGCTCGAGGCCGCCGTGTCGCGGGTCGGGGTGGGGGAGCCCGCGCGACGCGGCTGAGGCGGCTCGCCGAGCGCGGCGGCCCGCTCGCGCTCGTGGCGAAGCCGATCGGTCGGGAGATCGACCGGCCGGGAGTTACTCGTGCGGGAGGAACGGCTCGTGGTGATACCCCGTGTCTTCGAGGATCACGGCGGTCGACTCCGGTACCTCGAGGAACGCTCCGGGCAGGTCGTTGAGCGGCTCCGAGACGACCACGCGCGCGTGATCGCCGAACGTCGAGAGCCGCTCCACATCGGGATACATCTCCCGGAGGGTCGGGATGTCGGCCGAGTGGAACAGCGAGCGGGTGCGGCCCTGGCTCGAGTACCGGAACGCCCACAGCGTCGCCCCGTCCGAGACGGCGACGGTGCCCTGCATCGGGAAGGCCACGCCGGAGGCATGGCCGGTCTCCTCGACGAATCCGATCGCCTTCCGCATTCCCTCGACGGGGTCGTCCCGGAGCCCGAAGGTCAGGGCCAGATGGAAGAGCACCTCCGAGTCCGTGGTCCCTCTGATGCTCGGGTAGAGCGACGGATCGACCGCGAACGTGAGGTCGCGCTTGAGCAGGCCGAACTGGGCGATCGTGCCGTTGTGCATGAACAGCCAGCGGTCGTGGCGGAACGGATGGCAGTTCGTCTGCTGGATCGGCGGGCCTCCGGCCGCTCGGACATGGCTGAAGAACAGCGGGCTCTCGATCGCCTGGGTGAGTTCGCGCAGGTTCTCGTCGTTCCACGCCGGCTCGGTGCTGTGGAAGAGGGAGGGCAGGCCGCCCTTCGCCTTGTCCTTCGGGTACCACCCGAAGCCGAACCCGTCGCCGTTCACCGTCTCGGCGCCGAGCGGTGAGTCCAGCGACTGGGCGACCAGCGAGTGCTGCGCGTCGAGCACCAGGATCGACGGTTGGAGCGGTTCCCCTGAGTAGGCCAGCCATCGACACATCTCGCGACCCCCTGAACGTCATCGTCGGGCCGCGGCGCCCGCGACGAGCGCCGCGCACAGCGCAAGCGTAGACCCGCGCGCGACGGCCCGCATCCATCCGGGCGCAGGCCGTGCGGCCCTTCCGGAACGGGGCGCCGGAGGTGACAATGGGCAGGAGGCGCAGACCGGTGCGGATCGATCAGGCGGACGGACCGGGCGCCTCGGTGACCAGGGAGTCCCGATGAGGACGTTCGGCATCGAAGAGGAGTTCCAGTTCCTCGAACCGAAGGCGCTTCGGCCCGCGGACGTCGGAGCCGAGGCCTTCAGGCGCCTGACCTCGCTCGACGCGTGGCGCGAGGTCACGCATCGGGAGTTCCTCGCATCCCAGGTCGAGCACGCGTCCCGGGTGTTCGACCGACTCGACGTCGCAGAACACGCGCTCGCCGGATTCCGTCGCCTCGTCGCACGGATCGCCGCCGACCTCGGCGTCGTCGTGGGAGGCACGGGCACCCCGCCGGACACGACGCCGTTCCCGTCCGTCGCGGACGTCGATCGCTATCGGTCGATCGTCCGCGAGATGGACGGCATCATCGCCGACCACCAGCTCAGCGGGCTGCACGTGCACGTGGGCATCCCCGATCGCGAATCGGGGGTGGTCGTGCTGAATGCGGTCCGTCCGTGGCTGCCGCTGCTGACCGCGATCACGGCGAACTCGCCGTTGTGGCGCGGGCACGACACCGGATACGACAGTTGGCGCACCGTGCTCCTTCGACGGTGGACGACGTCGGGCGCTCCGCCCGCCTTCGTCGACGCGGCGGACTACGACCGACGCACGTCGAAGCTGCTCGGCATCGGCGGCACGGTCGATCTCGCGGTCATCATGTGGGATGTCCGGATCTCGGCGCACCTGCCGACGGTCGAGTTGCGCATGGGCGATGCCCAGCTCGACGCCGACACGACGCTCTTCGTCGCAGCGCTGTGCCGAGCGTTCGTCGCGCATGCGCTCGAGCGATCGGATGCCGCGCACGCGGCAGCAGCGGATTCGGCACGGATGCCCGCCGAACTCCTGTCGGCCGCCCAACTGCACGCGGCCCACTCCGGCATGCGCGGGTCGGTCTTCGATCCGATCACCGCCGGGATGCAGTCGGCCGGTGAGACGCTCACCGGGTTCTTCCGCATGCTCGAGGCTTCGCTCGCCGCGACCGGGGACCTCGAGCGGGCGGGCGAAGCGCTCGATCGCATGCTGGTCGACGGCACCGGCGCCGGGCGCCAGCGGGCCGCGTTCGAGCGGGGCGGCACGCTCGGCCTGCGCCGCCTGTACGACGGCACGATCGCGGGTGGGCAAGTCGACTAGCCTCGGAGCATGAGCCGCACCGTCTGGACCGTACTCGGCGTGATCGCCGCCGTCATCATCGCGTGGGTGCTGGTCGACGTCGTGTTCAGCGTGGTGTGGTTCCTGGTGAAGGCCGTGATCGTCGCGCTCGTCGCCGTCGTGGTCTTCTTCGTGCTGCGCTCGCTGGTGCGTCGCGGCGAACGCGACGGGTCGACCCGCTTCTGACGATCCGTCAGGCCTGTTCGGGGTCCTCTTCGGGGATCCCGAGTCCGCGAGGGAACACGCTGTGCCGGAGCGGTGTCTCCATGGCTGCGACGATGTCGGTGAGATCGACGGCGCCGAGGTCGGCGGGCCGCCATTCGGGCAACGTGTCCTGATGCAGCGTCTCGGTGTTCTGGGCGACGAGCGCCTGCACGCCGGTGAACAGGTCGGGGTGGGTCGTGAACCACCGGGCGAGGCGAAGCTCGCGTTCGAGGGCGTCGCGCAGGTCTTCGCCGTCACGGGCGGCGCGCACCGAACGAAGGGTCGCGACGAGGGCGGTCGGCGAGAGCCTCAGCAGCGTGTCGGCTGCGGACGCGGCGTTCGCCGCGGCCTCGGGGTCGTCGGAGTCGGCCGCGCGAAGGCCCGCGACCTCGTCGCCGTTCGAGAACGCCCAGAGGCGCTCGAGGATGGCCTCGACGGTGTCTGCGGCGTAGCACGCATCGATCCAGTCGCGACGCGCGAGCACCGGCGACGGGCCGGGGTCGACCGCGAATCGGCGCACCTTCTCGTCGGGTGCGGCCTCGTCGTCGGCGTCGAGGAGCGTGGCCTTGAGTTCGTCGATGCGCTCCGACGGCACCATCACGTCGGCGAAGCCGAGCGCGATCGCGTCGGCGGCGGTCAGGTCGATGGAGTTGAGCGCCACATGCGTGCCGATCTCTCCGGGCGTGCGGGCGAGTCGCCAGGTCGCGCCGCCGTCGGGCGCGAATCCGTATCCCGTCTCGGGTTGTCCGAGCTTGACGCGGTCGGTGACGACACGGGTCGTGACGTGGCCGGCGAGCGAGATTCCGCCGCCCATGGTCATGCCGTGCATGATCGAGACGACCGGCTTGGGGAACTCCGCGAGCTTCGCGATCAGCCGGTACTCGTCGCGGAAGAAGACCGTGCCGATGGTCATGCCCTCGGCTGCGCGCTCGAGGATCTCGCGGAAGTCGCCGCCGGCGCAGAATCCGTAGTCGCCCACGCCGTCGAGCAGCACGGCCGAGACGGCAGGGTCTTCGGTCCAGGCGTCGAGGGTCTCGGTCATGGCATGCATCATCTCGAGGTCGATCGCATTGATCGACTCGGGACGATTGAGGCTCAGATGGCCGATTCGGCCGACGACGGCGGTGTTGACAGTCGAGTGCACCTGCACAACGGTATCTGGTGCGAGGGGGTCGCGATGACGCACGCGAATGTCGCGCCCCTGAGCACTGGTGCAAATTGTTCAACAATCCTAGAATGGAGTCGTACCCGGAACCACCGATCCGGGCGAACGACCCACCTGACACACCTTGGGGGAATCGCAATGTCCGACGCCACGACCATGAAGGCAGCCGTCGTCCACCAACTCGGAGCACCGCTCTCGGTCGAGAGCCTCGAGGTGCCTGTGCCCGGACCGGGCCAGGCGCTCGTCGAGAACCTCGCGACGGGTGTGTGCCACACCGACCTGCACGCCGCGCGAGGCGACTGGCCGGTTCCGCCGAAGGCCGACCTCGTCCCCGGCCACGAGGGCGTCGGCCGCGTCGTCGCCGTCGGCGAGGGCGTCACCACGCTCGCCGTGGGCGACCTCGTGGGCAATGCGTGGCTGTGGAGCGCCTGCGGCGTCTGCGAGTTCTGCCGCAAGGGCATGGAGACGCTCTGCCCGAACGCCCAGTACGGCGGGTACACGATCAACGGCTCCTTCGGCGAGTACATGCTCGTCGACGAGAAGTTCGCCGCGCGCATCCCCCAGGGGGCCGACCCCGTCGAGGTCGCCCCGGTCCTCTGCGCGGGCGTCACCGTGTACAAGGGTCTCAAGCAGGCCGAGGTCCGCCCCGGCGAGTGGGTCGTCATCTCCGGCATCGGCGGTCTCGGCCACGTCGCCGTGCAGTACGCCGTCGCCATGGGAATGCGAGTCGTCGCGGTCGACGTCGCAAACGACAAGCTCGAGCTCGCCGCGAGGTTCGGGGCGGAGGTGCTCGTCAACGTGACCGAGGGCGACCCGGTCGCGAAGGTCGTCGAAGCGACCGGCGGCGGTGCGCACGGCGTGCTCGTGACCGCCGTGCACCCGTCGGCCTTCGGCCAGGCGATCGGCATGACCCGCCGGGCCGGGACCGCCGTCTTCGTCGGCCTGCCGCCCGGCGACTTCCCGGCCGCGATCTTCGACATCGTCCTCCGCGGCATCACGGTCCGTGGATCGCTCGTCGGCACGCGTCAGGACCTCGAGGAGGCGCTCGACTTCTACGCTCGCGGACTCATCCACCCCACCGTGACCGAAGACCGGATCGAGAACATCAACGAGATCTTCGAACGTCTCGAGGCGGGCAAGGTCGACGGGCGCATCGTCGTCACCTACTGACGCGGCCCGAACGTCCGCGGGGTCCGGCATCGCCGGGCCCCGCGTCTCATGCGCCGAGCGGATGCCGCGGACCCGATCGCCGGTGACGCAGCCGGGGAGGCCTCGCGCTCCTGCGGGGCGACCCGATGCGCGTCATCGGTGGCGCATCGATCGCCTGACGCTCGAGGCGTAGTCGTCGAGCACGTCGAGGATGCCCGCGTGCTGCCAGACGCGGTTGCGCGCACGGCCCGATCGCTCGACGAGGACGCCGCGCTCCACGAGCGTCTCGATGGTGCGCTTGGCCGTGACGTCGTTGTACCCGAGCTGCCTGGTGAGGTACCTGCTGTTGATGATCGGCTGGGCGATGAGCCGCGGCAGGAGCGACCACGCGCGTGAGACCGAGCGGACGCCCGCGAGCTTCTCGCGCGAGGCCTCGAGCTGGTCGGAGAGTGCGTCGACGAGACGGCGGCCCGAGACCGCCGCGAAGCGGGAGGCGTCGGCGAAGCTGTGCGTGATCGGGCCTGCGTCGCCGTCGCGGAAGGCGCCGAGGGCCTCGAAGTAGCGGCCCACGTCGGTCAACAGGCCGGCCGACAGCGGCACCGTCGTGTGGGTCGCGAGCCCCTTGTTGCGCAGCATCGCATGCGCGAGGGCGCGGCCGGTGCGGCCGTTGCCGTCGACGAACGGGTGGATGGACTCGAACTGGGCGTGGGCGACGGCGATCTGCAGGATGGCCGGAAGGTCGACGCGATCGGCGAACGCGACGAGGTCGGCGATCGCAGGCCGGATGTGCTCGGGTTGCGGGGCGATGTAGTCGGCGCCGCGCGGACCGGCGTTGTCGCGCCCGCCGATCCAGACGAGCTCGTCGCGGAACCTTCCGGCCTGGTCTTCGAGGCCCGCTTGACTGCGCAGGAGTTCTCGGTGCATCGACAGGATGCCCGCCTCGTCGAGGTGCTCCGAGAGCGCGAGCGCCGCCTCCATCGCGCGGACGTTGCCGATCACGGTCGCGGAGTTCGCACGATCGCCCTCGTCGAGCTCCGCGAGTGCCAGCTGCCGCGCCGACGCGGTGAGCTGCTCGATCTGGCTGCTCGAGGCGCTCTCGGTGCGCAGCAGGATCGCCGACATCGGTCCGAGCGCGGGGTGGTCGGCGCCGAGCGTGATGAGCGCGTAGCGGTCGAAGTCGGCGAGGGCGAGGGCCGCCTCCTCGGCGTCCGCGGTGTCGATCGCGGACAACCGAGGCGTCCAGTCCGAGAGCGTCGCGGTGCGCGACGACTCGTACGTGCCCGTCTGGCGTCGCACCTCGGCGTTGGAGAAGCCCGCCGGGTTGCGCGGCGTCCAGGCATGCAGTTGCTGCCGGACCGGCGGAATCGGGATGCCGTCGGCCGGCAGGTCGTCGCTCGCGTCTGCAACCATACGAGCATCTTACTGACATTCAGGCGTTTATGTGTAAGTAACTTTGCAAACGGCCTCAGATTGCAGCAGGTGCACCCATCGATGGCGGGGGCTGCCGGAGGCGTTCGTCGTGAACGACGAAGCGTCGGATGCCATGGGCCGGCATCCGACGCTTCGGGGAGGTCGCGGGGCCGGCGGAAGACCGGCGGAGACGGGGAGTGCTACTTGACCGCCTCGCTCGACTTCACCAGCTGCCCGCCGGCGAGGCCGGAGAGGATCGAGCTGACGTCGAGCCCGGTGAGCGACTTGACGACCTCGGTGCCCTCGCCGAGCACCTGGCCGACCGTCTTCGTGATGGCACTCGCGCCATCGGTCGAGACGACGGTGAGCTTGTCGATGTTCGAGATCGGCTCGGCCGCAGCACGCACGATGTCGGGCAGGCGCGAGATGATCTCCTGCGCGAGGGCGGCCTCGCCGTACTTCTGCAGGGCGAGGGCCTTCGCATCGGTGGCGGATGCCTCGGCGAGGCCCCCCGCCTCGATGGCGGCGGCGCGCGCCTCGCCCTCGGCTCGCACGCCCGCGGCGAGGGCGACCTGACGGTCGCGCTCGGCCTCGCCGGCGAACCGGACCGAGGTGGCCGCCGCCTCGGCGTCCTGCACGGCCGCGACCTTGTTCGCCTCGGCGATCTTGGTGCGCTTGTACGCCTCGGCCTCGGTGCTGGCATTCGCGGCGTCGCGCTTGGCGGTGGCGCGCTGCACCTCGGCGTAGGCCTCGGCCTCGGCCGGCTTGCGGATCTCGATGTCGAGGCGCTCCTGGGTCACGAGCGCCTGCTCCTGTAGGGCGTCGCGCTCCTGCACGGCGACGAGCTTGTCCTGCTCGGCGGTCGCGAGCTGGCCGGCGGCCTGCGCCTCGGCGTTGGCGCGGTCGGTCTCGGCCTTGATGCCCGCCTGCTTGAGGCTCAGGGCCTTCTGGCGCTCGGCGATCTGCTCTGCGGCCTCGATGCGCGCGAACTCGCTCGCGCGTGCTGCTTCGGCCTCGCTCACCTCGGCGACCTGACGGGCCCGTGCGGCCTCTGCGCGACCGAGGTTGGCGAGGTAGTCGCTTCCGGGCGTCGAGATGTCGGAGATGTTCAGCAGGTCGACCTGGAGGCCCTGCTCGACGAGGTCGGTCTTGGTCTCGGCCACGACCCGGTCGGACAGGCTCTTGCGGTCGGAGATGATCTGCTCGATCGTCATGTCGCCGACGATGGAGCGCAGGGAGCCCTCGAGGGATTCCTTGATGATCTCGGTGAGCAGCTCCTGCTGCGAGAGGAATCGCTGGGCGGCGCGACGGACGCCGTCTTCGGTGCCGCTCACCTTGAAGTTGATCGAGGCCTTGATCGCGATCTTGATGCGGTTCTTGTCGACGCCTTCGACGGTGATGCCGATCTGGCGCTGCTCGAGCGAGATCGAGAAGCCCTGCTGCAGGATCGGCCAGACGAAGGTGCGCCCGCCGATCACGACGCGCTGGCCGATGCCGGCCTCGGCGTCGCGTCGGCCCGCGCCGCGCCCCACGATGACGAGCGCCTCGTTCGGCGGCACGCGGCGGATGCGACGGGCGATGAAGACGAGCAGGGAGAGCAGGGCGATGACGATCGCGAGGATCGCGATCACCTGGATCGCGGTCGGGTCCAGCAGCAAGATGGTGCCTTTCGGGTGCGTGGGCGGAGCGTTCGGAGCAGGGTGCGCGAACGGGGCGTGCTCGAGGGCGTGCGATCGGGCGGGCGGCCTCAGCCGACGGCGACCTTGACCCGGGTTCCGACGTGCTCGACGACGACGATGCGGGAGCCCTCGGGGATGGCGTCGTCGGAGTACGCGAGTCGGCGTTCGATCTCGCCGGGGCCGTCGAGGCTCACCTCGCCGCCCGCGGCGGAGACATCCGATCGCGTGACGCCCGAGAGTCCGACCGCCGAGGCGGGCACCCCGTCGGACGAGTTCGTGAGGTTGCGCACGACGAGCGCCGAGAGCACGTAGCCCGCGAGGCCGAGCACGATCGCCAGCGCGTAGGCCCAGACGAGGTCGAGCCCGGTCGTCGCGGTGAGGGCCCCCGATGCGCCGAAGACCACGAGGCCGACCGAGAGCGCGGTGCCCGAGATCGCGCCGTCGCCCACGTCGAAGTGATCGAGGATGTCTCCGAGCACCAACGAGATGAGGAGCAGCACGAGGCCGACTCCGCCGACGATGAGAAACGGGAGGAGCATCCGCTGGCCCTTCTGCGCGCGCGAGACCGCGCGGGAAGTGCACGGGTCTCGCCACGCTATCGGGTTGCGGGCATCGGTGCGGGGATTGTCCACAGCTGCGCCATGGATCGCCGCCGACCGCGGCGAGTCAGGACGCCGCCGAGCCGACGACCGAGATCGCGTCGACGGCCGCATCGCCGCGCAACGCACGCATGCGGGCGACCACGGCATCGACGACGGCGGGGGAGAGCGCACGGCACACGACGCTGTTCGGCCCGAGCGACGCGAGTCCGCCGGCGCGGATGCGGATCACCTCCCACCCGACCTCGGCGAGCGCCTCGTCCTTCTCGAGGTCGGAGGCCTCCTTCATGCCGAGGTGCGCGCGTCGTGAGCGCCCCGGGTCGTCGTACTCGACGGCGATGCGCAACTGCGGCACCAGCACGTCGGGCCACACCTCGCTCCGCCCGAAGAACGTGCGGGCGATGTGCACCGCGTTCACCCGGTGGTGCAGCCGGATGCGCTCGCCCAGCATCGTGCGCAGCCGCTGCTCGGTCATCGAGGTGCGCGTGCGCAGCCCGGGCTTCATGAACGCCAGGCCGGCTTCGCGCAGCGCTGCGGGCGCTGCGGCGTTCGCACGGCACTTCGCGCAGCCCGTGCCGGTGAGCACGTCGTTGACGGTCGCGGGATACCGGTCGTGCCCGCGGGGGCACTGCCACTGGTACTCGACGCCGATGCGGGTCTCGACGGCGAGCGCCGCCCGCTGCGGGGGAGCGACCTTGCGCAGCAGTTCGGCTCGCGAACGCTGGGTCTCGGCGATGAGCATGCAGAGGGGGCAGACGCGGCGCAGGGCGACCACGGCGGGGTCTGCGGGGTCGGCGCCGTGTCCGCAGTGGAACCTCACGGCGACCACGGCGACTCCTTCGGATCTGGCATGTGCCGATGCTGCACGCACCCACCGACACCGTCGCTCGGCCGGACGCCATCCGGTGTCGGTGCCGGGCACGAGAATGGGGGCATGCAGATCGCCGTGGGCATCGGCGACGACGGTCGTGTCGAGTTCGTCGACCCCGAGCACCCTGCTGAACCGGTCGCAGAGGCCGAGTACACGGCATCCGCCCCCGTGTTCGCACGACTCGAGCGCGAGTTCGCCCCGCGCTGGGTCTGGGCCGACACGCGGCAGTGGTACCCGGGGCTGCTCGCGAGCGGCGTGCGCCTCGCCCGATGCCATGACCTGCGCCTGTGCGGGGCGATCCTCGACCACTCCACCTCCACGGCCGAGATGCGCACGCGCGGCGGGCACCCCGCGCCGGCCTGGCTGCCGCCCGGGCCGACCATGGTGGAGGCCGTCGTGACCGCCGGCGCGCCGGCGGGCGCACAGCACGAGACGCTGTTCGACCTCGATCTCGACCTCGAGGGCCCGTCGGCCGATCACGCCGAGGTGCACGGGCGGGCGGATGCCGCGGGCGGCCGCGTCTCCGCGTCATCCGTCGCCGACGAGTACCGCCGCCAGATGGCGCTCGTCGAGGGCGGCACGGCTCCCGCGGCCCTGCGCCTGCTCGTCGCAGCGGAGTCGGCCGGGGCCCTGATCGGAGCCGAGATGCGCGCCGCGGGCCTGCCGTGGAGTCGGCTCGTGCACGAGTCCGTGCTCGAGGCGACCCTCGGCGCACGCCCGGCACCCGGCCGCAAGCCCGCGCGTATGGAGGAGATCGCCGCAGAGGTTCGAGCCGAGCTCGGGGCGCCCACGCTCAACCTCGACTCCCAGGTCGATGTCCTGCGCGCGCTCCGCACGGCGGGCGTGCCGACGTCGTCGACCTCGCGCTGGGAGCTTCGCGAGCACGATCACCCGGCGATCGAGCCGCTCATCGCCTACAAGAAGCTCGCGAGGCTGCTGAGCGCCAACGGATGGACCTGGCTCGAAGACTGGGTGCGCGACGATCGATTCCGCCCCGAGTACGTTCCCGGCGGCACGGCGACCGGTCGCTGGGCGACCTCCGGCGGCGGGGCGCTGCAGCTGCCCAAGCTCGTGCGCAGCGCGGTCGTCGCCGACGCCGGGTGGACCCTCGTCGTCGCCGACGCGGCACAGCTCGAGCCGCGTGTGCTCACCGGCATGTCGCGCGACAAGGCGATGGAGCGGGCGGGCCACGGCCGCGACCTCTATCGGGGGCTCGTCGACTCGGGCGTCGTCGCGACGCGCGACGAGGCGAAGGTCGCGATCCTCGGCGCCATGTACGGCGCCACGACGGGCGACAGCGGGCGCCTCGTGCCGCGCCTGGCCCGGGCGTTCCCGCACGCCATGCGGCTCGTCGACGCCGCGGCACGCGACGGCGAGCGAGGCCTGCAGGTCACCACGCTGCTCGGCCGCTCGTCGCCCGTGCCGCCGGCCGAATGGCGGGCGACGCAGGCGAGTGCGAGCCAGCCCGACGCGACGCCCGCCGACGAACGTCGAGCGCGCTCGAGCGCACGCGACTGGGGTCGCTTCACCCGCAACTTCGTCGTGCAGGGCAGCGCGGCCGAATGGGCGCTGTGCTGGATGGCCGACCTGCGCACGCGGCT
This sequence comes from Agromyces sp. CF514, assembly GCF_900113185.1. Classification (NCBI taxonomy): domain Bacteria; kingdom Bacillati; phylum Actinomycetota; class Actinomycetes; order Micrococcales; family Microbacteriaceae; genus Agromyces; species Agromyces sp. CF514. The sequence goes on along the minus strand of NZ_FOZD01000001.1, from coordinate 2,591,875 downwards.
CGACGCGATCGGCCGCACGGTGTCAGAGGGGGTGCGCCCGGCCGCGGCATCCGGTCCCGTCTTCGACCGTGTGCCGCACCTCGTGTACTTCCTGCACGATGAGATCATCGTGCACACGCCGGTCGAGCACGCCGAGGCGGTCGCCGAGGCCGTCCGCGCGTCGGCGGTCACGGCGGGCAGGCTGCTGTTCGGCGGATTCCCCGTGGAGTTCCCGCTCGATCTGGCCGTGGTCGACAGCTACGCGTCGGCCGACGCCTGACTCGCCGCGCCGAAGTCCGCCGAAGCCGAGCCCGACGTCGAAGCTGCCGTCGAGGCCGCAGCGGACACGCTCGTCGTCGCGTCGGCGAGCAGGGTCGCGGGCGTCCGGCCCGGCCGGCGTCCCCGTCGCGGACGCGTCGTGCTCGGCTCGAACACGAGCCGAGCGTCGCGGGCGAGCGGCTCCGAGGAGACGAGCCAGGTGACGGCGGCCTCGGCCCGCACGAGATCGGCGGATGCCGCGAGGCGGGCGAGTCCGGCCATCGCCGCCGATCCGGGCCGGGCGTCGTCGCCGATCGGGACCGAGGCAGGCGTTCCATCCACGTCCGAGTGCACGGAGGAGTCGCCGTCGTGCGCGGAGCCGGACTGGCTACGGGCGAGATCGAGGCGCTCGCGCCAGCGTCGTGTCTCGGCCGCGATGACGGATGCCGCGTCGAACCCCGGCAGCGACGCCGCGATGAGCACCCGGTCGACGGTCTCGTCCCACGGGTCGGCGCCCGCGGCATCCTGGCCGTCGAGCCACGCCTCGACGGCCAGGCGCCCGGTGTCGGTGAGTCGATGCAGGGGGAGCCCGTCGTCGGTCGTGCCGGCGGGCTCGACGAGGCCCTGCCTGGTGAGCCGTTCGAGCGTGGCGTAGGTCTGGCCGACGTTCACGGTGCGCCGCCCGCCCGTGCGCTCGGCGAGGCCGCCGTGCAGCGCGAAGCCGTAGGCGGGGCCAAGGGTGAGCAGTGCGAGCAGTGCGTCGCGCACGGCCATGGCGCCTCCTTCGGCGATCGATCGCAAGCGGGCGACTCGGAACGTTTCACCGAGCATATAGTTCTCCTGCGCCGCTGACCCGGACCCGCGGCGCGCGGCGCGAATCTTGTCAGGCGCCCGGATCCGCGGCATAATCGCCCGTGACGGTCACGTCGATAATCGAACACCAGCCATCCGGGCTCCCGAGGTCGTAGGGGAAGACGCACCTCGAGAACGGAGACGGAGATGGCCGAGAAGCTGACGCGGGTCGTGCGCCCCGCGCAAGGAGTGCTGTTCGTGCACTCCGCACCGCGCGCGCTGTGCCCGCATGTCGAGTGGGCTGCTGGTCGCGCCCTCGGTGTTGCCGTGAACTTCGACTGGAGCGACCAGCCGGTCTACCGCGGTCTCCTGCGCGCCGAGTTCCACTGGGAGGGCGAAGCCGGTTCCGGTGCGAGGATCGCATCCGCACTCCGCGGGTGGGAGCAGCTGCGCTACGAGGTGAGCGAGGACCCCACGCCCGGTTCCGACGGTGCGCGCTGGATGCACACGCCCGAGCTCGGCGTGTACTTCGCGCAGACCGACGTCGCCGGCAACACCCTCATCGGCGAGGACCGCATCCGCTACGCCATGGAGGTCGCCGGCACCGACCCCCACGAGCTGCACCGCGAACTGCGACTCGCCCTCGGGCAGGCGTGGGACGACGAGCTCGAGCCCTTCCGCCACGCGAGCGACTTCGCCCCCGTCGTCTGGCTGCACCAGGTCGGGTGAGCGCCGTGACGTGACAGACCTCGGCCCGCGCGCTGGCGCCCCGCGATCGTCGGAGAGGAGCTCCCGGTGGACGCACGGACGAAACCCGCTGGCCGTCGACGAAGAAGACCCCGGTGTCGTGCGACACCGGGGTCTTCTTCGTGAGCGGATGCCGCGGCATCCGCGAGCGGACTACACCGAACGGAAGACCGCGACCGCGTTGTGGCCGCCGAACCCGAACGAGTTCGAGATGGCCACCTGGGGGCCGTCGCCGAGCGGCTGGGCTTCGCCCGAGATGCGCAGCGGGATCGCGGGGTCCTGCGTCGTGAGGTTGATCGTCGGCGGTGCGAGGCGGCTCTCGAGCGCGAGCACGGTGAAGACGGCCTCGAGCGCACCCGTGCCGCCGAGCAGGTGACCGGTGGAGGCCTTGGTCGCCGACACGGGGATCTCGTGCACGCGGTCGCCGAACACGCTGAGCAGTGCCGTGTACTCGGCGATGTCGCCGACGGGCGTGCTCGTGGCGTGCGCGTTGATGTGCGTGACCTCGTCGGGCGTCGCACCGGCCTGCGCGAGCGCATCGAGCACGGCACGGCTCGCGCCCCGGCCCTCGGGGTCGTTCGCGGTGATGTGGTACGAGTCGGCGCTGACCGAGCCGCCGGCAAGTTCGGCGTAGATGCGGGCTCCGCGTGCGAGCGCGTGCTCCTCGGTCTCGATCACGAGGCTCGCAGCGCCCTCGCCCATAACGAAGCCGTCGCGGTCGACGCTGTACGGCCGCGAGGCGTGGGCGGGGTCGTCGTTGCGCTTGGACAGCGCCTGCATCGACGAGAACGACGCGAGCGTGATGGGGTGCACGGCCGACTCGGAGCCTCCGGCGATCACGACGTCGGCGAGGCCGAGCTGCAGGTGCTCGTAGGCGTTCGCGAGCGACTCGGTGCTCGATGCGCACGCCGAGGCGACCGTGCGCGCGAAGGCGCGGGCCTCGAAGTGCATCGAGATCGCCGCCGAGGCCGCGTTCGGCATGAGCATCGGAACGGTCATGGGCAGCACGCGACGGGGACCGCGCTCGCGCAGGGTGTCCCACGCGTCGAGCAGGGTCCAGATGCCGCCGATGCCGGTGGCGTAGTCGACGCCGAGGCGCTCGGGTGCGACGTCGGGGGATCCGGCGTCGGCCCAGGCCTCCATCGCCGAGATCAGGGCGAACTGGCTCGAGGGGTCGAGTCGCTTGGCGACGGGACGCTCGAGCACCTCTTCGGGACGCACCTTGGCCGAGGCCGCGAAGTGCACGGGCAGGTCGTATTCGGCGACCCAGTCGTGCTCGAGCGTGCGAGCACCGGATTCGCCGGCGAGCAGGGCATTCCAGCTGTCGCGTGCGGTGCCGCCGAGCGGCGAGGTCGCACCGATGCCGGTGATCACGATCTTCTTGGTCATACGAGAAAGACTCCGATGGGGAGGAAAACGATCAGGCTGATCGAGCGGGCCGGGCGTTCGCACGCCGGCCCGCTCCACGCATCGACTAGGCGGAGGCCTTGACGATGTAGTCGACGGCGTCGCCGACGAGCTTGAGGTTCTTGACCTCTTCGTCGGGGATCTTGACGTCGAACTTCTCTTCGGCGTTGACGACGATGGTCATCATCGAGATCGAGTCGATGTCGAGGTCGTCGGTGAACGACTTGTCCAGCTCAACCGTCTCGGTCGCGATGCCGGTCTCGTCGTTGATGAGCTCGGCCAGGCCGGCAAGCACTTCTTCGGTGGACAATGCCATGGTTCTTCTCCTTGAGGGTGTCTCGTTTGACCGAGAGTCAGTCTAGATGGACAGAGGTCGGCGGTTCAGGGCAGAACCACCACTTGGGCGCCGAACACGAGGCCGGCGCCGAAGCCGATCTGGAGGGCGAGGCCCCCGGAAAGTTCAGGGTGCTCCTCGAGCAGGCGGTGCGTCGCGAGCGGGATGGATGCCGCGGAGGTGTTGCCCGTCGTGGCGATGTCGCGTGCGATCGCGACCGTCTCGGGCAGTTTGAGCTGCTTGGCGAACTCGTCGATGATGCGCATGTTCGCCTGGTGGGGGATGAACGCCGCGAGGTCGGCGCTCGTCACGCCGGCGGCGTCGAGCGCCTGCTTGGCGACCTTCGCCATGTCCCAGACCGCCCAGCGGAACACGGTCTGCCCCTCCTGGCGGAGGGTCGGCCACTCGGCCGTGCCGTCGCGGAAGTCGACGAGCGTGCCGTTCATGCCAACGGCGCCGGCCTTCGAACCGTCGGAACCCCAGATGGTGCGTGCGATGCCCGGGAAGTCGCTCGGGCCGATCACGACCGCGCCCGCGCCGTCGCCCAGCAGGAACGAGATCGAGCGGTCGGTCGGGTCGACGACGTCGGAGAGCTTCTCGGCGCCGATCACGAGGGCGTAGTGCGCGACGCCCGTGCGGATGAGCGCGTCGGCCTGCGCGACGGCGTAGGCGTATCCGGCGCAGGCCGCGTTCGCGTCGTAGGCGGCCGCCGGGTTCGCGCCGACGCGGTCCGCGACGACGGCGGCCATCGACGGCGTCTGCTGCACGTTCGAGATCGTCGCGACGATGACGAGGTCGATGAGCTCGGGCGCGACGCCGGACTTCTCGATGGCTTCGCGTGCGGCATCCGTCGCCAGGTCGAGGGCCGACACGTCGGCACCGGCGCGCGTGCGCGTGATGATGCCGGTGCGCTGCTGGATCCACTCGTCTGAGGAGTCGATCGGGCCGATGAGGTCCTCGTTCGGCACGGCGTTCTCGCCGCGCGCGGCTCCCACGGCGTAGATGCGCGTGTAGGCGGGGCCGTGGGACTGCTGCAGGGTGGGCTTGGTCATGTTCGACATTCTCTCGGTGCGTCGGGCGATGCCGCGAATCAGGCGGACTGCTCGATGAGCTCGATGGCGGCGGCCAGGTCGTCGGGGGTCTTCACGGCGACCGTCGGCACGCCCTTGAGCGCGCGCTTCGCGAGGCCGACGAGTGCGCCGGCCGGCGCGACCTCGATGATGCCGGTGACGCCCGCATCGGCGAACGAGGCCATGCAGAGGTCCCAGCGCACCGGAGACGAGACCTGGCCGACCAGCAGGTCGACGAACTCGGTGCCGGATGTCACGACGCGGCCGTCGTTGTTGGTCCAGAGCGTCTGCGCGGGGTCGGCGGGGTTCAGCGTCGCGGCGACTTCGGAGAGGTGGGCGACGGCCGGAGCCATGTAGCGCGTGTGGAACGCGCCCGCGACCTGCAGCGGGATCACGCGGGAGCCGGCTGGCGGCTCGGCCTTGAGCGTCTCGAGGGCGTCGAGCGCTCCGGCGACGACGATCTGACCGCCGCCGTTGAAGTTGGCGGGCTCGAGTCCGAGTTCGGCGAGCCGTGCGAGCAGTGCGGACTCGTCGCCGCCGAGGACGGCGCTCATGCCGGTCGGCGTCTGCGCCGCGGCATCCGACATCGCGCGACCGCGCTCACCGACGAACCGCATGGCGTCGTCGGCGGAGAGCACGCCCGCGCCGGCGGCGGCGGCGATCTCTCCGACCGAGTGCCCGGCGATGCCGCCGATCTTCTCGGCGCGGCCGTCGGCCAGCAGCGCGTCGAGCGTCAGCAGGCCGGCCGCGACGATGAGCGGCTGCGCCACCGCGGTGTCGCGGATGGTGTCGGCGTCGCTCTCGGTGCCGTGCAGACCGAGGTCGACGCCTGCGGCGGCGGAGTACGAGGCGAGGCGCTCGGCGCGCGAGGCGTCCTCGATCCAGGGAGCGAGGAATCCGGGGGTCTGGGAGCCCTGACCAGGGCAGACGACGACGATCACGTCCCTAGTCTGCCAATCGCACGCCACGGGCGTGTGTGCCGATGCGACAAGCTCTCACGAAAAGGCTTGTGCGCGTCCCACAGCGGCGATCGCGTCAGGGGCGGCGTCGCGGCGGGTGCTCGTGATCGCTCATCGATCCGATGATGAGGGCCGACTGCAGGATCAGGGCCTCGCGCGCACCGGTGGCATCCCATCCGATGACGTCGGAGACGCGCTTCAGGCGGTACCGCACCGTGTTCGGGTGCACGAACAGTTCGCGGGCCGTTGCCTCGAGCGAGCGGCCGTTGTCGAGGTAGCTCCAGAGCGTGGTGAGCAGCTCGGTCGAGTGCGCCTGGAGCGGACGGTAGATGCGGTGCACGAGCGTCGCGCGTGCGAGCGGGTCGCCAGCGAGCGCGCGCTCGGGCAGCAGGTCGTCGGCGTGTACGGGCCGGGGCGCATGCCGCCACGACCTCGCGACGGCGAATCCCGCGAGCGCGGCCTTCGCGCTCTTCGAGGCATCGACGAGGTTGGGCACCTCGTGTCCGAGCACCAGGTGCCCGGGGCCGAAGTGCCCCTCGAGGGCCGTGGCGAACTCCATGAAGGTCATCGCGGGGGAGGTGCCGACCTCGTCGGGCTGGCGCCCGAGCTCGGACCGGCCGATGACGAGCACGAGCCGATTGCCCTGCACGCCGATCAGCACGTCGGCCTGCATGTGCCGGGCGACGCGGCGGACGTGGTCGACGTCGAGCTGCTTCGGCGCCGTGCCCACGAGCACGGCGACCTCGCCATGACCGTGCCATCCGAGCGCGGCGATCCGGCTCGGCAGCTCGTCGTCGTATTCGCCCGAGAGGATCGAGTCGACCACGAGCGCCTCGAGTCGCGCGTCCCAGAGACCGCGGGCCTCGGCCGCCCGCGCGTAGACGTCGGCGGCCGCGAAGGCGATCTCCCGCGAGTACAGCAGGATCGCCTCGCGGAGGGGCTCGCCGCCGTCCTTCACACGGTCCTCGACGACCTCGACCGTGACCCGGATGAGCTGCAGCGTCTGCTGCAGGCTCACCGACCGGAGGAGCTCGCGAGGTGCCGCGCCGAACACGTCGGCGGCGATCCACGGCGTCGAGCGGGGGTCTTCGAACCAGGCGATGAACGACGAGATGCCGGCCTGGGCCACGAGCCCGACCGCCGATCGGCGGCTCGGCGGCATGTCCCCGTACCAGGGCAGCGTGTCCTCCAGACGCTTCAGCGTCTGCGTCGACAACTCACCCGCGATGGTTCGCAACCATGCGAGCGTCTCTGCCTTGGTACGGGGCTTCGCCACCTCGGGTCAGCTCTCGCCGCCGGCGGAACCGGTGGTTCCGGCGTTGACGTCGTGCAGACGGTACTTCGCGATCGCCTGGGCGGGCACCGAACGGTCGATCTCGCCGCGCGCGACGAGCTGCTCGAGCGCGCGAACCACGACCGAAGGGCCGTCGATCTTGAAGAAGCGACGGGCGGCGGCACGCGTGTCGGAGAACCCGAAGTCGTCGGCGCCGAGCGTCGCGAAGTCGCCCGGCACGTACGCGCGGATCTGGTCGGGCACGGCGTGCATGTAGTCGGACACCGCGACGAAGGGGCCGTTCGCGCCCGCGAGCTTGCTCGTGACGTACGGCACGCGCGCCTCGGCGTCGGGGTTGAGGAAGTTGTGCTCGTCGGCGGCGAGGCCGTCGCGGCGGAGCTCGCTCCAGCTCGTGACCGACCAGACGTCGGCGGAGACGCCCCAGTCGTCGGCGAGCAGCTGCTGCGCCTCGAGGGCCCACGGCACGGCCACGCCGGAGGCGAGGAGCTGCGCCGAGGGACCGCTGCCGTTGCCGGCGGCGACCTTGTGGATGCCGCGGAGGATGCCGTCGACGTCGACGCCCTCGGGCTCGGCGGGCTGCACGATCGGCTCGTTGTACACCGTGAGGTAGTACATGACGTTCGGGTCCTGGTGCTGGCCGCCGTACATCCGCTCGAGGCCGGCGCGCATGATGTGCCCGATCTCGTAGCCGTACGCGGGGTCGTAGGCGAGCACGGCCGGGTTGGTCGACGCGAGCAGCGGCGAGTGGCCGTCGGCGTGCTGCAGGCCCTCGCCCGTCAGCGTGGTGCGGCCGGCGGTCGCGCCGATGATGAAGCCGCGCGCCATCTGGTCGCCCGCGGCCCACATGGCGTCGCCGGTGCGCTGGAAGCCGAACATCGAGTAGAAGACGTACACGGGGATCAGGGGCTCGCCCTGCGTGGCGTACGACGTGCCGATGTTCGTGAACGCCGCGAACGCGCCGGCCTCGTTGATGCCGACGTGCACGATCTGGCCCTGCGGGCTCTCCTTGTAGGCGAGCAGTAGTTCGCGGTCGACCGACGTGTAGTGCTGGCCATTCGGGTTGTAGATCTTCGCGGTCGGGAAGAACGCGTCGATGCCGAACGTGCGGGCCTCGTCGGGGATGATCGGCACGATGCGGTGGCCGAAGTCCTTCGAGCGGATGAGGTCCTTCAGCAGGCGGACGAAGGCCATGGTCGTGGCGATCTCCTGCGTGCCCGAGCCCTTCTTCGCGATCGCGTAGGCCGAGTCGTCTGGCAGCGAGATGGCGACGTGCTTCGAGCGGCGCTCTGGCACGTACCCGCCGAGCGCACGGCGGCGCTCCTGCAGGTACTGGATCGCCTCGTCGCCCTGGCCCGGGTGGTAGTACGGGGGCAGGTACGGGTTCTCCTCGAGCTGCGCGTCGGAGATCGGGATGCGCATCTCGTCGCGGAAGCCCTTGAGGTTGTCGAGCGTGAGCTTCTTCATCTGGTGGGTCGCGTTGCGGCCCTCGAAGCTCTTGCCGAGGCCGTAGCCCTTGATGGTCTTCGCGAGGATGACCGTGGGCTGGCCCTTGTGCTCGGTCGCGGCCTTGAACGCGGCGTAGATCTTGCGGTAGTCGTGGCCGCCGCGCTTGAGACCCCAGACCTCGTCGTCGCTGAGGTGCGAGACGAGCTCGAGCGCGCGCGGGTCGCGGCCGAAGAAGTTCTCGCGCACGTAGGCGCCCGACTCGGTCTTGTACGTCTGGTAGTCGCCGTCGGGCGTGACGTTCATGAGGTTGCGCAGCGCGCCGTCGTGGTCGGCGGCCAGCAGCGAGTCCCACTCGCGGCCCCAGACGACCTTGATGACGTTCCAGCCGGCGCCGCGGAAGAAGCTCTCGAGCTCCTGGATGATCTTGCCGTTGCCGCGCACGGGACCGTCGAGACGCTGCAGGTTGCAGTTGATCACGAAGTTGAGGTTGTCGAGGCCCTCGTTCGCCGCGACCTGCAGCTGGCCGCGGCTCTCGACCTCGTCCATCTCGCCGTCGCCGAGGAACGCCCAGACCTGCTGGTCGGAGGCGTCCTTGATGCCGCGGTTGGTGAGGTACTTGTTGAGCTGGGCCTGGTAGATCGCGTTGATCGGGCCGAGGCCCATCGAGACGGTCGGGAACTGCCAGAACTCGGGCATGAGTCGCGGGTGCGGGTACGACGAGAGGCCGTGCGGCGCACGCGACTTCTCCTGGCGGAAGCCGTCGAGGTCGGCGTCGCTCAGGCGGCCCTCGAGGAATGCCCGGGCGTACATGCCGGGGGAGGCGTGGCCCTGGAAGAAGACCTGGTCGCCGCCGCCGGGGTGGTCCTGGCCGCGGAAGAAGTGGTTGAGGCCGACCTCGTAGAGGGACGCGGCGCCCGCGTACGTGGAGATGTGGCCGCCGACCGCGATGTCGGGTCGCTGCGCGCGGTGCACGAGCACGGCGGCGTTCCAGCGGAGCCACGCGCGGTACCGGCGCTCGATGTCCTCGTCGCCGGGGAACTCGGGCTCGTTCTCGGGAGCGATCGTGTTCAGGTAGTCGGTGGTCGGAACCATCGGCACGCCCAGGTGCAGCTCCTTCGAGCGCTTGAGCAGGCTCAGCATGATCTCGCGACCCCGCTGGTGGCCCTTCTCGCTCACGAGCGCATCGAGGGATTCGGCCCACTCGGATGTCTCGTCGGGGTCGGAATCCATGGCCTCGACGGAGTAGGGGTCCTGGTCGTTGACAGTCACAGTCGACCTTTCTCTACGGCAGATCTGCCGGGCGCATCTGTTGCGCGCGCGCGACGAACGGCCGGGTTTCGACCGATCACACTTGGCCATACTAGTGACATTCGCACAACGTTTCGGCTCGGTACGCTGTGCCTTCGCTCACCGTTCCACAACGCAGAGGAGAGAACGGATGCCGCTGCCCGCCGGTGCCCTCGCCCCCGGGTTCGAGCTGGTCGACCAGCTCGGCCGGACCGTGCGCCTCGCCGACCGCCTGCACGCCGGCCCGGTCGTGCTCGTGTTCTTCCCGCTCGCGTTCTCGCGAACGTGCGAGGGCGAGCTGTGCGCGCTCCGCGACGACTTCTCGGTCTTCGAACAGGCGGGCGTGCAGTTGCTCGGCGTCTCGGTCGACTCGAAGTTCGCGCTCCGCGCCTGGGCCGAGGAGCAGGGCTACGGCTTCCCGCTCCTGTCGGACTTCTGGCCGCACGGCGAGGTCGCCCGTGCCTACGACGCGTTCCTCGACGACCGCGGGTACGCGGCCAGGGCCACGTTCGTGATCGACGCCGAAGGGGTGGTCCGCGCGAGCTTCGCGACCGGTCCCGGTGAGGCCCGCAGCCTCGATCAGTACCGCGAGGCGCTCGCGGCGCTCGGCGATCGCTGAGACCGGCCGGGCCCCGCGCGAATGTCGGGCCGACGATGCCCGCTCGCCCGCGGCATCCGTCCCGAGCACGTCGGCACGCGCGATAGCATTGCGGATGCGTCGCTCGCGCGGCGGGCCTTTAGCTCAGTTGGTAGAGCGCCACGTTTACACCGTGGATGTCGTCGGTTCGAGCCCGGCAGGGCCCACTCCACGTCGGACTCCGCTCGATCCCAGTCCACTCCAGGTCATCGGGTTCCGCTTCCGCGGGTGTGCGGCAGGCGCACGAAGGCGGCCACGAGCACGGCGGCGACTCCCGCGATGACGGCGTTCACGCCGATCGCGACCTGGAGACCGGGCAGCAGCGCGGTGGTGGCGGCTGCCGTGACGATCGCCGACATGAGCGGCGTGCCGAGGGCGATGCCGACCTGCTGGCTCAGCGTGACCAGCCCGGTGGCGAGTCCCTGCTGCTCGGCGGGGACGCCCGCCGTCGACGTCACGGTGTAGCCGACGATCGCGACGAGGTTGGCGACGCCGCCCGCGAAGGTCAGGACGAGCAGCGGGATGAGCCATCCGCGGCTCTCCGAGACGAACGCGAGCGGGATCGTCGCCGCCGCCTGCACGGCGAGGCCGATGACGATCGCGGTCTTCGCGTTCGTCCGGCCGATGATCCTCGGTGCCATCAGGCCGCCCAGCACGGTGCCGATGCCGAGGACGCCGAGCACGAGCCCGGCGGCGATCGCGCCGGAGCCGAGGACCTCCTGCAGGTACAGGCTCAGCAGGAACACGAGCGACGTCTCGGTGGCGAAGGCGAGGAGACCGGCGGCGTTGCCCCACACGACGCTGCTTCGCCTGAGGAGCGCGGGCTCCACCAGGGGCTCTCGCACGGAGGACTCCACGGCGAGGAAGACCCCGAAGAGCGCGAGGGCGGCGACGATCGGACCCCAGACGCCCGGATGCGTCCAGCCCGCATGGCCCGACATGTCGATCCCGTAGACGAGCGCGACGAGGGCGAGGGTGATCAGGATCGCACCGGCGACATCGAGCCGCGGGCGCGTGCCGCGCGCGGGTTCGCGCAGCACCAGCGGGCCGATGACGAGCACGGCGAGTGCGACGACGACGTTGACGAGGAACGCCCAACGCCACGACACGGTGCCGGTCAGCAGCCCGCCGAGCACCGCGCCTGCGGTGAATCCGGCGGCCATGAGCGCGCCGTTGAATCCCAGTGCCCGAGCGCGGGCGGGGCCCTCGGGGAACATGGTCGTCATCAGCGCCAGGGCCGCGGGAGCGACCATCGCCGTCGCGATTCCCTGTCCCGCCCGAGCGGCGATGAGCAGGGCCGGATCCTGTGCGAGGCCTCCCGCGAGCGACGAGGCCCCGAGCAGCGCCATGCCGATCAGGAAGAGCCGGCGGCGGCCGAAGAGATCGGCGACGCGGCCGAAGAACAGGGTGAATCCGGCCGCGCAGAGTGCGAGTGCGGTGAAGACCCACTGCAGCCCGGAGACCGTGAACCCGAGGTCAGCCCCGAGGCGGGGCAGTGCGACGTTCAGGATCGAGAAGTCGACGGCGAGCGTGAGGTTCGCGGTGAGCAGGACGGCCATCGCGATGGTCTGCGCCCGGGTCGGGCGGCGGCCGGCGGGCGACGCCGGCGACGCGGGCAGAGGTGGACGGGACGGGGTCGACGAGGCGGTATCGGTCATGGGATCGACGTTGGCCCGGACGATTCCGGTGAGCCAGTACCCCCGTTCGACGACCCTGCGCATGCCTGGCACCGGCAGGGACAGGCTCCGGCGAGGCGGGGAGGACGACAATGGCGTCATGGATGCTCACGGAATCGATGTGCAGCCGGCGGACGCGGATCGCCCGGTGACCGAACTCGGCGAGTTCCTGCGCTCACGCCGCGACCGGCTCACGCCGCGCGAGGCCGGAGTCGACAGTTATGGTCGTCGCCGCGTCCCCGGGCTGCGCCGAGAGGAGCTGGCCCAGCTCGCCGGGGTGTCGATGACGTATCTCACACGCCTCGAACAGGGGCAGTCGCAGAACGCCTCCGACTCGGTGATCCATGCTCTTGCGCGGGCGCTGCAACTCGACGCCGATGAGCGAGCGCACCTGTTCGTGCTGGCCCGCCCGGCCCGACCGAAGCGACCCCGCGCGTCGGAACCCGAGTCGGCGAAACCGGGAGCGGAACAGCTCCTGCACGCGATGGGCGAGGTGCCGGCGGTCCTGCTCGGCCGGTTCAACGATGTGCTGGCGTGGAACCGTGCCGGACACCTGCTGCTGGCCGGGCACCTCGATGCCGACGCGCCCGCCCGGCCCGAGGAGCGACCGAACCAGTTGCGACTCCTCTTCCTCGATCCGCACACCCGCGATCTCTACGTCGACTGGGACGACGAGGCGGCACTCGCCGTCGCGTCGCTGCGATACGTGGCCGCGCAGTTCGCCGACGACCGTCGCCTGGCCGAGCTGGTCGGCGAGCTGAGCGTGAACAGCCCCGACTTCGCCCGGCTGTGGGCCGGGCACGATGTCCGGCTCTGCACGAGCGGCGCGAAGCGATTCCGGCACCCCGAGGTCGGCGACCTCGAACTCGACTACGAGGTGCTGCACCTGCCGGAGGGCAACGGGCAGCGCATCCTCGCCCACAGCGCCCGGTCGGCCAGCACGTCGTCGGCCGCGCTCCGCCTGCTCATGACGGCATCCTGACGCCCGGGCGCCCGTGCAGGCGAACTCCGAAGAGCAGGCTCGAGCGCATCCCCGAACGCACGGCATCTCGTCGGCGGGCCGGTGCCCGACGGTAGGCTGGGCACGTGCCAGCTGCCCTCGCCGACGTCCTCGCCACGATCGAACGCCTCTGGCCGGTCTCCGGTGCGGAGTCGTGGGACTCGGTCGGCCTCGTGGCCGGCGACCCGCGGGCGCAGGTGCGGCGCGTGCTCCTCACGGTCGACGCCGTCGGCGACACGGTCGACGAGGCGCTCGAGTGGGGCGCCGACCTCGTGATCGCGCACCATCCGCTGCTGCTGCGCGGGGTGACGACGGTCGCTGAAGACCGCTACAAGGGCTCGATCCTCTCGCGGCTCATCCGCGCCGACTGCGCGCTCGTCGCCGCGCACACGAACGCCGATGTCGTCGATCGCGGCACGTCGGCGGTGCTCGCCGAGCGCCTCGGCCTCGTCGACGCACGCCCGATCGTGCCGAGCGCGGGTCCGGGCGCCGAAGCCGGCCACGGCCTCGGGCGCGTCGGCCGTCTCGCGGAGCCCACCACGCTCGGCCGCCTCGCCAGACAGCTCGCCGAGATCCTTCCGCCGACGGCGACGGGTGTCCGCGCCGCGGGCGGATTCGACGACCCCGTCGAGACGGTGGCGCTCTGCGGCGGCGCCGGCGATTCGCTGCTCGGCGACCCTGCAGTCCGCGGGGCCGACGTCTACATCACCGCCGACCTGCGCCATCACCCCGCGTCCGAGTCGCGGGAGCAGTCGAAGCTCACGGGCGGGCCTGCGCTGATCGACGTGTCCCACTGGGCGAGCGAGTGGCTGTGGCTGGAAGCCGCGGCCGCCCAGCTGGGCGACGCCCACCCCGAACTCGAGCTCCGCGTGAGCGAGCTCCGCACCGACCCCTGGGACTTCCAGGTCGTGCAATGATGACCATCCGCACCGCGAATCCCACAAGGAGCACCACGTGAATGCAAGCCCCGCCGACCAGCAGCAACTTCTGCGCCTCCAGGCCGTCGACACCCGACTGCAGCAGATCGCGCACCGGCTCGGAAGCCTGCCCCAGTCGGCTCCCATCGCCGAGCTCGCGACCCGCGACACCGCGGTGCGCTCGCGCCGTGCCGAAGCGCAGGGCGCGCTCGAAGACGCGCGCGCCGAGCTCAAGCGCATCGAGTCCGACGTCGCAGTGGTCGAGGCCCGCATCGCCCGCGACAGCGACCGGCTGCAGCACACGTCCTCGACGAAGGACGTTGCGGCCCTCGACTCCGAGCTCGTGTCGCTCCGCAAGCGCCTCTCCGACCTCGAGGACCAGGAACTGATCGTCATGGAGCGCGTCGAGGGCGCCGAGGGCGTCGTCGCCGGCATCGACGGCGAGCGCGCCGCGATCGCCGCCGAGACGGCGGCCCTCGAGGTCGAGCGCGACGAGGCATCCGCCGGCCTGGTGGTCGAGCGCGACGGCACCGAACGCGACCGCGTCGTCGTCGCGGGCGAGATCCCCGCAGAGCTGCTCGCGTACTACGAGCAGCGTCGTGCCCGCGGGGCCGGCATCGGCGCCGCGCTGCTGCGCCAGCGCACGTGCGGCGGCTGCACGATGACGCTCACGGGTTCCGACCTCGACGTCGTGCGTCGCGCCGCGCCCGACGAGGTGCTGCTCTGCCCCGAGTGCGACCGCATCCTCGTGCGCACCGACGAATCGGGCATCTGAGCCGAGCGGATGCCGCGTGCCGGGCCCCGGGGCTCGCACGCGGCCGTTCGGCCCGGTCGCGGCCTGTACGCTTGGCGTGTGAGCGGGTCGGCAAGACGGCCGCGTCATCCGAGCGATCGGATGCCGAGGAACGTCCGGGCTCCGCAGGGCAGGACGGTGGGTAACACCCACCCGGGGCAACCCGCGAGACAGTGCCACAGAAAGCAGACCGCCCGGTGCGCGAGCGCCGGGTAAGGGTGAAACGGTGGGGTAAGAGCCCACCAGCGGCCGCGGTGACGCGGTCGGCTCGGTAAACCTCGTCCGGAGCAAGGCCAGACAGGGAACGATGGGGCTGCCCGTCCCGTTCCCGGGTAGGCCGCTGGAGGGGCACGGCAACGTGTCTCCGAGAGAGATGGTCGTCCAGCCGGTGTCGCGCAAGCGCCCGGTGAACAGAACCCGGCGTATCAGCCGGCCCGCTCACACTCCGACGCCCGATGGCGTCCGGCACACCACGCCCGTGCGCGCGGAGCGCTCAGTCGAGCGCGAGCGCGGCGGCGCCGATGATGCCCGCGTTGTTGCGGTGCACGGCGGGCACGATGGGCGTGCGCAGGTCGAGCAGCGGCAGGAAGTGCTCCTGGTGCTTCGACACGCCGCCGCCGACCACGAAGAGGTCGGGCGAGAAGATGAACTCGACGTGCGAGTAGTAGCGCTGCAGGCGCTTCGCCCAGGCCTCCCAGTCGAGGTCCTCGCGTTCCATGGCGGAGTACGCCGCACGACTCTCGGCGTCGTGGCCGTCGATCTCGAGGTGCCCGAGCTCGGAGTTCGGCACGAGCACGCCGTCGTGGATGAGCGCCGAGCCGATGCCCGTTCCGAGCGTCGTGAGGATCACGAGCCCGTCGACGCCGGCCGCGGCGCCGTAGCGCAGTTCGGCGACGCCGGCGGCATCCGCGTCGTTGATGAAGTGGATGTCGCGGCCGAGCGCCTGCTCGAAGAGCTCCTCGGCGGGCAGCCCGATCCACTTCTTCGAGATGTTCGCGGCCGAGAGCGTGTGCCCGCGCTTGACGATCGCGGGGAAGCAGACGCCGAGCGGGAGCCCCTCGAGGTCGAAGTCGCCGCCGACCTGCTCGAGCAGTTCGGCCGTCGACGCGATGATGCCGTCGGGTTCGCCGCCGTCGGGAGTGAGGACCTTGCGTCGCTCGGTCACGAGTGCACCCGTCGCGAGATCGACGACCGCCCCCTTGATGCCCGTTCCGCCGATGTCGATCCCGATCGCGTGCTTGGTCGCCATGCGGCCACACTATCGCGGGCGGCTGCGAGGTCGGCTCAGGGAAGCGTGAGGATCTCAGCGCCGCGTTCGGTCACCACGAGCGTGTGCTCGAACTGCGCCGTGAGCGAGCGGTCGCGCGTGACGACGGTCCAGTCGTCGGCCCAGACATCCCACTCGACGGAGCCGAGCGTGAGCATCGGCTCGATCGTGAAGACCATGCCCGGCTCGATGACCGTGTCGAACTGTGGGGCGTCGTAGTGGGGGATCACGAGACCCGTGTGGAATGCGCGGCCGACCCCGTGGCCGGTGTAGTCGCGCACGACGCCGTAGCCGAACCGCTTCGCGTACGCCTCGATCGCCCGGCCGATCACGTTCACCTGCCGACCAGGGGCGACGGCGCGGATGCCGCGGGCGAGCGCCTCGCGCGTGCGCTCGACCAGTAGCGCCGCCTCCTGGCCCGCGTCGCCGACGAGGAACGTGTGGTTGAGGTCGCCGTGATAGCCGTCGAGGTACGCGGTCACGTCGATGTTGACCAGGTCGCCGTCTTCGAGCGCGGTGTCGTCGGGGATGCCGTGGCAGATGACCTCGTTGATCGACGTGCACGAGGACTTCGGGTATCCCCGATAGCCGAGGGTCGACGGGTACGCGCCGTGCGAGACGACGAACTCGTGCGCGACCCGGTCGAGCTCGTCGGTCGTGACGCCCGGGCGGATCGCGGCCGCCGCGGCCTCGATCGCACCGGCGGCGATCCGCCCCGCCGCGCGGATGCGCTCGACCTCGTCGGGGGAGTACCGGTCGCCCTCGGTGTTCTGCGCGGGCGCCGCACGCCCCACGTACTCGGGTCGGGCGATCGTGGACGGCACCTGGCGCGTGGGCGAGAGTCGTCCGGGAATCAGGTGGCCAGCGGCATCCTTCGGCATAGGATCAAGCCTATGACCGAGGACATCGAACACCGGTTCTGGTACAACCTCAAGACGGGCGCCGTCGAGCAGGGCTTCCAATCGCCGTCGATCGATCGGGCCGGCCCGTTCGACACGCGCGAGGAGGCCGAGCACGCGCTCGAGAAGCTCCGCGCGAACAGCGAGAAGTGGGCTGCGGAGGACGCGGCCGACGACTGAGCCCGGCACGCGTCGCGCTCCGCGTCTGCGGTGGTGCGCCGCAGCGCCGCGCTACTCGTAGCTGTGCTCGGCGCTCGGGTACTCGCCCTTCGCGACGTCGTCGCGCCATTCGACGGCGGCCCTGCCGAGGATGCCCGCGAGATCGGCGTACTGCCGCACGAACTTCGGCACGCGGCCCGTCGTGAGGCCGGCCCAGTCGGTCCAGACGAGCAGCTGCCCGTCGGTGTGCGGGCCTGCGCCGACGCTGATCGTCGGGATGTCGAGGCGCTCGGTGACCTGGCGCGCCGCGTCGGAGGGCACCATCTCGAGCACGACGGCGAACGCACCGGCATCCTGCACCGCCTCGGCGTCGGCGAGCAGTTGCGCGACGCCCTCGCCGCGACCCTGGATGATGTGCCCGCCGAGGCCGTGCTCGCTCTGCGGCGTGTAGCCGATGTGCGCCATGACCGGGATGCCGGCCTGCACGACGCGGCGGATCTGCTCGGCGCTGCGCACGCCGCCCTCGAGCTTGACCGCGTGCGCGCCCGTCTCCTTCATGAAGCGGATGGCGGTGTGCAATGCCTCCTCGGGGCCAACCTCGTAGGAGCCGAACGGCATGTCGGCGATGACGAACGCCCGCTTGACCGCGCCCGCGACGGCGCGCGTGAGCGGGATCAGCTCGTCGACCGTGACGGGCAGCGTGGTCTCGTACCCGAACACGTTGTTGCCCGAGGAATCGCCGACGAGCAGGAAGTCGATGCCGGCCTCGTCGAAGATGCGGGCGGTGAGCTGGTCGTAGCTCGTGAGTCCCGTGATCTTGATGCCGTCGCGCTTGGCGTTCTGGAAGTGCCTGGTGCGCACCCGCTTGGGGCCGCCGGCCGCTGCGCCCCCGTACGGTGTCGTCTCGGTGACCGGTTCGGACCGCCCCGCCGTGTTCGGCGCGTCGGGGGCGGCGGGAGTTGCAGGCTGCTCTGACATGTCGAAAGTCTCCCATACGTGCCGCGGCGAACGGCCCGACGTGAGCCCGCTTACCGCTACCCTGAGTAGAGCGAGAGAGGGTGTGGATGGACAAGCAGCGTGACTTCGTTCTTCGGACGATCGAAGAGCGGGGGGTCAAGTTCGTCAGGCTCTGGTTCACCGACGTCGTCGGCACCCTCAAGTCGGTGGCGATCGCCCCGGCCGAGGTCGAGGGCGCGTTCACCGAGGGCATCGGCTTCGACGGCTCGGCCATCGAGGGGCTCAGTCGTACCTACGAGTCCGACCTGCTGGCCTACCCCGA
Organism: Agromyces sp. CF514; assembly: GCF_900113185.1. Taxonomy (NCBI): domain Bacteria; kingdom Bacillati; phylum Actinomycetota; class Actinomycetes; order Micrococcales; family Microbacteriaceae; genus Agromyces; species Agromyces sp. CF514. The sequence continues at coordinate 2,573,675 of NZ_FOZD01000001.1, read as the reverse complement.
CCCGACCACGTTCCAGACGCTCCCGTGGCGCGGCGACATCGATCCGACCGCGCGCATGTTCTGCGACATCACGACGCCCGACGGCGAGCCCGCCGTCGCAGACCCCCGCAACGTGCTCAAGCGCACGCTCGCGCGCGCCGCCGACCGCGGCTTCACGTTCTACACGCACCCCGAGATCGAGTTCTACCTGCTCAAGTCGTCGAAGTTCGGGCCCGAGGGTCCGCAGCCCGTCGACTCGGCCGGCTACTTCGACAACGTTCCGGGCGGCACGGCCCACGACTTCCGCCGCCGGTCGGTGCGCATGCTCGAAGACCTCGGCATCTCGGTCGAGTTCAGCCACCACGAGGCCGGCCCCGGCCAGAACGAGATCGACCTCCGGTACGCCGACGCACTCACGACGGCCGACAACATCATGACCTTCCGCACGGTCATCAAAGAGGTCGCGATCGAGCAGGGCGTCTACGCCACCTTCATGCCGAAGCCGTTCTCGCAGTACCCCGGCAGCGGCATGCACACGCACCTCTCGCTCTTCGAGGGCGACGCGAACGCCTTCTACGAGGCGGGCTCCCAGTACCAGCTCTCGAAGATCGGCCGCCACTTCATCGCCGGTCTCCTCCGGCACGCCAACGAGATCTCCGCGGTCACGAACCAGTTCGTGAACTCCTACAAGCGGCTCTGGGGCGGCGACGAGGCACCGAGCTTCATCTGCTGGGGCCACAACAACCGCTCGGCCCTCGTTCGCGTGCCGCTCTACAAGCCCAACAAGGGCCAGAGCGCACGCGTCGAGTACCGCGCCATCGACTCCGCGGCCAACCCGTACCTCGCGTTCTCGCTGCTGCTCGCGGCAGGCATGAAGGGCATCGAAGAGGGCTACGAGCTGCCGGCCGAGGCCGAAGACGACGTCTGGGCCCTGACCGACAGCGAACGCCGCGCGCTCGGCTACAACCCGCTGCCCGCGAGCCTCGACCACGCGATCGAGTACATGGAGGAGTCCGAGCTGGTCGCCGAGACGCTGGGCGAGCAGGTCTTCAACTACGTGCTCGCCAACAAGCGCGCCGAATGGCGCGACTACCGTTCGCAGGTGACCCCCTTCGAGCTGCAGCGCAACCTCGAGATCCTCTGACGCGCTCCGGATGTCACGCCAAGCACCAACCCTCGGTCGTCTTGCGCGTGCCGGGTTCGACGACCTCTCCGCCGCGGCGGCACGACTCGAGTCGCTCGCGACCCTGACCGGTCTCGACGAGGAGCACCTGCTCGTCGCCTTCGCGAACGCCGCGGATCCCGACGAGGCGCTCGTCGCCACCGAGCGGTTGCACGCCCGTGCGCCGCACGAGGTCGCCGCGGTGCTCGCGCCCGAGGCCTCAGCCGACCGGTTCGCCCGTCTCGTCGGGGGCTCACGGGGATTCGCGGACTTCCTGCTGCGGCATCCGTCGGAGATGGCGCTGCTGCAAGAGGTCCCCGGCCCGCCTCTGTCGGCCGACGAGGCGCGCGGCCTGCTGCTCTCGACGGTCGAGGGCGCATGGTCCGCGGCGCCCGGTTCGCAGGATCGCGTCGCCTCGGCACTGCGCGTGCGCTACCGCAGCCTGCTCGCACGCATCGCGGTGTACGACTTCACGAGGGTCGACGCGGTCGACGCCGTCGAGACCGTCGCCGCCGGACTCGCCGACCTCGCCGGTGCCACGCTCGATGCGGCGTTGGCTGCGGCGCGCCTGGTCGCCTCGCGCGTCCCCGGCACGCCCGCGGCGCCGGGCATGTTCCCGGCGGCCGAGGTCGAGGCATCCGCGCTGGCGATCATCGGCATGGGCAAGGCAGGCGCCCGCGAGCTCAACTACGTCAGCGACGTCGACGTGATCTTCGTGGGGGAGTCGGCCGACGACGCGGTCGTCTCGAGTGCGCGTGCGATCGAGATCGCCACTCGCCTCGCGATGCTCACGATGCGCATCATCTCCGAGCCCGGCATCGAGCCGCCGCTCTGGGAGGTCGACGCCAATCTCCGGCCCGAGGGCAAGGACGGCGCGCTCGTGCGCACGTTGGAGTCGCACCTGCAGTACTACGACCGGTGGGCCAAGAGCTGGGAGTTCCAGGCCCTGCTGAAGGCGCGACCGCTCGCAGGCGACCCCGACCTCGGCGCGCGCTACGCGGCGGGGGTTGCGCCCAAGGTCTGGACGAGCTCGGGCCGCGACGGATTCGTCGAGTCCGTGCAGCGCATGCGCGAGCGCGTCTCCGAGCACATCCCGGCCGACGAGGTCGGCGTGCAGCTGAAGCTCGGTCCGGGCGGCCTTCGCGACATCGAGTTCACGGTGCAGCTGCTGCAGCTCGTGCACGGGGCATCGGATGACGCCATCCACCAGCGGGGCACGCTGCCCGCCCTCGAGGCGCTGGCCGACAACGGCTACGTCGGACGCGAGGAGGCCGCCGAGTTCTCGCGGGACTACCGACTGCTTCGCGTGCTCGAGCACCGCCTGCAGATGGAACGCCTGCGCCGCACCCACCTCATGCCGCGCGACCCCGCCGGCCTCCGACGGCTCGCGCGCGCTTCGGGCATCGCGCCGGACGCGGCGCGCCTCACCGAGGTCTGGCAGGCGACCCGCCAGCGCGTGCGCGGCCTGCACGAGCGCCTGTTCTACCGGCCGCTGCTCTCAGCGGTCGCCGCTCTGCCGGCGTCGGGCCTCGAGCTCACGAGCGCACAGGCCGAGGCGCGCCTCGCCGCGATCGGGTTCCGCGATCCCAAGGGTGCGCTCGCGCACATCGGCGCGCTGACCTCCGGGGTCTCACGGCGCGCTCAGATCCAGCGCAATCTCATGCCCGTGCTCATCTCGTGGTTCGCCGAGGGCACCGATCCCGACTTCGGCATGCTGTCCTTCCGCCGTCTGAGCGACACGCTCGGCACGACGCACTGGTATCTCGGGCTGCTCCGCGATTCATCCGATGCAGCGCTCAACCTGACGAAGGTGCTCACGGGTTCGCGATACGCGGCGAAGCTCCTCGAGCGCAGCCCCGAGGCCGTGGCGTGGCTCGAAGACCTCGACGAGCTGCGCCCTCGCTCGCTCGACGCACTTCGCGCCGAGACCGGTGCCGTGCTGCAACGGCACACCGACCCCGAGGCCGCGGCCAAGATCTTCCGCGCGATCCGTCGACGCGAGGTGCTCCGGCTCGCCCTGGCGGCGATCCTCGACGTCTGCACGGTGCAGGAACTCGGGTGGGCGCTGAGCGACCTCACCGAGAACCACATCGCCGCGCTCGTGTCCGCGATCCGCGGCGAGGCGCCCGACGGCATCGAGTTCGCCGTGATCGGCATGGGGCGGTTCGGCGGTCGAGAGCTCGGCATCAGCAGCGACGCCGACATCATCTACGTCTATCGGGCGACGGATGCGGCACCCGACGCCGCGCACTCGCGGGCGTTGCGCATCGTCGCCGACCTGGTGCGGCTGAGCGAAGACGCACGACTGCCGTTCGAACTCGACGCCGACCTGCGGCCGGAGGGGCGCAACGGCGTCGTCGCGCGCTCGCTCGACGCCTATCGGGCCTACTACGCGCGCTGGTCGCTCACCTGGGAGGCCCAGGCGCTGCTGCGTGCGCGGGGGGTCGCGGGCGACGCCGCGCTGCTCGCCGACTTCGCCGAGCTCGCCGACACCGTGCGGTACCCCGAGCAGATCTCCGAGCGCGACGTGCGCGAGGTCAAGCGCATCAAGGCCCGCGTGGAGAACGAGCGCCTGCCGCAGGGCGCTGACCCCACGCGCCACCTCAAGCTCGGACGCGGATCCCTGAGCGACGTCGAATGGTACGTGCAGTTGCTGCAGCTCGAGCACGCCGCAGAGGTGCCCGCGTTGCGGACGACGTCGACGCTCGACGCCCTCGACGCGGCCGTCGAGCAGCACCTCGTCACCGCCCCCGACGCCGAGACGCTGCGCAGCGCATGGGTGCTCGCGTCGCGAGCGCGCTCGGCGCTGACGCTGTGGCTCGAACGCACGAGCGACGTGCTGCCGGTCGAGCGCACCCAGCTCGAGGGCGTGGCCCGGATCATGGGCTACCCGCCCGGCTCGGCATCGCAACTCGAGAGCGACTACCTCGGGGTCACGCGACGTGCGCGCGCGGTGTTCGAGCGCGGCTTCTACGGCGAGGAGCAGCAGCGACGCGAGCCCACCACCGGCTGAGCACGAGGCCCACCCCGTCCCACGACTGTCACGGGGCGCCCGCTTCGGCTAGGCGTACTTCGAGACCTGCGGGCGGAATCGTGACTCTGACGGCCCGAAGTCGATGCGCTTGACTGCCTCGAGGATCTTGGCGGCTCGTTGTGCTTCACCTTGAGCGTGTGCGGCGGCCGTGTCGTCGAGTGCGCGCTGTTCTGCGCGAGCTCGAGTGCCGATGTCGAACAGCACCTCACCGATGAGCGAGGCGAGCCCCCCGGAGAGCTCCGCGAGACTGGTGTGCCCGATGACGAGACGCCGATCGACCGGCTTCAGGGTCACGTGCGCATAGCCTTCGTCGCGCAAGGTCGCCCCCACGTTCGGCGCAGCCAGCATCGTCAACTCCGCCGGTGTCGGCCGCCGACTGAAGACGGCTGAGACGCTGTAGTGGTCGGGCTCCTCGGGCGTGCCGAGCGTGGAAGGCAGTTCGTTGACCAGGACGTGCGTGACGCAGAAGTGATCGTCAACGGCGGGATGCGAGGTGGGGGACATCATGACCTGGTCTCGTGCGAGGTTGCAGCCCATGACACACGGGCGCGGTCTGCCCGGGGGGTTCCGCTGTCGGGATCATCTCCGACGTGCGTCCAGAACCGGTTGTCACGAACTCCGGCCTGCAGTGCTCTGCGGCGAACAGCAGACGCGCGAGGCGCCGGGCTTTGCTGAGTGTCCTTCATTTTCAGAGCATGGACGCCCAACATGTGCTCGCTCACAGGTTGAACCCCACAAGGCAGGCGGCGGGCCCGAGACGGCGCTGAAGAAACCATCCTCGATGCTCGCCACTTGCCGAGCGTAGACGCAGAGAACCCCCGCCGGGGCGACCTGGCGGGGGTTCTCGTGGGACTCGTGCGGACTATCTGCGGACGAGGGGGAGGGGGGTTCGCAGAAACACCCGGTCAGAGCCGCTTCTTCATCAGACGCCGTAGTAGAGCTCGAACTCGAACGGGTGCGGACGCTGAGCCAGCGGCTTCAGCTCCTTCTCGCGCTTGTAGTCGATCCAGGTCTCGATGAGCTCCTTGGTGAACACGCCGCCCTCGAGGAGGAAGTCGTGGTCGGCCTCGAGCGCGTCGAGCACGGCGTCGAGCGAACCCGGCACCTGGGGGATCGTCTTGGCCTCCTCGGGCGGGAGCTCGTAGAGGTCCTTGTCGACGGGCTCGTGCGGCTCGATGCGGTTCTTGATGCCGTCGAGGCCGGCCATGAGCTGCGCGGCGAACGCGAGGTACGGGTTGCCCGAGGCATCCGGCGCACGGAACTCGATGCGCTTGGCCTTGGGGTTGGTGCCCGTGATCGGGATGCGGATCGCAGCCGAGCGGTTGCCCGCCGAGTAGACCAGGTTGACGGGGGCCTCGAAGCCGGGCACGAGGCGGTGGTACGAGTTCACCGTCGGGTTCGTGAAGGCGAGCACGGCGGGAGCGTGCTTGAGGAGGCCGCCGATGTACCAGCGGGCCAGGTCGGAGAGGCCGCCGTAGCCGGCCTCGTCGTAGAACAGCGGCTTGCCCTCGCTCCAGAGCGACTGGTGCGTGTGCATGCCAGAGCCGTTGTCGCCGAAGAGCGGCTTCGGCATGAACGTGGCGGACTTGCCCCACTGCTCGGACGTGTTCTTGACGATGTACTTGAACTTCAGGATGTCGTCGGCCGCGTGCACCATCGTGTCGAAGCGGTAGTTGATCTCCTGCTGGCCACCCGTGCCGACCTCGTGGTGCGAGCGCTCGAGCACGAAGCCCGCCTCGATGAGGTTCAGCGTGATGTCGTCGCGCAGGTCGGCGGTCTTGTCGATCGGGCTGACCGGGAAGTAGCCGCCCTTGTAGGGGGTCTTGTTGCCGAGGTTGCCGCCCTCTTCGGTGCGGCCCGAGTTCCAGGCGCCCTCGTCGGAGTCGACCGAGTAGAAGCTCGAGTGCTGGTTGACCTCGTAGCGCACATCGTCGAAGATGTAGAACTCGGCCTCGGGGGCGAAGAACGCGGTGTCGGCGATGCCGGTCGAGGCGAGGTACTTCTCGGCCTTCTTGGCGACCTGACGCGGGTCCTTCGAGTAGATCTCGCCGTTGCGCGGGTTGTAGATGTCGAAGATCATCACCAGCGTGCGCGCAGTGCGGAACTGGTCGATGTACGCGGTCGTCACATCGGGGATGAGCTGCATGTCCGACTCGTGGATGTTCGCGAACCCGCGAATCGAGGAGCCGTCGAAGAGCTGGCCGACCGTGAAGAACTCCTCGTCGACAGTCGACGCCGGGATGTTGAAGTGCTGCTGCACACCCGGGAGGTCGGTGAAGCGGATGTCGAGGAACTTGACATCCGTCTCCTTGATGAACTTGAGCACTTCAGAGGAATCACTGAACATGGGGTGGTATCTCCAAGGGGGCGAGTTGAACCGGCGAGGCCGGACGGACGTGCACAGCCGTAGTCGACCGTACCGAGTGGTGGTTACCCGGCCGTGACGCCATTGTTTCAGACGTGTTACGCAGCGCACGGCTCGGTAGAATCGACGGATGCCTGACGCGACGCCCACGACCTTCGGCCAACTCGAACCCAGCCGGTGGCCGGGCGAGCGGCTCGGGCTCCCCGACGAGGGGCCGAACTCGGTCGCGCGCGTCGGTCGCCGCATCGCGGCGATCGTCATCGACTGGGGCGTCGCGATCCTGATCGCCCTGCTCTTCGCGCCCTACAGCTCGCTGCTGCACTCGTGGCTGACGCTCGGCATCTTCGTCATCATGCAGGTCCTGTTCATCCCGACCATCGGCGGCAGCGTCGGGCACCGGCTCATGGGCCTGCGCATCATCCCGATCGCCGGCGGATGGGTCGGCCTCTGGCGCCCGGTCGTGCGCACCCTGCTGCTCGCGATCGTCGTGCCCGCGCTCGTCTGGGACTCCGACCAGCGCGGCTTCCACGACAAGGTCGCCGGCACGGTGCTCGTGCGGGCCTGAGCCGCATCGACGGAGACCGGGCCGCCGCACATCGCTGAAGCGCAGCTCCGACGAACGGCTCCGACGAACGGCGGCTCGGGGCATCCGGAGTCCGAGTCCTCGCCTGAGACCACGAACGCGGTACCCGACCAGGTCGGATGCCGCGTTTCGGCGTGGGTGGGTACGGTCAGCGCATCTTGCCGCGCTGCGGGCGCGCCTTCATGGGGTCGATGCCCTTCGGGATCGGCAGGGCGCTCTGCAGCGAGTTGAGGCGGTTGGACACCGCGAGCACCTCGGGCTTGGTCAGCGAGCGCTTGATCTTGCGCAGGGCGGCGGGCAGTCGGTGCAGCTCGACCTCGCCTTCGTCGTGGCCGACGGCGATGAGCGTGATCGGCACGTTGGGCAGCACGCGGGCGATCTTGCGCTTCTCGTCGTCGAGCATGCGCTGCGTCCGGGTCTGCGGGCCCTCGCTGATGAGCGCGACGCCGCCGCGGCCGACCGAGCGGTACACCGCGTCCTGGGTCTTGCCGTTCACGGCGACGGGCATCTCATTGCCGATCCAGCCCCCGCGGAGGCCGCTGCGGAGCACCGCGCCGACCGCACCCGGCTGACCGTCGATCTGCGCGTAGGCGGCACGCTCGGCACGCCTTCCGAGGACGATGAGGGCGAGCAGCAGGCCCGCGAGCACGCCGGCCACGATCCAGAGCGCGATCGTGAAGCCGTTGCCCTCGCTCAGCCAGAGCGCGAGCCCGAGCCCGACGATCACGGGAGCGAGGAACACGAGCAGCATGAGCCACTGCGCGTTCGGGTCGTAGCGGCGGGTCATCTGGAAGACCTGCCACATCTGCTTCAGACGCCCGGGCTCCTTCGGAGTGGACGAATCCTTGGTGCGTGCCATGTGCACAAGGATACCGGCGCGCGGGGCAGCCTCCGACCGCGTTCTCGGAGGGCGGAGGCTGCTTCCGGATGCCTCAGCCGACCGCCTGCGCGAAGCCCAGCGACGGGTCGGCCAGATGCGCCAGTTCGTCGGGCAGGGGGCGCCCCTTCGCGTGCATCGACTGGGCCCAGAGACGACCGGCGCGGTAGGAGGAGCGCACGAGCGGGCCCGCGAGCACGCCGAGGAACCCCATCTGCTCGGCCTCGGCCTTGAGCTCGACGAACTCCTCGGGGCGGACCCACCGCGCCACGGGCAGGTGCCGCGGGCTCGGCCGGAGGTACTGCGTGATCGTGATGATGTCGGTGCCGGCCTCGTGCAGGTCGCGCAGCGCCTGGGAGACCTCGGCGCGGTCCTCGCCCATGCCGAGGATGAGGTTCGACTTGGTGATGAGGCCTGCGTCGCGACCCTGGGTGATGACGTCGAGCGACCGCTCGTAGCGGAACGCCGGCCTGATGCGCTTGAAGATGCGCGGCACGGTCTCGACGTTGTGCGCGAAGACCTCGGGCGCGGCGTCGAAGACCTGCCGAAGCAGGTCCGGCTCGCCGTTGAAGTCGGGGACCAGGATCTCGACCCCGGTGCCCGGCGACTGGCGGTGGATCTCGCGGATGGTCTCGGCGTAGAGCCAGGCGCCGCCGTCGGGAAGATCGTCCCGCGCGACTCCGGTGACGGTCGAGTAGCGCAGCTGCATGCGCTCGACCGATTCAGCGACGCGACGCGGCTCGTCGACGTCGTAGTCGGCCGGCTTGCCCGTGTCGATCTGGCAGAAGTCGCAGCGACGCGTGCACTGCGAACCGCCGATGAGGAAGGTCGCCTCGCGATCCTCCCAGCACTCGTAGATGTTGGGGCAGCCCGCCTCCTGGCAGACGGTGTGCAGCTCCTCGCTCTTCACGAGCGTCTGAAGTTGGCGGAACTCGGGCCCCATCTTCGCCCGGGTCTTGATCCACTCGGGCTTGCGTTCGATCGGAGTCTGGGCGTTGCGGACTTCGAGGCGCAGCATGCGGCGCCCGTCGGGTGCGGTGCTCATGCGGCGATCGCCGCCTCGAACTCGGCGCGGAACCGGGCCGTCACGGTGTCGATGACGTCGGCGGGGGAGACCTCACGACCGAGTTCGCGCGAGATCGTCGTGACCCCCGCATCGCGGATGCCGCACGCGACGATGCGGGTGTAGGGATCGAGCGAGTTCGAGCAGTTGAGCGCGAAGCCGTGCATGGTGACCCCCTCGGCGACCCTGATGCCGATCGCGGCGATCTTCTCTTCGAGCCCGGCCGGGCCGACCCACACCCCCGATCGACCGTCGACCCGGTGGCCGTCGATGCCGTGGTCGGCGAGCACGTCGATGAGCACGGCCTCGAGGCGGCGCACGTAGCCGACGACGTCGATCGGCTCCGCCAGGCGCAGGATCGGATAGCCGACGAGTTGCCCTGGTCCGTGCCAGGTGATCTTGCCGCCGCGGTCGACATCGATGACGGGGGTGCCGTCGGTCGGCCGCTCCTCGGGAGCTGTTCGCTTTCCCGCGGTGTAGACGGAGTGGTGCTCCAGAAGGAGGACGGTGTCGGGGCGTTCGCCCCCGACGACCGCGCGATGGACGGCGCGCTGAAGGTCGAGACCCTCGATGTACGGCACGGAGTTGGCGCTTAGCCCCGCGACGACGAAGTCGAGCATGACCCCAGTGTAGGCATGGATGCCGCGTGGTGCCGCTCATGGTCGGGTGCGGCCTTCGTGCGACTCGTCCTCCCCAGCCGACGGTCGGCGCAGGACCGTGCGGTCGGACAGCGGCCGCGGCGTGACACGCCGCTCGCACGGGCGACGGTGGAGGGATGAGCGGATGGCTGATGCGCGGGCGTGCAGGGCGGGACGAGGGGCGTGCGGATGTCGACGCCGATCCGCTCGCGACCGTGGGTTCCGGCGTCGCCGGGTACCGCATCATCCGCCGGATCGGCAGCGGGGGGCGGGCAGAGGTGTTCCTCGCCACCCTCCGGCAGGCGGAGACGTCGACCCACGACCGGGGTCCGGCCGACATCGGCCACCCGGACGCCCCGTCGGCGACGCCTGTCGAATCCCCGCTCGTGGTCGTGCGGATCTACCGCGACGAGGTCGACGATCGCTCGATCGCCTGCGAGCTCGATGCGATGCACGCGGCTCCTGAATCCGGCATGCCGGCGCTGTTCGACGTCGCGACGTCGGCTGCGGGGGAGCGGGTCGCGGTGGTCGAGCGCATCGGAGGGGTCGGCGTCGCGCAGCTGATCCACGACCGACGTCTCGAGCCTGGCGAAGCGGTGACCCTCGTCGCGCCGGTCGTCGCCGGGGTCGCACGGCTCGCCGCCGCCGGCTTCGTGCACACACGGTTGTCGCCGGGCGACGTGCTGCTCGACGCGACCGGACGACCTCGCCTGCTCGGCCTCGGAGCGCTCCGGCGCCTGCCGTCCGACGACCCGGCTGCGGCCTACGCGTTCCGTCGCGACGGCCTCGCGGCGCTCACCGACTACATCGATCAGGTCGTCGCCGCAGTGCGGCCGGCCGGCGTCTTCGACGGAGCCCTCCGGCTCGCCCGCGCCTCGCTCGAGGCGCGCCCCTTCGTGCCCTTCGAGGCGGAGCTCGAGCGCGCACTGTTCGCCGCCGCCTCGCCGGCCCCGGTTGCCGGACTCCCGCCCGTGCGAGAGGCCCGGCTGCCGACGCGCATGCTCGCGCCCCTCCGATCCGATCCGGCCGCACCCGAACCGGCGCCTCGCGTCGGCGTGCGCAGCGCCGCGCGATCGGGCGTCGCGGGCAGCATGATCGAGCTCGCAGAACTGCCGCCGACGGTGCTCGAGCAGTTGGCCGAGTCGGCGGACACCGACCGGATCGGCGAGGTCCGACGTCGAGCATCGAGGTGGTTCTCGGCCCGTCGCCGACCGCTCGTGGTCGCGGCGCTCGTCGGTGCCGCCGCACTCGTGCTCCTGCTGACGGCCGTGCCGTCCGACGAGGCGGGCGGCGTCGGCGGAGGGGCTGCGGGTGAGCCGGATCCCGGCTCGGCGTCGGCCGGGGTCCCGTCGGACGATGGCGCACTCCTCGAGGAGCCAGCGGCTGCTGCGGCCGGGGATTCCGCGGAGGACCCCGCACCCGATGACACCGGCACGCGCGACGCGCTCGACGGCGCCGCGGGTGACGACCCGGTGCTGGCGGCGCGCGGCCTGCTCGAGGCGCGCGAGGCGTGCTTCGCCGACCTCGATCCGGCATGCCTCGCGACCTACGTGCAGGCGGGTTCGCCGCTCGAGGACGCGGACTGGAACCTCATGCTCGCGGCGCGCGACGGCGGCAGCGGCATCCGCGCACTCGATCTCGACCGCATCGAGGTCGTGACCGAGATGGGCGCGGCCGTGCTCGTGCGCGTCGCGGGGCCCGCAGATGCAGAACCGGCCTCGCTCCTCATGGTGAGGAACGAGGCCGGTTGGCGTCTGCGCGAGATCTTCGACTAGATGCCGAGGTCGGCCTCGAAGTCGCCTGACTCGAGACGGTCCTTGACGGCCGTCAGGAACCGTGCGGCGTCTGCGCCGTCGATCGTACGGTGGTCGTACGAGAGGGCCAGGTAGACCATCGACCGCACGGCGATCGCCTCGGAGCCGTCGGTCGTGACCACGACCGGTCGCTTGACGACGATGCCGGTGCCGAGGATCGCGGACTGCGGCAGGAAGACGACGGGAGTGTCGAACAGCGCGCCGCGCGAACCGGTGTTGGTCAGCGTGAAGGTGCCGCCCGAGAGTTCGTCGGGCTTCAGCTGGTTGTTGCGCGTGCGGTCTGCGAGGTCGGCGATCTGCGCTGCGAGGCCGGCGATGTCGAGGTCGCCCGCGTTGCGGATGACCGGCGTGAGCAAGCCGCGCTCGGTGTCGACCGCGATGCTCAGGTTCTCCTGGGCCGGGTAGACGATGGCGTCGCCGTCGACCGTCGAATTGATGATCGGGAAGGCCTGCAGAGCCTCTGCGGTCGCGAGCGCGAAGAACGGCAGGAAGCTGAGCTTGTTGCCCGTCTTCGCGAGGAAGTCGCCCTTGACCTTGTCGCGCAGGCGCGCGACCTTGGTCACGTCGACCTCGACGACCGAGGTGAGCTGTGCGGTCGACTGCATCGAGACGACCGCGCGCTCGGCGACGACCTTGCGCAGACGCGTCATCGGAACGGTCGTGCCGCGCAGCGGCGAGGGCTCGAGCGGCGTCCGTGCCGGTGCCGCAGCGGCGGCCGGTGCGGCGTTCGCCGAGATGACGTCCTGCTTGCGGATACGGCCGCCGACGCCCGTGCCGGTGACGCTGGCGAGGTCGACGCCCTGCTCGTTGGCGAGCTTGCGCACGATGGGCGTGACGTAACCGGGTGCGCCGGCGTGCGATCCGGGCGCAGCCGGAGCGGCGGGTGCGGCAGTGGGTGCCTCGACCGGTGCCGGTGCGACAGGTGCTGCCGGAGCGGCTGCGGGGGCTTCGACGGGTGCCGGTGCGGCGGGCGCTGCCGGAGCGGCAGGCGCAGCAGCGGGTGCCTCGACCGGTGCCGGTGCCGGTGCAGCAGGTGCTGCCGGAGCCTCGACGGGTGCCGGTGCGGCGGGTGCTGCCGGTGCGGCTGCGGGTGCCTCGACCGGTGCCGGTGCGGCGGGCGCTTCCGGGGCAGGCGCGGGCGCCTCGACGGGGGCGGGGGCCTCGGCGGCGGGCGCCTCGGCGGGTGCCGCAGCGGCGGAGCCGTCGCCGATGGTCACGAGTGCCGTGCCGACCTCGACGGTCTCGTCCTCCTGGACGAGGATCGCCTCGATGACACCGGCGACCGGCGACGGGATCTCGGTGTCGACCTTGTCGGTCGAGACCTCGAGCAGCGGCTCGTCGACCTCGACACGGTCTCCCACGTTCTTCAGCCAGCGGGTGACCGTGCCCTCTGTGACACTCTCACCGAGTGCCGGGAGGCTGACGGATTCGCTCATGCGCTTGTCTCCTTCACAGCGTTGGGACGCTTCTAGCTTATTGCAGTCGTATTGGGGGTTGCAGGATCAGAGCGCGTGCAGCGGCTTGCCCGCGAGCTTCAGGAACGCCTCGCCGAGCGCCTCGTTCTGCGTGGGGTGCGCGTGGATGAACGGGGCGACGTCTTCGGGGTAGGCCTCCCAGTTCACCGCAAGCTGCGCCTCGCCGATCAGCTCGCCGACGCGGCCGCCGATCATGTGCACGCCGACGATGGGACCGTCGTTGACGCGGACGACCTTGATCGACCCGCTCGTCTCGAGGATGTGGCTCTTGCCGTTGCCGGCGAGGTTGTACTCGTAGGACGAGACCTGGTCGGCGCCGAACTTCTCGCCGGCCTTCGCCTCGGTGTAGCCGATGGAGGCGATCTCGGGCTCGCAGTACGTGACCTTCGGGATGTTCACGTCTTCGACGACGATCGGGGCGAGGCCCGCGATCTCTTCGGCCACGAAGATGCCCTGCTGGAATCCGCGGTGCGCGAGCTGGAGGCCGGGCACGATGTCGCCGACGGCGTAGACGCCGGGCACGTTGGTCGCGAGGCGCTCGTCGGTGAGCACGAAGCCGCGGTCCATGGCGATGCCGGCCTCTTCGTAGCCGAGACCCGCGGTGACGGGGCCGCGGCCGACGGCGACGAGCAGCAGCTCGGCCTCGACGGTGTCGCCGTTCTCGAGCGTCACGACGACGCCGTTCTCGTGCTGGGTGACCGACTGGAAGCGGACGCCGAGCTTGTAGTCGATGCCGCGCTTGCGGAACGCCCGCTCGAGCTGCTTGGAGATCGACTCCTCCTCGTTCGGGACGAGGTGGGGGAGCGCCTCGATGATCGTGACCTCGGCGCCGAACGACTTCCAGACGCTCGCGAACTCGACGCCGATGACACCGCCGCCGAGCACGGCGACCTTGCCGGGCACGAAGTCGAGCTCGAGCGCCTGCTCGCTCGTGATCACGCGGCCGCCGATCTCGAGGCCGGGGAGCGAGCGGGAGTAGGAGCCCGTCGCGAGGATCACGTTCTTGCCGATGATGCGCTGGTCGCCGACCTGCACGGCGTTGGGCGCGACGAGTCGGCCCTCGCCCTCGATGACGGTGATGCCGCGAGCCTTGACCAAGCCCTGCAGACCCTTGAACTTGCTCGAGACGATGCCCTCGCGGTAGGCGGTCACGCCGGCGACGTCGATGCCCTCGAACGTCGCGCGCACGCCGAACCTGGCGGACTCGCGCGTGTGCTCCGCGATCTCGGCCGCGTGGAGCAGGGCCTTGGTGGGGATGCAGCCGCGGTGCAGGCACGTGCCGCCGAGCTTGTCCTTCTCGATGAGGCCGACCGTGAAGCCGAGCTGTACGGCGCGCAGTGCGGCCGCATAGCCGCCACTGCCTCCACCGAGGATGACGATGTCGAAGTTCTGCTCGGACAAACCGGATTCTCCCTTGCGCGCCTGTTCTGCGACACGGACTGCCCCGGGAGCGTGACCTGGGGCAGAGTGAAGGGCGAGGATCTCGCCCATACGACCTTACTACCCGGCGGCGAGGTCCTCGCCCAGCGCGACGAGCGTGCGGACGCCGATCGCGGTGCCGCCCGATCCGGTGTGCCCCCAGGCTCCACCCGTGTTGAACGAGGGGCCCGCGATGTCCAGGTGCGCCCACGGGATCCGCTCGGCCGAGTCCTCGCGGCGACCCACGAACTCGCGCAGGAACACGCCGGCGACGAGCATGCCGGGGATGGTCGTGCCGAGCCGGGTGTTGGCGAGGTCGGCGACATCCGACTTCAGGTTCGCCTTCAGGTAGCCGGGCAGCGGCATCGGCCAGAAGGCCTCGTCGACCGACTCGGCCGCATCGCGCACGCGCGCGACCAGGGCGTCGTCGCCCATCAGCCCGCCCAGCCGATGGCCGAGCGCGACGACCTGCGCGCCCGTGAGGGTCGCGACGTCGACGATGGCGTCGGGCTGCTCCTCGCTCGCGGCGACGAGGCCGTCGGCCAGCACGAGGCGGCCCTCGGCATCCGTGTTCAGCACCTCGACGGTCTTGCCGCCCCGGATACGGAGCACGTCGTTGGGGCGGATCGCCGTGCCCGAGGGCATGTTCTCGGCGAGGCACAGCCACGCGGTGACCTTGACCGGCGTCTCGAGCGCGGCGAGTGCGAGCAGTGCGGAGAGCACGGTCGCCGCGCCCGCCATGTCGGACTTCATGCCGACCATCGAGTTGCCGGGCTTCAGCGAGAGGCCGCCCGAGTCGAAGGTGATGCCCTTGCCGACGAGCGCGAGGTGCTTGGCGGCTCCGGCAGGGGCGTACTCGAGGCGCACGAGCCGCGGGCCGCGGACCGATCCCTGCCCGACCCCGAGGATGCCGCCGAACCCGTCGGACTCGAGCGCCTCCTCGTCCCACACGGTCGAGGTCACGCCGGCGGCGTCGGCCGCGTTCACCGCGATCTCCGCGAGGCGCGCGGGGGAGAGGTCGGCCGGCGCGGTGTTCACGAGGTCCTTCGTGCGGTCCACGGCTCGTGCGATCACGCGCACGCGTTCGACGTCCACCAGTGCGGCGGATGCCGCGGCGTGCAGGGTGACCACCGCGACGGGCGTCTTCGGCTCGGAGCGGTACGCGGTGAAGAGGTAGGCGCCGAGCGCGGCGCCCTCGAGCATCGCCTCGGCGGTGGCCGTGGCATCCGCGTCGTCGGGGATCGGGATCGGGACGACGACGGCGACGTGCCCGACGCCGGTGAGCTGGCGGACCGCGCTGCCGACGGCCAGGCGCAGCGCCGCGGCATCCGCTCGCTCGCCGGCACCGGCGACCGCGACGACGGCCGGGCCGTCGACCGACGACGGCAGGCGCACGAGGTCGTCGGCGGCGCCCGTCGCACCGAGGCCCGCGAGCAGCGGCCCGACCCATTCGTACCCGTCGATCTCGAGGAGCCGCGGGCCGTCGGCGGTGCTGACGGCCGTGAGGAGCACGACGTCGGCCTCGGAGGCGGTGGGCGGGAGATCGGTGACGCGGAGTTCGGGGACGCTCATGCTGCGAATGGTACGTGTTCGCTCTGAGCATCCGGTGGGATCGCCGAGACGGGCGGGAGCGTCGGGCCCGCTCAGTAGGCTTGACGTATGCGCGATCCACGTTCCCTCTACGAGCTGAACCCCGGCGTCGAAGTGCCGGCCGGGCTGCCGCTCGTCGCGGGTCTCACCGGGTTCGCCGATGCCGGAGCGGCCGTCGCGCAGACGACGGAGTTCCTGCTCGCCACGCTCGAGAACGTCGAGGTCGCCGTGTTCGACGCCGACGAGCTGCTCGACTATCGTGCGCGTCGTCCGATCATCCTCTTCGAGGAAGACCACATCACCGAGTACCGCCCGCCGCGCCTGCTGCTGTCGCTCGCGCGCGACGAGATCGGCCAGC
The DNA here is from genome assembly GCF_900113185.1 of Agromyces sp. CF514. NCBI lineage: Bacteria > Bacillati > Actinomycetota > Actinomycetes > Micrococcales > Microbacteriaceae > Agromyces > Agromyces sp. CF514. The sequence goes on along the minus strand of NZ_FOZD01000001.1, from coordinate 2,557,318 downwards.
AGTTCCTGCTCCTCACGGGCTACGAACCCGACTTCCAGTGGGAGCGGTTCGCGGCCGCGGTGCTGCAGGTGATCGAGCGCTTCCAGGTCTCCTCGACAACGTGGATCAACTCCATCCCCATGCCGGTGCCGCACACGCGCCCGATCAGCATGACCGTGAGCGGCAACCGCGCGGAGTTCGTCGAGGCGATGTCCGTGTGGCGGCCGACGACCGAGGCGCCGGCCAACGCCCTGCACCTGGTCGAGGTGCGGCTGCAGGAACTCGGGCACCCGGTCGCCGCGTTCGTGCTCCTCATCCCGCACTACCTGGGTGACACCGAGTATCCGGCTGCCGCGGTCGCGGCGATCGAGGCGGTCTCCGCGGCGACCGGCCGCATCCTCCCGACCGACAGCCTGCGCGAGGCCAACCGCGACTTCGTCTCCCGCATCGACGAGCAGGTCGCGGGCAACGGCGAGCTGGGCAAGCTCGTCGGCACGCTCGAAGAACGCCACGACACCTACATGCAGGAGAACTCGTTCCGGTCGCCCCTGACCGACGAAGGCGGCGAGCTCCCCTCGGCCGACGAGATCGCGGCCGAACTCGAGAAGTTCCTCGCGGTGCGTCGCCGGCACGACGACGAGTCTCCGCTCGGCGGCTGATCCGCCCGGTTCTCGTCGCCTGCATGAGCCATCCTCGGGAATGCGGATGCCGCGGCCGGCGTTGTCATGAGGGAGTCTGCGGGTGCCCGGGGCCGCGATCCGGGAGAAACGCGATGCCCGCGTGGACGTGAGGCGCAGTTGACGGCTGTATAATGGCAGAAGGACCCGTTCTGGTCCGCGGGCACGTTCGCGTGCCGAGGTCGCGGACTTGACATGGGTCCTCATAGTGTCCGAAAACGATCGGACCCACCACGAGCCGCGACCCCTGCCGGGCATGCGCCGTGCGATGTAGGAGAGGTTCAACCAATGGCAACGACGAAGGCTGCGACGTCCGCGAAGGACGAGGCCGAGAAGCCCGTCGCTCGTGCGACGGCTGCGAAGTCGACCACGGCCAAGGCCGGTGCGAAGACCACGACCGCGAGCAAGACGCCGCGGAAGACCACCGCGAAGGCGGCGACGAAGACCCGTGGCGCTGCGAAGGGCGCTGACGACGAAGGCGACGAGGAAGAGCTCGAAGTGGTCGACGTCGACGTCGACGTCGAGGTCGAGGGGGCCGAGGGCGGCGACGCCGCGGCATCCGACGACGACGAGAAGCCCGTCGCCGTCGAGCCGCACCCGACCGGTGCGCTCGTGCTGCGCGCGGTCGACGACGAAGACGAGGTGCCGGTCTACTCGAGTGCCATCACCGGCGCGACGGCCGACCCCGTCAAGGACTACCTGAAGCAGATCGGCAAGGTCGCCCTGCTCAACGCGGCCGAAGAGGTCGAGCTGGCGATGCGCATCGAGGCGGGCCTCTTCGCCGAAGAGAAGCTCTCGCACATGACCGACGCCGAGAAGCGCTCGCAGCTCGGTCGCGAGCTGCAGTGGGTCGCGAAAGACGGCCAGCGCGCGAAGAGCCACCTGCTCGGCGCCAACCTGCGCCTCGTGGTCTCGCTCGCCAAGCGCTACACGGGCCGAGGCATGCAGTTCCTCGACCTCATCCAGGAGGGCAACCTCGGCCTCATCCGCGCGGTCGAGAAGTTCGACTACACCAAGGGCTTCAAGTTCTCGACCTACGCGACGTGGTGGATCCGCCAAGCGATCACTCGCGCCATGGCCGACCAGGCGCGCACCATCCGCATCCCCGTGCACATGGTCGAGGTCATCAACAAGCTCGCCCGCGTGCAGCGGCAGATGCTGCAGGACCTCGGTCGCGAACCCACGCCCGAGGAGCTGAGCCGCGAACTCGACATGACCCCCGAGAAGGTCATCGAGGTGCAGAAGTACGGCCGTGAGCCCATCTCGCTGCACACGCCGCTCGGTGAAGACGGCGACAGCGAGTTCGGCGACCTGATCGAGGACACCGAGGCGGTCGTCCCGGCCGACGCGGTGGGCTTCACGATGCTGCAGAAGCAGCTCGAGTCGCTCCTCGACTCGCTCTCCGAGCGCGAGGCCGGCGTGATCCGCATGCGCTTCGGCCTCGGCGACGGCATGCCGAAGACCCTCGACCAGATCGGCGACACGTTCGGCGTCACGCGCGAGCGCATCCGCCAGATCGAGTCGAAGACGATGGCGAAGCTGCGCCACCCGTCGCGGTCGCAGTCGCTGCGCGACTACCTCGAGTAGGCCGCCGGTGTCCGCTGGTTCTCTTCGTTACGGGCCGGCGATCCTCGCCGGCAGACTCACCCGATTCGCCGCACGGCTGCGCAAGCCGGGCGGCGGATCGGCCGTTCCGGGGCTGGTCGTCAACCGCCTCGCGCCGGGCTACCTGAAGCGCACCCTGTCGGGCTTCCCGCAGGGGCTCGTGGTGGTGTCCGGATCGAGCGGCAAGTCGACGACCACGAAGATGCTGGTCGCGATCCTCCGCGCCCATGGCGTCGACGTGTTCACCAACCCCTCGACCGCCAACATCAGCCAGGGCCTCACCTCGGCCTTGCTCGAGCGCGCCGACTGGCTGGGCCGCGTACCCGGCGAGATGGCCGTGCTCGAGATGGACGAGGGCCACGGCGCGCTCGTCATGCAGGGGGTCGACGCCCGCACCGTGACGCTCATGAACGTCATGGTCGACCAGGTCGACCGCTTCCACGACTCCGAGATGGTCGCCGGCATGCTCGCGCGGATCGCGGCACGCGCGCAAGGGTCGGTCATCGTGAACGCCGACGACGCCTACCTCCAGCAGCTCGCGGCACGAGTCGGGGCGGATGTCGCGGTCGAGCGGTTCGGCGCCTCCGAGGCGGTCGTCGCCGCTGCACCCCGCGGCCTCGGCTACGCGAAGACGGCCGAGGCGCGGCTCGCCGAGGGCGAAGGCGTCCGGCTCGAGTCCGTCGACGGCCGGTCCGCGGTGATCGACGATCACGGCACTGCCGTGGCGATCACGCTTCCGGCTCGCGGCACCCACTACGGGGTCGATGCGACCGCGGCCTACACGACGGCGAAGTCGGTGCTCGGCGCCGGGTTCGACCGCGACGTCGCGGCGGCGGCGCTCAGCGCGATCCCCGCGGTCTTCGGGCGCGGCGAGCGCGTGCAGGTGCGCGGTCAGGAGGTCGATTTCGTGCTCGTGCAGAACACGGCGAGCTACCAGCTCAACGTCGACAGCATCGAGCCCGGCACCTCCGACATCCTCTTCGCGATCGGCTCCGACGTGCGCGACCCCTCGTACTTCTGGCCCGCCGACGCCTCGTCGCTCGGCCGGGTCTCGATCGTCAGCGGGTCCAAGGCCGCCGAGGCGGCGCTCATGCTCGCCTACGACGGCGTCGGGATCGACCGGGTCGAACCCGACCTCGCCCGGGCGGTCGACGAGTTCCTCGCGGCTCCCGCCCCGGCATCCGGAACGAAGACGATCGTCTTCTCGGCCGACTCGATGCGGCGCACGCGTGCGCACCTCGGACTCACTGGAGCGGAATGACCCTCACGATCGCGACGCTGCTGCCGTCGCTGCAGAACACCAACGGCGACGCCGAGAACGCAGCGGTGCTCGCGCAGCGCGCGACCTGGGCGGGCCTCGACGCGCGCGTGGTCGCGGTCGAGTCCCGCGACGACCTGCCCGACCACGTCGACGCGGTCGTCATCGGCTCGGGCACGGATGCCGCGCTCGAAGCCGCGCGAACCCGACTGCTCGAACTGCACGACGAGCTGCGCCGATGGGGCACCGAGGGTGTGCCGATCCTCGCCGTCGGAACCGGGTGGGAACTGCTCTCGTGGGGCATCGAACTGCCCGACGGCACGAACATCGAGGGGCTCGGCATCCTGCCGGGCCGCGCCGTGCCGCATCGCGAAGGGCGCATTACCGGCGATCTCGTCGTGGCCGAGCGCGGATCCCGTGAGCTGCTGGTCGGCTTCGAGAACCACGCGCGCGCCTACGTCGGCGCCGAGGGGTCGCCCCTCGGGAGGGTTCGTTCGGGTCAGGGCAACGCGCAGGGTTCCGGGCAGGAGGGCGTCGTCATGGGCGAGGTCATCGGCACGCACCTGCACGGACCCGTGCTCGCGAAGAACCCGGTGCTCGCCGACCGCATGCTGCGGGCCATGGCCGAACGCGCCGGGCTCGACTACTCGCCCGGAGAGCAGACGCTCGTCGTCGACGGCTACGCAGACGACGCGCGGCGTGCGCATCTGGCGGCAGCGGGCGTCGACACCGAATCCGTCGTGGCGTCATCCGTCGTTGCGCCCTCGTCGGCGAACGAAGCCTGACCGACGCGCACCATCGATCGCGTCCGCACGAACGACGAACGCCCCCGGGAGTCCTCCCGGGGGCGTTCGCGTTTCGAAGGCGTCGTGCTAGGCGCGCTCGTCCAGCCGCGACGACTCGTCGTGCCAGCTGTGCGCGATCTGCGAGAGCTTCTCCTGGTGCTTGCGCCCGTGGTGGGCGCAGAAGAGCAGCTCGCCGGTGCCCACCACCACGCGGATGTAGGCCTGGGCGCCGCACGCATCACAGCGGTCGAGGGCCGTGAGCTCGTACGGGGTCTCGAGTGCATCGACCGCACCGTCGGTTTCGGTGTACTGCGTCATGGCTCCTCCTCCTGGCTCACTGCGCGAAATCCGTTCATCAATGTAAACACGTCTTCGGCGGTGATCCTTCCGTTCCGTCGGGCATTTCGCTCACCGCGTAGCGCCTGCACGCGAGGGTCGGTGGCGCTCAGTAGGCTTGTGCGACGTGAGCTCCGACTATTCCGCCCGCCATCTCTCCGTGCTCGAGGGCCTCGAGGCCGTGCGCAAGCGACCAGGCATGTACATCGGCTCGACCGACTCCCGCGGTCTCATGCACTGCCTCTGGGAGATCATCGACAACTCGGTCGACGAGGCGCTCGCCGGGCACGGCAGCGAGATCGGCGTGCGCCTGCACCCCGACGGCAGCGTCGAGGTGCGCGACCGCGCCCGCGGCATCCCCGTCGACATCGAGCCGAAGACCGGGCTGTCGGGCGTCGAGGTCGTCTTCACCAAGCTCCACGCGGGCGGCAAGTTCGGGTCCGGCTCCTACGCGGCATCCGGCGGCCTGCACGGCGTCGGCGCCTCGGTCGTGAACGCCCTGTCGGAGCGCCTCGACGTCGAGGTCGATCGCGACGGCAAGACCTGGGCCATGTCGTTCCACCGCGGTGAGCCCGGCATCTTCGCCGATTCGGGGTCGCCGTCGCCCGACGCGCCGTTCACGCCCTTCGAAGACCGCAGCGAGCTCCGCGTCGTCGGCAAGGTCGCCAAGGGCGTCACGGGCACGCGCATCCGCTACTGGGCCGACCGGCAGATCTTCACCAAGGGCGCCGAGTTCCAGTCCGACGACCTCACCGCGCGGGCACGTCAGACCGCGTTCCTCGTACCGGGGCTCGCGATCGACGTGACCGATGAGCGCGGCGAGGTGCCCCACACCACGTCCTTCCAGTTCGAGGGCGGCATCTCGGAGTTCGTCGATCACCTCGCGGCCGACTCGGCGCTCACCGACGTGTGGCGACTCACGGGCGTCGGCTCGTTCACCGAGACCGTGCCGGTGCTGACCGAGGGCGGCGCGATGGTGCCGACCGAGCTCAAGCGCGAGTGCGCCGTCGACATCGCGTTGCGCTGGGGCACGGGCTACGACACCGTCGTCAAGTCCTTCGTGAACATCATCGCCACGCCCAAGGGCGGCACCCACCAGACCGGGTTCGACCAAGGGCTGCTCAAGTTCCTGCGTCAGCAGGTCGAGCAGAACGCGCGCCGCCTGAAGGCCGGCAGCGACAAGCTCGAGAAGGACGACGTGCTCGCAGGGCTCACCGCGGTCATCACCGTGCGCTTGCCCGAGCCGCAGTTCGAGGGCCAGACCAAAGAGGTCCTCGGCACGCCCGCAGTCCGAGCGATCGTCTCGAACGTGCTCTCGAAAGAACTCGGCCTCCGCTTCACGTCGACCAAGCGCGACGACAAGGCGCAGTCCGCGCTGCTGCTCGACAAGGTCGTCGCCGAGATGAAGTCGCGCATCTCCGCCCGCGCCCACAAAGAGACCCAGCGTCGAAAGAACGCGCTCGAGAGCTCGTCGCTCCCGGCGAAGCTCGTCGACTGCCGGTCGACGGATGTCGCGCACAGCGAGCTGTTCATCGTCGAGGGCGACTCGGCGCTCGGCACCGCCAAGCTCGCGCGCGACAGCGAGCACCAGGCGCTGCTGCCGATCCGCGGCAAGATCCTCAACGTGCAGAAGGCGAGCGTCTCCGACATGCTCGGCAATGCCGAGTGCGCGTCGATCATCCAGGTGATCGGAGCCGGTTCGGGTCGGAGCTTCGACATCGCGACCGCGCGATACGGCAAGGTCATCCTGATGGCCGACGCCGACGTCGACGGCGCGCACATCCGCACCCTGCTGTTGACGTTGTTCTTCCGGTACATGCGCCCGATGATCGAAGAGGGACGCGTGTTCGCCGCGGTCCCGCCGCTGCATCGCGTGATCGTGATGAATCCTGGCTCGAAGCCCAACGAGACGATCTACACCTACTCCGAGGCCGAGCTGAACGGCGTGCTGACCGGACTCGATCGGCAGAAGAAGCGGTACCAGGACCCGATCCAGCGTTACAAGGGACTCGGTGAGATGGACGCCGACCAGTTGGCGACCACGACCATGGATCGGCGTCAGCGCACGCTCCGTCGCGTCGGACTCGGCGATGCCGAGGCGGCCGGACGCGTCTTCGAGCTTCTCATGGGCAACGAGGTCGCGCCGCGCAAGGAGTTCATCGTGTCGAGCGCGGACGCGCTCGAACGCGATCGCATCGACGCCTGACCGACTGGCCAGGTGAGACGAACGAACGCGGCGGCCGTGAGGCCCGCCGCGTTCGTTCGTTCGGTGGTGTCTACTCGATGCGCGTGCCGATCGCGGCGACGTGCGCTTCGAGCGGCTGGCCCGACGCATCGCGCTTGGCGCCCGAATCCGGCAGCTGACGGGCCGAACCGTCTGCGGCGACCGCGAGCGCCGGCGCCGGGCCGACCCAGGCGAGGTGCAGGGCGTCCTCGCCCTTGAGGAACCGTTGCGCCCGCACGCCGCCGGTCGCGCGGCCCTTGCCGGGGAACTCCGCGAACTCGCTGACCTTCGCGCTGCCGGAATCGACGCCGAGGAGGGTGTCGTTGCTCGCGGCGATCGTGACCACGACGGACGTGTCGAGGCGCTCGGCGGGCAGGCTCGTGAAGTGGATCGCGTGCGCGCCTGCGCTGAGCTTGACACCTGCCATGCCGCCGGCTGGGCACCCCTGGGGGCGAACGGACGCGGCCGCGAAGTGCAGCAGCTGCGCATCGGAGGCGACGAAGACGAGTTCGTCGGTCTCGCCGCCCTGCACCGCGCCGATGACCTCGTCGCCGGCCTTCAGGCCGATGACCTCGAACTCGGGCTTGTTGGGATACGCGCCGGTGGAGACTCGCTTGACGATGCCCTGCTTGGTGCCGAGCACGATCGAGCGATCAGAGGTGAGCGACACGAGGGCGAGCACCTTCTCGTCGCGGTTCGGCAGCGCGAGGTATTCGCCGATCTTGACGCCGGCACCGAGCTGGACCGAACTCGGCGGCAGCATGGGGAGTTCCATCGGCGTGAACCGGATGAGCCGGCCCAGGTTCGTGACCGCGCCGATCTCGGAGCGGCTCGTCGTCTCGAGCGTCGAGCGGATCGCGTCGTGCTTGCTGCGTCGCGCCGGCACCGTGATCGCGGGAACGCCGTTCTCTGTGGGGGAGAGGTCGACGCGGGCGATTCGCCCGGTCGCCGAGAGGAACAGCTTGCACGGTACGTCGGCGAGTTCGAGCACCGCTGCGGCCCGCTTCGCCGCCGCGGTCGTCGCGATGGGTCGGGCATCGGTCAGGAGCGTGCGACGCGGGGTTCCGTACTTCTCGGCGATCTCGCCGAGCTCGTCGGAGACGAGGAGCTCGATGCGATGGCGGCTCGCGAGCAGCATCTCGAGCTCCGCGATCTCGGCCCGCAGCTTGTCGCGCTCGGCCTCGAGTTCGATGCGCGAGAACTTCGTCAGGCGACGCAGCTGCAGCTCGAGGATGTAGTCGGTCTGCACGAGGCTGAGGTCGAAGACCTCCATGAGGCGCGTGCGTGCGGCCGCCGTGTCGTCGCTCGAGCGGATGACCTGGATGACCTCGTCGATGTCGAGGATCGCGATCAGCAGGCCGTCGACGAGGTGGAGGCGCTCCTGCCGCCGTGCGAGGCGGTACTGCGAGCGACGCGTGACGACCGAGATGCGGTGGTCGACGTAGACCTGCAGGAGCTCGCGCAGACCGAGGGTCTGCGGCCCGCCGTTCACGAGTGCGACGTTGTTGATGTTGAAGGAGTCCTCGAGCGGCGTGAGGCGGTAGAGCTGTTCGAGCACCGCGTCGGGACTGAAGCCCGTCTTGATGCCGATGACCAGCCGCAGGCCGTTGGTGCGGTCGGTGAGGTCGGTGACGTCGGAGATGCCGCTGATCTTCTTGGCGTTGACGCCGTCCTTGATCTTCTCGATGACCTTCTCGGGGCCGACGAGGTAGGGCAGCTCGGTGACGACGAGCCCGGTCTTGCGGGCGGTGATCGACTCGATGCTGACCTTCGCGCGCGTCTTGAAGCTGCCGCGGCCCGTGGCGTAGGCGTCGCGGATGCCAGCGAGGCCGACGATCGTGCCGCCCGATGGAAGGTCGGGCGCGGGCACGAACTCCATGAGCTCGTCGAGCGTCGCGTCGGGGTTCGCGATCAGGTGGCGAGCGGCCGCGACGACCTCGATGAGGTTGTGCGGCGCCATGTTGGTCGCCATGCCGACGGCGATGCCGCTCGCGCCGTTCACGAGCAGGTTCGGGTAGGCGGCGGGCAGCACGGCCGGCTGCATGAACTGGTTGTCGTAGTTCGGCACGAAGTCGACGACGTCCTCGTCGAGGCCGTCGTTCATCGCGATCGCGGCCGCGGTGAGCCGCGCCTCGGTGTAGCGGGATGCAGCCGGGCCGTCGTCGAGCGAACCGAAGTTGCCGTGCCCGTCGACGAGCGGGACGCGAAGGGTGAAGGCCTGCGCCATGCGCACGAGCGTGTCGTAGATCGCGGTGTCGCCGTGGGGGTGGTACTTGCCCATGACCTCGCCGACGACGCGCGAGGACTTGACGTGCCCGCGGTCGGGGCGCAGGCCCATCTCGTTCATGCCGAAGAGGATGCGTCGTTGCACGGGCTTGAGTCCGTCGCGCGCGTCGGGCAGCGCGCGCGAGTAGATCACGGAGTACGCGTACTCGAGGAACGAGCCCTGCATCTCGGTGGCGACGTCGACGTCTTCGATGCGTTCGACGATCGGTTCTTCAGCGGGCGGGTTCTTGGCTCGGGTCATCCGTGTTCTCTGCTGCTGGCGGCGTGGGGTGCACGCGGGAACGAAGGGCGCGCCCTGCCTGTGCGAGACTGGGCGCGATGCCTGCCATGCTACCGGTGCCCACCGACGCCGTTCCGCGCCCCACCGGGGTGATGGGCAGTTCGCTCGCCAGCCTCACGGGCGTCGGGAACCCGTTCGGGCTGCCCGCGGCATCCGGCGTCGTGGTCGTGGTGGTCGACGGGCTCGGCGCCTCGAACCTGCAGGCGCGGGCCGGGCACGCCCGGTTCCTGTCGTCGCGCATGGCCAAGCGCGACGTGATCCGCACGGTGCTCCCGTCGACCACCGCCGCGGCGCTCGCGAGCCTGACGACCGGTCGGCTGCCCGGGGAGCACGGACTCGTCGGCTACCGGGCGCTCGACGCCGCCAACGATCGACTCGTCAACCAGTTGAGCGGGTGGGATGCCGCGATGGTGCCCGAGACGTGGCAGCGCTGCCCGACGATCTTCGAGCAGGCCTCCGACCGCGGCATCGAGACCTTCGCGATCGGTGCCGCGCGGTACGCCGACTCGGGGTTCACCCGTGCCGTGCTGCGGGGCGCCGAGTACCGGGTCGCGGCGTCGATCGAGGACCGCTTCGCCGAGGCGCTCGACCTGCTGAACGGCGGCCCCGAGCGACTCGTCTACCTCTACGTGCCCGAACTCGATCAGGCGTCGCACGCGCACGGCTGGGAGTCCGACCGCTGGTTGGGGCTGCTCGAACAGGTCGACGCCGAGATCGCCGCCTTCGAGCAGCGGATGCCGCGGACGGCCGGACTCCTCGTCACGGCCGACCACGGCGTGGTCGACGTGCCGGCCCACCGCCACGTGCTGATCGACTCGCGACCGGACCTCGTCGACGGCGTCCGGCACGTCGGAGGCGAGCCCCGGTTCCTCTCCCTGTACCTGGAGCCCGACCTCGGCGCGGGGGAGCGGGCGGCCATGCTCGACCGATGGCGCGAGGCCGAGGGGCACCGTGCGTGGGTGCTCTCCCGCGACGAGGCGATCGACGCGGGCGTGTACGGACCCGTCGACGACGACGTGCGGCCCCGCATCGGGGACATCCTCGTCGCCGCCCGAGCCGGCATCGCCTATTACGACGCCCGCGAGCCCGATCGCAGGGCCGAGTCGATGATCGGGCAGCACGGCTCGCTCACCGATGAGGAGACGCGGGTGCCGCTCGTCAGGGGCGGCGCGTTCCGACGGGCATGACGACGCGTGCACCGGGCGTCGCGACATCCGCTCGGTGATGCCGAAGACGGCCGGGGCATCCGCCGCCGGCCGTCCTCCGTGCATTCGCGTCGCGACGCGTCGAGCTTCGATCAGCTCGGGTACTGCCCCCGCTTGACCTGCGGCTTCGGCAGGCGCAGCACGCGCAGCTGCAGCGCGCGCATCGCCGCGTACCACCGCACCTTCTCGACCTTGTCGCCGTAGCGTTCCCGGAGCTTGCGGCTGAGCACCGCGCCGAGGATGATCACGTCGATCACGGCGACGAGGAAGAAGGACCACAGCGCGATGATGCCGATCGCCTGCACCTGGGCGCTCGGGATGAACGTGAGGATGATGACCAGGAACATCACCGGGATCAGGATCTCGCCGATGCTGAAGCGCGCGTCGACGTAGTCGCGCACGAACTTCTTCTGCGGGCCGCGGTCGCGCAGCGGAAGGTAGCGCTCATCGCCGGCGGCCATGCCGACCCGCGCGCGCTCGCGCGCCTCGGCCTCCTTGGTGCGCGCCGCCTTCTTCGCCTCTTTGCGGTCGTCGGGCACGAGCGGCCGCTTGCGCGCGGCCTCCTGCTGGGCGCGACTGGGCGTCGGAGCGCCCTTGCCGGACTTCAGTCGCGCCTGCGTCTCTTCGAGCGTCTCGGCGCTCGGCTGTTCGCTGTTGGTGGGGTTGTTGGCCACGGGGATCCCTCGAATCGGTTCCCCTTAAGATTACCGGCATGACCGAGCACCAGCCCACCGATCACGAATCCTCCGGCACCGTCGATCTCGTCGCCGCGATCCGCGACGCCGTCGACGTCGGCTTCCCATCCACCGTCGCCGACCTTGCGAACCTCGTCCGCATCCCGTCCGTCTCCTGGCCGGCGTTCGACCCGGCCCACGTCGCGCAGAGCGCAGAGGCCGTGGCCGCGCTCCTCCGCGACACCGGCGTCTTCGACCTCGTCGACATCCGCCGTTCAACCGTCGAAGACGGCTCGGAGCTCGGCCAGCCCGCGGTCGTCGCGAGTCGACCCGCCAGGAACGGGCGGCCCACCGTCCTGCTGTACGCGCACCACGACGTGCAGCCGCCCGGCAAGGAGGGCGACTGGGAGACCTCGCCGTTCGAGCCCACGCAGCGAGGCGACCGCCTGTACGGGCGCGGCGCCGCCGACGACAAGGCCGGTGTCATGGCCCACGTCGGTGCGATCCGAGCCTTCGCCGAGGCGGCCGGCGACTTCGATCTCGGCATCGCGGTGTTCATCGAGGGCGAGGAGGAGTGGGCGTCGCGTTCGTTCGCGAACTTCCTCCGCGACAACCGCGACCTGCTGGCCGCCGATGCGATCGTCGTGGCCGACTCGGGCAACTGGGATCTCGAGACGCCGGCCATCACGGTCGCCCTTCGCGGCGCGGTCGCGTTCAACGTGCGCATCCGCACGCTGGCGCACGCGTCGCACTCCGGCATGTTCGGCGGTGCGGTTCCCGACGCGATGCTCGCGGCGATCCGCCTGCTCGACACGCTCTGGACCGCCGACGGCTCCGTTGCCGTCGACGGGCTCACGAGCGCCGACCTCGAGCCGCCGGCCTACGACGAGGCGCAGCTCCGGTCCGAGACCGGCCTGGTCGACGGGGTCACGCCGATCGGCGACGGCCCGATCCTCTCGCGCATCTGGGCCAAGCCCGCGATCACGATCACGGGCATCGACGCACCGGATGTCGCGAATGCGTCGAACACGCTCGTCCCCGAGGTGCTCGTGCGCGTGAGCGCCCGAATCGCCCCCGGCCAGGACGCCGCGACGGCGTTCGACGCGATCCGCTCGCACCTCGAGGCCAATGCGCCGTTCGGCGTGCAGCTCGGCTTCGAGGGCGTCGACCTCGGGCAGGCCTTCCTCGTCGACACGAGCGGCTGGGCGGTCGCAGACACGCGTGCCGCGATGACGGATGCCTGGGGCCGGCCGCCGGTGGACATCGGCGTCGGCGGCTCGATCCCGTTCATCGCCGAGCTCGTCGACGAGTTCCCGGAAGCCCAGATCCTCGTCACGGGCGTCGAGGACCCCGACTCGCGCGCGCACAGTCCCAACGAGTCGCTGCACCTCGGCGTCTTCAAGCGCGCACTGCTCAGCGAGGCGCTGCTGCTCGCACGCCTCGACGCGCGGGGGAGTGAGGCATCCTGATTCCGGGCCTCTTCGCAGCACGCGGGGTTAGACTTCACCCAGACATGAGGCGTTCTTCGACGCACCGAGGAGAGACATGAGCGACACGATCACCGAAACCACGCACGGCGTGAAGCTGAGCGAGCCCGCGGCCGACAAGGTGCGCAGCCTGCTCACGCAGGAGGGTCGCGACGACCTCCGCCTGCGTGTGGCTGTGCAGCCCGGCGGCTGCTCGGGCCTCATCTACCAGCTCTACTTCGATGAGCGTCTGCTCGAGGGCGACGCCGTCGTCGACTACGACGGCGTCGAGGTCATCGTCGACAAGATGAGCGTGCCGTACCTCGACGGCGCCTCGATCGACTTCGAGGACACGATCCAGAAGCAGGGCTTCACGATCGACAACCCGAACGCCGAGGGCAGCTGCGCCTGCGGAGACTCGTTCCACTGAGGATCATTCAAGACCCCGCGAAAGGGAGGCTGCCGCTGGCAGCCTCCCTTTCTTTCTTTGCGCAGATGGTGACCGAATTCTGCGCGCTCGAGGGCCCGAAACGGACCCGGGATGCACACTGGCGGCGCTGAGTCGGAGTAGGCTGTCCAACGATCATGCGCTTCGCTGTGAAGCGCCTTCGAGTCTCCCGAAAGGTCACCGGTGCGCCACAACCGCCGTCTCCGATGGGCTGCAATCCCGATCGCAGCGTCACTCAGCCTCGTTCTCGCGGGGTGCACGCAGGCACAGCTCAACGGGTTCCTGCCGGGCTTCGAGGAGGGGCAGCCTCCCGTCACGAACCACACCGAGCGCGTCTCGGGCCTGTGGGTCACGTCGTGGATCGTGCTGCTCGTCGTCGGTGTCATCACCTGGGGCCTGACGATCTGGGCGGTCATCGCCTACCGTCGCCGCAAGGGCCAGACCGGCCTCCCAGTGCAGCTGCGTTACAACATGCCGATCGAGGTGTTCTACACGATCGTTCCGCTGATCCTCGTGCTGGGCTTCTTCGCCTTCACCGCACGCGATCAGGAGGCGATCGAGCAGCGCTTCGCCGACGACGACATCGACGTCAAGGTCGAGGTCATCGCCAAGCAGTGGGCATGGGACTTCAACTACGTCAACGAAGACGTGTACTCGCCCGGCATCCAGGGCCAGCTCGACGACGAGGGCCCCAACGGTTCGCTCGTGCAGTCCGAGCTCCCGACGCTCTACCTGCCGGTCGGCAAGAATGTCGAGATCGAGCTCGAGTCGCGCGATGTCATCCACTCGTTTTGGGTCGTGGACTTCCTCTACAAGAAGGACATGTTCCCCGGCAAGACCAACTACATGTCGTTCGTCCCCGAACGCGAGGGCACGTACGAGGGCAAGTGCGCCGAGCTCTGCGGTGAGTACCACTCGCTGATGCTCTTCAACGTCAAGGTCGTCTCCGAAGCAGAGTACGACGCGTACATCGACTCGCTGCGCGACCTGGGCCAAGAGGGCCAGCTCTCGAACGAGTACGACCGCAACCAGAACCTGCCCGGTACGGGCGCGCCCGAATTGAAAGAGGAGCACGAAGGCGAATGAGCACCACGACCGCACCGGCTCGGCCGCAGTCGAGCAGCCTTCCCTTCGGAGCCTCGAAGGTCGAGCGCAAGGGCAACATCCTCGTCAAGTGGGTGACGTCGACCGACCACAAGGTCATCGGGTACATGTACCTGATCGCCTCGTTCATCTTCTTCTGCATCGGCGGCGTCATGGCGCTGATCATCCGAGCCCAGCTCTTCGAGCCCGGCCTCGAGATCGTGCAGACGCGCGAGCAGTACAACCAGCTGTTCACCATGCACGGCACGATCATGCTGCTCATGTTCGCGACGCCGCTCTTCGCCGGCTTCGCGAACGTGCTCATGCCGCTGCAGATCGGCGCCCCTGACGTGGCCTTCCCGCGACTGAACGCGTTCGCCTTCTGGCTGTTCTCGTTCGGCTCGCTGATGGCGGTCGCGGGCTTCCTGACCCCGCAGGGCGCGGCGTCGTTCGGCTGGTTCGCCTATCAGCCGCTCGCCTCGACGACCTTCTCTCCAGGCGTCGGCGGCAACCTCTGGATGCTGGGACTCGGCCTGTCCGGCTTCGGCACGATCCTCGGTGCGGTCAACTTCATCACCACGATCATCACGATGCGCGCGCCCGGCATGACCATGTTCCGCATGCCGATCTTCACGTGGAACACGCTCGTGACCTCGATCCTCGTGCTGATGGCGTTCCCGGTGCTCGCCGCCGCGATGCTGGCAGCCGCAGCCGACCGCGTCTTCGGAGCCCACATCTACGACCCCGCCAACGGCGGCGTCATCCTGTGGCAGCACCTCTTCTGGTTCTTCGGCCACCCCGAGGTCTACATCATCGCCCTGCCGTTCTTCGGCATCGTGTCCGAGATCTTCCCGGTCTTCAGCCGCAAGCCGATCTTCGGCTACACGACGCTCGTGTATGCGACGATCGCGATCGCCGCCCTCTCGGTCACGGTGTGGGCCCACCACATGTACGTCACCGGTTCGGTGCTCCTGCCGTTCTTCTCCCTGATGACCATGCTCATCGCGGTTCCAACGGGTGTGAAGATCTTCAACTGGATCGGCACGATGTGGCGAGGCTCGATCACGTTCGAGACCCCGCTCGTCTGGTCGGTCGGCTTCCTCATCACGTTCGTGTTCGGCGGCCTGACCGGCGTCATCCTCGCGTCGCCGCCGCTCGACTTCGCAGTGTCCGACACGTACTTCGTCGTCGCCCACTTCCACTACGTGGTGTTCGGCACCGTCGTGTTCGCCATGTTCGCCGGCTTCTACTTCTGGTGGCCGAAGTGGACCGGCAAGATGCTCAACGAGACGCTCGGCAAGTGGCACTTCTGGCTGCTCTTCATCGGCTTCCACACGACCTTCCTCATCCAGCACTGGCTGGGTGTGGTGGCCATGCCGCGTCGGTACTACTCGTACCTTCCCGAAGACAACATCACCTGGATGAACCAGCTCTCGACGATCGGCTCCGCGATCCTCGCGATCTCGCTGATCCCGTTCTTCCTGAACGTGTACATCACGGCGCGACGCGCGCCCAAGGTCACCGTCAACGACCCGTGGGGCTACGGCCGCTCGCTCGAGTGGGCGACCAGCTGCCCGCCGCCGCGCCACAACTTCACCTCGATCCCGCGCATCCGCTCGGAGTCCCCGGCGTTCGACCTCAACCACCCCGAGGCCGGCATCCCCGTCGGCATCGGAGCGGGCAAGGACGCTCCCGACGCGCCCGTGTTCGATGTCGAGACGAAGGAAGTCAAGTAGATGCGCGCCAATGTGGTCCTGTTCTGGATCCTGTCCGGGTTCTTCGCGGTCGCGGCCGCCATCTACATCTTCTGGACGACCCTGAGCGGCATCGAGCCGAACGGGGGGCCTGAATGGGTCGGCCTCGTCGCGATCTCGCTGAGCGCGGTGCTCGCTGCGTTCATCGCGTTCTACCTCGGCCGCGTGCACAAGGCGCAGGGAGCTGAGCTTCCTGAAGACCGCCTCGACGCGAACATCGACGACGGCGACCCCGAGCTCGGCTTCTTCAGCCCGTGGAGCTGGTGGCCGATCCTGCTCGCCGCCTCGGCAGCGCTGCTCTTCCTCGGACTGGCCGTCGGCTTCTGGATCTCGTTCATCGCCGTGGGCGTGGGCGTCATCAGTCTCGTCGGGTGGGTCTACGAGTACTACCGCGGCAACTTCGCGCGCTGATCCGCCACCGAAGCGGCCCCTGCATTCGTGCAGGGGCCGCTTTCGTGTGCCGGGAGCTCAGAGACACCGGCAGTCGACTCTGGACATGGCGCCCCCCGACTGCACGCCCGCCGCAGCGAGCCTCGAACGATGGCGCGACTGGACCGGTCCGAGCGCGCGTCAGCGGCGCACTGACGGGTCCACGCGGCCTCGACGACTTCCGGGTCGTCTCGAGGCGCACGCGGGCCCTGAGGGCACTTCGGTGGCTGATGAAGGTCGATCCAGGAGCTCGACGCGAGCGAGCTGGCTGTCTCGTGCCGCTAGAGCGTCGCGGTGCGGCGGAATGCCAGCACGTCGACGGAGACGGTCACCTGTCGCGGTGCGGATCCGTCGTCGTCTGAGGCCCGCTCGCGCAGGTGGTGCGCCGAAGGGCCCATCGCGACGAGCATGGCGCGCTGTTCGGTCGTGACGGATGCCTCGTACTCCACGTGGTCACGAGCCGCCACCTCGAAGCCGGCGGCAGTGAGCGCCTCGGCCACGACGCGCTCCTTGTCGGGCGGTACCGACAGCACCGATCCGTCGCGTCGAAGTTCGGCGAGATGGGTCTCGCGGGGCACGACGACGATCAGCGCACCGCCTGGCCGGAGCACGCGGGCATACTCGGCCGGGTTGCGCGGAGCGAACACGTTGAGCGCGAGATCGGCCGAGCCGTCGCGGAGGGGGAGTGGTTGCCAGATGTCGAGGACCACGCCCGTGGCGCCTGCGACGCTCCGCGTCGCCATGCGGACGGCGACGGGTGAGCGGTCTGCGAGCAGTACTGAAGATGCGGAGGTCGCGTCGGCGACTCGCGATGCGTAGTACCCGGTGCCGCATCCGAAATCGACCAGGCGCGGACCGGGTACGTCGTCGACGTCATCGGAGCCGGGCCGGGAACCGGACGTCGCGAGCGTCGCGACGGAGTCGACGATCGGCAGGTACAGCGCCGAATCGAGCAGCGTCGCTCGAGCTGTCAGCATCTGATGGTCGTCGCCGATGGTGCGCGGGGAACGCGGGGGGAGCAGGGTGACCGTGCCCTGGCGTCCCACGTCGAATCGATGACCGCTCTCGCAGCCGAGCACCAACGGCTCGACCGGCGCGAGCGGCGAGAAACAGTTCGGGCACCGGAACCAGGTCGCGTCGAACGACATGGTCACGGTGCCCGAACCGATGAACGGTGAATCAGTGGTGGCCGTCGTGGCCGGACTCGAGCTCGCCCTTGGTCACGGGAGCGATGCGGTCCTCGAAGAACCAACGTGAGATCGAAGCGCGGAAGCGCTGGCCGATCGTGATCTTGCCACGAGCATTCGGGCGGATCATGAGCGGCTCGTACGTGTCGAAGCTCACCAGGCGCCAGCGGTCGTACTCGTCGAGCTGCTCGTGGACCTCGATGAACTCGCCGCCGGGGAGGCGCACGATGCGACCCGACTCGAAGCCGTGCAGGACGATCTCGCGGTCCTTCTTCTGGAGTGCGATGCAGACGCGCTTGGTGATGAAGAACGCGACGAACGGTCCGAGGATCACCACGGCCTGGAGGAAGTGGATCACGCCCTCCATGGTCAGGTGGAAGTGCGTCGCCAGGATGTCCGAGCTCGCCGCGGCCCACAGGCCCGCGTAGAACGTGACGCCGGCGGCGCCGATCGCGGTGCGGGTCGGAGCGTTGCGGGGACGGTCCGCGATGTGGTGCTCGCGCTTGTCTCCGGTGATCCACGCCTCGATGAACGGGTAGAGGAGCACCAGGACGATGAAGATTCCGATGGCGATCAGCGGCACGAGGATGTTGAACGACCACGTGCGGTCGAGCCAGACGAACTCCCATCCCGGCGGAATCAGGCGGAGCGCACCGTCGGCGAAGCCGATGTACCAGTCGGGCTGGGTACCGGCCGACACGGGGGACGGGTCGTACGGGCCGTAGTTCCAGATCGGGTTGATCGTGAACAGCGAGGCGATGAGCGCGATCACGCCGAAGATGATGAAGAAGAATCCACCGGCCTTGGCGGCGTACACGGGGAGCACGGGCGGGCCGACGGCGTTCTGCTGCGTCTTGCCGGGACCTGCGTACTGCGTGTGCTTGTGCACGACAACGAACACGAGGTGCAGGGCGATGAACGCGATGACGAGTGCCGGCAGCAGCATGATGTGCAGCGAGTACAGGCGGCCCACGATCTGCGTGCCCGGGAACTCGCCGCCGAAGAGCAGGAACGAGATCCAGGTGCCGACGAGCGGGATGCCCTTGATCAGGCCGTCGATGATGCGGAGGCCGTTGCCCGAGAGCAGGTCGTCGGGAAGCGAGTAGCCCGTGAAGCCTTCGGCCATCGCGAGGATGAAGAGCGTGAAGCCGATCACCCAGTTGAACTCGCGCGGCTTGCGGAACGCGCCCGTGAAGTAGATGCGCAGCATGTGCAGGCCGATGGCGGCCACGAAGAGCAGCGCGGCCCAGTGGTGCATCTGGCGCACGAACAGGCCGCCACGGATGTCGAACGAGATGTCGAGGGTCGACGCCATGGCGACCGACATCTCCACGCCCTTCAAGGGCACGTAGGAGCCGTCGTAGTGGACCTCGGCCATCGATGCCTGGAAGAAGAACGTCAGGAACGTGCCCGAGATCAGGATGACGACGAACGAGAAGAGCGCGACCTCGCCGAGGAGGAACGACCAGTGGTCGGGGAACGCCTTGCGACCGAGCTCCTTGATGAAGCCGGCGACGCTGGTGCGCTCATTGACGTAGACGGCCGCCGCGGTCGTGAACGAACGCTTCTGCGTGCCGGTGGTGGGCGATGCGGTGCTCAATGACGCTCCCAGAAGCTCGGGCCGACGGGTTCGGTGAAGTCGCTCTGCGCGATGAGGTAGCCCTCGTCGTCGATGGCGATCGGCAGCTGCGGCAGCGGTCGCTTCGCCGGGCCGAAGATGACCTCGCAGTGGTTCGCGACGTCGAACTGCGACTGGTGGCACGGGCAGAGCAGGTGGTGCGTGTGCTGCTCGTACAGGGCCACGGGGCATCCGACGTGGGTGCAGATCTTGGAGTACGCGACGATGCCGTCGTAGGACCAGTTCTCGCGCTCGGGGAGCTGGTTGAGATCCGCCGGGTCGAGGCGCATGAGGAGGACGGCGGCCTTGGCCTTCTCTTCGAGCTTGCCGTGCTCGAGCTCGGCGAGGCCCTCGGGAATCACGTGGAAGGCGCTGCCGATGGTGACGTCGGACGCCTTGATCGCGACGCCGCTCGGGTCGAGGGCGAGGCGCGTGCCCTTGCGCCACATGGTGTGGCTGAGGAGCGGCACGGGCAGTTCGTCTTGAGGCGCGAAGCCACGGAAGAGCACGACCGCCGGAAGCGGGAAGACCACCAGTGCACCGATGAGGCTGTTGCGGATGACGGCACGGCGCGTGAAGCCCGATTCGCGGTCTGCGTCGGCGAACACCTTGGCCGCTGCGGCCTGGGTCTCGGGCGAGCCGCCGACCTCGTGGCGCTCGTCGACGAGCTCGACGTCGACCATGACCGCCTTGCCCCAGTGGACGATGCCGATACCGAGCGCGAGGAGCGCGAGCGTCGCGCCGAGTCCGATGAACAGGTTGTTCAGGCGCACGTCGCCGACGTTGTTCGACTCCATCGGGAACAGCATGTACGCGGCGACCGCCCACAGGCTCCCGAGGAGGGAGAGGTAGAAGAGCGTGTAGACGGTGCGCTGCGCGCGCTTCTCACGCTTGGGGTCTTCGTCGGTCACACGGGGGCGATGCGGCGGGAATCCGGGGTTCGTGAAACCGTCCTGAACGATCAGCGCGGTGCCGGGCGAGGCATCGGATTCGTGCTCGGCATGCGACGAGTCGGCAGCGGCGAGCTCAGCTCCGCTGTGGTCGTCCTGGGCCATGGTTCTCCTTCTTCAGGTACTTCGGTACCGACGTGCGCTTAGTTGGACTTCGCCGTGATCCACACGGTGATCGCGACGATCGCGCCGAGACCGAAGATCCAGATGAACAGGCCCTCGGCGACGGGGCCGAGCGAGCCGAGCTCGAATCCGCCGGGGGAGCGGTTGTCCTGCACGTACTTCAGGTACGTGATGATGTCGCGCTTGTCTTCGGGCGAGATGTTCAGGTCGCTGAAGACGGGCATGTTCTGGGGGCCGGTGACCATGGCCGCGTAGATGTGGGATCCGCTGGTCTCGGTGAGTGCGGGGGCGAACTTGCCCTCGGTGAGCGCTCCGCCGGCGCCGGCGACGTTGTGGCACATCGCGCAGTTGATGCGGAAGAGCTCTGCGCCGTTCGCCGCATCGCCGCCGCCGTCGACGAGGTGGGCGGGCGCGATGCCCGGGCCGGGGCCGAGCGAGGCGACGAACGCCGCCAGCTGCTTGACCTGCTCGTCGGTGAACTGAACCGGCTTGACCTGGGCCTGCGGGCCCTGCATCTGCATGGGCATGCGGCCGGTGCCGACCTGGAAGTCGACCGAGGCAGCTCCGACGCCCACGAGGCTCGGGCCGGTCTCGGTGCCTTCGGCCGAGAGGCCGTGGCAGGTCGCGCAGTTCGCCTGGAAGAGCTTCTTGCCTTCGTCGATCGTCTGCTGCGAGGTGAGGTCGGTCTCGGCCTGCGCGGTCGTGCCGGCGCTCAGGGCGGCGTAGGCGCCGCCGGTGAAGACGAGGCCGATCGCAAGCAGTGCGACCGTCGCGAGCGGGTGCCGGCGGCCTGTGCGTCGCTTCTGGCGGTTCATGGGGTTCTTCCTGTTCACGGGCATGCTGGGTTGGCGCTCCTGCTTGCGTTTACTTGAGGACGTAGATGACCAGGAACAGGCCGATCCAGACGACGTCGACGAAGTGCCAGTAGTACGACACGACGATCGCGCTCGTCGCCTCCTTGTGGCCGAAGTTCTTCACGGCGAAGACGCGGCCGATGACGAGGAGGAATGCGATGAGGCCGCCGGTCACGTGCAGTCCGTGGAAGCCGGTGGTGAGGTAGAAGGCCGACCCGTAGGAGTCGGAGGAGAGCGAGATGCCCTCGGAGACGAGCGTGGCGTACTCCCAGACCTGGCCGGCGACGAAGACCGCGCCCATGGCGAAGGTGAGGAAGAACCACTCGACCATGCCCCACTGCGTCGGCTTCCAGCCGGTGGCGTAGGGCTGCATGCGCTCGGCCGCGAAGACGCCGAACTGGCAGGTGACGGACGAGAGCACGAGGATGATCGTGTTCGTCAGCGAGAACGGGAAGTTCAGCACGTCGGTCTGCGCCGCCCACAGTTCGGGCGACATCGACCGAAGCGTGAAGTAGATCGCGAACAGGCCGGCGAAGAACATGACCTCGCTGCCGAGCCAGACGATCGTGCCCACCGCAACGGTGTTCGGTCGCTTGATCACCGGCGCGCTCGCCTGAAAAGTCATAGAGGTGCTCGTCACGATGACCATTATGGCTGAAATCAGCACTGAGTTTTCGTCATCCTCGGGACTCGTGTCCTGCTCGGCCCGGTAAGGCAAACCTAACTCAACGTGTGAAGAGCCCGTGAATCGGCCCTGAATCGATGGCTAGGATCGTCACCATGTCCGCCGAACAGACCTGGCCCGCGATCCTGACCGCCCTCCTCGACGGAGAGGACCTCAGCGTGTCGGATGCCGCGTGGTGCATGGAGCAGGTCATGACGGGGGTCGCCACCGAGGCGCAGCTCGCCGCGTTCCTCGTCGCGCTCCGCGCGAAGGGCGAGACGGTCGACGAGGTCGTCGGATTCCGCGACGCCGTGCTCGAGCACGCCGTTCCGCTCGACGTCGATCCCATGGCCCTCGACATCGTCGGCACCGGCGGAGACCGGTTCGGCACGGTGAACGTCTCGACCATGGCCTCAGTCGTCGCCGCGGCATCCGGCGTCCCGGTCATCAAGCACGGCAACCGAGCGGCGAGTTCTGCATCGGGCTCCTCCGACGTGCTGGCCGCTCTCGGCATCGACCTCGCGCTGCCCGCCGAACGGGTCGGGCAGGTGCTCGACGAGGCCGGCATCACGTTCGCCTTCGCGTCGGCGTTCCACCCCGGCTTCCGCCACGCCGGGGCCGTGCGCGCCCAGTTGGGCGTTCCGACCGTCTTCAACTTCCTGGGCCCGCTCTGCAACCCGGCGCGGCCCGAAGCCTCGGCGGTCGGCGTCGCGCACCTCGACCGGGTTCCGCTCATCGTCGGCGTGTTCCAGACGCGCGGCGCGACTGCGCTCGTGTTCCGGGGCGATGACGGTCTCGACGAGCTCACGACGACCGGGCACAGCCATGTGTGGGAGGTCTCGCGCGGCACGGTGAAGGAGCACGACCTCGACCCGCGCGACCTCGGCATCGCCCGCGCGAAGATCGACCAGCTGAAGGGCGGCGACGCCGCATTCAACGCCGAGGTCGTGCACCGCGTGTTCGCCGGCGAGACCGGGCCGGTGCGCGACATCGTCGTGCTGAACGCGGCCGCCGGACTCGTGTCCTACGCACTCGCGAAGGATCCCGCGCAGGTGCAGCGCTCGATCCTCGACCGGTTCGCCGAGCAGATGCTCGTCGCGGCCTCGACGATCGACAGCGGGGCTGCCGCCCGCAAGCTCGAGGAGTGGATCGCCGCGACCAAGCGGTGAGCGCGGCACGGCCGGACGCACGACTCGGGCCCCGCGACATCCGCGGGGCCCGAGTCGTTCATCGGACGGCGATCAGGTCACGTCGCCGTCGACCCAGTCGAAGGTCTTCGTCACGGCCTTCTTCCAGAGGCGGATCTGACGGTCGCGCTCGTCGGCGTCCATCTTCGGCTCCCATCGCGAGTCCTCCTGCCAGTTGGCGCGGAGCTCGTCGAGGTCGGACCAGAATCCGACCGCGAGGCCGGCGGCGTAGGCCGCGCCGAGCGCCGTCGTCTCGGCGACGACCGGACGCACGACCGGCACGCCGAGGATGTCGGCCTGGAACTGCATGAGCGTGTTGTTGGCGATCATGCCGCCGTCGACCTTGAGCTCCGTGAGGTCCACGCCGGAATCGGCGTTCACGGCGTCGAGCACTTCGCGGGTCTGGAATGCGGTCGCCTCGAGCGCCGCGCGCGCGATGTGGCCCTTGTTGACGAATCGGGTGAGGCCCACCAGTGCGCCGCGCGCATCGGATCGCCAGTACGGTGCGAACAGGCCCGAGAATGCCGGAACGAAGTACGCGCCGCCGTTGTCCTCGACCGACTTCGCGAGCTCCTCGACCTCGGGAGCGCTCGAGATGAGCCCGAGATTGTCGCGCAACCACTGGATCAGGGATCCGGTGACCGCGATCGAACCCTCGAGCGCGTAGTGGGCCGGCTGGTCGCCCAGCTTGTAGCCCAGCGTCGTGAGCAGTCCGTTCTTCGAGTGCACGATCTCGGTGTCGGTGTTGAAGATCAGGAAGTTGCCCGTGCCGTAGGTGTTCTTCGACTCTCCGGCGTCGAACGCGGCCTGGCCGAAGGTCGCGGCCTGCTGGTCGCCCAGGATGCCGGCGACGGGGACCTCGCGCAGGAGGCTCGAGGGCTCGACGGTGCCGTAGACCTCGGAGGACGACCGGATCTCGGGCAGCATCGACTTCGGAACCCCGAACGCCTCGAGGATGTCGTCGCGCCACGAGAGCGTCTCGAGGTCCATGAACAGCGTGCGGCTGGCGTTCGTCACGTCGGTCGCGTGCACGCCGCCCTCGACGCCGCCGGTCAGGTTCCAGAGCACCCAGCAGTCGGTGGTGCCGAAGAGCAGGTCGCCGGCCTCGGCCTTCTCGCGTGCGCCCTCGACGTTCTCGAGGATCCAGACGATCTTCGTGCCCGAGAAGTAGGTCGCCAGCGGGAGCCCGACATCCTGCTTGAAGCGCTCGACGCCGCCGTCGGCCGCGAGCCGGTCGACGATCGGCTGCGTGCGGGTGTCCTGCCAGACGATCGCGTTGTAGACGGGTTCACCGGTGTTCTTGTCCCACACCACGGCCGTCTCGCGCTGGTTGGTGATGCCCACTGCGGCGATGTCGTGGCGGGTGATGTCGGCCTTGCCGAGGGCCTGGCCGATCACCTCCCGGGTGTTGTGCCAGATCTCCATCGGATCGTGCTCGACCCAGCCGGCCTTCGGGAAGATCTGCTCGTGCTCCAGCTGCCCCGTGGCGATGATCGACCCCTGCTTGTCGAAGATGATCGAGCGGGTGCTCGTGGTTCCCTGGTCGATCGCCAGGATGTAGTCGGCCATGACTTCCTCTCTGCGTGCGGCCCCGTTCCGCGAGGCGCGCGAATACGTGATCGCGGGCCCGCGCCGGGTCGGCGCGGGCCGCCCTGTTCACCCGCTCGCGAGGAGCGGGCGCCGCTCAGCTGAGAACGGGCAGGAGGACCAGCGCGGCCCAACCTGCGATGAGGCCGCCGATGATCGGACCGACCACCGGGACCCAGGAGTACCCCCAGTCGCTCGCGCCCTTGCCCTTGATGGGCAGCAGGGCGTGCGCGATGCGCGGGCCGAGGTCGCGCGCAGGGTTGATGGCGTAGCCGGTCGGGCCACCGAGGGACGCGCCGATCGCGATCACGAGGAACGCGACGGGGATGGCGCCGAGCTCGGCCGGAGTGCCGCCGTAGGAGAAGCCCAGGATGACGAACACCAGCACGAACGTGCCGATGATCTCCGTGATGAGGTTCCAGGCGTACGAGCGGATCGCCGGGCCGGTCGAGAACACGCCCAGCTTGTTGGCGGGCTCGGGTTCGGCGTCGAAGTGCTGCTTGTACGCCAGCCAGCAGAAGACCGCTCCGATGAAGGCGCCGACCAGCTGCGCGCTGATGTAGGTGAGGATCGACGCCCCGTCGACGGGGATGCCCGGAACGAACTCCGTGACGCCCTTGCCGAGGTAGTTCGCCGTGAGGCCCAGCGTGACGGCCGGGTTCAGGTGGGCACCCGACGCGTAGGAGACGATGACGCCGGCGAAGACCGCGAGGCCCCAGCCGATGTTCACCATCAGGAACCCGCCGTTGTGTCCCTTGTTCTTCGCGAGCGCAACGTTCGCGACGACACCGGTACCGAGCAGGACCAGCATGGCCGTGCCCACCATCTCCGAAAGGAAGATGATCCCGAGATTCATTGCTACCCCCTTCGCGTGCGCCGCGGCGTTGCGGTGCATTGTCACCATATCCCCGTGGCCCGTTCGCGGGGAATGCCCGCGCGCGAGTTCGCAGACCCTCTTCCACGCCGTGCGCCTGCTGGCGTAGGTTTGCGAAGGGAGTGCTGCGTCGGGGCCGATGCACAGTCGCTCGGCATCCTGCAGCCCGGGGGAGAGGATGAGCGTGAAGAAGATCATCAACGATCCGAGACGGGTGGTCGAGGAATCGGTCGCCGGATTCGGACGGGCGCATTCGGACCTGGTGCGAGTCGAACTCGACCCGGTGCACGTGGTGCGGGCGGACGCCCCCATCGCCGGCAAGGTCGGCATCGTCAGCGGCGGCGGCAGCGGGCACGAACCCCTGCACGCGGGCTACGTCGGCTTCGGCATGCTCGACGCAGCCGTGCCCGGCGCGGTGTTCACGTCGCCGACGCCCGACCCGATCCTCGCGGCGACCAAGGCAGTCGACGGCGGAGCCGGTGTGCTGCACATCGTGAAGAACTACACGGGTGACGTGCTCAACTTCGAGACCGCGGCCGAGCTCGCCGGCATGGACGGCATCACGGTGCGCGCGGTCGTCACCGACGACGACGTCGCCGTGCTGGACTCGCTCTACACCGCCGGCCGTCGCGGCGTCGGAGGCACCGTGCTCGTCGAGAAGATCGCCGGCGCCGCTGCCGAGCGAGGCGATTCGCTCGACGAGGTCGCCTCCATCGCCGAACGGGTGAATGCGAACGCGCGCTCCATGGGCCTCGCGCTCACGGCCTGCGTCGTGCCGCACGCCGGAGAGCCGAGCTTCGACATCGGCGACGACGAGATCGAGATCGGCATCGGCATCCACGGCGAACCCGGACGCGAGCGCATCGGCCTCGAACCCGCCGATCGTCTCGTCGACCGACTGCTCGATCCGATCCTGGCCGACCTGCCGTACGGCGAGGGCGACCGCGTGCTGCTCTTCGTGAACGGTATGGGAGGCACGCCCCAGGTCGAGCTGTACCTGGCGTACCGCCGCGCCGACGAGGTGCTGCGCGAGCGCGGCATCACGGTCGAGCGTTCGCTCGTGGGCAACTACATCACGGCTCTCGAGATGCAGGGCATGTCGATCACGCTGCTGAAGCTCGACGACGAGATGATCGGTCTCTGGGACGCGCCCGTTCAGACTGCGGCGCTGAGATGGGGGCGTTAGGCGCGTGGGACTCGACATCACTTGGGCGGTCGACTGGGTCAGGCGAAGCGCCGACGTCATCGCCGAGCATCGCGTCGAGCTGATCAGGCTCGATCGCGACATCGGCGACGGCGACCATGGTGAGAACCTGGACCGGGGGTTCACCGCCGTGGTCCCGAAACTCGACGACCTCGCCGCCGGGTCGACGCCGGGTGACGTGCTGAAGCTCGTCGCGATGACCCTCATCTCGACGGTCGGCGGTGCCGCTGGTCCGCTGTACGGCACGGCGTACCTGAAGGCCGCGGCGTCGGCGGGTTCGGAGTCCTCGCTCGACGGGGAGGCGGTCGCCGGGCTGCTGACCGCCGCACGCGACGGCATCGTCTCCCGGGGCAAGGCCGAGTCCGGCGACAAGACCATGGTCGACGCGTGGACGCCCGCCGTGGATGCCGCGACGGCTGCCGCGGCATCCGGTGCCGATGCGACCGCCGTGCTCGAGGCGGCGGCTTCGGCTGCCGAAGCTGGCGCGGTGGCGACGGAGCCGCTCGTGGCCCGAAAGGGGCGGGCGAGCTACCTGGGCGAGCGATCGGTCGGCCATCGTGATCCCGGCGCCCAATCCACCGCCCTGCTGCTGCGAGCCGCGTCCGACGCCGCGTCGGACGCGACGGGTGCCTGAGGTGGCCGACGGGGAGCGCGTCGGACTGGTGTTCGTCTCGCACTCGGCGAAGATCGCCGAGGGGCTCGTCGACCTCGCCGCGCAGATGGCACCGTCGGTCGCCCTCGTCGCCGCGGGCGGCACAGACGACGGACGCATCGGCACGAGCTTCGACCGGGTGAGTTCCGCGATCGGCGAGGCGGACGCAGGTGCGGGCGTCGTCGTGCTCTGCGACCTCGGGTCGGCGATCCTCACGACCGAGACGGCGCTCGACTTCCTCGACGACGAGGTGCGGTCGCGTGTCGTGGTGGCCGACGCACCGCTCGTCGAGGGTGGCGTCGCGGCGGCCGTCGCGGCCGAGGCCGGCGAGGCTCTCGACGCCGTGGTCGCGGCCGCGCGATCCGCAGTCGGCCCCGGGGGCGACGGCGGCGCAGCGGATGCCCCTGACGGGCGAGGCGACGGCGGCGCAGCGGCATCCGTGGCCCCGTCCGACGCGATCAGCGCCTCGACCGGTCATGTGCGGCGCGAGACCATCACGAACGACGACGGACTGCACGCACGACCCGCCGCGGAGCTCGTGAAGCTCGCAAGCACGTTCGACGCGCGCGTCACCGTGAACGGCACCGACGCACGGAGCCTGCTCGCGATCATGGCGCTCGGGCTCACGAAGGGGGCGACGATCGAGATCGCGAGCGACGACCCCGACGGCGGCGCGGCGGTCGACGCGGTCGCCGCCCTCGTGCAGAGCGGGTTCGGCGAGCACTGACGGACCGTACGCGGCCTGCGACACGACGTGGCATCGTCGGGTCGCCGGCCGCGTCGGCATCCGTGCCGGCAGTGGTGCCGGGTGCGCACGCCCGCTCTGGGAACCGCCGAGCGGCTCAGTTGCCTCCGGTGATGCGGATGTCGGCGCCCGACGTGTAGGAGGCGTCGTCGGAGAGCAGGTAGGCCACGGCGCCCGCGATCTCGTGCGGCTCGCCCGGGCGGCGCATCGGGATGCCCGGTGCACGCTCGTCGGGCGCATCCGGCCGGCCGGCGGCCGCGTGGATCTCGGTGCGGGTGGTGCCGGGCGACACCGTGTTGACGCGCACCCCGACGGGGCCGAACTCCTTCGAGGCGCCGATCGTGAGCGCGTTCAGCGCGGCCTTGCTCATGGCGTACGTCACGTAGGTGTTCGGCGATCCGCTCGTCGCCGCGCCGGAGGAGATGTTGACGATGCTTCCGCCCACGCCCCCGCGGTCGGTGGCCATGTGGGCGACGGCCGCCTGCGTGAGCAGGGTCGGCGCCAGCACGTTGATCCGGAACACGCGCTCGGTCTCCTCGATGGGTGCGTCGAGGAACGGTCCGATGCGCGCGGTGATGCCCGCATTGTTCACGAGATTCGACACGGTGCCGAACCGGGCGATCACGGCGGGGAGGACGATCGCCGCGGCATCCAGGTCGTTCATGTCGACCTGGAGCAGCATGACGGTCGCACCGTGCGACTCGCACTCGGCCTGGACGGCCTCGGCTTCGGCGCGGCGATCGCGGTAGGTGAGGGCGAGGTCGTGCCCGTCTGCGGCGAGCCGGGTCGCGATCGCGGCGCCGATGCCGCGGCTGGCGCCGGTGATGATGGTGACCGGGCGACTGGTGCGCGCGTCGGCAGGCGTTCGAGTGGGCATGCCTCCCAGCGTAGAACGGATGTCCCGGGGGTGCTGGCGGCCGCAGGCGGGCAGGCGTAGCATCCGCGCATGGTGCGCACAGAGGCGAGCCCGCCTGAGGGCAAGACCGGAAACCCGTTGTCCCGGATGGTCGATCGGGTCGGCCATTCGATGGCCGGGACGCTCGGCGGCACGCAGGCCGCCGATGAGAATCCTGAAGACCCGCGACCGATCGCCGAGCGACCGTGCCCACTGTGCGGACATGCGATGGGCGAGCACTTCGTCGACCACTCGACGCCGAACTCGATGCTCGTGTGCCCGACCTCCGAGCGCCTGCCGGAGCGGGCGATCGACACGCCGCTGAACGAGTTGGGGATGCCCATCGATCGGTGAACGGAGGCGAGCGGCATCCGTTCGCGTTCCGCACTGGCGTTCGACCATTCATGTGGTCGTTGCATGAGTGCGCGCTGTTCAATTCCCGGAAAGCGATGATCGGAGCGCGCGATCTCCCTGATGGTCACCGGATGCTGGCGAGGGGTAGAGTGCTCGACGAACGTGACACGATCCGAGGAGGTGAGCCCGATGCACGCACTGTCCATTCCGGGCGCTCCCTCGAGTTCACGATCGCGCGACTGACGTAGCCGTCGCAGGGGAGTGCTGCACGCACGCTCAGAAAGCGATCACGATGAACCACTCACTTCAGTCCCACCGCGAGACGACACCGGATGTCTCGGCCCACCCCGCTCGAACGGCCCTCGTCCTCGGCGGCGGCGGCTCGACGGGCAACGCCTGGCTGATCGGCGTCATCGCCGGCCTTCACGAGGCCGGCCTCGACGTGACGGACGCCGACCTGACCGTCGGCACCTCCGCCGGCGCGACGGCCGCGGCCCAGATCGCGGGGGCGGGACCCGGCGACCTGTACACCGCGGCCCTCGCCCCGATGTCACCGCGGCCGCCTCGGCCTGTTCGGCCCGCGGGAGACGCCGGGTCGAGTACGGGCTCGGGCTCGGGCGGCGCCGACGGCCCCACGGGCACCGGACGCCTCACGGTGAACCACCTCGCCCGCCTGCAGGCGACGATCGCCGAGGCCGACTCGATCGACGACCTCCGCCGCCGAATGGGTCGCCTGCTCGAGGCGGATCCGGCCTCGAGCCCCCAGGCGGGGGTGCAGTGGCGTGCGACCGTCGCAGCCAGGCTGCCCCGCAACGCATGGCCTGACCGGCGGGTCCTCATCACCGCCGTCGATGCGACGAACGGCGAACCCGTCGTGTTCGATCGGGGGAGCGGCGTCGACCTGGTGGACGCCGTGGCCGCGAGCTGCGCGGGCGGATTCGCCTATCGAATCGGCGAGGGCCGATTCATCGACGGCGGGTATCGATCGAACGCCGAGAACGCCGATCTCGCCGTCGGATACGAGCGGGTGCTGGTGCTGTCGCCGCTCGGGGGCAGGTCGCTGCATCCCTTCGCATGGGGCACCCACCTGTCGACGCAGGTCGATGCGCTGCGCGCGGAGGGCAGTCTCGTGCAGGTCGTCGTGCCGGACCCTGCCTTCGAACACCTGTTCGGTGCCAATGCGATGGTTCCGTCGTTGCGGCCGGATGCCGCCCGTGCCGGCTATCAGCAGGGGAGTGCGCTCGCGGAGGCGCTGGCCGGGCACTGGCGCTGACCGAAGGACCCGGCGGGTACGTCACCCGGCGCGCGTCGACGGCCCGGCGAAGGCTGGCGGCCCGACGAGGGCTGGACGGAGTCGCCGCGCGGCGGTTCAATGAACGACGTGCGCGAACTCGATGCCGGATCAGGGGATCCTGGAGGAGGCGCACCGAAGCAGGGGAGCACCTCGTGGGCAAGGTCGTCATGTACAGCTCGGTGTCGGTCGACGGATTCATCGCCGATGAGGACGGCCAGCCCGGACCTCTCTTCGACTGGTTGTTGAACGGCGACGTGCCGTTAGACGAGAGCGGTGTGTTGCAGGTGTCGCAGGCCTCGTTCGACTACACCAGGCCGTACTGGGACGCGATCGCGGTGACGATCGTCGGCCGCGACGTCTTCGACCTGACGGACGGATGGGACGGGAAGCCTCCCGCGGGGGTCGATCACGTGGTCGTCGTGACGCACCGCCCGGCCCCCGAGGGCTGGGATCCCGAGGCGCCGTTCCACTTCGTCGACGGCATCGAGGCGGCCGTTGCCACGGCTCAGGAGCTCGCAGGGGACCGCATCGTCGAGGTGGCTGCCGGCGAAGTCGGGGGCCAGGTGCTCGCAGCCGACCTGGTCGACGAGGTACGCATGGATGTCGCACCCGTCGTGTTCGGGACCGGCAAGCGCTTCTTCGGATCGGTCGATGCGCAGCACCTGCTGGAGGATCCGGACGTGGTGATC
Organism: Agromyces sp. CF514; assembly: GCF_900113185.1. Lineage (NCBI taxonomy): Bacteria > Bacillati > Actinomycetota > Actinomycetes > Micrococcales > Microbacteriaceae > Agromyces > Agromyces sp. CF514. The sequence goes on along the minus strand of NZ_FOZD01000001.1, from coordinate 2,525,952 downwards.
CAGGGTGATCGGGTGCTGCACCTGAGCTTCCGCGTGCGCCGCTGATCGGTCAGACGGACGGATCCCAGTCCGCGAGCTGATCGAAGATGCGGCGGTCGCCTTCGAACGTCAGCGAATCCAGCGAGATTCGGCCGTAGAAGAACAGCACCAAGTCGCTGGCCGTGCCACGGGCGGTGGCATCGGCGGTGCCGGGGCCCTCGCCGGCGCCGGCACTGACGCCCGGGGTGAGGCGGGTGACCTGTGCGCCGTGGTCGGAGAGCCGGAGGCGCCAGGAGCGGCCCTCGGCGGCGTGGTAGTCGACGATGGCGGGGTCGTGCGGCCAGGCGACCGTCGTCGCGCAGAGGGTGAACTGGCAGTCGTCGAACCCGTCGAGGGCGATCTCCTCGGGTATCGGCTGCGGTGCGCCGACAGCGAGCTGGACATCGGAGGTGTGCACCGCGATCTCGTGAAGCTGGCGTCGCGCCCAGGCCCCGGATGTCTGCGGTGACGGCGAGTCCTCCCACCAGGTCCAGCACTCGCGATCGGGGCCCGCCTCACGCAGCACGCGCACGACGTGCTCGACGGACTCGTCCCACCAGGCCAGGAGCGCGTCGCGTTCCCGCGGCGCCCCTGCGCCACCGGCCCATTCGGACTCCGCCGGGGGAGCGTCCGCCGGTCCGGCGATGACGATGGCGGCGGTCTTGCGGCGGCCCATGCCCACGTGCTGCACGTGATCGAACAGCGTCCGCTCGGGATTGGTCGGCATCCGGATGTCGAGGCCGGGTGCCGAGGCGACCGCGGCGCGGAAGGCGGCCGACCGTTCGTCGATCAGCCGCAGCTGATCAGGGAACGCGAGGATGCTGCTCACCCCGGCTTTCTACCACAGCGCTCCGGTGACCGGGCGGCATGCTTCGATGCGAACGCGTGAGGGCATCGGCCCGCACGGACGGAGGGGCGGAGGAGTCCCTGGTGTCGGCGCAACGCGCGGGATCTGACCGAGCCATTTTCCTCGATCGGACATAATGCGCATTATCGGCGCAATGTCCAGAATCGCGACCTCCTGATCAACCGGCATTTCCAGTCGACGCATGCGAGCCCAGCACACGGCTCAGGATCGACCTCAGTGCAACCAGGTCCTCCGAGTCGACGGCATGGAACACGTCGTCGGCGACCCGTCGTGTGTGCAGCTGCGCCTCGCGCAGCGCATCTTCGCCGGCAGCCGTCAGCCTGAGTATCGTGACGCGTCGGTCGCTCGTCGACGGCGTCCTCGAGACGTACCCGAGCCGATCGAGATCGTCGACCATCCGGACCATTCCCGTCTTGTCGGTGTTCAGCCGGGCGACGAGATCCCGCTGCGTCTCGACGCCGTCTCGGATCAGGAACATCACCGCCGCATGGCGGCTGTTCAGGTTCATCGGCTGCAGTGCCGTGTTCAGGCGTTCGGTCGCCGCCGAGTGGACCTGGTTCAGCAGCACTCCCACCTCGATCGAGATCTGGGCCCGGTCTTCGCTCATGGCTCGATTCTCCCCTAATTAGATCCAAATGCAATTGATTCATTTGGATCTAATCGGTATGGTCCCCCTATGACCCTCTCTGATGAAGCAAGCCGCGACCCGCAGCGATGGCCTGATCGGCTCCTGCGCGTCTGCCTGATCGCGACCGCTGTGCTCATGTTCATGCAGTCAGTGCTGGCAGGACTGTTCATGGGCGGGATGCACTGGGCCTTCGCGGCACACCGCGAACTGGCCACGATCGCCGGCGTCGCCGTGATGGTGAGCATCGTCGCGGCGATCCTCGCCCGACGGTTCGGGCAGGCGCCGAGGTGGCCGATCGCTGCGACGATCGGGATGCTGGCGCTCATGTCGTTGCAGGCGTTCGCCGGGTTCCGGTCCCTGACCGCGCTCCATGTTCCACTGGGCGTGATCGTGATCCTGTTGTCCGTCCTGTTCGCCGGCTGGTCGCTGCGCGCCCGCGTGCCGCATCCGGCTCGCAGCGCACCTCGCCGACCGGAAGGCCTCCCGTCGGAACGTGCGGGCGTGCTCGAGTAGCGCCTTCGGTGCGGTGCGGTGTGGTGTCCGTCGGCGGCTGCGTCACGCGTGCAACGACGCCCCCTTCACGAGGCGATCGACGGCGTTCCGAGGGCCGCGCAGGGCGATGCCGACGAGATCGAGGTCACCGGATGCCACCGCGGCGACGGCGGCCCGGTTCGCCTCGTCGTGGCCGGTGGCGAACAGGTCCTTCGTGTAGACCGCGAGCGGGATGCCGCGGGCGACGGCCTTCGTCCGGATCGAGCCCAGGCGCTCGGCGTCGCCGGTCATGACGACGACCGGCTGCCGCAGCATCGGCAGGTAGGCGTTTCCGTCGCGGTCACGGTACGGCTCCCCCGTGACGCCTGCTTCGCTGGTCGCGATCCCGCTCATGAGGAACGCGGTCACATTGAGCTCCTGCCATGCCGCGAGGTCGTCGCGCAGGACCACCACGATCTTCGTGTCGAAGCGAGGGGCGGTCGCGGAGTTGGTCGGATCAGCGGCGGCGGCGCTGGTCGACGCGGTCGGGGTGTGCGGGTCTTCGAGCGCGAGCGCGCTCCCGGCGGTGTGAGGCATGATCCCAGTCTTCGCCGAGGCCCTCAGGCGCGTCTTGTACGTTTCTTGCATGGTCGACTCGGTTCGCGCATGGCATCCCGACGTGCCGTCGGTGCGCGAGGTGCTGCACGCCAGCTTCGACCACCACGCCTATCCGGCGCACACGCATGACGACTGGACCGTGCTGCTCATCGACGAGGGCGCGGTCGCCTACGACCTCGACCGGGTCGCGCACCACGCGAGTCCGGCCTCGATCACCTTGCTGCCGCCCGGCGTTCCCCACGACGGGCGTTCGGCGCTCGACGGTCGGGGCTACCGCAAGCGCGTGCTCTACTTCGAGTCCGGCTGGCTGCCTGCGAACGCTCCGGATGCCGCGGCGCGGCGTCCCACGATCGGAACCGCCGACGCGGTCGCCGCCGTCCGTCGCGTTCACGCGGCGCTCCGCTCCCCCGGCGACGCCCTCGCCGCCGAGCACTGGGCGCTCGAGTTCCGCCGCCATGCGCTCGCGAGTCTCGGTACGCCGCCGCCCGGCCTTCCTGACGCACCGCTCGCGCGGCGACTCCGCAGGCTCCTCGACGACCGTCTCACGGAGTCGTTCACGATCGCCGAGGCCGCGATCGAGCTGGGTGCGCATCCGAGCCATCTCGTGCGGGTGTTCTCGCAGGCGTACGGCATCGCACCGCATCGGTATGTGACGGGCCGCCGGGTCGACCTCGCACGGCGGCTGCTGGTCGACGGCCACTCGCCCGCCGAAAGCGCGGCGATCGCGGGGTTCCACGATCAGGCGCACCTGACCCGTCACTTCCGTCGGATCCTGGGCGCGACGCCCGGGGCTTTCGCAGCCTGATCGGTCAGCACCCGCAGCAGGCGGCACCCGAAGCCACCCGGCTCGAGGCGGTGCAGGAGGCCGAGCGACGGACCCGCAACCGGATGGACGGCTACCCCTGAGCGAGGCGCGACTCGCGCATTCGGTCGGATCCGATCCGCTTCACGCGCCGCACTCACCGCCTGCCGGCTGCTGCTGCGGCGGGTCGCCGGTTCCCTGCGCGATCACGAGCCGGTGCAGGCGAGCGGCGTCCCGGCGGTACATCGCAGCATGCTGCGGAAGGTCGTCGCGCCCGGTCTCTCCAGCACGGGCGTCGGTGAACACGGCGAGCTCGACGAGTCGGTCCGCGGCGGCGCGCAGCACCGTCGCCGTGTCGTAGGCGATGCCGTAGGCCTCGATGAGGCGCCGCAGCCGTGCGAGGCGTTCGTCGGGCGTCGTCGCACTCTCGTCGAGCGCGTCCTCGGCGAACGGCGCGATCCGATACGCCAGGTAGGCGAGGTCGCGCACGCGCGGCCCGGGTGACGCGAAGTCGAAGTCGATGACGCCGGTGAGCCGATCGCCCCGTACGAGCAGGTTGTACGGGGCGAAGTCGTTGTGGCAGACGACCTCGACCGGTTCACGCGTCGGAGATCGCCAGGTCAGGTCGTCGAGCTCGAGTGCCGTGCTCGCATCGTGCACGCGGCGCAGGAGCGCACCGGCCTGCTCGAGCATCGACGTCGACCAGCGCTCCGCCGCCGGGACGTCGTCGAGGACGGCGCCCGGCAGGTAGGTCAGCACCTCGCGTCCGAACTCGTCGAGGCCGAGCGGGCGCGGCGCCTCCGCCACTCCCCCGGCCTTCAGCACGTCGAGCAGCGCGTGCACGGCGGGGGTCCACGGTCCTGCGATGCGGCGAACGGTGCCTCCGACCCTCACGACCGCCTGCATGTTGCCCCCGGTCAGCGCCTCTTCGGGCTCGGAGGCCTCGAATCGGACGTCTGGCACGTCCCGATCATGGCATGCCGGCTAGAACGCCCGCTTCGAGGCTCCGGCTGCGTGCGCCGCGGCGATCGCCTCGCTGTTGAGGCGGTCGCCGGGCATCGAGGCATCGGCGTCGCTCGGCGCCTGACGGGTGCGACGTTCGCGTAGCACGACGATGGTCGTTCCCGCGACGAGCATCGCCGCGACGACGACCGATCCGATGACGAACTCCATGGCGACCTCCTCGGTTGCGCACTGCGATGCGTACGGTCAGCATGGCAGGGCGTCGGGCTCGTGTCACGGACGCCCTGCCGGCGGCATCCGATTCGATCAGTTCGGCTGCTGGATGCGGACCATGTTGCCTGCGGGGTCGCGGAAGGCGCAGTCGCGCACGCCGTAGGGCTGGTCGATCGGCTCCTGGGCGACTTCGGCACCGCTCGCGGCGACCTGCTCGAACGCGCCATCGACGTCGGTCGTCGACAGCACGATGCTCGCGTACGTGCCCTTCGCCATCATCTCGGCGACGATGCGGCGCTCGTCGGCGGTCGTGCCGGGGTCGGGCGTGGGCGGCGTGAGCACGATCGACGTCTCGGGCTGGCCGGCGGGCCCGACGGTGATCCACCGCATCTGCTCGTATCCGACGTCGTTGCGCACCTCGAAGCCCAGCGTGTCCCGGTAGAACGTCAGGGACTCCTCGGCATCGGTGTGCGGGAGGAACGTGTACTGAATCGTGATGTCCATGCCGCCACGCTACGGCGCAGGCGTCGTCGGCGCTTCTCGATTCCTGACCGGTCTCGCGACCCGCTTGGCGAGCACCGAGGGCACGCCCTCGAAGATGCCGTCGGGCTGCTGCCGGTAGACGCTCGGCGAGACGCCGACGAGCTCGGTGAACCGGGTGCTGAAGGTGCCGAGCGACGAGCACCCGACCTCGAAGCACACCTCGGTGACGCTGAGGTCGCCGCGGCGCAGCAGCGCCATGGCGCGTTCGATGCGCCGGGTCATCAGGTAGCTGTAGACGGACTCCCCGTAGGCCGCCTTGAACTGGCGGCTGAAGTGCCCGGCCGACATGTTGACTCCGCGCGCGAGCTCGTCGACGTTCAACGGCTGGGCGTACTCGCGGTCGATGCGATCGCGGGCCCGTCGCAGCAGCGCCAGGTCGCGCAGCCGCTGCTCTCCCCCGGAACCGCTGGTCACGTTCCGATCCTGCCACAGCGTCGACCGCCCCGGCCCGCCTGTGGACGGCGACGGATGCCTCGGCGCGGCCGTGACGAAACGCGGCGTCAATCGACGAGACTCGCCGTCACGTCCGCGCCGGCGCCGGGATCTGGGAATACGCTGAGCGTGCCTCACCTGTCGTCCATCGAAAGGATTCCCCATGTCGTCGCCACAGCAGTCCGCGGTCTTCGCGGCATTTTCGCTCGATTCCGAGAACCTGTCGAAGTCGGGCATCAACACGGTGCGCACGGCGCTCGGCGTCTCGGGCGCCGTCGCGCTCATCATCGGCATCTTCATCACGTTCTGGCCCGAGAAGTCCGCCATCGCGTTCGTCTACCTCATCGCGATCTACCTGATCATCGCGGGCATCGCGTACCTGGGCCTCGGCATCTTCTCCCGCGGGATCTCGGGCGGTGCGAGAACGCTCGACATCATCCTCGGCGTGCTCTTCATCATCGGCGGCGTGCTCGCCCTGGCCAATGCGCAGGGGGCGGCGACGGCGCTCGCGATCTTCCTCGGCATCCTGATCGGCGTCCTGTGGATCATCGAGGGGATCGTCGCGCTCGTGCAGTCGGGCGACGCGCCGTCGCGCGGCTGGGCGATCTTCTTCGGCCTGCTCAGCATCCTCGCCGGCATCGTGCTGCTCTTCAGCCCGCTGTACGTGGTGGTGCTCTGGTGGATCCTCGGCATCGCCCTGATCGTGCTCGGCCTCATCCAGATCGTCCGCGCGTTCCGGTTCGGTCGTGGAGCGGCTGCCGCGGTGGCCTAGCACCTCGGATCCGACGACGGAGGCCCGGTCGCGAACGCGCATGCGCTTCGCGGCCGGGCCTCTCTCGTGGCGGGTTCAGGCCTCGGGTGCGAAACCCGAGGTGTCGCCGACGTAGCGCGTGTGGTCGGCGGGGATCTGGTCGACCGCCGCGGCCGCGACCTCTGCCGCGAACTCGGCCACGTTGTAGAGCTTGCCCGCGTCCTCCTTGCGGGCGGCGATCGCACCGGGGTTCGCGCGCTCGAGCAGCGTCGCCGTGATGGTGCCTTCGATCATGTCTCCGGACACGACCACGAACTCGACGCCCGCTGCCTCGAACTCGGGGAGCTTGGCGCGGAGCGCGTCTTCGCCGGCGCGCTTCGACAGGGCGACGGGCACGTACTCGGCCATGGTCGGCGTCGTGCGGATGAAGTGCGCCTGGTGGCTCGTCACGAAGACGATGCGTGCGCCCTCGGCGAGGTGCGGCAGTGCGTTGTCGACGACGTTGACCTGCGCATCGCGGTTCAGGCGCATGGCGTAGTCCTCGCCCATGCCGGTCTCCATGCCGCCGGAGGCGTTCAGCACGAGCACGTCGACCGGGCCGAAGGCGGCCACGGCCTGCTCGAACATGGCGGTCACGGATGCCGCGTCGGTGAGGTCTGCGCCCACGGCGATCGCCCGGCCTCCCGCGGTGGCGATCTCGGCGACGACCTTCTCGGCGCGCGGAGCCTTGCTGCGGTAGTTGATGACGACGGCAGCGCCGGCGCCCGCGAGGTACTTGGCGGTGTCGGCGCCGATTCCGCGCGACGAACCCGTCACGAGAGCGACCTTGCCGGTCAGGGATCCAGGGGCGAGTGGGTTGGTCACGTTCGAGGCTCCTCGGGAGGTCGGATCGGACCGTGCGGTCCGCGGCGTAGCGCCGCACCGAGGATATCAACTCCCCCGTGGCATCCCTCGCCCTGCTAGTTTCGAAGGTGGGGCCCGTGCGAAGGAGAACGAAGTGGATGTGCTCACCCAGTACGCGTGGATCGCCTGGTTGGTGCTCATCCTCGTCTTCGCCACGATCGAGGTGTTCACGCTCGAGATGACGTTCCTGATGCTCGCGCTCGGCAGCGTCGCGGGGCTCCTCTCCGGGCTCTTCGGCATTCCGTGGTGGGCGCAGTTCGTGGTCGCCGCGGTGGTGGCGATCGGCCTCATCCTCACGTTGCGGCCCTCGTTGCTCAGGGCCCTGCAGCGCGGAGCCGATCCGGCCCGCAGCAACATCGACGCGCTCATCGGCGTCGACGGCAGCGTCGTGCGCACCGTGAGCCCCGTTGGCGGCCAGGTGCGCCTGCAGAACGGCGAGGTGTGGACGGCACGCCTCTCCCCCATCACCGAACAGGCCGATGTCGCGGTCGGCGAGCGTGTGCTCGTCACGGGCATCGATGGCGCGACCGCCGTCGTCGTGCCGCTCGAGAGGAGCACTCCCCAGTGAATGTCGCATCGGTGATCTCGACGGTCATCGTCGTCGCGATCGTCATCTTCGTGATCGTGGTGATCGCGCGGTCGATCCGCATCGTGCCGCAGGCCTATGCGGGCGTCGTCGAACGGCTGGGTCGCTACCACAAGACGCTCACGCCGGGCCTGAACCTCCTCGTGCCGTTCATCGACCGGCTGCGCCCGCTCGTGGACATGCGCGAGACGGTCGTCTCGTTCCCGCCGCAGCCGGTGATCACCGAAGACAACCTCGTCGTCTCGATCGACACGGTCGTGTACTTCCAGGTGACCGACGCGCGCGCTGCGACCTACGAGATCGCGAACTACCTGGGTGCCGTCGAGCAGCTCACGACCACGACCCTCCGCAACGTCGTCGGCGGGCTGAACCTCGAAGAGGCACTGACCTCGCGCGACAACATCAACGGCCAGCTGCGCGTGGTGCTCGACGAGGCCACGGGCAAGTGGGGCATCCGCGTCTCGCGCGTCGAGCTCAAGGCGATCGACCCGCCCCTCTCGATCCAGGACTCGATGGAGAAGCAGATGCGCGCCGAGCGCGATCGTCGCGCGCTGATCCTCACGGCAGAGGGCACGAAGCAGTCGGCGATCCTCACGGCAGAGGGTCAGCGGCAGGCCGCGATCCTGCAGGCGGAGGGCGACGCCAAGGCCGCTGTGCTCCGCGCACAGGGCGAGGCCGAGGCGATCCTCACGGTCTTCGACGCCATCCACAAGGGCGACCCCGACCCCAAGCTGCTCGGGTACCAGTACCTGCAGATGCTCCCCCAGCTCGCCGAGGGGCAGGCCAACAAGCTCTGGATCATCCCGAGCGAGCTGACCGAAGCGCTGAAGGGCATCGGCAAGGCGTTCACGCCGCCCGCGGGTCCCACCGCTCCCGATGCCGGCGGGGTGCCCGGCGCGAGCGGCACGACCTCGTTCGGTCGCAGCTGACGGCGACGGTGGCGTCGCACTACCTCGATGCGCCGAGGCCGCGGGTGTTCGCACACCGCGGCCTCGCGCTGGAGGCCCCCGAGAACACGCTGCTCGCCTTCGAGCTCGCGCTGGCGGCCGGCGCCGCGTACCTCGAGACCGACGTGCGACTGACACGCGACGGCGTCGTCGTCATCGCCCACGACGCGACGATCGATCGTGTCGCCGGCACCTCGGCCGTGGTGGCCGACCTGACCATGCCCGAGCTCACGGCCGTCGACCTCGGCTTCGGGCAGACCTTCTGCACCCTGGCCGAGGCACTCGAGCGCTTTCCCCGAGCACGGTTCAACATCGACGTCAAGGTGGCCGAGGCGGTGCTGCCCGTCGCCGAGGTGATCCGTTCGGCCGCGGCATCCGATCGGGTGCTGCTGACGAGCTTCTCCGATGCACGACGCCGTCGTCTCGCCGAACTCGTGCCCGGCGTCGCGACCTCGGTGGGCCAGGCCGGCGTGATCGGCGCGCTGCTGGCGACCTGGCTCGGCTCCCCCTCGCTCGTACGACGGGCGCTCCGCGGCGCGGTCGCGTTGCAGGTGCCCGAGCGCTTCGGCCCCGTGCGCATCGTCTCCCGGCGATTCGCGAAGGTCGTGCATGCGGCCGGAGCCGAGGTGCACGTGTGGACCGTGAATGATCCGGCCGACATGGAACGCCTGCTCGATGTCGGCATCGACGGCCTCGTGAGCGACCGTGCGGACCTCGCCGTCGCGGTGGTCGCCCGCCGAAACTGAGAATTCCCCGGGATTCACCCAGCCTCCGGAAGGGGAACGCACAGCTTGATCGTTTATACCTATAGACGATCGAGAGGAGTACGCCATGGCGGACCGGAGCCTACGAGGCATGCGCATCGGCGCTCAGAGCCTGCAAAGTGAAGACGGCGTGATCTTCGCAGACCGCGCGCAGTACACGTACCGCTGCGAGGCATGCAACCACGAGACGGTCATGATCTTCTCGACCGAGGCCGAGACTCCCGAGGAGTGGGAGTGCCGCAACTGCGGCGCGTCCGCAGTGCTCCTCGTCGACTCGAAGCCGGTCGAGATCGACCGTTCGGGCGAGAAGGTCGCCCGCACCCACTGGGACATGCTGCTCGAGCGCCGTACCCGCGCCGAGCTCGAAGAGCTGCTCGAGGAGCGCCTCGCGTTCCTCCGTGCGCGCCGCGGGCAGAAGCAGAGCGCCTAGTCGCGCTGCACCATCCATCGACGCCGTCTCCCTTCGGAGGCGGCGTTCGTGGTTTCGGCGGCGACGCGTCGCCGAGGTCAGCCGCGGTCGCGTCGGCGTGCGAGTACGCCCGCTGCGAGGAGACCGAGCACGGCACCGCCGACGACGAACCACGGCACCCACTGCCCGAGCACGACCGCGGGCGTGCGCCCGTCGCGCAGCGCGACGTCGGTCACCATCGCGCCGGGCTCGTACGCCGGAAGCGAATCGATGGTGCGCCCGGCCGGGTCGATCACCTGACTCGTGCCGACCGTCGAGATGTTCACGACCGACCGACCCGTCTCGATCGCGCGGAGCCTGGCGATCGCGAGCTGTTGCTCGTTCTCGTCGGTTCCCCGGAAGTCGGCGTTGTTCGTCTGGAACATGAACACCTGCGCGCCGTCGTCGATGCCCTCCCAGATGAGGTCGTCGTAGATGACGTCGAAGCAGATCGCGAGTCCGGTCACCGCGTCGCCGAGGTCGAACACCGGCGGGTTGGTGCCGGGCGTGTATCCGCGCTGGACGAGTCCGATCAGGTCGGGCGCGAGCGCGTACCAGAAGTCGCGATCGGGGATGTACTCGCCGAACGGCACCGGGTGGCGCTTGTCATAGGTCGCGACGGCGCCTTCGCCTGAACGCCACAGCATCGACGTGTTGAAGTACTGCGCGCTCGCCTCGTCGTCGCCCTCGACCGTCACGGTGTTCAGCAGCACGGGCGCGTCGAGGTCGTCGCTCAGCCGGTCGAAGACCCGTGCCACGCGATCGGATCGGAGCGGGTCGATGTCCGAACCGCCCTCGGGCCAGAGCAGCACGTCGATGCCCGGCTCGTCGAGCACGGGCTCGGTGGCCTCGAGCTGGGCGAGCAGCACGTCGCCCTGCTCGCGCTCGTCGAAGTAGCCCGCAGGTCCGTTGCCCTGCACGCTGGCCACGCGCAGCGTGCCGGCATCCGTCGTCTGCCATTGGGGCACGAGCAACGCGACGAGCGCGACGGCCACCACGGGGATCGCCGTACGCAGGTCGCGCCAGCCGGCCGCGCGCACCCACTCCACGATCGCGGCCACGAGGAAGACCATGACGAAACCGAGGCCGGTGCTGCCGGCCCACGAGACGACCTCGGCGAACGGGCTCTCGGACTGGCTGAGCGCCGCACGTCCCCAGGGGAACCCGCCGTACGGGAACGATCCGACGACCGCCTCGCGGAGGCACCAGAGTCCCGCGACGAGCGCCGGGAGCACGTACAGGCGCACCCAGCGCGCGTCGCTGGCCCGCGGAACCCAGCGATACGCGAGCGTGATGAGCACGGCGCCGCCCGCGACGAAGGCGGACTCGAGCACCGAGAGCGCGAGCCACGGGACCGGTCCGAGGTAGAGGGCCGTCCACGAGACCTGCTGCAGGTAGAAGGCGAGGCCGAACGCGAAGCCGACGAGCAGGGCAGCCCACGTCGAACGGCCGATGAGGCTCAGGAGCGCGAGCGCGATGCCGACGAACGCGAGCGGCCACCACGAGACGCCCGGGAACCCGAGGTCGTAGATCAGGCCGCCGGCGACGGCGGCGACGACGGCCGCCCACAGCGGCATCAACGGTCTCGGGGCGGGCACCAGATCAGCCTAGGCGACGCGACCGAGCCCGGATGCGCGGCCGGATCCGAGGCTCCGACGCCGATCGGGCCGGCAACCCGGCACAGCCGGCCGGTTCAAACGGTCGAGCCGTACGCGACGACGCCCCGGCGCACCGCATCGATCGCCGCGCGAGCCGTGGCGCCGAGCTCGGCGTCGGCCACGATCGACACCTGGTCGAGCAGGTCGACGACCTGCTTGGCCACCCGCACGAAGTCGCCCGCGGCGAGATCGGTGTCGGAGAGCACGGCGCCGAGGCCTGCACCCGAGGCCCACGCGTGCATGGCCATGGCCAGCGCGGGCGAGGGCACGTCGCTCCCCTTCAGGCGGTTGTCGCGCTCGAGGTCGTCGAGCTCGCTCCATACATCGGTCGTGCGGTCGAACGCGTCGCGGAACCGGCCGCGCGGCAGGCGGAACTGCTCGCCGCTGTCGTCGCGTCGCGGCTCGTAGACGAGCGAGACCGCCATCGCCGCGACCGACGGCACGTCGAGGCCGTTCCAGAGCCCGTGGCGCAGGCACTCGGCGACGAGCAGGTCTCGTTCGCCGTAGATGCGCTTCAGGATGCGCCCGGCGGCCGTGGAGACCATGCCCCCGTCGGCGGTGCGCTCGAGGTAGCCCAGATGCTCGAGCACGTCGGCGACGCGATCGAACTGCTTCGCGATCTGGCCCGTTCGCGAGTGGATCTGCCGGGAGAGCTGCTCGTGCTCGCGGTGGAGCCGCCACCATCGCTCCGCCCAGCGGGCGTGCTGCTCGCGCTCGGCGCAGCCGTGGCACGGGTGGGCGCGCATCTGCTTGCGGGCTGAGGCGAGGTCTCGCTGGATGCGCTCGCGCTGCGTGTGCGTCGGATTGCCCTTCGAGTTCGACCGTTCGAGGTCGCCGATGCGCCGGCGGATCGCCGCGTACTCCGCGAAGTCGCCCAGGTGACAGCGCATGGCCTGCTCGAAGCCCGCCATCGACTCCTCCTGCTTGCGCAGGGTGCGCGCGAGGTCGACGACCGCCCGGTCGGCCTGGAACTGCGCGAACGAGAGTTCGAGCACCTGACGCGTGCGCTCGCGCCCGAACTGGTCGACCAGGTTCACGGCCATGTTGTAGGTCGGCTTGAAGCTCGAGTTCATCGGGTAGCTCCGCCGGGAGGCCAGCGCCGCGACGGCCTCGGGGTCGAGTCCGTCGACCCACTGGATCACCGAGTGACCCTCGACGTCGATGCCGCGTCGGCCGGCACGGCCCATGAGCTGGGTGTACTCCCCCGGTGTGATCGGCACGCGCGCCTCGCCGTTGAACTTCTCGAGCTTCTCGAGCACGACCGACCTCGCCGGCATGTTGACCCCGAGTGCGAGCGTCTCGGTCGCGAAGACGACCTTTACCAGCTTGCGCTGGAAGAGCTCCTCGACGACCTCCTTGAACGCCGGGAGCATGCCGGCGTGATGCGCCGCGACCCCGCGTTGCAGGCCCTCGAGCCAGTCCCAATAGCCGAGCACCGCGAGGTCCTCGTCGCGGAGCATCTGCACCCGCGACTCGACGACGGCTCGGATCTCGTCGCGCTCGGCGGTCTCGGTGAGGCGGATGCCCGACCTGAGCACCTGGCGGACGGCCTGGTCGCACCCGGCACGCGAGAAGATGAAGAAGATGGCGGGCAGCAGGTGCTTGCCGTGCAGCAGGTCGACGACCTCGGGCCGGTCGATGCGCCCGGTGCCCTGCGCGCCGCCCTGGTGGAACCGCCCGCGGTCGCCGCCGCGTCGACCGCGGGCCGATCGCGACGAGATCGAGCGGCCGCCTGCGCGAGCGAGCTGGATCAGCTCGGGGTTGACCCGATTGGTCGCCGCATTGCCCGACGAGTCGAACAGGTCGACGAGCTTCGCCTTCACCAGCACGTGCTGCTCGAGCGGCACGGGGCGGTCCTCGGAGACGATGACGTCGGTGTCTCCTCGCACGGCCTGGAGCCAGTCGCCGAACTCCTCGGCGTTCGACACGGTCGCCGACAGGGAGACCAGTCGCACGTCTTCGGGGAGGTGGATGATGACCTCCTCCCACACGGCACCGCGGAAGCGGTCGGCGAGGTAGTGCACCTCGTCCATGACCACGTAGGCGAGGCGGTCGAGCGTGGGCGACTCGGCGTACAGCATGTTGCGGAGCACCTCGGTGGTCATGACCACGATGCGCGCGTTGGAGTTGATGTTCGTGTCGCCGGTCAACAGGCCCACGTCTTCGGCGCCCCAGGTCTCGACGAACTCCTGGTACTTCTGGTTCGAGAGCGCCTTGATCGGCGTCGTGTAAAAGACCTTCGCGTCCGCCTGCTGCATCGCGAGGTACACGGCGAACTCGGCCACGACGGTCTTGCCCGCCCCGGTCGGCGCCGCGACGAGCACGCTCCTGCCTTCGTCGAGCGCACCGCACGCGGCATGTTGGAAGGCGTCGAGGTCGAATCGTTGGGATGCCGCGAAATCCTGGAGTCGGGGACGTCGACGCTGTTCGCGCGACATCGCATACCGTTCCGCCGGCGAGAGGCTCATCACCCTCTCAGCCTAGACAGCCGCGCCGAACTCCTCGCTGTTTCGACGCTCGACACGGCGGTCGTGCAGGTGCGCGATGAACCACGCCAGGAAGTAGAGGCCGATCATGGGGATCGCCAGCATGAACATCGACACGATGTCGGCCGACGGCGTGGCGATGGCGGTGAACAGCACGATGACGAGGATCGCGACGCGCCACGACTTGATGATCGACGCGGCGCTGATGACGCCCGCGAAGTTCAGCAGCACGATGAACACGGGCAGCACGAATGCGATGCCGATCGCGAGCACGAGCTTCTGCACGAAGTCGAGGTACTCCTTGGCCGTGAGCAGCGTCTCGCCGCCCTCTGGCACGAAGCTCGTCATGAGCTTCACGATGTTCGGCAGCACGAACCAGCCGGCAGCGCAGCCGGCGAGGAACAGCGGGATCGCCGAGAGGAAGAACCCGAGCGTGAACTTGCGCTCGCGCGTGTTCAGCCCCGGGACGAGGAACGCGAAGATCTGGTAGAGCCAGACCGGGCTCGAGATGACGAGGCCGATCGTGAACGCCAGCTGCAGGCGCAGGTCGAACGCGCTGGAGATCGTCGGGAAGACGATGCTGGCAACCTGCGGGACGTCTTCGCCGGGGTGCGCTGCCGCATACGCCTCGGCCTGCGCCTTGGCGACGCTGACCACGGGTTGCTGGATCGCGTCCCAGACGAACCATTCCGTGAGCAGCCACCCGGCGATGCCACCGACCACGATGGCGATCGCCGCGATGAACAGCCGCTTGCGGAGTTCGATCAGGTGCGCCCCGAGCGACATCCGCCGCTCGTGGTTCTTCTCACCGCGCGCCGTTGTCGCGGTCATGCGTCAGGCGCCTGGAGTGGAATCGGGCTTCTTCGCGGTGCCGTCGGTCGCGTCTGCGCCGTCGGCGCCCGTGCCGCCTGCGGCCGGGTCGCCCTTGCCGTCGGTGTCGCGCACCTCGGTCTTGAGGATCTTCATCGACTGCCCGAGGCTCCGCGCGAGCGCCGGGAGCTTGGGCGCGCCGAAGAGCAGCAGGATGATGACCAGGATGATCAGGAAGTGCCATCCGGTGAGGTTTGCGAACATGCGGCGTCCAATTCTGACGGGGATGTGGAGGTCAGTCTAACCGGTCGACGCGAACGCGAACGCGCTCAGCGGACGGATGCCTCGTCGTACCCCTGCAGGCCGGCCGCGGCCCACTCCGCCACGACCTGTCGTGCATCGGCCGGCGCGACGACCGTGACGAGGCCGGGAAGCCCCGCGACCAGTCGCTTCAGCCCGTGCACGTGGGCGAGTCGCAGCGTCACCCGGAGGCGTCCGTCGACCTCCTGCGTCGACGAGTCGGCCAAGTAGTCGGAGAGCAGGGGCAGTGCCTCGGCGGCGACGTCGACGACCACGTCGAGATCGGATGAGGATCCCTGGAAGAGCGTCTCGGGCACGTCGAGGTCGTCGTGGTCTCCGACGGGCAGGTCGAGCACGTCGAGCGCGCTCATGCGGTCGACGCGGAAGTTGCGCACGTCTTCGCGGGTGTGGCAGTAGGCCTGGAGGTACCAGTCGGCGTCTTGGGAGATGAGGCGCAGCGGATCGGTGCGCCGCCGTCCTGCCTCGCCCCTGGCGTTCAGGTAGTCGAACTCGAGCTGCACGCCGCCCGTGATGGCGCGTCGGATGAGCGCGAGCGAGGCATCCGCCGCGGGTTCGGCGATCGCGAGTCCGGACGGCGCGGAGGAGGCGCCCGCCCTGAGCTTGCCCATGAGCGAGGCGAGCGCCGTGCTGTCGGCGTTCTCGGGCAGGGCCGCGAGGTACTGCAGGCCGGCGATGAGCGCGGCGGCCTCGCGTGCGGCGAGCCGCGGCGCCTCGTCGATCGCCACGTGGTGCACGATGACGATCTCGTCGTGCTCCTCGAAGGCGTCCCAGTCGATGTCGAAGAGGTCGTTGGACTGGTAGGTGCCCGTGTCGCCCGGCAGTCCGGACATGGCGATCAGGCGCACCGCATCGCGGATCTGGTCGTCGGTCGCGCCGAAATGCGTCGCCGCCTCGGACACCGTGACCACCTGCTGCTCGATCAGGTAGGGCACGAGCGAGAGCAGGAACACGAGCTTGTCGGGAGCGCGCAGTGCGGCGCGTCGCTGGGTCATCTCGAGCCCTCTGTTCGCGGAGCGGAAGGAGTGCCGTACGCGTTCGGCCGAGCGTCTGCGTTCGGGCCGGCCGCGTGCGCCTCGGCGACCATGCGCAGCCGGTCGCGCACGGCGTCGCGGAGGTCTGCTGGGCCGAGCACGCGCACCTCGGGACCGTAGGCGGCGAGCTCGTCGGCGAACACCGCGACATCGGTGAAGTGCAGGCGGATGACGCCCGCGTCTTCGTCGCCGAGGACTGCTCGCTTGCCCAGGCGGACCTCGGCGTCGCTGCCGGCCGTCACGGCGAGGTCGGCGACGTTGCTGAGGCGCAGCTCGTCGAGCTCGGCGAGGATCCGGTCCTGCACGCCCTCGGCGGGCGGCTCGAACGTGGCGCCCGCGACGACCTCGACCCTGCCGATGATGCGCGAGAGCAGGAACGTGCGGAGGCCGTCCGCGTCGACGTCGCGGCCGTGCAGGTGCCACCGGCCCTCGTGGAGCACGACCGCGTACGGATCGACGCGGCGCTCGCGCGGGGCAGTCTCACCGGGCTTGAGGTAGGCGAATCGCACGCGCTGGCGACGATCGAGCGCGGTGCGCAGCGGTTCGAACGCCGCATCGCGCACCCGCAGCCTCGGCGCGTAGCCGATGACCGGTTCGCGCGGTTCGATGCCGAGCCCG
The DNA here is from genome assembly GCF_900113185.1 of Agromyces sp. CF514. Classification (NCBI taxonomy): domain Bacteria; kingdom Bacillati; phylum Actinomycetota; class Actinomycetes; order Micrococcales; family Microbacteriaceae; genus Agromyces; species Agromyces sp. CF514. The sequence goes on along the minus strand of NZ_FOZD01000001.1, from coordinate 2,509,073 downwards.
CGGATCTTCGTGAGGGCCCTGCGCGAGTCCTCGGAGAGCGAGGCGCCGCGCCAGACCTCGCCGGCCAGCGCCAGCAGGGCGAGTTCGTCGGGCGTGAACCGCACGGCGTCGGGCAGGTCGTACTGGCCCTTCGGGATGCGGTAGCGCAGCGCCTGGTTGTCGCCCGGGCGGTCTGGCGACTCGACGGTCTCGAGCGGGATGCCGAGCTCGCGCACCTCGTCTTTGTCGCGCTCGAACTGCCGCTCGAGGTTCGCGTTGCCGCCGTGCGGATCGTAGCGCTCCGCGTACCCGCGAACCGTCGAGAGGATCTCGGCCTTCAACAGTCCGGTCTCGGTCGCGAGGAGCGCGAGCACGAGACTGAACAGGCGGTCTTCGACCGGGATCTTCACGTCTCTTCGTTCGCCGCCGGTCACAGGAGCGATCCTACCCATGCCGGTGCGACCGGTCGCCGGATCGAGGCGAGTCGGGACGTCAGACCACGCCCAGGATGTCGATGACGAAGAACAGCGTCGAGTTCGCGGGGATCGCACCCTGCGCCTGGTCGCCGTAGCCCTCGGACGGCGGGATGATGACGCCGATCTGCGAGCCGACCTTCTGGCCGACCACCGCGGTGGAGAAGCCGGGGATCACCTGGCCGCCCGTGCCGACGACGAAGGTCGCAGGCGTGCCGTTCTCCCAGCTGGAGTCGAACACGGTGGCCTTGCCGTCGTCGCCGAGCTCCCACAGCACGCCCGTGTACTGGACCACGACGGTGTCACCGTCTTCGACGACCTCGCCGTCGCCCTGGAGCAGGGTCTCCTGCTGGAGCGACTTCGGCGGGTCGATCTTGGGCACGGTGATGCCGGGGCGGCCGTCGGGTGCGAGCACCACGGCGGGGAACCTGTCGCGCGTCAACTGCGGCGTGCCGTCGGCGCGCGACGGGAATGCGCGCTGCACGTCGACCACGAACACGATGCTGTCGCCGGGCTCGATGCCGAGCGACTGGTTGCCGTTCGGGCCGAAGCCGTCCTTCTCGGGCACCACGACGACGACCCGCGAGCCCTCGCGCGCGCAGGTGAGACCCTTGGCGATGCCGGGCATGGTCGCGGAGGCGTTCACGTTCAGCGGCACGGCGTCGTCCTTGCCGAAGCCGGAGACCTGCAGTTCGTCGCCCGTCGCGCCGTTGAACGCCGCGAGCCCGACCATGGCCAGCTGCCCCTCTTCGAGCACCGGACCCGTGCCCACGATGATCTCGGTGCACTGGGTCTCTTCGGGAGCCAACGGCGTCGGGAAGGAGACCTTGGGCTCCTCGCCGAACTTTCCGGTCACCACGACCGCGGCGGACGAGTCGCCCGGGGTCGCCTCGGGCACCGGGGCCGAAGCGGCGCATCCGGTGAGGGCGACGGCGACGAGGCCGGCGGTGGCGATGAGCGCGAATGACGAGCGCACTGATCCTCGATTCTTCGTGGGGTCGCGTGGGGGCGGGAAAAGCCTACTCGGCTTCGGCCGGGGGTTCGGTCGGTGCGTCGTCGGTGGCCGCACCCTCGCGCGAACGCGCGGCTGCGGCATCCGCGAGCCTCGCGCGCTTGCGCAGCACCTTGTCGCTCACCTGGCGTTCGCCGAGCGCGCCGGGGGTCCAGAGCTCGACGTCCTCGTCGCTGAACTCGGTCTTCGACGGACGGCGCTTGAGCTCCGGCAGCACGGTGTCCGGCGCGAGCCGGCGTGCGGTGAGCAGGAACCCGGTGTGCGCGATCATGCGGTGGTCGGGGCGCACGGCGAGGCCCTGCACGTGCCAGCCGCGCACCATCGTCTCGGACGACTGCGGCTCGGTGTACTCCCCCGTGGCGCGGATCGCCTCGGCGACGCGCGAGAGCTGCGTGACGGTGGCGATGTAGCAGAGCAGCACGCCGCCCGGCTTCAGCGCGGTCGACACGGCGCCGAGGCACTCCCAGGGTGCGAGCATGTCGAGCACGACGCGGTCGACGGATGCCTCGGGCGCGACCTCGGGCAGCGCCTCGGCGAGGTCGCCCAGCGTGATGGTCCAGTTCTCGGGGTCGGCGCCGTGGAACGTCGCCACGTTGCCGCGGGCGACGGCGGCGAAGTCGTCGCGGCGCTCGAACGAGTGCAGCCGGCCCTCGGGGCCGATCGCCCGGAGCAGCCAGAGCGAGAGGGCGCCGGAGCCGACGCCCGCCTCGACGACGGTCGCGCCCGGGAAGATGTCGGCCTGGGCGAGGATCTGCGCGGCGTCCTTCGGGTAGACGATCGCCGCGCCGCGCGGCATCGACATGACGAAGTCGCTGAGCAGCGGGCGGAGCGCGAGGTACTCGATGCCGACCTGGTTCGCGACGACCGATCCGTCGGGCAGGCCGATGATCTCGTCGTGGGCGATGATGCCCTTGTGGGAGTGGAACACCTTGCCCGGTTCGAGGGTCACGGTGTGCATGCGACCCTTCGGGCCGGTCAGCTGTACCCGGTCGCCGACCTGGAAGGGGCCGCTGCGTTCGCCGCGGGACTCGCTCATGCGCTCGCCTTTCGTGAGTGGGCGAGCGCGGCGACGTCGGCCACCGTTCGCCCGTGGAGGCTCGGCCAGAGCACCGTCGCCGGCGTCTCGTCGAGCGAGAGGATGTTGGGCACGCCCACCGTGATCGCGCCGGCGGCCGCCGCCGAGGCGACGCCGGTGGGCGAGTCCTCGAACGCGACGCACTCGGCGATGTCGACGCCGAGCTCCGCCGCTGCGGCGAGGTACGGCTCGGGATGGGGCTTCGCGTTGGTCACCGAGTCGCCCGTCACGATCGCATCGAACGCGTGGAACGGGATCGCCCTGATGACGTCGTCGGCCATGGAACGCACCGACATGGTCACCAGCGCCGTGGGAACCGACGCGTCGCGCAGCGCCTCGAGCAGTTCGCGGGCACCGGGCCGCCACGGCAGCCCGAACTCGTTCAGCTGCTCGCGTACGCGCTCGGTGAGCCACGCGACGATCGCGTCGGCGTCGAGGTCGACGCCGTGCTCCTGGAAGATGCGCGCCGACTCCCAGAGCCCGCTGCCGACCAGCTGGACGGCGTCGTCGTGGGTCCAGGTGCCGCCGAAGGATCCGACGAGCTCCTCTTCGGCTGCCATCCAGTAGGGCTCGGTGTCGACGATCGTGCCGTCCATGTCCCAGAGGACTGCGGCGGGAAGGCGAGTGGTCACAACCGTCAAGTCTACGGGCACGGCCTATTGTGGAGATGTCCGGGCGCTTTCCCCGGCGGAGAGCGGGGCACCGAGCGTGAATCAGGCGGCCGGATTCGAGGGCGGCAGACTGCTGGTCGTCGCGTTCGAGGGGTGGAACGATGCGGGCGAGGCGGCGACGGGAGCGGCGAAGCTGCTCTCCGAGCGGCTGGGGCTCGTCGAGATCGCCGCCGTCGACCCCGAGCTCTACTTCGACTACCAGTTCACTCGGCCCAGCATCGTGCAGGGCGACGACGGCTCGCGCCGCATCGAGTGGCCGGGCGCCGCGCTGAGCGGGCCGGCGACAGCGGCCTCGTCAGAGGCGGATGCCGCGGCATCCGTCGTCGAGATCGGCGACGACGAACGCGTCACCGGGCCGGGGGCCGACACGCTGCACGTGCTGCTCGGCGCCGAGCCCGCCCGCAGCTGGAAGAGCTTCGCCGCCGAGCTCGTCGACCAGGCGCTCGCCGCCGACATCGAGGGCGTGATCCTGCTCGGCGCGATGCTCGCCGATGCCCCGCACACGCGCCCCCTGTCGGTGTTCGCGTCGAGCGAGAACCGCGAGCTGCGCGACCGCCTCGGCCTCGACCGCTCGACGTACGAGGGGCCCGTCGGCATCCTCAGCGTGCTCGCCGATCAGGCCGAGCGCGCCGGCATGCCCACGATCTCGCTCTGGGCGTCGGTGCCGCACTACGTGCACAACGCGCCCTCCCCCAAGGCGGTGCTCGCCCTCCTCGGCAAGCTCGAGGAGCTCACGGGACTCAGCATCCCGCGCGGCACGCTCGAGGAGGAGGCGAAGACGTGGGAGTCCGGTGTCGACGCGCTCGCGGCCGAAGACGAGGACATGGCCGGCTACATCGAGCAGCTCGAGCGCGCACGCGATGCGGTCGACGCACCCGAGGCGAGCGGCGAGGCGATCGCGCAGGAGTTCGAGCGATACCTGCGTCGGCGCGGCGATGGGCCCGACGGTCGCGACGGCCGGGGCGAGCCGCCGCGCGGCGAGGGCCCGCGCGACGAGCCCTGGCGCCCGCGCGACGCCTGAGCGGGCTGCGGCCGCCCGGCCGCGGCATCCGTCGTCCGGCTCGTCAAGGCGAGCGGATGCCGCGTGGCCGGCGGGTCAGGGCTGGATGACGCCCATGCCGAGGAGCACGAACAGGGTTCCGCCGAGCAGCACCCGGTAGATCACGAACGGCAGGAAGCTGCGCTTCGAGATGTAGCTCATGAAGAACGCGATGACGGCGAGCCCGACGAGGAAGGCGACGACGGTCGCGGCCCCCGTCTCGACGAGGGAGTAGACCGACGGCTCGCCGAGGCTCTTCGCGAGCTGGTAGAGGCCGCTGCCGAAGACCGCGGGGATCGCGAGCAGGAACGCGTACCGGGCGGCGGCGGCGCGTTCGTAGCCCAGGAAGAGGCCGGCGGTGATCGTGCCGCCCGAGCGGGAGACGCCCGGGATGAGCGCGAGCGCCTGCGCGAAGCCGAAGACGATGCCGTGCCCGACCGTGAGGTCGTCGAGCTTGCGCCGCTTGGCGCCGGCCCAGTCCGCGAGCCCGAGGATGAGGCCGAAGACCACGAGCATCGTGGCCGTGATCCACAGCGAGCGGAGCGTCGTCTCGATCGCGTCCTGGAAGACCAGGCCGAGCACGATGATCGGCAGCGAGCCGACGATGATGAGCCAGCCCATGCGGGCGTCGGGGTCGTTGCGGGGCACTCGGCCCGTGAACGAGCCGAACCAGTGCGAGACGATGCGCACGATGTCGCGCCAGAAGAACACGATGACCGCGGTCTCGGTGCCGAGCTGCGTGATCGCGGTGAACGCCGCCCCGGGGTCTTGAGCCCCCGGCAGGAACTCGCCGAGGATGCGCAGGTGGGCGCTCGAGGAGATGGGGAGGAACTCGGTGAGTCCTTGGACGAAACCGAGGATGAGCGCTTCGATCACGTGGCTGGGCCGCCTTTCCGCTCCGGCTACCCGGAGTTCAGACCGTCAGTAGTCGAGGAGGAGGTCGCGGAGGACCTGTCTTCCGAAGAATAGTGCGTCCAGCGGCACCCGCTCGTCGACGCCGTGGAACATCGCAGGGAAGTCGAGCCCTTCAGGCAGGCGCAGCGGTGCGAAGCCGTAGCCCGTGATGCCCAGCCTGCTGAGCGACTTGTTGTCGGTGCCGCCCGAGAGCAGGTACGGGAACACCGGCGCCCCGGGATCGTGGGCGTGGATCGCCGCGTGCACCGCGTCGACGAGCGCACCCGACGTGGGCGACTCGAGGCCGACGTCGCGATGGACGATCTGGATCTCGATGTCGTCGCCCGCGATGCGCGCGATCTCGGCGAGCACCGCGTCCTCCTCGCCAGGCAGCGTGCGGATGTCGACGAGCGCCTCTGCGCGGTCGGGGATCACGTTGTGCTTGTAGCCCGCCTCGAGGCCGGTCGGGTTCGAGGTCGTGCGCAGGGTCGCCGTGATGAACCCCGACGCGGAGCCCGTCGCGAGGGCGAGCTCGTCGGGCGAGACCTGCTGCGGGTCGACGCCCAGCACGTCGGCGACCCGGTCGAGCAGTTCGCGCGTGGTGCCGGTGAGGCGCACCGGCCACTCGGTCGATCCGATGCGCGCGATCGCGCCCGCGAGCTTCGTGATCGCGTTGTCGCGGATCAGGCGCGAGCCGTGCGCGGCCGTGCCGCGGGCGACGAGCCGCACCCAGAGCAGCGACTTCTCGCCAGTCTGCAGCAGGTAGGCGCGCGTGCCGCCGACCGTGATCGAGTAGCCGCCGACCTCGCTGATGGCCTCGGTCGCGCCCGCGAACAGTTCGGGGTGGTCGTCGACGAGCCGGCTCGCGCCCACGCCGCCCCCGGCCTCCTCGTCGGCGAAGTACGCGACGACGATCTCGCGCTCGGGCAGTCGGCCCGAGCCCAGGATGTCGCCGAGCGCCGTGAGCATCATGGCGTCCATGTCCTTCATGTCGACGGCGCCGCGGCCCCACAGCATGCCGTCGCGGATCTCGCCCGCGAACGGGTCGACGCTCCAGTTGCGGGCGTCGGCCGGGACCACGTCGAGGTGCCCGTGCAGCACGAGCGCGGGCTTGTCGGGGTTGCGTCCGGGAACCCGGGCCACGACGCTCGTGCGGCGCGGCTCGGGTTCGAACATCTGCGGCGAGAGGCCGAGCGCCGACAGGCGCGCCTCGACGTACTCGGCGGCCTCGCGCTCGCCCTTCGCCTTGCCCTCGCCGTAGTTCGACGTGTCGAACCTGATCAGGTCGCGTGCGATGCGCGCCGTCTCCTCGAGCTCGGGTTCGAGGTCGCGTTCGGGTGCGGGCTCGGCGCGGTCGCGTGCGGGGTCGGACTCGGACTGCGGTGCGGATGTCTCGGCCATGCCCTTCACCGTAGCCGCCGTGTCCGATCGGGGCGACGGATGCCGCGACACGACGACATGCGAAAATCGGAACATGCCGCTGATCTGCGGTTCGGGTCCGCGAGGTCGCCGTGAGCCGCGTTCGATCGGCCCCCGTGGTCAAAAGCACGCTCGGAACCGTGATAGTGTTTCATCTCGTTGCCGAGCGAGAAATCGCAAGGCGGACACAAGCGCGGGTGGCGGAAATGGCAGACGCGCTAGCTTGAGGTGCTAGTGCCCTAACGGGCGTGGGGGTTCAAGTCCCCCCTCGCGCACGCTTGTGTCGGGAAGGCCCGGATCGGTTTCGATCCGGGCCTTCTTGCATTTCCGGGGGCGTTTCGGTTGTCATTCGCGGCGGTCACGCGATTGCGGACGATCGGCGCATCCGACTTGCCGTGTTCGAACATATGTTCGAAACTGGAACGGTGACCATGACCGCTCCCCTCGACGATGCCTCGCCAGGCGTCGGCGCCCCACGGGCCGACGCGCTTCGCGCCCAGGCATCCCGTGGTCAGGCACCCCGTGCGGCGCGCGTCGAGGAGCTGCAGGCCCGTATCCGGGGCATGCAGAGCACGCGTCTCGAGACCAAGGCCGTGCCGACGCATCCGGTCTTCGCCGACGTGCTCCCGGGCGGCACCCTCCGCGAGGGCACGATCGTGCAGGTCGAGGGGTCGATGACCCTGCTCATGGCCCTGCTCGCGGGTCCCAGCGCCGACGGACGCTGGGCGGCGATCGTCGGCATGCCCGAGTTCGGCGTCGAGGCCGCCGCGAGGTTCGGCATCGCGCTCGAGCGGCTCGCGCTCGTGCCCGATCCGGGCGACCAGTGGCTCGCCGTCGCGGCTGCGCTCGCAGACGTCATCCCGGTGGTGGCCGTGCGGCCGACCGGGCAGGTCTCCCCCGCCGAGGCGAGTCGCCTGCAGGCGAGGCTCCGCCAGCGCGGCACGACGCTGCTCGTCACCGGCGCCTGGCCGGGCAGCGACGCCAGGCTCGGGGTCGAGGCGAGCGAGTGGCACGGGCTCGAACGCGGGCACGGCCACCTCGTCGATCGCGAGGTCGTCGTGCGGGTCGCGGGTCGCGGCGAGTTCGTGCGCCGTGCCGGGTCGCGTCTTCGGCTGCCGGGGCGGCACCTCGAGTTCGCCTCGATGCCCGAGCCCGTCGTGCCGGTCGTCCCCGTGCGTGCGAGCCCGACGTCCATCGACCCCCGCTCGGGTCCCGGTCGGGCCGCCCCGCCGCTCGGCCTCGTCGGCGAAGCGCGCCGGAGGGCCGGATGATCCCCGAACCCGGCCGCACGATCGTGCTGTGGTGCCCCGACTGGCCGATCCGCGCCGCGCGCCGCGAGGCGGGGCTCGACGAGGGCATGCCGATCGCGCTCATCGCGCAGGGGCTCGTGTTCGCATGCTCGGCCGAGGCGCGCAGGCACGGCGTCGCGCGCGGGCTGAAGCTCAGGGAGGCGCAGCTGCGCTCCCCCGGCCTGCTCGTGCTCGACTACGACGCCGAGCTCGACGTGCGCGTCTTCGAGCCGGTCGTGCGCCGGGTCGAGCAGACCGTGCCCGGCGTGCAGGTCGTCCGGCCCGGCACGCTCGCCATGCGGGCCCGCGGCCCGGCGCGGTACTACGGGAGCGAGCGGGCGGCGGCGTCCGCCCTGCTCGCGACGCTCGACGAGCTGGGGCTCGTCGGCGCGCGCGTCGGCATCGCCGACGGGCCGTTCGCGGCCGAGCAGGCGGCCCGTGTCGGAGTCTCCGGGGCTGATGCCGGGGCCGGCGACGGCGTGCACGTGGTCGACCCCGGGGCATCCGCCGCCTTCATCGCGCCGTTGCCCGTGGGGCTCGTGACCGACCAGCGCACGACGATCCTGCTGAACCGGCTCGGGGTGCGCACGCTCGGCGAGTTCGCCGCGCTGCCAGAGGCCGACGTGCGGCGCAGGTTCGGCGCGGCCGGCGCCTTCGCGCACGACCGGGCCGCGGGCCGTGAGCAGGCACGCGTGCTCGCGCGGACTCCACCGCCCGAGTTCGAGGTCGAGCAGCACTTCGAGCCGCCGCTCGACCGCATCGACCAGCTCGCGTTCGCGTTCCGCGTGAACGCAGAGGCGTTCATCCAACGCATGCGCGACGTGCGTCTCGTGTGCACGGGCCTGCGCATCGAGCTCGACGACGAACGCGGGGGGCACTCGAGCCGCAGTTGGCTGCATCCGCGCTGGTTCACCCCCGCCGACGTGGTCGACCGGGTGCGGTGGCAGCTGCAGGGCTCGGGCACGGCCGACGCGGGGCTCGCGTCGCCGATCGTGCGGCTCCGCGTGATCCCCGAGCGCATCGACTCCACGGGCAACCACGAAGACGGCCTCTGGGGCGGCGGACCCGACGAACGCGTGCACCACGGCCTCACACGCGTGCAGAGCATGCTGGGTCACGACGCCGTCGTGACCGCCTCGGTCGGCGGCGGTCGCATGCTCGCCGACCGGCAGGTGCTCGTACCCTGGGGCGACCGGGCGCCCGAGCGCGCGGCCGGGCGGTCGGGCGACGCCCCGTGGCCCGGCAGCCTGCCGGCCCTCGCACCCGCGAGCGTGTTCCGCGAACGCCGCCCGGTGGCGCTGCTCGATGCCAGGGGCGTCGAGGTCTCGATCGACGCCCGCGGAGCGATCTCCGCGGTGCCCGAGCGGTTCGCGGTCGGTGACGGCGGGTCGGGCGCCGCCCGTCGCACCGACGGCTTCGGAGCCGTGCCCGTGCGAGCCTGGGCGGGTCCGTGGCCCGTCGTCGAGCGCTGGTGGGATCCGAGCGCGGCCAAGCGCGTGCACCGCTTCCAGATCGTCGACGACGACGGCTGCGCGTGGCTGCTCGTGCGCGACGGCGACGGCTGGTGGGCAGAGGCGAGGTACGACTGATGGTGCGACGGATCCCCAGCCGGTCGATCGACGGGCCGTCGAAGGGCCGGTGCCGCTGATGGGCTGGAACAATCCGGGCATCCCGTGGTCGGAGCTCGAACGCAAGCTCTCCGACCGACGGCGGCCGGGGGCGCCCTCGCTCATCGCCGACGGCGGCGACGGTCCGGCGTTCAGCCGCAAGCGGCATCCGTACCGCCCGTCAGCCGACCTCGAAGCGCCGACCGGGCCGGTCGTGCCGTACGCCGAGCTGCACGCGCACTCGACGTACAGCTTCCTCGACGGCGCCTCGGCGCCAGAGCAGCTCGTCGAAGAGGCGCACCGGCTCGGGCTCACGGGGCTCGCCGTCACCGATCACGACGGCTTCTACGGCGTCGTGCGCTTCGCCGAGGCAGCCGAGAGCTTTCCCGAGCTCGAGACCGTGTTCGGCGCCGAGCTCTCGCTCGGCCTCACCGAGCCGCAGATGGGCGCCGCCGACCCCGAGGGCGAGCACCTGCTCGTGCTCGCGAGGCAGCAGGAGGGCTACCACCGCCTCGCGAGCGCGATCACCGAGGGGCAGCTCGCGGGCGGCGAGAAGGGTCGACCCGTGTACTCGCTCGAGGCGCTCGCCGAGCATTCCGGCGGTGAATGGATCATCCCCACCGGATGCCGCAAGGGCATGGTCCGTCGTGCGCTCGCGAGCGGAGGAACGGATGCCGCGTGGCGCGAGCTCGATCGGCTGATCGCCCTCTTCGGGCGCGACCACGTGGTCGTCGAGCTGTTCGACCACGGGCATCCGCTCGACCAGCGGGCGAACGACCAGCTCGCCGCGCTCGCCGAACGTGCGCGCCTGCCGCTGCTCGCGACGAACGCCGTGCACTACGCCACGCCGGGCGAGCACCGGCTCGCGTCGGCGCTCGCCGCGGTGCGCGCCCGGCGCAGCCTCGACGAGCTCGACGGGTGGCTGCCGGCATCCGACGGCCTGCACCTGCGCTCGGGGGCCGAGATGGCCGAGCGGTTCGCGCGCTACCCGGGCGCCGTCGCGCGTTCGGCGACGCTCGCGGCCGAGCTCGGGTTCACGTTGCGCAGTGCCAGGCCGCGGCTGCCGAAGCAGAAGGTGCCAGACGGGCATACGCCCATGAGCTGGCTGCGCGAGCTCACCTGGCGAGGCGCCGCCGAGCTCTACCCCGGCGTGCCCGAGCACGTGCGCGAACGCCTCGCGCGCGAGCTCGACGTGATCGAGCAGAAGGACTTCCCGGGCTACTTCCTCATCGTGCACGACCTGGTGCACGAGGCCCGACGGCGGGGCATCCTCTGCCAGGGGCGCGGGTCGGCGGCGAACTCGGCGGTCTGCTACGTGCTGCGCATCACCGCGGTCGACTCGATCTTCTACGACCTGCCGTTCGAGCGGTTCCTCTCGGCGCTGCGCGACGAGGAGCCCGACATCGACGTCGACTTCGACTCCGACCGGCGGGAGGAGATCATCCAGTACGTCTACGAGAAGTACGGGCGCATGAACGCCGCGCAGGTCGCGAACGTCATCAGCTACCGGCCGAAGGCCGCGGTGCGCGACATGGCCAAGGCGCTCGGCTTCTCGACGGGCCAGCAGGATGCCTGGAGCCGGCAGGTCGAACGGTGGGGCGCCGTGGTCGACAGCGACGACCACGACATCCCGGCACCAGTGGTCGAGCTCGCCTCGCAGCTGCTGAGCTTTCCACGTCACCTCGGCATCCACTCGGGCGGCATGGTGCTCACCGACCGGCCGGTGGGCGAGGTGTGCCCCATCGAACACGCCCGCAAGGAACGACGCACGGTGCTCCAGTGGGACAAGGACGACTGCGCGTGGATGGGCCTCGTGAAGTTCGACCTGCTGGGGCTCGGCATGCTCGCCGCCCTGCAGTACACGTTCGACCTCGTGCGCGAGCACACCGGCGAGACCTGGGAGCTCGCGACCATCCCCAAAGAGGAGGCCGCGGTCTACGACATGCTCTGCCGCGCCGACTCGATCGGCGTCTTCCAGGTCGAGTCCCGTGCGCAGATGGGCACGCTCCCCCGGCTTCAGCCGCGCTGCTTCTACGACCTCGTCGTCGAGATCGCGCTCATCCGCCCCGGCCCCGTGCAGGGCGGCGCCGTGCACCCCTACATCCGGCGTCGCACCGGCGAAGAGGCGGTGAGTTACCTGCATCCGAAGCTCGAACCCGTGCTCGAGCGCACGCTCGGCGTGCCGCTCTTCCAGGAGCAGCTCATGCAGATGGCCGTCGCCGTGGGCAACTGCAGCGCGGCCGACGCCGATCTGCTGCGCCGCGCCATGGGCTCCAAGCGCGGGGTCGAGAAGATCGACCGGCTCCGCGCGAAGCTCTACCAGGGCATGGCCGAGAACGGCATCGAACCCGAGGTCGCCGACTCCATCTACGCGAAGATCGAGGCGTTCGCGAACTTCGGCTTCGCCGAGAGCCACGCGCTGAGCTTCGGCCTGCTCGTCTACGCGAGCTCGTGGCTGAAGTTGCACCACCCGGCGGCGTTCCTCGCGGCGCTGCTGCGTGCGCAGCCCATGGGCTTCTACTCGCCCGCGACGCTCACCGCCGACGCCCGTCGCCACGGCGTCGAGGTGCGCCGGCCCGACATCCTGCGGTCCGGGGTGCATGCGGGACTCGAGCCGCTCGCGCCCGCCGGCGTGCACGGGGCGCCCGCGGCATCCGGACCCACGAGCGACGACGGACGCCGCGAGCCGACCGGCATGCACTCGTGCGTCGACGCCGTGCAGCCGCCCGTCGAGAAGTTCGTGCGCGAGGCGCCCGACCGCTCGGCCGAGCACCGCCGCGACGGCGCCTTCGCGGTGCGACTCGGGCTCGCCGACGTCTCGTCGATCGGTCTCGCCGTGGCCGAGCGCATCGTCGCCGAGCGCGAGGCCAGGGGCCCGTACCGGGACATGGCGGATGTCTCGCGGCGGGCGGCGCTCTCGGCCGAGCAGCTCGAGGCGCTCGCCGCGGCGGGGGCGTTCGCGGGCTTCCGCCTCGGGCGCCGGCAGGCGCTCTGGATGGCGGGCGAGGCCGCGCAGGACCGCGAGGAGTTCCTCGCAGGCTCGGTGGTCGTGGTGCAGCCGCCCCTGCTGCCGATCCTCTCCCCCGCCGAGCAGGTCGTGTACGACCTGTGGGCCACCGGCATCTCGCCCGACGACCACCCGATGCGACACATCCGCGAAGGACTCGACGCGCGCGGCGTGCTGCGCAGCGACCTGCTCCGCACCACCGAGAACGGGCGACGCATCGAGATCGCCGGCGTCGTCACCCACCGTCAGCGTCCGGCGACCGCGAGCGGCATCACGTTCATGAACCTCGAAGACGAGTCGGGCACGGTCAACGTGATCGCGAGCGTCGGCGTCTGGCAGCGTTACCGCAGGGTCGCGAGGGAGGCGCCCGCGATGATCATCCGCGGCATCCTCGAACGCTCGGAGCAGGGCGTGGTGAACCTCGTCGCCGACCGGTTCGAACGGCTCACCGTGTCGGCGCCGTTGCGGTCGCGCGACTTCCGTTAGCCTCGTCCGGTGCCGAACCCGACCCACACCTCCAACGGACCCGACCGCTACGGCGACGACGTGCTCGCCGGCGACTGGCGGGCACGTGGCCGCAAGGTCATCCCGACCGTCGAAGCCGAGCGCGACCTCGTCGTCGAGCTCGCGTCCGACGGATTCTGCGGCGCGGTCGTCGCGGTGAACGCGCAGCACGTGACGCTCGAGGACCGCCTCGGCAAGACCCGCCTGTTCCCACTCGGGCACGGGTTCCTCGTCGACGGCGAGGCCGTGCAGCTCGTGCGCCCCAAGCCCAAGGCCCCGGCCGGTCGGCTGCGCACCGCGTCGGGCTCGTTCGCCGTCGACCCGGCGCAGGCCAAGGCCAGGGTCGCGCTGCCGAGCCGCATCTTCGTCGAGGGGCGGCACGACGCCGAGCTCGTCGAGAAGGTGTGGGGCGCCGACCTCCGCGTCGAGGGCGTCGTCGTCGAATACCTCGAGGGCGTCGACGTGCTCGCCGAGCACCTCGACGAGTTCCGGCCAGGGCCCGGGCGTCGCGCAGGCATCCTCGTCGACCACCTCGTACCCGGCTCGAAGGAGCAGCGCATCGCCGACGCCGTCATGCGCGGCCCCCACGGCGCGAACGTGCTCGTCGTCGGCCACCCGTACATCGACGTCTGGCAGGCCGTGAAGCCCGCGCGGGTGGGCCGCGAGGCCTGGCCGGTCATCCCCCGCGGCACCGAGTGGAAGCACGGCATCTGCGAGGCGTTCGGCTGGCCGCACGCCGAGCAGGCCGATATCGCACGGGCCTGGCAGCGCATCCTCGGCCAGGTGCGCGGCTACGGCGACCTCGAGCCGGCCCTGCTCGCCCGCGTCGAGGAGCTCATCGACTTCGTCACGGCGCCCGCCTGAGGCATCCGCTCGCCTGAGCGACGGCGGGTCTAGACCGAGTACCCGCCGTCGCTGTGCACGAGCTGCCCCGACACCCATCGCCCCTCGTCCGAGACGAGCCACCGCACGAGCCGGGCCACGTCGTCTGGCGTGCCGAGCCGGCCGGTCGGCTGCTGCGCGGTGATCGCGGCGCGGGTCGGGCCATCCATCCATCCCGTATCGACCGGACCCGGATTCACGAGGTTCGCGGTGATGCCGAGGTGCGCGAGCTCGCGGGCCGACGCCGTGATGATGCGATCGAGGGCTCCCTTCGACGCGCCGTACGGCACGTTGCCGACCACGTGGTCGCTCGTGAGCGCGACGATGCGGCCTCCCTCGGCCGGCACCTGCTCGGCGAACGCCTTCACGAGCAGCCACGATCCGCGGGTGTTCACGGCGAAGTGGCGGTCGAAGCTCTCGAGCGAGGTGTCGAGCACGCCGGAGTCGACGCTCTGCGCGTGCGAGAGCACGAGCGCGCTCACGGGCCCGAGGGCCTCGGATGCCGCGGCGACGAGCCGTGCCGGGACCTCGGGGTCCGCGAGGTCCGCGTCGAGCCCGATCGCCCGTGCGCCGAGGGCGCGGAGCTCCCGCTCGAGCGCGGCGGGGTCGCGATCGGGGTCGCCGCCGAGCGGCATCCGTCGGTCGTAGTCGCCGAGGTGGCTGAACGCGACGTCCCAGCCGTCGCTCGCGAGGCCCGTCGCGATCGCCCAGGCGATCGTGTTGCGTCGGCCCGCTCCGGTGATGAGTGCGACAGGTCTGGTCATGCTGCTCCTAGGCGAGGCTGGTGCCGAACGCGAGGCCCAGCACGTAGGTGACGGCCGCGGCGCCGAGGCCGATCGCGAGCTGCCGCAGCGCCCGCTTCAGCGGCGAAGCGCCCGACAGCAGGCCCACGATCGCACCCGTCGCGAGCAGCGCGATGCTGACGAGCACCGTCGCCGTGGCGATCGCGGCCAGCCCGGTCATGCCGAAGAGGTACGGCAGCACGGGGATCAACGCGCCGGAGGCGAAGAAGCAGAAGCTCGACAGCGCGGCGGCGAGCCCGGTGCCGACCGCCTCGTCGTCGTGATCGACGACCGAGAGCGCATCGGTGGGTGCGTGCGCCTCTTCGGCCGCGTGCACACGCGCCACGACGAGCGCGGCGTGCTCGACGGCCTCCTGGGGCTCCATGCCGCGGGCCCGGTAGACGAGGGCGAGCTCGTTCGCGTCGACGTCGAGGTGCGGCAGGGCTTCGCGGGCGGTCGGGTCGGGGGCGGATGCCTCGAGCAGCTCGCGCTGCGAACGCACCGACACGTACTCGCCCGCGCCCATCGAGAGGGCGCCAGCGAGCAGGCCCGCGATGCCCGTGAAGAGCACGACGCCCGGGGCAACGCCCGTCGCGCCGATGCCGAGCACGAGCGCGAGGTTCGAGACGAGCCCGTCGTTCGCGCCGAACACCGCGGCGCGGAACGTGCCGGCCAGGCGGCGTCGGCCTCGCGCCGCGAGCCCGCGCACGACCTCGCCGTGGATGCGCTCGTCGGCGGCCATCGCGGCCGTGGCGTCCGGGTCGGTCGCGTACGGGGAGCGGGCCTCCGCGCGCTGCGCGAGCGCGAGCACGAAGATCGAGCCGAACCGTCGCGCCAGTGAGGCGAGCATGCGGGTGCGCAGGTCGGCGCGGGGCACGCCGCCGTCGTCGCCGCCCAGCAGCTCGAGCCAGTGCGCCTCGTGCCTGCCCTCGGCGGCGGCGAGGGCCAGCAGGATCTCGCGTTCCTCGCCCTCGCGGCGGGCGGCGAGCTCTCGGTAGACGGCGGCCTCGGCGCGCTCGGCGGCGAGGTAGCGGCGCCATCGCGTGCGATCCGCGGAAGTGCCCTTGATCGGCTCGTCGGTCATGGGTGCTCTCCTCCGTCGTCACGGGCGCGCGGGCGGGGTGGAGGCCGCCGGGTCCCGCGCCATCGCGCGGCCGCGGTCGCGGCCGACGTTCACGCTATCGGTCGGTCCGGCGCGATCGGCGTGATTCCGCGGGATTGACAGCATTTCGGAGCGCCGAACGGCGGATGCCGCCGCAACCGAACGGCGGATGCCGCCGCAACCGAACGGCGGATGCCGCCGGCAACCGAACGGCGAGGGGACTCAGCCGACGAGCTTGTTCCATCCGTCGCCGTCGACGTGCTCGAAGATGAGGTTGGTCTCGGTGTGGGCGACGGCGGGATGGCCCGTCAGGTGCGCGAGCACGAACTCGCGCAGCTCTTCGGCATCGCGCGCGGCGACATGCAGCAGGTAGTCCTCGGCACCGGCCATGTGGTACACCGACAGCACGCCGGGCAGGTGCGGCACCTGCTGGCGGAACGCGTCGATCTCCGAGCGGTCGTGCTTGACGAGTCGGATCGCGATCAGCGCCTGCAGTGAGACGCCGAGCGAGGCGAGATCGACCTCGACGCGGTATCCCCGCACGGTGCCGAGGCTCTGCAGTCGGCGCAGGCGCAGCGAGACCGTGGACTCGGCGACCCCGACCTCGGACGCGAGTGCGGCACCGGAGGCGCGGGCGTTCGTCGAGAGCGCCTGCAGCAGGGCTCGGTCGACGCGATCGAGTTCGGGCTTCTCGGCCATGGGGGTGCCTCCAAGGGTCGGGTTGCCGGACCTCTCGCCGAGCGGCCCGTCCCCGAATCATACGAGGCCGTGCGCGCGCGGCCCGCCAGATGACGGCGCGACGGGCGCTCGCAGCGGGCGCCTCCGTCTACACGCGCGTCGCGGGCGGGGCATCCGTCACCGGCTCGACGTGCGGATTTCGGATGCCGAACCAGGACACCAGCCCGCCGATCACGAGCGACACGGCGACCGCGAGGGCCGTGCGACGGTACCCCGCGACGTCGAGCTGCGACCCCGCCACGACGCCGATGCTCGCCACGGCCACGAGCCCGGCGATACGTGCGACGGCGTTGTTCACGGCCGAGCCGATGCCGGCGTGCACCGGATCGACGGCGCCGAGGATCGCGGCCGTCAGGGGTGCCACGGTCATCGCCATGCCGAGCCCGATCACGAGGATTCCGGGCAGGAACTGCCACCAGTAGACGAACGCGTCCTGCACCGCGAGCGTCAGCAGGTATCCCGCGCCGACGATGATCGGTCCCGCGGTCATGAAGAGGCGCGGGCCGAGCCGCCCCGAGAGATCGCCGAACCTCGAGCCCAGCAGCACGAGCATGATCGTCGGCGGGAGGGTCGCCAGACCGGCCATGGTCGCGCTGAGTCCGCCCGACTCCTGCAGGAAGATCGTCATCGCGAACGGGCCGAGCGTGAACGAGGCGTAGATGAACACGGTGGCCAGGTTGCCCGCGGCGAAGTTGCGTCGGCCGAAGAGCCCGAGCGGGAGCATCGGATGCCGCGAGCGACGCTCCTGCAGCACGAACAGCACGAGCGAGACGAGTCCGACGACGAGCGGCACGGCCACCACGGGCGACGCCCACCCGTAGCGCGACTGCTCGATGAGTGCGAACACCGTGCCTGCGAGGCCGATCACGCCGAGTGCCGCACCCAGCCAGTCGATGCGGACGCGTTCGGTGCGGGGCTCGTCGCGGCCGAGCGGATGCATGAGCACGAGGGCCACCGCGATCGGCAGCACGTTGATCCAGAACACGAGTCGCCAAGATGCGAGGTCGACGAGCACGCCGCCGAGCAGCGGGCCCACGAGGAATGCGGCGGTCGTCCAGGCCGTCCAGCGACCGATCGCATGGCCCTGGGCGGCCGGCGCGAACGTCGCGATGATCAGGGCGAGCGAGCTCGGCACGAGCAGGGCCCCCGCCGCCCCCTGCAGCGCGCGCGAGACGATGAGGAACTCGCCCGTGGGCGCGATCGCGCACAGCACCGACGTGACGGCGAAGCCCCACAGTCCGATGCGGATGATGCGCAGCCGTCCGAACGAGTCCGAGAGCGAGCCCGCGAGGAGGATCAACGAGCCGAGGGTCAGGAGGTACGCGTCGACCGCCCACTGCTGCAGGGCGAGACCGCCGTCGAGGTCCTCGGCGATCGACGGCAGTGCGACATTGATGACGGCGCCGTCGAGGAACGCGATGAACGAGACGATGATCGCGACCGTGAGCACGCGCGTGGTGCGGTCCATGCCGCCATGCTGGCAGATCGAGGGCGGTTCGCGCTCGCGCGGCGCCGCGAGGGCTCAGTTGCGCCCGAGGCGCCGACGCAGCAGTTCGATGCGCGCCTGCAGCTGCGTCACGGTCGCCTGCGCGACCGCGGGGCCGCCGCACACGCGCCTGAGTTCGGCATGCACGAGCGAGTGCGCCTCACCGGTGTGGCGCGCCCAGAGCCCGACGAGGCTGTTCAGCAGCGCCCGCTGCTCCTTCAGGGTGCGGTAGAGCGCGACCGGCTCGGGGTTCTCCTCTTCGGTGACCTGCTTGCGCCGCTCTCCGGCACGCCGCGACTGCCGCGCCTGGCGGTGGCGGAGCAGCTCGGAGACCTGTTCGGGCTCGAGCAGGCCGGGGATGCCGATGAAGTCGAACTCCTCGTCGCTGCCGGGCTCGGCGAGCGTGCCGAACTCGGTGCCGTCGTAGAGCACGCGGTCGAACGAGGCATCCGACTCGATGGCCTGCCAGGTGCCGAGCTCGAGTTCTTCGGAGGCGCGCTCCTCGCGGTTCGCCGATTCGAGCAGGCTGTCGTCGAGCCCGTCGTCATCGGCGTCGTCGCCGCCCCGCCGGTCGAGGGCGTGATCGCGCTCGAGCTCCATCTGCGAGGCGAGCGCCATGAGGATCGGCACGTTCGGCAGGAACACGGATGCCGTCTCACCGCGCCGGCGAGCACGCACGAAACGCCCGATCGCCTGTGCGAAGAAGAGCGGGGTCGAACTGCTCGTGGCGTAGACGCCCACGGCGAGGCGCGGCACGTCGACGCCCTCGGACACCATGCGCACGGCGACCATCCACCGACGGGTGTTGCCCGAGAACTCCTCGATGCGCGCGCTCGCCTCCTTCTCGTCGGAGAGCACGACCGTGACCGGTTCGCCGCAGATGTCCTCGAGGATCTTCGCGTAGGCGCGCGCGACGGTCTGGTCGGTCGCGATGACGAGTCCGCCCGCGTCGGGGATGCCGTGTCGCACCTCGGTGAGGCGCCGATCGGCCGCGGCGAGCACCGCGGGGATCCACTCGCCCGTGGGTTCGAGTGCCGTGCGCCAGGCCGACGAGGTGATGTCCTTGGTGTTGTCCTCGCCGAGCCTCGCCTCCATCTCGTCGCCGGCCTTCGTGCGCCAGCGCATGTGGCCCGCGTAGACCATGAACAGCACCGGACGCACGACGCCGTCGGCGAGGGCCCGGCCGTAGCCGTAGGCGTAGTCCGTCTGCGAGAGGCGCACGCCGTGCGCGTCCTGCTCGTACTGCACGAACGGGATCGGCGCGGTGTCCGAGCGGAACGGGGTTCCCGTGAGCGAGAGGCGCTTGGTCGCGGGATCGAAGGCCTCGCGGATCGCGTCGCCCCATGACAGCGCGTCGCCGCCGTGGTGCACCTCGTCGAGGATGACGAGCGTGCGGCCGGAGACTGTGAGCTCGCGGTGCAGTGCGGGCCGCATCGCGACCTGCGCGTACGTCACCGCGACGCCATGGAAGTGCCGCGCGATGCTGCCGTGCGCGTTGCGGAACCCCGGGTCGAGTCGGATGCCGGCGCGCGCCGCGGCGTCGGCCCACTGCCGTTTCAGGTGGTCGGTCGGGGCCACGACCGTGATGCGGTCGATGATGCGCCGGGAGCGCAGCTCGGCCGCGAGGCGCAGGGCGAAGGTGGTCTTGCCTGCGCCCGGTGTCGCGGCTGCGAGGAAGTCGCGGGGCAGGTCGGCGAGGTACTGCTCGAGGGCCTCGGCCTGCCAGGCGCGGAGCTTGCTCGCAGTGCCCCACGCCGCGCGTTCGGGGAAGGACGGGGAGAGGTGCTCGGCGGCCGAGGTACCCGGCTGGGCACCGGAAGGGGTCGCTGTGCTCACTGGATTCGAGGGTAGTCGAGCCCCCCGACATCTTCGAAACCGAGGTTCAGTCGACGGTGCCCGACTGCCGCGCGCCGAGGGCCGCCCGACCCGGATACGCGAGTGCCGCGGCCGCGCCGATGAACGCGATGGCCGCGAGCACGGCGAACGCGGCATGCAGGCCGGCGAGCTGCCCGGTGGAGGCGTCGCCCGAGCCTCGGCCGATCGCTGCCGCGGCACCGGTCGAGAAGGCGACCGCGACCGAGGTCACGATCGCGATCCCGAGTGTGCCGCCGATCGTGAACGACGTCTCCTCGAGCCCAGAGGCGGCACCGGCATCGTCGTCATGCACGCCCGTGACGGCGGCGATCTGCCCGGCCACGAACGCACCGCCCATGCCGGTGCCGAAGACGAGCAGTCCGCCGACCAGCAACGGCAGGGCCGACCCGTCGGCCGGCAGCAGGGTGAACGATGCGCACGAGACGCCCAGCATCGCGAGGCCGACGACCGCGACGGGCCGTGGACCCGCGCGGGACACCAGCGACTGGCCGACGGCTACCGCCACGATCGAGCTCACGGTCATCGCCGCGAGAGCGAGGCCGAAGACCATCGCCGAGAGACCGAGCGTCCGCTGCAGGTACACGGTCGTGAGCGCGAGCAGGCCGTCGACCGCGATGCCGCCCGTGAGCACGACGACGTTGCCGATCACCACCCCGCGTGCGCGCAGCAGCCGTGCGGGCAGGATCGGGTCGTCGCTCCGCCGCTCGACGACGCCCAGCACGGCGGCGAAGGCCGACGCGCCGACGAGCAGCGCCCAGGTCTGCGCGGCCCATCCCGCCCGCGAGAGCTCGAGCAGGCCGGCCGTCAGGAGCACGAGCGTCGCCGACACGAGGAGCCCGCCCGGCAGGTCGAACGGGCGGCGCTCGCCGCGGCGCGACTCGGCCAGCAGCCGCGGCGCGAGCACGACGACCGCGGCGCAGACGGGAACGTTCACGAGGAACACCCACGGCCAGCCCGCGGTAGCCGTGACGAGTCCTCCGAGCAGCAGTCCGACGGTCGCGCCGAGCCCCCCGAGGCCGCCCCAGATGCCCAGCGCACGGTTGCGCTCCGGCCCCTCCGGGTACATCACGAGGAGCAGTGCGAGGGCGGCCGGGGTCAGGGCGGCGGCTCCGAGCCCCATGACCGCCCGGGCGGCGATGAGGACTCCCCCGGTCGTCGCGAGGCCGCAGACGAGGGACGCGAGTCCGAACACGGCGACGGCGGCGATGAACGTCCGCCGGCGACCGAACACGTCGGCCATGCGGCCGAACGGGAGCATGAACCCGGCGACGACGACCCCGGAGACGGTCACGACCCAGACGAGGGCGGCCGGGTCGAGGCCGAGATCGTCGCCGATCCGGGGAAGCGCGGCGAACAGGCTCGTCGAGTCGAGCACCCCGAGGAAGAACGCGGCGCACAGGAGCGCGAGCGCGAGCGGGCGCCGCACCCCGACGGTCCCTCGAGGATCGGACATCAGCCCGCGCCCGCGGCGCCCACGGTCGGGTCGGGCGTGCGATCGGCGTGCGGGTGGACGGGCTCGGGCAGCGGGAAGCATCCGATGATCCGCGGCAGCAGCTCGCGTCGACCGTGCACGGTCAGCACGCCCTCCCGTCGGGCATCGTCCACGGGTCGGCCGAGGTAGAACACGGGCGCGAGCGAGGCGCCGGCACCGACGCCCGTGCCGGCGCCGAGTTCGAGGTCGACCTCGGCATCGTGGTCGCGTTCGACGCTCAGCGTACGGTCGGCGATGGCGCCGACGAACCGCTCGCCGCCGACGGTCACGGCGAATCGAGCCACGACCCCTTCCGCCGACGCGGGGTCGAAGTTCGTCAGGAGCGAGAGCGCGAACGACGCCGGACTGAGCGGTCGTGACGGATCGATCGGCGTGCGGGCGCCCCACCTGCCCAAGCCGAGCACGACCTCCCGGAGTTCCGCACCCCAGGGTGTCAGCTCGTACACGTCGACCGGCGTCGGGGGCGGCAGGCGCCGCTTCCGGATCACTCCGCTGTCGCCGAGCTCGGCCAGTCGGGCGCCCAGCACGTTGGTGCTGATGCCGGGCAGCGCGGTCGCGAGGTCGGCGTACCGCTTCGGGCCGAGGAGCAGTTCGCGCACGACGAGCAGGGCCCAGCGCTCGCCGACGAGGTCCATCGCCCGGGCGACGCCGCACGAGTCCGAGTAGGTTCGCATACCCGTGAGTCTTGAAGAACAAGTGACCACTTGCAAAGAAAGAGTGCCATTCGTCCGCATCGATCTCGCCACCGGCGCCCCACGAGGTGCTCGACGGGTTGGCAGAATGGAGGACATGGTCACGCAGCAGCACCCCTGGTCCAGGTACGTCGCGATCGGCGACTCGTTCACCGAGGGCATCGGCGACCCCGAGCCCGGCGTTCCGGGCGGCAACCGCGGCTGGGCCGACCGCGTGGCCGAGGTCCTGAGCCAGGGCACCGAGGACTTCGCCTACGCGAACCTCGCCGTGCGCGGCAAGCTCATCCGCCAGATCATCGACGAGCAGCTCGAGCCGGCCCTCGCGCTGCGACCCGACCTCATCACCATCTCGGCGGGCGGCAACGACGTCATCCGCCCCGGCACCGACCCCGACGAGATCGCCGCACGGTTCGAGTACGCGATCGACCGGCTCTCGCGCGATCACGCCACGATCGTGATCTTCACGGGGGTGGATGTCGGCTTCTCCCCCGTGTTCCGGAGCCTCCGCGGCAAGGTCGCGATCTACAACGAGAACCTGCGCATCGTCGCGAAGAAATACGACTGCATCGTCGCCGACCAGTGGGCCCTCACCGAGATCCAGGACCAGCGCATGTGGGCGCCCGACCGCCTGCACCTGAACTCGCTCGGCCACCACACCGTGGCGCGCATGGTGCTCGAGGCGCTCAACGTCGAGAACTCGCTCGAACCGTCGAGCCCCGAACCCGTGCCCGACTCGACGTGGCGCCAGGCGCGCGTCGAAGACCTGTCGTGGGCACGCGAGTACCTCGTGCCGTGGGTGCTCCGCCGGGTGCGGCACCAGTCCTCCGGCGACTTCATCACGGCCAAGCGACCGGATGCCGGTCCCTACTCGGTCTCGGACTGAGCCGACTGCTCGTCGAGCGCCCCGGGGTTCGTGAGCCGCCACCAGGCTCCGGGGTCGGTGAGCGTCGCGTCGAGCACGAGCGGCACCGTGATCTCCTGGGATCCGGCGCGCACGATCGCCGTGCCGACCTCGTCGCCGCGATCGGCCAGCGTGATCGGTTCGGAGTGCACCTCGACATCGACGGGCGTGTCGTTCCAGACGACGAGCGTGGCCCCGTTCGCGGCGCGTGCGCGTGCGGTCTCGCCCCACGGCGTGTCGTACTCGGCGAGCACCTGGTTCGCCGCGAGCGGGGCGACCTCGTGGAATCCGGGGGCGATGGAGTCGAGCATCGCGGCGATCGCGTCGTCGATGACCGCGTGGCTCTCGCCGCCGAGCAGCACGCCGACCACGGTGACCGTCGACGCCCCGACGGCGTAGTCGGCCGTGAAGAGCAGGTTCGCCGCGTCATCCGTCGTGCCGGTCTTCATGCCGTCGACGCCGTGCGTGCCGAGCAGCTTGTTCGAGTTCGTCAGCGTGCCGAGCTCGGGGATGTCGACGCTCTTCGAGGCGACGATGGCGGCGATCGTCGGGTCTTCGAGGGCGATCTCGCCGAGCCGCACCATGTCGGCGGCGGTGCCGACGTTGTCGTCCGAGATGCCGCTCGAGTCGACGACGTGGGTGTTCGCCAGCCCATGCTCGGCGAGCCACGCATTCGCCTGCTCGGCCAGTGCCGCCTCGGAGCCGAACGCCCAGTTCGAGAGCGAGACGCCGTAGTTGTTGCCCGACGGGATGAGCAGGGCCTCGAGGCTCTCCTTCAGCGTCAGCGTCGCGCCCGCCTCGACCGGGGCGACCGAGCCGTTCTGGGCGATCATATCCCAGTAGATGTCGACGTCGGCGTCGGTGTATTCGATGTCCGGCCCGTTCTCACCCTCGGGGATCGGATGCTCGCCGAGGATCGTGAGCGCGGTGATCACCTTGGTGATGCTCGCGAGCGCCATGGGCGTCTGGTCGTTGCCCGCGGCGAGCAGCCCGTCGAAGCCGACCGCTCCGACCGCGTAGGCGCCGAATCCCGGCAGCACGAGTTGCTGGGCGGCTGCGGCGACCGGTTCGGGGTCGTCGACCAGCGGCGAAGCGGCCGGGATCGGCGCGCCGAGGGCGTTCGAGGTGTAGACGCCCGCCGTGGTGAGCAGGCCGAGGAGCACGGCTAGGGTCGTGAAGACGACGATGCGCCGCCTGCGGTACACCCGCGCGCTCGGGCGCTGCTTCGCCTCGGTCTCAGTCATGCTCGCCCCGGGGGTGCGCGGGCAGTGCGTAGAGCACCACGGCTGCCGCGGCGGCGACGTTCAGCGAGTCGACACCGTGCGCCATCGGGATGCGCACGACTTCGTCGGCAGCTTCGAGGGCCGTGCGGCTGAGGCCGTCGCCCTCGGCGCCGAAGACGAGCGCGAGCCGTTCGGGCGCCTCGGCCGCGAGCCGCTGGAGCGGGATCGAGCGGTCGGCGAGGGCGAGGGCCGCGATCGTGAAGCCCGCGCCGTGCAGCAGGTCGACCGCCTCGCCCCACTCGGGAAGCCGGGTCCACGGCACCTGGAAGACCGTGCCCATGCTCACGCGCACGCTCCGTCGGTAGAGCGGGTCGGCGCAACGGGGGCTCACCAGCACCGCATCGGCGCCGAGCGCCGCGACCGAGCGGAAGATCGCCCCGACGTTGGTGTGGTCGACGATGTCCTCGAGCACGACGACGCGTCGTGCGCCCGCGAGCAGTTCGGCGGGGTCGGGCAACTCGGGCCGTTCGAACGCGGCCAGGGCGCCCCGGTGCACGCGGTAGCCCGTGATCGCCTCGAGCTGATCGGCGTCGGCCAGATGCACCGGCACGTCGAACGGCGCGAGCTCGGCTTCGAGGCCGGCGAGCCACTTCTCCTCCATGAGCACCGAACGCGGACGGTGACCGGCCCGGATCGCTCGCGTGATGACCTTCGCGGACTCGGCGATGTACAGGCCGTTCGCGGGCTCGTGCGCGCTGCGCAGCGTGACATCCGTCAGGCTCGCATAGTCGGCGACGGCGTCGGATGCCGCGTCGCGGACTCGTTCGATGTGCATGGTCCTCCCAGACTGCCAGTCGCCGAAACAATCCCGAAAACCGACGCGAATAGAATCAGACGATTCGAAGGGAGAACCGGTGACATCCGACCTCGAAATCCCCGTGCGCGGCGACGCGGCCATCGACCGAGCCATCGAGGTGCTGCGCGGAGCGCGTCTGGCGGTGCTCACGGGCGCCGGGCTCAGCACCGACTCGGGCATCCCCGACTATCGCGGCGAGGGCGCACCCGTGCGTACCCCGATGACCTTCCAGGCGTTCCTGGCTTCCGAGGGCGCCCGCAAGCGGTACTGGGCCGGCAGTCACCTCGGTTGGCGGGCCTTCGGCGCGGCTCGGCCGAACGACGGCCATCGGGCGCTCGCGGCCCTGGAGTCCGCGGGCATCGTGAACGGGCTCATCACCCAGAACGTCGACGGCCTGCACCGCAAGGCCGGCAGCCGACGGGTCGTCGAACTGCACGGAGGCATGGACCGGGTGCTCTGCCTGACCTGCGGGCAGCAGTTCGCCCGCGAGGCCATCGCCGACCGGCTCGCCGCGCTCAATCCCGATCTCGAGGTCGAGGGGGCGATCCGCACGAACCCCGACGGCGACGTCGAGGTCGACGACGCCGCGTCGCTGGTCATCCCAGAGTGCACGGTGTGCGGCGGCATCCTGAAGCCCGACGTCGTGTTCTTCGGCGAGTTCGTGCCCGTCGAGGTGTTCGAGGCTGCGGCTTCGATCGTGCGCGGGTCCGACGTGCTGCTCGTCGCGGGCTCCTCGCTCGTGGTGAACTCCGGCATGCGGCTCATCGAGCTCGCACGGCGGCGGCGCATGCCGATCGTCGTCGTGAACCGCGGCATCACGAAGGGCGACAGCCGCGCAGCCGTCAAGGTCGACGCAGGCACGAGCGAGACGTTGACCGCGTTCGCCTCAGCGCTCATCGGCTGAGAAGCCGACGGGCAGACGCGCCGGCGCGCACCGACAGGGCCGTCGCGTGCGCGCCGATCGGCGTCATGGCTCGTCGTCATCTGCCAGAGTGTGAGGATGACGAACGCCGCACTCCCCCGCACCGCGTCGACCCGACTCGCGCTCGTGCGTCACGGCGAGACGGACTGGAACGTGGCGCGCCGCATCCAGGGCGCGACCGACATCCCATTGAACGACGCCGGCCGTGCGCAGGCCGTCGCCGCCGCGATGTCGCTCGACGAGGTCGAGTGGCGGGCCGTCTACTCCAGCACGCTCTCGAGGGCGGTCGAGACCGCCGAGATCATCGCCGCCGAGCTCGGGCTGCCCGACCCCGTCGAGGTCGCCGAGCTCGCGGAGCGCAGCTACGGCGTGCTCGAGGGACTCGACCACGGGGGCCGCGCCGCGGTCGAGGCGCAGGCGGCGACCATCGACGGCCTCGAGCCGCGATCGGCCGTGATCAGCCGCGCACGTGAGGCGCTCGTCGAGATCGCGGCCGCGCACCCGGGCGACGACGTGATCGTCGTGACGCACGGCGGCGTGATCCACGCGCTCATGCTCGACCTCAGCGGTTGGACCCTGCCGACGGCCGACTACGTGATCGGCAACGGCTCGGTGCACGACGTCGTGGTCGACGGTGCCGAGCTCACCCTGGTCATGCCCGGTGCGGTGTCCGGCACCGAGGGCTGAGCGCCAGACCAGGTTCAGCGACGCCGGCGGGAGCGCCGTCTGCGCGAGCCGGGCGTCGCGGTGCGGCGCATGAGATCGAGCAGTCGTTCGGCCGAGGCCGCCCAGGTGTACTTCGCGGCCACGTCGACGGATGCCGCCGATCGCCGCTCCCACTCGTCGCCGCGTTCGAGCGCCCAGAGCGCCGCGACCAGCGACTGCGGCGAGTCGGCGTCGAAGTACATGGCCGCGTCACCACCGATCTCGCGGAAGATCGGGATGTCGCTCACGACCACTGGGGTTCCGAGTCGCATGGCCTCGACGAGCGGGATGCCGAAGCCCTCGGCCCGTGATGCGTGCACGAGCGCGGTCGCGCCGCCCAGCAGTTCGGCGTACTCGGCATCCGTCACGCCGTTGTGGAAGACGAGCCGGGCCTGCGGGGCGAGCCGCGTGAGCCTGGTGCGCTCGTCGCGGCCGATCTTGCTCAGCAGGTGCAGTTCGTGCTCGGGCAGCGCGCCGACCGCCCGAACGAGCGTGTCGACGTTCTTGTAGGGCATGTAGGAGCCCATGTAGACGAGCCGGTGGCCGGTCGGCCTGACGCGCGGCAGGTCGGGCACGGCGAGGTCGTCGGCGGCATTCGGCACGACGGTCACCGGGCGGTCGGTGAGTTCGTGTTCGCGGATGAGCCCCGCGGTCGTCTCGGAGACCGTGACCACGGCGTCGGCGCGGTTGAGCAGCAGGCGCTGCGGCCACCACGCGAGGTGGTAGAGCCGCCAGAGCACGCGCACCGGAAGCGGCAGGTCGCGCGGCGGGGTGGGGTTCTCGTAGTAGATGAGGTCGTGCAGCGTGAGCAGCAGCTTGTAGTCGCGACCCCACGAGCCCATGGTCTGCATGGGCGAGAAGACGATGTCGGGGCGCAACCGTCGCACCTGCAGTGCGACGAGCGGCTCGCGGATGCTCGTCGGCGAGCTCACGAGCTGCCACGGCAGGTCGGGCAGCATCTCGAGCTGTCGGTGGTCGTTCACGAGCATGGTGAGCGGATGCCGCTTGGCGAGCTCCGTGACGATGCCCGCGGTGAAGCGGCTGATGCCGTCGTGTCGCCCGATGCGGGTGTAGCGGCAGTCGACGACGATCTTCACGCGCGAGCCTCGGAGTCGAGATGGTCGGAGCCGAGGAAGTCGAGGATCATCGCGGCGGCCGCCTGCGGCGTCTCGTAGTGGATCAGGTGGCCGACGTCGGGGATCACCTCGAGTCGGGCGTCTGGGAAGAGCGTGACGAGGCGGCGCTGCGCGGCGAGCGGGGTGACGTCGTCGCGTTCGGCCGCGACGAGCAGCGTGGGAACGCGGATGTCGGCGGCGACCTCGCTGACGTCGTGGCTCACCGAGGTCGTGAACCCCTCGAGCACGGAATCGCGAGTGCCGAACGCCGAGAAGTAGGTGTCGTGCTGATCGTGGATCCACCGGCGGAGGGGCTTCGACTTCGTCTTGGCCATGGTGACGCTCATGACGCGCACGATCGCGCCGTTGCGCAGCAGGGCGAAGCCCGGGCGCTCGGGCAGTGCTGCGGCCGCGCGGTAGTAGAGCACCGCGAGCTTCGTCATGACGCCGCGGGGGCCCTCGAGCGCCGGTGCCCCGATGGGGTTGACGAGGATCAGGCGCTCGGGCGCGAGACCGCGGGCGACCGCGGCCGAGGCCACGATCGAGCCGAACGAGTGGCCCAGTAGCGTGTAGGGGCCGTCGATGCCGACGGTGCGGATGAAGGCACCGAGCCAGGCTGCGTACGCGTCGAGGTCGTGCTCGCCGGTCGCGAACGTGTCGGATGCGCCGAAGCCCGGAAGGTCGGGCGAGACGATGCGGAAGCCCGGCAGTTGCGCGACGACGGGCTCGAGGCCGTGGTGGTCGCCGCGGAACCCGTGCACGAGCACGATCACGGGAGCATCGGCGGGGCCGTACTCCCACCAGGACGTGGCAGTGCCTTCGACGTCGAGCCGGTGCTCGCGGACGGGGATGCGCGCGAGTTGCTCGGCGTACGGGGAGGGGATCATGACCTCGACAGTCTACGGCGCCGCTCCCGGGAGCTCGCCGCTGTCCACAGGCGGTCGAGCGCGCCGACCGCGTCGCCGTCCCCCGCGGCTCGGATCACCGGGCGATCGGCGGGACACGCGTCGCGCTCCCCCGTCGATGTCGGTGCGCGACCGTAGCCTTCGAGCATGGATTCCGCGAACGCCGCCAGCTGGGCCGACACCCTCGCCGTCTTCGACCTCGAGACGACGGGCATCGACGTCGACACGTGCCGCATCGTGACCGCGCACGTCGGCGTCATCGGCGCCGACGGTCGCGAGCTCGAGCGCCGCCAGTGGATCGTCGACCCGGGCGTCGAGATCCCGACGGCGGCCACGCTCATCCACGGGGTGTCGACCGAGCGCGCCCGCCTCGAAGGCGCGGCCGCGCCCACGGCCGTCGCCGAGATCATCGCCGCCCTGGCGGATGCCGCGGCTCGCGGCCTGCCCATCGTCGCGTACAACGCCGCCTACGACCTGACGGTGCTCGCCCGCGAGGCCGAGCGGTATGCGCTCGTCGGGCTTCCAGGTCCCGACGCCGTCATCGACCCGCTCGTCATCGACAAGGCCGTCGACAAGTACCGTCGCGGCAAGCGCACGCTCACGGCGACCTGCGAGCACTACGGCGTGCGGCTCGACGATGCGCACGACGCCGGCGCCGATGCCGTCGCGGCGGGCCGGGTCGCCCAGGCGATCGCACGCACCTTCCCAGAGCTGGCGGCGGTCGCCGTCGCCGACCTGCATTCGCGCCAAGTCGACTGGAGCCGCGAGCAGGCCGAGAGCTACCAGGCGTGGCGCCGTCAGAACGGCGAGCCCGAGTTCACGACGTCGGGCGCCTGGCCCGTCCGCTGACGCGCCACCCGCGCGCACCGGGCATGACGAAGGGGCGGTCGACATGAGTCGACCGCCCCTTCGTGCGGCAGGGTTCCTTGCGGAACTTACTTGCCGAAGTTCTTGAAGCGCTGGTTGAACTTCTCGACGCGGCCGGCCGAGTCCATGATGCGCTGCTTGCCCGTGTAGAACGGGTGCGACTCCGACGAGATCTCGACGTCGATGACCGGGTAGGTCTCGCCGTCGAGCTCGATGGTCTTGTCGCTGGAAACCGTCGAACGGGTGAGGAAGGTGGCGCCCGAAGCGAGGTCGCGGAAGACGACGGCGGCGTACTCGGGGTGGATGTCGGTCTTCATGGAGACTTCCTTGCTGATCGGATGGATTTCTACAGAATCCCGCCGGCGACGTGTGCAGCACGGCAGGAAAGCATGAATGGCCCGGGGGCCAGCTATCGATTCTAGCAGAAACGAGAGCGGTTGCCGGTCAGGCGGTGGCGCGCGCCGTGTACCGGCCGTTGGCCTCGCTGAGCTCGATCGGGATGCCGAACGCGTTCGTGAGCGTCTCGCCCGTCAGCGCCTCGGCGAGCGGACCCGCCGCGACGACCTTGCCCTTGGCGAGCAGGAGCGCGTGCGTGAACCCGTTCGGGATCTCCTCGACGTGGTGCGTGACCATGACGATGGCGGGCGAGGCCGACGACGACGCGTAGCCGCCGAGCAGGCCGACGAGCTCCTCGCGGGCACCGAGGTCGAGGCTCGCGGCCGGCTCGTCGAGCAGCAGCAGCTCGGGGTCGGTCATGACCGACCGGGCGATCTGCACGCGCTTCTGCTCACCGTCGGAGAGGCTGCCGAATCGGCGGTCGGCGAAGCCCTCGAGGCCCCACTCGGAGAGCACGCGCTGCGCACGACGGACGTCGATCTCCTCGTACTCCTCGTTCCAGCGGCCGGTGACCGAGTACGCGGCCGTGAGCACCGAGTCGATGACGGTCTCGTTGCGCGGGATCTTGCGGGCCATCGCCGTCGAGGCGAAGCCGATCATCGGGCGGAGCTCGAAGACGTCGGCCTTGCCGAGCTGCTCCTCGAGCACGGACGCCTCGCCGCTGGTCGGGTGCATCGCCGCTGCGGCGATCTGCAGGAGCGTGGTCTTGCCGGCGCCGTTCGGTCCGAGCACGACCCAGCGTTCGTCGGATCCGACGCTCCAGGTCACCGAATCGAGGATGGGATTCCCGTCGCGAACGACCGAGACATCCCGGAACTGCAGCACCGTACTCGCCATGTCGACCATGCTATCGGGCGCTCGGACCCTCGAAGCGCACGTGCCCTCGGCGAAGGCCCGTGCTCAGCGCGCGAGCACCCGGTCGTAGACCTCGCGCGTGCGTGCGGCGATCGCGTCCCACGCGAAGTGCTCCTGAGCACGGATGCGTCCGGCCGCGCCCATCTCGGCGGCGCGCGCGGGATCCGACACGACCGCGATGAGCGCCGCGGCGAGATCGGCGACGTACCGCTCGGGGTCCGTCGGGGTCCCGGTGCCGTCGTCGGCCTGGTCGATCGGCACGAGCACGCCCGTGACGCCGTCGTCGACGACCTCGGGGATGCCGCCGGTCGCCGTGCCGACGACGGGCGCACCGCACGCCATGGCCTCGAGGTTGACGATGCCGAGCGGCTCGTAGATCGACGGGCACACGAACGCGGTCGCGGCGGTGAGCAGCGCGGTGAGCTCGGGCCGGGGCAGGTGGCGGTCGATCCAGACGACGCCGTCGCGTTCGGCGCGGAGCTCTTCGACCAGTCCCCTGACCTCGGCCATGATCTCTTCGGTGTCCGGCGCCCCCGCGCAGAGCACGAGCTGCACCTCGGGCGGCAGCAGTCTCGCCGCGCGCAGCAGGTAGGGCAGGCCCTTCTGCCTCGTGATGCGGCCGACGAAGATGATCGACGGGCGATCGGGGTCGACGCCGAGGCTCCTCGCCAGTCCGGCGTCGGGGTTCGGCTTCCAGTCGTCGAGGTCGATGCCGTTGTAGACGACCTCGACCTTCGCAGGGTCGATCGCCGGATAGGCGCGCAGGATGTCGCGGCGCATGCCCTCGCTCACGGCGATCACCGCGTCGGCGTCTTCGAACGCCGTTCGCTCGACCCACGACGACAGTCGGTAGCCGCCGCCGAGCTGCTCCGCCTTCCAAGGCCGCAGCGGCTCGAGGCTGTGCGCCGTGACGACGTGCGGGATGCCGTGCAGGCGCTTGGCGGTGAAGCCGGCGAAGTTCGCGTACCAGGTGTGCGAGTGCACGAGGTCGGCGCCCTCGGCATCCGCGGCCATGAGGAGGTCGACGCCCATGGTGCCGACGGCCGCGTTGCGCCCCTCGAAGTCTTCGGGGGTCGCGTAGCCGTGCGTGCCGGGCTCGTCGCGGGGACCCCCGAACGCGCGGACGACGACCTCGATGTCGTGCCGCAGCGCGCGCACCAGTTCGGCGACGTGCACCCCCGCGCCACCATAGATCTCGGGCGGGTATTCACGGGTGAGCAGGTCGACGCGCATGCAGCACACGCTAGCGCAGCGGCATCCGACATGCGTCGACTTCCGCGCCCGCGAGGGCCCTGCGCCTGACTACGCTTGGGGCATGGTCACGCGCAAGGTTTTCGGCATCGTTCTGGCAGGCGGCGAGGGCAAGCGCCTCATGCCCCTCACCGAGGACCGGGCGAAGCCCGCGGTGCCGTTCGGCGGGCAGTACCGCCTCATCGACTTCGCGCTGTCCAACCTGTTGAACTCGGGCCTGCGGCAGATCGTCGTGCTCACCCAGTACAAGTCCCACAGCCTCGACCGGCACGTCTCGCAGACCTGGCGCATGAGCGGGCTGCTCAACTCGTACGTGGCCTCCGTGCCCGCCCAGCAGCGCCTCGGCAAGCGGTGGTTCTCGGGCTCGGCCGACGCGATCCTGCAGAGCCTGAACCTGATCTACGACGAGCAGCCCGACATCATCGTCGTGGTCGGCGCCGACCACGTGTACCGCATGGACTTCAGCCAGATGATCGACGCGCACATCGCGTCGGGCGCGGCGGCGACCGTCGCGGCCATCCGGCAGCCGATCTCCCTCGCCGACCAGTTCGGCGTCATCGAGGTCGACCCGAAGAATCCCGAGCACATCCACCGGTTCCTCGAGAAGCCCACCGACCCGGTGGGCCTGCCCGACTCCCCCGGCGAGGTGCTCGCCTCGATGGGCAACTACGTCTTCAACGCCGACGCGCTCATCGACGCGGTGCTCCGCGACGGCGAGCTCACCGACTCGAGCCACGACATGGGCGGCGACATCATCCCGGCGTTCGTCGCGCAGGGCGCGGCCGGCGTCTACGACCTGCAGCGCAACGACGTGCCCGGCTCGAACGATCGCGACCGCTACTACTGGCGCGACGTGGGAACGATCGACTCGTTCTTCGAGGCGCATCAGGACCTGATCTCGGTGATGCCCGTCTTCAACCTGTACAACCGCGAGTGGCCGATCTTCAGCCAGCAGCTCAACTCCCCGCCCGCCAAGTTCACGCGTGACGCCCGCGGCACGCTCGGCACCGTCATCGACTCCATCGTGTCGCTGGGTTCCGTGATCTCGGGGGCGCACGTCGAGCGAAGCGTGCTCGGGCCGTGGGCGGTCGTCGGCTCCGGCGCCCACGTCGCGGACTCGATCCTGTTCGACCGCGCGCGCATCGACGCCGGCGCGACCGTGCAGCGCGCGATCCTCGACAAGGAGGTCGTCGTCGAGGCGGGCGCGCGCATCGGCGTCGACCGCGCCGAAGACCTCGCGCGCGGCTTCATCGTGACCGACAGCGGCATCACGGTCGTCGGCAAGGGCTCCCGGGTTCGGGCGGCCGGCGCGTGAGCGTCGCAGCACCGGGCCGCCGGCTCGGCGGCCCGCTCGTCGTGCTCGACGCCGACTCCACGCTCATCCGCGAAGAGGCGATCGAGCTGCTCGCAGAGGCGGCCGGCAGCCTGCCGCTCGTCGCCGAGGTCACCGAGCGCGCGATGCGAGGAGAGCTCGACTTCGCCGCCAGCCTGCGCGAACGCGTCGCGACGCTCGCGGGCCTGGATGAAGACGACCTCGCGCTCGCACGCACGCGCATGACCCCCACGCCCGGCGTGCAGGAACTCATCGACGGCGTGCACGCCGCGGGCGGCGTCGTCGGCGTGGTCTCCGGAGGCTTCCACGAGCTGCTCGACCCGCTCGCCGAGCGCCTCGGCCTCGACTTCTGCCGTGCGAACCGACTCGAGCGCGACGCCGACGGGCGCCTCACGGGCGAGGTCGACGGGCCGATCATCGACGCCGAGGCCAAGGCCGTCGCGCTCGAGGAGTGGGCGGCCGCGGCATCCGTTCCGCTGAGGTTCACGATCGCGGTCGGCGACGGCGCGAACGACCTGCGCATGCTCGCGAAGGCCGGGCTCGGCGTCGCCTTCTGCGCGAAGCCCGTCGTGCGCGCCCGGGCCGACGTCGCGATCACGACGCCCGACCTCGCCCAGGTGCTCGCACTGCTCGGGCTCCGAGGCTGAAGGCACCGAGGCCCGAGGCGCCGAGGCATCGACCCTGATCGCTCGACTTCGGGGCGAAGACCGGACCCTGGCGACGAAGGCCGCGGCACCGAACGGTGCGCGCGGCCTTCGCGGTCTGCGAGGTGACCCGGCGGTCAGTGCCCCATGCCGAGGCCGCCGTCGACCGGGATGACCGCGCCCGAGATGTAGCCCGCGTCGTCGCCGGCGAGCCACGCGACGACCCGCGCGACCTCGTCGGGCGAGGCGAACCGGCCGAGCGGGATGTTCTTCTTGTACTCGGCCTGCTGGGCCTCGGGCAACTCGTCGGTCATGTCGGTCTCGATGAATCCGGGGGCGACGACGTTCGCCGTGATGTTGCGGGCGCCGAGCTCGCGCGTGAGCGAGCGCGCCATGCCGACGAGCGCGGCCTTCGACGCCGAGTAGTTGACCTGCCCGGGCGACCCGTAGAGGCCGACGACGCTCGAGATGAAGACGACGCGGCCGAAGCGGGCCTTGAGCATGCCCTTCGATGCGCGCTTGACCACGCGGAACGAGCCGGTCAGGTTCGTGTCGATGACGCTGGTGAAGTCCTCTTCGGTCATGCGCAGCAGCAGCGTGTCCCGCGTGATGCCCGCGTTCGCCACGACCACCTCGACCGGGCCGAGCGCGGCCTCGATCTCTCCGAAGGCACGGTCGACGGATGCCGCGTCGGTGACGTCTGCGCGGACCGTGAGCGTTCCCTCGGGGCCCTCGCCCGAGCGGGCGGTCACGGCGACGCGGTGCCCCTGGGCGACGAACTCGCGGGCGATGGCGTAGCCGATGCCGCGGTTTCCGCCGGTGACGAGGACGGTGCGGGGCGTGGTCATGCGGGGACTCCATTCACGTGGGATCTTGGTCTCGAGACGAGCCTGTCTCAGCATAGTGAGGCCCGCATGCCGCGCCGGGTCCGCGACGGCGGCGGCCACCGGCATCCGCTCGTCTCATGAGGCGAGCCGTGCGTCTTCGCCATGCAGCCGCAGGGCGCCCGGCGACGTAGGCTTGACCGAGAGGAGCGCCGCACCGACCTGCGACGACGTTCATGAAGCAGCAATCGATCACGAGTCTGCCGCCCTCCCCCGAGGCGGAGCGGCGTTCGCGCATGATCAAGTACTCGATCGCCATGTCGGTGCGCCTGCTGTGCATCTTCGCGATGCTGTTCGTGCAGGGCTGGTGGCTCGCCGTCTGCGCGGTCGGCGCGATCGTGCTGCCGTACATCGCGGTCGTGATCGCCAACGTCGGCGGTCCCGGTCTGGGTGGCGCGGTCGAGCGCCCCGGCGGCATCGTGCCCGTGTCCGGGCCTGGATCCGCATCGCCGGGCGCCGCGTCGCAGGGATCCCCGTCCCAGGGCGCTCCCGGCCCCGCCACGCCGGAGGGCGCAGCGCCACCCGCAGGAGATCCGACGGACGAATCGACGGGCGGTTCCGAGCGGATGCCCCGGCACGACGACGATCGGCACGCCGCGTGATCGGCGGCATGCAGCCCGACGGCGCGGTGTGCTCGCGCGCGGCGTGCCACGAGGCCGCGACCTGGCGCATCGACTGGCAGAACCCCCGCATCCACACGGGCGAGCGGTGGAAGACCTGGCTCGCGTGCGACGAGCACGTCGAGTACCTGCGCGGCTTCCTCGAGGCGCGCTCGTTCCCGGTCAGGGTCGACGCGTTCACCGGCTCGCTCGACGAGGCGGCGGAGGTCGACTCGTGACCGACTGGTCGTTCCTGCGATCGCGGCGGTGGGCCGGATACCTCGCGCTCGTCGTGGTGTTCGCGATCGTCTGCTGCGCACTCGGCATGTGGCAGTTCGCGCGTCGCGCCGAGGCGCGCGCCGAGATCGCGCGCATCGATGCGAACTACGACGCGCAGGCGATCCCCGTCTCCAACGCATTGCCCGAGCTCGGCGGGTTCGACGTCGACCAGCGCTGGCAGGTCGTCGCGCTGTCGGGCGAGTACCTCGCAGGCGACGAGGTCGTCGTGCGCAACCGCCCCGGGCAGGGCGGCAGCGGCTACGAGGTGCTGACGCCCATGCTCCTCGACGACGGCAGCGTGTTCGTCGTCGATCGCGGGTGGGTCGCGCAGGGTTCCGACGGCCGCCCGAGCGAGTACGCGGCTCCCCCGGCCGGACCGGTCGACGTCGAGGCGCGGTTGAAGGCGGGCGAGGGGCAGATCAACGGACGCACCTCCGCCGGCGACGAGTTCGCGACGATCGACCTCGACGAACTCGCCGGGCGACTCGACGAACCGACCTACACGGGCGCGTACGGACTGCTCGTGCAGTCCGGAGCGGATGCCGCGGAGCCGCCGATCGCCGCGACGCGACCCCTTCGCGACGAAGGCCCGCACCTGTCGTACGCGTTGCAGTGGTTCGTCTTCGCGATCATGGGATTCATCGGCCTCGCCTGGGCGGCGAACCGGGAGCGCAAGGCGATCGCCGAGGCATCCGGAGTGCTGCCCGACCGCCGACGCCCCGTGCAGCGGCAGGTGAACCGCACGCAGCGTCGGGACTCCGACGCCGACCTCGAGGACGGCGTGCTCGACCGGCGCTGATCGCCAAAGCGCTGCGCTGATCGTCGAGCGTCGCGCTCTCAGGCCAGCTCGATGAGCTCCTGGTAGTCGGCGCTCCAGTGGTCCTCGGTGCCGTCGGGCATGATGAGCACGCGCTCGGGGTTCAGCGCCTCGACCGCGCCCGGGTCGTGCGAGACGAGCACGACCGAGCCCTCGTAGTGCGCGAGGGCGTCGAGGATCTCGGCGCGGCTCGCGGGGTCGAGGTTGTTCGTGGGCTCGTCGAGGAGCAGCACGTTCGCGCCTGACACGACGATCATCGCGAGGGCCAGTCGCGTCTTCTCGCCGCCCGAGAGCACGCCTGCCGCCTTGTGCACGTCGTCGCCCGTGAACAGGAACGAGCCGAGCACCTTGCGCGCCTCGGTCTCGGTGAGGTTCGGCGACGAGCTCACCATGTTCTCGAGCACGCTGCGCTTGACGTCGATGGTCTCGTGCTCCTGGGCGTAGTAGCCCACCCGCAGGCCGTGCCCGGCCTCGACCGTGCCCGTGTCGGGCTGGTCGACGCCCGCGAGGATGCGGAGCAGCGTGGTCTTGCCCGCACCGTTGAACCCGATGATGACGACCTTCGAGCCGCGGTCGATCGCGAGGTCGACGGCCGTGAAGATCTCGAGCGAGCCGTAGCTCTTCGACAGGTCGCTCGCCGTGATGGGCGTGCGGCCGCAGGGCGCGGGCGTCGGGAACCGGAGCTTGGCCACCCGGTCGACGGCGCGCACCTCGTCGAGGCCCGCGAGGAGCTTCTCGGCACGGGCGACCATCTGGTGCGCGGCCGCGGCCTTCGAGGCCTTCGCGCCGAAGCGGGCGGCCTGCATCTGCAGCACGCCTGCCTTCTTCTCGGCGTTGGCGCGCTCCTTCTTGCGGCGCTCCTCGTCGGCGGCGCGCTGGCGCTGGTAGTGCTTCCAGCCCATGTTGTAGATGTCGATGACCGAGCGGTTCGCGTCGAGGTAGAAGACGCGGTTGACGACCTCGTCGACGAGCACGACGTCGTGCGAGATGACGATGACGCCGCCCTTGTAGCCCTTCAGGAACTCGCGGAGCCAGACGACCGAGTCGGCGTCGAGGTGGTTCGTCGGCTCGTCGAGGATCATCGTGCCGGCGTCGGAGAAGAGGATGCGCGCGAGCTCGATGCGACGGCGCTGGCCGCCCGAGAGGGTCTTCAGCGGCTGGTCGAGGATGCGGTCGGGCAGGTTCAGGTTCGAGGCGATCGAGGCGGCCTCGGCCTCGGCCGCGTACCCGCCGAGCGCGTTGAAGCGGTCGGTGAGGTTGCCGTACTTCTTCATCGCCTTCTCGGCGGTCGCGGGGTCTTCGCTGCCCATGTCGATCGACGCCTGATGCATGTCGAGCACGATCGACCCGAGGCCGCGCGCGTCGAGGATGCGCGTGCGGGCGAGCATCTCGGGGTCGCCCGAGCGGGGGTCCTGCGGGAGGTAGCCGATCTCGCCGGAGCGGTCGATGCGGCCGTCGGTCGGCAGCGTCTCGCCGGCGAGGGTCTTCGTGAGCGTCGTCTTGCCGGCGCCGTTGCGGCCGACGAGGCCGATCTTGTCGCCGTCGGAGACGCGGAAGTTCACGTGCTCCATCAGGACGCGTGCGCCGACGCGGATCTCGAGATCGTGAACGGCGAGCACAGGGAGCCTCCGGCGGAAGTGGTGGTGGGATCGTGCCGACGTGGCACAGCCGCCCAGTCTATCGTTCGTCGAGGCCCTTCGAGGCCGATGTCGGCGGTGCACGGCAGACTCGCAACATGACGACGGATGCCGCGGCCGACACCTCGACCCGCGCCCTTCGGGCTGCCCGGCTCGCTGCGCAGGGCCTCGGCGACGGCTTCGACGCGCCGGGCGACGCCGTGCAGCGCCTGGTGTGCGTGCAGGCGCAAGACCTGGCCGCGGCGAAGTGGGTGCTGGGGGCGAGGGTGCCGGGCTCGGTCGAGGCGACCATCGACGGGGCCATCGAAGATCGCTCGTTCGTGCGGTCGTGGCCGATGCGGGGCACGCTCCACTTCGTCGCACCCGGCATGCTGCGCCCGATCCTCCGTCTCACGGCGGCTCGACTCATGCAGCGCGCGGCGAAGAGCCATCGCGACGAGGGCATCGATGACGAGGTGCACGCCGCGGCGCGCGCCGTGGCGATCCGCGAGCTCGAGGGCGGCCGGTCGGCGTCGCGCGAGCAGCTGCAAGACGCATGGCAGGCCGCGGGCATTCCGACCGCGGGCCAGCGCGGCTACCACCTGATCTGGCGGCTCGCGGTCGAGGGACTGCTGTGCTGCGGCCCGGTCGAGACGCGCGCGAGGCAGCGGTTCGTGCTGCTCGACGAGTGGTCGCCCGCCGCGCCCGACGAGCCCGAGACGGCCGAAGAGACCCTGGCACTGCTCTTCGCCGGCTACCTGCGCGGCCACGGGCCGGCGACGGTTCGCGATTTCGCGTGGTGGACCGGGCTCACGCTCACCCAGGCGCGAACGGCCGTCGATGCCGCGGGCGATGCCGTCGTCGCCGTCGCCGACGGTCGGTTCGTCGCGGCGGATGCCGCGGATCCGGTGGTGCGCGCGGCATCGAGCCGGCACGTGCTGGCCCCGTTCGACGAGTACTTCCTCGGGTACGGCGATCGCACGGCGTTCTGCTCGCCCGACGACGCGCTCCGGGTCGTGCCGGGCAAGAACGGATTGTTCCTGCCGATCCTCGTGTCCGCCGGTGAGGTCGTCGGCACCTGGCGGCGCTCCCCCGAGCGGCGCGGCGCGACATCCGTCGCCGTGGCGTCGTTCACGGGCGCCGTCGATCTCGACGCGTTCCGTCCGGCGTTCGAGGCCTGGGCCCGATTCTGGTCGACCGACCTCGGCGACCTGTCCGTCGCCGATCGCTGAACCCGACGGCCGCGCGAATCGCTCCCGACCTGTCGGCCATGTACGGCGAAGGGCCGGATGTCGAGGCATCCGGCCCTTCGTCGATCGCTCGCTCGCGGGGAGCCTACTGCTGCAGGGCCGCCTGCAGCTCGAGGGTGATGGTGACCTTGTCGCCGAGCAGCACGCCGCCGGTCTCGAGGGCTGCGTTGTAGGTGAGGCCGAAGTCCTCGCGGTTGACGACGGCCTTGGCCGTCGCGCCGCCCTTGTAGTTGCCGTAGGGGTCGCCGCCGAAGCCGCCGAACTCGAAGTCGAAGGTGACGGGCTTGGTGATGCCGCGGATGGTGAGGTCGCCGTCCACCTTGAAGTCGCCGTCCTCGACGCGCACGCCGG
Source organism: Agromyces sp. CF514 (assembly GCF_900113185.1). Lineage (NCBI taxonomy): Bacteria > Bacillati > Actinomycetota > Actinomycetes > Micrococcales > Microbacteriaceae > Agromyces > Agromyces sp. CF514. The sequence goes on along the minus strand of NZ_FOZD01000001.1, from coordinate 2,469,286 downwards.
TCGAGACGAAGTCGATGGTCGGGTAGGTCTCGGCCTCGAAGAAGTCGCCGGTGCGGAGGTGGCCGTCGCGGTTCGGCTCGTTCGTGTTGACCGAGGCGACCTCGGCCGAGGCGGTCACGGTCGAGTCGAGGGGGTTCTCGGCGGTCACGAAGGTCGCCTCGAAGCGCTCGAACTTGCCCTTGACCTTGCTGATCATGATGTGACGGATGCTGAAGGCGACCTCGCTGTGGGTGGGGTCGATGATCCAGGTGCCGGTGCGGTAGCCGGGGATCTCGATGCCGGTGGCGGTGTTCGTCATAGTGTGCGTTCTCCGTGTGTTCGATGTCGTTGTGGCGCGCATGCCACATCAATGCGAACGCATGGAAATGCGCGGGTATTCCGGAGTTCAGGAACTTTCTTCGACGAGCGTGCGACGCAGGGTCAGCACGCGCTCGACCGCATCGTCGAGCCGTTCCTGCGGGATGCGGCCGGATTCGACAGCCCCCGCGATCGCGCCGACGAGCCCGTCGACCGAGATGCCGGAGTCGGCCGGGTCCGCCGGCAGCACGTACAGCAGCAGGTCGGAGCCGGAGGCGACGGCGCGTATCGCGTTCTCGTTCGGGTCGGCGTACTCGGGCAGCCCGTTGGCGCCCAGCATGAGCATGTCGTCGGTCACGACCACGCCGTCGAAGCCGAGGTCCTCGCGGAGGATCCGATGCCACTCGGGCGAGAGCGACGCCGGAAGCGGATCGACCGCCGGGTACGCGAGGTGTCCCGTCATCACGAGATCGGCGCCCGTCTCGATGCCCGACCGGAACGGCGCCGCCGGGCCCGTGCTCCACTCGTCGAGCGTGAGCGGAGCGCTCGGCACGCTCGAATGCGAGTCGCCCGGCGCCGCGCCATGCCCCGGAAAGTGCTTGAGCGTGCTGAAGACGGTGCCGCGCTCCCCCACGACCGCCGCCGCGACGCGTTCCGAGGCCGAGGCCGGGTCGGTGCCGAGCACGCGCGACCAGATGAACGAGTCCGGGTCGTCGGTGACATCCGCGACCACGCCGAAGTTCAGGTTGACGCCGGATGCCGCGAGCGTCGCCGCCCTGGTCGCGAACGCGTCGGTCGTGGCGGACGCCGGCTCGGCACGCAGCGCCTCGGCGCCGGGCGCGGCATCCCACGGCAGGCGCTGCACGTCGCCGCCCTCCTCGTCGATCGCGACGAGGGCGGGCAGCTCTGCGTCGACCTGCGTCCCCTCGGTGAGCGCGGCGAGCTCCTCGGGCGTGCCGGGCACGTTGTCGCCCATGAGGATCAGCCCGGAGGCCCCTCGTTCCACGTAGGCCCGCAGCGGCGCCGGATCGAGGCCCGGGGCGTGCAGCATGAGCACGGCGGCGGCCTTCTGCTCGAGGCTCAGCTGCGACATCCGGGAGGCGACGAAGGCCGCGACCGGATCGGTGGGCGCGGGCGTCGGCGACGGAGTCTCTGGCGCGCTGGGCGCGGATGTGCGCTCGACGGCCGGGGCCGCCCCGGAGCATCCGGAGAGGATCGTGATCGCGAGCACGGCCGTGGTGCCGAAGAGGAGCCGGGTGCGCATCCGGGCGAGTCTACGCTGCGTGTCCAGCCGCCGACTGGGGAGACGCTGGGTAGACTCGCCGGGCTCGAAGGGGGTGTTCGTGCGTGTGATCAGGCTGTTGGCCGTCGTGTCGGTCGTCGTCGCTGCCGTCCTCGTGCCGGTCGGCGGAGCGAGCGCCGAGGACTACCCCACCTGGGACGAGGTCGAGGCCGCGAAGGCCGAGGTCGGTGCGAGCGAGGCCGAGACGAAGCGCATCACGGCCTTCGTCGACGAACTCGAGGCCGAGGCGGGTCGCCTGGGCGATGCCGCGGTCGCCGCGGCTGCCGCGTCCGCCCTCGCAGAGCAGGCCAGGGCGGATGCCGCGGCCAGGGCGTCGGCGCTCGCGACGCAGGCCGAGGCGGCCGAAGCCGATGCCGAGGCGGCCTCCACCGCGCTCGGGCGCACCGGCGCCGTGCTCGCGAGGTCCGGAGGGGCGGATGTCGGGCTGAAACTGCTCCTCGACGGCGACGAGACCGGCCGACTCCTCATGGGGCTCTCCCGCGCGGCGCAGCTGGCCTCGGTGATCGGCGGGGTCGCCGCGAGGGCCGAGGCCGCGCAGGCGACGGCGGCATCGGTGCGCGACCAGGCGGATCGGGCGGAGACCGAGCGAACGCGGCTCGCCGCCGAGGCCGTCGTGGCGGCCACGGCCGCAGAGGCGGCGCACGAGGCCGCGCAGGCGCGCGTCGCCGAGCAGCGCTCGGCGCTCGAGACGCTCTACGCCCAGCTCGCGAGCCTGCGCGACCGATCCGTCGAGGTCGAGCGGCAGTTCCGCATCGGCGAGCAGGAGGCGCGCGAGCGCGCGGCCCGGGAGGCCGCTGCCGCCGCAGCAGCCGAGGCCGCAGGCGAATCCTCGGGCTTCACCCCTGCTCCCCCGCCGGGAGTCGAGGTCGACACGGCGGGAGCCCAGGCGTACGCCGCGGCGGCCGTGAGTCGATACGGATGGGACTCCGGGCAGTACCAGTGCCTGTACCTGCTCTGGATGCGGGAGTCGAGCTGGCGCGCCGACGCCTACAACGCCTCGAGCGGCGCGTACGGGATTCCGCAGTCCCTCCCGGGCAGCAAGATGGCCGTCGCCGGCGCCGACTGGCGCACGAACGCGGCGACGCAGATCGAGTGGGGCCTGTCGTACATCGCGTCCCGCTACGGCAGCCCGTGTGCTGCCTGGGCGCACTCCGAAGCCGTGAACTGGTACTGACCTCGCCGCCGAACTGGTAGTGATAGGACATGGACGCCGCCCACGATGACCATGCGGTCTTCCGCGCTCACGGGGCCGAGGCCGTGCTGCTCCTCGGCGGCGCTGCGGCGATCCTGCTGCAATTGGCCGATCCGCGCGTCGCGCGCGGCGTCGCCAGGCACAGCGATTTCGCGACCCGTCCACTCGATCGACTGATCGGCACGCTCGATTACGTCTACGCGGTCGGCTTCGGCGACGACGAGATCGCGGCGGCAGCGGTGCGGCGGGTCAACGCGCGACATGCGCCCGTGCGCGGCGGGGGCGAGCGCCAGCATGGGCGTGCGCGTGGGCGTGACGACGCCGCCGATGCGAATGGGGACGATGCACGAGTCGGCACCGACGGTCCGTCATCGGATGGCGCATACAGCGCGTTCGACGCCGACGCGCAGCGATGGGTCGCCTCGACGCTGCTAGCCGTCGCCCTCGACATCCACGAACGCGTGTACGGTCGGCTGCCGATCACGGAAGCCGATGCCATCGTGCGCGGATACGCGCCGCTCGGGTCCCGGCTGCAGGCCGGCCGCGAAGGATGGCCCGACACCCGCGCGGAGTTCGAGGCGTGGTGGAACGCCCGCCTCGCGACGCTGACGGTCGGCGAGGAGGCTCGCCACGTCGCGCGGACGCTGCTCTCGACATCCGACGCCCTGCCCGGCCTCGCGATCCTGCTGCCGCCCGTGCGGCTCGTCACCGCCGAATTGCTGCCCGCGTCACTGCGGGCCGCCTACGGGTTCCGGTGGACGCCCCGCACCGCACGCGTCGCCCACGCCTGGCTCGCAGGCATCGGCGCGATCTGGCCGTGGCTCCCCCGACCGCTGCGCCACGCCCCGATGCGGATCTCGCTGCACCGGGCCCGGCGCCGGTACGCTGAGGATGAGCACCGAGGACGATGATGACCGAGCATGCGGCACACCATGGCGAGGCGATCGACAGCATCGATCGTCGCATCGTCGCGGAACTCAGCCGCGACGGCCGGCTTTCGGTGCGAACGCTCGCAGAACGCGTCCACATCTCCCGCACCGCCGCGCACAATCGCGTGCAGCACCTCGTCGACCGCGGCGTCATCACAGGGTTCGGCGCCAAGATCGATCGCACGTCGATCGGCCTGCGCATCTCGGCGTTGGTCGTCGTGCGCACGGCACCCGACGCGGACTGGGAAGCCGTCGCGTCGCGCCTCGCCGAACTGCCCTTCGTCGAGAAGGTGCAGGCCGTCTCCGGCGACATCGATCTCATGCTGACGGTCAGCGCACCCGATCACGATCAGCTGAGCCAGGCCATCCTCCGCGACATCCACGTGATGCCCGGGGTCGTCTCGACCCGATCCCACCAGATCCTCGCCGAATTCGACGGGCGGCCCCCGGCGCAGTCGCTGGACATCTGGCGTGCGTGATGCTGCGCTGATCGCGGCGCCCGGCCGCGATCAGCGCGACATCCGCTCGATCAGTCGCTCAGAAGAACTCGTCGGGCGTGCCCGCCGCGCGCTCGACATCGCTCGTGCCGATGCCCGCGCCCTTCAGCTTCGAGACCGCGACGCGCAGGCCGGACTCCATCTGCGCCGCCCAGGCATCGGAGTCGTGGGCGCTGGACTCGGCGGCACGTGCGCGCGCCTCAGCGGTCACTGCGGCATTGCGCGCATCGGCCACCTGCCTGAGCGCGAGCGAGATGCCGTAATAGGCCGCGACCATCGTCGCGATCGGCGCGGCGATGACCGCGAGGGCGCTGATCGCCGCACCCGTGGGGCTGAACGCGATGAGGAGGGCGAAGGCGAGGAACAGCGCCGCGATCGCGGCCAGCACGACGAGCATGAACCGGAGGTCGCGGCTCCAGGAGCGACGTTCGGGGTCTTCGGGCAGCGGGTCGGTCGGGGTGACGGTGTCGGAATCACCCTGTTCGACCGCCTCAGGCGCCGGATCCCCGAGCGGATCCTCCTGGCTGTACACCGGACGAGTGTTCGCGTCGCTCATGTTCCCCCTGCTTCCTGCGTTGTTCGACACCCAATTGTGGGCCGCACCCGGAAGGGGGTCAAGGAACCGCGCCGTGCAGCGGCATCCGCCCGCCCGGCCGATCGGACCGCAGCTCGGACGGCTCCTCGGACGGCCGCGGATCAGCCGTCGGCGTCACCGGACGACGGCCGCGGGCGCAGCGCCGGCGACACCCGGTGCAGCACGTGCGTGACGAGCGGTGCGGCGAAGAGCAGCAGCACCCACAGCATGCCGACCGCCGGCACCAGGTACGCCAGCACGCCCGCGATCACCAGCACGGCGAGCACGGCGACGGTGCGGCCCAGGTCGAATGCCGCATCTTCGTCGATGAGCTCTGGATGCCTCAGCAGTTCGATCTCGATGAGCAGCATCGCCGTCGTGGTCACGAACATCGTGGCGATGTAGACCGCGTCGAAGCTGCCGTTGTCGGTGTCCATCGACGACACCGCATTGGCGGCGAAGGGCAGGAACACGATGCTGGCCAGCCAGAGCATGTTGACCCAGACGAGACGCGCCGAGTAGTCGCGTACTGACTCGAACACGCGATGGTGGATGACCCAGAACCGTCCGATGACGGCGAACGTGACCACGAAGGCGATGAACGCGCCGAAGTTCTCGGCCGCGAACTCGTCGAACCGGGCTCCCTCGAGATCGCCCGCCAGATCGACGAGCGGCAGGATCAGGAGGGTGATCGCGATCGCGACGGTCGCGTCGGAGAAGTTCACCAGGCGGTCGAGGCCGCGTTCGGTTCTCGCGTGCATCACCTGCACGCCGTTCGAGTCGCCGACGTCGAGCGGCGCGGACTTCGCATCATCCGACGATTGTGGCGCAGGAGCACCGTCGAGCGACAGGTGCACCTCGAATTCGAATCGTTCGCCGGAACGGGAAAAGCCCCGGTGAACTCTCGTTCACCGGGGCTTCTCGGTGGATCTGAGGGGACTCGAACCCCTGACCCCCTGCATGCCATGCAGGTGCGCTACCAGCTGCGCCACAGACCCGGATCGGCTCTCACCGACTCGTTCTCGCCGTGTCTCAGGCGATGATTTGAGCTTACACCAGCCTCCCGCCACAAATGAAATTGAGGGATGCTCCGCCGGTGCGGGGCCCGTTCAGCCCGCCAGGAGCGGCGCCACGGGCACGGCCGGGCAGTCGAGCCAGAGTCGCTCGAGGCCGTAGTACAGGCGGTCTTCGGGGTGGAAGACGTGCACCACGAGATCGCCGAAGTCGAGCAGGATCCAGCGGCCGGTGCTGTGGCCCTCGCGGCGCAGCGTCGAGATGCCGGCCTCGCGCAGGGTGTCCTCGATCTCATCGGCGATCGCGACGACGTTGCGTTCGGAGTTGCCGTTCACGAGGAGGAACACGTCCGCGAACGGCAGCGGCCCTGAGACATCGAGCGCGACGAGGTCGTCACCGCCCTTGGAGTCCGCCGCGCGTGCTGCGAGGGCGAGGGCGTCGAGTGCCTGGTCGGATGCGGTCATTCGCTCATTTCCGGTCGTCGTGCGGGGAATCGAAACTCAGAAGAGGCCGGTCAGGGCGCCGACGACGAGCGTCGCCACCACTCCGAGAGCCAGGACGCCCGCGGTCACCGCGAGCACGAGGGGCACGTTCATGCCCTCTTTCGAGGGCGGGGCGACGACGGCCTTCGTCGCGCTCTGCGTGCTGATCGCACGGGTCGCAGCGATCGGTGCGCCGACGCCGGCACCGTCTTCGACCTGGTCGAACAGGCGGTCGACGTCGGAGGAGTCGATCTGGCTCGGGTGCACGCCCGTCGCGCCGTAGCTCCGCGGCAGGTCGATGGAACCCGTGACGATCACCTCGCCGTTGCCGTTGTTCGTGAGCGGGGTCGGAAGCCCGGCGTGGTCGGGCAGCGACGGCAGGATGAGCGCGTTCGTCGTGGTCGGAACGCCTCGACCGACGCCGCCGCGGGAGAGCATCTGATCGAACGGTTGCGCCTGCTCGACCGGTGCGTCGAGCTGCGCGGTCCAGTGACCGACCGGCTTCGGCGCGGCGACGGGCTGCTCGGCCAGTGCGGCGGATTCGGCCTGGTGCGGCGCGGCCTGGCGGTGCGGGGGCTCACCCTGCGTCGGCGCGGCCGGCTGCGTCGGGAACGGGGCCGGCGGGCGCGGGGCGCCCATCGCCGAAGCGCCGGCGATCTCGTGATCGAGGTCGTCGAGGTCATCGCCGTCGATGGGGGCGTCGATGTCGAGCATCGCCCGCAGTTCGCGGCGGGTGAGCGTTCGTTCGGGGGTCGAAGCCTGGCGCGGCGTCGGGGCCTGCTGGGGCGTCGGGGCCTGCTGGGGCGCAAGTTGCTGTTGCGACGGCGCGGGCGCGACCGGAGTGGACCCCTGCGCCGGCTGGGCCGGCGGAACCGGGGCGGCCTGGAAAGGGGGCGCAGGCGGGGCGACCGGAACCTGGGGGCTCTGCGTCGGCACGACCGGCACCGGAGCGAACGCCGAAGGCTGGCCTACGGGCTGCTGGGGGTTCGCGGGGTACGGGGCCGACACTGCGAACCCGGTTGCCGGAGCGGGCGAACCGAACGGGGATCCCTGAGCGGGTGCAGGAGCCGCGGGCGTCGGCGCCGTAGCGCTGTAGACCGGTGCGGGTGCAGGGACGGGAGCAGGCGCGGCCGGGCTCTGCGGCTCAGGAGCGGGGGTCGGCGAAGCAGCCTGCTCCTGCAGGCGTTCGCGCTCGCGCATCTCGCGGCGCGTCAGCTGTGGTTCCTGCGACGACGTCATGCGACACTCCGATAAAGATGGTGCTTGGAGATGTACTGGACGACCCCATCGGGCACCAAGTACCACACCGGGAAACCCCGGCGCACCCTTTCCCGGCAATCGGTCGACGAGATCGCCAGAGCCGGGACTTCGAGCAAGCTTACGTCTTGCTCCGGCAATCCGCGAACGGACAGCACATGTCCCGGCCGACTCACAGCAACGAAGTGGGCGAGATCCCACAACTCCGAGACGTCCTTCCACGAGAGGATCTGCGCGATGGCGTCTGCACCCGTGATGAAGAAGAGGTCTGCGTCGGAGCGTTCGCGACGCAGGTCGCGCAAGGTGTCGATGGTGAAGGTCGGCTTGGCGCGGTCGATGTCGACCCTGCTCACGGTGAACCGCGGATTCGAGGCCGTTGCGATCACCGTCATGAGATAGCGGTGCTCTGCCTGCGTGACGTTCGACTTGTAGCTCGGCTGCCCGGTCGGCACGAACACGACCTCGTCGAGATCGAGCGACTGGGCGACCTCGCTCGCCGCCACGAGGTGACCGTGGTGGATCGGGTCGAACGTGCCGCCCATCACCCCGACACGCGGTCGGCGCCGCTCAGCCTCGGTCACGGTGCGCTGACTCCGCTCAGTGCCCGCCGTGCTCTTCGGCGCCGTGGCGTGCCGCGTAGGCCTCGGCCTTGGCGCGGTGGCGGTTGGCGACGTCGCGGTAGGAGGCGGTCACGAATGCGAGCGCGCCGAAGATGATGAGCGCTACGAGCCCGTAGGCCCACGTCGCCATCGGCAGTTCGACCGCGTGCACCGACTCCGACGTGAGGATGCCGGTCAGTGCCGTGCTCGTGAAGCTCATTCGTGTTCCTTTCGAAGCCTGCTGTGTTGCTCGTGACAGTCTAGCGAGGTCACGCTCGCACGTGCCCGGCGCCGCGCACGATCCACTTGGTGCTCGTGAGCTCCGGAAGCCCCATCGGGCCGCGCGCGTGCAGCTTCTGCGTCGAGATGCCGACCTCGGCTCCGAACCCGAACTCCGCGCCGTCGGTGAACCTGGTCGACGCGTTGACCATGACGGCCGCGGAGTCGACCTCGTTGAGGAACCGCTCGGCGTTCGAGAGGTCGTTCGTCACGATGGATTCGGTGTGCTTCGTCGAGAAACGACGGATGTGCTCGAGCGCATCGTCGAGCGAGTCGACGACCGCGACGGAGATGTCGAGGCTCATGTGCTCGGTGGCGAAGTCCTCGTCGGTGACCGGAAGCACGTCGGGGCGGATCGCGCGCACCCGTTCGTCGGCGTGGATCGTCACGCCGGCGTCCGTGAGCCGGTCGAGCACCGCCGGAAGCAGGCGCTGCGCGGCATCCTGATGGACGAGCACGGTTTCGAGCGCGTTGCACACGCTCGGGCGCTGCACCTTCGCGTTGTGCACGAGCTCGACGGCCCATTGCTCGGGGGCCGAGGCATCGAGGAACATGTGCACGACACCCGCGCCCGTCTCGATGACGGGTACGCGCGCCTCGTCGACGACGGCGCGGATGAGGCCGGCACTCCCCCGCGGGATCAGGACGTCGACGTAGTCGCGGGCCTGCATGAGGTGTCGCGCGCCGGCTCGACCGAAGTCGTCGACGGTCTGCACGGCCTCGGCGGGAAGCCCGACGGCGTCGAGCGCCTCGCGGAGCACGTCGACGAGCACCCGGTTGGTCTGCTCTGCCGCGGTGCCTCCGCGCAGGACCACGGCGTTGCCGCTCTTCAGCGCGAGCACGGCGATGTCGATCGTGACGTTCGGCCGAGCCTCGTAGATGGCGCCGACCACGCCGAGCGGCACCCGGATCTGGTCGATGCGCACGCCGCTCGGGAGCGTGCGGCCGGACAGCGTCTCGCCGATCGGATCGGTCAGGCCGATGACGTCGAGCACCGCGTCGGCCAGGGCGTCGATGCGGCGCGCGTCGAGCGCGAGGCGATCGAGCAGCCCCTCGCCGAGACCCGCCGCACGACCTGCCTCGAGGTCGAGCCCGTTCGCCTCGATGACCTCAGCGGCACGCGCCCGCAGATCCGACGCGATGCGCTCGAGCGCCGCGTCCTTCTCGGCGGTCGTCGCGCGCGCGAGGCGGTAGGACGCCTCTTTCGCCGCGGCGAGCCGGGCGTCGATCACGGACGTGTCGAGGTCGGGCTGCTCCATGGCATCAGCCTAGGCGAGCGGTACCGCTTCGTCGGCCGTGTGACGTTCGGGGGCCGACTCGAACCAGGTGCCGACGTGCTCGCCGCCGAGGGCCTGCGCGACCAGCGGCGTCGCCGTGATGAGCACGGCCGCGCCGGAGCTCGCAGCGATGCGCGCCGCGGACACCTTCGTCTCGGCTCCCCCGGTGCCCACGCCTGCGCGTCCGACCGATCCGATCTCGATTCCGGCCAGCTCGTCGCCGAAGGGCACGTGCTCGATGCGCTCGGCACCGTCGAGGTGGGGCGGCTTCGTATAGAGCGCGTCGACGTCGGAGAGCAGCACGAGCAGGTCGGCGCCGATGAGCTCGGCGACCAGGGCCGCGAGCCGGTCGTTGTCGCCGAACCGGATCTCGTGGGTCGCGACGGTGTCGTTCTCGTTGACGATCGGCAGGATCCTCAGCGCGAGCAGACGATCCATGGCCCGCTGCGCGTTCGAGCGCGGCGTCGCGTTCTCGAGGTCGCCGGCGGTCAGCAGCACCTGTCCGGCGAGCACGCCGTATCGGTCGAGACTCGTCTGGTAGCGCCACATGAGCACGTTCTGCCCGACGGCCGCCGCTGCCTGCTGGGTTGCGAGGTCGGTCGGGCGCCCGTCGAGGCTGAGGAACGGGATCGCGGTCGCGATCGCTCCGGACGAGACGAGCACGACCTCGGTGCCGCGCGCGTGCGCGGCTGCGAGCGCGTCGACGAGCGGACCGATCTGCTCGGCGTTCTCACCGCTGATCGACGAGGAGCCGACCTTCACGACGATGCGCTGCGCCGACGGGATGTCGGCGCGGGTGCGCAGCGTCACCGGTCGTCCTCCGCCTCCGCCGAGGTGGACGACGACGGCGCGGGGGCGTCGACGGGCTCGTCGTCGGCCCAGAGGCCGGCCTCGCGCTCGCGATCGAGCTCGGCCCGTGCCTCGGCCTTGGCATCCATGCGGTCGTGGTAGTCGCTGCGACGCTCGGCGCGCGTCGCGCGTCGGTTCTCGTCGAGGCGCAGGTCGGTGCCGCGGGGTGCGGTGATGAGCTCGGCGGTGGAGGTGAGCGTGGGCTCCCAGTCGAACACGACGCCCTGGCCCGGCCCGATGACGACCGTGGATCCGGCGACGGCGCCCGCGCGCACGAGTGCGTCTTCGACACCGAGTCGTGCGAGGCGGTCGGCGAGGAAGCCGACGGCCTCGTCGTTGGCGAAGTCGGTCTGCTGCACCCAGCGTTCGGGCTTGCCGCCGACCACCCGGTAGATGGTGCCGTAGCTGCCGCCCTCGGCCTTGACGACGTAGTCGACCTCGTTGACGGCCTTCGGGCGCATCACGATGCGCGGGGCCTCGACCACGGATGCCGCAGCCTTGCGCTCCTCTTCGACGAGCGCGCCGAGCGCGAACCCGAGCTGGCGGAGGCCTTCGTGGCTCACCGTCGAGATCTCGAACACCGTGAAGCCGCGCGCCTCGAACTCGGGCTTGACCATCTCGGCGAGGTCGCGCGCCTCGGGCACGTCGACCTTGTTGAGCGCCACGAGCTGCGGGCGCTCGAGGAGCGGGGTCTGCCCTTCGGGCACCGGGTAGGCGGCGAGTTCGCCGAGGATGACGTCGAGGTCGCTGATCGGGTCGCGGCCCGGCTCGAGCGTGGCGCAGTCGATGACGTGCAGCAGCGCGGAGCAGCGTTCGACGTGGCGCAGGAACTCGAGTCCGAGTCCCTTGCCGTCGCTCGCTCCCTCGATGAGGCCGGGCACGTCGGCGACGGTGAAGCGGTGATCGCCGGCCTCGACCACGCCGAGGTTCGGGTGCAGCGTCGTGAACGGGTAGTCGGCGATCTTCGGCCGAGCGGCGGACATGGCGGCGATCAGGCTGGACTTGCCGGCCGACGGGTAGCCGACGAGTGCGACATCCGCGATGGACTTGAGCTCGAGCCGGATCTCCGTCTCGGTGCCGAGCGTGCCGAGCAGCGCGAAGCCCGGGGCCTTGCGCTTCGTCGACGAGAGGGCCGCGTTGCCGAGACCGCCCTGTCCGCCTGCGGCCGCGACGAAGCGCGTTCCGGGCTCGGTCAGGTCGGCGAGCTCGACGCCGTCGGCGTCCTTCACGACGGTGCCGACCGGGACGGGCAGTTCGAGGGGCTCGCCGAGCGCGCCCGAGCGGTTGTCGCCCATGCCGGGCTGACCGTTGCCGCTCGACCGGTGGGGCCGCCCGTGGTAGGCCAGCAGCGTGGTGACCTGGGGGTCTGCCACGAGCACGATGTCGCCGCCGTTGCCGCCGTTGCCGCCGTCGGGCCCCGCGAGGGGCTTGAACTTCTCTCGGCGGACCGAGACGCATCCGTTGCCACCGTGTCCGGCGCGCAGGAACAGCGTCACCTCATCGACGAAGCTGACCATCGACGTGCCTTTCTGTTCTCGAAACACGTGAGGGCGAGCCGAAGCCCGCCCTCACGAAGAAACCTGTCGGTCGACTATTCGCCGGCCGCCACGATGTTGACCACCTTGCGGCCGCCCTTGGTGCCGAACTGCACCGAGCCGGCCTCGAGTGCGAACAGCGTGTCGTCGCCACCGCGACCGACACCCGCACCGGGGTGGAAGTGGGTGCCGCGCTGGCGGACGAGGATCTCGCCTGCGCTGACGACCTGGCCGCCGAAGCGCTTCACGCCGAGGCGCTGTGCGTTCGAGTCACGACCGTTGCGAGTGGAGCTCGCTCCCTTTTTGTGTGCCATGTCTGATTCTCCTTGCGAGCCGCAGCTGTTACTTGATGCCGGTGACCTTGACGCGCGTGAGCTCCTGACGGTGGCCCTGGCGCTTCTTGTAGCCGGTCTTGTTCTTGAACTTCTGGATCACGATCTTGGGGCCGCGGAGGTCGTTGAGGACCTCGGCCGTGACCGTGACCTTTGCAAGCGACTTGGCGTCGGAGGTGATGTTCTCGCCGTCGACGAGGAGGACCGCGGCGAGCTGGACGTTGCCGTCCTTGTCTGCCTTGATGCGGTCCATCGTGACGATGGTGCCGACTTCGACCTTCTCCTGCCGACCGCCGGCGCGCACTACTGCGTAAACCACTACTCGTACCTATCTTTGGGGAACCAAGGGGGTTCCGACTGTCTGATGGGATGTCACTGCGCGGTCGCCCCAGCGGGAAGAAGGGTGGTGACTGCCAGAAAACTGTGTGGGCACGCCGTGATAAGCGGCGGCACCAACGGTCGAGTTTACCGGATGAGAGGCACTCGGTCAAACGGGCGGCCCCCGGCGCGTCGCGCGCCGTCCCGCCTAGGATCAGGGCATGACCGTACTCATCGACACGCCGCTCTGGCCGAAGCACGGCACGGTGTGGGCGCACCTCGTGAGCGACGAGTCGATCGCCGAGCTCAAGGCCTTCGCCGACGCGGCAGGCCTGCCCCCCAGGGGCTTCGACCTCGACCACTACGACGTCCCGGTCGAACGGTACGACGCGCTCGTCGCAGCCGGTGCGGTGCCCGTGCCCCCGCGCGAACTCGTGCGACGGCTGGCCGCGAGCGGCCTGCGCGTGCTCCCCCGTGACCGCCGGATCCGTCGGGAGCGCGATCGGGCCGGCACCGACTGACGCGGATGCCGACCCGATCGAGCGCTGCTACTCGGAGTCGGACTGCTCGCCGGAATCGGCGGGCGACCCATCGGCGCGCGTGATGACGGGGGCTCCGCCCGCGGGCGACAGCGCGGCCGTCGAGACGCGGCGGCTGCGCGAACGGCCTTCGCCGGCCTTCTTCGGAGCGGGCAGGGCGTCGAGCACCGAGTCGAGCAGCTCGGCGGTGCCGGCCGCCGGTTCGGGGCGGGTGCGCGGCGCGGACACCACGGGCAGATCGAAGATCGCGGCGACCGCGGGCGTCGGCTCGGCGGCCGAAGGACTCGCATCGGCGGCCGAGGCCTCGACGGCCGGTGCGGACTGCGCGGCAGGAGCCTGATCGGTCGGCGCGGCATCCGACACGGCCTGCTCACGCGGTTCGGCCGAGGCCGCCGACGGCGAGTCGGCACCGGACTCGGATGCCGCGGCGCCGGCCTGCTCGCGCGATGCACGACGCCCGCGCCCGCGGCGTCGACCCTGCCGGGGTGCAGCCGCCTCGTCATCGGACCTGGCCTCGACGGCGGGTGCCGCGACGGGCGTGGACTCCGTGGCCGGCGCGTCGCCCTCGCGGTGCTCGGTGTGCGGGATCGTCGATGCGGCGATCTGCGCGAGCGCGTGCTTCACGTCTTCGGTGATGGCGTGCGTGCCGGTGTGGGCCTTCGGCTCGGTCGGGTGCGCATGCTGCGAACCGCCGCCGGTGCTGCCACCGCCGCCGTTGCCGCCGGTGGCGCCGCCGGTGCCGGAGCCCTGAGGTGCACGGCCGCCGCGACGGCGGTCGGACTGCGGCTGCTGCGGTGCACTGCGGTGCTTGAAGACCGGCTCGTGGTGCACCACGATGCCGCGACCCGCGCAGACCTCGCACGGCTCGCTGAAGGTCTCGAGCAGGCCGAGGCCGAGCTTCTTGCGCGTCATCTGCACGAGGCCGAGCGAGGTGACCTCGGCCACCTGGTGCTTCGTGCGGTCGCGCGACAGGCACTCGATGAGTCGGCGGAGCACGAGGTCGCGATTGGACTCGAGCACCATGTCGATGAAGTCGACCACGATGATGCCGCCGATGTCGCGCAGACGCAGCTGGCGCACGATCTCTTCGGCTGCCTCGAGGTTGTTCTTCGTGACGGTCTCCTCGAGGTTGCCGCCGGAGCCGACGAACTTGCCCGTGTTGACGTCGACCACGGTCATGGCCTCGGTGCGGTCGATCACGAGGGAGCCGCCCGAGGGCAGCCAGACCTTGCGGTCGAGCGCCTTCTCGATCTGCTCGCTGATGCGGAAGGAGTCGAACGAGTCGCGATCGCCCTCGTAGGCCTCGACGCGCTCGAGGAGGTCGGGAGCCACGGCCCGGAGGTAGCGCTCGATGGTGCCGCGCGCCTCGTCGCCCTCGATGATCATCTTCTGGAAGTCCTCGTTGAAGACGTCGCGGACGATCTTGATGAGCAGGTCGGGCTCGGAGTGCAGCAGCGCGGGCGCCTGCGCCTTCTCGAGCTGGGCAGAGATGTCGGCCCACTGCGCGAGCAGGCGGTTGACGTCGAGCGTCAGCTGCTCCTCGGTGGCGCCCTCGGCGGCGGTGCGCACGATCACGCCCTGGTTCTCGGGCAGCACCTCCTTGAGGATCTTCTTCAGGCGGGCGCGCTCGGTGTCGGGGAGCTTGCGGCTGATGCCGTTCATCGAGCCGTTCGGCACGTACACGAGGTATCGGCCCGGCAGGGAGATCTGGCTCGTCAGGCGCGCGCCCTTGTGCCCGACCGGGTCCTTCGTGACCTGCACGAGCACGCGGTCGCCGGGCTTCAGCGCGAGCTCGATGCGGCGCGGCTGGTTCTTCTCGCCGTTCTCGGCTGCCGCGTCCCAGTCGACCTCTCCGGAGTAGAGCACGGCGTTGCGGCCGCGGCCGATGTCGACGAAGGCTGCCTCCATGCTCGGCAGCACGTTCTGCACGCGGCCGAGGTAGACGTTGCCGATGAGCGATGCGTCCTGATTGCGGGCGACGTAGTGCTCGACGAGCACACCGTCTTCGAGCACGCCGATCTGGATGCGCCCGCTCTTCTCGCGGACGATCATCGAGCGATCGACCGACTCGCGACGGGCGAGGAACTCGGACTCGGTGATGATCGTGCGGCGACGACCGGCATCGCGGCCGTCGCGGCGGCGCTGCTTCTTCGCCTCGAGGCGGGTCGAGCCCTTGACGCGCTGCGGCTCGGTGATGAGCTCGGGTTCGCGGGGCGTGCGCACCTTGACGACGGTGTTCGCGGGCTGGTCGCCCGTCGACCGGGCCTCCTCGCCGCTGCGGCGCCGAGTGCGGCGACGTACGCTCGAACCCTCGTCGTCGCTGTCGGTGCCCGGGAAGTCGCCGCGGTCGGAACGCTCACCGCGCTCGGGACGATCGGGCTGCACGAGCACCGGCGGTGCGTGGAAGATCAGCGACGTGGTCGAGAGGTTCGCCGGGATCGGCGAGGCTGCGGCCTCGGCCTGGATCTCCGCGGATTCCGCATCGACGTCGTCTGCGGCGGGGCCGCCGACGTCGGCGCCCGCCCCGGTCACCGCGACGTGGCGGCCGGCATGGTGCGCTGCAGCCGACACGGGTGCGGGCACGTCGACGACCTCTGCGGGCGTCTCGGTCGCAGGTGCGGCCTCGACGGCGTCGGGGACGGTCGCCTCGGGCTCCTGCTGGGCCGCGCGGCCGCGGCCGCGGCGTCCGCCGAAGAGGCCGCCGCGCCGCTTGGGCGTGGCCTTCGGGTCGGGTCGGTTCTGGTGCTCGTTGCCTTCCACCATCTCTGGTGCACTCCTACACAGGTCGGGGCGGCCGCGCCGTCCCTTCCGTACTCTCAGGTGCGGTTCCGCGTCGTACGCAGAACCGCCAATTCTCAGCTCGCGACCGGCAGGGTTGCCCTGTCGCCACATCGTGCGGTGCGTTTCACCGCTCAGTCGGATGCGCGGCATCCGGGAAGTTTCGTCTGTCGCCGTTTCCGGGCCCGGCCCGGTCGGCTTCCTCGATTATCGCACGACCGGCGCCGAACCCGCCGATTCGCCGTGTCAGAATCGAGTCATGTCGGATGCCCGCGCTCGCCCGAAGCCCATCGCCCTCGCCGTCAGCCTCGTCGTGCTCGGCGCTTTCGGACTCCTCGCGGCGTGGGAGCTCTCGGTCGAGAAGGTGCTCGTGCTGATGGATCCGTCGCACGTCCCGAACTGCAATGTCGGCGTGCTCGTCGGCTGCAGCACGAACCTCGCGTCGTGGCAGGGCTCGGTGTTCGGCTTCCCGAATCCCTTCGTCGGCATGATGGCCTGGCCCGTGGTGATCACGATCGGCATGGCCCTGCTCGCGGGCGCGACGTTCTCCCGTTGGTTCTGGATCGCCTTCAACGTCGGCGTCGCGGGCGCACTCGTCTTCGTGGGCTGGCTGATCTACCAGAGCATCTACGTGCTCGACGTGCTGTGCCCGTGGTGCATGCTCACGTGGGCCGTCACGATCCCGACCTTCTGGCTCGTGACGCTGCACAACCTGAGGTCGGGCAACCTGCCCGCCTCGGTACGGGTACGCCGCCTCGCCGGCGCCTGGTACGGCTGGATCCCGGTCATCACGGTCGTCTGCTACGCCGTCGTGATCCTGCTCGCGCAGGCGCAGATGAACGCGATCCCGCGGGTGCTGATCGACCTCCAGAACGCCTGGCGCTGATCCTCAAGGTCCTCCGAAACGACGGATGCCGCGTCGACGCGAGGTGCGTCGACGCGGCATCCGTCGTTCGGCCGGTGTGCGGCCCGCGGCTCAGGCGAACCAGAGGCCGAGCTCGCGCTCGGCGGACTCGACCGAGTCGGAGCCGTGCACGAGGTTCTGCTGCACCTTGAGGCCCCAGTCGCGGCCGAAGTCGCCGCGGATCGTGCCGGGGGCTGCCGTCGTCGGGTCGGTGGTGCCGGCGAGCGAGCGGAATCCCTCGATCACGCGGTTGCCGGCGACGCGGATCGCGACGACGGGGCCCGACTCCATGAACTCGACGAGCGGCTCGTAGAACGGCTTGCCCTCGTGCTCGGCGTAGTGCTCGGCGAGGAGTTCGCGGTCGGCCTGCACGAGGCGGATGTCGACGAGCGAGTAGCCCTTGGCCTCGATGCGGCGGAGGATCTCGCCGGTGAGGTTGCGAGCGACGCCGTCGGGCTTGACGAGCACGAGGGTCTCTTCGATTGCGGTGGTCATTCGTGTTCCTTTCGGTAGTCGGCGAGGGCCGCCGACTTCTCTCGGTCGATGCGTTCGCCGACGATCATGCAGTAGGTCCAGATGCCGCCGAAGAGTGCTCCGATGAAGAACATCCCGGCGTTCAGGAACCCGGCGAGGAGGATGAGCGCCTGCACGGCCCAGCCGAGCGCGTACGCCCAGCGGTGCTTGAGCAGGCCGATGGTGGCGATCATGAGCACGATCACGATGCCGCCCGCGACGAGCGACGACCAGCGCGGCAGTCCGAACGCGCCGCCGTCGTCGGGCGTGAGGCCCCAGATGACGAGCGAGGCGAGGAAGACCACGAGCAGCTCGAAGCCGAGCACGATCGAGGCGAGGCTCGCGCGCACCGAGCGAGGGGCGGATGCCGCGGCGGCGGCCTGCGCCTCGGCAGCGGTGCTCTCGTCGGACGCCCGGTCGCTGGGGGTCGCCTCGTTGTCGGGAGTCGGGTCGCCGGGCAGGCCGCTCATCGGGCTCCCCAGCCGCGGTCGGAGGCGATCGCGATCGCCTCGCCGACCAGCAGCACGGATCCGGTGACGACCACCGCGCGCTTGTCGCCCTCGGTGGCCCAGTCGCGGGCCTCGTCGAGGGCGTCGTCGAGCCGGTCGATGACGGTCACGCGGTCGGAGCCGACCTTCGCCGCCACGATGCCCGCGAGGCGCTCGGCGTCGGTCGCGCGGTCCGAGTCGGGAGTCGTCACGATGAACTGCGCGTCGAGGCCCGCGAGCACGTCGACGATGCCGTCGGCGTCCTTGTCGCCGAGCACGCCGAGCACGATCGCGACCTCGTCGAAGTCGAACGATTCGCGGAGGGAGGCGACGAGCGACCTCGCGCCGTGCGGGTTGTGCGCGGCGTCGACGATCACGGTCGGGCCGGATCCGACGATCTGCAGCCGGCCGGGCGACGTCACGCTGCCGAGGCCGACCTCGACGACCTCGTCGGCGAGGCGCACGCTGCCGCTGCCGATGAACGCCTCGACCGAGGCGACCGCGACCGCGGCGTTCTGTGCCTGATGGCTGCCGAACAGCGGCAGGGCGAGGTCGTGGTACGACCCCGCGAGCCCCCGGATCGAGACGAGCTGGCCGCCGACGGCGACCGTGGTCGAGATGACCGAGAACGCGTCGCCCTCGACGGCGAGCGTCGACTCGGTGAGGTCGGCCGCGTACTCGAGCACCTGGAGCACGTCGTCGCGCTGCTGCGCGGAGACGACCGAGGCCGACGGCTTGATGATGCCCGACTTCGTGCGGGCGATCTCGACGACGTCCTTGCCGAGTCGGCTCTGGTGGTCGAGGTCGATCGGCGTGATCACGGCGACCTGGCCGTCGGCGACGTTCGTGGAGTCCCACTCGCCGCCCATACCGACCTCGAGCACCATGACGTCGACGGGCGCGTCGGCGAAGCAGGCGAATGCCAGCACCGTGAAGGCCTCGAAGAAGGTCAGCGGGGACTCTCCGGCGCCCTCGAGCTCGGCGTCGACGATCGCGATGAACGGCTCGATCTCCTCCCAGTTGCGGGCGAGCGCCTCGTCGCTGATCGACTCGCCGTCGATGCGAATGCGCTCGGTGAATCGCTCGAGGTGCGGGCTCGTGAGCAGGCCGGTGCGCAGGCCGGAGGCGCGCAGCAGGCTCTCGATCATGCGGCTCGTCGAGGTCTTGCCGTTCGTGCCCGTGAGGTGGATCACCGGGGCCGAGCGGTGCGGGTCGCCGAGGAGCTCGACGGCACGCCGGGTGGGCTCCAGGCGCGGGCGCGGGGACCCCTCGCCGACGCGCCCGAGCAGGTGCGCGTAGACCGCGTCGGCCGCATCGCGGGCCTCTGCGTCGAACGCCTCGTCGGCCTCGGACCCGTCGATGCCGTTCGCCTCGGCGCCTGCGGCTGCCGCGGGTTCGCCGTCGTCGGACAGGCCGAGCGCGTCGAGCGCCTCGCGCGCGTCGAACGGCTCGTCGTCGGGATCGGGAGTCTGGTCGGGTGCGTCGGTCATGCCTGCTCCACTCCGATGGTCGCCTTGGTGCCGCCCGCGAGCGGCTGGATGCCGGAGGCCGCCGCCTCGTCGAGCTCGACGAGGTCGAGCGTCACGGCGAGCGTCTCCCGGGTGATGAGTTCGCGGTGGGTCGCCGCGGCTGCGAGCGATGCGGCGTCGAGCGCAAGCGTCAGCGCGATGCGGTCGCCCACCTCGAGCCCGGCGCCCTTGCGGGCCTCCTGCACGGCGCGGACCAGGTCGCGCGCGATGCCCTCGGCCTCGAGCTCGGGCGTGGTCTCGGTGTCGAGGATCGCGAAGCCGCCGTCGGCGAGCAGCGCGAGTGCGCGCGAGCCGGCGCCCGCTCCCCCGGCCTCGAGCACGAGGTCGTACTCGCCGGGCTCGAGCGCAATGCCGCCCGCGACGACCGTGTCGCCTTCGAGGTTCCAGTCGCCCGAGCGGGCCGCCTGGATCGCCTGCTGCACGGTCTTGCCGAGACGGGGTCCTGCCGCACGCGCGTTGACGCTGAGTCGCTTGGTCACGCCGTACGTCTCGGCGCTCGAGGCGTCGAGCTCGACGAGTTCGACGGCCTTGACGTTGAGCTCGTCGCGCAGGATCGCCTCGAACGGCGCCAGCGCCGCGGCATCCGTCGTCACGACCGTGAGCGATGCGAGCGGAAGCCGCACGCGCCGGGCCGCCTGCTTGCGCAGGGCGAGCACCGAACCGCTGATCTCGCGCACCGCGTCCATCGCGGCCACGAGCGCGTCGTCGGCCGGGTAGTCGGAGGCCTCGGGCCAGTCGGTCAGGTGCACGCTGCGCCCGCCGGTGAGCCCGCGCCAGACCTGCTCGGCCGTCAGCGGCAGCAGCGGCGCGGCGAGACGCGTGAAGGCCTCGAGCACCGTGGAGAGCGTGTCGAACGCCTCGCTCGAGGTCGCCTCGGCGTCGACGCCCGCCCAGAACCGGTCGCGCGAGCGGCGCACGTACCAGTTCGTGAGCACGTCGGCGAAGTCGCGCAGCTTTGCGGCCGCGAGGGTGGAGTCGAGCTTCTCGAGGTCGGTGGTCACGCCCTCGACGAGGTCGCGCAGCTTGGCGAAGAGGTACCGGTCGAGCACGTCGGTCGAGTCGGTGCGGGCAGATGCCTCGTAGCCGCCCTCGCGCGCCGTGTTGGCGTAGAGCGAGAAGAAGTACCACGTGCTCCAGAGCGGCAGCATGACCTGGCGCACGCCCTCGCGGATGCCCTCCTCGGTGACGATGAGGTTGCCGCCGCGCAGCACCGAGCTCGACATGAGGAACCAGCGCATCGCGTCGGAGCCGTCGCGGTCGAACACCTCGGACACGTCGGGGTAGTTGCGCAGCGACTTCGACATCTTCTGCCCGTCGCTGCCGAGCACGATGCCGTGGCTGATGACGTTCTTGTACGCGGGGCGGTCGAACAGCGCGGTCGAGAGCACGTGCATGACGTAGAACCAGCCGCGGGTCTGCCCGATGTACTCGACGATGAAGTCGGCCGGGTGATGCGTGTCGAACCACTCGCGGTTCTCGAACGGGTAGTGCACCTGTGCG
This sequence comes from Agromyces sp. CF514, assembly GCF_900113185.1. Lineage (NCBI taxonomy): Bacteria > Bacillati > Actinomycetota > Actinomycetes > Micrococcales > Microbacteriaceae > Agromyces > Agromyces sp. CF514. The sequence continues at coordinate 2,448,301 of NZ_FOZD01000001.1, read as the reverse complement.
AACGGCATCGACCCCGAGTCGAACCAGACGTCGAGCACGTCGGGGATGCGGCGCATCGTCGAGCGGCCGGTGGGGTCGTCGGGGTTCGGCCGGGTGAGGTCGTCGATGTACGGCCGGTGCAGGTCGGGCTCGCCGGCGGCGTTGCGCGGCAGGCGGCCGAAGTCGCGTTCGATCTCCTCGAGCGATCCGTAGACGTCGACGCGCGGGTGCTCGGGGTCGTCGCTCTTCCAGACGGGGATCGGCGAGCCGAAGTAGCGGTTGCGGCTGACCGACCAGTCGCGGGCGCCGGCGACCCACTTGCCGAACTGCCCGTCCTTGACGTTCTCGGGGACCCACGCGATCTCCTGGTTGAGCTCGCCCATGCGGTCGCGGAACTCGGGCACGCGGATGAACCAGCTCGAGACCGCCTTGTAGATCAGCGGGTTGCGGCAGCGCCAGCAGTGCGGGTACGAGTGCTCGTAGCTGGCCTGGCGGAGCAGGCGCCCCTCGGCCTTCAGCAGCTGCGTGAGCGGCTTGTTCGCGTCGCTCCACAGCTCGCCCGCGACATCCGTCACCTCGTGCTTGAACCGGCCGCCCTCGTCGAGCGAGAGGATCACCGGGATGCCGGCGGCTTCGCCGACCTTCTGGTCCTCTTCGCCGTAGGCGGGTGCCTGGTGCACGATGCCGGTGCCGTCTTCGGTGGTGACGTAGTCGGCGACGAGGATCTGCCATGCGTTCTCGAGGCCGTACGCCTCGACGTCGGCGTAGTAGTCGAACAGGCGGTCGTACGTGACGCCCTCGAGCTCTGCGCCGCGCACGGTGCGCGAGATCGCGGCACGCGCGTCGTCGACCGAGTCGTAGCCCAGGTCCTTCGCGTAGCCGCCGACCAGGTCGGTCGCGATGAGGTACTCGCCGCCCAGGACCTCGGTGTCGGATGCCCCGCCCGCCGCCTTCTCGCGCAACACCGTGGCGTCGGGCGTGCCGTTGGGTCCCGCAGGCACCACGGCGTACTCGATGTCGGGTCCGACCGCGAGCGCGAAGTTCGTCGGGAGGGTCCATGGCGTGGTCGTCCAGGCGAGCGCGCGCACGGCGGTGAGCCCCAGCGTCTCGGCCTTGGCGCCCGTGAGCGGGAACGTCACGGTGACCGTCTGGTCTTGCCGCATCTTGTAGACGTCGTCGTCCATGCGCAGCTCGTGGTTCGACAGCGGCGTCTGGTCGCGCCAGCAGTACGGCAGCACGCGGTGGCCCTCGTAGGCGAGCCCCTTCTCGTGCAGCTGCTTGAACGCCCAGATCACGGACTCCATGTAGGTCGTGTCGAGGGTCTTGTAGTCGTTGTCGAAGTCGACCCAGCGCGCCGAGCGGGTGACGTACTCCTGCCACTCCTTCGTGTAGCGGAGCACCGACGAGCGCGCGGCCTCGTTGAAGGCGGCGATGCCCATCTCCTCGATCTGCGCCTTGTCGGTGATGCCGAGCTGGCGCTCGGCCTCGAGCTCGGCGGGCAGGCCGTGCGTGTCCCAGCCGAAACGGCGGTGCACCTGCTTGCCGCGCATGGTCTGGAAGCGCGGGAACACGTCTTTGGCGTAGCCCGTGAGGAGGTGGCCGTAGTGGGGCAGGCCGTTCGCGAACGGCGGGCCGTCGTAGAAGACCCACTCGGGCGAGCCCTCGCGCTGGTCGATCGACGCCTGGAAGGTGCCGTCGGCGTTCCAGTACGCGAGCACGTCGCGCTCGCCTGCGGGGAAGTCGGGCGACGCGGCGACGCCGGACTCGTCGGGGGTACGCGGGTACACGCGGGCTCCTTGGATGACGGATGCTTCACGAGGACGCCGGCTGCTCGTCGAGCCACCGCCGCGGTACCACCTCGCTTGTCGCGCGACCTGCGCCGCACGACCTCTCTGACGGCTGTGACGGGCCGACCCGTTCGGCTCTACTGACGAGCGGCGGCCGTGGCATCCGTTCGCGTTCTTCCGAAGACTCCCCGGTGATGGCCGGATCGATGTCTGTCACACGATTGTACGCGTCGCGACGCCGCGATAGGCTCCGGGTTGGTGGTGAGAGCGCTCTCACGCATCCGCCCGCCGCACCGACCCACGCTGCTCGACTTCGACGACGAACTCCGGAGCCCCGATGACCGACTCCCCCGCACGCCCGGCCACGACCATCGCACGCCGCGGATTCCTCGCGCTGAGCGGATCGGCGGTCGCCGCGGCCCTCGCCGCCTGCACCGCGTCGCCCTCGCCGACGGGTGCGACGCCGACCCCGACGCCGTGGACGCCGCCCGCCGAGCCCATGACGTTCCCGTCCGACTACGTCTGGGGCACGGCCACGAGCGCGTACCAGGTCGAGGGTGCGACGACGCTCGACGGGCGCGGGCCGTCGGTCTGGGACACCTTCACCGCGACGACGGCCAACATCAAGGGCGGGGCCACGGGCGAGCCGGCGGCCGACCAGTACCACCGCTACGAGGCCGACGCCGACCTCATGGCCGACCTCGGGGTCGGCGCCTACCGCTTCTCGGTCTCGTGGTCGCGGATCCTGCCGACCGGGTCCGGAACGGTGAACCAGGCGGGCGTCGACCACTACCGGGCGGTGGTCGACGCGCTCGTCGCCCGCGGCATCCGTCCGGCGATCACGCTCTTCCACTGGGACCTGCCGCAGGCGCTGCAGGATGCCGGCGGCTGGACGAACCGCGACACGACGGCGCGGTTCGCCGAGTACGCGCGCGTGCTGTTCGACGCCCTCGGCGACGTCGAGGCCGACTGGTTCACGATCAACGAGCCCAAGACGCACGCCTTCGTGGGGCACTGGTACGGCGTGCACGCCCCCGGGCTGACCGATCCGGATGCCGCGGCCGCAGCCGTGCACCACCAGCTCCTCGCGCACGGGCTCGCGGTGCAGGCCTTCCGAGCCTCGGGCGCGAAGGGTCGCATCGGCATCGCGTTGAACCTGCTGCCCGCGTACCCGACGGATCCGGATGCCACCGGCGGCGCCGAGCGCGTCGACGCGAGCGAGAACCGCCTGTTCCTCGATCCGGTGCTGCTCGGCGCGTACCCGACCGACGCGATCGGCCCGTACCCGGGCTCGCTGCCGGCCGATGCGACGGCCTTCGAGGCGCTGCAACTGACGGGCGACCTCGACGTGATCTCGGAGCCGTGCGACCTGCTCGCGATCCAGTACTACGGAGTCACCGGCGTGGACGCGAACGGCAACACCGTGACGATCGAGCCGACCTCGGCCGCGAGCTGGCAGCAGATCCGCGCCGACGGGCTCTACGACCTGCTCACGCGCCTGCGCGACGACTACCCGCAGATCCCGATCCTCATCACCGAGAACGGCATGCCCGACCCGCTGCCGGCCGTCACCGTCGACGATCCGTACCGCATCGACTACCTGCGCACGCACTTCCAGCAGGCGGCCCGCGCGATCGGAGACGGCGTGCCCCTCATCGGGCATTTCGTCTGGTCGCTGCTCGACAACTTCGAGTGGGCCGAGGGCTACGCGCAGCGCTGGGGCATCGTCGCGGTCGACTTCGTCACGCAGGAGCGCCTGCCGAAGGCCAGCGCCGGGTTCTTCTCGGACGTCATCGCGGCGAACGCGGTCTCGCCCGACTGACCTGGCCGCCGGGAGGGCGCCCGGACTCAGTCAGCGGGTGCGGGGTCGAGCAGGGTCGCGAAGCCGCGGCACACGGGGCCTGCTGCCCGCGCGACCTCGGCCGCGAGGTCTCCGCGCTCGACGCCCTTCAGTGCCCACCCGCCGGCGGCGGTAGCCGCAGCGGCCGTCGCCGCGTTCGCGGCCGCGCGCACGATCGTCGGGTCGACGCGGTCGTCGACCCGCTCGGTCAGGAACGCGGCCAGCGCGTGCCCGACCGCGAGGTACCGGCCGAGGCCGGCCGAGAGGAACTCGTCGTAGGTGGCCATGGGCTCGCGCTGGCTGAGGGCGATGGGCACGGCGCCATGCGGATGCCTCGCGGCGAGCGCCGTGAGGGCGTGCTCGAGGGCATCCGATGGGTGCACGTCTTCGGGTGCCCGCTCGAGGATGCCGGGCAGCGCCGCGATGGTCTCGTCGGCGTCGAGCCAGAGCAGGTCGGACTTCGCGGCGAAGTAGTTGAAGAAGGTGTTGCGCCCGACGCCCGCGCGCTGCGCGATCTGGTCGATGGTCGTGCGCGCGTACCCCTGCTCGAGGAACAGCTCGCTCGCGGCGTCCTCGAGCGTGCGGCGCGAGGAGGCGCGAGGGCGGCCGCCGCGGGCGCGCGGGGCCGGTTCCGCGTTCGCGGCGATTCCGGGGCGCGTGCCGAAGGGCTCGGAATCCGTCATAGACTCATTATGGACCGAGTACCGAAACTCCTCCGTCCACTCCCCCATCGTCGCCCCACCAGAGGAGTCGCGCCCGCATGACGTCGCGCCCAAGCATCCGCCCCCTGACCCTCGCCGCACTGGCCGTGGCGAGCGCGCTCGTGCTCGCCGGCTGCACGCCGTCGGGCGACGCAACCGAGGCCTCCGGCGATCCGGTGACCGGCGGCACGCTCGTCTACGCGTCCGGCGATGCCGAGCCCAGCTGCCTCGACCCGCACGTGGGCGGCAACTACCCGCAGGCGCTCATCGCAGGGCAGTTCCTCGAATCGCTCGTCTCGCTCGACGAGTCGGGCGAGGTGATCCCGTGGCTCGCGACCGAGTGGACGGCGAGCGACGACGGGCTCACGTGGGACTTCACGCTCCGCGACGACGTGTCGTTCACCGACGGCACCCCGTTCGACGCCGAAGCGGTCAAGGTCAACGTCGAGCACCTGAAGGACCCGGCGACGCAGTCGTCGACCGGCTACCTCGCGCTCGGCAAGGTCGAGTCGGTCGAGGTCGTGAGCGACACCGTCGCACGGTTCCACCTCAGCGCCCCCGATAGCGCGCTGCTCGAGTCGCTCACGCAGCCGTGGAACGCGATCGAGTCGCCCGCCGGCATCGCCAGGGGCATGGAGGAGAACTGCGCAGCGCCCATCGGCACCGGCCCCTTCATCGTCGACGAGTGGATTCCCCAAGACCACGTGTCGCTCGTGCGCAACGACGACTACGTCACGGGCCCCGCCGATCGCGCACACGAGGGCGCCGCCTACCTCGACGGCATCGAGTGGAGGTTCATCCCCGACTCCGCCTCGCGGTACGCCGCACTGCAGGCCGGTGAGGTCGACATCATCGACAACGCCCAGCCCGACACCCTCGACCAGGCCGCGAAGTCCGGCACCCTCGTCGAGATCGACGCGCCGCGGCCCGGCGCCTCGAACCGCATCGAGCTGAACTCGGGTCAGGCGCCCTTCGACGACGTGCGCGTGCGCGAGGCGTTCATCCGTGCGGCCGACGTGAACGACGGCATCGACGCACTGTTCTTCGGCACCGCCGAGCGCTCGTACTCCGTGCTCTCGAGCGTCGAGCCGCTCGCCTTCTCCGACGACTCGCTCTTCGCGACCGACCTCGACCAGGCGAACGCCCTGCTCGACGACGCCGGCTGGACCGAGCGCGACGCCGACGGCATCCGCTCGAAGGACGGCGTGCCCCTGACCGTGCGCTTCCCCGTCTCGACGAACCAGTCGATCCCGGCCGAGCAGTCGCTTTTCGAGCAGATCCAGGCGACGGCGAAGGAGGCCGGCTTCGACGTGCAGCTCGAGCCGCTCGACCTCTCGGGCTGGTACGGCGCCCTGTTCGCCCACGAGTACGAGGCCGTGAGCGCCCCGTACACGAAGGTCGGTCCCGACGTGCTGCGGATCCTCTACCACTCCGACAGCATCACGCCCGCGCCGAGCGGCTACTTCGCGAACCTCGCGCAGCTCGACGACCCCGAGCTCGACGCGCTGCTGACCGAGGCCGCGTCCGAGTCCGACCCCGATGCACGCGCCGACCTGTACGAGCAGGCGCAGCAGATCATCCTCGGCGGCTTCTACGCCCTGCCGCTCTACGACCAGCAGAACCACTTCCTGCACTCGCCGAAGCTCGAGGGCGCGCGTGCGATGCCGACCGTGTCGACGCCCACGTTCGCCGACGCCTGGCTGGCAGACTGAGCGGATGCCACGAAGCCGAACGCTCCGGCGGGTCGCACTGCGACTCGCCGGAGCGCTGTTCGTGCTCTGGGCCGTCGCGACGCTGACCTTCTTCGCCGTGCACCTCGTGCCGGGCGACCCCGCGCAGGCGATCCTCGGCGGCCCGGGATCGCAGGCCTCGCAGGAGGCGCTCGACCAGGTGCGCGCCGACTACGGCCTCGACCAGCCGCTCGTCGTGCAGTACCTCGCCATGCTCGGCAGGCTCGCAGCGGGTGACCTCGGCGACTCCTATGCACTGAAGACGCCCGTCGCCGACCTCATCGCCGGCCAGCTGCTCGGCACGCTGACGCTCGCGTTGATGGCCCTCGTCGTCGCGTGGGTGCTCGCGATCGGGCTCGCGCTGTGGTCGACGTCGGCCGGTCGCATCGGCCGGGCGATCGCGGCGGGCATCGAGCTCACCGCGGCCGCCCTCCCCCACTTCTGGCTCGCGACCGTGCTCATCGCCGTGTTCTCGACCTCCCTCGGCTGGTTGCCGCCCGTCGCGAACGACCAGCCGTCGGGGCTGGTGCTGCCCGTGCTGACGCTTGCGGTTCCCCTGGCCGGGTTCCTCGCCCAGCTCATGCGCGAGCAGATGCTCGAGGCGCTGGAGCAGCCCTTCACGACCTCGGCGCTCGCGCGCGGCGAGTCCGCGGCCGGCATCCGCCTGCGGCACGCCCTGCGGCACGCGGCGCTGCCGGCCGTGAACCTCTCGGGCTGGGCGGTCGGCTACCTCATCTCGGGAGCCGTCGTGGTCGAGACGATCTTCGCGAGGCCCGGCCTCGGTCGCACGCTCCTGCGCGCGACCGAGCTGCGCGACGTGCCGGTGGTCATCGGCGTCGTGCTCGTGGTCGCGGTCGTCTACGTCGCCATGACCGTGCTCACCGATGTCGTCTCGCGAGCCGTCGACCCCCGCATCGTCGTGGAGGAGCGCGCATGAGCGACCTCGAGCTCTCCAACCGTGCGGTCTCCGGGCGCGCGCTGCCGCGGCCGCCCCGCGCCGGGACCGTCCTCGCCCTGGCGTTCGTGGCCTTCCTGGCGGTGGCGACGATCGCCCCCGGCCTGCTGCAGACCGCCGATCCGCTCGCCATCGCACCGCGCGAGGCGTTCGAACCGCCCTCGGCCGCCCACTGGTTCGGCACCGACGAATCCGGTCGCGACGTCTACAGCCGCGTCGTCGAGGGCACGGGCACCTCGCTCCTGATCGGCGTGAGCGCGACCGCGATCGGACTCGCGCTCGGCCTGCTGCTCGGCGCACTCGCCGGGCTCGGCGGGCGCGTGCTCGACTTCGTCGTCGGGCGCGCGAACGAGGTGCTCTTCGCCTTCCCCGGCATCCTGCTCGCGTTGCTGATCATCGTGCTCTGGGGACCGGGCCCGGTCACGGCGACGATCGCCGTCGGGCTCTCGACCGCACCCGGCTATGCACGCATCATCCGCGGCGAGCTCGTGACCGTCCGCTCGTCGGGCTACGTCGAGGCCGCGCGCGTGCTCGGCCACGGCCGCACGCGGATCCTCGCACGGCACATCCTGCCGAACGCGCTCGCGCCGATCGTCGTGCTCGCGACGCTCGGCATCGGACAGGCCGTCGTCTGGGCCTCGGCGCTCAGCTACCTCGGCCTCGGGGCGCAGCCGCCCGCGCCCGAATGGGGCGCCATGCTGTCGGCCGGACGCACGTACATCACGACCGCATGGTGGCTCACGGTCTTCCCGGGCCTCATGATCGTGCTCACGACCATCACGACCACGGTGCTCGGCCGAGGGCTCGCCGCGCGCGACGGAGCCCGCCGATGACCCCCCGCGTCCCCGTCCCCGCGCCCGAGCCCGCCGCGCCCGAGCCCGGCGTGCCCGAGCCCGGCGTGCCCGCGGCGGCCCCGTCGGTGCTCGACGTGCGGGGGCTCACCGTGTCGTTCCCGGGTGACCGCGCCAGCGGACGACGGGAGGTCGTGCGAGCCGTCGACCTCACCGTCGAGCCCGGGCAGTGCGTCGCGATCGTCGGCGAGTCCGGGTCGGGCAAGTCCGTCACTGCCAGAGCACTGCTCGGCCTCGCCGGGCCGGGGTCCCTGGTGCGGGCCGATCACCTCGTCGTCGCCGGCGCCGATCGACGCGGCGCGACCGAGCGCGACTGGCGGCGCACCCGCGGCGTAGGCGCCGGACTCGTGCTGCAGGACGCCCTCGTCTCGCTCGACCCACTGCGCACCATCGGCCGCGAGATCGGCGACCCGCTCCGCATCCATCGGCGGATGTCGCACGCCACCGCCCGTGCGCGCGCGATCGAGCTGCTCGAACTCGTGGGCATGCCGCACCCGACCCTCACGGTCGACCGGCGCTCCGGCGAGCTCTCGGGCGGCATGCGCCAGCGCGCGCTCATCGCCTCGGCGCTCGCGCTCGACCCGCCCCTGCTCATCGCCGACGAGCCCACCACCGCGCTCGACGTCGGCGTGCAGGCCCGCGTGCTCGGCCTGCTCGACGAGGCCCGCTCGCGCGGCACGGGCGTGCTGCTCATCAGCCACGACCTCGCCGTCGTCTCGCGCATCGCCGACCGCGTGATCGTGCTCGACCAGGGAACCGTGGTCGAGCAGGGGCCGACGGGCGAGATCCTCGGCGCGCCACGGCATCCGATCACGCGTGCGCTCATCGCGGCCGTGCCGACCGAGGTGCCGCGAGGGCGGCGACTGGTCGTCACGGAACGCCCCGAAGCGCCAGGCGCCGTCCGGGAGCACGGGCAGACGGATGCGACGGCGACGGCGACCGCGGAGCCGACGACCGCGAAGCCGACGACCGCAGATGCCGTGCACGACGCGCTCGGGTCCGCGGGAGGGGCTGCGCCGGCCCTCGAAGGCATCGGCCTCTCGAAGTCGTTCCGTGCAGGCGCGGGCACCACGCACGCCGTGCAGGACGTCTCGTTCCGCGTGGAGGCCGGTCGCACGCTCGGCCTCGTCGGCGAGTCGGGCTCCGGCAAGACGACGCTCGCCCGCCTCGCGCTCGGCCTCACCGCACCCGACGCCGGCGAGGTGCGGCTCGCGGGCGAGCCGTGGGCGCCCCTGCCCGAGCGCGACCGCACGTCGCGGCGATCGCGCATCGGCGCCGTCTACCAGGACGCGTTCGGCTCGTTCGATCCACGGTGGAGCGTGCGGCGCATCCTCGGCGATGCGCTGGCCGCCGCCCGGCACGAGGCGACGGACGCCGCGATCACGGCCCTGCTCGACCAGGTGCACGTTCCCGCGGACGCCGCCGCGCGGCATCCGCTCGCGCTGTCGGGAGGGCAGCGCCAGCGAGTGGCGATCGCCCGCGCCCTGGCCGGATCGCCCGAGGTGCTCGTGTGCGACGAACCCGTGTCGGCCCTCGACGCGACGGTGCAGGCGCGCGTGCTCGACCTCCTCGACGAACTCCAGCGCGAGCACGGCCTGGCGCTGCTGTTCGTCTCGCACGACCTCGGGGTGATCCGGCACATGAGCGACACGGTCGCCGTGATGCGGAACGGGCGCATCGTCGAGCACGGCGAGACCGAGCGTGTCTTCACCGCACCCGAGCACGAGATCACGGCGGCGCTCATCAGGGACGCGCCGAGGCTCGTGCGCGGCGGGGGCCCGGCCTCGTTCCGCTAGGCTTGAGCGTCGCACATTCAGGCACCTCACCACGGACTCGGTGCCGCAGATATCGAACCGGAGCATCATGACCGACACGTCGCGCATTCCCGACAAGCCCGCCCTCGAAGGGCTCGAGACGGTCTGGGCCGACGCGTGGGAGCGCGACGGGGTGTACACCTTCCCCCGTTCCGAGGCCACCCGCGAGACGATCTACTCGATCGACACGCCCCCGCCCACGGCATCCGGCTCGCTGCACATCGGGCACGTGTTCTCGTACACGCACACCGACGTCATGGCGCGGTTCCAGCGCATGCGCGGCAAGAAGGTCTTCTACCCGATGGGCTGGGACGACAACGGCCTGCCCACCGAGCGACGCGTGCAGAACTACTACGGCGTGCGCTGCGACCCGACGCTCCCCTACGAGGCCGGCTTCGTGCCGCCGTTCGAGGGCGGCGACGGCAAGTCGACCAAGGCCGCCGACCAGAAGCCGATCAGCCGCCGCAACTTCATCGAGCTGTGCGAGCGGCTCACCGTCGAAGACGAGAAGCAGTTCGAGGCGCTCTGGCGCACGCTCGGCCTCTCGGTCGACTGGAAGCAGAGCTATCGCACCATCGCCGACGAGGCGATCTTCACGTCTCAGCTCGCGTTCGTGCGCAACGTCGAGCGCGGCGAGGCCTACCAGGCGCTCGCGCCGACCCTGTGGGACGTCACGTTCCGCACGGCCGTGGCGCAGGCCGAGCTCGAGGACCGCGAGCAGCCCGGTCACTACCACCGGGTGTCGTTCCACCGCCCCGACGGCGGAACGATCGAGATCGAGACGAGCCGCCCCGAGCTCATCGCCGCCTGCGTGGCCCTCGTCGCGCACCCCGACGACGAGCGCTACCAGCCGCTGTTCGGCACGACCGTGACGAGCCCCGTGTTCGGCGTCGAGGTGCCCGTGCTCGCGCACCACCTCGCCCAGAAGGACAAGGGCACCGGCATCGCCATGATCTGCACCTTCGGCGACGTCACCGACGTCGTGTGGTGGCGCGAGCTCGACCTGCCGAACCGCGCGATCATCGGGTTCGACGGTCGCGTGATCGCCGAGGCGCCCGCGGCCATCACGAGCGAGGCCGGCCGCGCCGCGTTCGCCGAGATCGCCGGCAAGACGACCTTCTCGGCCAAGCAGGCCGTCGTCGACCTGCTGCGCGCATCGGGCGACCTGCTCGGCGAGCCCAAGGCCATCACGCACCCCGTCAAGTTCTTCGAGAAGGGCGACCGCCCGCTCGAGATCGTCTCCACGCGACAGTGGTACATCAGCAACGGCGCCCGCGATGCCGGCCTGAAGGAGCGCCTGCTCGAGCACGGCCGCGGCATCGACTGGCACCCCGACTTCATGCGCGTGCGCTACGAGAACTGGGTCGGCGGCCTCTCGGGCGACTGGCTCGTCTCGCGCCAGCGCTTCTTCGGCGTGCCGATCCCCGTGTGGTACCCGCTCGACGAGGCCGGCGACCCGAAGTTCGACGAGCCGATCGTCGCGACCCGCGAGCTCCTGCCCGTCGACCCGTCGTCGGCGCCCGCGCCCGGGTTCGACGAGGCCCAGCGCGGTGCACCGGGCGGCTTCATCGGCGAGCACGACGTCATGGACACCTGGGCGACCTCGTCGCTGACCCCGCAGCTCGCGGGCGGCTGGGAGCGCGACCCCGAGCTCTTCGACCTCGTCTACCCGTACTCGCTGCGCCCCCAGGGCCAGGACATCATCCGCACGTGGCTCTTCAGCTCGACGCTGCGCGCCGAACTCGAGCACGGCACGGCGCCGTGGACGAACGCCGCGATCTCGGGCTTCATCGTCGACCCCGACCGCAAGAAGATGTCCAAGTCGAAGGGCAACGTGGTGACCCCCGCCGGCCTGCTCGAGCAGCACGGGTCCGACGCGGTGCGCTACTGGGCCGCGTCCTCGCGCCTCGGCACCGACGCGTCGTTCGACCCGCAGAACCCGACGCAGGTCAAGATCGGCCGTCGTCTCGCCATCAAGGTGCTGAACGCCGCGAAGTTCATCCTCGGCTTCGAGGGCGCAGCGGATGCACCCGTGACCGAGCCCGTCGACCGCAGCATGCTCGCCGAGCTCGCCGAGGTCGTGGCCAAGGCGACGAAGTCGCTCGAGGCCTACGACCACGCGCGTGCGCTCGAACTCTCCGAGACCTTCTTCTGGACGTTCTGCGACGACTACCTCGAGCTCGTCAAGGAGCGCGCCTACGGCGAGGCCAGCGCCGAGCAGGCTTCGGCGGTGGCGGCGCTCAAGACCGCGCTCGCGGTGCTGCTGCGCCTGTTCGCGCCCGTGATCCCGTTCGCGACCGAAGAGGTCTGGAGCTGGTCGAACGAGGGCTCGGTGCACCACGCGTCGTGGCCCGGTGCCGATGAGCTCGCCGCACGCGGCGAGGCCGGCACCGAGCTGCTCGTCATCTCGAGCCTCGCGCTGACCGGCATCCGTCGTGCGAAGACCGCCGCGAAGGCGTCGCAGAAGACGCCCGTGACCCGTGCGGTGATCGCCGCACCCGCCGCGACCGTGGCTCTGCTCACGGCCGTGGCATCGGACCTGCGTGCGGTGGGGCGCATTGCAACGCTCGAGTTCGTCGAAGCCGACGAGTTCGAGGTCCGAGACATCGAACTCGAAACGCCGGAGGCATAGGGGGCCACATGACACACGAGATCCGACTCGCCGCCGAAGAGGACTTCTTCGGCTGGCTGCCGCTGTTCGAGGCGTACTGCCGGTTCTACGAGACCGAGCTCGACGACGCGAAGGCGCTCATCGTCTGGAACTGGATCAGCGACGAGCACGACCCGCTGCACGCCGCCCTCGCCGTCGACGAAGACGGCAAGCCGGTCGGGCTCGCGCACTTCCGGGTCGTTCCCGACAGCCTCTCGGCGACGAAGGGCATGTACCTCGACGACCTGTACGTCGACGAGGAGGCACGCGGCTCCGGCCTCGGCCGCGCGCTCATCGAGTTCGTGCACGCGCGTGCGGCAGAGGTCGGCACCGGCGGGGTCTCGTGGATCACCGCCGCCGACAACGAGCCGGCGCAGCGCATCTACGACGAGGTCGCCACCCGCACCAGCTGGGTGACCTACGAGATGCACGCCTGATGCAGCTCGGCACACGATGGACGGTCGGCGCCGAGCCGCCCGCTTCGGTGCCCGGCGACCTCCGCGAACTCATCGCCGCAGTCGAGGCGGAGCGAGCGGATGCCTCGGGCCACTGGACCCTGACCTGGCTCGAGGGGCGGCCGATCGCCGAACTCGACGACGGCACCCGGGTCACCCTCGCCGGCGTCGTCCCGCCGCAGTCGGCCGACGACTCCGACGACGAGTGGTGATCCAGGCCGAGTAGGCCGTGAACCCAGCCCGCGGCGCGACCAGATCGCGCCGCGGGCTGTTTCGTCGATCACGCGCGAGCGATGACCTCGGCGTGCGGCATCAGCATCCAGCCGTCGGAGTCGGCCGTCCATTCGCGCCATCCGGCCGAGATGCGCTGGAGCTCGCCGACATCCGAATGCCCGGATTCGATCGCGTGGGCGGCGAACGCGGACTCGGTGGCACGCAGCGCCCACGACTCGCCCCACCATTCGCGCTCGGCGTCGGATGCGAAGACCCAGACGGATCCCGTCGCGGTCACCTCGGTGAACCCTGCGGCGCGCACCCAGGACTTGAGGTGGCGCCCCGCATCGGGCTCGCCGCCGTTCCATGCATGCACCGCATGGTAGAGCTCCAGCCAACGCGTGAGCGCATCGCTCGCGGGCGAGGTGAGCACGCCGCCGTAGTCGACGTCGCGCACGGCGAGCACGCCGCCGGGGCGAAGCACCCGACGGAATTCCTTCAGTGCATCGATCGGGTGCGCGAGGTGCTGCAGCACCTGGTGCGCGTGCACCACGTCGAACGAGGCGTCGTCGAACTCGAGCGCGTACGCGTCGCCCACACGGAACTCGACGTTCTCGACGCCCGAGCTCGCCGCCAGGCCTGACGCCTGGGCGACGATCTCAGCGGAGGCGTCGACCCCGATGACCTGTCCGGGGCGAACACGGCGCGCGAGGTCGAGCGAGATCGTGCCGGGTCCGCTGCCCACGTCGAGCACCGCGAGTCCCTCGCGGAGGTGCGGCAGCAGGTAGGCGGCCGAGTTCTCGACGGTTCGCCAGGTGTGCGAGCGCAGCACGCTCTCGTGGTGACCGTGCGTATAGGCGTCGCGGGCGGTCGGGTCCTTCGGGGTGGTGGCGGTCATGTTCCGACTCTATGCCGGTAGGGTCGGCGGATGGCCGACGCGACGAACCCCCTCCTCGAACCCAGTCCCCTGCCCTACCGGCTGCCGCTGTTCGGCCTCATCCGCCCCGAGCACTTCGCCGAGGCGATCGAGGCCGGCATGTCCGCCCAGCGCGCGGCCGTCGACGCGATCGTGGCCGATGCCGATGCCGCGACGTTCGCCAACACCATGCTGCCGTTGGAACGATCCGGACTCGCGTTGGATCGCGTGCTGGCGGTGTTCGAGAATGCGAGCTCGGCCGACACGAACGACGAGCTCGAGGCCCTCGACGCGCGGTTCGCTCCGCTGCTCGCGGCCCACTCCGACACCATCCGCCTCGACCAACGGCTCTTCGCACGCGTGCAGTCGCTGTTCGACCGGCTCGATGAGCTCGATCTCGCGCCGGACGAGCGATACCTCGTCGAGCGCACCCACCACGACGCCGTGCTCGCGGGCGCTGCACTCGACCATGCCAGCCGAGCCCGGCTCGCCGCGATCAACGAGCGGCTCTCCGTGCTGACCACCGCATTCCAGCAGCACCTGCTCGCCGACACGAACGACCTCGCCCTCCGGTTGACGGATGCCGCGGCCGTCACCGGACTCGACGCGGGCGCGCGCTCCGCGGCCCGTGAGGCCGCAGCGTCGCGGGACCTCGACGGATGGCTGCTCACGCTGGTGCTGCCGACGGGGCAGCCGGCCCTCGCCTCGCTCGAGGACCCGACGACGCGCGACGCCCTGCTCGCCGCGTCCCGTGCGCGCGGGATCCGCGGCGGGGCGCACGACACCCGCGCCGTGCTCCTCGAGATCGTGAGCCTGCGGGCCGAACGCGCCGCACTGCTCGGGTTCGACTCCCACGCCGCTGCGGTGACCGCCGGGCAGACCGCGGGCACTCCGGAGGCGGTCGCCGCGCTGCTGTCCGAACTCACCGGTCCGGCCATGCGCAACGTCGAGCGCGAGCGGCGGCAGCTCGCCTCCCAGGCGTCCGCCGCGGGCGCGCGCGGGCTCGCGGCCTCCGACTGGGCGTTCCGGGCGGAGCGGGTCGCGGCCGCCGAAGACGCATTGGACCCCGCCGAGGTGCGCCGCCACCTCGAGTTCGAGCGCGTGCTCGTCGACGGCGTGTTCCACGCGGCGCACCTGCTCTACGGGCTCACGTTCACGGCGCGGCCCGACCTCATCGGCTTCCACCCCGACACGCGCGTCTACGAGGTGTTCGAGCACGACGGCGAGCCGGTCGGGCTGTACCTGCTCGACCTGTACACGCGCGACTCGAAGCGCGGCGGCGCGTGGATGAGTTCCCTCGTCGAGCAGTCCGACCTCACCGGCGACCTGCCCGTCGTCGTCAACAACCTCAACATCCCGAAGCCCGCGGCCGACGAGCCGACCCTGCTCACCTTCGACGAGGCGGGCACGCTCTTCCACGAGTTCGGGCACGCCCTGCACGGCCTGCTCGCGCGAGTGCGCTACCCGTCGCAGGCCGGCACCAGGGTCTTCCGCGACTTCGTCGAACTGCCGAGCCAGGTGAACGAACTCTGGCTCATCCGACCCGAGATCCTCGCGAACTTCGCCGTGCATCACGAGACGGGCGAACGGATGCCGCAGCAGATGCTCGATCGGCTGCGGTCCACGGCCGGCATCGAGTCCGGCTTCTCGACCGCCGAGTACCTCGCTGCGGCGGTGCTCGACCAGGCCTGGCATCGCGTCACGGCCGGAGCCGCCCCCGATCCGGGCGATCTCGAGGCCGTCGCCGCCTTCGAGGAGGCGGCCCTCGAGGCCGCAGGACTCGCACACCCGCTCGTGCCGCCGCGCTACGCGAGCACGTACTTCGCCCACGTGTTCGCCGGAGGCTACGACGCCGGCTACTACTCGTACATCTGGAGCGAGGTGCCCGGCGCCGACATCATGGCGTGGTTCGAGGAGCAGGGCGGCGCCACGCGCGCGAACGGCGACCGGTTCCGCAGCGAGATCCTCGCGCCAGGCGGCTCGCGCGATCCGCGGGACTCGATCCGGGCGCTGCTCGGGCGGGAGGCGTCGATCGAGCCGCTGCTCGCACGGCGCGGCCTGGCCTGAGCTGGAGCGCCCGGCGCCCGAGGGCGGCCCCGGAACGACGGATGCCGCGTGCAGCCGAGCTGCACGCGGCATCCGCGATTCGAATCGATGCGCCTCAGATGGCGAAGCCGAGCGCGCGCATCATGTCGCGCCCGTCGTCGGTGATGCGCTCGGGGCCCCACGGCGGCATCCACACCCAGTTGATGCGGAACGCCTCGACGACCCCGTCGAGCGCTTCGGCGGTCTGCTCCTCGAGCACGTCGGTCAGCGGGCAGCCGGCGCTCGTGAGCGTCATGTGGATGATGAGCGCGTTGTTCTCGTCATCCCAGCCGAGGTCGTAGATGAGCCCGAGGTCGACGACGTTGACGCCGAGTTCGGGGTCGACGACGTCTTTCAGCGCCTCTTCGACCTCGTCGTATCGCTCAGGTGCGAGTGAGGTGGCCATGAACGGGAGTCTACTCGCGCTTACTCGGCCGCCGACTCGGCGACCTGGTAGCGGTCGTAGCCTTCCTCTTCGAGGCGGTCGGCGAGCTCGGGGCCGCCCTGCTCCGCGATGCGGCCGGCGACGAACACGTGCACGAAGTCGGGCTTGATGTAGCGGAGGATGCGCGTGTAGTGCGTGATCAGCAGGATGCCGAGCCCGGTGCTGGCCTTCGCGCGGTTGACGCCCTCGGAGACGATCTTCAGCGCGTCGACGTCGAGGCCGGAGTCGGTCTCGTCGAGCACGGCGAACTTCGGCTTGAGCAGCTCGAGCTGGAGGATCTCGTTGCGCTTCTTCTCGCCGCCCGAGAAGCCCTCGTTGACGTTGCGCTCGGCGAACGCGCTGTCCATCTTGAGGTTCTTCATCGACTCGCGCACGTCCTTGACCCACGTGCGGACCGAGGGGGCCTCGCCGTCGATCGCGGTCTTCGCGGTGCGGAGGAAGTTCGTCACGGTGACGCCGGGGATCTCGACGGGGTACTGCATGGCGAGGAACAGGCCGACGCGCGCACGCTCGTCGACGGTCATCTCGAGCACGTTCTCGCCGTCGAGGAGGATCTCGCCGCCGACGACGGTGTACTTGGGGTGACCGGCGATCGTGTACGCGAGGGTCGACTTGCCGGAGCCGTTGGGGCCCATGATGGCGTGGATCTCGCCCTCGTTGATGACCAGGTCGACGCCGCGGAGGATCTCGCGGGTGCCCTGGTCGGTCTCGACGTTGACGTGCAGGTTCTTGATCTCGAGCACGGACATGGTGATGGGGATTCTCTTTCGTTGATCGGCCGCGCGGGCCGGAAGCTGATTCAGACGGTCAGGGTGACCGCGGGGTCGATGTGCACGTCGCCGTCGGTGATCTGCACCTGGTAGACGGGCACGGGTTCGTAGGCGGGGAGCGTGAGCGGCTTGCCGGTCTTCAGCGAGAACTTCGACCCGTGCGCCCAGCACTCGAGCGTGTCGTCTTCGACGAACCCCTCGGCGAGCGAGATGTCGCCGTGGGTGCAGGTGTCGCCGATGGCGAACACCTCACCCGCGGAGTCCTTGACGACGGCGATCGGAACGCCTTCGAGCACGAAGCGGGATGCCTCGTTCTCGGCGAGGTCGGCGACCGAGCAGACACGAACGGAGGTCACGTCAGCGCCCTTCCAGCTCGGCCTCGACGGCGGCCGTCAGGCGCGCCTCGAGCTCGGGAGAGCCGATCTTCTGCACGATCTCGGTGAGGAATCCGCGCACGACGAGTCGACGCGCCTCGGCCTCGGTGATGCCGCGGGCCATGAGGTAGAAGAGCTGCTCGTCGTCGAAGCGCCCGGTGGCGCTCGCGTGGCCTGCGCCGGCGATGTCACCGGTCTCGATCTCGAGGTTGGGCACGGAGTCGGCGCGCGTGCCGTCGGTCAGCACGAGGTTGCGGTTCTGCTCGTAGCTGTCGGTGCCCGGCGCGCTCTGCGCGATGAGCACGTCGCCGATCCAGACGCTGCGCGCGCCCGCACCCTGGAGCGCACCTTTGTAGGTGACCCGGCTGCGCGTGTGCGGTGCGTCGTGGTGCACGAAGACCTGCTGCTCGAGGTGCTGGCCGGCGTCGGCGAAGTAGAGGCCGAGCGCCTCGATGTCGGCGCCCTGCTCGGCGAGGTGCGTCGACGGGTTCACCCGCACAACCTTGCCGCCCAGCGAGACGACGATGTGCTTCAGGAACGCGTCGCGCCCGATGCGGGCGAACTGGCTCGAGAGGTGCACCGCGTCGTCGTTCCATTCCTGGAGCGAGACGACGGTGAGCGATGCGCCCTCGCCGACGATGATCTCGACGTTCTCGGTGAGGCGGGCGTCGCCCTCCCCGCCGAACACGATGAGTGCGCGGCTGTTCGGCGTGATCTCGATGACGGTGTGCGCGCCGCGCGGTGCCGTGCCGAGGGCGGTGCGGGTGATCACCGCGACCTTCTCGTCGTCGCCGGTCACGCGGATGAGCAGGGCCTCGTCGAAGCTGGACCAGGCGTTGGCCGACGCGCGCTCCTCGGGGACGCCGGCGCGACCGATGCGCTCGTCGTCGCGGGCGATCCACGAGAGCTCGACGCCGTCGACGGCATCGGTGCGCAGTTCGAGTCGACCGCCGTCGAGCTCTCCGGCGGTCAGGTCGGCGAAGGCGGCGACGGGCGAGAGCTTCCACTCGTGCTCGCGGCCGGTGACGGGGGCGAAGTCCTCGACGTGCACCGAACGGAAGCGCTCGGAGCGCGTCTGCACGGGCACGAATGCGCCGTCGGAGTGCGCGACGAGTCCGTGCTGCTCAGCCGTGGGCAGGGCTGTGCTGGTCATCTGGGCGGTCACTGCTAGCCCACCGATCCTTCCATGCCCATCTCGATGAGCTTGTTGAGTTCCATCGCGTATTCCATCGGCAGCTCGCGCGCGATCGGCTCGATGAAGCCGCGCACGATCATGGCCATGGCCTCGTCTTCGGGCATGCCGCGGCTCATCAGGTAGAAGAGCTGCTCCTCGCTGACCTTCGAGACGGTGGCCTCGTGCCCGAGCACGACGTCGTCGACGCGGATGTCGATCGCGGGGTACGTGTCGGACCGGGAGATCGTGTCGACGAGCAGCGCGTCGCAGCGCACGGTGTTCGCCGAGTGATGGGCGTTCGCATCGACTCGGACCTCGCCGCGGTATCCGGCGCGACCGCCGCCGCGGGCGATCGACTTGGAGACGATCGAGCTCTGCGTGTACGGCGCCATGTGGATCATCTTGGCGCCGGCGTCCTGGTGCTGGCCCGGGCCCGCGAAGGCGACCGAGAGGGTCTCGCCCTTGGCGTGCTCGCCCATGAGGAAGATCGACGGGTACTTCATCGTGACCTTCGAGCCGATGTTGCCGTCGATCCACTCCATGGTGGCGCCCTCGGCTGCGGTGGCCCGCTTGGTCACGAGGTTGTAGACGTTGTTCGACCAGTTCTGGATCGTCGTGTAGCGAACGCGGGCGTTCTTCTTCACGATGATCTCGACGACGGCCGAGTGCAGCGAGTCGCTCTTGTAGATGGGAGCCGTGCAGCCCTCGATGTAGTGCACGTAGCTGCCCTCGTCGGCGATGATCAGCGTGCGCTCGAACTGGCCCATGTTCTCGGTGTTGATGCGGAAGTAGGCCTGCAGCGGGATCTCGACGTGCACGCCGGGCGGCACGTAGACGAACGAGCCGCCGGACCAGACGGCCGTGTTCAGCGCGGCGAACTTGTTGTCGCCCGCCGGGATCACGGTGCCGAAGTACTCCTCGAAGAACTCGGGGTGCTCCTTCAGGGCGGTGTCGGTGTCCATGAAGATGACGCCCTGGCGCTCGAGCTCTTCGTTGATCTGGTGGTAGACCACCTCGGACTCGTACTGCGCGGCGACACCGGCGACGAGGCGCTGGCGCTCCGCCTCGGGGATGCCGAGCTTCTCGTACGTGTTCTTGATGTCGTCGGGCAGGTCTTCCCAGGTCTGGGCCTGCTTCTCGGTCGAGCGCACGAAGTACTTGATGTTGTCGAAGTCGATCTCGCTGAGATCGGCACCCCACGTCGGCATGGGCTTGCGCTCGAAGAGCTGCAGCGCGCGCTGGCGTCGCTGGAGCATCCATTCGGGCTCGTTCTTCAGTCCGGAGATGTCGGCGACGACCTCCGGCGAGATTCCGCGTCGCGCGGATGCTCCTGCTGCGTCGGAGTCGGCCCACCCGAACTCGTACGTGCCGAGCCCTTCGAGTTCCGGCCGGTCGATCAGTACGTCCGTCATGCTCTCCCTCTTCTCCTCCCGTGCAACCGGCTATCAGTCCGGCCCATCGCCTCCCGTGAGTCGAGGCGCTCTTCGAGTTGGTGATGATGTGCGGGTGGCGTCTCTGCGAACCTAAGATGGCTGGGTACCCGCATCGCGCGTTCTCGCGCGCCTCGCGGAGCCTCCCAACCCATCAAGTCTATAGGGTCGCGCCGCCGCTCGGTCCGTACTCCCAGCGGCGGCACAGCAGATCCGGAGCAGGACCTCCCAGCGTGAACCGCTTCATCGCGTGGCTCCCCCAGCGCGTCGACCGCCGCATCCGCATCTTCGCCTGGCTCTCGTTCGTCGCGCAGACGACGATCATCGCCACGGGCGGCGCGGTGCGCCTCACCGGTTCGGGGCTCGGCTGCCCCACCTGGCCCACCTGCACGCCGGGCTCGCTCGTGCCGACCGAGGAGCTGTCGTACCACTCGCTCATCGAGTTCGGCAACCGCCTCATGACGGGCGTCGTCGGCATCGTCGCACTGATCCTCTTCATCCTCGTCTGGCGCATCCGCGCCGAACGTCGCGACCTGTTCACCCTCTCGTTCATCGTCGGCGCGGGCATCGTCGCACAGGCCCTCGTGGGCGGCATCACGGTCTGGACGGGCCTGAACCCGTTCATCGTCGGCTTCCACTACGTGACCTCGCTCGCCCTGGTGTGCGTGGCGGCCGCCTTCCTCGTGCGCATGGACGCGGTCCCGGGGCCGCGTGAACGAGCCGTGCCCGGCTGGTACCTCGGGCTCGCGCACGCCACGAGCGCCGTCATGGCCGTCTCGATCGTGTTCGGCGTGCTCACCACGGGCGCCGGCCCCCACTCGGGCGATGCCGAGGCCGGGCGCAACGGCTTCAACGCCGAACTGCTCGAGCATGTGCACGCCTGGCCCGGATACGCGTTGTTCGCGCTCACCGTCGCACTCGTCATCGGCGCGTGGTCGCAGAAGCTGCCGACGCTCCGATGGACCCTCGTGCTGTTGGCCGTCGAGCTCGTGCAGATCGGGGTCGGGCTCTACCAGGCCCGCAACGGCCTGCCGCCGCTCGCCGTGGGCATCCACATGGTGCTCGCCGCCCTGAGCGCGGCCGCGATGACCGTCGTGATCCTGCACCTCAAGCGCCCGGTGGCGACGGATGCCGAGGCAACCGCCTCGCCCGTCGCGGCTTCCGCTCGCTGATGCTCGTCCGCCATCGTGGTCGCGAGCCGTTCGTCTCTCCAGCGGCCACGGTGGCTCCCGGCGCGATCCTCTCGGGCGACGTGGTCGTCGAGGCCGGAGCGCGCATCATGCACGGCGCGGTCCTGACGGCCGAAGACGGCGAGGTCCGCATCGGGGCGGAGACCGTTGTGCTCGAGCATGCCGTGATCCGCGGCCGATCCGGACATCCGGCCGTGATCGGCTCCCACGTCATGATCGGCCCGCACGCGCACGTCAACGGGGCGTCGATCGCCGACGACGCATTCATCGCGACGGGCGCTTCGGTGTTCCCCGGCGCGGTCGTCGGCGAGGGTGCCGAGGTGCGCATCAACGCGGTCGTGCACGTGAACACCGTGCTCGCACCCGGGCTCGTCGTGCCGATCGGCTGGGTCGCGGTCGGCTCGCCTGCACAGTTGTTCAGCCCCGACCGCCACGACGAGATCTGGGCGGTGCAGCGGACCCTCGACTTCCCCGGCACCGTCTACGGCGTCGCGCGCGAGGACGGCACGGCCGAGATCCTCCGACGGCAGTCGGCCTTCTACGCGGCCCACGACGACGACGTGATCGTCGACGAGGCGGACTGACGCGACATCCGACATCCGCCCGCTCCGATGCGCAGCGCCGCAGACGGCGCCGAGCGGCCTCAGAAGGGCAGCAGCGGGTCGATGCCGACCGCGAGGAAGACCAGCGTCAGGTAGGCGATCGAGCCGTGGAACACGCGCATCGGCGAAACCTGCTCGTGCCGGATCGACAGGTCGTAGAGGCGGTGCGTCTCGTAGATGAACCACACGCCCGAGACGAGCGCGACGCTCGTGTACAGCAGCCCCATGCCGGCGATCGGCACGAGCAGCAGCGAGCACGCGACGGTCGCCCATGCGTAGAGGATGACCTGCAGGCCGACCTGGGCGCGACCGCGCACGACGGCGAGCATCGGCACGCCGGCCGCCGCGTAGTCGTCCTTGTACTTCATCGAGAGCGGCCAGTAGTGCGGCGGCGTCCAGAGGAAGATGATCAGGAACAGGATGAACGGCGGCCAGCTCAGGTCGCCCGTCACCGCGGCCCAGCCGATGAGCACGGGCATGCAGCCGGCGATGCCGCCCCAAACGATGTTCTGCGCCGTGCGGCGCTTGAGGATCAGGCTGTAGAAGACGACGTAGAGCAGGATCGCGGCGAGCGAGAGCGCCGCGGCGACCCAGTTCGTGAAGATGCCGAGCCAGACGATCGACGCGATGCCGAGTCCGTAGGCGAAGACGAGCGCCTCGCGGTCGGTCAGCTCGCCCGTGACGAGCGGGCGTCCCTGGGTTCGCTTCATCACCCGGTCGATGTCGCGGTCGATGTAGCAGTTGAACGCGCCGGCGGACCCGGCGCTCATCGCACCGCCGATCAGGGTCGCGATCATGAGCCAGAGGCTCGGGAGCCCGTTCTGCGCGAGGATCATCGTCGGAGCGGTGACCACGAGCAGCAGTTCGATGACGCGCGGCTTCGTCAGCGCAACATACGCCGCGAGCTTGCGCTTCAGGGTCGGTCGGGCGGTCTCTTGCCGCGTCTCAACTGCTGCCTGCATCGCTCCTCTTCCGCGCGCGGGCACGCCGAACACGACGCGGCCCACACGGCATTCTATGTCATCCGGCGTCATCGGCATCGTCGACCCGAGGGCGGCCGGTTTCGGGGCCTGAGCCGACCTCACACGTCTGTGCACGAGCCGTGAACCCGTCGTCACGTCCGCGAAACTGAGCCTTTCCATATACTTTGAGCATGCGGGCCACCCCGCGTTGTTCACGACCCACACACTCCCCCGGAATGTGGTCGTGCGCGCAAGTTGGCAACGTCGCCGCGTGATTTCCCTGGCCGACCGAGAATCTCGGGGCCGCTCACCATCGGAAGGAACACTCCACTCGTGACTCACCTGAACTGGGAGACCATCGACGACCGCGCTGTCGACACCGCCCGGATCCTGGCGGCCGACGCCGTCGAGAAGGTCGGCAACGGCCACCCCGGCACCGCGATGAGCCTCGCGCCCGCCGCCTACCTGCTGTTCCAGAAGGTCATGCGGCGCGACCCCGCCGACCACCAGTGGCTCGGACGCGACCGCTTCATCCTCTCGGCGGGCCACAGCTCGCTGACCCAGTACGTGCAGCTCTACCTCGCGGGCGACGGCCTCGAGCTCGACGACCTGAAGTCGCTGCGCACCTGGGGCTCGAAGACGCCCGGCCACCCCGAGTACGGCCACACCGACGGCGTCGAGATCACCACGGGCCCGCTCGGGCAGGGGCTCTCCTCGGCGGTGGGCTTCGCCTACGCCTCGCGCTTCGAGCGCGGCCTGTTCGACCCCGATGCCGCGGCCGGCACGAGCCCGTTCGACCACTTCGTCTACGTGGTCGCCGGCGACGGCGACCTGCAGGAGGGCGTGACCAGCGAGGCCTCCTCGCTCGCCGGCCACCAGCAGCTCGGCAACCTCGTCGTGATCTACGACTCCAACCAGATCTCGATCGAGGACGACACCAACATCGCCTTCACCGAGAACGTCGCCGAGCGCTACGCGGCCTACGGATGGCACGTGCAGACCGTCGACTGGAAGAAGACCGGCCAGTACGTCGAAGACGTCGCCGAGCTGAACGCCGCGATCGAGGCCGCCAAGGGCGAGACCTCGAAGCCGTCGATCATCATCCTCAAGACCATCATCGGCTGGCCGTCGCCCGGCAAGCAGAACTCGGGCAAGATCCACGGCTCGGCACTCGGCGCCTCGGAGTTGGCCGCCACCAAGGAGGTGCTCGGCTTCGACCCCGAGCAGACCTTCGTCGTCGCCGAAGACGTCATCGAGCACACCCGCGGCGCCCTCGAGCGCGGCGCCGCCCTCAAGGCGGAGTGGCAGGTCGGCTTCGACGCCTGGGCCGCCGCCAACCCCGAGCGCAAGCAGCTCCTCGACCGCCTCGAGGCGGGCGAGCTGCCCGAGGGCCTCGCCGACGTCCTGCCCGTGTTCGAGTCGGGCACCGAGGTGTCCACGCGTGCCGCGAGCGGCAAGGTCATCAACGCGCTCGCACCGCAGCTCCCCGAGTTCTGGGGCGGATCGGCCGACCTCGCGGAGTCGAACCTCACGACCATCAACGGGGCGGCCTCGTTCATCCCGGCCGAGTGGTCGACGCACGAGTTCTCGGGCAACCCCTACGGCCGCGTGCTGCACTTCGGCATCCGCGAGCACGCCATGGGCGCCATCCTGAACGGCATCGTCCTGCACGGAAAGACCCGCCCGTTCGGCGGCACGTTCCTGATCTTCAGCGACTACATGCGCCCCGCGGTGCGACTGGCCGCACTCATGAAGGTGCCCTCGATCTTCGTCTGGACGCACGACTCGGTCGCGCTCGGCGAAGACGGCCCGACGCACCAGCCGATCGAGCAGCTCGCGACGCTCCGCGCGATCCCCGGCTTCTCGGTCGTGCGTCCCGCCGACGCCAACGAGACCGCCGCCGCCTGGCTCGAGATCCTGAGCCGGCGCGACGCCCCTGTCGGCATCGCGCTCACGCGCCAGAACATCCCCGTGTTCCCGCGCGGCGAGGGCGAGGCTTCGGGTGACGTGTTCGCCTCGACCGCTGGCGTCGCCAAGGGCGCGTACGTGCTCGCGGATGCCGCGTCGGGCACGCCCGACGTGATCCTCATCGCCACTGGCTCCGAGGTGCAGCTGGCCGTCGCGGCCCGTGAGCAGCTCGCGGCGGAGGGCATCCAGGCGCGCGTCGTCTCGGCGCCCAGCCTCGACTGGTTCGCGGAGCAGGATGCCGCGTACCGAGAGTCGGTGCTGCCCGCAGCCGTGACCGCACGCGTGTCGGTCGAGGCCGGCGTCGCGCTCAGCTGGGCGAAGATCGTCGGCGACCGCGGTCGCTCGGTCTCGATCGAGCACTTCGGCGCGTCCGCCGACTACAAGACCCTGTTCCGCGAGTTCGGCATCACGACCGAAGCCGTCGTCGCCGCTGCCAAGGAATCGCTCGCGTCGGCCTGACGAGAGCACGAAGGAGATTCGAGAATCATGACCACCACCCCCACCGCAGACCTCTCCGCCGCCGGCGTGAGCATCTGGCTCGACGACCTCTCGCGCGAGCGCATCGCCTCGGGCGGGCTCGAGAAGCTCATCGCCGAGCGCAACGTCGTCGGCGTGACCACCAACCCGACGATCTTCGCGGGCGCCCTCACCAACGGCGCCGCCTACGCCGAGCAGGTCGCAGCGCTCGCCGCCGCAGGCGCCGACGTCGACACCGCCGTGTTCGAGATCACCACCGACGACGTGCGTGCGGCATCCGACATCTTCCGCCCGGTCTACGACGCGAGCAACGGCTACGACGGCCGCGTCTCGATCGAGGTCGCACCCGACCTCGCGCACGACACCGCGGGCACCATCGAGTCGGCCAAGGCGCTCTGGGCGAAGGTCGACCGCCCGAACGCGATGATCAAGATCCCCGCGACCGTCGAGGGCCTCGACGCGATCACGGCCGCGATCGGCGCCGGCATCAGCGTGAACGTCACGCTCATCTTCAGCCTCGACCGCTACCGGGCCGTCATCGCGGCGTACCTCGCCGGCCTCGAGATCGCGAAGGATGCGGGCATCGACCTGTCGACCATCCACTCGGTCGCGTCGTTCTTCGTGTCGCGCGTCGACTCCGAGATCGACAAGCGCCTCGAGGCCATCGGCACCGACGAGGCGCTCGCGCTCAAGAGCAAGGCCGGCGTCGCCAACGCGCAGCTGGCCTACGAGCTCTTCGAGCAGGAGTTCGCGGGCGAGCGTGCCGCGGCCCTCCTCGCGGCCGGTGCGAACAAGCAGCGCCCGCTGTGGGCCTCGACCGGCGTCAAGGACCCGTCGCTGCCCGACACGCTGTACGTGACCGGCCTCGTCGCCCAGGGCGTCGTCAACACGATGCCCGAGAAGACCCTCGAGGCGACCTTCGACCACGGCGTGGTCGAAGGCGACACCGTCACCGGCGCCTACGCCGCCGCCGGCGCCGTGCTCGACGCACTCGCCGCCGTGGGCGTCGACTACGACGACGTCACCGCGCTCCTCGAGCGCGAGGGCGTCGAGAAGTTCATCGTCTCGTGGCACGAACTCCTCGACACCGTCACCGGCGCACTGGAGGGTGCACGATGAGCTTCCGCATCGCCGTCAGCGGCGCCGCGGCCGACGCCGTGCGCGCGAACGTGCCCGGGCTCGTCGCCGACCTCGTGGCGAGCGGCATCACGGCGCAGGACCCGGCCCTCTGGGGCCCGGCGGCCGAAGAGGAGTCGGCGAAGCGCCTCGGCTGGACCGAGGCCGTCGCCATCTCCCGCCCGCTCGTCGCCGAGATCGAGGCCCTCCGCACGCAGCTCCGCGCCGAGGGCGTCGAGCACATCGTGCTCGCGGGCATGGGCGGCTCCTCGCTCGCGCCCGAGGTCATCACTCGCACCGCGCGCGTCGACCTGACGGTCCTCGACTCGACGGAGCCCGGCCAGGTGCGCGCCGCACTCGCCGATCGGCTCGCGGTCTCCGCCCTCGTCGTGTCGTCGAAGTCCGGCTCGACGGTCGAGACCGACAGCCAGCGCCGGGTCTACGAGCAGGCCTTCACCGAGGCCGGCATCGACCCGCGCTCGCGCATCGTGATCGTGACCGACCCCGGTTCGCCCCTCGACGAGTCGGCTCGCGCGGCCGGCTACCGGGTGTTCAACGCTGACCCGAACGTGGGCGGGCGCTACTCGGCCCTCACCGCGTTCGGCCTCGTGCCCTCCGGCCTCGCGGGCGTCGACATCTCCGAGATCCTCGACGAGGCCGAGACGATCGAGCTCTCGCTCGCGATCGACTCCCCCGAGAACCCCGGCCTCGTGCTCGGAGCGGCCATCGCGGCGGCGAATCCGCGTCGCGACAAGCTCGCGATCGTCGCCGACGGCACGCACATCGTCGGCTTCGCCGACTGGGCCGAGCAGCTCATCGCCGAATCGACGGGCAAGGAGGGCACCGGCATCCTCCCCGTCGTGCTCGAGGCAGACGCACCCGAGCTGTCGGGCGAGCTCCCCGACGTCCAGGTCGTGCGGATCGTGAGCGACGCCGGTGACGAGCAGCTCGTCGACGACGGCACCGACGAGATCCGCGTCTCCGGCACGCTCGGCGCGCAGCTGCTCGTGTGGGAGTACGCGACCGCGGTCGCCGGACGCCTGCTCGGCATCAACCCGTTCGACCAGCCCGACGTGGAGTCGGCCAAGATCGCGGCTCGCGGCCTGCTCGACGCACGCCCCGAGCCCACGCCCGCAGCCTTCGTGGCCGAGGGCATCGAGGTGCGCGGCACGCCCGAGGTCATCGGCGCGTCGAGCGACCTCGAGTCGGCGATCGAGGTCCTCCTCGAAGAGCTCCCGGCCGACGGCTACCTCTCGGTCCAGGCGTACGTCGATCGCGTCGCGCACCCCGAGCTCGAAGAGCTGCGTGCGCGCCTCGCGGCGCGCGCCGGCCGTCCCGTCACCTTCGGCTGGGGACCCCGGTTCCTGCACTCGACCGGGCAGTTCCACAAGGGGGGCCCCGCCGTCGGCGCGTTCCTGCAGATCACCCAGGCGGTGGCCGAGGACCTCGCGATCCCCGAGCGCCCGTTCACGTTCGGGCAGCTCATCGCCGCGCAGGCGTCCGGCGACTCGAGCGTGCTCGCCGAGCACGGGCGACCGGTGCTGACGCTCACGCTCACCGACCCGTCGGTGAACGTCGCGACGCTCTTCGACGCTATCGGCTGAGCCAGGAAGGGTCCACATGCCTCCGGCAACCATCTCCGCGGGTCACAACCCGCTTCGATCCCCGAAGGACTACCGGCTCAATCGCATCGCCGGTCCCTCGAGCCTCATCATCTTCGGCGTGACGGGCGACTTGTCGCGCAAGAAGCTGATGCCCGCCGTGTACGACCTCGCCAACCGCGGCCTGCTGCCGCCCGGATTCGCGCTCGTGGGCTTCGCCCGTCGCGACTGGGCCGACCAGGACTTCGAGAAGGTCGTGCACGACTCGGTGCGCCAGTACGCGCGCACCGAGTTCCGCGAGGACGTCTGGAAGCAGCTCGCACGCGGCATCCGCTTCGTGCAGGGCGACTTCGACGACGACGCGGCGTTCGACCGCCTGCGCGGCGTCGTGGCCGACCTCGACGCCGAGCGCGGCACCATGGGCAACCACGCGTTCTACCTGTCGATCCCGCCGAAGTCGTTCCCGCTGGTCACCGAGCAGCTCAAGCGATCCGGCCTCACCGAGCAGAAGAACGGCCAGTGGCGACGAGTCGTCATCGAGAAGCCGTTCGGCTCCGACCTGAAGTCGGCTCGCGAGCTGAACGACGTCGTCGCCTCGGTGTTCCCGCCCGACTCGGTGTTCCGCATCGACCACTACCTGGGCAAGGAGACGGTTCAGAACATCCTCGCGCTGCGGTTCGCGAACCAGCTCTACGAGCCCATCTGGAACGCGAACTACGTCGACCACGTGCAGATCACGATGGCCGAGGACATCGGCGTGGGCGGCCGTGCCGGGTACTACGACGGTATCGGCGCTGCCCGCGACGTCATCCAGAACCACCTGCTGCAGCTGCTCGCGCTGACCGCGATGGAGGAACCCATCTCGTTCGAGGCCGCCGACCTGCGCGCCGAGAAGGAGAAGATCCTCGCAGCGGTGCGCCTGCCGGAAGACCTCGCGACGGGCACCGCCCGGGGCCAGTACGCAGGCGGATGGCAGGGCGGCGAGGAGGTCATCGGCTTCCTCGATGAAGACGGCATGAACCCCGAGTCGCTCACCGAGACGTACGCGGCCATGAAGCTGACCATCGGCACCCGCCGATGGGCCGGCGTGCCGTTCTACCTCCGCGCGGGCAAGCGGCTCGGCCGCCGCGTGACCGAGATCGCCGTGGTCTTCAAGCGTGCGCCGCAGCAGCTCTTCGCCGACAGCCAGACCTCGCAGCTCGGCGAGAACGCGCTCGTGATCCGCGTGCAGCCCGACGAGGGCGTCACCATCCGCTTCGGCTCCAAGGTGCCGGGCGCGGGCATGCAGGTGCGCGACGTCACCATGGACTTCGGCTACGGCCACGCCTTCACCGAGGCGAGCCCCGAGGCCTACGAGCGGCTCATCCTCGACGTGCTGCTCGGCGACCCGCCGCTGTTCCCCCGTCAGGAGGAGGTCGAGCTCTCCTGGAAGATCCTCGACCCGATCGAGGAGTTCTGGTCCACGCAGGGCCAGCCCGAACAGTACCGCCCCGGCACGTGGGGGCCGTCGTCCGCCGACGCCCTGCTCGCCCGCGACGGCCGAACCTGGAGGCGCCCGTGATCGTCGACCTGCCCGACACCACCACCAGCAAGGTCTCGAAGGCGCTCGTCAAGATCCGCGAGGAGAACGGCGTCGTCGCGCTCGGACGTGTGCTGACGCTCGTCATCGCCACCACGCCCGGCGTCGAGGAGGAGGCCATCGAGGCCGCCAACGACGCGTCGCGCGAGCACCCGATGCGCGTCATCGTCGTCTCCTCCGATCCCGATGAGGCCGACGGCGTCGCACCGCGTCTCGATGCGGAGATCCGCGTCGGCGGCGACGCGGGCGCGAGCGAGGTCATCGTGCTCCGCGCCCACGGCCCGGTCGCGCACGACGAGGAGAGCCTCGTCATGGCGCTGCTGCTGCCCGACGCCCCGGTGGTCACCTGGTGGCCGAGCGTGGCGCCCGCGGTGCCGGGCACCTCGCCGCTCGGCCGCATCGCCCAGCGACGGATCACGGATGCCTCGAGCCAGCCGGATCCGCAGGCGGCCCTCCGGGCGCTCGTCGACAGCTACACGCCGGGCGACGCCGATTTCGCGTGGACGCGCCTCACGCTGTGGCGCGCCCAGCTCGCGGCGGTGCTCGACCAGCCCCCGTTCGCCCCTGTCACCCGGGTGCACGTCACGGGCGCCGCCGACTCGCCGTCCACGACGCTCCTCGCGGCGTGGCTGCAGCTGCAGCTGGATGCCCCGACTGGGTACGTCCTCACGGACGTGTCCGAGGGCTCGCACGGCATCCACGGCGTCACGCTCGAGCGCGAGACCGGCGTGATCGAGCTCACGCGCGACCAGCCCGGTGTCGCCACCCTCCGCCAGCCCGGGCAGCCGTTGCACGACGTGGCCCTGCCCCGCCGCAACCTCCGGGACTGCCTCGCCGACGAGCTCCGTCGTCTCGACCCCGATGAGCTGTACGGTGAAGTCATCAGGAGCGGCCTCGCGCTGCTCAGCGAGCCCGAGGCCGAGGGAGCCCCCGCATGACGAACGAACGCCGAGTACTGGTGCACCCCGACAAGGGGTCGCTGGCCAGTTCGGTGGCGGCACGGTTCATCACGAAGATGCTCGACATCCTCGACGACCAGCCGATCGCGCACGTCGTGCTCACGGGCGGTTCGATGGCGGGTGCGGTGCTCGAATCCGTCGCCTCCTCCCCCGCCCGCACGAGCATCGACTGGTCGCGCGTGCACTTCTGGTGGGGCGACGAGCGCTGGGTTCCGGCCGGCAGTGAGGATCGCAACGACTGGATCGCCGATCGCGCGCTGCTCGACGACCTCGACATCCCCGACGCGAACGTGCACCGGTTCCCGGCGTCGGACTCGGGCATCTCGCTCGACGACGCCGCGGTCGCGTTCGAGGCCGAGCTCTCCGAGTTCGGCGGCGACGGCGGCGACGCGCCGTCGTTCGACATCACGTTCCTCGGCGTCGGACCCGACGGCCACATCGCGTCGCTGTTCCCGCATCGCTCCGGGATCCAGGTCACCGATCGCACGGTCATCGCGGTGCGCGACTCCCCCAAGCCGCCGCCCGAGCGACTGAGCCTCACCCGCCCCGTGCTCAATGCGTCCCAGCGCGTCTGGTTCGTGCTGTCCGGGGCGGACAAGGCGTCGGCCCTGGGGCTCGCCCTCGCGGGCGCCAGCCGCGACGAGGTGCCCGTGGCGGGCATCAAGGGCCGCCGTCGCACGGTGTTCTTCGTGGATTCGGATGCCGCAGCAGAGGTTCCCGAGGAGCTCATCGCGCGCGACTACTGAGATCGTGCTTCGTGCCTCGCGCACGAAGAAGGGGCGAGCCGTTCGGCTCGCCCCTTCTTCGTGTGTGCGGACGTCGTGCGACGTCGTCGGTCGACTACTCCTTGGGAGCCTGACCGCGGCGCGTGCGCAGCTGCGTCAATGCCTCTTCGAGGAGCGCGGCGGCTTCTTCGTCGCTGCGGCGTTCCTTGACGTAGGCGAGGTGCGTCTTGTACGGCTCGAGCTTGGAGACCGACGGCGGGTTCTCCTTGTCGCGGCCGGCCGGCAGACCCGTGGACGGGCTGTCGATGACCTCGGGGATCTCCTCTTCGGGCAGGCTCGCCGCGAAGTACCGCACGGTCTCGTTGCCCTGGGCATCCCAGTAGCTCACGGCGACGCGGTCGGCGTGGAAGCCGCGATCCTGCTCGCCCATGGGGCCGGCGCCGACGCGCGAGCCACGGATGGCGCTGTTTCCGGAAGCCATGTCAGATCCCCGAGTCGAACTTCGTGATCAGGCCGAGGATGACGATGCACGTCACCCACACGAGACCGAGGATCACGGTGATGCGATTGAGGTTGCGCTCGGCAACGCCGGAGGCGCCGAGGCTGGACGTGACGCCGCCGCCGAACATGTCGGACAGACCGCCGCCGCGGCCCTTGTGCAGGAGGATGAGCAGCGTCAGCAGGAGGCTCGTGATACCGAGCAGAACCTGCAGCACGACCTGGAGAATCTCCACGGTGAACCTTTCCGGGCACGACGAGGGGGGTCGGTGCCGATATACGAGTATAGCGGGAGCGAACGCGCGGGGCCGGAGACACGCGTCTCAGGCCCCGCGCGGTGTCGGGATCAGGCCCCGACGTGCTTCTTGAACCGGACGATGCTCGAGAACTCGTCGATGTCGAGGCTCGCACCGCCCACGAGCGCACCGTCGACGTTGGGCTCGCGCAGGAACGAGGCGATGTTCGCCGCCTTCACCGACCCGCCGTAGAGCACGCGCGTCGCAGCGGCCACGTCTTCTCCGAACAGTTCGCGGAGCACGCCGCGGAGCGCCTCGCAGACCTGCTCGGCCTGCTGTGGCGTCGCCGCCTGGCCCGAACCGATCGCCCAGACGGGCTCGTACGCGATGACGAGCCCCTTCGAGCCGTCGACGCCCTCGAGGGCCGCTCGCAGCTGCGCGACGGGCACGGCGCTCGGGCCGTGCGCCTCGAGGTCTTCGGCCGTCTCGCCCACGCACAGCACGGGCACGATGCCGTGGCGGTGGGCCGCGAGCACCTTGGCGTTCACGTCGGCGTCGGTCTCGCCGTGCAGCGTGCGACGTTCGGAGTGCCCGATGATCACGTACGCGCACTCGAGCTTCGCGAGGAACGCCCCCGAGATCTCGCCCGTGTACGCGCCCGAGTCGTGAGCCGAGACATCCTGCGCGCCGTAGGCGATGGGCAGGTTGTCGGCCGCGATGAGCGTCTGCACCGAGCGGATGTCGGTGAACGGCGGGAAGACCGCGACCTCGGCGTCTGCCGGGTCGTGCTTCGCGTCCTTCAGCGACCACGCGAGCTTCTGCGTGAATGCGACCGCCTGCAGGTGGTCGAGGTTCATCTTCCAGTTGCCTGCGATGAACGGGGTGCGCTTCACTGCCATCCGAGGACCTCCAGTCCGGGGAGCTTCTTGCCCTCGAGGAACTCGAGGCTTGCGCCTCCGCCCGTCGAGATGTGACCGAACTGGTCGTCTGAGAATCCGAGCTGACGCACGGCCGCGGCCGAGTCGCCTCCGCCGACGACGCTGAGTCCGTCGACCTCGGTGAGCGCCTGGGCGACCGCACGGGTGCCGGCGGCGAAGGGCGCGAGCTCGAACACGCCCATCGGGCCGTTCCAGAACACCGTCTTCGACCCGCGGATGTGCTCGGCGAAGACCGCTGCCGTCTCGGGCCCGATGTCGAGTCCGAGGCCCGAGGCGCCGAACGGCGTCTCCTCGATCGCATCGGCGGCGGCGACCACGTGGTCGGCCTCCGCCGAGAACGACGCCGCCACGACGACATCCGTCGGGAGCACGATCGAGACGCCGCGCTCGGCGGCTTCGGCGAGGTAGCCCCGCACGGTCTCGATCTGGTCGGCTTCGAGCAGGCTCGAGCCGACCTTGTGGCCCTGGGCCGCGAGGAAGGTGAACAGCATTCCGCCGCCGATGAGCAGGGTGTCCACCCTGGGCAGCAGGTGCGCGATCACGCCGAGCTTGTCGGACACCTTCGAGCCGCCGAGCACGACCGCGTAGGGGCGCTCGGGGTTCTCGGTGAGGCGGTCGAGCACGTCGAGCTCGGAGGCGATGAGCAGGCCCGCCGCGCTCGGACGCAGCTCTTCGAGCTCGAAGACGCTCGCCTGCTTGCGGTGCACGACGCCGAAGCCGTCGGAGACGACGGCGTCGGCGAAGTTCGCGAGCTGTTCTGCGAATGCGGTGCGCTCGGCGACGTCCTTCGAGGTCTCGCCCGGGTTGAAGCGGAGGTTCTCGAGCACGAGGATCTCGCCGTCGGCCAGGGCCTCGACCTTGGCCGCGGCATCCGCGCCGACGGTGTCGGTCGCGAACGCCACCGGCACGTCGACGAGCTCGCCGAGGCGGGCGGCGACGGGCGCGAGGCTGTACTTCGCGTCGGGAGCGCCTTCGGGGCGGCCGAGGTGGGAGACCACGACCACGCGCGCCCCCTGGTCGGTCAGCGCGGTGAGTGTCGGCAGCGACGCCCGAACACGACCGTCGTCCGTGATGACCCCGTCCTTGAGAGGAACGTTGAGGTCACAACGGACGACGATGCGCGTTCCGGCGAGCGAACCGAGGCTATCGATCGTTCGCAGGGTCACGATGTCCCGATTCAGAGACGTTCGGCGACGTACTCGGTGAGGTCGACGAGACGGTTGGAGTAACCCCACTCGTTGTCGTACCAGCTCGAGAGCTTCACCTGGTTGCCGATGACGCGAACGAGGCCCGCGTCGAAGATCGACGAGTGCGGGTCGGTGACGATGTCGCTCGACACGATCTCGTCTTCGGTGTACTTGAGGATGCCCTTCATGGGACCCTCGGCGGCGGCCTTGTAGGCGGCCTTGATCTCGTCGACCGTGACCGGGTTCGGCGTCGTGACCGTGAGGTCGGTGATCGAACCGGTGGGAACGGGCACGCGGAGCGCGAAGCCGTCGAGCTTGCCGATGAGCTCGGGCAGCACGAGGCCGATGGCCTTCGCCGCACCGGTCGAGGTCGGGACGATGTTCACGGCGGCCGCACGCGCACGACGGAGGTCCTTGTGGGGGCCGTCCTGCAGGTTCTGGTCGGCCGTGTAGGCGTGCACCGTGGTCATGAGGCCGTGCTCGATGCCGAAGGCGTCGTTGAACACCTTGGCGAGCGGCGCGAGGCAGTTCGTGGTGCACGAGGCGTTCGAGATGATGTGGTGCGTCGCGGGGTCGTACTCGTGCTCGTTGACGCCCATGACGAACGTGGCGTCCTCGTCGGTCGCCGGAGCCGAGATCAGCACCTTCTTGGCGCCGGCCTCGATGTGCTTGCGCGCATCGGCGGCCTTCGTGAAGAAGCCGGTCGACTCGATGACGATGTCGACGCCGAGCTCGCCCCAGGGCAGGTTGGCGGGGTCGCGCTCGGCGAACGCCTTGATCGCGGTGCCGTTGACGATGATGTTGTCGTCGTCGTAGTCGACCGTCGCGTCGAGGCGGCCCGTGATCGAGTCGTACTTCAGCAGGTGTGCGAGCGTCTTGTTGTCGGTGAGGTCGTTGACCGCGACGATCTCGAGGTCTGCGCCCTGGGCGAGGGCTGCACGGAAGTAATTGCGGCCGATGCGGCCGAAGCCGTTGATGCCGATCTTTACAGACACGGATCTCTCCTGATGTGACGGTGCGCGAGCGCGCGTTGTTTGGGAAGATTCGGACAACGGTGTCCTCGGACGATGCCCGAGGACACCGTCACGATTACGACAGTAGCAGCAGCCCTGAGGTCTTCTCGTTTGCTGCGGCGAAGCGCAGCTGCACGTTGTCCCAGTCCGCGATCGTCCAGAACGCCTTGACGTAGTCGGCGCGCACGTTGCGGTAGTCGAGGTAGTACGCGTGCTCCCACACGTCGAGCATCAGCAGCGGAACGATGCCGGCCGGGAGGTTGCCCTGCTGGTCGAAGAACTGCACGATGATCAGGCGCTGGCCGAGCGAATCCCAGGCGAGCACGGCCCAGCCAGAGCCCTGCACGCCGAGGGCGGTCGCGGTGAAGTGCGCCTGGAAGGCGTCGAAGGAGCCGAACTGGTCGTCGATCGCGGCCGCGAGCTCGCCGGTGGGCTTGTCGCCGCCGTTCGGCGAGAGGTTGGTCCAGAAGATCGAGTGGTTGATGTGACCGCCGAGGTTGAACGCGAGGTCCTTCTCGAGCTTGTTCACATTCGCGAGGTTGCCCGTCTCGCGCGCCTCGGCGAGCTGCGCGAGGGCGGTGTTCGCACCCGTCACGTACGCCTGGTGGTGCTTCGAGTGGTGCAGCTCCATGATGGTGCCGCTGATCGCCGGCTCGAGCGCCGAGTAGTCGTAGGCGAGATCGGGCAGGGTGTAGTCAGCCATTGCTTCTCCTTGTCAGATGCCGGGCGTTCCGGGCCTCTGCCCGGTGTTCCGCGGCTGCGCCTTCGAGTCTATGCCCGCTGCTCGGCCCCACCACCCGGGTTGACGTCCGATGACACCCGGCTCCGGGCGCGCGACGGGTCGACGGAACGACGGATGCCGCGGCATCCGTCGAATCGATCGGCGAAGGCCTAGACGTCGTCGAGGTCGGCCGGCAGGCTCGCCTCGGTGCCGGGCACGCCGAGGGCCGCAGCCCGGGTGTCGGCCATGGCGAGCAGGCGCCGGATGCGTCCGGCCACGGCGTCCTTCGTCATGGGCGGGTCGGCGTGGTGGCCGAGCTCGTCGAGGCTCGCGTCGCGGTGGGCGAGCCGCAGCTCCCCCGCGTACTTGAGGTGCTCCGGGATGTCGTCGCCCAGCAGTTCCATCGCCCGCTCGACGCGCGCGCAGGCGGCGACCGCGGCCTGCGCGGATCGGCGCAGGTTGGCGTCGTCGAAGTTCACGAGCCGGTTCGCCGTGGCGCGCACCTCGCGACGCTGGCGCAGCTCCTCCCAGTTGCGCACCGTGCCGCTGGCACCCATGAGCGAGAGCATCGAGCTGATCGCCTCGCCGTCGCGGATGACGACCCGGTGCACTCCGCGCACCTCGCGAGCCTTCGCCGAGATGCCGAGCCGCCCGGCCGCGCCGACGAGCGCCATGGCCGTCTCGTTGCCGGGGCACGTGATCTCGAGCGCGGCCGAACGGCCGGGGTCGGTGAGGCTGCCGTGCGCGAGGAACGCACCCCGCCACACGGCCGCGACCTCGTCGCGCGAGCCGGTCGTCAGCTTGTTCGGCAGTCCGCGCACCGGTCGCCTGCGAGCGTCGAGCAGCCCGGTCTGGCGCGCGAGCGTCTCGCCGCCGTCGAGCACCCGCAGCAGGAACTGGTTCGAGCGGCGGATGCCCGACGGTGCGATGACCGAGACGTCGGGGCGCACGCCGTAGAGTTCGCCGAGGTCGCGTGTGACGCGCTTCGCCGTCGTCGGCGAATCGAGTTCGGCCTCGATCGCGATCCGACCCGAGATGATGTGCAGTCCGCCCGCGAAACGCAGCACGGAGGCCAACTCGGCCGCGCGGACACTCGTCTTCGACACCTCGACGCGTGCCAGTTCTTCTTTCACATCCGCGGTCAATGCCACCTCGTGATCCTTCCTGTGGGTGGATGCGCGGGCGTGATGCCCTGCGCGTCATGAACGATGCGGACGCTCACTCGCGTCCGAGGTCGCGATGGCGGACGCTGACGGCGATGTCGGGGAACGCCTCGAGTCGGGCGGCCAGCTCTCGAACGATCGCCACCGAGCGGTGCTTCCCGCCCGTGCATCCGATCGCGATCGTGGCGTGCCCCTTGTTCTCGCGTTGGTAGCCGCTCAGCACCGGTTGCAGCGCGGCGACGTAGGCGTCGATGAACTCCTGGGCACCCTGCTGGTGGAGCACGTACTCGGCGACGGCGGGATCCTCGCCGGTGAGGTTCCGCAGCTCGCCGATCCAGAAGGGATTCGGGAGGAACCGGGCGTCGGCGACGAGGTCGGCGTCCGTCGGCAGCCCGTACTTGAAGCCGAAGCTGAGCAGCGTGACCCGGACGCCGGCCCTGCCGGCCTCGGCGAAGGTCTCGGTCGTGAGCGTGGCGAGCTGGTGGATGTTGAGCTCCGACGTGTCGACGACGAGGTCTGCGGCCTCGCGCAGCTCGGCGAGGCGCGAGCGTTCGGCGCCGATGCCGTCGAGGAGCGTGCCGTTGCCCTGCAACGGATGCGGGCGCCGCACGGCCTCGAAGCGGCGCACGAGCACCGCGTCGGTGGCGTCGAGGAACACGACTCGGACGTTGACGCCGGTTCGGAGCGCCTGGATGATCTCGCGCAGCTCGGCGAAGAAGTCGCGGCCCCGGATGTCGACGACCGCGGCGATGCGGGGCAACGAGGCACCGGCGCGTTCGACGAGCTCGACGAGCGGGCGCAGCATCTGGGGCGGCAGGTTGTCGACGACGTACCAGCCGAGGTCCTCGAGGGCGTTCCCGACGGTCGAGCGGCCGGCTCCCGACATGCCGGTGACGATGAGCATCTCCTGCTCGAACTCGGTTGCCATCGCCCCGATCTCACCTTCCCCCATGTCGAGCAACCAGCCTATCGGGGTTGGGCCTCGGCACCGGCGTGCAGCTCGCCGTGCACGACCGCGGCCAGTGTCGGACCGAAGCCGTCGACGGTCGAGATCTCGTCGACGGATGCCGCGCGCAGGCGCTTCACCGAGCCGAAGTGCCGGAGCAGGACCTTGATGCGGGTCGGCCCGAGCCCCGGGATCTCGGCGAGCACCGACGAGATGTCGCGCTTGCGGCGCTGGCGTTGGTGCGTGATGGCGAACCGGTGCGCCTCGTCGCGGACGCGCTGGAACAGGAAGAGCGCGTCGCTGTTGCGCGGGAGGATCACCGGGTAGTCGGAGTCGGGGGTCCAGATCTCCTCGAGTCGCTTCGCGATGCCGCAGAGGTAGATGCCCTCGACTCCGGACTCGGCGAGGGCCCTGGCCGCGGCAGCCACCTGCGGCTCGCCGCCGTCGACGACGAGCAGGTTCGGCCGGTACGAGAACTTGGAGCGACGAGCGCCCTCGACCGGGGCCGCTTCATCGGTGCCCGTGCCGGCCGGGGTCGCCTCCGGCACCCGGGATTCCTCGGGCGAGGCGAGGTACGCGAGCCGTCGGGTGAGCACCTGGTGGATGGAGTCGGTGTCGTCGGTCGACTCGGGGATCGTGAACCTGCGGTACTCGTCTTTGCGGGGCAGGCCGTCTTCGAAGACGACCATGGATGCCACGATGTTCGTGCCGCTCAAGTGCGAGACGTCGAAGCACTCGATGCGCAGCGGGGCATCCGCCATGCCGAGCGCCTCCTGGATGTCCTCGAGTGCGCGCGAACGCGTCGTGAAGTCGGCGCTCCGACGCGTCTTGTAGAGCATCAGGGACTGCTTGGCGTTCTGCGTCGCCGTCGCGAGCAGGGCCGCCTTGTCGCCACGCTGGGCAGCCCGCAGCCGGACCTTGCGCCCGGCGCGCTCGGCGAGCCACGTCTCGAGCGCCGCCGCGTCGTCGGGCAGCTCGGGCACGACGACCTCGCGCGGCGGCGTCAACTGCCCGCCGTACGCGTTCTGCACGACCGAGTCGACGAGCTCGCCGATCGGGACGTCGAGCTCCTTGTCGACGGTCCACGAATGCACTCCGCGCACGCGTCCGCCCCGCACGATGAAGATCTGCACTGCGGCGGCGAGCTCGTCGTGATCGATGCCGAACACGTCGACGTCGACGTCGTCGCGCAGCACGACGGCGCTCTTCTCGAAGAATTCGGTCGCGGCCTGCAGCTGATCGCGCCGACGGGCCGCGGTCTCGTACTCGAACGCGGCCGAGGCCTGGAGCATCTGCTGCGAGAGCTCGTCGACGATGCGGCGATCCTGGTTCGTCATGAACGACACGAACCGGTCGACGTTGGCGCGGTGCTCCTCGATGCCGACCCGACCCGAGCAGGGGCCGAAGCACCGCCCGATCTGGCCGGCGAAGCACGGTCGACCCGTCGCCATCGCCC
Source organism: Agromyces sp. CF514 (assembly GCF_900113185.1). Classification (NCBI taxonomy): domain Bacteria; kingdom Bacillati; phylum Actinomycetota; class Actinomycetes; order Micrococcales; family Microbacteriaceae; genus Agromyces; species Agromyces sp. CF514. Next base: position 2,408,795 of record NZ_FOZD01000001.1, on the reverse strand, counting down.
GACGGTAGTCGGAGTCCTTGCAGGTGCGGATCGGGAAGAGCTTCAGCAGCAGTTCGAGGGTCTCGTTGACCGCCCAGACCTTCGGGTACGGACCGAAGTAGCGCGCACCGGGGATGCCGCTCCGACGGGTGACGATCGCACGCGGCGCTTCATCGGCGAGGGTGACCGCGAGGTACGGATACGACTTGTCGTCGCGGTACTTCACGTTGAACGGCGGATCGAACTCCTTGATCCAGGTGTACTCGAGCTGGAGCGCTTCGACGTCGTTGCCGACGACGGTCCATTCGACGGAGGCGGCCGTCGTGACCATGCGCCGCGTCCGCTCGTGCAGCGTGCGAAGTGGCGCGAAGTAGTTGGAGAGCCGGGCACGGAGGTTCTTGGCCTTGCCCACGTAGAGCACACGACGGTCGGCATCGCGGAACCGGTAGACGCCCGGCGCGGTCGGGATCTCCCCCGCCTTCGGGCGGTAGGCGAGCGCGTCGGCCATGGTCAGCTGGCGACTTCGACGCCCGGTCGCGCGGCGTCGAAGATCTCGCGCAGGAAGAACCCGGTGTGGCTCTCGGCCACCTCCGCGACCTGCTCGGGCGTGCCGGTCGCGACGACCTGCCCGCCGCCGGAACCGCCCTCCGGGCCGAGGTCGATGATCCAGTCGGCCGACTTGATCACGTCGAGGCTGTGCTCGATCACGATCACCGAGTTGCCCTTGTCGACGAGCTTGCCCAGCACCTTCAGCAGCTTGCGCACGTCCTCGAAGTGCAGGCCCGTCGTCGGCTCGTCGAGCACGTAGACGCTGCGACCGTTGGAACGACGCTGCAGCTCGGTCGCGAGCTTGACGCGCTGCGCCTCGCCGCCCGAGAGCGTCGTCGCGCTCTGCCCGAGCTGGACGTAGCCGAGTCCGACATCGACGAGGGTCTTGAGATAGCGGTGGATCGCCGAGATGGGCTCGAAGAACTCGGCCGCCTCGCTGATCGGCATCTGCAGCACCTCGGCGATGTTCTTGCCCTTGTAGTGCACCTGGAGCGTCTCTCGGTTGTAGCGCTGGCCGCCGCAGACCTCGCACGCGACGTAGACGTCGGGCAGGAAGTTCATCTCGATCTTGATCGTGCCGTCGCCCGAGCACGCCTCGCAGCGACCGCCCTTGACGTTGAAGCTGAACCGGCCCGGCAGGTATCCCCTGGCCTTCGCCTCGGTCGTCTCGGAGAACAGCGTGCGGATGCGATCGAACACGCCCGTGTAGGTGGCCGGATTCGAGCGGGGCGTGCGTCCGATGGGCGCCTGGTCGACGTGCACGACCTTGTCGAGGTGGTCGAGCCCGGTGACGCGGCGGTGCCGGCCCGGCAGCTTGCGGGCACCGTTCAGCCGGTTGGCCAGCACGCGGTAGAGGATGTCGTTGACGAGCGAGGACTTGCCCGACCCGCTCACGCCGGTGACGGCCGTGAACACGCCGAGCGGGAAGTCGACGTCGACCCCGCGGAGGTTGTTCGCCTCGGCGCCGTGCACCGAGATCATGCGCTCGGGGTCGATCACCCGCCGCCGCTCGGGGATCGGGATCTCCTTGCGGCCCGACAGGTAGTCGCCGGTGAGCGAGCGCGTGTTCTTCACGAGGTCCGCGTAGCTGCCCGAGTGCACGACGGTTCCGCCGTTCACGCCAGCGCCCGGGCCGATGTCGACGATCCAGTCGGCGGTGCGGATGGTGTCCTCGTCGTGCTCGACGACGATGAGCGTGTTTCCGAGGTCGCGGAGCGCGACGAGCGTGTCGATGAGGCGTCGGTTGTCGCGCTGGTGCAGGCCGATGCTCGGCTCGTCGAGCACGTAGAGCACGCCCGTGAGCCCTGAACCGATCTGCGTGGCCAACCGGATGCGTTGCGCCTCGCCGCCGGAGAGCGTCGCGGCGGCACGCGAGAGATCGAGGTAGCTGAGTCCGACGCGGATGAGGAAGTCGAGCCGCAGCTTGATCTCGCGCAGCACCTGCGCGGCGATCGTCTGCTCGCGTTCGGTGAGCTCGAGGCGGTCCATGAACGCGCGAGCGTCGGTGAGGCTCAGCAGGCCGACATCGGCGATGCTCGCGTCGTGGATGAGCACCGAGAGGACCTCGGGCTTCAGCCGCTTGCCGTCGCAGACGGGGCACGGCACTTCGCGGAGGTACTCCGACCACCGCACCCGCTGTGCATCGGTCTCGGCTTGGAGGTACTGGCGCTCGATGTAGGGCACGACGCCTTCGAAGCCCGAGGTGTAGCTCATCTCGCGGCCGTACCGGTTGCGCCACTTGACCTTGACCTCGAAGTTGTCGCCGCGGAGCACTGCATCTCGGGCGGCGCCGTCGAGCTCCTCCCACGGAGTGTCGAGCGAGAAGCCGAGATCACGGGCGAGTCCGACGAGCAGCTTCTCGTAGTAGTTGTAGAGGCTCTTGCCCTGCGAGGTCCAGGGGATGATGACGCCCTCGGCGATGCTCAGCGCCGGGTCGCCGAGGAGCAGCTGCTCGTCGACCGCCATGCGCGTGCCGAGTCCGGAGCACTCGGGGCAGGCGCCGAACGGCGCGTTGAACGAGAACGTGCGCGGCTCGATCTCGGTGAGCTGGATCGGGTGCTGGTTCGGGCAGGAGAGCTTCTCGGAGAAGGTGTCCCACGCGTCGGGACCGGACTCGTCGACGTAGTTGATCTGCACGAGCCCGTCGGTCAACCGCAGCGCCGTCTCGAGGGAGTCGGTGAGGCGGCCGAGCACGTCGGGGCCGGCGACCAGCCGGTCGATGACGACCGAGATGTCGTGCTTGACCTGCTTCTTCAGCGTCGGCGGCTCGTCGAGTCGGATCAGTTCGCCGTCGACCACCGCACGCGAATAGCCGCCGGCGGCCAGTTCGCGGAACAGGTCGACGAACTCGCCCTTCTTCTGCGACACCACCGGGCTCAGCACCTGGAAGCGCACGCCGTCTTCGAGTTGCATGAGCTGGTCGGCGATCTGCTGCACCGTCTGCCGCTGGATGCGTTCGCCGCACACCGGGCAGTGCGGCACGCCGATGCGCGCCCACAGCAGTCGCATGTAGTCGTAGATCTCGGTGATCGTGCCGACGGTCGAACGCGGGTTGCGATTGGTGGACTTCTGGTCGATCGAGACGGCCGGACTCAGGCCCTCGATGAAGTCGACGTCGGGCCGGTCGACCTGGCCGAGGAACTGCCGTGCGTATGCGGACAGCGACTCGACGTAGCGACGCTGCCCCTCGGCGAAGATCGTGTCGAACGCGAGCGAGGACTTGCCGGAGCCCGAGAGCCCGGTGAAGACCACCATCGCATCGCGTGGGATCTCGACGTCGACGTCGCGGAGATTGTGCACGCGGGCACCGCGGACACTCAGGTGCGAATGGGCATCGAGACGTGAAACAGGCACCCTCCGAGTCTAGGCAGCCCCACCGACACGAACGCCGTGAGGGCACGCGCTCTGAGCGAACATATGTTCGATTCAGGCGAGATGGCCCGCCTTCTCCATCTGACGGAGTTCGCGTTTGAGCTCGGACACCTCGTCGCGAAGGCGAGCCGCGAGCTCGAACTTCAGCTCGCCGGCGGCCACCAGCATCTGGTCGTTCAGGTCGCGGATCAGCTCTTCGAGGTCGTTCGCGCCTTCGGCTGCGATGCCCTCGCGGCGCAGGTTCGGCACCGGGGACTTCTTGCGGGTGTCGCGCCCTGCGAGCAGCGCTGCAGTGTCGGCCTCCTCGCGTGCGAGGAGCTGGGTGATGTCGGCGATGCGCTTGCGCAACGGCTGCGGGTCGATGCCGTTCGCGCGGTTGTACTCGATCTGGCGCTCGCGTCGGCGCTCGGTCTCCTCGATGGCGGCGTTCATCGAGTCGGTGAGCACATCGGCGTACATGTGCACCTCGCCCGAGACGTTGCGCGCCGCGCGCCCGATGGTCTGGATGAGCGAGGTCGACGACCGGAGGAAGCCCTCCTTGTCGGCGTCGAGGATCGCCACGAGGGAGACCTCGGGCAGGTCGAGGCCCTCGCGCAGCAGGTTGATGCCGACGAGCACGTCGTAGACGCCCGCCCGAAGCTCGGTGAGCAGTTCGACGCGACGCAGCGTGTCGACATCCGAGTGGAGGTAGCGGACTCGCACCCCGGCCTCGGTGAGGTAATCGGTGAGCTCTTCGGCCATGCGCTTCGTGAGCGTCGTCACGAGCACGCGCTCGTCTCGCTCGGCGCGCACCCGGATCTCCTCGAGGAGGTCGTCGATCTGCCCCTTGGACGGCTTCACGACGATCTGCGGGTCCACGAGACCGGTCGGGCGGATGATCTGCTCGACCACGCCGTCGGCGATGCCCATCTCGTAGCGACCCGGCGTGGCCGAGAGGTAGACGGCCTGACCGATGCGGTTCTTGAACTCGTCGAACTTCAGCGGGCGGTTGTCGAGCGCGCTCGGCAGTCGGAATCCGTGCTCGACCAGCGTGCGCTTGCGCGACGAGTCGCCCTCGTACATCGCGCCGATCTGGGGAACGGTGACGTGCGACTCGTCGATGACCACGAGGAAGTCGTCGGCGAAGTAGTCGAGCAGGCAGTGCGGGGCCTCGCCGGGTGCACGTCCGTCGATGTGCCGCGAGTAGTTCTCGATGCCGGAGCAGAAGCCGATCTGCTCCATCATCTCGAGGTCGAAGGTCGTCCGCATGCGAAGTCGCTGCGCCTCGAGCAGCTTGCCCTCGCGCTCGAGTTCGACGAGCCGCTCTTCGAGCTCGGTGCGGATGGTGCCGATGGCCCGCTGCATGACGTCCGTGCTCGCGACGTAGTGCGAGCCCGGGAACACCGGCACGGCGTCGGGCTTCGCGACCACCTGGCCGGTCAACGGGTGCAGGGTGTACAGCGCCTCGATCTCGTCGCCGAACATCTCGATGCGGATCGCGAGCTCCTCGTAGACGGGGATGATCTCGATCGTGTCCCCTCGCACGCGGAACGTGCCGCGCGAGAAGTCGACGTCGTTGCGCTGGTACTGCATCGACACGAACTTGCGGATCAACCAGTCGCGGTCGACCTGCTGGCCGACCTGCAGCGGCATCATCGCCTTCAGGTACTCCTCGGGGGTGCCGAGACCGTAGATGCACGAAACGGTCGAGACGACCACGACGTCGCGCCTGCTCAGCAGCGAGTTCGTCGTCGAGTGCCGCAACCGCTCGACCTCAGCGTTGACCGAGGAGTCCTTCTCGATGAAGGTGTCGGTCTGCGGCACGTAGGCCTCTGGCTGGTAGTAGTCGTAGTACGAGACGAAGTACTCGACCGCGTTGTTGGGCATGAGCTCGCGGAACTCGGTGGCGAGCTGTGCCGCGAGCGTCTTGTTGTGCGCGAGCACCAACGTCGGACGCTGCACCTGCTCGATGAGCCATGCGGTGGTCGCCGACTTGCCGGTGCCGGTCGCTCCGAGGAGCACGACATCGGTCTCGCCGGCGTTGATGCGGCCCGCGAGTTCGGCGATCGCAGCCGGCTGGTCGCCGCTCGGCACGTACTCGCTGACGACCTCGAACGGTCGGACGGATCGGGTGGCCTGCATGCTCTCAAGTCTAGGTTCGACCTCTGACACGACGGCCGGCTCCGCAGGACTCCCGGCCTATGCTCGGGCGCGCTGCTCTTCGACGACGCGGAGCCACAGCGCGTCGGCCTGGCTCATGGTGTGCGCGAGCGTGCCGTCGGTGTCGATGACGACGTCGGCGATCGCGAGGCGCTCGGTGTTCGCGACCTGGGCGTCGACTCGGGCCTCGGCCTGCATGGGGTCGAGTCCGCGATCCTCGACGAGTCGCCTCAGCTGCGTCTTGCGGGGGGCGCTCGTCACCACGATCAGGTCGAAGGGATGATCGACGGATGCCTCGACGAGCAGCGGCACGTCGTAGACGACGACCGCGTCGGGGTCGTCCGCCTCGGCCTTCGCGATGAGCCGCGACGAGAGTTCGCGGACGGCCGGATGCACGATCGCGTTGAGCTTCGCGCGAGCCTCGTCGTCCGTGAACACGAGCTCGCCGACCCTTGCGCGGTCGAGCGAGCCGTCGGGACGGAGGACCGCGGGCCCGAACGCCTCGGCGACCGCCGCGAGCGTGGACGTGCCGGGTTCGACCACGCGCCGAGCCAGCTGGTCGGCGTCGATGTGCACCGCGCCGTGCTCGTAGAGTCGCCTGGCGACCGTGGACTTTCCTGAGGCGATGCCGCCCGTGAGGCCGATCAGATACACGACTCCACTCTAGTGACGCAGACCATCGCCCCGCGGCCTGGAACGCCGGAAGGCCGGCCCCCGATGGGGACCGGCCTTCCGTGTGCGGATCGGATCCGTACTAGTTGCTCGACAGCTTCTCGCGCAGCGCAGCGAGCGAGGCGTCGTCGGCGAGGGTGCCCGCGCCGGCCGATTCGCTCGAGTACGAAGCGGAGCCCGAACCGAACGAGTCGTCGGCAGCAGCAGCAGCGTTCGCCGAGGCGACCTGCTTCTTGTGCGCTTCCCAACGCTCCTGAGCGGCAGCGTAGTCCTGCTCCCACTTCTCGCGCTGGGCCTCGAAGCCCTCGCGCCACTCGTTGGTCTCGGGGTCGAAGCCCTCGGGGTACTTGTAGTTGCCCTGCTCGTCGTACTCGGTGAGCATGCCGTAGAGCGCCGGGTCGAACTCGGTGCCCTCGGGGTCGACGCCCTCGTTCGCCTGCTTCAGCGAGAGCGAGATGCGGCGACGCTCGAGGTCGATGTCGATGACCTTGACGAAGACCTCTTCGCCGACCGACACGACCTGCTCTGCGAGCTCGACGTGCTTGCCCGACAGCTCGGAGATGTGGACGAGGCCCTCGATGCCGTCGGCGACGCGAACGAACGCACCGAACGGAACGAGCTTCGTGACCTTACCCGGTGCGACCTGGCCGATCGCGTGGGTACGGGCGAAGACCTGCCACGGGTCCTCCTGCGTCGCCTTGAGCGACAGCGAGACGCGCTCGCGGTCGAGCTCGACGGAGAGCACCTCGACGGTGACCTCCTGGCCGACCTCGACGACCTCGCTGGCGTGCTCGATGTGCTTCCACGAGAGCTCGGAGACGTGCACGAGACCGTCGACGCCACCGAGGTCGACGAACGCACCGAAGTTGACGATCGACGAGATGACACCCTTGCGGATCTGGCCCGGGTGCAGGTTGGCGAGGAACGTCGAACGCGACTCGGACTGCGTCTGCTCGAGGAGCGCGCGGCGCGAGAGCACGACGTTGTTGCGGTTCTTGTCGAGCTCGAGGATCTTGGCCTCGATCTCCTGGCCGAGGTACGGCGTGAGGTCGCGCACGCGGCGGAGCTCGATGAGCGACGCCGGGAGGAAGCCGCGGAGGCCGATGTCGACGATCAGGCCGCCCTTGACGACCTCGATGACCGTACCGGTCACGACGCCATCGGCTTCCTTGATCTTCTCCACGTCGCCCCACGCGCGCTCGTACTGCGCACGCTTCTTCGACAGGATGAGGCGGCCTTCCTTGTCCTCCTTCTGGAGAACGAGCGCCTCGACGGTGTCGCCGACGCCGACGACCTCGCTGGGGTCGACATCGTGCTTGATGGAAAGCTCACGCGAGGGGATGACGCCCTCGGTCTTGTAGCCGACGTCGAGGAGGACCTCGTCGCGGTCGATCTTCACGACGGTGCCCTCGATGAGGTCGCCGTCGTTGAAGAACTTCAAAGTCTTCTCGACCGCGGCGAGGAAATCGTCAGCAGATCCGATGTCGTTGATAGCGACCTGCTTGGGTGCCTTGGTCGTTGCGGTTGTCATGTAGTGAATGCTCCGTAAAGGACAGAATCGAGCCCATCGCGCGGTAGAGCGTTATGTTGGTTCCGCGATGGGCATGCGGACAGGATCGTCACAGAAGTGACATTCAATCCTAGCGGACTCCGAGCGAGCACGGCAAGCCGGGCGTGTCGCGGCGTGTCACCCGCCGGCCGGTCAGCCGAGCAGGCTCGAGCGGAGGGTGTCGAGGCCCACTCCCCCGAGATCGAGCGCACGACGGTGGAACTCCTTGATGTCGAAGTCCGCGCCCTCTCGGCGCCGTGCGTCGTCGCGCAGCTGCTCCCAGATGCGCTGGCCCACCTTGTACGACGGCGCCTGACCGGGCCATCCGAGGTAGCGGTTCACCTCGAAGTCGATGAAGCCCTGCTCCATGTTCACGTTCCGCCCGAGGAACTCGAAGGCGTACTCGCCGGTCCAGACGCCCTGGCCGTCGGGGCGCTGCTTGCCGAGGTGCACGCCGATGTCGAGCACCACCCTGGCCGCGCGCATGCGCTGGCCGTCGAGCATGCCGAGCCGGTCGGCGGGATCGTCGAGGTATCCGAGTTCCTGCATCAGGCGCTCGGCGTACAGGGCCCAGCCCTCGGCGTGGCCCGAGGTGCCGGCCAGCTGGCGTCGCCACGTGTTGAGCTTGCCTCGGTTGACGACCGCCTGCCCGATCTGCAGGTGGTGGCCCGGCACGCCCTCGTGGTAAACCGTCGTGAGCTCCCGCCAGGTGTCGAACTCCGTGACGCCCTCGGGCACCGCCCACCACATGCGTCCGGGCCGCGAGAAGTCGTCGGTCGGGCCGGTGTAGTAGATGCCGCCCGACTGGGTGGGCGCGATCATGCATTCGAGCGTTCGGATCTGCTCGGGGATGTCGAACTGGGTCGCCCCGAGCTCTGCCACCGCACGATCGCTCACCTCCTGCATCCAGCGCTGCAACGCGTCGGTGCCGTGCAGCTTGCGGCTGCCGTCGTTGTCGAGGAACGCGATCGCCTCGGCGACGGATGCCCCTGGCACGATCTCCTGAGCGATGGCCTCCTGCTCCGCGACCATGCGCGCGAGCTCCTCGATGCCCCACTCGTACGTCTCGTCGAGGTCGATCACGGCACCGAGGAAATGCCGGGACTGCAGCGCGTAGATGTCGCGGCCGACCGCGTCAGCGTCGCCTGCTGCCGGCAGCAGCTCCTGCTCGAGGAACTCGGCGAACCGTCCGTACGCCTCGCCTGCGCCGCCGGCGCGGGCATCGAGCTCACCGCGCAGCGAAGCGGGCAGGCTCTCGGGAGCGCCCTGCACGAACTCGGCGAAGAAGCCGTCGACCCGCTCGAGCTTGCGCGCCTGGGCGGCGACCTGGCGCACCTGGCGCTTGGCCGGGACCGTGCCGCGTTCGATGCCGAGCCGAAGGGTTCGCACGTACCCGTCGAGCGCACCGGGCAGCGCGTCGAGGCGCGTCGAGATCGTGCCCCAGTCGTCGGCGCCGTCGGTCGCCATGAGGTCGAACACCTCGCGGAGTTCCTGCGAGGGGCTCGCGATCACGTTGAGGTCGCGGAACGGAAGGCCCGCCTCGTGCGCCTCGACGTCGAGCGCGAGTTCCGCGCGGAGATCGGTGAACGTCACGGTGTCGACGTCGTCGGCGATCGCAGCCGCGTCGAGACGGGCGATCGTGCGGCGCTTGGCCTCGACCACCTGCTCGATCCCCTCGGGCGAGAGATCGCCGAAGCGTGCGTCGGCGTCCTTCCGGCCGATGTAGGTGCCGAGCGTCGGGCTGAGGTCGACGATCGTGTCGACCCAGTCCTCCGCGATCCGATCGATTTCAGTGGGGATGCGCTCGCTCGATGACATGACCACGAGCCTACTCAGTGGGCGGCATCCTCCCAGTCGCTGCCCCGGCCCACCGAGACGTCGAGCGGCACGAGCAGGTCGGCCGCGCCGGCCATGCGCTCGCGGACGACGGCCTCGAGGACCTTCGACTCGCCCGCCGCGACCTCGAAGATGAGCTCGTCGTGCACGGTGAGCAGCATGCGGCTCGACATGCCGCGCGCCGCGATCTCGGCCTCGACGGTCGTCATCGCGATCTTCATGATGTCGGCCGCCGAGCCCTGGATCGGCGAGTTGAGCGCAGCGCGCTCCGCGTTCTCGCGGTGCACGCGGTTGGGGCTCGTGAGGTCGGGGAACGGGCGGCGACGACCGAAGATCGTCTCGGTGTACCCGTCGATGCGCGCCTGCTCGACCACGCCGCGGAGGTAGTCGCGTACGGAGCCGAACCGCTCGAAGTACTCCTTCATGAGCTGGGTCGCCTCGGCGCGATCGATGCGCAGCTGCTTCGACAGGCCGAAGGCGCTGAGCCCGTAGGCCAGGCCGTAGGACATGGCCTTGACCTTGGTGCGCATGAGCGGCGTGACATCGGCGGGGTCGACCGAGAAGACGCGGGCGCCGACGAAGCGGTGGAGGTCTTCACCGGCGTTGAAGGCCTCGATGAGCCCCGGGTCGCCTGAGAGGTGCGCCATGATGCGCATCTCGATCTGCGAGTAGTCGGCCGTCATCAGCTCGACGTACTCCGCGCCGTGGCGGAACGCCTTGCGGATGCGGCGCCCGTCTTCGGTGCGCGTGGGGATGTTCTGCAGGTTGGGGTCGTTCGAGGACATGCGACCGGTGGCTGCGCCGATCTGGCCGTATGTCGTGTGGATGCGCCCGTCTGCTGCGACCGACTTGTCGAGCGACTCGACGATCTGGCGGAGCTTCGTCGCGTCGCGGTGCTCGAGCAGGAACCCGAGGAACGGATGCGGGTTCGACTCCTGGAGGTCGATCAGCGCGCTCGCGTCGGTCGTGTAGCCGGTCTTGGTCGCGCGCGTCTTCGGCATGCCGAGCTGGTCGAACAGCACCTCCTGCAGCTGCTTGGGCGAGCCGAGGTTCACCTCGCGGCCGATCTCCGCGAACGCGGCTGCGGCCAGCGCCGCGGCGCGATCACCGAGCTCGGCCGACAGCGCGCCGAGTTCGCCGCGATCGACCGTGACGCCGCGGAGTTCCATGGCGGCGAGTACCGGCACCAGAGGCATCTCGACGTCGGCGAGCAGTTCGCGCGTTCGCTCGGGCAGCGCGCGGAGGATCAGCGGAGCCAGGCGGAGCGTATACCAGGCGAATTCGGGGGCACCCGCGTCGGAGCCCTCTTCGGGCACGAGCAGCGCAGGATCCGCCTGCGGGAGGGTCTCGCCGAGGTGAGCGTCGACGAGGTCTGCGAGCGAACGCTCGGTGAGGCTCGGTCGCAGCAACCAGGCTGCGACGAGCGTGTCGAGCACGAGGCCGTCGACGGCGAGCCCGGAGCGGGCCATGGCCTTGAGCTGCCCCTTCGCATCGGTCATGACCTTGGGCGACGGACCGGCGAGCCAGCGCTCGAACGGGGCGAGGCCTTCGTCATCGGGGCGCCAGGACAGGCGGACGCTCTCGGTCGATGTCGCGATGCCGGCGCCGATGACCTCGCCGTCGAGCACGTCGACGCTGAGACCGAGGCCCGCGGGCTCGGCCTCTTCGGCACGCTCGAGCCAGGCTGCGAGTTCATCGCCGGTCAGCGACTGAGCCGTTGGCGCCTTCGGCGCCGAGGCCGTCGGGGCCTCGGGCTCCGCGGAGTCGTTCGAGCTGGTCGAGGCGCCCGTACCGGCGGCGTCGACGAGTTTCGCGAGCCGCTCGAGCAGCGTGCGGAACTCGAGGCGTTCGAACAGCGGCCGCACGTCGTCGAGCACGATCGGCTTCGCCTCGAGGTCGTCGAGCTTCACGTCGAGTTCGACGTCGGTCACGAGCCGGTTGAGGCGACGGTTCCGGATCGCGTTCTCGCGCTGGTCGCGGAGGTTCTGCCCGACGACGCCCTTGATCTCATCGGCGTGCTCGAGGATGCCGTCGAGGTCGCCGTACAGGCCGAGCCATTTGACCGCGGTCTTCTCGCCGACCTTCGTGATGCCGATGAGGTTGTCGCTCGTCTCGCCGACGAGGGCGGCGACGTCGGGATACTGCTCGGGACGGATGCCGTAGCGCTCGGTGACGGCGGCCGGGTCGTAGCGCTTGAGCTGGGACACGCCCTGCGTGTTCGGGTAGAGCAGCGTGACGTCGTCGTTCACGAGCTGGATCGTGTCGCGGTCGCCCGAGACCAGCAGCACCCGGTATCCGTCGGCACGGCCGCGCTTCGCGAGGGTCGCCAGGATGTCGTCGGCCTCGAAGTCCTCCTTCTCGAGGGTCGTGATGCCCATGGCCCGCAGCGCCTCCTGGAGGAGCGGCACCTGCCCCTTGAACTCGACGGGCGTCTCGCCCCGCGTGCCCTTGTACTCGGGGTACTCGCGCGTGCGGAACGACGAGCGCGACAGGTCGAACGCGACCGCGAGGTGCGTCGGGTTCTCGTTGGCGAGCAGCAGGAGCAGCATCGAGAGGAACCCGTGGATGGCGTTCGTGTGCTGCCCGTCGCGCGTGGTGAAGCTGTCGACCGGGAGGGCGTAGAACGCCCGGAACGCCAACGAGTGGCCGTCGATCACGAGAAGGGTGGGCTTGTCTGCGTCTGGCACCCGCCAAGCCTACAAGCGGCCGCCGACACCGGGACGCGCCCGACCGGCCCGCGACCCGGTCGCGACGTCGACGGTGATAGGCGATGGTGATAGGCGATGGTCGGCGGAACGACGGATGCCGCGACGAGGCGTCTCGTCGCGGCATCCGTCGTTCGTTCGGGGTGGTCTACTTCTTCGCGGCCAGCTGTTCGATGATGGCCTGCGAGACGTCCTTCATGGTGAGACGACGGTCCATCGACGCCTTCTGGATCCAGCGGAACGCCTCGGGCTCGGTGAGGCCCATCTTCTCGTTGAGCAGGCCCTTGGCCCGGTCGACGAGCTTGCGCGTCTCGAACCGCTCGACGAGGTCGCCGACCTCGGCCTCGAGGGCGATGATCTGCGCGTACCGGGCGAGGGCGATCTCGATCGCCGGAAGCAGGTCGTTCGGCGTGAACGGCTTGACGACGTACGCGAGCGCACCCGCCTCGCTGGCTCGCTCGACGAGCTCCTTCTGGCTGAACGCCGTGAGCAGCACCACCGGGGCGATGTGGCCCTTCGAGAGGCGCTCTGCGGCGGAGATGCCGTCGAGCTGGGGCATCTTCACGTCCATGATGACGAGGTCGGGGCGGAGCTCGGTGGCGAGCTGGACCGCAGTCTCGCCGTCACCGGCCTCACCGACGACCTCGAAGCCGTTGTCACGGAGGATCTCGACGATGTCGAGTCGGATCAGCGACTCGTCCTCTGCCACGACGACGCGGCGCGGGGCCGACTGGGTCTGTTCGCTGTCTGTCACGGAGGAAAGCCTACGGTATTCTGGGCGAGGCCTCTGGCCGGTGTGGCGGAATGGCAGACGCGGAGCACTCAAAATGCTTTGCCCGAAAGGGCGTGTGGGTTCGACCCCCACCACCGGCACCGTCTCGACGCGACCCCTCGGTCATTCCTCGCGTGCCGACGGATGCTGCGAGCCCCGGTGGATCTCGTACAACCGCGCATGACCCGGCGACTCCGGGTCGTCGACGATGGGCCGATCGGCCATGAACAGCCTGATCAGGTGAGCGAGTTCGCCCGAGTGGCTGAAGTTGATGGCGTGCGCCGCGCCCTCGATGCGGACCAGCAGCAGCCGGTTGTCGGTCTGCTGGGCGACGGTGCGGACCCGCTCGTGTCCGGGCATGAGCGGATCGCGATCCCCCAGCACGGCGAGGGTCGGCACGTGCAGGGCGAGCAGCCGCTCGAGCGACGGATACGACGTGAGCGCCTTGAACATGCGAACCGTGCTCGGCACGCCGAAGCGCAGATAGTCGGGCGTGACGACCCGCATCAACCCGACGGGCTCGCGCGTGCCGTCGCGGCTGATCTGCGCCATGGCCCTGCGGAGCGGCTGGTTGAAGACCCCGCCGGCGGGAGAGACGAGCACCGCGCGCTCGATGCGGTCGGGGTAGTGATGCGCGAACTCGCAGATGACCGGGCACCCCATCGAGTTGCCGACGAGCGTCACGCGCTCGATGCCGCGATCGTCGAGGAACCTGGCCGCGGCGTGGGCGAGGTCCGGCACGTCGAGCGCCGTCGCCGACTTGCCGCTGCGACCGAATCCCGGCAGGTCGGGCACGAGCGTGTGGAAGTCGTCAGCGAGCCGTTCGGCCGTGGGAAGCAGGTACCGACCCGAGAGCCCGAATCCGTGCACGTGCATCATCGCCGGGCGGCCTTCGGGCGGATCCGGGGACTCGCGGTAGAACACGTCGACGCCGTCGACGCGCGTCCAGCGCTCTGCAAGCGTCGTCTCCGAGTGCCTCGGCCTCCGACGCGAGCGACCATCGACATCGTCGGGCTGCGCCGACACCGGGCCTCGCATGACGCCAGTCTCCCACGCGCGCACCGCTCGCGCACGACCTCGCGCACGACCTCGGGCCGTGGCGTGCCCCGTGCGGTCGGCCACGAGCCACGAGCCGGCCGCGGCGCCGGAGACGGCGATGGCCCGCCGGCTCCTCGCGGAGCGGGCGGGCCATCGACGGTTCGGCTCAGAGCACCTCGCCGACGACGTGCACGCGCACGTCGTTCGTGGTGCCCGGGATTCCGGGAGGGGAACCCGAGATGATGACGACCTTCTCGCCCTTCGCGGCGCGGCCCGTGCGGCCGAGCGCCTCGTCGACCTGGCCGACCATCTGGTCGGTGTGGGTCACGCGCTCGACGACGAACGACTCGACGCCCCAGTTCAGCGCCATGCGGCGCCGGATGGCGGGGTCGGGCGTGAACGCGAGGATCGGGATGTCCGAGCGCAGGCGCGACATGCGGCGCACCGTCTCGCCCGATTCCGTGAACACGCAGAGGTACTTCGCCTCGACGAAGTCGGCGACCTCGACGGCCGCGAGGGTGATCGCACCGGCCTGCGTGCGCGGCTTGGTGCCGAGCGGGGCGATGCGCTCCAGGCCGTGCTTCTCGGTCGACTCGACGATGCGCGCCATCGTCTGCACGGTGATGACGGGGTACTCCCCCACGCTGGTCTCGCCGGAGAGCATGACCGCGTCGGCGCCGTCGAGGATCGCGTTGGCGACGTCGGAGGTCTCTGCACGGGTCGGCACGGGGCTGTGGATCATCGACTCGAGCATCTGCGTCGCGACGATGACCGGCTTCGCGAGGCGACGCGCGATCTCGACCGCGCGCTTCTGCACGATCGGCACGGCCTCGAGCGGAAGCTCGACGCCGAGGTCGCCACGGGCGACCATGATGGCGTCGAACGCCTCGGTGATCTCCTCGAGCGCATCGACCGCCTGCGGCTTCTCGATCTTGGCGACCACGGGCACGCGGCGTCCGACCTCGTCCATGATCTCGTGCACGCGCTCGATGTCGGCCGCGTTGCGCACGAACGAGAGCGCGATGAGGTCGGCGCCGAGTTCGAGGCCCCAACGGAGGTCGGCCTCGTCCTTGTCGGAGAGCGCGGGGACGTTGACCGCGACGCCGGGCAGGTTGATGCCCTTGTTGTTCGAGACCGGACCGGCGACGATGACCTTGGTCGTCACGACCACGCCGTCGGTCTCGACGACCTCGACGCGCACCTTGCCGTCGTCGATGAGCAGGAAGTCGCCGGGCTTGACGTCCTGGGGCAGGCCCTTGAACGTCGTGCCGACGAGCTCCTTCGTGCCGACCACGTCTTCGGTGGTGATCTTGAAGATGTCGCCCTCGGCGAGCTCGTGGGGACCGTCGGCGAACTTGCCGAGACGGATCTTCGGGCCCTGCAGGTCGACCAGCACGGCCACGGCCTTGCCGCTGTCGTTCGCGGCCTTCCGCACGTTCTGGTAAACGCCCTCGTGCACGTCGTAGCTGCCGTGACTGAGGTTCATCCGTGCGACGTCGACGCCCGCATCGATGATCGCGCGGATCTGCTCGTAGCTCGATGTCGCCGGCCCGAGGGTGGCGACGATCTTCGCTCGTCTCATGTGGTTGTGCTCCAAGCTGTATCCCCGCGGGAAGTCGGGGGTTGGGGTGGGGTGACGCGCAGGCTGCGCATCGGGGTCAGATGGCGAACGCTCGAGCGGTCGCAGGCACTGGACTCGGCAGGTCCGTCTTTCCTTCAAGGTACCGGTCGACGGCGGATGCCGCAGCACGGCCCTCGGCGATCGCCCACACGATGAGCGACTGGCCGCGCCCGGCGTCGCCGGCCACGAACACGCCGGGCAGCGAGGTCGCGTAGTCGGCGCCACGGGCGAAGTTACCGCGGGCGTCGGACGGCAGCTCGAGCTGCTCGTCGGTCAGCGCGGTCTCGGGCCCGGTGAAGCCGAGCGCGAGCAGTACGAGGTCGGCGGGGAGCTCTCGCTCCGTGCCGGCCTTCGGCACGCGTCGACCGTCGACGAACTCGGTCTCCGCGATGCGGATGGCCCGGAGCTCGCCGCTCTCGTTCGAGAGGAACTCGACCGTCGACGCCAGGTACTGGCGCTCGCCGCCCTCTTCGTGGGCGCTCTGCATCTCGAAGAGCGTCGGGTGCATCGGCCACGGCTGGTGGTCGGGGCGCTCCGCTCCGGGCTGCCGACCGATCGCGAGGTTGGTGACCGAGAGCGCACCCTGACGGTGCGCGGTGCCGATGCAGTCGGCTCCGGTGTCGCCGCCGCCGAGGACGATCACGTGCTTGCCCTCTGCGGAGATCTGGTCGAAGACCTGGTCGCCGGCCACCGTGCGGTTGGACTGCGTCAGGTACTCCATGGCGAAGTGCACGCCGGGCAGGTCGCGCCCGGGGATGGGAAGGTCGCGCGGCACCATCGCACCGGTCGCGACGACGACCGCGTCGAAGCGCTCCCGCAGCTGCGCCCACGTCAGATCGACGCCGATGTCCACGCCTGCGCGGAAGCGCGTGCCCTCTGCGGTCATCTGCGCGATGCGCAGGTCGATGTGCTTCTTCTCCATCTTGAAGTCGGGGATGCCGTAGCGCAGCAGCCCGCCGATGCGGTCGTCGCGCTCGTAGACGGCGACCGTGTGACCGGCGCGGGTCAGCTGCTGTGCCGCCGCCAGTCCCGCGGGGCCCGAACCGACGACCGCGACGGTCTTGCCGGTCAGGCGCCCCGGGGGTTGGGGCTGCACCCATCCGCTTCCGAACGCCTGGTCGATGATCGAGACCTCGACCTGCTTGATGGTCACGGCGGGCTGGTTGATGCCGAGCACGCACGCCGACTCGCACGGGGCCGGGCACAGCCGGCCCGTGAACTCGGGGAAGTTGTTCGTGGCATGCAGGCGTTCGACGGCAGCGCGGCCCTCGCCGCGGTACATGAGGTCGTTCCACTCGGGGATCAGGTTGCCGAGCGGGCAGCCCTGGTGGCAGAACGGGATGCCGCAGTCCATGCACCGACCGGCCTGCCGACGCAGCTGGGCGGGGTCGCCCTGCTCGTAGACCTCCTTGAAGTCCATGATGCGAACCGGCACGGGGCGCCGCTTGGGCAGCTCGCGCTCGGTGACCTTCAGAAAGCCCTTCGGGTCAGCCACCAGGCACCTCCATGCAGTTCGTGGGTGCAGGTCGAGTCCAGATCACCGTCTGCTCAGCCACCCGTCACCTCCAGGATTCGAGTCCAGACCACGTCGCCGTCGGGGTCGAGCCCCTCGTCGACCGCGCTCTGGCGGGTACGGAGCACTGCGG
The DNA here is from genome assembly GCF_900113185.1 of Agromyces sp. CF514. Lineage (NCBI taxonomy): Bacteria > Bacillati > Actinomycetota > Actinomycetes > Micrococcales > Microbacteriaceae > Agromyces > Agromyces sp. CF514. The sequence continues at coordinate 2,391,418 of NZ_FOZD01000001.1, read as the reverse complement.
CGTAGTCGCGCGGCAGCACCTTGGTGAAGCGTTCGAACGCGGTGTCGCCCTCGGCCAGGAGGGCTGCCGCCACCGTCGAATCGGTGTTGGCGACGTGCTGCTCGAGCAGGTCGCGCACGATCTCGTGATCTGCGCTGCCCAGCGGGTGCAGTTCGAGCTCGCCGGTCTTCAGCGCCTCGATGTTCACCCGTTCGGGGCGGAGCCCGAGCACGTAGGCGGTGCCGCCGGACATGCCGGCACCGAGGTTGCGTCCGGTCTCGCCGAGGATCAGCGCGAGGCCGCCGGTCATGTACTCGAGGGCGTGGTCGCCGACACCCTCGACGACCGCGGTCGCTCCGGAGTTGCGCACGAGGAACCGCTCGCCGACGATGCCGCGGATGAACATGCTGCCGCGCGTCGCGCCGTAGCCGATCACGTTTCCGGCGATGACGTTGCGCTCAGCGGCGAACCCGCTGTCGCGTGCGGGACGGACGACGATCTGCCCGCCCGAGAGGCCCTTGCCGACGTAGTCGTTCGAGTCGCCCTCGAGTCGGAGGGTGATGCCGCTCGGCAGGAACGCCCCAAGGCTCTGGCCGGCCGAACCGTGCAGCGTGATGTCGATCGCGCCGGTGGGCAGACCGTGTTCGCCGTGCCGGACGGTGACCTCGTGTCCGAGCATGGTGCCGACGGCGCGTTCGGTGTTCTTGACGGGCAGCTCGATCTCGACCGAGCCACCGTCCTCGAGCACGATCGCGCTGCGGCGGATGAGCTCGTTGTCGAAGTGCCGGTCGAGCTCGTGGTCCTGGGTCCGGGTGTTGCGGCGCGGGTCGGAGTCCGAGAAGTCGGGGCCGACGAGCACGGGCGTAAGGTCGAGACCGGATGCCTTCCAGTGGTCGACCGCACGGTCGATGTCGAGCAGCTCGCGCCGGCCGATGATCTCGTCGAGCGAGCGGTAGCCGAGCTCGGCGAGGTACTCGCGCACCTCCTGTGCGATGAACTCGAAGAAGTTGACGACGAACTCGGGCTTGCCCGTGAACCGCTTGCGCAGTTCGGGGTTCTGCGTCGCGACGCCGACGGGGCAGGTGTCGAGGTGGCAGACGCGCATCATGACGCAGCCCTGCACGACGAGCGGCGCGGTTGCGAAGCCGAACTCCTCGGCGCCGAGGAGGGCGCCGACGATGACGTCTCGACCGGTCTTCAACTGGCCGTCGACCTGCACCACGACGCGGTCGCGCATGGCGTTCAGCATGAGCGTCTGCTGGGTCTCGGCCAGGCCGAGCTCCCACGGCGTGCCTGCGTGCTTCAGGGAGTTGAGCGGGCTCGCGCCGGTGCCGCCGTCGTGGCCGGAGACCAGGATGACGTCGGCCAGCGCCTTCGCGGTGCCGGCGGCGACCGCGCCGATGCCCGACTGGCTCACGAGCTTGACGTGCACGCGGGCCTTGGGGTTGGCGCGCTTGAGGTCGAAGATGAGCTGCTTGAGGTCCTCGATCGAGTAGATGTCGTGGTGGGGAGGCGGCGAGATGAGGCCGACTCCCGCGGTCGCGTGCCGCGTGCGTGCGACCCACGGGTAGACCTTCGTCGGGGGCAGCTGGCCGCCCTCGCCGGGCTTCGCACCCTGGGCGAGCTTGATCTGGATGTCGTCGGCATGCGTGAGGTACATGCTCGTGACCCCGAACCGACCGGAGGCGACCTGCTTGATCGAGCTGCGGCGCTCGGGGTCGAGCAGTCGCTCGACGTCCTCGCCGCCTTCGCCAGTGTTCGACTTCGCGCCGAGCCGGTTCATGGCGATCGCGAGCGACTCGTGCGCCTCCTTCGAGATCGAGCCGTAGCTCATCGCGCCGGTCGAGAAGCGCTTCACGATCGACTCGATCGACTCGACCTCGTCGATCGGCACGGCCGGACGCGTGCCGTTGCGGAGCGCGAACAGTCCGCGGAGCGTCATGAGCTCCTCGGCCTGCGAGTCGACGAGCGAGGTGTACTCGCGGAACACGTCGTAGCGACGGTTGCGCGTCGAGTGCTGCAGGCGGAAGACCGTCTCGGGATTGAAGAGGTGCGGGGAACCGTCGCGACGCCACTGGTACTCGCCGCCCGTCGAGAGTCGCTCGTGCGCGCGCACCGCGGCGTCCTCGGGGTAGGCGGCCCGGTGGCGGGCCAGGTTCTCGGCCGCCACGACGTCGATGCCGACGCCGCCCAGCTTCGAGACCGTGCCGGTGAAGTACTCGGCGATGAAGTCCTGTGCGAGGCCGACGGCCTCGAACGCCTGGGCGCCCGCGTACGACGAGATGGTCGAGATGCCCATCTTCGACATGATCTTCAGCACGCCCTTGCCGAGCGCGTAGATGACGTTGCGAACGGCCTTCTCGGGCGTGACGCCCGTGATGACGCCGGCGCGGACCAGGTCTTCGCAGGTCTCCATGGCGAGGTAGGGGTTGACCGCTGATGCGCCGAACCCGACGAGCAGCGCGACGTGGTGCACCTCGCGCACGTCGCCGGCCTCGACCACGAGGCCGACCTCCATGCGGGTCTCGGACCGGATCAGGTGGTGGTGCACGGCCGAGAGCATGAGCAGCGACGGGATCGGCGCCAGCTCGGCCGTCGAGTCGCGGTCGCTCAGCACGACGAAGCGGGCGCCGTCGGCGATCGCCTGGTCGGCCTCGACGCAGAGCTCGTCGAGTCGCGCGCGCATCGCCTCGGGGCCGTCGTCGACCCGGTAGAGGCCCTTGAGGGTCTTCGTCGTTCGCGATCCGCCGTCGCGGGGATCGATGTGCACGATCTTCGCGAGCTCGTCGTTGTCGATCACGGGGAAGTCGAGCGAGACCTGGCGCGCGTGGTCCGGACCCTGCGCGAGCAGGTTGTGCTCGGGGCCGAGCGACGTGCCGAGCGAGGTGACGACCGCTTCGCGGATCGAGTCGAGCGGCGGGTTCGTGACCTGGGCGAACTGCTGCGTGAAGTAGTCGAACAGCAGCCGCGGGCGCTGGGACAGCACCGCGACCGGGGTGTCGGAGCCCATGGCGCCGAGCGGCTCGGCACCCGTGCGCGCCATCGGGGCGAGCAGGATCTTCACCTCTTCCTCGGTGTAGCCGAAGGTGCGCTGGCGACGGTTGACGGATGCCGGCGGGTGCACGATGTGCTCGCGTTCGGGCAGTTCCGCGAGGCGGATGCGGCCCGAGTCGAGCCAGTCGCCCCAGGGTGCGGATGCCGCGAGGTCGGCCTTGATCTCGTCGTCCTCGATGAGGCGACCGGCGTCGGTGTCGACGAGGAACATGCGCCCGGGCTGCAGGCGTCCCTTGCGCACGACCTTCGACGAGGCCACCTCGAGCACGCCGATCTCGCTGGCGAGCACGACGAGGCCGTCGTCGGTGACGACGTAGCGGCCCGGGCGGAGCCCGTTGCGGTCGAGCGTCGCGCCGACGAGCGAGCCGTCGGTGAAGACGATCGCGGCGGGGCCGTCCCACGGCTCCATGAGCATCGAGTGGTACTCGTAGAACGCGCGACGTTCGGGCGAGATCTCGGTCTGGTTCTCCCAGGCTTCGGGAACCATCATCATGATGGCGTGCGGCAGGCTGCGGCCGGCGAGCGTGAGCAGCTCGACCACCTCGTCGAACGAGGCCGAGTCGCTCGCGCCCGGCGTCACGATCGGCAGGATCGGGTCGAGGTCGCCGAGCACCTCGGACTCGAGCTGCGACTGGCGCGCCCGCATCCAGTTGCGGTTGCCCTGGATCGTGTTGATCTCGCCGTTGTGCGCGATCATGCGGAACGGCTGCGCGAGCGGCCACGACGGGAACGTGTTCGTCGAGTAGCGCGAGTGCACGAGCGCGAGCTTCGAGGCGAAGCGCTCGTCGGAGAGGTCGGGGTAGAACGGCTCGAGCTGCAGCGTCGTGACCATGCCCTTGTAGACCATGGTGCGGCTGGACAGCGACATGAAGTAGAGCTCGAGCTCGCGCTCGGCGCGCTTGCGCAGGCGGAACGCGAGACGGTCGAGCGCGATGCCCGACAGGCGACGGCCCTTGTCGTCGACCGCGGCCGACTGCACGAACAGCTGGTGCACGGCGGGCATCGCGGCGCGGGCCAGCGTGCCGAGCTCTTCGGGGCGGACCGGCACCTCGCGCCAGGCGATGATGTCGAGGCCCTCGGACACGGCGATCGCGCGGAGGCTCTGCTTGATCTTCGAGCGGAGGCTCGGGTCGATCGGCAGGAAGGCGTTGCCGACGGCGTACGCGCCCTCGGCGGGCAGCTCGGCGTCGACGACCGCACGGAGGAAGGCGTCGGGGATCTGCGTGATGATGCCTGCGCCGTCGCCGGTGCCGGCGTCGGAGCCGATGGCGCCGCGGTGCTCGAGGTGGCGCAGGGCCTCGAGCGCGGTCTCGATGATGTCGTGCCCTGCGGTGCCGCGAAGCGTCGCGACCATTGCGAGTCCGCACGCGTCTTTCTCGGCGGCAGGGTCGTACATGCCCTGGGCGGCGGGGATCGTTCCGAACCTCGCGAAGGGTGGAGTGAGCGACACGTGTGACCGTCCTCATCTACTAGGTGGCAGCGGGGGACGACATCGGCCCAGCGGAGAGAAAGGGCGACGCAAGGTGCGGCGTCGCTTCGGAGAACGGGGGCGGTGCGCCTAGGGGGTGGTGGACCTGTGCGTGCTTGTGGCCGCGGTCTCGCCGTCGGTGTTCTCACTCTCGACCACGTCGTCGAGAGAGTCGGAGTCGGACTCAATGTCCGAGTCTAGCGCAGGGTCAGGACGCTTCCACTCACGTCCGGCCACGTAGGGCGTCGCCTCGGAGCCGGTGTGGCGGCGGTGCTGCACGATGAGCAGGACGACGCCCACGAGGATCGCCGCGAACGAGGCCCAGACGTTGACGCGGATGCCGAGGAACATCTCGCTCGGGTCGAGTCGGATGGACTCGAGGAACGAGCGGCCCAGGCCGTACCAGATGAGGTACACCGCGAAGGCGCGGCCCCATCGCATGTTGAACGCGCGCTCGAGGAGCAGGATCACGACGACGCCCGCGATGTTCCAGACGATCTCGTAGAGGAAGGTCGGGTGGAAGAGCGTGCCGTCGGCGAGGCCGGCCGGGAAGGCGGCGTTGTCGGACGAGATCTCGAGACCCCACGGCAGATCGGTGGGTGCGCCGAAGAGCTCGTGGTTGAACCAGTTGCCGAGCCGGCCGGCGGCCTGGGCGAGCAGCAGGCCAGGGGCGAGCGCGTCGGCGAAGGAGAGGAATCGGATGCCGGTGAAGCGGCATCCGATCAGCACGCCGATGGCACCGCCGATGAGGGCGCCGTAGATGGCGTTGCCGCCCTCCCAGATGTTCCAGATGGCACCGGGGGCGAAGGGGTTCCAGACGTTCGCGCCCGCGTAGAAGTAATCGGCCGGGTGCGTGAAGACGTGGTACAGGCGCGCGCCGATGATGCCGAGCGGCACCGCCCAGAGCGCGATGTCGAGCACGATGCCGGGCTCGGCACCGCGCTTGGTGAGCCGGCGCGACGTGATGATGACCGCGAGGATGATGCCCACCAGGATGCAGATCGCATACATGTGGATCGTGAACGGCCCGATCTGGAACGACTGCCACTCGGGATTCGGGCTCGGGATGCTCAGCGGTGCGATCACGCGGACTGCTGCCTTTCGTCTGGGGCTTCGGCCACTCGGGCCTCAGTCAGCGTACTTCACTCGGAACGCGTGCCGCGCGCGAGGTCCGCGGCCAGCGCACCGGCGGCGGCGACGCCGCCCTCGGCCAGCGCACGCACGAGCGCCGAGCCCACGATCGCGCCCTGCGCGTACTCGAGCACCTCGGCGACCTGGGCGGCCGTCGAGATGCCGACGCCGACGCAGCTCGCCTCGGAACCGGCCTCGGCGAGGCGGCCGACGAGCGTGCGTGCCGCCGCGTCGACATCGGCGCGGGCGCCGGTGATGCCCATGGTCGAGACGGCGTACACGAATCCGCGGCTCGCCTCGATCGTTCGCGCCAGGCGCGCATCGGTCGAGGTCGGGGCCGCGAGGAACACGCGGTCGAGCCCGGTGCGCTCGGAGGCGGCGATCCAGTCGGCGCCCTCGTCGGGGATGAGGTCGGGCGTGATGAGCCCGGCTCCCCCGGCGGCGGCCAGGTCGTCGGCGAAGCGGTCGACGCCGTACTGCACGACGGGGTTCCAGTAGGTCATGAGCAGCACCGGGGCATCCACGCGCTCGGTGACTCGGCGCACCGCCTCGAAGCCGTGCGAGAGCCGGAATCCGTTCGCGAGCGCCTGCTGCGTCGCCGCCTGGATCACGGGCCCGTCCATGACGGGGTCGGAGTACGGCAGGCCGAGCTCGAGCACGTCGACGCCGTTCTCGACGAGCGCGACCGCGGCCTCGACGCTCTCGTCGAGGGTCGGGAAGCCGACCGGGAGGTAGCCGATGAGCGCGCCGTTCGCTTCTTCGTTGCGGCGGCGGATGACGGGAGCGACCGTTCTCACTTGGCGTCCTCCTGGTCGTAGAGCTCGAAGTACTTCGCCGCCGTGTCCATGTCCTTGTCGCCGCGCCCGGAGAGGTTCACGAGGATCGTCGCCTCTGGGCCGAGCTCGCGACCGAGCTCGAGGGCGCCCGCGAGGGCGTGCGCCGACTCGATGGCCGGGATGATGCCCTCGGTCCGTGTGAGCAGGCGAAGCGCCTGCATGGCCGCGTCGTCGGTGACCGGTCGGTACTCGGCGCGCCCGATGGCCGAGAGCCACGAGTGCTCGGGTCCGACGCCCGGATAGTCGAGGCCGGCCGAGATCGAGTGCGACTCGATGGTCTGGCCGTCTTCGTCTTGCAGCATGTAGCTGCGAGCCCCGTGCAGGACGCCGGGGCTCCCCTTGCTGATGGTCGCGGCGTGCCGGGGCGTGTCGACGCCCTCGCCGCCGGCCTCGAAGCCGTAGATCTTGACGTCGGCGTCATCGAGGAACGCGTGGAAGAGCCCGATCGCGTTCGAGCCTCCTCCGACGCAGGCGGCGATCGCGGTGGGCAGCGAACCCGTGAGGTCGAGCACCTGCTGTCGCGCCTCTTCGCCGATGATCTTCTGGAAGTCGCGCACCATCTCGGGGAACGGATGCGGGCCTGCGACCGTGCCGAAGATGTAGTTCGTCGTCTCGACGTTCGTGACCCAGTCGCGCATGGCGTCGTTGATCGCGTCCTTCAGGGTGCGCGAACCGGTCTTCACCGCGATGACCTCTGCGCCGAGCAGGCGCATGCGGGCCACGTTGAGGGCCTGGCGCTCGGTATCGACCTCGCCCATGTAGATCGTGCAGTCGAGGTCGAAGAGCGCCGCGGCGGTCGCGGTGGCGACACCGTGCTGGCCTGCCCCGGTCTCGGCGATCACGCGCGTCTTGCCGATGCGCTTCGTGAGCAGCGCCTGGCCGAGCACGTTGTTGATCTTGTGCGAGCCCGTGTGGTTCAGGTCCTCGCGCTTCAGGATGATGCGGGCGCCGCCCGCGTGCTTCGCGAATCGCGGCACCTCGGTGATGATCGAGGGTCGACCCGTGTAGCTGCGGCCGAGCTCGGCGAGCTCTTCGTCGAATGCGGGATCGAGCTTCGCGAGGTCGTAGGCCTCGCCGAGCTCGTCGAGGGCGGCGATGAGGGATTCGGGCACGAAGCGCCCACCGAAATCGCCGAAGTACGGACCGGTCTGCGCTCTGAGCGCCATGTCACACCGCCAGGAAAGCTGAGAGGTTGGCCATCGGGTCGCCCGTGACGAGCGCCTCGCCGACGAGCACGACGTCGGCGCCGGTCGCACGGTAGTGCGCGACATCCGCCGCGGAGAGCACCGCGGACTCGGCGACGCGGATGGCATCTGAGGGGAATCGGTCGGCGAGCCGCCCGAAGAGGTCGCGATCGAGCTCGAAGGTCGAGAGGTCGCGGGCGTTGACGCCGATGAGGCGCGCCCCGACGGCCTTCGCACGCTCGAGCTCGTCGGCCGAGTGGGCCTCGACGAGCGGCGTCATGCCGAGCGACACGATGAGCTCGAACAGCTCGCGAAGCGTCGCGTCGTCGAGCGCCGCCACGATGAGCAGCACGAGGTCGGCTCCGGCTGCACGGGCCTCGAACACCTGGTACGGCGTCGCGATGAAGTCCTTGCGCAGCACGGGGATCGCCACTGCCGCGCGCACCGCCTCGAGGTCGTCGAGGGATCCCTTGAACTTGCGGCCCTCGGTGAGGACGCTGACGGCGCTCGCGCCGCCCAGCTCGTAGGTGCGGGCGAGTTCTGCGGGATCGACGATGCTCGCGAGCGCGCCGCGCGAGGGGCTCGCCCGCTTGATCTCGGCGATGACCTTCACATGCTCGGCCGGACGAAGCGCCTCCAGCGCGTCGAGCGCGGGCGCGCGATCGAGGGCCGCGCGCTCGACCACGTCGAGCGGGCGGACCTCACGGCGCGCGAGAGCGTCGGCGACCGAGTTGGCCGTCAGGTCGGCGAGCACGCGTCAGTGCGCCTTCGCGGCGACCTTGTCGCCGCCGACACCGTATCCGGCCCGCCCGAGCAGCCAGCCGACGAGGAGGCCGACGAGCACGATGACCGCCGAGGCCCAGACGAGCCAGACGATCTCGAACCAGAAGGCGAACGTGCCGATGGTGAAGCCGAGCAGCATGATGATGACGGCGGTCCACGCCGCGGGCGAGTGTCCGTGGCCAGGGTCTGCGGTCTCAGTGCTCATGTTGCTCCTTCGTGCTGGGGGTTCACCGCAAGTCTAGCGGCTGGGTTCGGTGGGGCTCTCACGCCCGTCGGGCGTCGGGTCGGCGTGGTCGCCCGAGTCGGTGGGATCGTCGCCTCGGCTGAGCTCGTCCCACGCGTCGACGGCGCGGTCGGAGGCCCGACGGCGTGCATCGGTCCGAGGCAGCGCTGCCTCACCCGACTGCCGGGGCGCGTCGCCGTCGGCGTGGGCAGCGGCATCCGCCTCGACGAGTCGGGTGGTCGAGTAGCGACGCGAGGATCCGGGCCAGCGCGAGCCCGTCACGAGGGCGGCGATCCCGGCGAGCACCACGAGCACTCCGCCCGCGACGGCGACCCACGGCCAGGCGGTCGCGTCGACGGATGCCACGAGGGCGGCCGTCGGCCCGGCACCGGCGACGCCCGTGGCATCCGTCACCGCCGGCGCGACCGCCTTGACGGGGTCGCCGAGGGCGATCGCGCTCGCGAGCACGATCGCACCGCCGAGCAGCACCTGGATCACGGCGAGCACGACCCGGATGAACGGCCCGGCGATCGCGAGCGCCGCGACGAGCGCGAGTCCGGCGAGCCCGAGTGCCGCGAGCGCCGGCGAGGCGACGCCGCCGCCGACGGCGATGGGGTCACCGCCGCCCTCGGTCGCGGCATCGAGGATGCGCAACTCGAACCAGGTCTGGCTCCACGAGAGGAGCGCCAGACCCGCGCCGACGAGCGCGACGAGCAGGCTGAGCGACTTCAGCCGCCCGCCGCTCACTGCACGCTCCGCAACGCGTTGGCGATGGCGACCGCGCGCAGGGGGGCCGCGGCCTTGTTGCGCGACTCCTCGAATTCGGACTCGGCTACCGAGTCGGCCACGAGCCCGGCGCCGGCCTGCACTCGCGCGACTCCCCCGCTGATCGTCGCCGTGCGGATCGCGATGGCGAGGTCGGCGTCGCCGCCGAAGCCGAAGTAGCCCACCACGCCGCCGTACAGTCCGCGCTGGGCGGGCTCGAGTTCGTCGATGATCTCGAGGGCCCGGGGCTTCGGCGCGCCCGACAGCGTGCCGGCCGGGAAGGTCGCGCGGAAGACGTCGACCGCGTTCGCCTGCGGGGTCAGGTCGCCCTCGACCGAGGAGACGAGGTGCATGATGTGGCTGAACCGCTCGACCCGCATGAACTCGGTCACCTCGACCGAGCCGGCACGGCAGACCTTCGCCAGGTCGTTGCGTGCGAGGTCGACGAGCATGAGGTGCTCGGCCTGCTCCTTCGGGTCGGCCACCAGCTCCGACTCGAACTCGGCGTCGGCCTCTGGCGTCGCCCCCCGAGGCTTGGAACCGGCGATCGGATGCGTGAAGACGCGACCCTGCTGCACCTTCACGAGCGCCTCGGGAGACGAGCCGACGACGTGGATGGGGTCGCCGGAGGCATCCGTCACGTGCAGGAAGTACATGTACGGGCTCGGGTTGAGGGTGCGCAGCACGCTGTAGACGTCGAGCGGGTCGGCCGTCGCCTGCTGCTCGAACCGCTGCGAGATGACGACCTGGAACACGTCGCCCTCGCGGATGTACTCGCGGGAGCGCTCGACCGCGCCGAGGAAGTCGGCCTGCTCGGTGCGATGCATCGGGGTCGAGTCCACGTCGAGGTCGATCGTCGCGAGGTGGGCCTCCGACGGACGCGAGAGGTCGCGTTGCATGCGGTCGAGGCGCTCCTGCGCGGCGACCCACATGGCGTCGGGCTCGTCGACGCCGTCGTTCAGCACGGATGCCACGAGCTGCACGGTGCCCGTGCGATGGTCGATCACGGCGAGCTCCGCCACGAAGCAGAACGCCTGGCCCGGGAACGCGTAGTCGGCGGGCGGACGGTTCGGCAGGTGCTCGATCTGCCGGATCGCCTCCCAGCCGATGAATCCGACCAGCCCGCCCGTCAGGGGCGGCGCACCCGGCACGTCGTCCGAGCGCCACCGCTCGTAGAGCGACTCGAGCGCGGCGAGCGGCTCGAGCTGCGCGGCATCGCCGAGGGCGCGCTCGGCATCGAGGCCGAGCCCGTGGTCCTGCCACTGCACGCCGCCCTCGTGCTCGACGAGGACGCCGTACGAGGAGACGCCGACGAACGAGTATCGCGACCAGATGCCGCCCTGTTCGGCGGACTCGAGGAGGAAGGTGCCGGGTCGGTCGCGCGCCAGCTTGCGGTAGATGCCCACCGGCGTCTCGCCGTCGGCGAAGAGCTCGCGCACGACGGGCACGACCCGCCGCCCCGGCAGCAGGCCGCGGAACTCGTCGAACGTGGTGGTGGCTGGCACTCGGGCTCCTCGTCAGTCGGCGGGCGGGAAGCCCTGGACGACCTCGAGCGGGTCGCCCACGAAACAGGTGCGGGTACCGGTGTGGCAGGCGACGCCGACCTGCTCGACGGTCACGAGCAGGGTGTCGGCGTCGCAGTCGAGCGCAGCGGCGCGCACGTACTGGGCGTGGCCCGACGTGTCGCCCTTGCGCCAGTACTCCTGCCGCGACCGCGACCAGAACGTGACGCGGCCCTCGGTGAGCGTGCGGCGCATCGCCTCGCGGTCCATCCAGCCGAGCATGAGCACCTCGCCCGTGCCCTCCTGCTGGATCACGGCGGGCAGCAGGCCGTCGTCGTTGAACGCGGCCCGGTCGAGGGCGGCCTCGAGAACGTCGCTCATCGGACGATCCTTCCGTCTGCCGCGAGCGCGGCCTTCACCTCGCCGATGGTCAGCTCGGCATTGTGGAACACGGATGCCGCGAGCACCGCATCGGCACCGGCCGCCACGGCCGGGGCGAAGTGCTCGACCGCGCCGGCTCCGCCGGAGGCGATCACCGGCACGTGCGAGAGTTCGTGCATGAGGCCGACGAGCTCGAGGTCGAATCCGGCCTTGGTGCCGTCGGCGTCGATCGAGTTGACGAGCAGCTCGCCCGCTCCGAGCTCGATCGCCAGGCGCGCCCAGTCGAGCGCGTCGAGGTCGGTCTCGGTGCGGCCGCCGTGCGTGGTGACGACGAAGCCCGAAGGCGTGCGCTGCGAGCGCTTGACGTCGAGCGAGAGCACGAGCACCTGTGCGCCGAACCGGTCGGCGATCTCGCCGATGAGGGCCGGGCGCGCGATCGCGGCGCTGTTGACTCCGACCTTGTCGGCACCGTGGCCGAGCAGGCGCGCGACATCGTCGTTCGAGCGGATGCCGCCGCCCACCGTGAGCGGGATGAACACCTGCTCGGCGACGCGCTGCACCATGTCGTACGTGGTGGCCCGATCGTCGACCGTGGCCGTGACGTCGAGGAAGGTGAGCTCGTCGGCTCCCTGCTCGCCGTAGCGCGCGGCGAGCTCGACGGGGTCTCCGGCATCGCGGAGGTTCTCGAAGTTGACGCCTTTGACGACGCGGCCGGCCGCCACGTCGAGGCACGGGATCACGCGGACCGCGAGCGACATCAGTGCCTCACAACCGCGCGGCGTGGATGGCGCTCACGAGGATCGCGCGTGCGCCGATCTCGTAGAGCTCGTCCATGACGTGGTTCATGTCGGTGCGCGGGATCATGACGCGCACGGCGACCCACTCGGGGTCGTGCAGCGGCGAGACCGTCGGAGACTCGAAGCCGGGCGCCGCGGCCGTCGCGCGCTCGAGCAGCGCCGCAGGCACGTCGTAGTCGAGCAGCACGTACTGGCGCGCGACGAGCACGCCCTGGAGGCGGCGCAGCAGCGTGGCCGCGCCCGGCTTGTCGGCGCCGGAGCCGATGAGCACGGCCTCGGACTCGAGGATCACGGGACCGAAGATGCCCAGGCCGGCCTGACGCAGCGTCGCCCCGGTCGAGACGACGTCGGCGACGGCATCGGCGACGCCGAGACGCACCGCAGATTCGACGGCGCCGTCGAGCTTCACGAGCTTCGCGGGCGTGACGCCCTGCCCGGCGAGGAACGCGCCGACGAGTCCGGGGTAGCTCGTGGCCACCCGCACGCCCTCGAGGTCGGCGAGGTCGGCGAACTCTCCGGCCGGACCGGCGAACCGGAACGTGGAGTCGCCGAATCCGAGCGGTGCGATCTCGACCGCGTCGGACCCGGAGTCGAGCAGCAGGTCGCGGCCGGTGATGCCGACGTCGAGCGCGCCGGAGCCGACGTACGTGGCGATGTCGCGCGGACGCAGGTAGAAGAACTCGACCCCGTTGCGGGGGTCGGCGGTGTGCAGGTCGCGCGGGTCACGACGGCCGGTGTACCCGGCCTCCCAGAGCATCTGCGCGGCGGTCTCTGACAGCGAGCCCTTGTTGGGCACGGCGATTCGAAGCATTTCTGTGACTTTCGTGTCGACGGTCTGACGGGTCGGAGCGCGATCAGAGATGTCGGTACACGTCGGCCGGAGCGAGGCCCTTGGCGAGCATCAGCACCTGCAGGTGGTAGAGCAGCTGCGAGATCTCCTCGGCAGCCTCGTCGTCGGTCTGGTACTCGGCGGCCATCCACACCTCGGCCGCTTCCTCGACGATCTTCTTTCCGATGGCGTGCACGCCTGCATCGAGCTCGCGCACGGTGCCGGAACCCTCTGGACGGGTGCGGGCCTTCTCGCTGAGCTCGACGAAGAGTTCGTCGAATGTCTTCACGGTTTCAGACTACCGGTGCCCGGCCGAGCGTCGTGCCGATGTGTCGCCGCGAGGTCGCGGAGGGCCGCGATGCGTTCGGCGGGCACCTCCGCGCCGAACACCGCCGAGCCCGCGACGAACGTGTCGGCGCCCGCCTCGGCCGCGATGCCGATGGTGTCGAGCGAGATGCCCCCGTCGACCTGCAGCCAGACGTCGAGGCCCGCCGCGCGCACGGCCTCGGAGACGCGGCGGAGCTTGGGCATCGTCTCGTGCATGAACGACTGGCCGCCGAACCCCGGTTCGACGGTCATGATCAGCACCTGGTCGAATTCGTGCAGCACGTCGAGGAAGGGCTCGACATCGGTTCCGGGCTTCAGGGCGATGCCCGCACGCGCTCCGATCGAGCGGAGCCGGCGCGCCAGCTGCACCGGACCGTCGGACGCCTCGACGTGGAACGTCACCGAGGCGGCGCCGAGCTCGGCGTATCCGGGCGCCCAGCGGTCGACATCCGAGATCATGAGGTGCACGTCGAGCGGGATCGGGCTGACGTCCTGCAGCCGGCCGACCATCTGCGGGCCGAACGTGAGGTTCGGCACGAAGTGGTTGTCCATGACATCGACGTGCACGAGGTCGGCGCTCGCGATCCGGGCGAGCTCGGACTCGAGGTTCACGAAGTCGGCAGCGAGGATGCTCGGGTTGATCCGCGTCGTCATGCCGTCAACCCTATCGAGCGGCCGGGGCCGCGTCGGCGGGTCCGACCGGTCGCGTCTCAGGCGATCGTCACGGGCGATCGGCGCACGAGCGCGATGAACATCGCATCCGTTCCGTGCCGGTGCGGCCAGAGCTGCACCGTCGCGGCATCCGATGCCAGGTCGAGCGGATGCCTCGACACGGCCTGCACGACCGAGCTCGTGTCGAGCGGCTCGGCGTCGGCGCCCCAGCGTGCGAGCGCCGAGCGCAGCGAGCCGTAGGTCTCGGCCGTGTGCGGGGAGCACGTGACGTAGGCGAGCACCCCACCGGGCGCGAGTGCCGCGAACGCCGCATCGAGCAGTTCGCCCTGGAGGCGGGTGAGCTCGGCGACGTCCTGGGGTCGCTTGCGCCACCGCGCCTCGGGGCGCCGTCGCAGCGCACCCAGACCCGTGCACGGAGCATCGAGCAGGATGCGGTCGAAGCCTCCGGGCGCGCCGAAAGCGGCAGCATCGAGCTCGCGTCCGTCGCCGACGCGCACGTCGACGTCGAGCGGAACGCCCGCGATCGCCGCGCGAACGAGCTCGGCCCGAGCGGGCACGACCTCGTTCGCCGAGAGCACCGCCCCGCCCGCGAGCGCCTCGGCCGCGAGCACAGCCGTCTTGCCGCCCGGACCCGAGCACAGGTCGAGCCAGCGCTCCCCCGGCCGCACCGGAGCGAATCGGCTGAGCGCGAGCGCTGCGAGCTGGGAGCCCTCGTCCTGCACCCGGATGCGGCCGCCGGCGGCCTCGATGACCGCGATCGGATCGGCCGCCGTCGCACCGATCGGCGAGTACCGGTCGGGGGCGAAGCCCTCGATCGCCGCCAGCTCGCCGAGCTCGCCGATGACGGTGCCCTCGTCGACGATGCCCGGCAGCACGGCGAGGTTCACGCGCGGCGACGAGTTGTCGGCCTGGAGCAGCGCCTCGAGCTCGTCGCCACGGCCTTCGTGCTCGAGCGCCGCGCGGAGGGCGCGCACGACCCAGAGCGGATGGCTCTCGAGGCGCGCGAGCCGTTCGTCGTCGCTGGGCGCACCCTCGGCGACGAGCTCGCGCCAGGCCTCGGCGTCGGTGCGGGAGACCGTGCGGAGCACCGCGTTGACGAACCCGGCCGCCTTGGGCACGACGCTGCGCACGAGGTCGACCTGTTCGTTCACGGCTGCGTGGGTCGGCACGCGCGTCGCGAGCAGCTGGTGCGCACCGAGGCGCAGCACATCGAGGACGGCCGGGTCGATCGCATCCGCGGGTCGATCCGCCGCGAGCTCGATGACGCGGTCGTAGTACCCCTGCCGGCGCAGCGTGCCGTAGGTCAGTTCGGTCGCGAAGGCGGCATCCGGCTGCGTGAGTCGGGCCCTGCGGATGCGCGCCGGGAGCAGCAGGTTCGCATAGGCCTCGTCGACGCGCACCGCCTCGAGCACCTCGAAGGCGACTCGCCGGGCCGGCGAGACCCGCGGTGCTCGCGGCGCGTCGGGCCGACGGCGGCCACCGGCTGACTGCCCTCTCGGTGCGCTCATGCGGCGACCACCCCATCGCGTCCGGCTCCGCGCCACCAGTCGGCGGCCGCCATTCCCGTGCGCCCCGCGGGTTGCACGCGGCGAACCTCGACGGGCGTATCGGCCGTTCCGATCAGCAGCCGTCTGGCGTGCGCGGCGATCTCGCCCGCGGCGAGCGTCGGGCTGTCGACCGCGAGCTCGGGAGCGAGCGCTGCGAGTTCGAGCACCTTCAGTCGTTGGCCGTCGATCGTGGTCCAGGCGCCGGGTTCGGGCGTGACCCCTCGGAATCGCGCGAGCACCTCGGACGAGGACCGTGACCAGTCGAGGCGCGCATCGTCGATGCCGAGCTTCGGAGCGAAGGTGGGCGCACCCGACTGAGGCACGGCATGCGCCTCGCCTCGGGCGATGGCGTCGACGACCGTTGAGAGCAACCCGGCGCCGGACTCCGCGAGCTCGTCGAGGAGCGATCCGGCGGTGTCCGACTCCACGATCGGCCGACGGAGCTCGGCGAACACGTCGCCGGCGTCGAGTTCGGGAACGAGCTGGAACACCGCCGCGCCGGTCTCGGCTTCGCCGGCGATGAGCGCGTGCTGCACCGGCGCTGCGCCGCGCCAGGCGGGAAGGAGCGAGAAGTGCAGGTTGATCCATCCGTGCTGCGGCGTGGAGAGGAGGGGCTCTCGCACGAGGCCGCCGAACGCGACGATCACGCCGAGATCGGGCTCGGATTCAGCGAGCCGCTCCGTGACCTGGGCGTCGAGTCGCGCCGCCTCGATCACCTCGAGCCCGAGGCGCTCCGCGGCCTGCGCGACCGGTGACGGGGTGAGCACCCGCTTTCGCCCGAGCGGCGCCGCCGGGCGGGTCACCACCGCAACGATCTCGTGGCCGCTGGCGGCGAGCCGTTCGAGCGAGGGGACGGCGGCCGCCGGAGTACCGGCGAAGACGAGTCGGAGCTTCTGCACACTCCATTGTCGCCGACGCGGGCAGCCGCAGACCATCGATGCGTCGACCGCATCGATCAGGCACGACGCATGCAACGAAGGCGACGACGGTACGCGGAACGGCGCGATCGCGGAACGCTTCGTCGACCGAGCGATGCCGTGGAGGCATTCATCGCATGGATCGGCCGGTTCGCACGCGCGCCCTGCGGTCTACGGCACCTCGGGGTCGTCGACGCGCACCCTGAGCACCGGAGGCCGGCGCACCGGCCTGCCCGCGACCGGCCTGCGACGCTCGGTCGCGACCCGGATCATCTCGGATCTGAGCTCCTTGGCGACCCGACCGCCCGAGCCGTAGTCGAACCGTACGAGCGCACGCTCGAGCCCGTCGTCGACCGGCACGGGCCCGAGCACGTCGACCCCGACGGCCGACTCGGCCGCCGCGATCGCCGCGGCGACGAGGGCCGGGGCGGCGGTCACGCTCGCGACCCGGACGGCCGGCGGGAACCGCAGCGCCCGGCGCGAGGCGAGCTCGGACGTCGCCCAGTCGGCCTGACGCCAGGTCGTGAGCGCGGTCGCGAGCGCCCCTCCGACGCCGACCAGGAACACCGGGGAACCCGGGGCGACGAGTGCGGCCGCGTTCGACCACCAGCGCAGGCAGTCCTCGGCCACGCGCAGCGACTCGCGCAGCAGCATGCGCTCGCCGTCGAGCAGCAGCACTGCCCGGTATCCCCCGTCGGCGATCGGCTCGGCCCCCCTCGTCGCGACCACGAGCGCCGGCTCGGCACCGACGCGGAGCACCGGCCTCTCGCCGTCGGAGAGCACGACCCTCGTGTTCGGGAACGCCCGCCCCAGCTCATCGGCCGTGCGACTCGCGCCGATTGTGACCGCCCTCAGGCGGGTGCCCTCGCACGTCGGACAGGACCAGCCCGACGCCGCGGTGCCGCACAGCACGCACCGCGCCGCTCCCCCGGACCTCGGGATCGCGAGCGACCCACCGCACGCGGCGCACCGCGCCGGCTCGCGACAGCGGTCGCACGCGAGCAGCGGCGTGTTGCCCGGACGCGCGACCTGCACGAGCACCGGCCCGGACCGCACCGCCTCCTGCGCCTGCCGCCATGCTGCGGTCGGAATGCGTGCCGAAGCGGCGTCGGGCGCCTGCTGGTGCTCGGTCGCGATCACGCGCGGACGCGCCTGCCTGGCGACCGGGACCTCGTGGATCCAGCCGATCTCGACGAGTCGCGCGACCTCGACGCTGCGCGAGTGCGAGAGCATCAGGAGCGCAGCGCCCGACTGCTCCTGCCTGATGAGCGCGGCATCGCGCGGGTGCACGCCGGGCGACAGCGGCTCGTTCATGAGCGAGTCGCCGTCGTCCCACATCGCGATGAGGCCGAGCCGGCTCGCCGGCGCATAGACCGTCGAGCGGTTGCCGATGACGATGCGCGCAGCGTCGCCCGTCGCGTCGAGGAAGGAGCGGAAGCGGGCGCCACCGGCCTGCCTGGCGTCGGTGCGCAGCACACGTCGCTCGTCGACCGTCGCCGCAAGCGCCGCCTCGAGCTGCTCCTGGTCGCGGTAGTCGGGCACGACCAGCAGGCTCGATCGGTCGGCTGCGAGGGCGTGCGCAGCGGCCTGCGCCAGCATGAGCGCCCACGCGCCGACCCAGGCTCCCGTCGACAGCTGCACCGGCCGCGGATCGGCGGCCAGCGACATCCGCTCTCCTGCGGCGATGCCCGCCTCGACACGGCCGGGTGCTGCGCCGTGCACGGGAGCGGGAGCGACGGGAAGGTCACCCGGATCGGGTGCGGCCGCGCGCCAGGCGCGCTCGACGCGGACGTACCGCGACGGAACCGCGAGCCGCAGCACGTCGCTCGCATTGCCGGCCGCGCGATCGGCGGCCGCTCGCGCGAGCGCCCACACCTCGGGCACCAGCAGCGGCACCTCGGACACCACGTCGTCGAGGTCGCTCAAGCGGCCCTCGAACTCGCTCGTCTCGGCGAGCTCGACGAGCCAGCCGTTCGCGATGCGGCCCCCCGAGCGCAACGGCGCGCGCACGCGCACGCCCGGCCGAGCCTGCTCGCGCAGTCGCTCGGGCACCCGGTAGTCGAAGAGCTGGTCGAGCTGCGGCAGCGGAGAGTCGAGCAGCACCCTGGCGACGGAGCCGCCCGGCACGTCAGAGCCCGGCGATGGCGCGCAGGTCGTCGACGCGGTCGAGTCGCTCCCACGTGAAGTCGGGCAGTTCGCGACCGAAGTGCCCGTAGGCGGCCGTCTGCGCGTAGATGGGGCGCAGCAGGTCGAGGTCGCGGATGATCGCCGCAGGGCGCAGGTCGAACACCTCGCGGATCGCGCCGATGATGCGCTCTTCGGGAACGTGCGCCGTGCCGAAGGTCTCGACGTAGAGGCCCACCGGGGCCGCCTTGCCGATCGCGTAGGCGACCTGCACCTCGAGGCGGTCGGCGAGACCCGCCGCGACCGCGTTCTTCGCGACCCAGCGCATAGCGTACGCCGCGGAGCGGTCGACCTTCGAGGGGTCCTTACCGCTGAACGCGCCGCCACCGTGCCGACTGGCGCCGCCGTACGTGTCGATGATGATCTTGCGCCCGGTGAGGCCGGCGTCGCCCTGCGGACCGCCGATCTCGAAACGGCCGGTCGGATTGATCAGCACCGAGAGCTCGGGGCGCGCGAGCTCGACGGTGTCGAGGACGGGCGTGATGATGAGCTCTTCGACCTCGGCGCGCAGCTGCTCGGTCGAGACCTTCGGGGAGTGCTGGGTGGAGAGCACGACCGTCTCGATCGTGCGCGGGACCTGACCGTCGTAGCCGACCGTGACCTGGGTCTTGCCGTCGGGACGCAGGTAGTCGAGCTCTCCGGCCTTGCGCACCTCGGTCAGCCGCTCGGCGAGGCGGTGCGCGATCCAGATCGGAACGGGCATGAGCTGCGGGGTCTCGCGGGTCGCATAGCCGAACATGATGCCCTGGTCGCCTGCGCCCTGCTTG
Source organism: Agromyces sp. CF514 (assembly GCF_900113185.1). Lineage (NCBI taxonomy): Bacteria > Bacillati > Actinomycetota > Actinomycetes > Micrococcales > Microbacteriaceae > Agromyces > Agromyces sp. CF514. The sequence goes on along the minus strand of NZ_FOZD01000001.1, from coordinate 2,372,072 downwards.
TCGAGCAGGTCTTCGCTCGAGTGCTCGCGCGACTCGAACGCATCGTCGACGCCCTGGGCGATGTCGGGCGACTGCCCGCCGATCGACACCGAGACGCCGCACGAACGCCCGTCGAACCACACGTCGGACGAGTTGTAGCCGATCGACGTGACCCGCTCGCGCACGATGGCGGGGATCTCGACGTACCCCGACGTCGTGACCTCGCCCGCGACGTGCACGAGTCCGGTCGTCACGAGCGTCTCGACGGCGACCCTGCTGTGCGGGTCGACGGCCAGGAGCGCGTCGAGGATCGAGTCCGAGACCTGGTCGCAGATCTTGTCGGGGTGACCCTCGGTGACCGACTCGGAGGTGAACAGTCGAAGCTGGCTCATGGTCGCGGTTCTACTTTCGTCGTGGGGCGAATGCGGCTCGGGCGTCGGCTCGGGGCCGGGGCGCTCAGCCGGACGGTGCCGGCTGTTCGCGTGCGACGCCCGGATCGGGTGCCGCCTGCTCGCGCAGGTGCTGCACCGCGACATCGAGGATCCCGTGCGCCACCGACATCTTGCTCCCGTCGGCGCGGGCGCGCACCCCATCGCGTCCGAGTATGACGACGCGGTTGTCGTCGCGGGCGAACCCCTCGGCCCATCCGACGCGGTTCACGACGAGCAGGTCTGCGCCCTTGGCCTCGAGCTTCGCGGCGCCGAGCGCGAGGAGACGTTCGTCGTCGGGCTCGGTCTCGGCCGCGAAGCCCACGAGCAGGGTGCCTTCGTGCGGCGCATGCCCCAGCCCGGCGAGGATGTCGGGATTGCGCACGAGCTCGAGGGTGAGCCCGTCGTCGCCCGGTTGCTTCTTGATCTTCGACTCGCTGACCTCGGCCGGCCGGTAGTCGGCGACGGCCGCCGCCATGACCACCAGGTCGGCACCGGCCGCGGCCTCGGTCACCGCTGCCTGCAGCTCGCGAGCGGTCGATACGGAGCGGATGTCGCACCCGCCGGGAGCGGCGACCTCGAGGTTCGCGGCGATCAGGGTGACCTGCGCGCCCCTGGCCCGCGCCGCCTCGGCGATCGCGACGCCCTGCTTGCCGCTCGAGCGGTTGCCGAGGAACCGCACCGGGTCGAGCGGCTCGCGCGTGCCGCCGGCGGTCACCACGACGCGACGGCCCGACAGGTCGTCGCGCGGCAGCCCGGCGGCGGCCGCGGCACGGGCCAGGGCGGCCGCGACGATGACGTCGGGCTCCTCCATGCGACCCGGGCCGCTGTCGGCTCCCGTGAGCTGGCCGACCGCCGGGCCGACGATCGTGACCCCGCGCTCGCGGAGCGTCGCGACGTTGGCCGCGGTGGCCTGGTTCAACCACATCTCGGTGTGCATCGCCGGTGCGATCACGATCGGCGCCTCGCTCGCGAGCACCGTGTTGCCGAGCAGGTCGTCGGCGAGGCCGGCCGCGAGCTTCGCGATCGAGTTCGCCGTGGCCGGCGCGATCACGATGAGGTCGGCGGCCTGGCCGATCGCCACGTGGCGCACCTCGGCCACCCCCTCGTAGAGGTCGGTGTGCACCGGGTTGCGTGAGATCGCCTCGAGCGTGGGCCGCCCCACGAAGCGGAGCGCACCCTCGGTCGGCACCACGTGCACGTCATGGCCGGCGAGCACGAGTGCCCGCACGACCCCGACGGCCTTGTACGCCGCGATGCCGCCGGTGATGCCGACGACGATGTTGAGCCGCGACATCCGTGCCGTGCTTACTCGCCGATCGGGCGGAGCACCAGCTTGTCTTCGTTGATCTCGTGCATCGCCACCGAGAGGGGCTTGTCGTCGATCGACGAGTCGACCAGCGGGCCGACGTTGTCGAACAGGCTGCCCTCGTGCAGGTCGGCGTAGTAGTCGTTGATCTGACGGGCGCGCTTGGACGCGAAGATCACGAGCTGGTACTTCGAGTCGACCTTCGACAGCAGGTCGTCGATGGGCGGGTCGATGATGCCGGACAGCTTCTCAGCCATGGAGATACTCCTTACGAAACGAACATGCGCACCTCGCGTGCGCCGGAAAACCGTGACCCGGGCAGCTCAACGCCGCCCTGAACGGGGCCTCATCAAGTCTACGACCTTTTGCGCGGCCTCGGGCACGTCGTGGTTGACGACCTGGTGATCGAACTCGTCGACGGCCGCGAGCTCGACCTTCGCGGTCTCGAGACGCCGCTGCTGCTCGGCCGGGGACTCGGTGCCGCGGCCCACGAGTCGGCGCACGAGCTCGTCCCACGAGGGCGGGAGCAGGAACACGAGCGTCGCCTCGGGCATGGCCCGTCGCACCGAGCGCGCGCCCTGGATGTCGATCTCGAGCAGCACGCTGTCGCCGGCGGCGATGGCCTGCTCGACCGGGCCGCGCGGCGTGCCGTAGCGGTACGCGTTGTGCACCGTGGCCCATTCGAGCAGCTCGCCGGCCTCGACCATGCGGTCGAACTCGGCGTCGTCGACGAAGAAGTAGCTCTCGCCCTCGACCTCGCCGGGACGCGGTGCGCGCGTCGTCGCCGAGACCGAGAGCCTGACGTCGGGGTGGTGACGGCGGATGTACGACGCGACCGTTCCCTTGCCGACGGCCGTCGGGCCGGCGAGCACCACGAGGCGATCGCCCGTGCCGCCGTGCGAGGCGACCCAGCCGGCGACGAACTCGCGGAGTCGGCGCCGCTGGAGGCGACCGAGGCCGCCCAACCGCTTCGCCGTCGAGATCTCGAGCTCCTCGAGGATCCTGGCGCACTTCGTCACGCCGATCGCCGGGATCGAGGTCAGGTACTCGGTGACGCGAAGCCGCCCCTCGGCGGACTCGGGCTCGGCGAACGCGACCCGCAGCACGTCGAGCGGGCTGCGCGAGCCGGAGGCGATCTCGGCCTTCACGCTCGCGCGGGCGCGGCGCGCCGCCACCGCGGCACGGGACGCCGCGACGCGATCGACCTCTGGAGGCGTCGACCTGGTGTTCGTCTCAGGCACCGGCGGCTCCGTACTCGTCCGCACGACGGGCGATCGCATCGGCCAGGCCGTCGGGCCCGGCGGAGAGCAGCGAGCGCGACTCGTTCGCGATGACGCCGCCGGCATAGCCGCCGAAGCGCAGGCGCAGGTCACCGGGCTCGGCACCCTGGTGCCCGAATCCGGGCGCCAGCACGGGCAGGCCGGGCCGGGGCGGCTCGACGTCGGTGGGGATACCGGCGGCGGACAGGTCGGTCGTCGCGCCGAACACGACGCCGACCGATCCGAATGCGTTCGCCGAGGCATCCGCTCGCCCGGCGTTCCAGCCGATGACGCCCTGCGTGATCGCGCCGGCGACGGTGTGCCCCGCGCGCGTCGACTGCTGGAGCACGGCGCGCTGGATCGCAGCGGCCTCGGGGTTCGAGGTCGCGGCGAGCACGAACAGTCCCTTGCCCGCAGCATCGGCGGCGATCATGACCTGCTCGATCGAGCCGAGCCCCTGGTAGGCGCTGATCGTCATCGCGTCGGCCTCGAGGCTCGAGCCCGGGCGCAGCCACGCCTCGCCGTAGGCATCGACCGTGCTGCCGATGTCGCCGCGCTTCACGTCGGCGATGACGAGCAGGCCCGCCTCACGCGCCTCGCCGAGCAGCCGCTCGAGCACCGCGTAGCCCGCGGCGCCGTGGCGCTCGAAGAACGCGATCTGCGGCTTCAGGATGCCGACGCGATCGGCGGCCGCCTCGATGACGCGCAGGCCGAACTCGCGCAGGCCCTCGGCCGAGTCGGGCTGGCCCCACCGGTCGAGCAGCGCCGCATGCGGGTCGAGCCCCACGCAGAGCCGCCCGTACGCCGCGAAGACCGCCGCGAGGCGCTCTCCGAACGGGATCGGTTCGCTCATGCCGTCGCCTCGCGTCGCGTCGCGTACTCCTGCAGGCTCGTCACCTCGAAGGCTTGACCGCCCTCGTCGATCGACGCAACGGCGGCCGAGAGCTCCGCGATCGTCGTGAACAGCGGCACGTCGGCCGAGACGGCCGCCGCGCGGATCTCGTAGCCGTCGGCGCGCGCCGAGCGACCGCTCGGCGTGTTGACGACCACGTCGACCTCGCCCCGGTGGATCAGCTCGACCACCGAGATCGCGTCGTCGTCGGACTTGTCGCTGTACTTCAGCACCTCGCGCGCGGCGATGCCGTTGCGGCGCAGCACCTCGGCCGTGCCTTCGGTCGCGGCGATCTCGAAGCCGAGCTGCTGGAGGCGCAGGATCGGCAGGACGATCGCACGCTTGTCGCGGTCGGAGACCGAGACGAACACCGTGCCGCCCGTCGGCATGCCGCCGTACGCGGCGAGCTGGCTCTTGGCGAAGGCCCGCGGGAAGTCGCGGTCGATGCCCATGACCTCACCGGTCGAGCGCATCTCGGGGCCGAGCACCGAGTCGACGATGAGGCCCTCCTTGGTGCGGAACCGGTGGAACGGCAGCACGGCCTCCTTGACCGCGACCGGCGCGTCGAGCGGCACGCGCGAGCCGTCGACCGCGGGGAGCATGCCCTCGGCGACGAGCTCGGCGACCGTTGCGCCCACCATGATGCGCGACGCGGCCTTGGCGAGCGGGATGCCGAGCGCCTTCGACACGAACGGCACCGTGCGGCTCGCGCGCGGGTTCGCCTCCAGCACGTAGAGCACGCCTGCGCCGATCGCGAACTGCACGTTGAGCAGGCCCTTCACCCCGATGCCCTCGGCGATCGAGCGGGTCGCCTCGCGCACGCGGTCGATCTCGGCACGGCCGAGCGTGACGGGCGGGAGCGTGCAGCTCGAGTCGCCGGAGTGGATGCCGGCTTCCTCGATGTGCTCCATGACGCCGCCGATGTAGAGGTCGGTCCCGTCGTAGAGCGCGTCGACGTCGATCTCGATCGCGTCGTCGAGGAAGCGGTCCACGAGCAGCGGGTGCGTGGGACCGACGATCCCCTGGCCCTCGATGCGCGCGAAGTAGTCGGCGAGCGACGGGGTGTCGTAGACGATCTCCATGCCGCGGCCGCCGAGCACGTAGCTCGGGCGCACGAGCACCGGGTAGCCGATCTCCTCGGCGACCTGCACGGCGCCGGCGAGCTCGGTCGCCGTGCCGTTGCGAGGCGCGAGCAGCCCTGCCGACTCGAGGATGCCGGCGAACAGGCCGCGCTCCTCGGCGAGGTCGATCGCGTCGGGGGTCGTGCCGAGGATCGGCACGCCGGCCGCCTCGAGGCCCTTCGCGAGGCCGAGGGCGGTCTGGCCGCCGAGCTGCACGACGACGCCCACGAGCTCGCCGGACTGCGACTCGGCGTGGATGACCTCGAGCACGTCCTCGAGCGTCAGCGGCTCGAAGTAGAGCCGGTCGCTCGTGTCGTAGTCGGTCGAGACCGTCTCGGGGTTGCAGTTGATCATGACGGTCTCGAAGCCGGCATCCGACAGCGCGAACGAGGCGTGCACGCACGAGTAGTCGAACTCGACGCCCTGGCCGATGCGGTTCGGGCCCGAGCCGAGGATGACGACCTTGCGGCGGTCGGACGGCTCGACCTCGGTCTCGAAGTCGTAGCTCGAGTAGTGGTAGGGCGTGAGGGCGGGGAACTCCCCCGCACACGTGTCGACGGTCTTGAAGACCGGGCGGATGCCGAGGATGTGCCGCACCTCGCGCGCGTCGGCCTCGCCGAAGCCGCGGAGCTGGCCGATCTGCGCGTCGGAGAACCCGTGGTCCTTCGCGAGCAGCAGCAGGTCGGTGTCGAGGTTCTCGGCGGCGGCGACCTCGGCGGCGACCTCGTTGATCAGCACGATCTGGTCGAGGAACCACGGGTCGATCTTCGTCGCCTCGAAGGCCTGCTCGATGGTCGCGCCCTTGCGGAGCGCCTGCTGCACGACGACGATCCGGCCGTCGGTCGGCACCTTCGCGATCTCGAGGAGCTCTTCGGCGGTGCGCGTCTCATCGCCCCAGTGGAACGAGGATCCGCGCTTCTCGAGCGAGCGGAGCGCCTTCTGCAGCGCGGTCGCGTAGTTGCGGCCGATGGCCATGGCCTCGCCGACCGACTTCATGGTGGTGGTGAGGGTCGGGTCGGCGGCCGGGAACTTCTCGAACGCGAACCGGGGCACCTTGACGACGACGTAGTCGAGCGTCGGCTCGAAACTCGCGGGGGTCACCTTCGTGATGTCGTTCGGGATCTCGTCGAGCCGGTACCCGATGGCGAGCTTCGCGGCGATCTTCGCGATCGGGAAGCCGGTGGCCTTCGAGGCGAGCGCCGACGAGCGGGAGACGCGCGGGTTCATCTCGATGACGATGATGCGGCCGTCGGTGGGGTCGATCGCGAACTGGATGTTGCAGCCGCCCGTGTCGACGCCGACCCGACGGATGATGTCGATGCCGATGTCGCGGAGGTTCTGGTACTCGCGGTCGGTGAGCGTCAGCGCGGGCGCGACGGTGATGGAGTCGCCCGTGTGCACGCCGACGGGGTCGACGTTCTCGATCGAGCAGACGACGACCGTGTTGTCGGCCGTGTCGCGCATGAGCTCGAGCTCGTACTCCTTCCAGCCGAGGATGGACTCCTCGAGGAGCACCTCGGTCGTCGGCGAGTCGTGCAGGCCCTGCGTGACGATGCGCACGAGGTCTTCCTCGGTGTACGCGAAGCCGGAGCCGAGGCCGCCCATGGTGAACGACGGGCGTACGACGAGCGGGTAGCCGAGGTCCTCGGCGAACGTCTTCGCCTCGTCGAGGGTCTTCGCCACGTGCGAGCGGGCGACGCCGGCGCCGGCCTCGATCACGAGGTCCTTGAAGAGCTGGCGGTCCTCGCCCTTGCGGATGGCGTCGACCTTCGCGCCGATGAGCTCGACGCCGTGCTTGGCGAGGATGCCGGCCTCTTCGAGGGCGATGGCCGCGTTGAGGGCGGTCTGGCCGCCGAGGGTCGGGAGCACCGCGTCGGGGCGCTCCTTGATGATGATCGACTCGATGATCTCGGGCGTGATCGGCTCGATGTACGTCGCGTCGGCGAAGTCGGGGTCGGTCATGATCGTGGCCGGATTCGGGTTCACGAGGATGACGCGGACCCCCTCGGAGCGGAGCACCCGGCACGCCTGGGTGCCCGAGTAGTCGAACTCGGCCGCCTGTCCGATGACGATCGGACCGGATCCGATGACGAGGACGCTGTTGATGTCGTCGCGCTTGGGCATCAGGCCTGGTTCTCCTTGCTCGCGATGACCATGTCGCGGAACCGGTCGAAGAGGTAGTTGGCGTCGCGCGGGCCGGCCGCGGACTCGGGGTGGTACTGCACCGAGAAGGCGGGGATGTCGAGGCAGTTGAGGCCCTCGACAACGTTGTCGTTGAGGTCGACGTGGCTGACCTCGACTCGGCCGAAGCCCTGGCTCGACTCGCTGACGCGGTCGATGGGGGCGTCGACGGCGAAGCCGTGGTTGTGCGCGGTGATCTCGACACGGCCGGTGGCCCGGTCGATCACGGGCTGGTTGATGCCACGGTGGCCGAAGGGCAGCTTGTAGGTGCCGTAGCCGAGCGCGCGCCCGAGCAGCTGGTTGCCGAAGCAGATGCCGAAGTAGGGCACGCCCGCACGGAGCGCGCTGCGGAGGATCTCGACATGGCGGTCGGATGCCGCGGGGTCGCCGGGTCCGTTCGAGAAGAACAGGGCGTCGGGCGACGTGGCGAGCACCTCCTCGGCGGTGACCGACTGCGGCAGCACGTGCACGTCGAATCCGCGCTCGGCGAGGAAGTTCAGCGTCGACGTCTTGACGCCGAGGTCGAGGACCGCGACCGTTCCGACGCGCTCGCCCGTGGCCGGCAGCCGGTACGGCTCGCTCGTCGAGACGGAGCCCGAGAGGTTCTGGCCGCTCATCTCGGCCGCGCCCTGAACGAGTTCGAGCTGCTCGCCGTGCGTGAGCGAGAACGCGTCGCCCGAGAACACGCCTGAGCGCATCGCGCCGGCCGAACGCAGGTGACGGGTCAGCGCACGCGTGTCGATGCCGCTGATGCCGACGACGCCCGCCGAGGCGAGGTCGTCGTCGAGGCTCCGCTGCGAGCGGAAGTTCGAGACCACGCGGGAGGGGTCGCGCACGATGAAGCCGGCGACCCAGATGCGGGCGGATTCCATGTCCTCGTCGTTCATGCCCGTGTTGCCGATGTGCGGCGCGGTCATCATGACGATCTGGCCCGCGTACGACGGGTCGGTCAGGGTCTCCTGGTAGCCGGTCATGCCGGTCGCGAAGACCGCTTCGCCGAGGGTGCGTCCGCGGGCGCCGTAGGCACGGCCCTCGTAGCGGGTGCCGTCCTCGAGCACGAGCACCGCGGGCTCGTGCAGGCGTGTGGTGGTCTCAGTCATCCGAGGCCTCGCTCTCATGGTGGGGCTGCGTCACGGTGCGTGCTGCAGCGATGTCGTTGACGGCGGCGATGATGCGCGCCGAGTCGCCCGGGTGCCGGGCTCGGAGGTAGCTGTCGACGTAGGGCGCGACCTGGTCGGGCTCGCCGTCGTGGAGGTCGACGATCCAGCTGAGCGCGACGAGGCCCCCTGGCTCGACGCCCCGGTCGATCGCGTACGTCGCCTCGCCCGCGGAGACGAGACGGGCTGCGGGCACGAAGGAGGGCTGCTCCCCCGCGATGCGGAGCACGACGCCCTCGGGGAGGACCTCGATGCGCCCGGCGCCGCGAAATGCGAGTCCCTGCACGGCGAGCCGTTCGAGCGGCGAGCCGATCGGGGTGGTCGCGACGTAGAGCACCTCGACCTCGAGGATCGGTTCGCCTTCGAGCCGCGGCAGCGGATACGCCGAGAGCGTCGCATCGCGCCGCTCGCGCTTGCGCCACGCCCGGTAGGCGAGCCAGAGCAGGCCGCCCACCACGACGAGCGCGACGAGGGCGCCGATCCACTTATCCACGGGCACCTCCGACGGCGGCGGCGCGACGCGCGACCTCGTCGGCCGGCTGCACGACGCCGTCGAGCAGCGTGGCGTAGCCCGCGTGGAACGTCGCGACGACGCGGCCGGGCAGCGTACGGCCGAGGTACGGCGAGTTGATGCTGCGCCCGGCCAGCCGGTCGAGCGCGAACTCGGATGCCGCGGACGGGTCGTACAGCGTCAGCTCGGGCGCCGCGCCGGCCTCGACGGCCTCGCCCTGGCCGCGCAGGCGGCCGATTCGCGCAGGCGCCTGCGAGAGCACGCGTGCGACGTCGGACCAGTCGAGCAGCCCGTTCTCGACGACCGAGGCGTGCACGACCGACAGGGCGGACTCGAGCCCGACCATGCCGTTCGCCGCGGCATCCCATTCGCTCTGCTTGGCCTCGATGGGGTGCGGGGCGTGGTCGGTGGCGACGATGTCGATCGTGCCGTCGGCGAGGGCTGCGCGCAGCGCCTCGACGTCTTCGGCACGACGCAGCGGCGGGTTCACCTTGTACCGGGGGTCGTAGCTCGAGACCAGGTCTTCGGTGAGCAGCAGGTGGTGCGGCGTGACCTCGGCCGTCACGTCGATGCCGCGGGCCTTCGCCCAGCGGATGACCTCGACCGACCCGGCCGTCGACACGTGGCACACGTGCAGCCGACTGCCGACGTGCTCGGCCAGCAGCACGTCGCGCGCGATGATCGACTCCTCGGCGACCGCGGGCCACCCGGCGAGTCCGAGTTCGCCCGAGAGCGCACCCTCGTTCATCTGGGCGCCCTGCGTGAGGCGCGGCTCCTGCGCGTGCTGCGCGACGACGCCGTCGAAGGCCTTCACGTACTCGAGGGCACGGCGCATGAGCAGCGGGTCGAACACGCAGAAGCCGTCGTCGCTGAACACGCGCACGTTCGCCCGGGAGCGGGCCATCGCACCGAGCTCGGCGAGCTGCTCGCCCTTGAGCCCGACCGTGACGGCGCCGATCGGCTGCACCGTGGCGTAGCCCGCGGCGCGGCCGAGGCTGAGCTCCTGCTCGACGACGCCTGCCGTGTCGGCGACGGGCGAGGTGTTGGCCATCGCGAAGACCGCGGTGAAGCCTCCGGCCGCTGCCGCCTGCGTGCCGGTGAGCACGGTCTCGCTCTGCTCGTAGCCCGGCTCGCGGAGGTGCGTGTGCAGGTCGACGAGACCGGGGAGTGCGATGAGGCCGTCGGCGTCGACGACCGTCGCGCCCGCGGCATCCGCGATGCGACCGACCTCGGCGATGATGCCGCCCTCGAGGCGGATGTCGGCGCGCTCGCCCGTGGGGAGGGTCGCGCCCGTGATGAGGAACGACTCGGTCATCGGACGTCACCCCGCTCGCCCGACAGCAGCAGGTAGAGGGCGGCCATTCTCACTGATACTCCGTTCGCGACCTGTTCCCTGACCGTGGACTGCGCTGAGTCCGCCGCGAGGGCGGAGATCTCCAGCCCTCGGTTCATCGGTCCGGGATGCATGACCATCGTAGTCGTGGGCAACTGGGAGAACCTGGCATCGTCGAGACCCCAGGTCCGGGCGTATTCGCGGCTGTTCGGGAAGAACGAGCCGTGCATGCGCTCCGCCTGGATGCGGAGCATCATCACCACGTCGGGCTTCGTCGCCAGCGCCTCGTCGAGGTCGAAGGCGACGGATGCCGGCCAGCCGGCCATGTCGACGGGCACGAGGGTGGGCGGCGCGACGAGGGTCACCTCGGCGCCGAGCGTCGCGAGAAGCCAGACGTTGGAGCGTGCGACGCGGGAGTGCAGGATGTCGCCCACGATCACGACGCGCACGCCGTCGAGGCCCCTGCCGCGACTGGCGGCGCCGTGCAGGCGGCTGCGCATGGTGAAGGCGTCGAGCAGCGCCTGCGTCGGGTGCTCGTGCGTGCCGTCGCCAGCGTTCACGACGCCGGCGTCGATCCAGCCGCTCGTGGCGAGCGTGTACGGCGCACCCGAGGCGTGGTGGCGGATCACGACGCCGTCGGCGCCCATGGCCTGCAGGGTCTGGGCGGTGTCCTTGAGGCTCTCGCCCTTCGACACGCTCGAGCCCTTGGCGCTGAAGTTGATGACGTCGGCCGAGAGGCGCTTCGCGGCGGCCTCGAACGAGATGCGCGTGCGCGTCGAGTCCTCGAAGAAGAGGTTCACGACGGTCTTGCCGCGCAGGGTCGGCAGCTTCTTCACCTCGCGGTGCTGCACGGCCGCCATGTCCTCGGCGATGTCGAGCAGCGCGATGGCGTCGTCGCGGGCGAGTTCGCGGGTGCTGAGCAGGTGCCTCATTCGTCGCCTCCCTCGATCGTGACGTGGTCCTCGCCGCCGTCGACCTCGGCGAGGCGCACGTTGATGCGCTCGCTGGCCGCGCTCGGCAGGTTCTTGCCGACGAAGTCGGCCCGGATCGGGAACTCGCGGTGCCCGCGGTCGACCAGCACGGCCAATCGCACGGCCCGGGCGCGTCCGAGATCGCTGAGCGCGTCGAACGCGGAGCGGATGGTGCGGCCCGAGTAGAGCACGTCGTCGACGAGCACGACCGTCCTGCCGTCGATGCCGCCGGGCGGCAGCTCGGTGGGAGCGGGCATGCGGACGCCGCGGCGCGAGAGGTCGTCGCGGTACATGGTCACGTCGAGCGACCCGGCGAGCTGCACCGGAGCGGTGGGCTCGATGCGCTGGATGGTCTCGGCGATGCGCTTGGCCAGAACGGTGCCGCGCGTCGGAATGCCGAGGATCACGAGCTCTTCGGCGCCGCGATTGGACTCGAGGATCTCATGAGCGATGCGGGTCAACGCCCGCGATATGTCAGCGTGATTGAGCACTGTGCGCGCCATCAGACCGACTCCCTTCTCCGCCTCACGGGACGGCCTTAAAGGTTGCCAACTCCCCCAGCCTATCAGCCGCTGATCAGGCTCGACACGAGGTGGGCGCCTCCGGCGCGTACCATCGTCCGGTGCACGATTCCGCTCCGCCCGCCCCCGCCGATGCGGACCACTCGATCGACCCGACGGCCGGTCCACGTCGCAGGTTCGTCGACCTCGCGCCGCTGAAGGCCTCACCCGCCTTCGCACGCCTGTGGATCGGCGGCATCATCTCGGGCATCGGTGCACAGCTGACGGTGCTCGCGGTCGGCCTGCAGGTGTACGAGATCACGCGGTCGACGCTCGCGGTGGGACTCGTCGGCGGCATCGCCCTCGTGCCGATGATCATCGCCGGACTCTGGGGCGGGGTGCTCGCCGACGTCTTCGACCGCCGACGCGTGCTCATCACGAGCGCCACCGTGACCTGGGTCGCGACCGCGGGCCTCCTCGCGCTCTCGGCGGCGGATGTCGCGGTGCGGGCGTCCGGCGGGCGGGTCGAGGTCTGGCCGTTCTACGCGTTCACGACCGTCATCACGGTCGCCGGCACCGTGTCGGGGGCCGCCCACATGGCCGTGACGCCGCGGATCCTGCCGCCCGGGCTGGTGTCCCGCGCCGCCGCGCTCTCGGGGATCGGCGCGGGCGTCCAACTCACGGTCGGACCCGCACTGGGCGGCGTGCTCGTCGCGACGGTCGGATTCCCGATCACCTTCGGCATCGACCTGGTGCTGTTCGCGTTCGGGTTCCTCGGCATCTTCATGCTGCCGCGCATCGCCCCCGAGGGCGAACCGCGACGCGCGTCGCTCCGCACCCTCGTCGATGGACTCGCATTCCTGAAGCAGGCTCCGAACATCCGCGCCGGGTTCGTGATCGACCTCATCGCGATGACGTTCGGGCGACCGTACGCGCTGCTCCCCGCGGTCGGCGCGGTCGCGATCGGCGGCGGCCCGGTGACCGTCGGCATCCTGACGGCCGCGTTCGCGGTGGGCACGTTCATGACGAGCCTCCTGAGCGGCCCGGTCGCGCACGTGCACCGGTACGGCGTGGCGATCGGCCGGTCGGTGATGGTCTACGGCGCGTGCATCGCCGGATTCGGGGCGGTCGTGGCCGTCGCACTCCTCCAGGGCGGCGCCGGGCCGGCCTTCGAGGACGTGAACGCGGTCGCGCTCGTCGCGGCCGCGGTGCTGCTGGCCGGCGCCGGCGCATCCGACGAGGTGAGTGCGATCTTCCGCAGCACGATGCTCATGACCGCCGTGCCCGACGAGATGCTCGGCCGCATGCAGGGCGTGTTCGTCGTGGTGGTCGCGGGCGGCCCCCGCCTCGGCGACCTCTGGGTCGGCGTGCTCGCGACCTCGCTCGCCCTCTGGTTCCCGCCGCTCGCAGGCGGACTGCTCATCGTCGCGCTCGTCGCGGTCCTGGTCCGGTTGCAGCCGGGCTTCCGCGGCTACGACGCCTCCGATCCGCGCCCCTGAGCGCGACGTCGACGGCCGGTCCGGCACCCGTTCAGCGCACGGGATCGGCCCCCGCGAGGCGAGGGCCGATCCGAGGTGGGCGGATGCCGGTCAACGGCGCCCGATCGGTCGCTGGAGCGCCTTGGCGGCCACGACCATGGCGGCACCGACCAGCACGACGTCCTTCAGGACGTATTGCGCGGTGAGGGTCGGGCCGGTCGTCGTGAACAGCTCGCCCGCGAAGAACACGAGCGGGGAGAAGATCCCGACGAAGGTCGCGGCGAGCACCAGCAGGCCGACACGCACGAACACGCCGGTCACGAGCGTGAGCCCGATGATCACCTCCATCGAGGCGGTGAGGATCATGGCGAGCTGCGGACCGACGAGACCGAAGCTCAGCGCCCCCCAGGTGGCCACGACGAGCTCTTCGACCGGGCTCACGCCGGGCAGGAACTTGAGCGCTCCGAAGACGAGGAAGACGAGACCGAGGGCGACGCGGAGCGTGGGGAGCCCGGCCTGGGCGAAGAAGCGCTGGAGCACGACCTGTGCGCGGTTCGCCTGGTCGAGGATCGAATCGAGACCGGCCGCCGTGGAGGTGCGGCCGCTTCCGATGGCGGTGGTGGACATGGAGGATCCCTTCGAGATCTGATGTGGACGTTCGCGCCGGATTCGGCGACGGTGATCATCACATCGGAGGTCGACTCCCGCCTCGTCAGGAGGAGCGCTGAATCCCCCTCAGCCGATGCCCTGACCGCGTTCTCGGTGCGAGCACCGAGCTGCTCATATGAGCAGAGCCTCGGGTCAGGACGGATGCGCTCCTGATCAGGGGCGGATACGGTCGACGCAAGCACGTTCGCAACGGACCTGAAGTGGGGATGCCGCATGGTCGACGTCATGCTCGAGGCGATGCCGTTCCACGGCCACGCCGTGCCGATCTCGGCGGTCGCCGCCGCCTTCACGGAGGCGGGGCACCGGGTTCGCGTCTACACGGGCTCGGCGCAGGCGCGCGTCTTCGCAGGCACGGGAGCCGAGGTGGTCGTCTGGCGGTCGGCGCCGGACTTCGACGAGCACGACCAGGCCGCGACGTTCCCGAACCTGCTGGGTCGGAAGGGCCCGGCGCAGATGCTCGTGAACGTGCGCGACCTCTTCATCGGCACGGCGGCACCGCAGGCCGAGGACCTCGCCGACGCGTGGGCCGAGCGACCGTGGGACGTGATCCTCGGCGATGAGTTGAGCCTCGGCGCGCGCTTCGCAGCCGAGCGCACGGGCACCCCGTGGGGCACGATCGCGGTCACCCCCCTCACGCTCGCGAGTCGCGACCTGCCGCCGGTCGGGCTGGGCGTGCGCCCCGGCCGCACCTGGCTCGGCCGCACCCGCGATGCAGGGCTCCGACGCGCGAGCGGCCTGCTCGTCGCCCCGCTGACGGCGGCCTACCGGCGGCAGCGCGCGCTCGCCGGGCTCCTCGATGACGGGCTCGGATTCGACCAGTCGACCTACTCCCCCGCACTCACCTGCGCGTCCGGAATCCCCGAGCTCGACTGGCCGCGATCCGACCTGCCGTCATCCGTGCACTACGTCGGAGCGCTCGCGATGCAGGGTTCGCCCGACGCCGCGATGCCGCCCTGGTGGGCCGAGGCGCTCGTCGACCCGCGGCCGCTCGTACTCGTCACCCAGGGCACGCAGAACACCGACCCGCACGACCTCGTCGAGCCCGCGTTCGCCGCACTCGGCCGCCAGGACGTGCAGATCGTCGCCGTCACCGGGCGTTCCGCCGTCGACCGGTTCCCGTTCCCGGCGCCTCCGAACGCCCGCATCGCGGGCCGCATCCCGTTCGGGCCGCTGCTCGACCGGGCGTCGGCCGTCATCACGAACGGCGGGTGGGGCGGAGTGCTCGCGACGCTCGCGCGCGGCATCCCGCTCATCGTCGCCGGCGGCGACCTCGACAAGCCCGAGATCGCGGCACGGGTGCGCGCCTCGGGCGCGGGCATCTCGCTCGGCACCGGCCGGCCGCGGGCCCGCGCCGTGCTCGACGCGTGGCGGAGCATCAGCACCGATCCCGGGTATCGCGACGCCGCCGAACGGCTGGCGCGCTCCTTCGCACAGCACGACGGCCCGCGCGAGGTGGTCGCGCGGGCCGTCGGGTTGGCGGAGTCGGGCGTCAGCCTTTGGAGTGCGAGATCGCAGCCAGCAGGCCGTTGACGAACCCTGCCGAGTCGTCGGTCGAGAGCACGGTGGCAGCCTCGACGGCCTCCGAGATCGCCACGGGATCCGGCACCTCGTCGTTGTAGAGGATCTCCCAGGCGCCGATCCGGAGCAGTGCGCGGTCGACCGCCGGCATGCGTTCGAGGGTCCAGCCGCGCGAGTGCGTCGTGATGAGCTCGTCGATCTCCTCGCGGTGGTCGACGACGCCGTCGACGATCTCACGCGCGTACAGCCAGGAAGCCTGTCGCTCGGGCTCGCCTGCGGCGCGCTCGGCCTCGGTCGCCAGCATCTGCTCGACCGGCACCTGCCGCATGTCGGCGGAGTACAGCAGGTCGAGGGCGCGCTTGCGCGCCTTCGTTCGTGCGCTCACTAGTCGTTCACTCGCCCGAGGTAGGAGCCGTCGCGCGTGTCGACCTTGACCTTGGTACCGGTCTCGAGGAAGAGCGGAACCTGGATCTCGTACCCGGTCTCGACGGTCGCGGGCTTGGTGCCGCCGGTCGAGCGGTCGCCCTGCAGGCCCGGCTCGGTGTAGGTGATCTCGAGCACCACGGAAGCCGGGAGTTCGACGTAGAGCGGGTTGCCGTTGTTCAGGGCGATGGTCACGGCCTGGTTCTCGAGCATGAAGTTCTTGGCGTCGCCGACGACCGTGCCGGGCACGGTGATCTGGTCGTAGTCGCTCGTGTCCATGAACACGAACCCGTCGCCGTCGGCGTAGAGGTACGTGAAGTCGCGGCGGTCGACGTTCTCGACCTCGATCTTCGCCCCGGCGTTGTAGGTGCGGTCGACGACCTTGCCCGACACGACGTTCTTCAGCTTGGTGCGCACGAAGGCACCGCCCTTGCCCGGCTTGACGTGCTGGAACTCGATGACGCTCCAGAGCTGCCCGTCGATCGAGAGGACGACGCCGTTCTTGATGTCAGCGGTGCTTGCCATGCGAAATACGATCCATTCAGTTGCGAAGAAGCTCGGCCGGAATCGGCCTGAGAAAGTTTCAGTCGATCGAGTTTAGTCGGTCGGCTCCGAGGGCGCCAATGCGCCGGAAGATCGCGGCCGGGCGCACGCGGTCAGCCGTCGGCCTGTCCGGTGATGACGTCGACGAGCCGGACGACCGCCGTCTCGTACCCCGGAACGCCCTCGCCGACCACGTGCACGACCGCGACATCCGCCACATAGGAGTGATGACGGAACGCCTCGCGCTTCGACACGTCCGAGATGTGCACCTCGGCGACCGGCAACGCCACCCCCGAGAGCGCGTCGCGCAGCACGACGGAGGTGTGCGTGAGCCCACCCGGGTTGATCACGATGCCTGCGCAGTCGAGCCGCGCCTCGTGGATCGCGTCGATCAGCACGCCCTCGTGGTTGCTCTGCACGGCGCGAACCTCGAAACCGTGCGCGGCCGCGGCATCCGTCACGATGCGCTCGACGTCGGCGAGCGTCTGCGACCCGTAGATCTCGGGCTCGCGCGTGCCGAGCAGGTTGAGGTTCGGCCCGTTGACGAGCAGCAGCCGGCGCTCGCTCACGAGCCGATCTCCTGGTAGGCCGCGAACAGCAACGACTGGTCGGGCGCCTGCATGACCGTGGGCTTGGCGAGGTCGTCGAGCACGATGAAGCGCAGCTGGCCGCCGCGGGACTTCTTGTCGCGCTGCATGGTCGCGAGCAGCGTCGGCCACCGGCCCGCCGGGTAGCTGGTGGGCAGTCCGAGCAGCTCGAGGATGCTGCGGTGCCGGTCGGCGACCTCGTCGGAGAGCCGGCCCGACAGGCGCCCGAGCTCGGCCGCGAACGCCATGCCCACCGAGATCGCGGCACCGTGCCGCCACTGGTAGCGCTCGGCGTGCTCGACCGCGTGGCCGAGCGTGTGGCCGTAGTTCAGGATCTCGCGGAGGCCCTGCTCGGTCAGGTCCTCCGAGACGACGTCGGCCTTCATCTGGATCGCGAGCTCGACGACTCGGCGGAATTGCGGCGTCGTGGGGTCGGTCGCGGCCACGGGGTCGGCCTCGATCGTGTCGAGGATCTCGGGGTACCGGATGAAGCCGGCCTTCACGATCTCGGCGAAGCCCGCGAGGATCTCGTTGCGGGGCAGCGTGTCGAGCAGGTCGAGGTCGCAGAGCACCGCGGCGGGCGGATGGAACGCCCCGACGAGGTTCTTGCCCTCGTTCGTGTTGATGCCCGTCTTGCCGCCGACGGCGGCGTCGACCATGCCGAGCACGGTCGTCGGCACCTGCACGACCCGCACTCCGCGAAGCCAGGTCGCCGCGACGAACCCCGCGAGGTCGGTCACGGCTCCCCCGCCGAGGCCCACGACCGCGTCGGTGCGGGTGAAGTCGGCCTGGCCGAGCACCTGCCAGCAGAACGCCGCGACCTCGATGCGCTTGCCCGCCTCGGCGTCGGGGATCTCGGCGAGGAGCACCTCGAACCGGTCGGCGAGCGACTCCCGGAGCGCCGCAGCGCGGGCGCCGAGCGTCGAAGGGTGCACAACGAGCACCTTCCTGACCGCCGGGCCGAGTGCATCGCCGAGCCCGGCGAGCACGCCGTTGCCGATCACGACGTCGTAGCCGTCGGCTCCCCCGACGCGGATGCTCGTGCTGGATTCGGCTGCGGTCATCGTGTTCCTCCGAAACGCTCGGTGATCTGTTCGACGATACGGCCGACCGAGCGTCGGGACGTGTCGATCTCGAGGTCGGCCAGCGCTGCGTAGACGGGCTCGCGCTCGGCCTGGATCGCCTTCCACCGCTCGAGTCCGCCGCTGGCGAGCAGGGGGCGGTTGCCGCCGACCAGACGCGGCGCGACCGCCTCGGCCGAGACCGTCAGCCAC
The DNA here is from genome assembly GCF_900113185.1 of Agromyces sp. CF514. Taxonomy (NCBI): domain Bacteria; kingdom Bacillati; phylum Actinomycetota; class Actinomycetes; order Micrococcales; family Microbacteriaceae; genus Agromyces; species Agromyces sp. CF514. Next base: position 2,353,939 of record NZ_FOZD01000001.1, on the reverse strand, counting down.
ACGACGGCCACATCGCCGAGGTCGGCGCGCGTGTCGAGGTCGAGCACCGCACCGCCGCCGAGCGAGACGACCGCACGCTCCGCGAGCGCCTCGGCGACGACCTCGCGTTCGATGCGCCGGAACGCGATCTCGCCGTCGCGCTCGAAGATCTCCTCGATCGGTCCGTGGCGCTCCTCGATGCGCGCGTCCGTGTCGACGAAGGGCACGCCGGCGGATGCCGCGAGGCGGGCGCCCACACGCGACTTCCCGGCTCCCATGGGGCCGATGAGCACGAGCGGCAGTTCGAGCTTCGGCGCGACGTCGTCAGACACGACTGGTGGCTGCGGCATCCGCCGAGACGACCTCGGTGCGGAGCGCGTCGGGGATCGCCGCCAGGTACGACTCGAGGTTGCGGCGGGTCTCGCCGACGGAGTCGCCGCCGAACTTCTCGAGCACGGCGTTCGCGAGCGTCAGCGCGACCATCGCCTCGGCGACGACGCCGGCCGCGGGGACCGCGCAGACATCCGACCGCTGGTGATGGGCCGCTGCGGCCTCGCCCGTGGCGACGTCGACCGTCGGCAGGGCGTGCGGGATCGTCGCGATCGGCTTCATGCCGGCGCGGACGCGCAGCACCGTGCCGGTCGACATGCCGCCCTCGGTGCCGCCCGCTCGGTCGCTCGAACGCACGATGCGCCCGTCCGACAGGTGCAGCTCGTCGTGGGCGGCTGAGCCACGACGACGCGTGGTCTCGAAGCCGTCGCCGACCTCGACGCCCTTGATCGCCTGGATGCCCATGAGGGCGGCCGCGAGCTGCGAGTCGAGACGCCGGTCCCAGTGCACGTGGGAGCCGAGCCCCGGCGGAACGCCGTAGGCGAGCACCTCGACGACGCCGCCGAGCGTGTCGCCGTCCTTATGGGCCGAATCGACCTCGGCCACCATGAGCGCGGAGGTCTCTGCGTCGAAGCAGCGCAGCGGGTCGGCGTCGAGCGCGTCGACGTCGGCCGGAAGCGGCAGCGGCCGCCCCTCGGGCACGCGCACCGGGCCGATGGCGATCGTGTGCGCGACGAGTTCGATGCCGAGCTCGGAGAGGAAGCTGCGCGCGATGGCGCCGAGCGCGACACGCGCAGCGGTCTCACGGGCGCTCGCTCGCTCGAGCACGGGGCGCGCCTCGTCGAAGTCGTACTTCTGCATGCCGACGAGGTCGGCGTGGCCGGGACGGGGGCGCGTGAGTGCGGCACCTCGGCCACGGCCGAGGCGTGCAGGGTCGATGGGCTCGGGGCTCATGACCTCCTGCCACTTCGGCCATTCGGTGTTGCCGACGCGCACGGCGATGGGGCTGCCGAGGCTGAGCCCGTGCCGGACACCGCCCGAGATGGCCAGTTCGTCCTGCTCGAACTTCATGCGCGCTCCACGGCCGTAGCCGAGTTTGCGGCGCGCGAGATCGGCGCGGAGGTCGTCGAGTGAAACGGGGATACCGGCGGGAAGACCCTCGAGGATCGCGACCAACTCGGGGCCGTGCGATTCTCCGGCAGTGAGCCAACGGAGCATGGGTTCTATCCTTCCACAGCCGCGTCAGAGGGTTTCGCGCATGACGGCGAGCACGTCGCGCTCGTCGGCCAGCGGAACCGTCGGGTCGCCGCCGACGAAGACCCGCACCTGCAGCAGCGCCTGGTGCAGCAGCATCCCGCTCCCGTCGATGACGCGGCCGCCTGCGGCGAGCCACTGCGCGGCGAGCGGGGTCGGCCACGGCGCGTAGGCGACATCGAGCAGCAGCGCGGTGCCGACGAGGGCTTCGGATGCCGCGACGCCGGCGTCCGTGCCGCCGGGCAGCGTGCTGACGACCACGTCGATCGCTTCTTCGCCCTGGACGCCGAGCCCCTCGATGTGCTCGGGTGTGACGCGCACGCCCGCGGAGCGGCCGAGTTCGACCAGCGCTGCCCCGGCCTCGGGGCGGCGCAGCAGCAGCCGAACGTGCGCGACGCCGAGCTCGGCCAGCGCCACCAGGGCGGATGCCGCGGTCGCTCCCCCGCCGACGACGATCGCGGTGCGCGCCTGCACGACGCCGGCCTCGCCGAGCGAGCGGACGATGCCGCCGACATCGGTGTTGAAGCCGAGTCGATGTCCACCGTCGAAGAGCACGGTGTTCGCCGCCCCCGTGAGGCGGGCGATCGCGTCGAGTTCGTCGAGCACGGGCAGCACGTCGTACTTCAGCGGCATGGTGAGCGAGAGTCCCCGCCACGCGGCGTCGCGACTCAGCACGAACTCGCCGACGCCCGCGCCGTCCATCTCGATGCGTTCGTAGGCCCAGTCGAGCCCGAGTCGACGGTAGGCCGCGAGGTGCAGCCCCGGACTCTTCGAGTGCGCGATCGGCTTGCCGAGCACGGCGAGTCGCGCCGTGGGCTCACTCACAGTAGGCCGCATTCTCCTCGCTGGCCGCGCACCACTCCTGGAGCTGCGCGACCGCCGCTTCGTGCTCCTCGACGGTGGTCGAGAAGACGGTCTCCCCGGTCGCGAGGTTCACCGGCACGAAGAAGAGCCAGGTGCCCTCTGCAGGGTGGAGCGCGGCATCGATCGCGACGCTGCCCGGATTTCCGATCGGCCCGACCGGGAGCCCGGGATTCGCGTACGTGTTGTAGAGGTTGCTCGCGTCGGCTCGTTCCTCGTCGGTCGTCCACACGGTGTGCATGTTGCCCGTGCCGTAGGCGACGGTCGCATCAGACTGGAGGTTGATGCCCTGATCGAGGCGGTTCTGGAAGACGCGGGCGATCTTCGGGAAGTCGTCGAGGTTCGAGCCGGCCTCGCGCTGCACGATCGAGGCGAGGACGATGGTCTTCCACCGATCGGCCGGCGCGACGCCTGCCGCGTCCAGTGTCGCCATCTGGCTGTCGACCATCGTCTGGAGCACGCCGCGGGCGTCGACACCCGGGTCGAGGGTGTAGGTGAGCGGGGCCAGGAATCCCTCGAGGGTGGTGGCCTCGGCCGGAAGTCCGTAGGACTGCGGCGACTCCGCTGCCGCCGCCTGCAGTTCCTCGAGGGGCACGCCGGTGCCTTCGGATGCCGAGACGAGCACATCGGGCAGGGCCGTGCCCTCGGGAACCACGTACGTGTTCTCGAGCTTGTTGGCCGGGTCGACCAGCGCATCGAGCGCTGCTTGCGAGCTCATCCGGGAGGCGAGCTGGTAGGCCCCCGGATGGAACTCGGGCTCGGGCGACTGCTCGAGGAGCAGGTCGTAGAACGCGTCGTACGATGCCACGACGTCCTGCGCGGCGAGGTTCTCCGCGATGGTCGACCCGGTGTCGCCCTCGTGGATCATGAACACGACCTCACCCGTGCCGGCCCCGTCGTAGTCCTCGGCGGGCGTGAAGTAGGCGACGACCGACGCGATCGGTCCCTGCAGGAAGAACGCGGCGCCCGCGACGAGTGCGGCGACGACGAGCAGGCCGATGAGGCACCCCCATGGTCCCCTGCGCTTCTTCTTCGGCTCGTGGTACTCGTCGAACGCGTTGGCACGCCGATCGGTTCGGGAGGCGGCGAACGGATCGACGGGCTGCGCGGGCTCTGCCGGCTTCGCGCCGGACGCCTCCTGGTCGGCGGCGTGCCGGTCGGCGGGCAGCGCCTGCTGCGGCCCGGTCGACGCCCGCACGGCGAGGCTCGCGGTGATGGGGTCGACCGTCGCGTGCTCGTCGTGGCCGGTGCGGGCCATGGCAGCGTCAGCGGCCGCCTGCTCGCGTGCGCGGAGCTCGCGACGAGTCAGCGGCCGATCCGGGTCGCCGACCGGTGCCGCAGGCGCGGGACCGGCGGCGGTGCCGGGGTCGGGAGCCGCACTCGGCGCAGCCTGCGTCGCAGGTCGCGCTGGAGGCGCCGTCGCCTCGCCGTTGAGCACCGCGTGCCAATCACCGGCAGCGCGTTGCGGAGTGGAGTGGGGTTCTCGGCGCTCTGGGGGGAGCTGAGTCACAGGGTGGAGGGCCCTTCGTCGGTGTCGAGTGCGCGTCCGGGCGGATTGCCCGACGCACGCTCGCTGTCGAGTGCATGTTGCAAAATGATAACGGCCGCAACCTGATCCACCACCGGACGTTGCGTGCGAGTCGACCGTCCGGACGCCCGCAGCGCCTGCTGCGCGCTCACCGTCGACAGGCGCTCGTCGACGAGCCGCACCGTCGCGCCGGTGTCGGCGAGGCGCTGCGCAAACGCGACCGCGTCATCGGTCGAGGGTGTCGCAGCACCCGACATCGACAGCGGATGTCCGACGACGAGCTCGAACGCACCGTACTCTTCGGCGAGGTCGAGCACCCGGCGGATGTCGGCATCGCCGGTGGCGGCGCGGGGCACCGTCTCGATCGGCACCGCGAGCATTCCGGCGCCGTCGCTGCGGGCGACGCCGATGCGGGCTCGACCGACGTCGATGCCGAGCCTCGCACCGGAACGCATCGCGCTCAGCTCGCGAACGTGCGACGGACCGCGTCGAGCGCGGCGGGGATCGCCGAGAGGTCGCTGCCACCGCCCTGCGCGAGGTCGGGCTTTCCGCCGCCGCCACCGCCGAGCACCCCGGCCATGGTCTTCGCGAGCGCGCCCGCGTTCGCACCGGACTCACGGGCGGCCGGCGAGGTCGCGACGATCGCGACGGGCCTGCCGCCGACATCGGCGGTCAGGGCGACGACGGAGGCCGCATCGCCGAGCTTGCCGCGGACCGCGGTCGCGAGCGAACGCAGCTCGTCGCCGGACCCCAGCGAGCCGACGGTCTCGGCCACGAGCAGGACGTCTCCGGTGCGCACCGCGTTCGCGGCGAGGGCCGGAACGCGATCAGTGAGCGCCTTCGCCTCGAACTGCGCGATGCGCTTCTCGGCCGTCTTCAGATTCGCGACGAGGTCGCCGATGCGCTCGACGAGCTGGTCGGGGCGCGTCTTCAGGTTGGTGCTCAGCTCGGAGACGAGCGCACGTTCAGCCGCGAACCGACGGAACGCGTCGAGGCCGACGAGCGACTCGACGCGTCGGTTCGACGCGCCGACCGAGGACTCGCCGATGATGTTGATCATGCCGATCTCAGCGCTGGAGCGCACGTGCGTGCCGGCGCAGAGCTCGCGCGACCAGGGGCCGCCGATGTCGACGACGCGGACGACGTCGCCGTACTTCTCGCCGAAGAGGGCCATCGCGCCGAGCGCCTTGGCCTCGTCGAGCGGCAGCTCGCGCGTGACGACCTCGAGGTTGTCGCGGACCGCGTTGTTCGAGATCTCCTCGATCTCGGAGCGGGTCTCGGCCGAGAGGGCCTGGTTCCAGCCGTAGTCGAGGCGCAGATACCCGGCCTTGTTGTACGAACCGGACTGGTGCGCGTTCGGGCCGAGCACCTCGCGGAGGGCCGCATGCACGAGGTGCGTGCCCGAGTGCGCCTGTGTCGCGCCGCGGCGGTACTGCTCGTCGACGACGGTGGTCGCCGACACGCCGACGCCGACCTCGCCCGAGAGCACCTTCACCGTGTGGCTGATGAGCCCCTTGACCGGCTTCTGCACGTCGAGCACCTCGAGTTCGAACCCGTCGCCCACGATGCGACCCTGGTCGGGCGCCTGCCCGCCGGACTCGGCGTAGAGCGAGGTCTCCGCGAGGATCACCTCGGCGGTCTGCCCGGCCACGGCTGCTGCCGCCGGCTGGCCGTCGACCAGGATGCCCAGCACGCTGGATTCGGTCAACAGGTCGGTGTAGCCCGTGAAGACCGTCTCGCCCTTGGCCCGGAAGTCCGCGTAGACCGAGAGGTCGGCGAGCACCTTCTTCTTCGACTTCGCGTCGGCCTTGGCGCGGGTGCGCTGCGCGGTCATGAGCTCGTCGAACGCGACACGATCGACCGTGATGCCGGCCTCGTCGGCCATCTCGAGGGTCAGCTCGATCGGGAACCCGTAGGTGTCGTGCAGGAGGAACGCCGTGTTGCCCGCGAGCTCGGCCTTGCCCGCCGCCTTCGTCTCGCCCACCGCACCGTCGAGGATCGACGTCCCGGCCTCGAGCGTGCGGAGGAAGATCGCCTCCTCGCCGAGCGCGAGCTGCTCGATGTGCGCGTAGTCGCGCTCCACCTCGGGGTAGGCGGCCTTCATCGCATCGCGCGAGGCCGCGAAGAGCTCGCGGAAGGTGGGGCCCTCGACGCCGAGCAGGCGCATCGCACGGATGCTCCGGCGCAGCAGGCGGCGGAGGATGTAGCCGCGGCCCTCGTTCGACGGCGCGACGCCGTCGCTCATGAGCATGAGCGCAGAGCGCACGTGGTCGGCGATGACGCGCATGCGCACGTCGTCGTCGTGGTTCTCGCCGTACGCGCGGCCCGACAGTTCGGCCGCGCGGTCGAGCACCGGGCGGACCTGGTCGATCTCGTACATGTTCTCGACGCCCTGCTTGATGAAGGCGACTCGCTCGAGGCCCATGCCGGTGTCGATGTTCTTCTTCGGCAGCTCGCGCACGATGCGGAAGTCGGTCTTCGACTTCACGTCGTCGATGAGGTACTGCATGAACACCAGGTTCCAGATCTCGACGTACCGGTCGTCGTCGGTGGCGGGGCCGCCGTCGATGCCGTATGCGGGGCCGCGGTCGAAGAAGATCTCCGAGCAGGGGCCCGCCGGGCCGGGCTGGCCGGTGTGCCAGTAGTTCGTGTCCTTGCCGAGGCGCTGGATGCGCTCGTCGGGCAGGCCCGCGACCTTCTTCCAGAGCTCGATGGCCTCGTCGTCGTCTTCGTAGACCGTGACCCAGAGGTCTTCGGGGGCGAAGCCGTAGCCGCCGTCGGCCTCGGAGGACGTGAGCAGCTCCCACGCCATCGAGATGGCGCCTTCCTTGAAGTAGTCGCCGAACGAGAAGTTGCCGTTCATCTGGAAGAACGTGCCGTGACGAGGAGTCTTGCCGACCTCCTCGATGTCGTTCGTGCGGATGCACTTCTGCACGCTCGTCGCGCGCGGGTACGGCGCGGGCACGATGCCGGTGAGGTAGGGCACGAACGGCACCATTCCGGCGACCGTGAAGAGCAGCGTCGGGTCGTCGGAGACGAGCGAGGCGGACGGCACCACCGTGTGGCCGCGGCGTGCGAAGAAGTCCAGCCAGCGCTGGCGGATGTCTGCGGTCTGCATGATTCCGTTCTGGGTTCTGCTGCCGGAGTCGCCCCCGGATGGGATGGAGGGAGGTCGGCGTCTCAGTCGACGAGGTCGTCGACGGCCGACTTGAGCTCGGCCTCGCGCTCGTGGTAGCCGTCGGCCACGGCGCGCCCGAAGGCCTTGGCCTTGGCGTCGACCGATGAGAAGAACTCTCGACCCTGCGAGGTCTTGTTCACCTGGTGCGCGACGACGAAGCCGGCGACGATTCCGGCGCCGAACCACAGAATGCTCTTCACGAAGTGCTCCCTCGGGGTGTTGTCGTACCGGCGGGTCACGCGGGCGCATCGCGCCACGGCGGATCGCCGCGTCTTCCCGATCAGTCTAGTGGCGGTGCCGGATGCGGCGGGCCGCCGCGGAGACGACGCAGGGGCCGCGGAGAGAACTCCGCGACCCCTGTCTCGACGAACGCTGGATCAGCGAGCGGCGTAGTACTCGACGACGAGCTGCACTTCGCAGGTCACGGGGACCTCGGCGCGCTTCGGACGGCGAACGAGCTTCGCCTGGAGCTTGTCGAGCTCGACCTCGAGGTAGCCCGGGGTCTTGGGGAGCACGTCGACGTGACCGCCGGCAGCGGCGACCTGGAACGGCTCGGTGCCCTCGGAGCGCGACTTGACGTGGATGAGCTGACCCGGCTTCACGCGGAAGGAGGGGCGGTCCACGAGCTGGCCGTCGACGAGGATGTGGCGGTGCACGACGAACTGGCGGGCCTGCGTGATGGTGCGGGCGAAGCCGGCGCGCAGCACGAGGGCGTCCAGACGCATCTCGAGCAGCTCGACCAGGTTCTCACCGGTCTGGCCGGAGGTGCGCTTGGCCTCGACGTAGGCGATCTTCAGCTGCTTCTCGCGGATGCCGTACTGGGCGCGCAGACGCTGCTTCTCGCGCAGACGGACGGCGTAGTCGCTGTCCTGCTTGCGCTTGGTGCGACCGTGCTCGCCGGGAGCATAGGGGCGCTTCTCCATGTAACGCGCGGCCTTCGGGGTCAGGGCGACACCGAGGGCGCGGGAGAGGCGGGTCTTGCTACGTGACTGGTTCGACACGAATGTCCTTTCGGAAGAATCTCAAGTGAAATCACGGCGCGAACGTGCGCCGGAAACTGTGTCAGAGGGATTCGCCAAGGGTGGATCGGCTACAGATCGCACCCGTTCGCCGGTGACTCCCTCGCAGCCGCGCTCGGGAATCAGGCTTCAGGCCAGCGACAATCGTACCACGACGGATGCCGCGGCCCGACGACCGCTCACGACCGGCCCGTGTCTCCGCCGCGCACGATGCGGCGCAGCTTCGCGAGGCGGGCGGACACCTCGCGTTCGTTGCCGTGCTCGGTCGGCTCGTAGTACACCGCGCCGCGGAGCGGCTCGGGCAGGTACTCCTGGCGGACCACGCCGATCGCATCGTCGTGCGGGTACAGGTAGCCCTTTCCGTGTCCGAGGCGCTTGGCGCCCGGGTAGTGCGCGTCGCGCAGGTGCTTGGGCACGCGACCGGCCTTGCCCGCCCGGACGTCGGCGATGGCCTTGTCGATGCCGAGGTAGGCCGCGTTCGACTTCGGCGCCGTGGCGAGGTGCACGACCGCCTGCGCCAACGGGATGCGCCCCTCGGGCATGCCGATGAACTGCACCGCGTCTGCGGCGGCGACGGCGACGCCGAGCGCGCTCGGATCTGCGAGCCCGATGTCCTCGGAGGCCAGCACGATGATGCGTCGTGCGATGAACCTGGCGTCTTCGCCGGCCTCGATCATCCGCGCGAGGTAGTGCAGTGCCGCGTCGACGTCGCTCCCCCGCACCGACTTGATGAAGGCGCTGATGACGTCGTAGTGCTCGTCGCCGTTGCGGTCGTACCGCAGGAGCGCACGATCGACGGCGCGCGCCACGAGCTCGGCGGTGATGACCGCGCGAGGCCGCGCCGCGGCATCCGCCGGCGTCTTCCCTTCGGCATCGGACCCGGCATCGGACCCGGAGTCGGACTCGGCGGCGGGCGGCTCGGATCCGCCCGCCTCGTCGTCGTCGTTCGCCTGCGCGACGGAATCGGCGCCGGAGGCCAGTTCGGCGGCGACCCCGGCCGCCGCCACGGAAGCCGCCTCGAGCGCCGTGAGCGCGCGCCGGGCGTCGCCGGACGCCAGGCGCACGATCGCCGCCCGCGCGTCGGGTTCGAGGTCGACCGCACCGGCGAGCCCGCGCGCATCGGAGACCGCCCGATCGACGAGCATGCCGAGGTCGTCGTCGGAGAGCAGTTCGAGCGTGAGCAGCAGCGAGCGCGACAGCAGCGGCGAGATGACCGAGAACGACGGGTTCTCGGTGGTCGCGGCCACGAGGATGACCCAGCCGTTCTCGACTCCGGGCAGCAGCGCGTCTTGCTGGGCCTTCGTGAAGCGGTGGATCTCGTCGAGGAAGAGCACCGTCGAGAGGCCGTAGAGGTCACGGCTCGCGCGCGCCTCGTCCATGACCTGGCGGACGTCGCGCACGCCGGCGGTGACGGCGGACAGCTCGACGAACTTGCGACCCGACGACCGGGCGATCGCCTGGGCGAGCGTCGTCTTGCCCGTGCCGGGCGGGCCCCAGAGGATCACCGAGACCGAACCCGACTCACCCGTGCGATCGCCCGCGAGGGCGACCAACGGGGATCCGGGTGACAACAGGTGACGCTGCCCCGCCACCTCGTCGAGGCTCGCGGGCCGCATGCGCACGGCCAGGGGCGTCGCGCCGGAGCGCAGGCCCTGCGCGGAGTTCACCATGCGTTCCAGCGTAGCCGCGGCATCCGACACCGACCGGCGCGCCTCGGAGCCGACGTGAGGCGCGGAGCGGGCGATTGGTGCCGGAACCCGCGCTTGCGTAGAGTCTGCTCGCAGGAGTCCCCCAGAAGGAGCATGCGTGGCATCCAACGACCGTCAGGCGCGCGAGGAACGAGCGCGACTTCGCACCTACCAGGCACGACAGCAGGTACACGAGGGCAAGCTGCGACGACGCACGCGCGACAACGTGATCGCCGCCGTCTCGCTCGTCGTCGTGCTCGTGCTCGCGACCGCCGCGCAGCTGCTCTACTTCAGCGGCGGCCCCGGCTCCTCCGAGCCGGTCGCGAGCCCCGAGGCGACGACCGCCCCGCCGACCGATGCCGCCGGCCAGAACACGGGCGACGTCCCTTCGCCCGACATCGCCGAGGGCCGCACGTGGACGGGCACGCTCACGCTCAACGACATCCCGCTCGGCATCGAGCTCGACGGTGCGGCGGCGCCGCAGGCGGTCTCCAGCGAGATCAGCCTGATCCAGTCGGGCTTCTACGCCGGAGTCGGATGCCACCGTCTCACGACGGAGGGCATCTTCGTACTCCAGTGCGGCGACCCGAACGGCGACGGCTCAGGCGGCCCCGACTACAGCTACGGCCCGGTCGAGAACGACCCCGAAGACGGCGTGTACCCCGCGGGCACGATCGCCATGGCCCGCCAGAGCGGCAACGGCTACAGCCAGGGCAGCCAGTTCTTCATCGTCTACGCCGACACGACGCTGCCGGCCGAAGACGGCGTCGGCGGCTACACCGTGATCGGCAAGGTCACGAGCGGACTCGATCAGCTCAAGGCCGGCGTGATCGACGCCGGGGTCGTCGACGGCGGCACCGACGGCGCGCCCGTCGTGCCGGTCACGATGACGTCCGTGACCGTCCAGTAACAGCACGACGCCCTCGCACCCTTCCGGCGGTGCAATAGGGTTGAACCGACAATGCCGCCGAAGGGCGGCTTCCGAGCACGACAGGGTGAGGCCGTGACCGATTCAGCACAGCAGCCGTGGGGCCGCGTCGACGAGACGGGCACCGTCTTCGTCCGCACGAACGACGGTGAGCGCGAAGTCGGGCAGTACCCCGACGCGACCCCGGAAGAGGCACTGGCCTACTTCGAGCGAAAGTACGCCGACCTGGCCGGGCAGGTGACCCTGCTCGAGCAGCGGGTCCGGCGCGGCGCGCCCGCGGCGGATGTCGCCAAGGCCGTCAACTCGCTCAAGGAATCCGTCGCAGCGGCGCACGCCGTCGGCGACCTCGACGCACTGTCGACGCGCCTCGAGGCGCTTTCGGGCACCACGAAGGAACTCACCGAGCAGCAGCAGGCCGAGGCCAAGGCCGCGCTCGCCGACGCGCTCGCCGAGCGCACGCGCATCGTCGAGCAGGCCGAGGTCCTCGCGGCACAGGACCCGGCGAAGACCCAGTGGAAGCAGACGACCGCCGAACTCGACGGGCTCTTCGCCGCGTGGCAGCGCCACCAGCAGGACGGACCGCGTCTGCCCAAGAACGACGCCAACGATCTCTGGAAGCGGTTCCGCGCCGCGCGCTCGACCATCGAGACGCATCGCAAGGCCTTCTTCGCAGATCTCGATGCGGCGCACCGCGATGTCCGCACGCGCAAGCAGCGCCTCATCGAGCGCGCCGAGGCGCTCGCCCCGCGCGGTGCCGACGGAATCGGCGACTACCGGCTGCTGCTCGACGAGTGGAAGCAGGCCGGCAGGGCGGGCAAGAAGCTCGACGACGCGCTCTGGGCGAAGTTCAAGGCTGCGGGCGACGTGCTGTTCGGCGCCAAGGCCGAGATCGATGCACGCGACGACGAGGAGTATCGGGCGAACCTCACGGCCAAGCTCGCGCTGCTCGACGAGGCCGACAAGATCCTGGGCGAGAAGGAGCCGAAGCCGGCTCGCGCCGCGCTCAACAAGGTGCAGCGCGAGTGGGACGAGATCGGCCGTGTCCCGCGCGACCAGGTCCGCACGGTCGAAGACCGGCTGCGCAAGGTCGAGAACCACGTCCGCTCGCTCGAAGACGAGCGCTGGGAGCGCGAGGACCCCGAGAAGAAGGCCCGCTCCGAGGGCATGCTCGGTCAGTTGCACGACGCGATCGCCAAGCTCGAGTCCGAGCTCGCTGCAGCCGAGGCTGCCGGCGACGCGCGGGCCATCGCCGAAGCTCGCGAGGCGCTCGAGGCTCGTCGCGCCTGGCTCAAGGCCGTCGGCGGCTGATCGCCGCACCGACATCTCCGAGAACGCCCCCTGGTTCGCATCCGAGCCAGGGGGCGTTCTCATTCGTCGGCCCTACGGATCCGCGAATTCTCCACATTCGAGTGCCCGCCCGACAGCGACCGCACGGCGGCCGCCAAGATGATCTGCATGGCCAGACTTCCCTCGGTGCTCGGCACCGACGACTTCTCGATCGCAGAACTGTGCGCCGCGCGCATCGACGGCGACCTCTTCGCCGTCGCCGAGGCCTGGGCGCCGATCGACGAACCCGATGTCGCGGCGTTCCGCGCGCTCGCGGTCGCGCACAGCGCACCGCGCGACCTCATCGTCGAGCGGATGTCGGCCGCCTGGGTCCACGGCGCCTGCATGGCTCCCCCGCGTCGTGCGCAGTTCTGCGTGCCGACCGATGCACGCATCTCGGCGATCTCCGATCCCGGCATCGTCGTCCGGGAGGTGCGGATCGACGAGGCCGAGGTCGTGCTGCTCGGTCCGGTGCGATGCACCTCGCTCGTGCGCACGACGTTCGACCTGCTGCGCGACGCCACGCTCGAGGATCTCGCGTCGATCGACGTCGTCGCAATGCTCCTCGCCGAGCATCGCGGTCTCGAGGCAGCGGCCAGGCTGCGACTCGATGCCGCGGCCCGAGTGCCGTTCAAGGCGCGTGCCTCGGCCAGGCTCGACCGCGCGTCCGACGCCTGCCGTCGAGGTGTGCCGGGCCTCAGCCGTCGCTGACGCGGTATACGTCGTAGACCGCGTCGATGCGCCGCACCGCGTTCAGCACCCGATCGAGGTGGGTGGTATCGCCCATCTCGAAGACGAACCGACTGAGTGCGAGGCGGTCGGTCGACGTGGAGACGTTCGCGGAGAGGATGTTCACGTGGTGCTCAGAGAGCACCCGCGTGACGTCGGAGAGCAGGCCGGCGCGGTCGAGCGCCTCGATCTGGATCTGCACCAGGAACACGCTCTTCGAACTCGGCGCCCACTCGACATCGATCATGCGTTCGGGTTCGCGCATCAACGACTGCACGTTGTGACATGTCGACTGATGCACCGAGACTCCGGAGCCGCGCGTGATGAAGCCGACGATCTCGTCGCCGGGCACCGGCGTGCAGCATCGAGCCAGCTTGACGAGGATGTCGGGCGCCCCCCGCACGAGCACGCCGGAGTCGGAGTGACGCTGCGGCGTTCGCGAGCGGGTCGGGATGGGCAGCTCGGGCTCGTCGCCCTCCTGCACGTCGCGCACGAGCGCGACCACCTTCTCGAGCACCGACTGCGTGGAGACATGGCCTTCGCCGACGGCCGCGTACAGTGCCGAGACGTCCTCGTAGCGCAGCTGCGCCGCGACCTCGGCGAACGAGTCCTGGCTCATCAACTTCTGCAGTGGCAGGTTCTGCTTGCGCATCGCCCGCGCGATCGCATCGCGCCCCTGCTCGATGGCCTCGTCGCGGCGTTCCTTGGTGAACCACTGACGGATCTTGTTGCGCGCACGGGGGCTCTTGACGAACCCGAGCCAGTCCTGACTCGGGCCCGAATCGGGGTTCTTCGAGGTGAAGACCTCGACCACGTCGCCGCTGGCGAGCGTGCTCTCGAGCGGCACGAGACGGCCGTTCACCTTGGCGCCCATCGTGCGATGACCGACCTCGGTGTGCACCGCGTAGGCGAAGTCCACTGGTGTCGCCCCTGCCGGAAGGCCGATGACGCGACCCTTCGGCGTGAAGACGTAGACCTCCTTCGCCCCGATCTCGTATCGGAGCGAATCGAGGAACTCACCGGGATCCGCGGTCTCGGCCTGCCAGTCGGAGATGTGGGCGAGCCACGCCATGTCGGTCTCGTCGGCGCTCGTGCTCGCGGAGTCGGCGCGGCCCGTGGCCATGCGCTCCTTGTACTTCCAGTGCGCGGCGACACCGTACTCGGCACGCTGGTGCATGTCGTGGGTGCGGATCTGGATCTCGACCGCACGGCCCTTCGGACCGATGACCGTCGTGTGCAGCGACTGGTAGAGGTTGAACTTCGGCGTCGCGATGTAGTCCTTGAACCGGCCGGGCACGGGAGTCCACCGGGCGTGGATCGAGCCGAGCACCGCGTAGCAGTCGCGCACCGAATTGACGAGGACCCGGATGCCGACGAGATCGTAGATCTCGTCGAAGTCACGACCTCGCACGATCATCTTCTGGTAGATCGAGTAGTACTGCTTGGGCCGCCCGGCGACCTTGCCGCGGATGCGCGCGCTCTTGAGGTCGTCGTTGACCAGGTCGATGACCTGCTGCACGAACTCCTCGCGTTGAGGCGTCCGCTGCTTGACGAGGCTCTCGATCTCGGCGTAGAGCTTCGGGTAGAGCACCGCGAACGAGAGGTCCTCGAGCTCCCACTTGATCGTCTGGATGCCGAGACGGTGCGCGAGCGGGGCGTAGATCTCGAGCGTCTCGGTCGCCTTGCGCGTCGCGGATGCGGCCGGCACGAAGCCCCAGGTGCGCGCGTTGTGCAGGCGGTCGGCGAGCTTGATGATCAGCACGCGGATGTCCTTGGACATCGCGACGATCATCTTGCGGACGGTCTCGGCCTGCGTCGAGTCTCCGTACTTGACCTTGTCGAGCTTCGTGACCCCGTCGACGAGCATCGCGATCTCGTCGCCGAAGTCGGCGCGCACCTGGTCGAGCGTGTACGCCGTGTCTTCGACGGTGTCGTGCAGCAGTGCCGCTGCGACGGTCTTCGAGCCGATGCCGAGGTCGGCGAGGATCTGCGCGACCGCGACCGGGTGCGTGATATAGGGCTCGCCGCTCTTGCGCTTCTGGCCCTCGTGCGCGCGTTCCGCGACCGTGTACGCACGCTCGACGAGCGCGAGATCGGCCTTCGGGTGGTGCATGCGGACCGTGCGGAGCAGGGTGTCGACTGCGCCGGATGGCGTGGCCTTCGAGAAGATGCGCGGCACGAGCCGGCGCAGCGAAGCCGTCGAGTTGACCCCAGTCTCAGTCATGCGCACACCTCCGGAACTCAATTATCGTCGCTCCGGAGGCATGCACATGCCGATCTCGCCGAGGGCGGACATCACGCGTGCGCGGGCTCCGCATCGGTACCGGCGGTTTCGCCTGCCCGCTCGCGATCCTTCAGCACCTTCTGGTCGTGGCGACGGATCACCGGCTCGCCCTCTCGCAGCTGCGAGTAGAGCGGAGCGGCGAGGAACACGGTCGACCAGGTGCCGACGAGGATGCCGATCAGCAGCGCGAGCGAGATGTCGCGGAGCGTGTCCGCCCCGAGGGCCCCTGCGCCGATGAAGAGGATCGACGCGACCGGCAGAGCGGCGACGACGCTCGTGTTGATCGAGCGGACGAGGGTCTGGTTGACCGCCAGGTTGACGGACTCCGCGAACGTGCGCCGCGACTCGTGTCCGTCTTCGGCCGTGTTCTCCCGGATCTTGTCGAACACCACGACCGTGTCGTACAGCGAGTAACTGAGGATCGTCAGGATGCCGATGGTCGCGGCAGGGCTGATCTCGAAGCCGACCGCGGCGTAGAGCCCGACGGTCACCACGAGGTCGGCGATGAGCGCCAGGATCGCGGCGAGCGACATCTTCCAGGTACGGAAGTAGATCGCCATGATGATGCCCGCGAGCAGCAGGAACGCCCCGAGGCCGACGAGCGCCTGCCTCGTGACATCCGCGCCCCAGCTCGGACCGATGAACGACGACGTGACCTCGGACGGAGGCACGTCGTAGGCCTCGGCCAGTGCCGCGCTCACCGCGAGCGAGTCGCTCTGCTCGAGCTGGTCGGTCTGCACGCGGATGCCGTCCTGGCCGACGACCTGGACGGTCGTGGTGGCCTCGGGCACCACCGATGCCACCGCGTCCTGCGCGATGGCGGGATCGGGGTTGGCCACATCGGCGATCTGGAACTGCGATCCGCCACGGAACTCGATGCTGAAGTGCACGCCCCGGATCACCGGGATCGCGATCGTGAGCACGATCAGCACGGCGGCGATGATGTACCACTTCTTGCGGCCGCCGACGAAGTTGAACGAGCGCTTGCCCGTGTAGAGGTCGTTACCGAATGTGGTCAGACGGCTCGCCATCAGGACTCCTTGCCTTCACTCGAACCTGCGCCGACGGTCGCGTCGGCCTTGCGCTCCGCGATGGTCTGACGACGCTGTGCTTCCTTCGAACTCGACGCCACCTTGCCGGCGGGTACCGCGACCGGCTTGCGGAACTCCGCACGGCCACGGTAGACGGCACCGAGTGCGGTCGGGTCGAGGCCGGACCACGGGTTGCCGCTCGAGAAGAACTTCGTCTGCGCGAGCAACTGCAGCATCGGGTGGGTGAACAGGATCACCACGACCACGTCGATGATGGTCGTGAGACCGAGCGTGTAGGCGAAGCCCTTGACGCTGCCGACCGCGAGGACGAAGAGCACGACCGCCGCGAGCAGGTTGACGCCCTTCGACGCCAGCACGGTGCGGAAGGCGCGCTTCCATCCGGCCTCGACGGCGCCCACGAGCGGGCGGCCGTCGCGGAGTTCGTCGCGGACACGTTCGAAGTAGACGATGAACGAGTCGGCGGTGAAACCGATCGCCACGATCAGACCCGCGATGCCGGCGAGCGAGAGGCGATAGCCCTCGCGCCACGACAGGATCGTGATCATCAGGTAGGTGATCACGCCCGCGATCACGAGCGACGCGATCGTCACCGAGCCGAGCGCCCGGTATTGGAACAGGGTGTAGATCACGACGAGGATGAGGCCGATGAGGCCCGCGAGCAAGCCCGCCTGGAGCTGTGAGGTTCCGAGGGTGGGCGAGATCGTCTCGGACGACTGCACGCTGAAGCTCAGCGGCAGTGCACCGAACTTGAGCTGGTCGGCGAGGGCCTTCGAGGACTCCTGCGTGAAGTTGCCGGTGATCTGCGGACGGCCGTCGGTGATCGCGCCGTTCATCGACGGGGCGGTGAGCACCGCGCCGTCGAGCACGAACGCGAACTGGTCGCGCGGGGTCTGGCCCGAGAGACCGTACAGGCGCGTGCTGACGGACGCGAAGTCCTTCGTGCCCTGGTCGTCGAACTGGATGTTGACGGCCCACTGGCCCGTGCTCGCACCGGTCTGGGTCTGCACCTGGCCGTTGGTGGCGTCGACGATGTTCTCGCCGCTCGCCTCGACCGGTCCGAGCAGGTACTTGACCGTGCGCGACTGGTCGCACGTGACGAGCGGCTCGTCGGCCGGCGCCACGTTCGTCTCGGCGTCGTCGAGCGTCGAGCAGTCGAACGTGTCGAACTCCTCCTGCAGAGCGGGAGTCACCCACGACGGGTCGCTGCCGTCGGTCGGCTCGGCCGTCGGCGTCGACGAGAGCTCTTCGGCGGGCTCGGTCGCGGCGGGGTCGTCGGTCGGGCTGATCGCCTGGTTCGTCGCGGCATCGGAGAGCAGCACCGCACGAAGCTCGAGCTTGGCCGACGACTCGATGCGCGCACGCGTCTGGTCGTCGAGCTCGCCGGGGATGCGGACGACGACGTTCGACCCCTCGGTGTTGATCTCGGGTTCGGCGACACCGGAGGCGTCGACGCGCTGGCGGATGATCGAGACCGCCTGGTCGAGCTGCTCCTGGGTGGCCGTCTGCCCGCTCTCGAGCTGCGGCTCGAGGATGATCTGGGTGCCGCCCTCGAGGTCGAGCGCGAGCTTGGGCGTCCAGGAACCACCGCCCCAGATGACGCCCGCGGCGTTGATGGCGAAGAGGCCGACGATGATGACGCCCAGCCAGGTGAGGGATCGCCAGGCCTTGCGAACGGACGCCGGACGCGACGACCGCTTGGAGGGTGCAGCCACAGGTTCTGCTTTCTTTGCAGGAGCCCACGCCGAAGCGGCGTGGGCCGTTCCTCGGGAGTAGGGGTTTAGTCGTCCGACTTCTTGGTGTCGGGAGTCGTGTCGTTCGGGTTCTCGGTGCGGTGCGCCTCGTCGCGCTCGCCGAACTCGGGCTCGCCCTCGATCGACTCGTGCGCGCCGGCCTCGTCGTCGACGACGGCGGGCTCGACCACGCGGGCGATGGTCTGGCGGTGCACCGTGAGCACGGTTCCGGGTGCGGCCTCGAGCTGCACCTGGTTCTCTTCCTCGTCGATCGAGACGATCGTGCCGAACACACCGAAGTTCGTCATGACCCGGGCACCGGGGACCACGTTCGACTGCAGCTTCTGGGCCTCGGCCTGACGCTTGCGCGAGTTGCGGAACATGAAGAAGATCAGGACCGCCAGGACGGCGAGCATGATGATGGTGAACGGATCGAGCGTCATGAGGGGGGAGAACCTTCCGGAGTGCGGCGAACCGCACGAAGTCGACGGCGGTGAGGACTGAGCCTCAATGGATTATAGGTCATCGATCGGAAGTGCCGTGTCGCCGTTCGCGAGGCCGAAATGCCGCCACGCGGCCGGGGTCGCCACCCGCCCACGGGGAGTTCGCGTGATCAACCCGATGCGTACGAGGAACGGCTCGACGACGGCCTCGATGGTCTCGGACTCCTCGCCGACCGAGACGGCCAGCGTGTTCAGTCCGACCGGCCCACCGCCGAACCGGGTCAGGATGGTCTGCATGACGGCCCGATCGAGACGGTCGAGCCCGAGTGCGTCGACGTCGTAGAGATCGAGGGCCGCCTGCACGGCCGAGACGTCGGCGTGCCCCGTGTGCACCAGCGCGTAGTCGCGTACGCGCCGCAGCAGACGGTTGGCGATGCGCGGCGTGCCGCGGCAGCGGCCCGAGATCTCGACGAGCGCCGCGCGGTCGATGTCGAGTCCGAGCAGCACGGCCGCGCGCGCCAGCACCTGCTCGAGCTCCGCGTCGTCGTAGAACTCGAGATGGGCGGTGAAACCGAACCGGTCGCGCAGGGGGTTCGGCAGGAGGCCGGCGCGGGTGGTCGCACCGACGAGGGTGAACGGCGAGAGGTCGAGCGGCACCGAGGTCGCTCCGGCTCCCTTGCCGACCATGATGTCGATGCGGAAGTCCTCCATGGCGAGGTAGAGCATCTCTTCTGCCGAACGCGCCATGCGGTGGATCTCGTCGATGAACAGCACTTCGCCGGGCACGAGCGAGCTCAGGATCGCGGCGAGGTCGCCCGCGTGCTGGATCGCCGGCCCGCTCGACATGCGCAGGGGCCTGCCGCTCTCATGCGCGACGATCATCGCGAGCGTCGTCTTGCCGAGCCCGGGCGGACCTGCGAGCAGGATGTGGTCGGGCGTGCGCTGCTGCAGCGTCGCGGCGGTGAGCAGCAGTTGCAGTTGCCCGCGTACACGGGTCTGTCCGACGAACTCGGCGAGGCTGCGCGGGCGCAGGGCTCCTTCGAAGGCCAGCTCGGCCTCGGAGGCGAGCACGGGATCGGTCAGGTCGAGATCGGCTCCCCCGGCGTCGGTCATCGCGCCCGCCCGGCAGTCTGGGCGGGGCCGAGTCGTGCGAGCGAGAGCCGCAGGACGGCGGGCACCGACGCGGCATCGGCCGGAGTCGCCTCGGCCATGACCTCGTCGACGGCCTCGACCGCGGCACGCTCGGTCCACCCGAGACCGGTCAGCGCGGCCAGCACGCTGTCGGCGACACCGCGCGGGACGGCGGCCGAACCGGCCGACGTCTCTGCGGAGCTCGGCGCGACGAGC
The DNA here is from genome assembly GCF_900113185.1 of Agromyces sp. CF514. Lineage (NCBI taxonomy): Bacteria > Bacillati > Actinomycetota > Actinomycetes > Micrococcales > Microbacteriaceae > Agromyces > Agromyces sp. CF514. Next base: position 2,334,263 of record NZ_FOZD01000001.1, on the reverse strand, counting down.
TTGCCGGCGAGCGAGACGGTGATGAGCTTCGCCGTCTTGGGGCCGATGCCCGAGACCTTGCGGAACGCGGCGTCGTCGTCGGCGGCGATGGCCGTGGCGATCTGCGACGGCGACATGGCCGACAGCACGCCGAGCGCCGAGCGGGGGCCGACCCCCGTGACCCCGATGAGCAGTTCGAACACCTCGAGCTCGTCGCGCGTGCCGAACCCGAACAGGGTCAGCGCGTCTTCGCGGACGATGAGGCTCGTGTGCACGAACAGCTCGTGCCCCTCGCGCGAGGTCAGCACGAGCGCGGGGGTGGTGTGCACCAGCATGCCCACCCCTCCGACGTCGAGGACGAGCGTGGTGCCTGCGGCGACGAGCACCGGACCGCGGAGGGAGGAGATCACTCCTTCACCCTACGGGCCGCCCCCGACACGGCCGCGGACCGTTCGGCGGCGAGCCATGCCCGTTGCGCGGGCGTGAGGGCGCTCTGCGCCGCGGCATCCGGATTCGCGGCATCGGCGACGGCGGCGCCCGCGACGCCGCCGGTTCGCCAGGCGTGGCAGATGGCGAGGGCGAGCGAGTCCGCGGCATCCGCCGGCTTCGGAACGGACTCGAGGCCGAGGATGCGCGCGACCATCGCGCCGACCTGCGCCTTGTCGGCACGTCCGTACCCCGTGATCGCGGCCTTCACCTCGCTCGGCGTGTGCAACGCGACCGGCAGCTTGCGACGAGCCGCGAGCAACATGGCGACGCCCGAGATCTGGGCCGTGCCCATGATCGTCGACACGTCGCTGCGGGCGAAGACCCGTTCGAGCGCGACGGCCTGGGGGCGATGCTCGTCGAGGATCGCCTCGAGCCCCTCGGCGATGCGCACGAGTCGGTTCGGCGTGTCGAGGTCGGCCGGCGTTCGCAGCACGACCACGTCGACGAGCCGCGCCGTGCGGTTCGGCTCGACGTCGACCACGCCCACCCCGCATCTGGTGAGGCCGGGGTCGATGCCGAGCACCCGCACGGCGGTCGGCCTACTCGTCGGTCTCGAGCTCGGCCTGCACCTCGGCGGTGAGGTCGAAGTTCGCGTACACGTTCTGCACGTCGTCGCTGTCTTCGAGGGCGTCGATCAGGCGGAAGACCTTGCGCGCGGCGTCGGCGTCGATCTCGACCTTGAGGTTCGGCACGAACTCGATGTCGGCGGACTCGTAGTCGAGGCCCGCCTCCTGCAGGGCCTTGCGCACGTCGACCATGGCCGACGGGTCGGTGACGACCTCGAAGCCCTGCGGGTGCGACTCGATCTCCTCGGCGCCGGCCTCGAGGGCGGCCAGCATGACGTCGTCTTCGGTCGTGCCCTCGCCCGACACGATGATGACGCCCTTGCGCGAGAAGTTGTAGGCGACCGAACCCGGGTCGGCGAGCGTGCCGTTGTTGCGGTTCAGTCCGGTGCGCACTTCGGCGGCCGCGCGGTTCTTGTTGTCGGTGAGCACCTCGATCATCAGGGCGACGCCCGACGGGCCGTACGCCTCGTACGTGATGCTCTGGTACTCGACGGCCTCGCCGCCGATGCCGGCGCCGCGCTTGATGGCGCGGTCGATGTTGTCGTTCGGCACCGAGGTCTTCTTGGCCTTCTGCACGGCGTCGTACAGGGTGGGGTTGCCGTTCATGTCGGCTCCGCCCATCTTGGCGGCGACTTCGATGTTCTTGATGAGCTTCGCGAACGACTTGGCACGGCGCGAGTCGATGATCGCCTTCTTGTGCTTGGTCGTCGCCCACTTGGAATGCCCGGACATGCGTCTCCTGAATCGATCCTCCGCGACCGATGCGTTCCGGTTCGCGCCAGCCCATTCTAGTCAGCGCCCGTTCACGGCGCCTTCATGCGAGCAGCTTGTCGAGCGTGCGCAGGTTGCGATTGGTGGTCGTGGGCTTGAACCTCGCCTTCGCGGCGAGCTTCGCGAACGCGCTGTCGACCCCCCGCTCGCGCCGGTTGTGCCAGTACAGGACGCCGTCGCCCGCCTGCACGACGTCGTCCGCCGGATCCAGGTCGGCGGCCGCCTGCAGCAGGTCGGCGAGGTCTGCGGCGTCCGACCCGAAGAGCACGTACGGATGCCAGCCCTCGCGCTCGGCGTCGAAGGGGAACGCCGCGACGACGCCCTCGAGTTCCTCTCGGGTGATGAGCACGATCCACGCCTCGTAGCCGAAGCGCTCGCCGAGCGCGTGCTCGATGCGCGACTTGAGGGCGACGGATGCCGCGGCCGGGCCTCCATCGCTCGAAGCGGGGTCCTCGAAGGCGACGTTGCCGCTCGCCAGCACCGTTCGCACCGCGGTGAACCCGAGGGACTCGAAGAGCGTGCGGAGCTCGGCGGACTTCACGGTGATGCCGCCGACGTTCACTCCGCGGAGGAGCGCGATGTACGAGGTCATGGGCCGAGCGTACGACGACCCGTCGCGGAGCGCCTCCCGGTGCCGCGGGCCAGGATCACGCCATCGCGGGAACGACGCCCGAGGCCCCGGCTGCGCCCCGCCCGATCGCGCGAACGCGCGCGATCGCCCGCTCGTACTGACGGCGGCCGACCGTGCGGTACGCGACGCGGATCGGAGCCGGGAGCTCCTTCGCCACCCATGCGGCGCGCTCGGACTCGGGAACGCTGTCGATCATGAGCCCGAGCAGCACGAAGATCGGCATCGGCGGCTTGTGGCGCTGCGCGTGCTTGTGGATGTCGTCCCATTCGGCGTCCGAGAGGATCGCGTCGAGCACGGGGAAGGCTTCGCGCTCCTCGTCGGCCAGGTGTTCGAGGAGCAGCCGATCGACCTCGTCGAGCTCGGCGGCGATGCGGGCGGCCGTCGGTGCATCGGCCCGGTACGCCCAGCGGTCGACGAGCGCATCCGCGACGTCGAGGCGATCGGAGACGGCGCCGTGCTGGCGGCGCATGAGCTCGACGTGCAGTCCGCAAGCCGGAGCACGGTCGGTCATGACGTCCCAGAAGTACTCGTCCTCGGTGCGGTGATGCACGTGCAGGAGGGCGATGATGCCGTGGAGGTGCTTCGCGACGCGCTTCGCGTGCGACGTGTCGTCGGGGGCGACGCCGCGGACGAGCGCGGGCGCTTCGGCGAACAGGCGGCGGAACAGCCGATGGATGACGACGACCTCGTCGCTGCGACAGGTCGTGCCGGGAGTGACGGCGCGATCGGGCGCGCCGGTGCTGGGAAGGCGAGTGGTCATGCCGGCAACGCAACCGCATCGCACGCACGGCGGCACCGGGGACATCCCTGCTCTCCGGTCGGGGATGTCCCGCGACGATCACCCCGGGTGGGCCCTGAGCCCGGCTCCGAGCCGCAGGCTACGCGGCCACTGCTCGGGACCGGACCTTGTCGAGGAAGTACTCGTGGAAGCGGTGCTCCCCCGTGATCTCGGGGTGGAAGCTGGTGCCCAGCAGGTTGCCCTGCTCGACGGCGACCACGCGACCGTCTGCGAGCGCCGCGAGGGCGGTCGCGTTCGGACCGACGGACTCGACGACCGGGCCGCGGATGAACACCGCGTGCACGTGCGCGTCACCGAGGGCGGGCACGTCGAGGTCGGTCTCGAACGACTGGTTCTGCGATCCGAAGGCGTTGCGGCGCACCTCGACGTCGAGTCCGCCGAGCGACTCCTGTCCGGCGATCGCGTCGAGCACGGTGTCGGCGAGCATGATGAGGCCCGCGCACGTGCCGTAGACCGGCAGTCCGGCCGCGATCGCCTCGCGGAGCGGTGCCTGCAGGCCGAAGATGCGGGAGAGCTTGTCCATGACGCTCGACTCGCCGCCCGGGATGACGAGCCCGTCGATCTCCTCGAGCTCTCCGGGTCGGCGCACGAGGGAGACCCGCGCTCCGAGGGCGGCCAGCACCCTCGCGTGCTCGCGGAAGTCGCCCTGCAGGGCGAGCACGCCGACGCGGGGGCCGGCCGAGGCCGGGTCCCCCGCGTCGAGCGATTCGCTCAGGAGGTTGGTCGTCACCAGCCGCGCTCGGCGAGGCGGTGCGGTGCGGCGAGGTCGGCGACGTTGATGCCGACCATGGCCTCGCCGAGTCCGCGCGACACCTCGGCGATGACGGACGGGTCGTCGTAGAACGCGGTCGCCTTGACGACGGCCGCTGCCCGCGCCTCGGGGTTGCCCGACTTGAAGATGCCCGAACCCACGAAGACGCCGTCGGCGCCGAGCTGCATCATCATCGCGGCATCCGCCGGGGTGGCGACGCCGCCCGCGGTGAAGAGCACCACGGGGAGCTTGCCGGTCTCGGCGATCTCGACGACGAGGTCGTACGGGGCCTGCAGCTCCTTCGCGGCGACGTACAGCTCGTCCTTCGTCATGGAGCGGAGCACGTTGATCTCGGACCTGATCTTGCGGATGTGCTTGGTCGCCTCGGAGACGTCGCCCGTTCCGGCCTCGCCCTTCGAGCGGATCATGGCCGCACCCTCGTTGATGCGGCGGAGCGCCTCGCCGAGGTTGGTCGCGCCGCAGACGAACGGGGTGTTGAAGCCCCACTTGTCGATGTGGTTGACGTAGTCGGCCGGGGAGAGCACCTCGGACTCGTCGATGTAGTCGACGTCGAGGGCCTGGAGCACCTGCGCCTCGACGAAGTGGCCGATGCGGGCCTTCGCCATGACGGGGATGGAGACCTCGGCGATGATGGCCTCGATGAGGTCGGGGTCGCTCATCCGGGCGACGCCGCCCTGGGCGCGGATGTCGGCGGGCACGCGTTCGAGCGCCATGACGGCGACGGCGCCGGCGTCTTCGGCGATGCGGGCCTGCTCGGGGGTGACGACGTCCATGATGACGCCGCCCTTCAGCATCTCGGCGAGGCCGCGCTTCACGCGGCTGGAGCCCGTCTCGGGTACGGTCACTGGGGATCCCTTCGGAGGTGCGCGCGGGACGACGCGCAGCATTTCAGACAATGAGGATGTTTGTCCTAGGCCAAAAGGTAGCATGGGCGGCAAGCCACCGCAGACGGAAGGAGGACGGTGACGTGATCGTCGACATCGAGGGCCGTTCCGCATCCGAGATCGCCGAGAGCCTGCGCACGCTCATCGAGCGCGGCGAGCTACGCCCCGGCGATGCCCTGCCCCCGGTCCGCGCCCTCGCCGAGCAGCTCGGAGTCAACCGCAACACCGCGGTGTCCGCCTATCGGCAGCTCATCAACGCCGGGGTGGTCGTCACCCGCGGCCGCGGCGGCACGCGTGTCGCCGGCGCCTCCCCCGTCGCGCAGGAGGGCTTCGCCGCCGACACGGCCCTCCGCGACCTCGCCACCGGCAACCCGGATGCCTCGTACATCCCCGACCCGTCCGACGCCCTCGCGGGCATCGCCCGCCGTCCGGTGCTCTACGGCGAGCCCGTCATCGACCCCGGCCTCGACGACTGGGCGAACGAGTGGATGAGCGCCGACCTGCCGTCAGGAACCCCGATGCGCATCACCGTCACGAGCGGCGCGGCCGATGCCGTCGAACGCCTGCTGGCGCAGGCGCTGACCCGCGACGACGCGGTCGCACTCGAGGATCCGTGCTTCCTCACGAGCATCCACACCGTCCGCGTGGCGGGCTACCGGCCGGTCCCCGTGCCGGTCGACGACGAGGGCATGACCGTCGAGGGGCTGCGCGCCGCGCTCGAGCAGGGCGTCCGCGCGGTCATCTGCACGCCGCGGGCGCAGAACCCGACGGGGGCAAGCCTCTCGGAGCAGCGCGCGGCCGAGCTGCGAGCCGTGCTCGCGGAGCATCCGTACGTGCTCGTGATCGAGGACGACCACTACTCGCTGCTCTCCCGGCAGCCGAAGCACTCCATGATCGGTGTTGGCCACCGTCGCTGGGCGCTGGTGCGCTCGGTGTCGAAGTTCCTCGGTCCCGACATGTGCCTGGCGGTCACCGCGTCCGATCCCGAGACGGCCGACCGGCTCGCGATGCGCCTGACCCCGGGCACGACCTGGGTCAGCCACCTGCTGCAGCGCCTCGTGCACGCCCTCGTGACCGATTCCGACGTGCGCGCCGGCATCGAACGGGCCGGGGTGCACTATGCCGAGCGCAACGCGCGGTTCGCCGAGCTGCTCACGCGCCAGGGCGTGCATGCCGCCCCCGGCGACGGCCTGAACGTCTGGGTTCCGCTCGGGGCGCCGGCACGCGACGTGTCGGAGCAGCTCATGCGCCGCGGATGGCTCGTCCGCCCGGGCGACGAGTTCGCGCTCGGCGACCGAACGCCGTCCGAGCGCCTCCGGCTGACGGTGCACGAGCTTCCCGACACCGACCTCTCGAAGCTCGCCGCCGACATCGGCGCCTCGGTCCGCGCCGTTCGCGACCAGCAGCGGATGGCGGGCTGAGCACGCACGTCGAAGGTGCGATGATCGATCGGTGAAGATTCTCTCGATCCAGTCGGCGGTCGCCTACGGCCACGTCGGCAACTCAGCCGCCGTCTTCCCCCTGCAGCGCATCGGCGTCGAGGTGATGCCGGTCTACACGGTCAACTTCTCGAACCACACCGGGTACGGCGCCTGGCGCGGCCCGCTCATCTCCCCCGACGACGTGCGCGAGGTCATCACCGGCATCGAGGAGCGCGGGGCGTTCCCGACCACCGACGCCGTGCTCTCGGGCTATCAGGGCGGCGAGGGCATCGCCGACGTCATCCTCGACGCCGTCGCGAGGGTCAAGGCCGCGAATCCCGACGCGATCTACGCGTGCGACCCCGTCATGGGCAATGCGAAATCCGGATGCTTCGTGGCGCCGGCCATCCCGATCCTGCTCCGCGAGCGCGTGGTCCCCGCCGCCGACCTCATCACGCCGAACCAGTTCGAGCTCGGGTTCCTCACGGACACCGAGCCCGACACCCTCGAGTCGACCCTCGCCTCGGTCGACCTCATCCGCGCCACCGGTCCGTCGATCGTGCTCGTCACGAGCGTCGAGCGCCCCGATCGCGAGGAGGGCACGATCGAGATGCTCGCCGTCGACGACCACGGCGCGTGGATCGTGCAGACTCCCCTGCTGCCGATGAAGGCCAACGGCTCCGGCGATGTCAGCGCCGCACTGTTCACGGCGCACTACCTGCGCACCCGCGACGCCGCAGACGCGCTCGCCCGCACCACGTCGAGCGTGTTCGACCTGCTCGAGCGCACCTACGAGTCTGGCGAGCGCGAGCTCCAGCTCGTCGAGTCGCAGGAGTCGTACGCCAACCCCCGCATGCAGTTCACGGTGCGTCAGGTTCGCTGACCACCGGCATCCGCTCGTCGCGACTCGTCGGGCGGATGCCGCGCGCCGGCGCCTCTGGCCCCGTCACCGCGAGGCGGCCGACCGCGCAGTGCGCGGGCGGGACCGCTCCGCACCTACGCGGGCCAGGCCTCGGAGACCGCTACGCGCACGTCGCCGAGCAGCTGCGGAAGCGCCTTGGTGCGCGCGATGATCGGGAAGAAGTTGGCGTCCGACGCCCAGCGGGGCACGACGTGCTGGTGCAGGTGCTCGTCGACGCCCGCACCTGCGACCGCCCCCTGGTTCATGCCGATGTTGAAGCCGTCGCAGCGCGAGACCTCGCGCAGCACGCGCATGCCGGTCTGCGTGAGCTCGCCGATCTCTGCGACCTCCTCGGGCGTCGCCTGGTCGTAGGTCGCGATGTGCCGGTACGGGCAGACCAGCAGGTGCCCGGAGTTGTACGGGAACAGGTTCAGCAGCACGTAGGCGGTGCGGCCGCGGTGAACGATGAGCCCGTCGGCGTCGGACTTCTCGGGAGCCGCGCAGAACGGGCACGCCGAACGCATCGCGTCGGCGCCGGCGTTGATGTAGGCCATGCGGTGGGGCGTCCAGAGGCGCTGGAACGCGTCGGGCACGCCGGGCAGGGTCGCCGCATCGACGAGCCCCTCTGCTGCGGCATCCGCAGGGTCGGGGCTCGTCGAGCGGTCGGTCACGCGAGGTCCTCGGCCGTGTTCACGAGCTTGCGACCGGAGATCGCGTCGAGCACGAGCGCGATCGCGTCGTCGACCGGCACGCCGTTGGTCTGCGAGCCGTCGCGGAACCGGAACGACACCGTGCCGCCCGAGCGGTCCTGCTCGCCGGCGATGAGCTGCAGCGGCACCTTCTGGGTCGTGTGGGTGCGGATCTTCTTCTGCATGCGGTCGTCGGAGTGGTCGACCTCTGCGCGCACGCCATGCGCCCTGAGCTTCGCGATGATCTCGTCGAGGTACTCGGAGTACTGCTCCGCCACCGGGATGCCGACGACCTGCACGGGTGAGAGCCACACGGGGAAGGCGCCCGCGTAGTGCTCGAGCAGGATCGCGAAGAACCGCTCGATCGAGCCGAAGAGGGCGCGGTGGATCATGATCGGCCGGTGGCGCTCGCCGTCGGAGCCCGTGTACTCGAGGCCGAAGCGCTCGGGCAGGTTCGGGTCGACCTGCACCGTCGAGAGCTGCCAGGTGCGGCCGATGGCGTCGCGGGTCTTCAGGTCGATCTTCGGGCCGTAGAACGCCGCCTCGCCCGGCACCTCGGTGAGCTTCAGCCCGCTCGCGACCGCGACGTTGCGCAGCGCGTTCGTGGAGTACTCCCAGAACTCGTCGGAGCCGATCCACTTCGACTTCTCGTCGTCGCGCATCGACAGCTCGAGCTCGAAGTCCTCGAGGCCGAAGTCGCGCAGCATCGAGATGACGAACTCGAGCACGCGGGTCGCCTCGGTCTCGAGTTGTTCGGGGGTCACGAACAGGTGCGAGTCGTCCTGCGTGAAGCCGCGCACGCGCGTGAGCCCGTGCAGGGCGCCCGAGAGCTCGTTGCGGTAGACCGTGCCGTTCTCGGCGAGCCGCATCGGCAGGTCGCGGTAGCTGCGCCCGCGCTCCTTGTAGATGAGGATGTGCATCGGGCAGTTCATGGGCTTCAGGTAGTAGTCCTGGCCCTGCTTGGTGATGTTGCCCTCGGCGTCGCGCTCCTCGTCCATCACGATGGGCGGGAACATGCCCTCCTTGTAGGTGATGAGGTGGTTCGAGGTGAGGAAGAGGTCTTCCTTCGAGATGTGCGGCGTGTAGACGTAGGTGTAGCCGCCCTCGATGTGACGACGGCGCGCGTGCTGCTCCATCTCGCCGCGGATGACCCCGCCCTTGGGGTGCCAGACCGAGAGGCCCGAGCCGATCTCGTCGGGGAACGAGAAGAGGTCGAGGTCCTTGCCGAGCTTGCGGTGATCGCGCTTGGCGGCCTCCTCGAGGCGGTGCTGGTAGGCGCGCAGCTCGTCCTTCGTGGGCCAGGCGGTGCCGTAGATGCGCTGGAGCTGCGGGTTCTTCTCGCTGCCGCGCCAGTAGGCGCCCGCAACGCGCTGCAGCGCCCAGCCGTTGCCGATCATGCGGGTGTTCGGCAGGTGAGGGCCCCGACAGAGGTCCTTCCAGGCGACCTCGCCGGTCTTGGGATCGACGTTGTCGTAGATCGTGAGCTCGCCTGCACCGACCTCGACGGACTCGTGGTCGTCGCCCGAGCCCTTGCCGTGCCCGCCGGAGCCCTTGAGCCCGATGAGCTCGAGCTTGTAGGGCTCGTTCGCGAGCTCGGCGCGGGCCTCGTCGTCGGTCACGACGCGGCGCACGAAACGCTGACCCGAGCGGATGATGCGACCCATCTCCTTGTCGAGGGCCTTGAGGTCCTCGGGGCTGAAGGCCTCTGCGACGTCGAAGTCGTAGTAGAAGCCGTCGGTCACGGGCGGGCCGATGCCGAGCTTCGCCTCGGGGTTGATCGACTGCACGGCCTGCGCGAGCACGTGGGCGGCGGAGTGGCGGAGGATCGAGAGCCCGTCGGGCGAGTCGATCGTGACGGCCTCGACCTCATCGGCATCCGTCACCGTCGTGGCCAGATCCTTGAGCTCGCCGTTGACGCGCATCGCGACAACGGAACGATCGGTGAAGAGCTCGAAACCGTCGGCCACTGTGAACCACTCCCTGTGAGTTGAGATGAACCCTTCAACTGTAGTCGGGCGCGGGCGGGCGATTCGCCCGCGCGCAGGACCCGATCGCCCCGTGCCGCCGCCGGGCGGCTTGCGCGGCGGCTTGCAGCGAACGGCCGGTTCGGGCGACCCGACTTGCGGCCGCTTGCGTGCGCAGTCGCAAGAACTCGACATTCTCTCGACAATCCGCGATGAACCCTTGTGAGCGTCGAAGGCGCGGCCGTACATTCGCCTCACTCGACGGGATCGCACCCGTGTCCGATGACGTACACCACGAGAGGAATCGAGTCGATGACGACCCGTGCCAGTTCCGAAGCCGCGCCTCCGCGCACCAGTCCGCCCCGTTCCGCTCGCCGGCGTTCGGCCGTCGCGGTCGCGATCGCCGCACTCGCGGTCGCAGGCGTCGTCTCGACTCCGCTCGCGGCCTCCGCCGCGCCGCCGAAGCCCGCGCCGGTCGTGACCCGCGCCTCACTCGATCCGGCACTCGTGCAGGGCCGGGGCGCCGACGTGCCGTTCCTCGAGCAGGAGGCCGAGAACGCGACGACCACCGGCTCCGTCATCGGCCCCGCACGCGAGGCGTACACGTTGCCCGCCGAGGCGTCGGGACGCAGTGCCGTGCAGCTCGATCCGGGCGAGTACGTCGAGTTCACGCTGCCGGCCGCCGCCAACGCCGTCACGGTGCGCTACAGCATCCCCGACTCCCCCGACGGCGGCGGCATCCAGGCGCCGCTCGCGGTCTCGGTGAACGGCGGCCGCGCGCAGACCATGACGCTCACGTCCGAGTACTCGTGGCTGTACAACCAGTACCCCTTCACGAACGACCCGAACGCCGACCTCCTGCACCCCGACTGGTGGGTCACCGAGTGCGGCTGCGTACCGGGCGCCGGGTACGCCGTCTCCAAGCCGTTCCGGCCGATGCACTTCTACGACGAGCAGCGGATGCTGCTGGGCAAGACGTATCGGGCAGGCGACGTCGTGCGGCTCACCGCCCCGAAGAACTCCCCCGCGGCCGTGACGACGATCGACCTCATCGACACCGAGCGGGTCGCCGCACCGCACGTGCGGCTCAAGGCGGCGAACGTGCTCCTCTTCGGCGCCGACCCGTTCGGCAAGCGCGACGCGGCCGGCGCATTCGACCGGGCGATCGCCTTCGCGAAGGCGCACCGGCTGCCCGTCTACGTGCCGCCCGGCGTCTACTCGATCAGCCGGCACATCATCGTCGACGACGTCACGATCGAGGGCGCGGGCAACTGGTACACGACCATCCGCGGGCGCGAGGTCTCACTCGGCACCCCCGCACCCGACGGCTCCGTGCACACGGGGGTCGGGTTCTACGGGAAGGATGCCGCGGACGGCGGCAGCACGAACGTGCACCTCTCGGGTTTCGCGATCCAGGGCGACGTGCGCGAGCGGATCGACACCGACCAGGTCAACGGCATCGGCGGCGCGATGAGCTCGTCGAGCATCCGCGGACTGCACCTCAGCCACACGAAGGTGGGCATGTGGTTCGACGGGCCGATGCACGACCTCGTCGTCGAGGACAACATCATCGTGAACCAGGTCGCCGACGCCCTGAACTTCCACACGGGCGTCACCGACTCCACGGTCTCGGGTAACTTCGTGCGGAACACGGGCGACGACGGCCTGGCCATGTGGTCGGCGCACATCGCGAACGCCGGCAACACCTTCGACCGCAACACGGTGCAGTCGCCCTCGCTCGCGAACGGCATCGCGATCTACGGCGGTACCGACACGACCGTCTCGAACAACCTGGTCGCCGACCCCGTGCGCGAGGGCAGCGGGATCCACGTCGGATCGCGCTTCGGCGCCGAGCCGTTCACGGGCACGCTGTCGATCGCCGACAACACGACCGTCCGTTCGGGCACCTACGAGCTCAACTGGAACATCGGACTCGGCGCGATCTGGTTCTACGCGCTCGACCGCTCGATCGACCAGGCCGACATCGTCGTGAGCGGCGACCACTTCCTCGACAGCACCTACAGTGCGATGATGCTCGTCACCGAATGGGGCGTGAAGGACGCGTACCGCATCGACGGCGTGCAGTTCCGCGACATCCGCGTCGACGGCACCGGCACGAACGTCGTCAGCGCCCGGACGGCGGGCTCCGCGAGCTTCGAGAACGTCGACGTGCGCGGCGTCGGGCACTGGGGCGTGAACAACTGCGGTGCCTTCAACTGGGACTGGGTGAACGGATCGGAGTTCTCGCTCGCCGACCTCGGAGGCAACGACGGCGTGGACGCGAACGAGTACCACCCAGGTACCCCGTGGCTCGCCCCGTACCTGCCGAACCTGATCACATGCAACGATCGGCCGCCGGTCGTCGCTCCCCCGGCGCCGTCGACCTGGTGACGTCGCCGACGCGGCTCTGCCCGATGGCAGCCCGCACATGACGAAGGCCCCGGCTCATCGAGCCGGGGCCTTCGTGCTTCGTGCGCGATACTGGGATCGAACCAGTGACCTCTTCCGTGTCAGGGAAGCGCGCTACCGCTGCGCCAATCGCGCGAAAGCGAAAACCCCCGGCGCGAACCAGGGGCTTCGTTTCGGTGGGCGATACTGGGATCGAACCAGTGACCTCTTCCGTGTCAGGGAAGCGCGCTACCGCTGCGCCAATCGCCCGAAATCAAGACAGGTCTTGATTTTGGAGGTGGATACGGGATTCGAACCCGTGTATACGGCTTTGCAGGCCGCTGCCTCGCCTCTCGGCCAATCCACCGCGTCTGGGTTCTCCACCAAAGAACAGGATCGAGGCGGGGCCTTGATCCTGATCAGAGCGGATGACGAGATTCGAACTCGCGACCCTCACCTTGGCAAGGTGATGCGCTACCACTGCGCCACATCCGCGTTGCTGTGCATTTCTGCGTGCAGAGAGACTCTAACCGATAGTCCGATCGATTCACAAACTGAGCGGTGTTCACCCCTCGTTCAGCCCGGTGACGGGCGGAATCCGGCCGCGCAACCCGGGCGTGTCGCCCGCTCCAGCGCCTCGAACGGCCGACCTGAGCGGCATGCCGGCGACCTCCGGAGCGGCCCGCGCGGCCCCTCGACACGCCACGATTCGCTCGATGTGCATTTGCGCGCGTTCGTCGCTAGTATCGATTCCGCGCGGTCACCCCGGTGAGCCGCGAATCCCACATGGGCGATTGGCGCAGCTGGTAGCGCGCTTCCTTCACACGGAAGAGGTCGTCGGTTCGAGCCCGGCATCGCCCACGAAGGCCCCCACTCCACTGGGGGCCTTCTTCAGTTAACGCGCACCGGCCTTCAGGTAGCGCGCACCGACCGGTGCTTCATGAGGCGCACCGACCGGCGACGCCCACTGACCTGCCCCGCACGACTGCGCGGCGCGCAGGTGCAGCTCAGCGCCAGCCGTACCTGGCGTTGAGCGCCTTCGCGAGCTTCAGGTATCGCTCGGCGTCGAGGGATGCGGCCTCGCGGCGCATGCCTCCCGTGTGCACCTCGAACACGCGGTCGATGTTGGCCCAGCTCGGGCGCCCTGCGGAGTCCCACGCGCCCGCACCGAGCGGCACGAAGTCGCGCGAGCCCTCGTGCGCCTTGCTCGTCAGCTGCACGGCCAGGAACGTGTCCGAGCCGGCTGCCGCGACCACCACGACCGGACGGTCCTTGCCCCGCCCGTCGCGCTCCTCGTAGGGCACCCACGTCCAGACGATCTCTCCGGGATCGGGCTGCCCGTCGGGCGACGGGGCATAGGCGAGGTCGACGCGACGAAGCCCCTTGGGATCCACCTCGACCGTGGCCGACGGCCCCGCTTGGCCGGGCGACAGCAGTCCGGTCGAGACGGACGCGCGGCCCGCGGAAACGGACATGCGCCCCGAGGCATCCGTCTTCCGAGCGGTGCTCGTCGAGCTTCCGAAGAGGCCGCGGATGGCACGACGAAGGGCGGTGAGGAAGCGGCCGGTGTCTGTCACACCCGCACACTACCCCACCGCCCTCGCGGTGGATCAGTGGATTCAGACGGTCTCGAGCTTGTACGCGTCCTCGCCGTGGACGGCGGTGTCGATGCCCGCGATCTCGTCCTCGTTCTTCACGCGGAAGCCGATCGTCTTCTCGATGACCCAGCCGATGCCGAAGGCCAGCACGAACGAGTAGAGCAGCACGGCGCCTGCGGCGATCGCCTGCACCATGAGCTGCGTCGGGTCACCGCTGTAGATGAGGCCCGTGCCGTTGGCGAAGAAGCCGAGGTACAGCGTTCCGATGAGGCCGCCGACGAGGTGGATGCCCACGACGTCGAGCGAGTCGTCGAAGCCGAACTTGAACTTCAGGTCGATCGCCAGGGCGCAGACGGCGCCGGCGACGAGGCCGAGGACGATGGCCCAGCCGGGCGTCAGCGAGGCGCAGGCGGGCGTGATCGCGACGAGACCCGCGACCGCACCGGATGCCGCACCGACCGAGGTGGGCTTGCCGTCCTTGAGCTTCTCGACGAGGAGCCAGGCGAGCAGGGCTGCGGCGGGAGCGGCGAGCGTGTTGACCCAGGCGAGCGCGGCGGTGCCGTCGGCGGCGAGCTCGGAGCCCGAGTTGAAGCCGAACCAGCCGAACCACAGCAGGCCGGCGCCGAGGAGCACGAAGGGCGGGTTGTGCGGGACGTGCGCGCCCTTCGAGAAGCCGACGCGCTTGCCGAGCACGAGCGCCAGGGCGAGTGCGGCTGCACCGGCGTTGATGTGCACCGCGGTGCCACCGGCGAAGTCGATGACGCCGACGCCGAACGCCTCCTGCATGCCGAACGTGGTCCAGCCGCCGTAGGCGAAGGAGCCGTCGTCGGCGAGGCCGAAGTTGAACACCCAGCTCGCGACCGGGAAGTAGACGATGGTCGCCCAGATCGCGGCGAAGATCATCCACGCGCCGAACTTGGCGCGGTCGGCGATGGCGCCCGAGATGAGCGCGACCGTGATGATCGCGAAGGTCGCCTGGAACGCCACGAACGCGAGCGGCGGGAAGGCGGCGTCCTCAGGGACCTCGAGGAGGCTGGTGAGGCCGATGGCCGACCAGTCGATGGACCAGGGGGCGACGAGGCCCTCGGCACCGGGGAACGCGATCGCGTAGCCGTAGAGCACCCACAGCACGCCGATGAGGCCGATCGCGCCGAAGCTCATCATCATCATGCTGATGACGCTCTTCGCCTTCACCAGACCGCCGTAGAAGAACGCGAGTCCGGGGGTCATGAGCAGCACCAGTGCCGCCATGATCAACAGGAACGCGGTGTTGCCTTGATCCATCTCGAACCTCTCTCGGGGAAAACAGGCCGGGGAACCTGTGTCGCCAAGTTTCACGAGAGGACGTTTCGTGCGGGACCGTGTTCTGTTTCGCGGGTGTTACGTGCTGGACCTCAACGTAAACAGCGCGTTTCGCGCCGCTCGCCGAACGATGTGAGATCGCACGGAAACGGCCGGGATCGCGGCGTCGAGGGTCAGTCGTGCGGCGGGAGTTCGCCCGTGGTCAGGGCGATCATGCGGCTCATGGCGCGCAGGTACTTCTTGCGGTAGCCGCCGGCCATCATGTCGGCGTCGAAGACCTGGTCGAGCGCGAGCCCGCTCGCGATGATCGGCACCTCGGCGTCGTACACGCGGTCGATGAAGGCCACGAGGCGCAGGGCGGCGTTCTGGTCGGAGAGCTCGTGCACGCCGCTCAGCGCGATGAACTCGACGCCGTCGAGCAGCTTCACGTACTTCGAGGGATGCACGGTGGCCAGGTGCGCGATCAGGCCGTCGAACGCATCGAGGGAGACGGCGTGACCGCGGGCCGCGAGCGCCTGCGCCTTGGCGGCGACATCCGCTTCGCCCTCGAGCGTCGTGGAGCGGCCCTCGGTGTCGCGACGGCGGTAGTCGAGCCCGTCGATGCGCAGGGTCTCGAAGTTCGACGAGAGCGCCTGGATCTCTCGCAGGAAGTCGGCGGCCGCGAACCGCCCCTCGCCGAGCGCGTTCGGCGGCGTGTTGCTGGTGGCCGCGACGCGGGTTCCGCTCGCCATCAGCTCACCGAGGAATCGGGTCATGAGCATGGTGTCGCCCGGGTCGTCGAGTTCGAACTCGTCGATGCAGACGAGCTTCGCCCCGCGCAGCAGTTCGACGGCCTGCGCGTACCCGAGCGCTCCGACGAGCGCCGTGTACTCGATGAACGTGCCGAAGTACTTCGGCCCGTGCGCGACGTGCCAGAGCGATGCGAGCAGGTGCGTCTTGCCGACGCCGAACCCGCCGTCGAGGTACACGCCGGGAAGCTCGATGCGGGCCGGGCGCTTGCGCGAGAAGAATCCCCCCGGGCGCTGGGCTGCGCGCCACGCCCCGGCGAACTGGTTGAGCCGGTCGAGCGCGGCCTGCTGGGAGTCGAAGTCGGGGTCCGGTCGATACGAGTCGAACGAGGCGTGCGCGAACTGCGGCGGCGGCACGAGCTCCGACGCGATCTCGGCGCCCGAGATCGACGGGTTCCGGTCGACGAGGCTGATGAGGGCGTGGCTCGCTGCCGTGGTCATGGGTGATTGGCTCCCGTGTTGCACCGGATGACCCGGGCGGTGTCTTCGACATGCACGCCGCGTAGATTCGACGTGGATCAGGTCAACAGCCTAGACCGCCAGCCCCGCACCCCCGTCCGACCGGACGATCACAGGAGGTTCAGATGTCCGCCGAGCTCGATGCATCCCCCAAGTTCGCCGAGTACGCCCACCCCGGGCGACTCGTGTCCACGCAGTGGCTCGCGGACCACCTCGGCGAACCCGGTCTCGTGGTCGTCGAGTCCGACGAAGACGTGCTGCTCTACGAGACCGGGCACATCCCCGGCTCGGTGAAGGTCGACTGGCACACCGAGCTCAACGACCCGGTCGTGCGCGACTACCTCGACGGCGAGCAGTTCGCCGCATTGCTCGGCTCGAAGGGCATCGCCCGCGACTCGACCGTCGTCATCTACGGCGACAAGAACAACTGGTGGGCCGCCTACGCGCTCTGGGTGTTCACGCTGTTCGGGCATGAGGACGTGCGACTGCTCGACGGCGGGCGCGACCTCTGGATCGCCGAGGGCCGCGAAATCACGACCGACCCGACGAGCGTGGTCCCGGTCGAGTACCCCGTGGTCGAGCGTTCCGACGTCGAGGTGCGCGCCTTCAAAGAGGACGTGCTCGGACACTTCGGCAACCCGCTCATCGACGTGCGCTCCCCCGAGGAGTACACCGGAGAACGAACGAGCGCACCGGCCTACCCCGAGGAGGGAGCGCTTCGGGCCGGACACATCCCGACTGCGGCATCCGTTCCCTGGGCACGGGCCGCGGCCGGCGACGGCACCTTCAAGGATCGCGCGGAGCTCGACGCGATCTACCGCGACGAGGTCGGCCTCCAGGACGGCGACGAGGTCATCGCGTACTGCCGCATCGGCGAACGCTCGAGCCACACCTGGTTCGTGCTGACCCACCTGCTCGGCTTCGAGCACGTGCGCAACTACGACGGCTCCTGGACCGAGTGGGGCAGCGCCGTGCGGGTGCCGATCTCGACGGGCACCGAGCGCGGCGAGGCGCCGACGCGCTGAGCGAGCGGATGCCGCGGGGCGGGCGACGCGCGCGTCGACCGCCCCGTGCAGCTCCGGCCGTGCAGCGGCGGCTCCATCCCTGCAGCGGAATGCGAGAATGAACGGGATGGATGCCACGGCCCTGCCCCCACGTCTCGCCGAGACACGAGACGACTTCCTCGCGCTCGGCGTGAAAGACCGACTGCAGCTCCTGCTGGAGTTCTCGAACGAGCTTCCCGCACTGCCCGAGCGGTACGCCGAGCACCCCGACCTGCTCGAGCGTGTGCTCGAATGCCAGTCGCCGGTGTTCATCTTCACCGAGCTCGACGACGGGCATGCGCACCTGTACGCGACCGCGCCGGCCGAGTCGCCCACGACGCGCGGGTTCGCGTCCATCCTCGTGCAGGGCATCGACGGACTGACCGCCGACGAGGTGCTCGCGATCCCCGACGACTACCCGCAGACGCTCGGCCTCGGCGAGGCCGTCTCCCCGCTGCGCGTCCGCGGCATGACGGGCATGCTCGCCCGCATCAAGCGGCAGGTCAGGGCGCGGCAGGCGGAGTAGCCGCAGCAGCGTCGGCGCCGGCCTCCGTGCTGTCGGCCGGATCCCTGGGCGAGGTCGCTGCCAGTTCGGCGAGCCAGCCCGTGATGAGCCGCGTCCACCGCTCGGGGTCGTGGTTCCAGAGCTTCGTGTGCCTGGCGCCCGTGAACTCCTCGAACCGGATGAGGTCGGGCCGCGCCTCGGCCAGACGTCGGGAACCGTCGATCGGCACGAACCCGTCGTCGACGCTGTGCATGAGCAGCATCGGCACGTCGAACTCCCCCGCTCGCGCGACGGGGTCGAGCTCCTCGACGGCCACCGGCGCTGCGAGGCCGGTGAGGCCGCCGCTCCACGGCTCGCCGAGCACGTGCGCGACCGCGTCGCCGAGCCCCGTGGGCAGGCCGAGCGCACGGCCCTGGAACCTCAGGATGTCCACCCAGTCGATGGCGGGTGAATCGAGGATCACCCCGACCAGTCGCTGCCGCACCTCCGACGAACGCAGCACGGCCTGCAGCGAGATCGAACCGCCCATCGACCAGCCCATGAGCACGATGCGCCGGGCACCGTGCTCGGTCGCGTATCGGACGGCCGCCTCGACATCCGCCCACTCGGTGCCGCCGAGGCCGTATCGCTTGTCGACGCTCTCGGGCGCCTCGCCGTCGTTGCGATAGCTGATGAGGAGCGTGGTCCAGCCCGCATCCGTGATCGGCTCGATCGCTCGGAGACCCTCGTGGCGCTTCGCGCCTCGCCCGTGCACCTGGATCACCCAGTCGGCGGACTCCGCGCCCGCCTCGTCGACGGCCGGCACCAGCCACGCGGGCGCCGGGCCGAGCGCGGTCGGCACGACCACGTCGCGGTAGGGCCGGTCGAGCTCCCACGGGCCGAGGCGCACCCACCCGCTCATGCGACCGTGGGTCGCGCGATCGAGCCGGCCGAAGTCGACGGCCTGGATGCGCCGGCGGACGACACGGCCGTCGTCGGCGACCACGTCGCCCAGGCGCGCATGCCCGGCATCCGTGTCGAACCAGAACCCGTACGTGCCGCGCATGCGCGTCTCGTCCGTCGCCGCCAGCGCGATGGTCGAACGGGCCAGGTCGACGCCGACGATGCGTTCATCGCCTCGCTTGGCGGGCTCGGGGGTCACGACCCGCCTCGCGAACACGATCGCGAGCACGGCCGTGACCGCTGCGAACACCGCGCCCGTCACCGCCGCGAACCCGATCAGCGAACCGATCACCCTCGTCGCACTCGAACCTCGACCCATCGCCACCCTCCCGCAGACGCCGTTCCGATGCGTGTGTCGCCGGGGGCGGCGTGCCGCCGCGGCGCACCCCATCCGAGACTCTAGTCTGCACTCGTGCCCGACTCCTCGACGCATCTCCCCCCAGAGTTCGAGGCCGCGATCGCGTCCCTGCGTGCGGCCTCGCCCCGCGCCGAACTGCGCGTGCAGGAGATCCCAGCACCCGGTTCGCTCGCCCCGTTCGCCCTCGCCCTCTCCGCCGACGTCTCGCCGGCCGCGACCGGGCACGGCGACGACTCCGACCTCGGCACCGGCCGTCTCGTGCTGCTCTACGATCCGACGGAACCCGAGGCGTGGGGCGGCCGCTTCCGCATCGTCTGCTTCGCGCAGGCCCCGCTCGAGACGGACATCGGCCTCGATCCGTTCCTCGCGGATGTCGCATGGTCCTGGCTCGTCGATGCGCTCGACGCCCGAGGGGCCGCATACATCTCGGCGTCCGGCACCGCGACGAAGATCCTCTCCACCGGATTCGGCGAACTCGCACGGCAGGGCGACGGCGCCCAGATCGAGTTGCGCGCCTCCTGGACGCCGCTCGACGCCCAGATCGGTCCGCATGTGGAAGGCTGGAGCGAACTGTTGTGCATGTTGGCAGGCCTGCCTCCCCGATCAGAGGGGGTGACGCCCCTGCCAAGACGGAGGACGAATCGTGGATGAATTGCGGGTGATCGAGACACCCGCCGAGTTCGACGAGGCGGTTCGTCGTCTCCTCGACGGCGAAGGGCCCGTCGCCGTCGACGCCGAACGCGCGAGCGGCTTCAAGTACTCGCAACGCGCCTACCTCATCCAGATGCACCGTCGCGGCTCGGGCACCTTCCTCTTCGATCCGCCGCAGATCCCCGACTTCTCGTCGCTGCAGTCGGCCATCGTCGACGCCGAGTGGGTGCTGCACGCGGCCAGTCAAGACCTCGCCTGCCTGCGCGAGGTGGGGCTCGACCCCTCGCTGATCTTCGACACCGAACTCGCGGCGCGCCTCCTCGGCATGCCCCGGGTGGGCCTCGCCGCGGTCGTCGAGGACCTGCTGGGCGTGCACCTCGCGAAGGAGCACTCCGCCGCCGACTGGTCGACCCGCCCGCTGCCGCAGTCGTGGCTGACGTACGCGGCCCTCGACGTCGACCTGTTGGTCGACGTGCGCGACGGCCTGGTGCAGCGGCTCGCCGATGCCGGCAAGTCCGAGCTCGCCGCAGAGGAGTTCGAGGCCGTGCGCACGCGCGAGCCGAAGCCGGCCAGCGCCGAGCCGTGGCGCCGTCTCTCCGGGATCCATGCCGTGCGATCGCCCCGCAACCTCGCGGTGGCCCGCGAACTCTGGCTCGCCCGCGACGCGTTCGCCTCCGAGTCGGATGTCGCGCCCGGCCGCCTCATCCCCGATGCCTCGATCCTCGCCGTGACCAAGGAGCTCCCGCGCACGCGCAAGGCGCTCGCCGACCTCCGAGCGTTCAACGGCCGTGCGAGCCGCACCGAGCTGGAGCGCTGGTGGGGCGCCGTCGAGCGCGGACTCGCGAGCGAGGACCTGCCCGCGACCCGGGTGCCCGCCGATGCACCCCCTCCGCCGCGTGCCTGGGCGATGCGCAACCCCGAGGCCGACGCCCGACTCCGACTCGCGAAGGCCGCCGTGACGGAGATCGCCGAATCCATGCAGATGCCGGTCGAGAACCTCCTCACGCCCGATCACCTGCGCCGCGTCGCCTGGACCCCGCCCGCGTCGACCGATGCCGACGCCATCGGCGACGCCCTCGCCGAGCTCGGCGCACGGCCCTGGCAGGTTGCAGCAACAGCACATAAGATCGCCCTCGCTTTTGTCGAGGCATCACAAGCCGTTCACGACGCCGAGAAGCCCGCTTCGTAGGAACCGTCAAGCGATGCAGGCGTCGCGGAGCCGCTTCGTAGGATCGACGTAATCCAGATCGAAAGTGAGCTGCAGCGTGGCACATCAAGCTGATGTCGTCTTCGTCGACGGAGTCCGGACTCCGTTCGGCAAAGCCGGTGAAAAGGGCATGTATTGGAACACTCGGGCCGATGACCTCGTCGTGAAGGCGATCGTCGGACTACTCGAGCGCAACCCGAACGTCCCGAAGGATCGCATCGACGACGTGGCCATCGCCGCGACGACGCAGACCGGCGACCAGGGCCTGACCCTCGGGCGCACGGCCGCGATCCTCGCGGGCCTGCCCAAGACCGTTCCCGGATTCTCGATCGACCGCATGTGCGCCGGCGCGATGACCGCCGCCGCGATGGTCTCGGGTTCGATCGGATTCGGCATGTACGACCTCGCCATCGCCGGTGGCGTCGAGCACATGGGCCACCACCCGATGGGGTCGGGCGTCGACCCCAACCCCCGCTTCCTGAGCGAGCGCCTCGTCGGCGAGGACGCACTCGTCATGGGCGCGACCGCCGAGCGGATCCACGACCGCTTCCCGCAGCTGACCAAGGAGCGCAGCGACCGCTTCGCCCTCGCCAGCCAGCAGAAGACCGCCGCCGCCTACGCGGCGGGCAAGATCCAGCAGGACCTGGTGCCGGTCGCGATCCGCACCGAACAGGGCTGGGGGCTCGCCACGCACGACGAGGTCATGCGTCCTGAGACGACCCTCGAGGGACTCGCGGGCCTGAAGACCCCGTTCCGCCCCCACGGCCGCGTCACCGCGGGCAACGCGTCGGGCCTGAACGACGGCGCGACCGCTGCGCTGCTCGCCTCGGGCGACACCGCGAAGGAACTCGGCCTGGCGCCCAAGATGAAGCTCGTCAGCTACGCGTTCGCCGGCGTCGACCCCGAGATCATGGGCATCGGCCCGATCCCGGCCACCGAGAAGGCGCTCCGGAAGGCGGGCCTGACCATCGACGACATCGACCTCTTCGAGATGAACGAGGCCTTCGCCGTGCAGGTGCTCTCGTTCATGGACCACTACGGCATCGACGACGAGGACCCCCGCGTCAACCCGTGGGGCGGCGCCATCGCCGTCGGACACCCGCTCGCGTCATCCGGTGTCCGCCTCATGAACCAGCTCGCGAGCCAGTTCGCCGAGCGCCCCGAGCTCCGGTACGGCATCACCAGCATGTGCGTCGGCCTCGGACAGGGCGGCACCATGATCTGGGAGAACCCGAACTTCGACAAGAAGGCGAAGAAGCGCGCATGACCGACTACTCGACCATCGACTTCGACTCGCTCGTGGCCCTCGCCGGAGACGACGAGGTCGTCACGCACTCCTACGTGCGCGACATCCGACTCGCCTCTGGCAAGACGCTCGCGCTCCTGACCCTCGACAACGGACGCGACCACACCCGGCCGAACACGCTCGGCGCGGCGACCCTCCTCGAGTACGCGGCGACGCTCGACGCGCTCAAGGCGCGCGCCGCCGCGGGCGAGATCGACGCGGTCGCCGTCACGGGCAAGCCGTTCATCCTCGCCGCGGGCGCCGACCTCTCGAAGGTCGCCGAGATCCCCGACAAGGCGACCGCGAAGAAGTTCGTGCAGCTCGGACACTACGCGCTCGCCAAGCTCGGCGAGGTCGGGGTGCCGTCGTTCGCCTTCACGAACGGACTCGCGCTCGGCGGCGGGCTCGAGATCGGCCTGCACGCCGACTACCGCACCGTCGACGCGTCCGCACCCGCGCTCGCGCTGCCCGAGGTGTTCCTCGGCCTCATCCCCGGATGGGGCGGCGCGACGATCCTGCCGAACCTCATCGGCATCGAGAACGCTCTCAAGGTCGTCATCGAGAACCCGTTGAAGCAGAACCGCACGCTCAAGGCGAAGGACGCCTTCGACCTCGGCCTCGCCGATGCGATCTTCCCGTCGGTGAACTACCTCGAGGACTCGCTCAAGTGGGCCGACGGCGTGATCAACGGCACCGTCAAGGTCAAGCGTCCCAACGAGCCGGGCAAGCTCGAACGGCTCGCCAAGTGGGACATCGCCATCAAGATCGCCCGCGACACGCTCGCGAAGCGCATCGGCACGGTGCCCCAGGCGCCGTACGCGGCACTCGACCTCATGAAGGCGGCCAAGAGCGGTACGCGCGCCGAGGGCTTCCAGCGCGAAGACGAGGTGCTCGCCGAGCTCATCGCCGGCGACCAGCTGCAGGCGTCGATCTACTCGTTCAACCTCGTGCAGAAGCGCACCAAGCGGCCCGCCGGGGCTCCCGACAAGGCCCTCGCGAAGAAGGTCACCAAGGTCGGCGTGCTCGGCGCGGGGTACATGGCCAGCCAGCTCGCGCTGCTGTTCGTGCGCCGCCTGCAGGTGCCCGTCGTGATCACCGACATCGACCAGGCGCGCGTCGACAAGGGCGTCGCCTACATCGCCGGCGAGATCGACGCCCTGCTCGGCAAGGGCCGCATCTCGCCCGACGAGGCGAACCGCCTCAAGGCGCTGGTGACCGGTACGACCGACAAGGCCGACTTCGCCGACTGCGACTGGGTCATCGAGGCCGTCTTCGAAGAGCTCGAGATCAAGCAGAACGTCTTCGCCGAGGTCGAGCAGTTCATATCCCCCGAGGCCGTGCTCGCGACGAACACCTCCTCGCTGTCGGTCGAGCAGATCGGTTCGAAGCTCGCCCACCCCGAACGGCTCGTGGGCTTCCACTTCTTCACGCCCGTCGCCCTCATGCCGCTGATCGAGGTCGTGAAGACCTCGCACACCGACGAGTCGACGCTGTCGACCGCGATGGTCACCGCGAAGAACCTGAAGAAGAACGCCGTCATCACGGCCGACACCCCTGGGTTCGTCGTCAACCGCCTCCTCGCCGTCCTCCTGGGCGAGGCGATGAAGGCCGTCGACGAGGGCACCTCGTTCGAGACCGTCGACCGGGCGATCGCGCCGCTCGGCCTGCCGATGGCTCCCTCGGCGCTGCTCGACCTCGTCGGGCTGAAGGTCGGCGCGCACGTGCTCGACACCCACCACGCCGCCTTCCCCGACCGCTTCTACCGCAGCGAGAACCTGCACCGGCTCGCCGAGTACGGCACGCTGCTCGAGAAGGACGACAAGGGCAAGGTCAAGGGCTTCGACAAGGGTGCGCTGAAGCTCGTCGCCGGCGGCAAGAATCCCCGCACGGCCGAGGAGATCCTCGTCGCGCTCGAAGACGGACTCGCCCGCGAGGTCAAGCTCATGCTCGACGACGCCGTGGTGGCCGCCCCTGAGGACATCGACCTGTGCATGATCCTCGGCGCCGGTTTCCCGTTCCAGATGGGCGGCGTCACGCCGTACCTCGACCGCGTGGGCGCGTCGGAGCGCGTGTTCGGCGGCACCTTCCACAACCCGCCGATCCGGGGCGTCGAGGCGTAGCCGACGGCACGACGAACAGAGGGCCGGATCCGCACTGCGGATCCGGCCCTCTCGCGTTCGCTCGGACGAGCAGGTCGCGTCAGCGGTCGCCGGCGATGATGGCCGTGGAACCCGTGTCACTCGAGACGGCGCGGGCGTGCGGCAGCTTCGAGCCGAGCACCATGCCCATGACGTCTTGCGCGATGTGCTGCGGGGTCAGCCGGGTGCGCTCGAGGATCTGCGCGCGCGAGGCGTGGTCGAGGAACTCGTCGGGCAGGCCGATCTCAGTGACTGCCGTGTCGACGCCCGCTTCGCGCAGGTCCTGCCGGATGCGGGTGCCGATTCCGCCCACGCGGATGCCGTCCTCGATGCAGACCACGAGACGATGCTCGGCCGCCATGTTCACGATGCTGCCGGGAACGGGCACCACCCAGCGGGGGTCCACGACCGTGGCGCCGATGCCCTGCGCAGCGAGCCGCTCGGCGACCTCGAGCCCGGTGCCCGCCATCGGCCCGACGGTCACGATGAGCACGTCCTTCGTGGGAGCCTCCCGCAGCACGTCGACCCCGTCTTCGGTGCGGCGCACCGCGTCGAAGAATGCGCCGACACTGCCCTTCGGGAACCGGATCACGGTCGGACCGTCGTCGACCGCGACGGCCTCGGCGAGCTCCTCCTCGAGCCGCGCGGAGTCGCGCGGAGCTGCGAGTCGGATGCCGGGCACGACCTGCAGGATCGCGAGATCCCAGACCCCGTGGTGGCTCGGCCCGTCCGGCCCGGTCACGCCGGCACGGTCGAGCACGAACGTGACGCCGGCCTTGTGCAGCGCGACATCCATGAGCACCTGGTCGAAGGCCCGGTTCACGAAGGTCGCATAGATCGCGACGACCGGATGCATGCCGCCGTAGGCGAGACCGGCAGCGGACGTCGCCGCGTGCTGCTCGGCGATGCCGACGTCGATCACGCGGTCGGGGAAGCGCTCGGCCATCTTGTGGAGGCCCGTGGGACGGAGCATCGCGGCGGTGATGCCGACGATGCGATCGTTCTCGGCGGCGAGCTCGACCAGCTTGTCGCCGAAGACGCTCGTCCAGCTCGCGGCGCCGCCGGTCTCGAGGGACTCGCCCGTTTCGGGATCGATCTGGCCGACGGCGTGGAACTGGTCCGCGGCGTCTTTCAGGGCGGGCTCGTAGCCGCGGCCCTTCTCGGTGATCGCGTGCACGATGACCGGTGCGTCGTAGTTCTTGGCCTGTTCGAAGGCCTCGATCATCGCGCCGACGTCGTGGCCGTGGACCGGACCGATGTACTTGATGTCGAGGTTCGAGTAGAGCGCCTCATTGTTCGAGAATCGGGCCAGGAACCCGTGCGTCCCGCCGCGCACGCCCCGGTAGATCGCGCGGCCTGCGCCGCCCATGCGGTCGAAGGCGCGCCGAGACGTGAGGTAGAGGTTGCGATAGCTGCGCCGGGTGCGGACGCCGTTGAGGAAGCGCGCCATGCCGCCGATCGTCGGCGCGTAGGAGCGGCCGTTGTCGTTCACGACGATGATCAGGCGACGGTTGTTGTCGTCGCTGATGTTGTTGAGCGCCTCCCACGTCATGCCGCCCGTGAGCGCTCCGTCGCCGACGACCGCCACGACGTAGCGGTCGTTCTGGCCGGTCATGGAGAATGCTCGCGAGATGCCGTCGGCCCACGAGAGCGAGCTCGACGCATGCGAGCTCTCGACGATGTCATGCTCGGACTCGGACCGCTGCGGGTAGCCGGCGAGGCCGCCCTGCTGTCGCAGCGTCGAGAAGTCCTGACGCCCGGTCAGGAGTTTGTGCACGTACGACTGGTGCCCGGTGTCGAAGACGATGGCGTCTCGCGGCGAATCGAAGACCTTGTGCATCGCGATCGTCAGCTCGACGACGCCGAGGTTCGGTCCGAGGTGCCCGCCCGTCTTCGCCACGTTGCGGACCAGGTACTCGCGGATCTCGGCGGCCAGCTGCTCGAGCTGCTCCTTCGAGAGAGCGTCGAGGTCGCGGGGACCTCTGATCGACTCCAGAAGGGACATCGAGACCACCTTTCGATTCTGCACCGGGAGGCCCGGAGCATCACGCCATTCTACGCGGTCGGCCATGTCCCACCCCGACGCCATGGCGTCGAGCGGACGTGGATCCGCGCGCCGCGCGGGCGGCCCGGACACCGCTCGCAGCGCCTGTCGCTCGCTGCGCGAGCCCAGGTCGAAGGGCTCGATCCGGCCCCTGGCGCGCAGGTCGGCCGACCGCGGCGAGTCCGCCGAACGCCGAACGCCCGCTCCCCCGAGGCCGGATCGGATCCGGACGGAGGAGCGGGCGTTTCGAGTCGCGAGGCTCAGACGAGCGAACGCAGCACGTACTGCAGGATGCCGCCGTTGCGGTAGTAGTCGGCCTCTCCCGGGGTGTCGATACGGACGACCGCGTCGAACTCGATGGTCTGCTTGCCCGCTGCCGAGAACTCGCTCGGTGCTGCCGTCACGCGAACGGTCTTCGGCGTGGTGCCCTCGTTCAGCTCTTCGAGACCGGAGATCGAGACGATCTCGGTGCCGTCGAGACCGAGCGAAGCCCAGCTCTCGCCCGCCGGGAACTGCAGCGGGACGACGCCCATGCCGATGAGGTTCGAGCGGTGGATGCGCTCGAAGCTCTCGGTGATGACCGCCTTGACGCCGAGGAGGCTCGTGCCCTTGGCCGCCCAGTCGCGCGAGGAACCGGAACCGTACTCCTTGCCGCCGAAGATGACGAGCGGGGTGCCCTGGGCCTGGTAGTTCTGGCTCGCGTCGTAGATGAACGACTGCGGGCCGCCCTCGACCGTGAAGTCGCGGGTGTAGCCGCCCTCGACACCGTCGAGGAGCTGGTTCTTCAGGCGGATGTTCGCGAACGTGCCACGGATCATGACCTCGTGGTTGCCGCGGCGAGAGCCGTAGGAGTTGAAGTCCTTGCGCTCGACCCCGTGCTCGGCGAGGTACCGGCCGGCCGGGCTGTCGACCTTGATGTTGCCGGCCGGGGAGATGTGGTCGGTCGTGACCGAGTCTCCGAGCTTCGCGAGCACTCGCGCTCCGACGATGTCGGTGACCGGGGTGGTCTCCATCGTCATGCCGTCGAAGTACGGGGGCTTGCGCACGTAGGTGGATGCCTCGTTCCACTCGAACGTGGAGCCGGTGGGCGTGTCGAGGCCCCGCCAGCGCTCGTCGCCCTCGAACACGCTCGCGTACTGGGTGACGAACATGTCGGTGTTGATCGAGGTGTCGATCGTGCGCTGCACCTCTGCCGCGTCGGGCCAGATGTCCTTCAGGAAGACGTCGTTGCCGTCGTGGTCGGTACCGAGGGCGTCGGCCTCGAAATCGAAGTTCATCGACCCTGCGAGTGCGTACGCGATCACGAGCGGCGGGCTCGCGAGGTAGTTCATCTTGACGTCGGGGTTGATGCGACCCTCGAAGTTGCGGTTGCCCGAGAGCACCGCGGTCACGGCCAGGTCGGAGTCGTTGACCGCGGTCGAGATCTCGTCGAGCAGCGGGCCGGAGTTGCCGATGCAGGTCGTGCAGCCGTACCCGACGGTGTAGAAGCCGAGCGCCTCGAGATCGTCGGTGAGACCGGCCTTCTCGTAGTAGTCGGTGACGACCTTCGAACCCGGCGCGAGCGTGGTCTTGACCCACGGCTTGGCCTTGAGGCCCTTCTTCGCCGCGTTGCGGGCGAGCAGGCCGGCGG
Organism: Agromyces sp. CF514; assembly: GCF_900113185.1. Lineage (NCBI taxonomy): Bacteria > Bacillati > Actinomycetota > Actinomycetes > Micrococcales > Microbacteriaceae > Agromyces > Agromyces sp. CF514. The sequence goes on along the minus strand of NZ_FOZD01000001.1, from coordinate 2,306,059 downwards.
CCAGCATGACCGAGGGGTTCGACGTGTTGGTGCACGAGGTGATGGCCGCGATCGCGACGGCGCCGTGATCGAGCACGAAGTTCTCGCCCGAGGCGAGCGTGACATCCGTCGGCTTCGACACGGTCGCCGGCGCGTGGCTCCGGTGCGTGTGCAGGTGGTGCGAGTACTCGTCTTCGGGCGAGTTGCCCGGGGCGTCGGACGCGGGGAACGACTCGGAGCCCTCGAGGTCGACGAGGTCGTGCTCGACCGTCGCGTAGTCGAGCAGGGCGCTCTCGAACGCGGACTTCGACTCGGACAGCTCGATGCGGTCCTGCGGGCGCTTGGGGCCGGCGATGGACGGGACGACCGTCGAGAGGTCGAGTTCCATGTACTCGCTGAAGGCCGGCTCGTTGCCGGCGTCGTGCCAGAGCTTCTGGACCTTCGCGTAGGCCTCGACGAGCGCGACCTGCTGCTCGCTGCGACCGGTGAGACGCAGGTAGTCGAGGGTGACGTCGTCGATCGGGAACATCGCGGCGGTCGACCCGAACTCGGGGCTCATGTTGCCGATGGTCGCGCGGTTGGCGAGCGGCACGGAGGCCACGCCCTCGCCGTAGAACTCGACGAACTTGCCGACGACGCCGTGCTTGCGCAGCATGTCGGTGATGGTGAGCACGACGTCGGTCGCGGTCACGCCCATGGGGATCGCGCCCGAGAGCTTGAAGCCGACCACCTTGGGGATGAGCATGGAGACCGGCTGGCCGAGCATGGCGGCCTCGGCCTCGATGCCGCCGACGCCCCACCCGAGCACGCCGAGGCCGTTGACCATCGTCGTGTGCGAGTCGGTGCCGACGCAGGTGTCGGGGTAGGCGCGGAGCACGCCTTCGACGGTGCGGTCGTAGATGACCTTCGCGAGGTGCTCGATGTTCACCTGGTGGACGATGCCCGTGCCCGGCGGCACGACCTTGAAGTCGTCGAACGCGGTCTGGCCCCAGCGGAGGAACTGGTAGCGCTCGCCGTTGCGCTCGTACTCGATCTCGACGTTGCGCTCGAGTGCGTTCTCGGTGCCGAAGAGGTCGGCGATGACCGAGTGGTCGATGACCATCTCGGCGGGAGAGAGCGGGTTGATGCGGTTCGGGTCGCCGCCGAGCGCCACGACGGCCTCGCGCATGGTCGCGAGGTCGACGATGCACGGCACGCCCGTGAAGTCCTGCATGACCACGCGTGCGGGCGTGAACTGGATCTCGGTGTCGGGTTCCGCCGTCGGGACCCAGGAGCCGAGCGCCTCGATCTGCTGCTTCGTCACGTTCGCGCCGTCTTCGGTGCGGAGCAGGTTCTCGAGGAGAACCTTGAGGCTGAACGGAAGCTTCTCATGGCCGGGCACCGTGTCGAGACGGAAGATCTCATACGATTCTTCGCCGACGCGGAGCGTGTCCTTCGCCCCGAAACTGTTCACTGCAGACACGATGTCCTCTCCTTCACGGATGCCGCGCGAAGCACGCGCAACACTCCATCATCACCGTCGAACATGGGGCTGTTCCAGCAAGGGTAACCTAAGCGCCACCGTGCCCGACAGGCTCCGCATCACCGCGGAATTTATCTTGACGTCGAGATAACTGTATCACTCGGCAGTGCGAGCGGATGACGGATAGACGGCCCGCACCACGAGCCAGGAGAACACGAGCACGAGCGCATAGAGCGGCACGCCCATGAGCAGCCTGGAGACGCCGAGCGCTGCGACGTTGTCGACGAGGTACAGCGGGACCTGCACGATCAGGCGCGCCGCGAACAGGCCGATCCAGACGATCGTGAGGAACTGGGCGGCACGCATCTTGCGACGGTCCTGACGCCAGGCGGTGCCGTCGCCCATGAGGAACCCGACGATGATGCCGATCGCGGGCCAGCGCACGAGCAGGGACACGAGCAGGGCGAGCGCGTAGGCGGCGTTCGTGAAGAAGCCCAGCACGTAGTTGTCGCGCGCATCGCCGGACCAGAGTGACAGGGCTGCGGAGGCGAGCACGCCGATCAGTCCGGCGATCGCCTGGGTCGGCTGGCCCTTCGTCACGATCCGCGCGATCGTGAACACGACCGCGAGCCCGACGGATGCCGCGAGTGCCGGCACCAGCGCGTCCTGCGTCGCCCAGCCGGCGAGGCTCGTGAGCACCGCGTAGGTCACGAGGAAGACGAGTCCGGGCAGGAGCGCCTCGAGGAGACCCCTGACGCCGCCGACCGCCTTCAGCAGGTCGCCGCCGCTCAGCCGCTCGTCGCGTGCGAGAGCACCGAGCCCGCTGCGCTCGGCGGCCTCGGCCATCTGCCGCGCGAACTCATTCGAGTTCGACCGGTCGGCCCCGGCATCCGCTCGCTCCTCGTCGGCGGGCCTGCGCGCGTCGGGATCTGCCATCGTCACGCGGTGGGAGCGCCGGCCGAGGTGCTCGGCATGCGGAGCGGGATCAGGTCGCGCGGCGGCATCGGCGTGGAGCCGCGCACGACCACGATCGACCGGAAGAGGTCTTCGACCTTCGCCGCGGCGGCCGGATCGACCGCGGCCTCGCCGGCGATGACGCCGCGGAGGAACCAGCGCGGGCCGTCGACGCCGATGAACCGGGCCAGGCGCTGGTGGCCCGTCTGACCCTCGGCCGCGGCCACGGGGATCTGGGCCAGCACCTCGGGGCCGAACGTGCCCTCGCGCACGGTGGTCGTGCCGCCCTGGCGAGCGATCTGCTCGGCGATCTGCGACCGGATCTCGTGCCAGAGGCCGCTGTTGCGGGGCGCCGCGAACGGCTGCACCTGCAAGGTCGAGTTCGCGTAGTCGAGGCCGATCGCGACGACGCGCTTCGTGCCCTCCTCGACCTCGAGGCGAACGTGCAGGCCCTCGCGTGGCAGGACCTTCAACCCGCCGAGATCGACGTACGGGCGAACCGGGTTCGCCTCGGACTCGTCGAACGGGCCCGCCGACGCACGGTCGTCTGGTGCGGACTTGGGGTGGTCGACGGGGACCTCGTCGACGTTCTCGATATCGCTCACGCGTTCACTCCTGACTTGTGCTCCCCGAATCCGGTGGAGCCGAATCCCCCCTCGCCTCGCTGGCTCTCGGGGAGCCGCTCGACTTCGACGAACTCCGCACGGCTCACCGGCATGACGACGAGCTGGGCGATGCGGTCGCCGACCTCGATCGTGTGCGGCTCGCTCGCGTCGGTGTTCAACAGTGCGACCTTGATCTCGCCGCGGTAGCCCGCGTCGACCGTTCCGGGTGCGTTCACGATGGTGATGCCGTGCTTGAAGGCGAGCCCCGAACGCGGGACGACGAAGCCGACGTGGCCGTCGGGCAGCGCGATCGCGACCCCGGTGCCCACCGTCGCGCGTTCGCCCGGCTGGAGCACGAGCGCCTCTGCGGCGTGGAGATCGGCACCCGCATCGCCGGCATGGGCGTAGGCGGGAACACGGTCTGCGGTGATGAGCACCTCGACGGAATCGGTCACCGTTCGAGGGTAGTGCAGAAGTCTGATCGAATAGAGCCATGCCCGTGTATCGCGAACGCCTCTGGCCCACCCCGTGGATCTACATCGCCACCCTGCTGCTCGTGCCCGCGAGCATCCTGGTGCTCGCGCCGGTGTCGATGCCGGCCGGGATCGTCACGGGCATCGTGCTCTACGGCGCGTGCGTCGGCGTGCTCTCGATCACGTCGCCGGTGGTCGAGGTGGCCGATGGCGTGCTGCGTGCCGGGCGCGCGGAGATCGCCCTGTCCCAGACGGGCCGGGCCATCGCCGCCGACGAGGTGCAGGCACGAGTCGAGATGGGCACCGGACTCGACGCCAGGGCGTACCTCGTCACTCGCGGGTGGGTCAAGACCCTGGTGCGCGTGCCGATCGAGGACGCGACCGACCCCGTGCCCTACTGGCTCGTCTCGAGCCGCCGGGCAAATGAATTGGCCGCCGCGATCAACGGATCACGGCGGCCAGAGCACGGGGAGGACGCCGACTAGGCGGCGCACTCCAGGCAGATCGGTCCGAGCTTGGACTCGTGGTCGATCTGCGAACGGTGCTTCACCAGGAAGCAGTTCACGCACGTGAACTCGTCAGCCTGCGGCGGGAGCACGACGACGTCGAGCTCGACGTCTGAGAGGTCGGCACCGGGCAGGTCGAAACCACCGGGGTTGTCGGCGTCTTCGACGTCGACCACACCGGACATCTTGTCAGGCACGCGCTCCTTGAGGGCCTCGATCGACTCGGAGTCGTCTTCGGTCTTCCGTGGTGCGTCGTAATCCGTTGCCATTCCCATCCATTTCCGTCAGCGCCGAAGATTCGGCGGCCATAGTCTGCATCAAAACGTCATCATTGGCAAACCTTTCCGACTGGTCTACCATTTGCCCCGTTCAACTTCCGGCGCGCCCGGCGTATTCCCAGAACGGCCGCTCGCGACATGGCATCCTTGTGCGGAGACTGAAGCACGGAAGGGCTTGTCGAGATGCAGGAACTGAAAGTAATCGGAGTCGAGAACGGCGCCCTGGTCGCCGCGTCCGACGATGGCGCACGTTTCCGGATCGAGATCGACGACGTGCTGCAGTCCCGGATCCGCCAGGCGCAGCCCGAGATCCACACCGGGCCGAAACCCTCCCCGCGCGAGGTGCAGGCGCTCATCCGCTCCGGCCTCTCGGCCGAAGAGGTCGCGCAGGTCACCGGCGCGTCCGTCGACTACGTGCGCCGCTTCGAGGGTCCGGTCGTCGCCGAACGCGAGCACATGGTCACGAGCGCCCTCGCCGTGCCCGTGCACGCCGTGATCGAGCAGGACTCCGACGAGCCGGTCACGTTCGGTCTCGCGATCCGCGACCGTCTGGCCAAGCTCGGTGCGCTCGGCGAGCGTTGGGCGAGCTGGAAGGACGAGGAACGCGGCTGGATCGTGAAGCTCGAGTTCACGGCCGACAGCATCGACCACGACGCGCGCTGGGGCTTCGAGCCGCGCAAGCAGTCGCTTCACCCGTTGAACTCCGAGGCGACGACCCTGTCCCAGCAGGGCGAGTTGCGGGGCGGGCTGATGCCGCGCCTGCGCGCGGTCGGCCCCGACAACGAGGAGTCGCGCTTCGACAGCGGCGCCTTCACGTTCGAGGAGCCGGTCGACACCGCACTCGACACCGCTCCGCACCTCGAGCCGCTTCCGTACGCACGCACGACTCCCTCGGTCTCGAGTCCGGCTGCATCGCGTGCCGCGATCAAGCGTGCCGACGAGCCCGCACAGGCGCTCGGCGAGACCGCCGACCTGCTCGAGGCGCTGCGCCGACGCAGGGGCGAGCGCGAGGCCGCGACGACCGAGGTCGAGCAGCCCGAGCTTCCGTTGCCCGCAGATCCGGCTCCCCTGTCTCAGGCGGCAGAAGAAGAAGCGCCCGATGAGCGTCCGTCGGGCGCCGCCCGCTCGATCTGGGGCGCCAAGGCGACGACGGGAGCGACGAACTCCGGTGCCTCCGGCACGCAGCGCGGTGCCAAGAAGGGCCGTGCATCGATGCCGAGCTGGGACGAGATCGTCTTCGGCGCTCGCACCGACGACGACCTCGCCTGACCGCTCCACGACTCGCCCGACCCGGCCCGGCAGCGCCTCGATTCGATCAGGCGGCGACTCGGCGTCGTGGCCGCAGCCAGACGAGCAGCACTCCCCCGACGAGCAACCCCCAGAACGCCGAGCCGATGCCGACCACGGCGACGCCCGACGCCGTGACGAGGAACGTGCCGATCGCGGCGATGCGGGAATCGACGGCCTCGAGCGCGCCGGTCACCGCCGCGACGAGGGCTCCGAGGAGCGCGAGCCCGGCGACCGCGGTGATGATCACGGGCGGGGACGCCTGCACGATCGCCGCAGCCAGTCCCGCCGCAGCGCCCAGCACCAGGTAGGAGACGCCCGCCGACACCGTGGCGACCCAGCGCTTGGCCGGATCGGGATTCGCCTCCGGGCCGGCCATGATGGCGGCCGTGATCGCCGCGAGGTTGATCGCGTGTCCGCCGAACAGCGCGGCGCCGACTCCGGCCGCGCCCGAGCTCACGAGCACGGGCCGTGGCGGCACCTCGTAGCCGAACGTCGACATGACGGCGAACCCCGGAACGTTCTGCCCGGCCATCGTGACGACGAAGAGCGGGAGCCCGAGGCTCACGATCACCGCCGGGTCGAAGGCGGGCGCGACGAACTCGAGCGAAGGGGTCACGGTCGGCGCGGCGAGCACCGCCGGCCCGGCGATGATCGCGATGCCCACGACCGCGACGCCCATGGCGGCGGGCACGGCCCAGCGGGGCGCCAGCCGGGCGAGGAGCAGCCACACGAGCACCATCGGCACGGCGATCGCGGGCTGCTCGACGGTCGCCGTGACGGGTGCGAGGCAGATCGGGAACAGGATGCCGGCGAGCATCGCACTCGCGAGCGGCTTCGGGATCGACGTGATCAAGCGGCCGAACGCGGGCCACAGGCCGGCGACCACGATGAGCGCGCTGCACACGAGGAACGCCCCGATCGCGGCACCGAACTGCTGGGTGGTCGCGGACGCCGAGACGAGCAGCGCCGCCCCCGGCGTCGACCACGCGAACGAGACCGGCATCCGAAGCGCGATCGGCAGTGCGATGCACAGCACGCCGGTGGCGATGCACAGGGCGAAGAGCCCCGACGCGGCCTGCGCGTCGGTCGCGCCCACGGCGACGAAGCCGGCGATCACGAGCGCGAAGGAACTCGCGAACCCCGTGATGGCGGCGATGACCCCCGCGACGACCGTGTGGAAGATGGTCGTGCCTGGGTCAGGCGGACTTCTCGGCGCGGCGCGGCTTGTGCGGCACGATCGTCGGCGCGGCGTTGTCGAGCACCGCCGCCTTCGTGACGACCACGCGTGCGACACCGGTGGATGAGGGCACCTCGAACATGATCGGCCCGAGCACCTCTTCCATGATCGCGCGGAGGCCGCGGGCGCCGGTCTGTCGAAGCACCGCGAGGTCGGCGATCGCCTCGAGCGCGGCCTCTTCGAAGTCGAGCTGCACCCCGTCGATCTCGAACATGCGCTGGTACTGCTTGACGAGCGCGTTCTTCGGTTCGGTGAGGATCTCCATGAGCGCCTCGCGGTCGAGCGGCGTCACCGTGGCCACGACGGGCAGACGGCCGATGAACTCGGGGATCAGGCCGAACTTGTGCAGGTCTTCGGGGAGCACCTCGCTGAAGAGCTGCGCGTCGCTCTCCTTGTTGTGCAGCGGTGCGCCGAAGCCGATGCCGCGCTTGCCCGCACGCGAGGAGATGATGCTCTCGAGCCCCGAGAAGGCGCCGGCGACGATGAACAGCACGTTCGTCGTGTCGATCTGGATGAACTCCTGGTGCGGGTGCTTGCGCCCGCCCTGCGGGGGCACGGAGGCGACGGTGCCCTCGAGGATCTTCAGCAGCGCCTGCTGCACGCCCTCGCCCGACACGTCGCGCGTGATCGACGGATTCTCGGCCTTGCGGGCGATCTTGTCGACCTCGTCGATGTAGATGATGCCGGTCTCTGCGCGCTTGACGTCGTAGTCGGCGGCCTGGATCAACTTGAGGAGGATGTTCTCGACGTCTTCGCCGACGTATCCCGCCTCGGTGAGCGCCGTCGCGTCGGCCACGGCGAACGGCACGTTCAGCTGCTTCGCGAGGGTCTGCGCCAGGTAGGTCTTGCCGCAGCCGGTCGGGCCGATCAGCAGGATGTTCGACTTGGCGATCTCGACGTCGTCGTGCGCACGGTCGGCCGTCGTGAGCGTGGACTTCGCGCGAACCCGCTTGTAGTGGTTGTAGACCGCGACGGCGAGTGCCTTCTTGGCGGCCTCCTGGCCGATGACGTACTCCTCGAGGAAGCCGAAGATCTCCTTCGGCTTCGGGAGCTCGAACTCCCCCGCCTCGGTCTCGCCGGACTCGGCGAGGCGCTCCTCGATGATCTCGTTGCAGAGCTCGACGCACTCGTCGCAGATGTAGACGCCCGGCCCAGCGATCAACTGCTGGACCTGCTTCTGGCTCTTTCCGCAGAACGAGCACTTGAGCAGATCGGCGCTCTCCCCGATGCGTGCCATCGAACCCTCCCTGTCGACGAGTCTGCAACGAGCCTAGCCCGAGAACGGCGCCCCACGGCCAGACGCGCCCGGAATGATCCCGGGGGCGTTTCGCGTCGGGCGAACGCGCACGCCGGTTTCATCCGGCGGGCCGGCGGGCGGCCGGAATGCGACGGATGCCCCGGCGAACCGCCGGGGCATCCGTCATGCGTCGCGCCTCAGCGCACCGCGATCAGCGCGTGATCGCGGGCAGCGCCTTGCGCGAGGTGAGCACCTGGTCGATGAGCCCGTACTCGAACGCCTCCTGCGCGGAGAGGATCTTGTCGCGGTCGATGTCGGCGTTGACCTGCTCGGGCGTGCGGTTCGAGTGACGCGAGAGCGTCTCTTCGAGCCACGTGCGCATGCGCAGGATCTCGGCCGCCTGGATCTCGATGTCGGACGCCTGACCGTGCCCGGCCTCGCCCATGGCGGGCTGGTGGATCAGCACGCGCGCGTTCGGCAGCGCCAGGCGCTTGCCCGGCGTGCCGGCCGCGGCCAGCACGGCTGCGGCGGAAGCCGCCTGCCCGAGCACCACGGTCATGACCTCGGGCCGGATGTACTGCATGGTGTCGTAGATCGCCGTCATGGCCGTGAACGACCCGCCGGGCGAGTTGATGTACATGATGATGTCGCGGTCGGGATCCATCGACTCGAGCACCAGCAGCTGCGCCATGATGTCGTCGGCCGACGCGTCGTCGACCTGCACGCCGAGGAAGATGATGCGGTCCTCGAACAGCTTGGCGTAGGGGTCCTGGCGCTTGTAGCCGTAGGCGGTGCGCTCCTCGAAGCTCGGCAGGATGTAGCGCGAACCGGGAGCCTGCACGCCGTTGAAAGCGGTGCCTCCGAACGCGGGGCCACCGAAAGTAGGTACTGACATTCGCTCGTTCTCTCTTCTCTCGATGCCTACGCCTGGGTTCCGCCGCCGCCGGCGACGTCGAGCGCCGACTCGCGGATGTGGTCGACGAACCCGTACTCGAGCGCCTCCTGGGCGGTGAACCAGCGGTCGCGGTCGCCGTCGGCGTTGATCTGCTCGACCGACTTGCCGGTCTGGGCCGCGGTGATCTCGGCGAGACGGTTCTTCATCGAGACGATGAGCTGCGCCTGCGTCTGGATGTCGCTCGCGGTGCCGCCGAAGCCGCCGTGCGGCTGGTGCAGCAGCACTCGGGCGTTGGGGGTGATGTAGCGCTTGCCCTTGGTGCCCGCCGTGAGGAGGAGCTGACCCATGGACGCGGCCATGCCGATGCCGACGGTCACGATGTCGTTCGGCACGAACTGCATGGTGTCGTAGATGGCCATGCCCGCCGTGATCGACCCGCCGGGCGAGTTGACGTAGAGGTAGATGTCCTTCTTCGGGTCTTCGGCCGCGAGCAGCAGCAGCTTGGCTGCGATCTCGTTGGCGTTCTCGTCACGCACCTCGGAACCGAGCCAGATGATGCGGTCCTTCAGCAGTCGATCGAAAACTCCGGTGCCGGGTGTCGCTTCGGCCATGTGTCGCTCCTTCTGCGTTGTCGCGTTGTGTCGAATCTATCCGGTGCAACACGCGGGAACGGGGCTGTTCGCCCTCGGCGGATGCCGCGTCGCGCCTGGTTCGCCCACAGCGGAGCGGCGGCCGTTCGAGGCTCGGTCAGTCGACCAGGTCGCGGGCGTAGTTCGACACCGAGCGCGTGTAGCGCCGGAGGTGCGGTGCGAGCGCGAGCAGGGCGACGGATGCGGCACGGCGGGCGTCTCCGGAGCTCGCGAGCGCCAGCGCGAGGAACGCGGCGACCTCGTCGCGGAACGGGGCGTCGGCGTGATCGCGGAGCTCCGACTCGAGCAGGTCGAGCGCACGCGCGTCGTCGCCGAGGTTCCGGATGCTGCTGGCCATCTGGATCACCGCCTGCGGGCGGTGCTCGTCGTCGAGGCCGAGCGCGAGTGCACGCTCGTAGAGCGGCACGGCCTCATCGGGCCGCCCGGCCGAGTCGCGTGCGCCGGCGCGCTCGAACACGGCCCGGGCGTCGTCGCCGCCGCGTTCGGCGGCGACGGCGTCGATGCGCGCGATCAGCTCGTCATCGCCGATCGTGCCCGACGCATCGTTCCAGATCGCGTCGATGCGCTGCTGCCACTCGTCCATGAGCCCTCCCGGGAACGACGCGGGGCCGGGCGTTCAGACGCCCGGCCCCGCGGTGATGATCGATCGACCGAGTGGTTACTCGGCGTCGGCCTTCTTCGGCGCGCGCTTGCGAGCCGGCTTCTTCTCTTCAGCCTCGGCCTCGGCCTCGGCCGGAGCCTCGGTCTCGGCGGCGGCCTTCTTGGTCGCGCGCTTCTTGGGGGCCGGGGCCTCTTCAGCGGCAGCCTCGTCGGCGGCGGGGGCCTCTTCGGCGGCCTCGTCGTCGCCGGCCACGGCCGTGAACTCCGAGAGGTCGACGGCCTTGCCTGCGGCATCCGTCACCTTGGCCTTGCCGAGCGCGATCGCGAGCGCCTTGTTGCGGGCGACCTCGCCGACCATGGCGGGGATCTGGCCCTGCTGGCTCAGGATCTGCACGAACTCGTTGGGGTCCATGCCGTACTGCGCGGCACCCTGCACGAGGTACTGCGAGAGCTCCTCCTGGCTGACCTTGACCTGCTCGGCCTCGGCGATCGCGTCGAGCACGATCTGGGTCTTGAAGGCCTTGGTGCTCGCCTCGGTGACCTCGGCGCGGTGCTCGTCGTCTTCGAGGCGGTTCTCGCCCTCGAGGTGACGGTGCACCTCGTCTTCGATGACGGCGTCGGCGACCGGCACGTCGGCGAGCTCGAGGAGCTTGTCGACGAGGAGGTCGCGGGCCTGCGTGCCCTGGCCGAACGACTTGTTGCGGGCGACCTGCTCGGACAGGCTCGCGGTGAGCTCGTCGAGCGTGTCGAACTCGCTGGCGATCTGCGCGAAGTCGTCGTCGGCCGCGGGAAGCTCGCGCTCCTTGACGGCGCCGACGGTCACTGTGATCTCGGCGGTCTGGCCCTCGTGCTCGCCGCCGAGCAGCTTGGACGCGAACGTGGTGGTCTCACCGGCGGTGAGGGAGTCGAGCGCCTCGTCGATGCCCTCGAGCAGCTCGCCCGAGCCGAGCTCGTAGGAGATGCCGCTGGCGGTGTCGACCTCGACGCCCTCGATCGTGGCGACCAGGTCGAGCGTCACGAAGTCGCCGTTCGCGGCCGGACGGTCGACGGTCGCGAGCGTGCCGAAGCGGGTGCGCAGGCGCTCGAGCTCTTCGGTGACCTCGTCGTCGCCGACCTCGACCGAGTCGACCGTGATCTCGAGGCCGTCGTAGGCGGGCAGCTCGATCTCGGGGCGCACGTCGACCTCGATGGCGAGGAGGAGGTCTCCGGAGAAGTCCTTGTCGCTCGGCCACTCGACGATGTCCGCCTCGGGGCGGCCGAGGGGGCGCAGCTCGTGCTCGGCGACTGCGGCGCGGAAGAAGCCGTCGAGGCCCTCGTTGACGGCGTGCTCGAGCACGGCGCCCTTGCCGACGCGCTGGTCGATGATGGGCGGCGGCACCTTGCCCTTGCGGAAGCCGGGCACGTTGACCTGCTCGGCGATGTGCTCGTACGCGTGGGCGATGCTGGGCTTCAGCTCCTCGGGCGTCACCGAGATGGTGAGCTTGGCGCGAGTGGGGCTCAGCTTCTCAACCGAAGTGGTCGGCATGTGAAGATCTCCTGTTTGGTGGAAGTTCGTGTCGAGTCTCACGACCCGTCGGGGCGACAGGATTCGAACCTGCGACCTCCCGCTCCCAAAGCGGGCGCTCTAGCCAAGCTGAGCTACGCCCCGAGTCGCTGACTCAACTCGTCAGTCCACTCGCTCCGAGGCACGCCGAAGCGGGCACGTGCGCGGGTGGACCCCCGAAAGTCTACTGCACGGCGACGTGCGGTTTCTGCGCGGGGCGACGCGCCGGCCGACCGGCCGATGAACGGGAGCGCCGCCGCGATGTACTACGATGATCCAGTGCCCGGAAGCGGGTCACGGGGATGTAGCTCAATGGTAGAGCCTCAGTCTTCCAAACTGATCACGCGGGTTCGATTCCCGTCATCCCCTCCGTTCGACGCCCCGCCCGGTCTGCATCCGGCGGGGCGTTCGTCGTCTCCGGGACGCGTCGCGGGGTCCGCGCATCCGCTCTCAGCGAACAGGAAGCCCAGATCAGTCGAGCCTTCCCTTCCTTGAAATACTCGCCCGGATGCGTAGCGTTGTACCTGACAGACGATCAGAAGCTTCAGGGAAGGTGGACCAGATGACCGACATCCAGACCGCACCGCAGACGGGATCCACGGCCGACGTCGCCGCCGGAGCCGCACAGTTCCTCACCCCCGTCGTGCACGAGCTCATCGCGCTCGCCGTCAACGGCAAGCAGGCGCACTGGCACGTTCGCGGCGCGAACTTCATCGCCGTGCACGAGCTGCTCGACGACGTCGTCGCCCACGCGCAGGAGTGGTCCGACACGGCCGCCGAGCGCGTCGTCGCCCTCGGCCTGCCGATCGACGGGCGCCTCGCGACCGTCGCCGAGAAGAGCGCGGGCGCGAACCCGGCCCTCGGCTTCCTCGGGTACGAGGAGACCATCGCCGACGTGGTCGCGCAGATCGACGTCGTCACGCAGCGCGTGAACGCGGCCATCGAGGGCCTCGCCGAGCTCGACCCGGCCAGCCAGGACGTCGTGATCGAGATCCGTCGTGGCCTCGACAAGGACCGCTGGTTCCTCTCCTCGCACGTCGCGGTCGCGTAACGCGCGACGCTGGCGGGTTCACGGGCCCGGGTGCAGAATGCCGCTATGGCGGCCGATGCACCCGGGCCCGTTCCGTCGTCCGGCGAGGCCGACGACGATCGTTCCGCCGCGGCATCCGCCAGTCCCCCGGCTGAGGCGGTCGACCTGACCGACGCCCAGAAGTCGTTGCGCGCGCAGATGCTGGCCACCGAGCACTGGAGCCTGCTCGCCTCGCGGAGCACGACGCAGAGCGAGGTGCTGACCCGCATCGCGATCTTCCTCACGCTCGTATCGGCGGGGCTCGTGACCCTCGGCGTGCTCGGCAACGCGACCGGCTTCCGCGGCTGGTTCGGGCTCGCGGCGATCGGGGTGCTCGTGCTGCTGTCCCTGCTCGGGCTGGTCACGCAGGTGCGCGTCTTCAACACCGCGACCGAGGACCTCGCGTACGTGCTCGCGATGAACCGCCTGCGCGGGGCCTATCTCGATCTCGACCCCGGCATCGGGCCGTACTTCCTCATGGGTACGACCGACGACGGCCCCGGGATCGACCGCACCTACTACCCGTTCGCCGTGCGCGACCGCACGCAGGTCTTCGGCAGCTCGATGATGGTGATGCTCGTCGTGAACACCGCGCTCGGCGGGCTGCTCGTCGGCGCGCTCGTGTACGCGATTACGGAATCCCCCGGATGGTCGGTCGCGTGCGGCGCCGTCGTCGCGGTCGTCGCATTCGTGCTCTGGATGCTCTGGGGCTACCGCGGGTACGCCGAGGTCATGCGGGTGCACGTGCCGCTCCGCCGGAGTTCCGAGCGGGCCGGGCGGCGCGGGGCGGGCCTGGCGGAAGGCGACTAGCGCTGCAGCCAGGCGAGCACGGCCAGCACGCGGCGGTGGTCGGTGCCCGAGTCCTCGAGGGCCAGCTTCTGGAAGATCGAGGTCACGTTCTTCTCGACCGCGCCGACGCCGATGAAGAGTTGCTTCGCGATGCCTGCGTTCGTGCGCCCCTCGGCCATGAGCGCCATGACCTCGCGCTCGCGCGGCGTGAGCGAGGCGAGCGGGTCGCCGCGGCGTGCGAGCAGTTCGCGCACGACCTGCGGGTCGAGCACGGTGCCGCCCTGGCTGACGCGCTCGACGGCGTCCTGCAGTTCGTCGAGCGAGGCCACCCGGTCCTTCAGCAGGTAGCCCATGCCGCCGTCGCCCGAGGAGAGCAGTTCGTTGGCGTACGTGCCCTCGACGTACTGGCTCAGCAGCAGCACGCCCGCCCGCGGCATCCGGCGCCGGATCTCGATCGCGGCGCGCACACCCTCGTCGCGGAAGGTCGGCGGCATGCGCACGTCGAGCACCGCGACGTCGGGCGAGGTCGACTCGAGCTCGGCGAGCAGGGCGTCGGCGTCGCCGTATGCGGCGACCGTCTCGAACCCGGCCTCGCCGAACAGGCGCACGAGGCCCTCGCGGAGCAGCACGGAGTCCTCGGCGAGCACGATGCGAAGCGGGCGGGCCGTATGGTCGGTCATGCCCTCACACTATCGGCGGGCATCGCGCCGGGCGGGTCTCGAGACGCTGCGCCCGCGACCGCTCGACCGGCGCGGCGATCAGGGCTGATCGGATGCCGCGAGCGCGACGTACGGGATGTGCGCGCCGATCGAGGTCGGCCCGCCGATCGGGCTGTCGACGACGAGCACCCCGTCGAGCCCGCGCACGCGCTCCTCGAGCCCGGCGAGCCCATGGCCGGGCAGCGGGGATGCGCCGCCGCGACCGTTGTCGGTGACCCACAGGTCGATCCAGCGACCGGTCGCGCCGGTGTCGCGAAGGCCCACGCGCAGACGGATGCCGCTGGCCTCGGCGTGCTTGACCGCATTCGTCAGGAGCTCGGCGGCCACGAAGTACACGTTGCGCTCGATCGAGGCCGGCAGCGCGGCATCCGTCGGCAGTCCGATCTCGACGGCGACCGGGATGACGCTCCTGGCCGCGAGCGATTCGAGGGCGACGGCGAGCCCGCGGTCCTGCAGGATGGGCGGCGCGAACCCCCGCGAGAGGGCGCGCAGCTCGTCGAGCGTCTCGCGGGCCTGTTCGCGCGCCTCGCCGAGCATGCCGCGTGCAGCCTCGGGATCGCGCTCGATCGCGCGCTCGATGCTCGCCAGGTCCATCTGGAGGCGCACGAGCCGCTGCTGCGGGCCGTCGTGGATGTCGCGTTCGAGGCGGCGCAGCGACGCGTCTTCAGCCTGCACCGCGGCGCCGCGGGATGCGGACAGGCGCGAGACCTCGGCCTCGAGCACCTCGCTGCGCCACGCGCCGAGCGTGCCACGGGCGATCACGTCGTGCAGGAGGGTGAGGCTGTGGAACACGTACGGCAGCGTCGCGAGGAATGCGAACCCCACCACGATCTCGAACACCGTCTCGCCGAGCGCCGGATCGATCGCGAAGGCGTTGTTCGGGAAGAGCCAGTCGAGCACGACCTCGTGCACCCAGAAGTCGGTCTCGTAGTCGGGGATGAAGCCGCGCCAGATCCAGCTCGTCGTGCCCGCGAGTGCGGTCGAGAGCCAGACGATCGTGAGGCTCCACGTCACGACGCTCACGATCGGGTTGATGATCAGCGTGTGCAGCAGGTGGAGCCAGTAGTGTCCGTCGGCGAAGGGCGCGAACAGGGAGCCCCAGAATCCTCGCTCGCGCCCGTCGCGGTTCCACACCGGCTGGGCGATCGCCGGGCGGCCCGCCCAGCGCAGGCGCACGAGCTCGAGCACGCCGAAGCCGCGCGCGATGTACAGCGCGGCGACGGTGACGAAGATGCCGAACACCAGTGCGATGGTGCCGAGACCGGTGAAGAAGACGGTCGAGACGAGCACGAGACCCGTGATCGCGATCGGCATCGTGAGGATCAGGAACCCGAGCTCGCGCGGCACGCCGGCCCAGAGGCGCCAGTAGCCGCGTCGGCGCGGCGCGGCATCCGCCTGCGCGAGGGTCGCCGACGCCGGCGATGGGAGGTCGGTGTCAGTGGTCATGGTGGGTTCCTTCGCTCATCGTCGCACGCTGACCGGGCTCGACGACGGCGAACTGCCCCATCATCCCCTGGTCCTCGTGCCACAGCAGGTGGCAGTGGTACATGTACGGCGTGCTCGGGTCGGCGTAGTCGTCGAAGCGCATGAGCAGTTCGTAGGTCGTCTCGGGTTCGGCGAAGATCGTGTCCTTCCAGCCCGCGAGCTCCGGCGGAGGCGCCTCGCCGTCGATGGAGGCGATGCGGAACTGCACGTCGTGCACGTGGAAGCTGTGCGGGACGGCGTTGCTGTTCTCGACGACCCAGCGCTCGAGGGTGCCGACCGTGACGGTCTCGTCGATGCGTGCCAGGTCCATGGCCTCGCCGTTGATCTCGAAGCTGTCGCCCAGGTCGAAGGTGCGGGTGGTCGCGACGTCTGCGGGGTCGAAGTCCTCGATGCTCGCGAGTGTCGAGGGCACGGATGCCGCGGGCGCGAGTGCGTCGGAGGCGCGCACCTCGAGCACGTCGAACGCGTCGGTGCCGCCGTTCATCGAGGCGACGACGGGCTCGAGGCCCGAGATCGCGGCGGTCATGCGGGACTGCAGCACGACCCGCTCGCCCGGCGAGACGCGCAGCAGCACCTCGGCGCGCTCACCTGGCGAGAGCCGCACGTGATCGAGGGCGACGGATGTCTCGAGCAGCCCGCCGTCGGTCGCGATGAGGTCGACGGGGCGCTCGTCGCTCCACGCGAAGGCGTAGGTGCGCGCGGTCGACGCGTTCAGCAGCCGGAGCCGCACGAGTTCGCTGCCCACCTCGAGGTACGGGCCGCGCGTGCCGTTGACGACGAGTTCGTCGCCGAGGCCCCCGGCGTAGCCGCGCTGCGGGTCCTCGCGCACGCCTTCGGCCGAGAACCCGGTGTCCTGCACGATGACGGGGATGTCGTCGACGCCGTACTCGGCGGGCAGGCCGAGCGCGCGTTCCGCGTCGTCGTGCAGCAGGAACATGCCGGCGAGCCCCATCGCGACCTGCGCCTCCGTCTCGCCGTGCGGATGCGGGTGATACCAGAGCGTCGCCGCGGGCTGGTCGACGACCCACTCGGGCGACCATGCGGCATCCGGTTCGACCATCTGGTGGGGGCCGCCGTCCATCGCGGCCGGGAGGTGCATGCCGTGCCAGTGCACGCTCGTCGGCTCGTCGAGGGAGTTCGTGACGTCGACCCGCACGCGCTCGCCGCGGTCGGCGACGATCGTGGGACCGAGGTACGAGCCGTCGAATCCCCAGGTCACGCTCGGCACGCCCGGCGCGAAGTCGGTGGTGCCGGCGCGTGCGTCGAGCGAGAACACCCGCGTGCCGTCGTCGTCGACGTGCGACTCCGCGAGCGGTGGGATGGCCAGGGGCGTGCCGAAGTCGACCTCGCCGACGGTGTCGACCGGCGCCGGCGCGACCACGCCGCAGCCCGCGAACGACAGGGCGACCAGGCCGCCTGCGGCCAGCACGGCGACGGCGCTGCCGATCGTCGCGCCTGGTCTGCGGAGTCGGGTCTGAAGCATGGATCCAGCCTCGCGACCGGCGCGACCCCGGACCAGACGGCGGGCGCCCCGAAGCGGAGGGGGGTTTTCCCCCGCTCGGCGGCGTTACCCGAGCGTGTCGTGCGTGAAGCGCCCGCCGAGCAGGGTGGCGGCGACGGGCATGACCCGCAGCTCGTCGGTCGTGCACGCGAGCGGATCGAGGTCGACGACGGCGAGGTCGGCAGGGGCGCCCTCGCGCACCTCGGACCCCGCGCCGTTCGTCGACGCCGCGAGTGCGACGCGCGCCTCGATCGCCTGCTCGGGGTGCCACGGCTCGCGCCCGTCGCGCGTGCGGCCGACGGCGGCGGCGATCGCGACCCACGGGTCGAGCGGGGCGACCGGCGCGTCGGACCCGAGCGCGAGCTCGACCCCCGCCGCCGCGAGCTCGGCGAGCATGAACGCCCGGTCGGTGCGCCCGGCCCAGTAGCGCTCCGCGACGTCGCGGTCGTCCATGGCGTGCTCGGGCTGCACGCTCGCGACGACGCCGAGGGCGGCGAAGCGGGCGACGTCGTCGTGGCGCAGCAGCTGCGCGTGCTCGATCGAGCCGCGGCACCCGACAGCCTCGAAGGCGTCGAGCACGCGCGCGTTCGCCCGATCGCCGATGGCGTGCACGGCCGGCGTGAGTCCTGATCGCGAGGCGGTGCGCATGAGCGGCACGAGGTCGTCGAACGGAACGGTCGAGAGGCCGAACGGGTGCTCGTGCCCCTCGAGGCCCGGGTACGGATCGAAGCACCACGCGGTCCGCGTGTTCAGCGAACCGTCGGTGATGACCTTGTGGCCGCCGACGGTCACGAGCCCCGCGGTGCCCTCGATCTCGTCGCCGGTGCGAAGCCCCTCGGCGATCGCCCGGTCGAGGTGCTGCGTGTAGACGCCGAACGACACCCTGAGCGAGCGGATGCCGCGTGCGGCCCGCCTGGCCCAGTCGTCGCGGTTCCACCGCATCTCGTAGTCGGTGACGCCGACGACGCCGCGGGCGGCGGCACGCTCGGACGCCTCGCCGACCCAGGCGTCGAGCACATCGTCTGCGATGTCGTCGAGTTCGCGCACGAGCGCGAAGCACTCGTCTTCGCGCAGCAGGCCCGACTCCCCCACGGCATCGTGCACGCCGTGGCGACGTGCGGCCGCCGAGTTGAGCCAGCACGCGTGCAGGTCGGCGGCCACGAGCACGACGGGCACGTCGCCCGAGACGGCGTCGAGCCGCGCGAGGGTCGGAGCGTCGGCCCACAGCCCGTCGCGATAGCCGAAGCCGACCACTTCGACGGCACCGGCGTCGACGGATGCCGCGACGAGCGCCGCGGCGTCGGCGGCCGACCCCGCCGACGCGAGGTCGAGCCTTCGGGAGACCATGGCCCACTGCGACGCGTGCACATGCCGGTCGTGCAGGCCGGGCACGACGAAACGGCCGCCGAGGTCGACGCGCCGCGCAGGCCCCGTTTCAGCGGCGCCGTCGCCGTCGGCCGTTCCGGTCGGCCGGATCGACGCCACGCGGCCCGCGACGACGTGCAGGTCGACGAGCCCCGGGGAGCCGGGCAGTCGTGCGCCGACGAGCAGCAGCGGCTCGGCGGCATCCGCTCGCCCCGTCTCGCTCATGCCTGGCACCGCGGGCACCAGTAGAGCTTGCGGGCGCCCATCTCCTCGAGCACGATGTTCGTGCCGCACACTCGGCACGGCTGTCCCTCGCGCTTGTAGACCCAGTGCCGGTCGTCGCGGCTGGCCATCGCGGCGCGGTAGGCCTCGGGGTCGAGGTCGTCCATGGTCATCATCTGACCGGTCTCGACGCCGATCGCGAGCAGCTTCGCCCAGTCGCGCCAGAGGTCTCGCACGACCTCCTCGGGCACGAGGCGGCCGGGGGTGTGCGGGTTCAGCCGTGCCCGGAAGAGCAGCTCGGCGCGGTACACGTTGCCGATGCCGGCCACGACGTTCTGGTCCATGAGCAGCAGGCCGATCGGCGTCGGCTTGCGACGGACCACGCTCGTGAACCGCTCCTCGGAGTCGGGCCCCGGGTCGAGCAGCGGGTCGGGGCCGAGCTTCGCGACGACGGCCTCGACCTGCGCCGGGTCGAGCACCTCGCACGCCGTCGGCCCACGGAGGTCGGCGCAGACCGTCTCGGTGAGCAGACGCACGCGCACCTGGCCGATCGGCTCGGGAGGGAAGGTCTCGAGTCGCGCGCCCTCCTTCTCGGACTCGGACATGCGCAGGCGCGTGCGCCGCGGTGCCCCGATCGACGTCATCGAGTTCTCGCCGGCCGAGTCGAACACGACCGCATCGGGGTTCGGCGCGTCGAGGAACGTGCCCCGCTGGTTCGTCTGCCCCATGCGGCCGTTGGCCGATGCGATCGTCGCGTCCATCAGGATGTCGCCGGCGAAGTCCCACGCGCCGTACATGCCGAGGTGCACGCGCAGCCAGCGGTCGCCCTCGAACCCGAGGAACATCTGCTTGCCGACGGCGCGCGCATCGGTCACGAGGCGCCCGTCGAGATCGGCGGCGCCCTGCGCGAACCGCCCCTGCGGGCTCGAGGCGCGCACGACGTGCCCGACGAAGTTGCGCTCGAACTGCCGGGTGATGCGGTGGACGGAATGCCCCTCGGGCACGCGGCCGCCTACGCCTCGTTCGCGGCGGGCCGGTTCACGCCCTTGCCCGCGATGTCGCCGGTGGTCTCGTACTCCGCGAGCTGCGCGATGCGGCGCACGTGCCGCTCGTCGCCCGAGAACGGCTCGGCGATGAACGCGTCGATGTAGCGGATCGCCTCTTCGACGGTGTGCTGGCGCGCGCCGATCGAGATGACGTTCGCGTCGTTGTGCTGGCGCGCGAGGATCGCGGTGTCCATGCTCCAGACGAGGGCCGCCCGGATGCCGACGACCTTGTTCGCGGCGATCTGCTCGCCGTTGCCCGAACCGCCGAACACGATGCCGAGCGCGTGCACGCCCGATGCCTGGTCGGCGGCCACGGCGAGCGCGGCGTTGATGCAGAAGGCCGGGTAGTCGTCGAGGGCGTCGTACTCGGCGGGTCCGTGGTCGAGCACCTCGTGACCGGCGTTGGTCAGGTGGTCGACGAGGGTACGGCTGAAGTCGAGGCCGGCGTGGTCGGTCGCGATGTGGATGCGCATGCGGCAAGTCTAGGGATTCGGCGCCCACGTGACGGCCCGCCCGTGCGGCTGCGCCCACGCGAGCTGCACGCCGTCGAGGGCGAGCACGAGGTCGCTGGACTCGTTCGGCACGTCGTCGCGGACGCGGATGCCGCGGATGACCCTCCGCCCCTCGACCGAGAGCCAGTGCCCCGGAAGTTCTCGCACCTGTCGGGCGAAGCGCTCGCGCCCGTCGTCGTCGAGGTACATGAGCACCGCGGTGTGGAAGACGACGAGCGTCGCGTCGACGGGTGCGGTCGCGGCGAGCGCGGCCAGACGTTCGTTCAGGTCTCCGGCGACGAGGCGCGGCGGGTCGGCGGCGGCGATGTCCGCCGCGGCGCGCAGGCGTGCCCGGCGTTCGTCGTGCTCGGGCCAGATGAGCGCGTCGAGCCAGGCGACATCCGCTTCGGAGCGGACGTCGAGCGGGTTGAGGTCGATGCCGGCGCGCCAGACGACCTCGGGCATGCGGCTCGGCACGGGAGCCGGGGTCCCGCCCCGCACCACGCAGTCCAGCACCACCGGACTCGGTCCGTCGACCGGGTCGAGGCGGCGATGCTCCGTGTACCGGTAGCTGTACCGGTCGGGGTAGAGGCAGAGCCCGGCGGATGCCCCGACCTCGATCAGGGCGATGGGACCCGGGATCGTGGCGAGCGCAGGCAGGTGCAGCGCGCAGCGCGCGGCCTCGTTCGTCTGCGTCGCATGCGTGAGGGCGATCTCGCGCACCTCGCTCCAGTGCTCGGCGAGCCAGTGCGCGAACTCCGGGTAGTGGCCGGGTTCGGCGCCGAGCAGCCGTGCAGCCGAGAACACGAGGTTGGGCTGTCGCTTCGGCGGCGGCAGTTCGTCGATGAGCGCCTGCACCGCCGCATCCGTCGCCACCCCCTCGGCCCAGGCCTCGTAGGCGTCGGACATGCCGCGCGCCTCGACCTCGGCGAACGAGCGGTACCGGTCGGCCGTCGAGGCCGTGCCGTCGGTGCTGGTGCTCATGGCGTCACGCTACCCTCCGCCGTCGATTCCGCTCACAGGCGGCCGTCGGGCTGCGGACCGTAGAATCCTCGGATGCCCTCCGACGCCTCCGAACCCGCCAGCGCGCCCACGATCGACCCGCGCGACCTCGAGACGACGCTGCGCGTGCTCGCCGCGCTCAGCGAGCTCGACGAGGACGACCCCGACGTGGACACCGTGCGCCACGCGACAGCGAAGATGTTCAAGGCCGTCAAGTTCGCGAGGCGCGCGCGCAAGCGCCAGGCGATCCAGGAGGCCGACAAGGCCGTCATCGCAGCCACCGCGACGGGTGCACCCACCCGGATCGACGACGAGACCCGCGGGGCGGACCTCGTGAGCGGCACCGACGCACGAACCGCCGGCGAGTTGCTGGTGGCCCGCCCCTGCTACATCTGCAAGCAGCGGTACACGCTCGTCGACGCCTTCTACCACCAGCTCTGCCCGACCTGCGCGGCCATGAGCCACGCCAAGCGCGACGCCCGCACCGACCTCACGGGCAAGCGGGCCCTGCTCACCGGCGGCCGGGCGAAGATCGGCATG
The DNA here is from genome assembly GCF_900113185.1 of Agromyces sp. CF514. NCBI lineage: Bacteria > Bacillati > Actinomycetota > Actinomycetes > Micrococcales > Microbacteriaceae > Agromyces > Agromyces sp. CF514. The sequence goes on along the minus strand of NZ_FOZD01000001.1, from coordinate 2,284,121 downwards.
TACATCGCGCTGCGCCTGCTGCGCGACGGCGCGCACACCACGATCACGACCCGGTTCCCGCGCGACGCCGCCAGGCGCTTCGCCGCGATGCCCGACGCCGACCAGTGGCTGCACCGCCTGCGCATCGTGGGCATCGACCTGCGCGACCCCGCCCAGGTCATCGCGCTCGCCGACGACGTCGCGGCCCAGGGCCCGCTCGACATTCTCATCAACAACGCGGCGCAGACCGTTCGCCGCTCCCCCGGCGCCTACTCGCCGCTCGTCGAGGCCGAGTCCTCGCCCCTGCCCGACGGGCCGATGCCCGAGCTCGTGAGCTTCGGACACACGAACGACGCGCACCCGCTCGCGCTCGCCGACTCCGTGTCGAGCCATCCGGTGCTCTCGTCCGGCCTGTTCGCCGGCACCATGACGGCCGACGACCTCACGGCACTCGCGCTCGCACCCGGGTCGAGCTCGCTCGCGCGGCTCGCCGACCGCACGGCGATCGACGCGGGCGGGCTCGTGCCCGACCTGCACCATGAGAACAGCTGGAGCGCGGTCGTGCAGGACGTCGACCCGCTCGAGATGCTCGAGGTGCAGCTGTGCAACACGACGGCGCCGTTCATTCTGGTGAGCCGCCTGCGCGCCTCGCTCGTCGCGTCGTCGGCCCGACGCACGTACGTCGTGAACGTCTCGGCCATGGAGGGCGTGTTCAGCCGTGGTTACAAGGGGCCAGGGCACCCGCACACGAACATGGCGAAGGCCGCGATGAACATGCTGACGCGCACGAGCGCCAAGGAGATGCTCGCCGACGGCATCCTCATGACGAGCGTCGACACGGGCTGGATCACCGACGAGCGCCCGCACCCCACCAAGGTGCGCCTCGCCGAAGAGGGATTCCACGCCCCGCTCGACCTCGTCGACGGCGCCGCGCGCGTGTACGACCCCATCGTGCGCGGCGAGGCCGGCGAAGACGTCACCGGCGTGTTCCTGAAGGACTACGCGGCCTCGGGCTGGTGACGCACCCCCAACGCTGGGGACGGCGGCGCGGGGCTCCGCGGCGCTAGGCTCGCGAGCATCCACGAGGAAGGTGGGTGCCCGTGCTGCTCATGGTCGTGTGCGGGATCCTGCTCGCGGTCGGCGTCGCGGTCGCGCTGCGCTGGTCGGGCGAGCGGTTCGTCGCGCCGCAGCGGCCCGCGGCCGTCGCACGGGGCCCCGATGCGGCATCCGATCCGACCCGATGGATGCCGCGGCACCTCGCCGGGCTCAGGATCTACGCGTGGTGGGCGACCGTGTTCACCGCGATCGGCACGTTGTCGGGCTTCCTCGTCGTCGGCGCGGGTGGACGGCTCGTGATGCGGCTGCTCGCGGCCACCTCGCCCGATGCGACCGGCCGGAGCACCGAGGCGCAGGCGATCGTCGGCGAGATCTCTCCGGAAGGCACCCTCGCCTATCTGGTCTTCGGCGCACTGCCCTTCGCCTTCGCCTCGGCCGCCCTGTACCTGCTCGTCGAGCCGTGGCTGCCCCGAGGACGCCTCGGCGGGGCATCCTTCGGCCTCGTGCTGCTCGTCTGCGTCGGCCCGTTCATCGACCCGCTTCGGGCGGCGAACGTCGACTTCGACGTCGTCGGACCCGGCTGGCTCGCGGTGCTCGCGTTCGCGGCGCTCGCGGTGCTGCACGGCGCATTCCTCGCCGCGGTGGCCGGCCGCCTCTCGCACGGCCTCCCGCTCGTCTCGCGCGAGCGCTGGGCCGGTCCGATCACGCCACTGCTCGCAGCTGTCGTGCTGTTCCCGGTCGGGTTCGTGCTCGCGATCGGCGCGCTCGTCGCCTTCATCGCGCCGCGACTGCTCCCGTGGTTCCTCGACCTCCGGGCCTCGAGACCCGGCGTGCTCATCGGACGCGTGCTGCTCGGGCTCGCCGTGCTCGCCGCGCTGCCCGCGTTCGTCAGCGCGGTCTTCTCGATCGTGCAGCGTTGACGGCGGCGCGACGGGCGCGACGCCGGCGCGCGGCATCCGCTCGCCCCGAAGCGCTCGGCTGCGGGCGAACACACCGTGTCGGCGACGGGCGCGACGGCTAGGCTGGTTCGCGTTGCCCGCGGCCACGAGCCGCGCAGATATCCGCGAAGGAGCCCACGTGCCTGGAGAGAATCTCACCCGATCCGAAGCCGAGGAGCGCGCGGCGCTCGTCACGGTGCACGACTACGACGTCGTGCTCGACGTGACGACCGGCCCCGAGGTCTTCAAGACCACCACGACGGTCCGGTTCGACGCCACCGTCGGCGCCTCGACGTTCATCGACGCCATCACGGCGACCGTGCACGAGGTCGCGCTCAACGGCGTCGCGCTCGACCCCGCCGAGGTCAGCGACGGCGTGCGCATCCAGCTTCCGAACCTGGCCGCGCAGAACGAGCTGCGCGTCGTCGCTGACGGCGCCTACATGAACACGGGCGAGGGCCTGCACCGGTTCGTCGACCCCGTCGACGGCGAGGTGTACCTCTACACGCAGTTCGAGGTGCCCGACTCGCGCCGCATGTTCGCGGTGTTCGAGCAGCCCGACCTGAAGGCGGCGTTCCGCTTCACGGTCACGGCGCCCGCCCATTGGGAGGTCGTGTCGAACTCGCACACCCCCGAACCCGTCGACGCCCACGAGGGCGCGAAGACGTGGGCGTTCGAGCCGACCCAGCGCATCTCGAGCTACATCACCGCGCTCATCGCCGGCCCGTACGCGGTCGTGCGCGACGAACTCACGAGCGCCGACGGCCGGGTGATCCCGCTGGGTGTGTTCAGCCGCAAGAGCCTCTCGCAGTACCTCGACGCCGACTACGTCTTCGAGAAGACGAAGCAGGGCTTCGAGTACTTCGAGGCGAAGTTCGGCGTGCCGTACCCGTTCCCCAAGTACGACCAGCTGTTCGTGCCCGAGTACAACGCCGGCGCCATGGAGAACGCGGGCGCCGTCACCTTCACCGAGGCCTACGTCTTCCGGTCGAAGGTGACGGACGCGATCCGCGAACGCCGCGTCGTCACGATCCTGCACGAGCTCGCGCACATGTGGTTCGGCGACCTCGTCACCATGAAGTGGTGGAACGACCTCTGGCTGAACGAGTCGTTCGCCGAGTGGGCGTCGACCATCGCCACGGCCGAGGCCACCGAGTGGACCGAGGCCTGGACCACGTTCAACTCCATGGAGAAGAGCTGGGCCTACCGCCAGGACCAGCTGCCCTCGACGCACCCGATCGTCGCCACCATCAACGACCTCGAAGACGTGCTCGTGAACTTCGACGGCATCACGTACGCCAAGGGCGGCTCGGTGCTCAAGCAGCTCGTCGCGTGGGTCGGCATCGACGCGTTCTTCGCGGGCGTCTCGGCGTACTTCCAGAAGCACCAGTGGGGCAACACGACCCTGGCCGACCTGCTCGTCGAGCTCGAGGCCGCGAGCGGCCGCGACCTCACCGAGTGGTCGAAGCTGTGGCTCGAGACGTCCGGGGTCAACACGCTGCGTCCCGAGATCGAGACCGACGCCGACGGCGCGATCACCGCGTTCGCCGTGCTCCAGTCCGCCCCGGCCGACTACCCGACGATCCGCCCGCACCGCCTCGCCATCGGCTTCTACAACCTGGTCGGCGGCAAGCTCGTGCGCGAGCACCGCGTCGAGCTCGACGTCGACGGCGAGCGCACCGAGGTCGCCGAGCTCGTCGGCCGTGCACGCCCCGACCTGGTGCTGCTGAACGACGACGACCTCGCGTACGCCAAGATCCGCCTCGACGAGGCTTCGCACGGCGTCGCGCTCGCGAACCTCAGCGAGATCGAGGACCCGCTGGCCCGCGCCCTCGTCTGGAGCTCGGTGTGGGACGCCACGCGCGACGGCGAGACCCGCGCGAGCGACTACCTCGCGCTCGTGCTCGGCAACATCGCGAGCGAGACCGAATCGACGACGCTGCGCATCGTGCTCGCGAACGCGGCGCTCGCCGCCGGCGCGTACACCGAGCCGTCGCGTCAGGGCGAGGCGCTCCGCCAGGTCGCAGACGGCTTCTGGCGTCTCGCGCAGGAGGCCGCGGCCGGCAGCGACGCGCAGTTCCAGTTCACGACGAGCTTCGCCGGACTCGCCGAGCACGGGTCGTACGTCGACCGGCTCGAGGCGCTCTACGCCGGAACCCTGCAGCTCGACGGCCTCGAGATCGACACCGACCTCGGATGGCGCCTGCTCATCGCGCTCGTGGCCGCCGGTCGCGCGGGCGACGCCGAGATCGACGCGCGCCTCGCGGGCGACAACACGGCCACCGGCCAGCAGTCCGCCGCCCACGCACGCGCCGCGATCCAGACCCTCGAGGGCAAGGAGCGCGCCTGGGCGTCGCTCGTCGACGTCGACACGGCGACGAACACGGTCGTGCGCGAGACTGCGGCCGGCTTCGTGCGGGCGACCGACCCGGCGCTGCTCGAGGCGTTCGTCGAGCGCTACTTCGGCATGCTCGAGGGCATCTGGCAGGCGCGCAGCTACGCGATCGCCGAGAAGCTCGTCGACGGCCTCTACCCGTCGCCGCTCGCGAACCGGGCACTCGCCGACGCGAGCCGCGCCTGGCTCGAGGCGCACCCGACCGTGCCGGCGCTGCGTCGCCTCATCGTCGAGCGGCTCGCGGGCGTCGACCGTGCGCTCGTGGCGCAGGAGCGCGACGCGCAGCAGGCGTAGCCGAACCGGCGACTCCGCCTCGGGGCGGGTCCGCGTGGTCCTCCAGGACCACGCGGACCCGCCCCGAATCATTCTCCGGACGGATGCCGCGGCATCCGCCCGTCCCTAGCCTTGAAGGATGATCACGGCAGAAGGGCTCGTCAAGCGCTACGGCGCGAAGACGGCCGTCAACGACATCAGTTTCACGGTCAGGCCCGGGCAGGTGACCGGGTTCCTCGGTCCGAACGGCGCAGGCAAGTCCACCACCATGCGCATGATCGTGGGGCTGGACCGCCCGAGCGCCGGGCGCGTCACCGTCAACGGCCGGCCCTACGCCGAGCACCGCGCACCGCTGCACGAGGTCGGCGCCCTCCTCGACGCGAAGGCCGTGCACACCGGCCGATCGGCCTACAACCACCTGCTCGCCATGGCGGCCACGCACGGCATCGGCGCGAGTCGCGTGCGCGAGGTCATCGAGCTCACGGGCCTCGAGGCGGTCGCGCGCAAGCGCGTCGGCGGCTTCTCGCTCGGCATGGGCCAGCGGCTCGGCATCGCCGCCGCGATGCTCGGCGACCCGGCCACCCTCATCCTCGACGAGCCCGTCAACGGCCTCGACCCCGAGGGCGTGCTGTGGGTGCGCCAGTTCGTGCGCCACCTCGCCTCCGAGGGCCGCACGATCTTCCTCTCCTCGCACCTCATGAGCGAGATGGCGCTCACCGCCGACCACCTCATCGTGCTCGGGCGCGGAGAGATCATCGCCGACGCCCCCGTCGGCGACATCATCGCCGGCGGAACGCGCACGCGGGTGCTCGTCCGCTCGCCGCAGGCCTCCCAGTTGGCCGACCTGCTCGCCGCACCCGACGTCGCGGTCATCCGCTCCGAGGCGGGCACGCTCGAGGTCACGGGCGTGGCGGCATCCGGCATCGGCGACCTCGCCGCGCAGCACGGACTCGCGATCCACGAACTCACCCCGCTCAGCGCGTCGCTCGAGGAGGCCTACATGGCCCTGACCGCCGACGCCGTCGAATACCGCACGGAGGCCGTCCGATGACCGCGACCACCACCCCGCCCGCCGCGGCGGCCACGCTCGCCCGATCGACCCGGCTGAGCTTCGGCGGGGTGCTGCGCTCCGAGTGGATCAAGCTCCGCAGTCTGCGGTCGACGACCTGGTCGTACCTCATCGTCGTCGCGATCTCGCTCGGCATGGCGCTCATCATGTCGCTCAGCATGGTCTCGATGATCGAGGGCGACGCCGGGGCGGCACCAGCAGGCGAGCAGGGCGGCATCCTGCTGCAGTCCTCGGTGTTCGGGGTCTACTTCGGGCAGCTCGTCGCGGGCGTGCTCGGCGTGCTCGTGATCAGCGGCGAGTACACGACGGGCATGATCCGCTCCACGCTCACCGCGGTGCCCAAGCGCCTGCCGGCGCTCGCGGGCAAGGCCGTCGTGCTGTTCGCGGCCACCTTCGCGGTAGGCGTCGTCGCGAACCTGGCGGCGTTCGCACTCTCGTCGGCGGTCTTCGCCGGCATCGGCGTCTCGGCGAACCTCCTCGAGCCGTCGGTGTTCCTGCCGCTGCTCGGCGGGGCGCTCTACCTCGCGCTCGTCGCGGTGTTCGCGCTCGGCGTCGGCACGATGCTGCGCAGCAGCGCCGGCGGCATCGCCGCGGTGCTCGGGCTCGTCCTGCTCGCACCGACCGTGCTGCAGCTGATCCCCGCCGACTGGGCGCACGACCTCATCCCGTACCTGCTCTCGAGCGCGGGCATGAACCTGTTCACCACGACCACGGCGATGCCGAACGGCGACGACCTCGGCGTGTGGGTGAACCTGCTGATCGTGCTCGGCTGGGTCGCGGCCTCCGCGATCGGGGCCGCGGTGCTGCTCAAGCGGCGCGACGCATAGGCACGCCGCGGCAGCCGACACCTGCCGCCGACGCCTCGCCCCCGGATGGCCCGCACCGGCCGTTCGGGGGCGAGGCGTTCCGTCGCCCGCGAGACGCGACGCCCACGAACGGCCCGCCGCGAGTCAGTAGGCTGGCGTGTCTACGACCAACGGAGGCCCTGCACATGCCCGCTGCCGATCTCACCCGAATCGAAGCCGAGGAACGCGCCGCGATCATCGCCGACGTCTCGTACGAGGTCGAGCTCGACCTCACCGGCGACGACGACACGTTCGCCTCGACGACCATCGTGCGCTTCACCGCAACCGAGGGCGCTGCGACGTTCATCGAGGCGACGACGCGCGAGGTGCACGGGATCACGCTGAACGGGCGCACGATCGACCCCGCCACGGCTTCCGACGGCCGGCGCCTCGTGCTCGACGGCCTCGAAGCCGTGAACGAACTGCGCGTGGTGAGCACCTGCGCGTACACGAACACGGGCGAGGGCCTGCACCGGTTCGTGGACCCCGTCGACGAGGCGGTCTACCTGTACACGGAGTTCGCGGTGGCCGAGGCGAACCGCGTCTACGCGGTGTTCGACCAGCCCGACCTGAAGGCCGCGGTGCGCTTCACGATCACGGCGCCGGCGCACTGGGTCGTGCTGAGCAATGCGCCGACGCCCGAGCCGACTCCGTCGACCCCGGCGACCCCGCAGTCGGCTGCCCCGCGGTCGGCGACGGATGCCGCGGTGTGGGCGTTCGAGACCGGCCCGGTGATCTCGAGCTACATCGTCGCGATCGTCGCCGGCGCGTACGCCCGGTGGCACGGCAGCGCCACGAGCACCGACGGCCGCGAGATCCCGCTCGGCCTGTTCACGCGCGCCTCCCTCGCGCAGCACGCCGAGCCCGACGTCATGTTCGACACCGTGCAGGCCGGCCTCGCCTTCTACGAGCAGGCCTTCGGCGTGCCCTACCCGTTCGGCAAGTACGACCAGATCTTCGTGCCCGAGTACAACTGGGGCGCCATGGAGAACGTCGGTGCAGTCACGTTCAACGAGAGCTACCTGTTCCGCTCGCGCGTCTCCGACGCCCGACGCGAGCAGCGTGCGATCGTCGTGCTGCACGAGCTCAGCCACATGTGGTTCGGCGACTCGGTCACGATGCGCTGGTGGAACGACCTCTGGCTGAACGAGTCGTTCGCCACCTGGGCGTCGACCCTGGCCACCTCGCAGGTCACCGAGTTCACCGGCGTCTGGGCGACGTTCGCGAGCGACGAGAAGACCTACGCCGCCGAGCAGGACCAGCTGCCGTCGACGCATCCGATCGTCGCCCCCATCGAGTCGCTCGCAGACGTCGAGGTCAACTTCGACGCGATCACGTACGACAAGGGGGCCTCGGTGTTGAAGCAGCTCGTCGCCTGGGTCGGCCTCGAGGCGTTCCAGGTCGGCGTCGGCGCGTACCTCCGCGCACACGGAGGCGGCAACGCGACGCTGCGCGACCTGCTCGACGAGCTCGAGCGCGCGAGCGGCCGAGAGCTCACCCGGTGGTCCGAGCTGTGGCTCGAGACGGCCGGCGTCAACACCCTCCGCGCGGTCCTCGAGACCGACGACGCCGGCATCATCACCTCGGCCGCGATCGAGCAGACGGCGACCCCCGCGCATCCGACGCTCCGACCCCACCGACTCGCGATCGGGTGCTACTCGGGCGATCCGGCCGATGACGGAACCGGCTCGCTCGTGCGCACGCGCCGCCTCGAGATCGACGTCGACGGTCCGACCACCGCGGTGCCCGAGCTCGTGGGTCTCCCCCGCCCCGACCTGCTCCTCGTGAACGACGACGACCTCACGTACGCCAAGGTCCGCCTCGACGACGTCTCGTTCGCCACGGCCGTCGAACGCCTGAGCGACGTCGGCGACCCCGTCGCGCGCGCCGTGATCCTCGGTTCGGCCTGGGACGCCGTGCGCGACGCCGAGTTCGCCGCGACCGACTTCGTGCGCCTCGTGCTCGGCAGCGTCGGCCACGAGACGCAGTCGTCGGCCCGCGGGCTCGCACTCACGCGACTCGACACCGCGCTGTCGCGCTACCTCGCCGACGAGCACCGCGAACGGGCGTCCGCCGAGGCCGGCGATGCCGTGTGGGCGCTGGCCGAGCTCGCCGACCCCGGCTCGGATGCGCAGCTGCAGTTCGTGAAGGCGTTCACGCAGCTCGCGAGCTCCCCCGCGCACGCCGATGTGCTCGGCAGCCTCCTCGACGGCTCGATCCGGCTCGCGGGCCTCGAGATCGACATCGACCTGCGCTGGGAACTGGTGATCGCGCGCGCGTCGCTCGTCGCGGCATCCGAAGAGGTCGTCGACGACGAGATCGCCGCGGCGCTCGCGCTCGACGACACCGCGAAGGGGCAGCGCCTCGCGGAGACCGCGCGGGCTGCCAGACCCGATCAGGCGGTCAAGGATGTCGCGTGGCAGCGCGTGGCCTCCGACACGACGATCTCGAACGACCTCGCGCGCGCGATCGCCGACGGATGGCGGCGCACGTCCGCGCCCGCCCTGCTCGCTTCGAGCGTCGAGCCGTACTTCTCGAACCTGCAACGGGTGTGGGCGGAGCGCAGCTTCACCATGGCCTCGCTCGTCGTGAAGCGGCTCTTCCCGTCACCGCTCGTGTCCGACGAGGTCGCCGAGGCCGCACGTACATGGCTCGCCGCCAACCCGACGCCCGCGCCGTTGCACCGTCTCGTGTCCGAGCAGCACGACGAGCTCGAGCGGGCCCTCCGGGCACGGGCGCGCGACGCCGACGCGCTCGGCTGACTCCCGGACGACGCTGCGTAGACTCGCTTCGATGTTCGACAACACCCTGCCCCGAACCCGGCTCGCCCACCTGGCCGAGGTGAGCGCCGCATGAACGTCTGGACCGACTTCATGTCCTACTGGGCCGAGAACGGCGGCGAGATCGTCGGCAAGGCCATCCAGATCGTCGTGATCATCGCGGTCGCGCTCCTCATCCGCTGGATCCTGCATTTCGTCATCGAGCGGGTCGTCGGCCAGATCGTCTCGGGCGTCAAGCGCAAGCAGGACGTCACCGACACGCAGGCGCTGCAGGCCTCGCCGCTCGCGGCGGTCCGCGTCGTGCAGCGCACCCGCACGCTCGGGTCCGTCTTCACGAACGTGGTCAACGTCACGCTGTTCATCATCGTGACCCTCATGATCGTCAGCACGATCGATTCCGGCATCCTCGGCTCGTTCGCCCTGCTCTCGGCCGCGATCGGCGCGGGCCTCGGTTTCGGGGCCCAGAACATCGTGAAAGACGTCCTGAACGGACTCTTCATGGTCGTCGAAGACCAGGTCGGCGTGGGCGACGTCGTCGATCTCGGGCCGGCGACGGGCATCGTCGAGGAGGTGCAGATCCGCATCACCAAGGTGCGGGACGTGAACGGCACGCTCTGGTTCGTGCGCAACGGCGAGATCCTCCGGGTCGGCAACATGTCGCAGGGCTGGGCCCGCGTGATCGTCGACCTCGCCGTGCCGTACGAGGCCGACGTCGACGAGGTCGAGTCCGAGCTCCTGAAGACCGCGAACGAGTTCGCGCAGTCGAGCAAGTGGCGCGCACGCATCCTCGAGCGCCCCGAGATCTGGGGCCTCGAGTCGATCTCCGACGATGCCATGGTGCTCCGGGTCGTCGTCAAGGTGCGCACCTCGTCGAAGGACGACGTCGCCCGAGAGCTGCGGGTGCGGCTCAAGCACGCCGTCGACGGCATGGGTCTCAGGCTGCCGAGCCTCGGCTCGGTCGTGCTGACCGGGTTCGACGGCGCCACCCGCGTCAAGGGCGCGAAGCCGCCGAAGACCTCGCCGAACGCCGTGCTCACGAACGAGGCGGTCAAGGCGTCGACCGCGAAGGCCAAGAAGGCGCAGCGCGCGAAGGCCGCCCCGAAGCCACCCTTCATCCCGCCCACCGATCCGCCGACGACCCCCGGAGCCCCATCGTGACCGACGAACAGCAGCCACCGGCATCCGTCCCGCTGACCCCGGTGCCACCGGCATCCGTCCCCCTGCGCGGCAGCGAGCACGGCGCGGCGCTGGGCGCGTCGTTCTACGAGACCGTCGGCGGCCGCCCCACCTTCGAGCGACTCGTGCACGAGTTCTACCGCGGGGTCGCCGACGACCCGGTGCTGCGCCCGATGTACCCCGAGGCAGACCTCGGTCCCGCCGAGGAACGCCTCCTGCTCTTCCTCGAGCAGTACTGGGGTGGGCCCGGCACGTACAGCGAGCAGCGCGGTCACCCGCGGCTCCGCATGCGTCACGCCGGGTTCAAGGTCAACCCCGACGCCCGCGACCGCTGGCTCGCGCACATGCGCACCGCCGTCGACGCGCTCGAACTCCCGCCGTTGGCCGAAGAGACTCTGTGGGATTATCTTCAGCGTGCGGCGTTCGCGATGGTGAACACGTTCGAGGAGTGACCCGGCCCTCGTGCGCCCGAGCCGCACACGAGTGAGACGAAGGAGTCCCCCAGTGCCCGCAACCCCCGCCGCGCGCCCAGAACCCGCTGGCCGCCCCGAACCCGCCGCGATCATCGTCGGGGCGGGCCTGTCCGGCCTCGTGGCCGCAGCCGAGCTCGTCGACGCGGGCAAGCACGTCCTGATCGTCGACCAGGAGCCCGAGGCGAGCCTCGGCGGCCAGGCGCACTGGTCGTTCGGCGGCCTGTTCCTCATCGACTCCCCCGAGCAGCGCCGCATGGGCGTGAAGGACTCCCTCGACCTCGCCAGGCAGGACTGGGACGGCACCGCCGGCTTCGATCGCGACGACGACGAGTGGGGTCGCAAGTGGGCCGACGCCTACCTCGACTTCGCAGCGGGCGAGAAGCGCGCCTGGCTGCACGGCAAGGGCGTGCGGTTCTTCCCGGTCGTCGGCTGGGCCGAGCGCGGCGGCTACAACGCCATCGGCCACGGCAACTCGGTGCCCCGCTTCCACATCACCTGGGGCACCGGTCCGGGCGTGCTCGCACCCTTCATCGCACGCGTGAAGGCGGGCGAGGCGGCCGGTCTCGTCGAGTTCAAGCACCGCCACCGCGTCGACGAGCTCGTCGTCGAGGGCGGCGCGGTCGTCGGCGTGCGCGGTTCGGTGCTGGCTCCGGATGCCGCGGGGCGCGGCGAGTCGAGCAACCGCGACGTCGTCGGCGACTTCGAGCTGCGCGCGCCGGCCGTGGTCGTCGCCTCGGGCGGCATCGGCGGCAACCACGACCTCGTGCGGCAGGCGTGGCCCGAGCGCCTCGGCACCCCGCCCGAGCACATGCTCTCGGGGGTGCCCGCGCACGTCGACGGCCGCATGCTCGGCATCTCGGAACAGGCCGGTGCGCGTCTCGTCAACGGCGACCGCATGTGGCACTACACCGAGGGCATCACCAACTGGGACCCGATCTGGCCGATGCACGGCATCCGCATCCTGCCCGGCCCGTCGTCGCTCTGGTTCGACGCCGAGGGCAATCGGATGCCGGTGCCGCTGTTCCCCGGATTCGACACGCTCGGCACGCTCGAGCACATCCAGACCACCGGACACGAGCACACGTGGTTCGTCCTGACGCAGAAGATCATCGAGAAGGAGTTCGCACTCTCGGGCAGCGAGCAGAACCCCGATCTCACGGGCAAGGACCTGAAGCTGCTCGCACAGCGCGTCGGTCCCGGCGCCACCGGCCCCGTCGAGGCGTTCAAGGAGCACGGGGCCGACTTCGTCGTCGCCGACACGCTCGACGAACTGCTCGAGGGCATGCGCGCGCTGTCACCCGAAGTCGAGCTCGACACGTCGAACATCGAGCGCGAGATCGTCGCGCGCGACCGCGAGGTCGACAATGAGTTCTCGAAGGACCTCCAGCTGACCGCCGTGCGCGGCGCCCGCAAGTATCGCGGCGACAAGCTCATCCGCGTGGCGACCCCGCACCGCATCCTCGACCCCAAGGCCGGGCCGCTCATCGCGGTGAAGCTGCACATCCTCACACGCAAGAGCCTCGGCGGCATCCAGACCAACCTCGACGCGCAGGCGCTCGACGCCGAAGGCGCTCCCGTGCCCGGCCTCTACGCCGTCGGCGAGGCGGCCGGCTTCGGCGGCGGCGGCGTGCACGGCTATCGTGCGCTCGAGGGCACTTTCCTCGGCGGATGCCTCTTCACGGGCCGTACCGCCGGCCGCGCGATCGCGCGCGGCTGAGACGACGACGCCGGGCGGTCCTGACAGGGGATCGCCCGGCGATCCGCCCGGCCGGCGCTACGCCTTGAGCGTCCAGGGCTTGCGACGCACGAGCACGTGCCCTCGACGCGAACTGAGTCGGGTCCACGGGCCCGTCTCGAAGAGTTTGACCTCGTCTTCGCCGAGGAAGCCGAGGCTGAACGCCGCGAACGCCGCACCGGTCGGCAGGTACTCGAGGCCTTCGACACCGCGTCCCCACACCTCGGAGCGCACACGCTGCACGAGCTGCTCCCCCGTGCCCGCCGGAATGGCGGCGGCGACCTCGTCGATGCCGGCGCGTGCCGCGGACTCGAGTGTCGCGGCATCCGTCGCTCCGAGAGGGCGCCAACCGCCACGGGGCGGCGAGATGCCCGCCCACGTCACCGTGTTGACCTCTGGCGGGCGCGACATGGTCACCGGTCGCGACTCGTCGTCTTCGCCGAGGTCGCCGCGGGCGCGCACGATGCGGTCGACGAGCGAGCGCATGGGCACCACCGAGTCGAAGTCCTCGGTGTCGACGAGCGAGAAGGTTCGCAGGCCGAGCACCGTCGGGCTCTCGTCGAGGATGCCGCGCGGATACAGGATCGCCGTGTACACCGCGAGGATGCCGGAGCCGGCGATGAGTCGTACCGACCCGTCTTCGACCCGACCCGCGCGTTGCAGGTAGGTGTGCAGGTCGCCGAGCGAGAGGCTGTCGGCAAGCGTGAATTGAGAGACCATCTGCTGTCTAAACTACCAAGTGCGCGCCCGCGTGCGGTTCGTACGCGCGCGCCGGATGCCGCGGACGGCCCTCGAGCGACTTCGGAGACTTCATGAACGGACCCATCGACGGCCTGCTGAGCACGCTTCGGCTGACCAACACCGGCGCGCGCACGACTGAAGACATCTTCACCGGGCCGTCGCAGTGGATGCCGCTCGGCCGCGTCTTCGGCGGACAGGTGCTCGCGCAGTCCCTCATCGCGGCGATGCACACCGTCGATGAAGCTCGCGTGCTGCACTCGATGCACGGCTACTTCCTGCGCCCCGGCGACGTCGACCACCCGATCACGTTCTCGGTCGATCGGCTGCACGACGGGCGATCGTTCTCGACGCGCCGCACGCACGCCTTCCAGAATGGCGAGCCGATCCTCTCGCTCATCGCGTCGTTCCAGACTGAAGACGAGGGCGTCGAGCACCAGGTCGACATGCCGACCGACATCCCCGACCCCGAGACCCTGCCCTCGACGGCCGACCTGATCGGCCACCTCGACAACGCCATGGCGCAGTTCTGGTCGTCCGAGCGCGCGTTCGACGTGCGGCACATCCCCTCGCCGATCTACCTCAGCGTCGAGGGCGAGCGCGTGCCGCGTCAGGCCGTGTGGATGAAGGCCGTCGGCCGCCTGCCCGACGACCCGAAGCAGCACCGCGCCGCGCTCGCGTATGCGAGCGACTACTCGATCCTCGAGCCCGTGCTGCGTGCACACGGAACTCCCTGGGCGACGCCGGGCCTGCGCGTCGCGAGCCTCGACCACGCCATGTGGTGGCACCGCGACGCCCGCGTCGACGAGTGGCTGCTCTACGTGCAGGAGTCGCCGTCGGCGCAAGGCGGCCGCGGCCTCGCGATCGGCCGCATCTACACGCGCGAGGGCGTGCTCGTGGCGAGCGTCGCGCAGGAGGGCATGGTTCGGGTGCCCGGCGCGCACTGACCCCGACCTGCGGATGCCGCGGCGACCGCGGCGCCCATGATCCTCCAGGAGGCGCGTCGACGGAGGGCGCCTGCGGCACGCGTGGCGCGCGCCTCTCGCGCCCGGCGCGGTTCCGTTCCAGAATGGCTGGTGTGCGCGGTCGCGCGCGACGCGGAGCGAACGAGGAGATCTCATGGCTGATGTCACCCAACCGGCTCGACGCACGATCCTCACCCTCGGGGCGACCGGGGCCTTCGGCGGCGCACTCGTGCTCGCCGGATGCTCGCCGTCGTCACCGTCGGCCTCGAACACGGCACGTCCCTCGACGTCGAGCACGCCCGAGGTGACCAACGAGCCGCCGGTCGAGTCGGCGGGCCCAGACCAACCGGCGACCGGCGAGGACATCGCCGCCCTCGCCGACGTGCCGGTGGGAGGGAGTATCGACGCGACGATCGACGGGGCGCCCGCGCTCGTGTCCCAGCCGACCGAGGGCGCGGTCGTCGCGTTCAGCGCGATCTGCACGCACCAGGGCTGCATCGTCGCGGCGGCGGGTGCCGAGTTCGACTGCCCGTGCCACGGGTCGCGCTACGACGCCGCGACCGGCGAGGTGCTGAGCGGTCCGGCGATCGACCCGCTGGCACCCATCGCGGTCGCCGTCTCGGGCGACCGCATCGTCGCGGCCTCCTGAGAGCGAAGACGTGGACTACGTCTTCCAGGGCCTCCCGCTGCACGTGCTGCTCGTGCACGCGATGGTCATCGCCGTGCCGCTCGTCGCCGTGCTGCTCGTCGTGCTCGCGGCATGGCCCGGTGCCAGACGCGTGCTGTGGATTCCGACGCTCATCGCCGCCGCACTGCTCGTGCCGCTCGGACTGGTGACGATCGAGGCCGGCAAGTGGTTGCGGGACCGGGTGCCCGACGCACCCCTCATCCAAGCGCACACCTCATTGGGCGAGAGCATCGTGCCGTGGCTGTACGCCGTGCTGGGCATCGCCGTGCTGGTGGCCGCTTGGCAGGTCGTCACCGTGGTCGCCCGGCGACGCGGCGCGGATTCCGAGCACGCGGTGGGCGCTCGACGCACCACCGCGGTCGTCGTCGGGATCGTGCTCACGCTCGCCGCGGCCGCCGTCGCGGCGGGTGCGATCTGGACGGTCGTGCAGATCGGCGAATCGGGCAGCCGTGCCGTCTGGCAGGGATCGTTCAGCGACACGCCCCTCGAGCGCTGACGCGCCCTGCGGCCGATCACCGCCGACGGAAGGCGATCGGCTCCTCGAGATACGGGGTCCAGGCTTCGCGCTCCACCTCGGTGATGCGACGCGGACGCTCGGTCGCCGCGTCGACGAGCACGATCGTGGTCGCGGCCCGCGTGTGCAGCACGCGCGGATCGACGCCGGCCGGCGAGTACACCTCGTAGCAGACCTCGAGGCTCGCACCGCCGAGGTTGCCGATCCACAGCTCGATGTCGAGCGGGAGCCGCTGGTACGGGATCGGCGCGAGGTACTCGACCTCCTGTCGCGCGATCAGCGAGAGCGTGCTCGACCCCGGGGTGGCGTCGAGCACGGCCGTCGACGCGCCGACGGCGTGCTCGACGGTACCGTCGTCGTTCACCCAGAACGCCTGGATGCGAGCCTCCTCGAGGAGGCTCAGCATCCGGGCGTTGTTGACGTGCCCGTACGCGTCGAGATCGCTCCACCGCAACGGGGTGGGCACGTGCAGGCGCATGATCAGTCGCGCGTGAGCTTGCGGTACGCGGAGCGGTGCGGCTTCGCGGCGTCGGGGCCGAGTCGCTCGACCTTGTTCGCCTCGTACGACTCGAAGTTGCCCTCGAACCAGTGCCAGTACGACGGGTTCTCGTCGGTGCCCTCGTACGCGAGGATGTGCGTCGCGATGCGGTCGAGGAACCACCGGTCGTGGGTGATGACCACAGCGCAGCCGGGGAACTCGAGCAGCGCGTTCTCGAGGCTCGACAGCGTCTCGACGTCGAGGTCGTTCGTCGGCTCGTCGAGCAGCAGCAGGTTGCCGCCCTGCTTGAGCGTGAGCGCGAGGTTCAGACGGTTGCGCTCACCGCCCGAGAGGATGCCCGCCCGCTTCTGCTGGTCGGGGCCCTTGAAGCCGAAGGTCGAGACGTAGGCACGGCTCGGGACCTCGGTCTTGCCGACCTGGATGTAGTCGAGTCCGTCGGAGACGACCTCCCACAGCGTCTTGTTCGGGTCGATGCCGCCGCGCGACTGGTCGACGTACGAGATCTTCACGGTCTCGCCGATCTTGACGTTGCCGGCGTCGCTCGGCTCGAGCCCGACGATCGTCTTGAACAGCGTGGTCTTACCCACGCCGTTGGGGCCGATGATGCCGACGATGCCGTTGCGCGGCAGCGAGAAGCTGAGCCCGTCGATGAGCGTGCGGTCGCCGAAGCCCTTCTTCAGGTTCTTGACCTCGAGCACGATGTCGCCGAGACGCGGACCCGCGGGGATCTGGATCTCCTCGAAGTCGAGCTTCCGCGTGCGCTCCGCCTCGGCCGCCATCTCCTCGTAGCGCGCGAGACGGGCCTTGGACTTCGCCTGACGGCCCTTCGCGTTCGAGCGGACCCAGTCGAGCTCCTCGGAGAGGCGCTTGGCGAGCTTGGCGTCCTTCTTGCCCTGGACGGTGAGTCGCTCCTGCTTCTTCTCGAGGTAGGTCGAGTAGTTGCCCTCGTAGGGGTAGAGGCGTCCGCGGTCGACCTCGCAGATCCACTCGGCCACGTGGTCGAGGAAGTACCGGTCGTGGGTCACGGCGAGCACGGCGCCGGGGTACTTGGCGAGGTGCTGCTCGAGCCAGAGCACGCTCTCGGCGTCGAGGTGGTTGGTGGGCTCGTCGAGCAGCAGCAGGTCGGGCTTCTGGAGCAGCAGCTTGCAGAGGGCGACGCGGCGCTTCTCACCGCCGGAGAGCACCGAGATCTGCTCGTCGCCTGGTGGGCAGCGCAGGGCGTCCATCGCCTGCTCGAGCTGGGCGTCGAGGTCCCACGCGTCGGCCGCGTCGATGGCCTCCTGCAGCACGCCCATCTCGGCGAGCAGCGCATCGAAGTCGGCGTCGGGCTCGGCCATGGCCAGGCCGATCTCGTTGAAGCGGTCGAGCTTCGCCTTGATCGGGCCGACGCCCTCCTGCACGTTCTCGAGCACCGTCTTGGTCTCGTCGAGGACCGGCTCCTGCATCAGGATGCCGACCGAGTAGCCGGGGGTGAGCTTGGCCTCGCCGTTGGACGGCTGGTCGAGCCCGGCCATGATCTTCAGGATCGTGGACTTACCGGCACCGTTCGGGCCGACGACGCCGATCTTGGCCCCTGGGAGGAACGCCATCGTCACGTCGTCGAGAATGACCTTGTCGCCGACCGCCTTGCGGGCGCGCACCATCGAGTAAATGTAATCCGCCATGTCGCCTACCAGTCTATGGGTCGTGTCTGCCCGACGAGACAGCCGCCGGTGCCGAGCGCGGGCTGGACGACTCCGTGGTAGCCGCCCGACTTCGGACCGTACTGCCCGACCAGGCACTCGTCGTTGAAGGCGACCGCGAACTGCACGGAGTCGGCGGGCTCGCCGAGCGAGGTCTGGTCCGAGGTGACCTGCATCGCCGCCTTGTCGAATCCGGCGGCCACGAGCGCGTCGATGAAGTCGCGACCCGCAGCGGCCCCGTTCGCGGCGACGACCTTCTGGTTGACCTGGTCGAAGTACGGGAGGTTGTCGGCGGCCGGGAGATCGGGGTGCAGCCCGACGGGCTCCGCGGTCGCCTCACCGCTCGGTTGGGGGCGCGAGGTCGACGGCGAGGGCGTCGGCTCGGGCGACGGCGTGCCGGTGCACCCGGTCAGGACGGCGACGAACAACGCGGCCCCGGCGATCGCCAGGGCCGCGGAAGCGCTGTGCCGTGCCATCGTTCCCCCATCGAGATGCCTCGGATGCATCCGAAGGCGAGTCTAGGCGGTGCGGGCTTCGGGACGAGGTCAGAACGGGAGCGCTGCGGTGTGATCGTCGAGGATGCGCTCGCCGTCCGACGCGTCGGCGAGCCCCTCTGCGGAGTCGTCGTCGGACGCGAACGCGGCCACGGCCCGCGCGTCGAGCTCGACCGACGGCTCGGTCGAATCGGTCGGCCAGCCGTCTGCGGTCGCAGTCGCGTCACCGGCTGCCGAGGCATCCGGTGCGCCCGACGACGCCGTCGACCGCGTCTTCGAGAGCGACGTCGTGCCCCAGGTGAGGTCGTGGCCGACCGCCTCGGCGTCGATCTCGATCGCCGTGCCGGCCTTCTCGCCGCTCTCCCACGAGCGCAGCCGCAGCCGCCCGTGCACGACGACGCGATCGCCGCGCCGGATCGAGGCCGAGGCGTTCTTCGCGAGCTGGCGGAACGTCGAGACGGTGTACCAGTTGGTGTCGCCGTCCTCCCAGGTTCCCTTCGCCCGGTCGTAGACGCGCCGGGTCGAGGCGAGGCGGAACGAGGTGATCGTGAGGCCCTGGGGCGTCGTGTGCACGCGCGGGTCGCTGCCCACGGCGCCGATCACGGTGATGTTGTCGGTCATGTGTCTGCTCCTTGTGGTTGCTGCCGACATGGTCGGCTCCGGTGTCGTTGCCGCGGCATCCGGCGCCTCGTGCCGTTTCAGCACCGGATGCCGCGTGCCCCGACTCTCCTCGCTCCAGGGCGACGCGCCCCGGCCCGCGGGCCGGTCGGTGCGGAGCCGCTCGTGCCGGCCCGCCGGGGAGGACGAGTCGGCGCCGCCGCTCGTCGGACGCTCGCAATAGAGTCGACGCATGACCTTCCTGGCAGACCCGACGCGCTACGACGACATGCAGTACAACCGAATCGGCCGCAGCGGACTCAAGCTCCCGGCCCTCTCGCTCGGCCTCTGGCACAACTTCGGGCACGACCGTCCGCTCGACACCCAGCGCGCGATCGTCCGCCGCGCATTCGACCTCGGAATCACGCACTTCGACCTCGCGAACAACTACGGACCGCCCTACGGCAGCGCCGAGGAGAACTTCGGCCGCATCCTCGCGACCGACCTCGCCCCGTATCGAGACGAGATCATCGTCTCGTCGAAGGCCGGCTACGACATGTGGCCCGGCCCCTACGGCGACCACGGCTCCCGCAAGTACCTGCTCGCCTCGCTCGACCAGAGCCTCGGGCGCCTCGGCCTCGACTACGTCGACATCTTCTACTCGCACCGGCCCGACCCCGAGACCCCGATCGAGGAGACCATGGGCGCGCTCGTCTCGGCGGTGCGCCAGGGCAAGGCCCTCTACGTCGGCATCTCGAACTACTCGCCCGAGCAGACCGCCGCGGCGGCCGCGGCGCTCGCGGCCGAGGGCGTGCCGCTGCTCATCCACCAGCCGCGCTACTCGATGTTCGACCGCCACATCGAAGAGGGGCTCTTCCCGGTGCTCGAAGAGGTCGGGGCCGCGAGCATCGTCTTCTCGCCGCTCGCACAGGGCCTGCTCACCGACCGATACCTGTCGGGCGACGTGCCCGCAGACTCGCGTGCGGCGACCAGCCGGTTCCTCTCGCCCGACCGCATCAGTGCCGAATACCTCGAGCGCGTGCGCGGGCTCGCGACCATCGCCGAGGAGCGCGGGCAGAGCATCGCGCAGCTCGCCCTCTCGTGGGTGCTCCGCCAGCCGCTCGTCGCGAGCGCGCTCATCGGCGCGTCGAGCGTCGCACAGCTCGAGCAGAACGTCGCCGCCCTCGACGCGCCGCCGCTCACCGAAGACGAGATCGCACGCATCGAGCCGTTCGCCGCGCACGGCACGGTCCTCGGCTGACCCGGCTCGCCGCCTGCGGCTGAGACGGTGCGCGCGTCGGGATCGACGCGCGCACCGTCGGCACGCCGGGCGCCCTGCCGGGCGCATGCCGTGCCAGCGGTTAGCCTTCGCTCATGCAGTGGTGGAACGATCTCATCTCATGGCTCACGTCGAGCGAAGCGGAACCGATCATCTTCGCGGCCGGAGTGCTCTTCGTCGCGGTCGTGGTCGCGGCATTGCTCGGCGCGTGGATCGCGACGGGCGCCGTGCGCCGGATCGTCGATCAGCGCGACCGCGAACTGAAGACCGCCGCGATCGCCGCACTCGTCGACGCCGCGACCGAGGCGTCCGTGTGGAACTCGCTCACACCGCAGGAGCAGGTGCTGGCCGACCGCACCGTCGGCCAGGCCGACATCCACGTGCGGCTTCTGCCCATCCGCGGTTCGGATGTCGCGGCGAACTGGGCGGCGCACCAGCTCCACGAGCTGAAGCGCGCGTCGGCGACGTTCGGCTACCAGCTCGACCCCGCGGTCGCCGAGTTCCGCGACCGCCTGCTCGACTGGCAGCGCCACCCCTCGCGGGCGCGCAAGCAGTTCCAGAACGACCTCGCGCGTTGGCGCGCACAGCGCCAGGATCCTGAGCAGACCGAACTCGAGGCGCAGGACACCTGGGTCGCGGAACAGCACCACGAGCGCTACCGCTCGGCCACCGAGATCGCGACCCCTGCCGAGCCCGCACGCGACACCGCACCCACGCCGACCCAGTCCGCGACGCAGCCCGTGGCCCAGCCGCTGGACGACGCCCGCGCCTGACCGGACCCGCGCCTGCGTGACGCCCCGCCCGCTCAGGGCGGGGCGTCACGCGTTTCCAACGATGCCGGTCAACGCCACCAGTCGTCGAACATCGACACCGGCACGGTGCGCTTGTGCCTGGTCTGCAGGAACCTGGCCTCGATGCGCTCGGCGATGTCGGGGGCGATCTCCTCGCCCTCGAGGAAGGCGTCGATGTCGGCATAGCCGAGTCCGAGGTTCGCCTCGTCGGCCTGACCCGGATCGCCGTCGAGCAGATCGGCCGTCGGGGTCTTCAGGTACAACCGGTCGGGCGCGCCGAGGTACTGCAGGAGTGCGCGGCCCTGTCGTTTCGTGAGGCCCGTGAGCGGCAGCACGTCGGCTCCCCCGTCGCCGAACTTGGTGAAGAACCCGGTCACCGCCTCGGCAGCATGATCGGTGCCGACCACGAGCAGGCCGGACTCCCCCGCGAGCGCGTACTGGGCCACCATGCGCATGCGCGCCTTGACGTTGCCCTTGCCGAAGTCGCTGATCGGCTGCCCTGCGGCATCCGAGAAGTCCTCGGCGAGTCCGTCGACGCCGTGTCGGACGTTGAAGACGACGGTCTCCTGCGGCTCGATGAACTCGAGCGCCAGCGCGGCATCCGCCTCGTCGTGCTGCACGCCGTACGGGAGCCGCACGGCGATGAACCTCGCCGGCAGGCCCTCGGCGACGAGCTCGTCAACGGCGATGCGGCAGAGCCGACCCGCGAGCGAGGAGTCCTGGCCGCCGGAGATGCCGAGCACGAGCCCGGAGGCCCCGGTGACGCGCAGGTAGTCCTTCAGGAACTCGACCCGAGCGCGCACCTCTTCGGCGGGCTCGACGACGGGCTTGACGTTGAGTTCGGCGATGATGCTCGCCTGCAGGTCTCGCATGCGACGACGATACCGCCCACGTGTTTCGCCCGGACTACGGAGGGGCGCCCCGAGCGGTAGCATCGGCCCCGGGGTGCGCGCTCGCCGCACGGGGGCGAGGAGAGTGGTTCGTGGAGATCTCGATCGGCACCATGGTGCTCATCCCGTTGGTCGCGGTCACGGCGCCGCTGCTGGTGCGGGCCGTCGGGCACTGGGTGGCCGTGCCGCTGGTGGTCTTCGAAATCGTGCTCGGGATCCTGCTCGGACCCTCGGTGCTCGGGTGGATCCAGCCCGACGACTTCGTCAAGCTGCTCTCCGACCTCGGCCTGGCCATGCTCTTCTTCCTCGCGGGAAACGAGATCGACTTCCGCACGATCCGGGGTCGTCCGCTGACGCGGGCCGGCGTCGGTTGGCTCGTCTCGCTCGCCGCGGGGTTCGGCATCGCGGTGCTCTTCGCGCCGGACATCCCCTCGGCCGCGTTCGTCGGCATCGCGCTGACCTCGACCGCGCTCGGCACGATCATGCCGATCCTCCGCGACGCGGGCGACCTGAAGACGCCGTTCGGGATCTCGGTCATCGCGCTCGGGGCCATCGGCGAGTTCGGCCCGCTGCTCGCGATCTCGCTCTTCCTCACGGGGCGCACGCCCGCGCTCGCGGCGATCGTGCTCCTCGTCTTCGCACTCATCGCCGGTCTCGCGATCTACATGGCGGCGAAGGGCCACGGCAAGCGGCTGCACGTGGTCATCACCGCGACGATGCACACGAGCGCCCAGTTCGGCGTACGCCTCGTGATGCTCGTGCTCATCGCCCTGCTCGCGCTCAGCATCGTGCTGGACCTCGACATGCTGCTCGGCGCGTTCACCGCGGGAGTGCTCTACCGCGTGCTCCTGTCGGGAGCACCCGAGCGCGACCACGACCTGCTCGAGATCAAGGTCGAGGCGCTCGGCTACGGATTCCTCGTGCCCGTGTTCTTCATCATGACGGGCGTGACGTTCGACCTCGGAGCGCTCGCGAACCCCGCGACGCTGGCACTGGTCCCCGTGTTCGTGGGGTTGCTGCTCGTCGTGCGCGGCATCCCGTCGATGCTCGCGGCCCCCGCAGGATCCGACCGCTGGACGGTGGCCGCGACCGCGCTGTTCGGTGCGACGGGCCTCCCGATCATCGTCGCGGTGACCGGAATCGGCGTCGACACCGGCGACATCTCGACGGGCACCGCGGCTGCCCTCGTCGGGGCCGGCATGATCTCGGTGCTCCTGTTCCCGCTCATCGGCCTCGCGCTCAGGAAACGTGCTCCGGATGCCGCCGGGAGACCCGTCGACGACGACACCGAGGTGCCCATCGAAGGCTGAGCCCCTGAAGCCCGGTAAGCTTGGCGAACCGGCCCCCGTAGCTCAGCGGATAGAGCAGCAGCCTTCTAATCTGACGGTCGCAGGTTCGATTCCTGCCGGGGGCACACCGATCAGTCACCACTTGTCGCACCAGCCCGAACCCGCCCCGCGGGTTCGGGCTGTGCTGCACCGACCGGCAGCGACGCCACCGATCGGCCCCCGAGTCCGTCGGTCCGCCACGACCGGGCCGCTTGCGGGCCGAGCCGTCCCTCTGGCGCCAGCGGTCGCAGACGAGCATGCTGATTCCGGCGGCACCGGCATCCACGTCGCTCGGACACGTGACCGGTGATCGCACGGGGAGGTCTCGATGGGAACGCTCGACGTGCTCTTCGTCAGCGCGGACATCGGCGGGAACGTCCCGCCGACGATCGCGGTCGCCCGCGAACTCGCGGCACGGGGGCACCGGGTCACGATCGCCGGGCTGAGCCCCCGCCGCGGCGACGACTGGCCGGACGCGATCGGCACCGTGCCGATCCGCGCCCTCGCCGGGCTCGACGTCACACGGCCGGCGGGGCCTGCGGGGCATGCGCCGGCCCTCGGCCGAATGGCCCTGGGGCGCTCGGTCGCCCGTGAGGTGCGCGCGCTCCTCAGCGCGCACTCCGCCGACGCGGTCGTCATCGACGGCACCATGCTCGGCTCGATGCGCGAGTCGATCCGTGCTGGGCGCCCGACGGCCGCGCTCTTCCACTCGTTCGGGGCGTTCTGGAGCGACGGGTTGGGGAACCCGGCGGTCAACGCGGCGCTCCGCCCCGTCGGGCTGGCCCCACGCCGGCTGCTGGACCGCGTGGACGCCCTCCTGCTGCCGCCCGACCCGGCCCTGGACCCCGCGCACGGCACCGACATCCGGTTCGCGTTCGACTGGCTCGGCACGACCGAGCACGGGGCGCCTCCGGCCCCTCGATCCGACGATGCCCCGCGGCTCGTGCTCGTGAGCCTCAGCTCCGCCTGGCAGCGCAGGCAGGGGACGTGTACCGGAGGATCATCGCCGCGCTCGGCACGCTCGCCGACCAGCGGCCCGGGGTGGGGGCGATCGTCACGACCGGCGGCGCCGCCGTCGACGGCGAACTCGCCGCGCTCCCGAACGTCGAGATCCGCGGCCGCGCACCGCACGCCGAGATCATGCCGCACGCGGACCTCGTGATCGGCCACGGCGGCCACTCCACCACGATGCGCGCGCTCGCGCACGGAGTCCCGATCCTGGTGCTCCCGCTCGATCCGACCTCGGATCAGCGGATGACCGGCGGAATCGTCGAGCGAGCCGGCATCGGGCGGACGCTCCCCCGCGATGCGTCGGCCGAGACGCTGCGCGACGCCATCACCGCGATGCTGTCGGATCCCGACCTCCGCGCCCGCGCCGCCCGCACGGGCGAGCGGCTCCGGGGCCAGCACGGCGCGACCCTCGGGGCGGAGCGCGTCGAGGCCATCGCCACCCGACCGTGACCGGCACGGACCGGCACGCGACATCCGCTCGTGTCGGAGCTCACCGGTAGACTCGCGGGCATGGCAACTGCGAGCGACCGTCTGGTCTGGATCGACTGCGAGATGACCGGCCTCGACCTCGAAGTCGACGAACTCGTCGAGATCGCCGTCGTGATCACGGACTACGACCTGAACCCCGTCGACGAGGGGCTCGACATCGTCATCCGCCCCGACGCGAGCGCACTCGAGAACATGGGCGAGTTCGTGCGCAACATGCACACCGAATCCGGCCTGATCGAAGAGATCCCGAACGGCGTGAGCGTCGCCGACGCCGAGTACCAGGTGCTCGAGTACGTGCTCAAGCACATCCCCGAAGAGCAGAAGGCGCCGCTCGCAGGCAACTCGATCGGCACTGATCGCGCATTCCTCGCGCGGTACATGCCCCGCCTCGACGGGCACCTGCACTACCGCAACGTCGACGTGTCCTCCATCAAGGAGCTCGCACGACGCTGGTATCCGCGGGCGTACTTCCAGTCGCCTGCGAAGAACGGCGGGCATCGCGCCCTCGCCGACATCCTCGAATCGATCCGCGAACTGCGGTACTACCGCCGTGCGGTCTTCGTGGCCGACCCAGGGCCGACGAGCGCCGAGCTGCACGACATCGCCGAGGCCGTCGTGAACGAATTCGACGCAAAGGTGTAGTAAGCTCGTTGAGTTGCCTGATCGCGAGACGAACAGGCGCATGGTGGGTATAGCTCAGTTGGTAGAGCGCCTGGTTGTGGTCCAGGAGGTCGCGGGTTCAAGCCCCGTTACTCACCCCACGTATATACTGGCCTGTAGGCCCATTAATACAGCGAACACTACATCGCACACTACATCGGGCCTCAGGAGGTTCCGATGAGTACTTCAGTCGCCGAGCGAACGGTCATCGCGGAGATCATTCACCGCTACCCGGAGCCCGATCAGGTGATCTACCACCTTCGCGAGGGCTACTCGGTCAACGAGTTCCAGCCCGTGAAATGCGGTGGCGGGATCAACATGCACGGTTCGCCCACCAAGGTTCCGGTGTCTGACGTCTGCCCCGACTGCCTCAGCGGTCGACGGACGATGTAGCGATGCCTAAGGCGCGTCCGTTCAAGCTCAAGTCGGGCGAAGTCGTCTGGCGGATTCAGTTCCGCATCGACGGCAAGGTCAAGACCGAGACTCTGCCCGACAAGGGAGCCGCCGACCAGTTCGCAGCATGGGTGGGCAAATACGGTGGGAAAGCCGCGCGCGAACTCCTCGCCAAACGTGACGCATCCGGGCACCAGATCCCCACCCTCGCCGAATGGACAGCAACCTACCTATCCCCCGAATCAGGCATCCTCACAGGCATCCAACCCGGCACCAGGCGCGGCTACGAACGCATGACTAACGCGTTCCTCCCCCTTCTCGGCGACCACCCCATCGACGCCATCACACGAGACGACATCGGCCAATGGGTGCACTGGGTCGAACAGCAACCATCAGGCTCGCGCAAAGGGCAGACTGTCGCACCAAAGACGGTCGCGAACTATCGTGCGCTCCTGTCCAACATCTTCACTGCCGCGAAGGAACGCAAACTCATCAGCGACAACCCCGTGTCCGGTGTGCGCATCACCAGGGGGCAGTCACGTGAGGGAGTGTTCCTCACACGCGACGAATTCGACGTCATCCTCGAGCACGTCCCCAACCACTACAAGCCGCTCGTCATCTTCATGGCAAACACCGGATGCCGTTGGGGTGAAGCGACCGCGCTGACATGGTCCGACATTGACCGCTCCAAGCGAACCCCAACCGTGTCGATCAACAAGGCATGGAAGAAGGGTGTCGATGGTGTGCCCGTTCTGGGTGTGCCGAAGTCCGCGAAAGGTCGCAGGTCCATCCCGCTCCCCCAAGAGGTAGTAGATAGCCTTCCGCCGCGTCAGGGTGGAGACCAGCTCGTGTTCCACGGTGTCGAGGGTGGACGCCTCTGGTACGGCATGTTCAACACGCGCATCTGGAAACGTGCCGTCGAGAAAGCCAACGTCGGCAAGACA
This sequence comes from Agromyces sp. CF514, assembly GCF_900113185.1. Classification (NCBI taxonomy): domain Bacteria; kingdom Bacillati; phylum Actinomycetota; class Actinomycetes; order Micrococcales; family Microbacteriaceae; genus Agromyces; species Agromyces sp. CF514. The sequence goes on along the minus strand of NZ_FOZD01000001.1, from coordinate 2,257,440 downwards.
CCCAACATTCACGACCTGCGCCACACGTACGCGTCGTGGCTGCTCGCAGCCGGCGCACCCCTAAACGCCGTTCAGAACAAGCTCGGGCACGAGAAGATCGACACCACGATCAGCGTGTACGGTCACCTCGCACCCGGTGTCGATGAAGACATTGTGCGCGTGCTCGATGCCATGAACCGACAGCGCCGCGCGATCGAGGCTTAGTCCCCGTTCCCGTTCCCGTTCCTCGCTTTCCATGCACGGTCGGCTTTGATGAGTCCGGGTTCGGTCATACCCAGAATCTGTGCAATCTCACGCCATGTCACGTTCTCGCGTCGTGCCCTATGGACGAGTTCAGCACGCCGATCCTTGAGAGTGTTTTGCAATTCGGCTAGCTGCTCGAGCTCGTCTCTAATCCCCACAAACGGCCAGCCTATTGGGACGCCTGAGTTCATTAATCGGGTTGCTGAACTGGGTTTAATCCCTTAACGCAGAAAAGCCCCCGCCCCACCCTGAGGGTGAGACGGGAGCCGTCCTCTTAACTGATGATGCGTGCCCGTGGGGACATCGCCCACACGTTGCCTTTGAGCGTGTAGTCGTAGTCGCCGGGGCTGAGTAGACCAACCTCGACGACGTTGGCGGACGAGTTGTACACGAGGGGTGTCGACGGTGATGCTGCTGTGCCTGATAGCCGGAACTCGCCCTGGATGACAATGTTCTTCCCACCCGTGACGTGGATGACACCGAGCGAAGTCGTGCCGGGGTTGTTCATCTGCCCCTTGAACGTGCACCCAATGATCTGCACGTTGTTGCCCGCGGTGATGCGAATGTTTGCGCCCGCGGTGGGTGCACCGTCTGGGGCGTCGAACTGGGTGCCCATGACGTGCAGGTCGTTGCCACCCTCGATGGAGAGTTGGTACGAGTTGCCGCGGGCGCTGATCATCGCGTTGCCGATGTACGACTTCTGCATGATCGACCGAATGTACGGTTTCCCCGATGCAGCCCACGCTGCGGTCGAGTTGTCGAGTAGTGCGTGCCCGCCGGCGAAGATGTTGTTTTCTGACCCGCCGATGAAGAACGTCGAGTCCGCAACGGCCTGCGCATGGAACTCACCACGAACCGTGCACCCGGTCATGAAGCCCCAGAAGAACGTGTCAAACCCGACAACACCGCAGTCAATGATGGAGAAGTACCAGGCACGCTTCCCGGAGCTTGCGGCGTAGTTCAGCGGGTCAACTTTCTCGAACACGTGACGGCCAGCACCGCCACGGAACTCGAGACCCTGCACGATGACGTCCCGCGGGGAACCGTCTGACGGGTACCCCTGCCCTGACTGGGTGCCGGTGTAGGCGAACACAGCAGTACCGGATGCGCCCTGCCAGTTGATGACGGTGCCGCGCCCGAACTCTCGTGTGGGGAGGCCGGCTGAACCGCGCAACCGGAGACCGGACCACAACTGGATGGGGACGCTGATGTTGTATTGGCGTAGGGCGAACTCGAACACCGTCTTGCCGCTGTTCGCCTGATTCGACTGCGCGAGGGCGTTGAGGGCGGTGATTCTTTCGTTGTCCGTCGTGCCGAGCGTGTCGACAAGGACCGTCGTCCCTGCACCACCAGCACCGGGCGCACCGGGTTCGCCGTCTTTGCCGGGTTCTCCGGGATCACCCTTGTCTCCCTTGTCACCCTTGGCGCCGTCGATACCGTTGCGTCCCGGCAGGCCAGGGGCACCGTCCTTACCGTCGATACCGTCGCGTGCTACCGGGAGTGCTTCGATCTTCGCGTCGACCTCTTCGGACGTGTAATAGCTGATAGGCATGAGACTCCTAAACCACCTTGAAAGGGCCGTCAACGACCAGAAAAACGTCCTCAGGAACATCAGTCACCCGCGCCCAGCAGTAATACGTGCCCGCCGACTGGGGGGCATCAACAAGGAGTTTGAGCAACCGGTCAGCGGTTGTCGCACCCTGCACGTTCACGTCCGGCGCAACCCATGATGCGGGCGGTGTCGAACCAGACTGGGAAAGCCCAACCAGGAACGTTGCCCCAGTGATATCGGACCCGTCCTGTGCGGTGACCGTGCCGCCCACATACTCCTTCTCACCAGCAGTGACGTAGATGGTCGCGTTGCGGGTCATAGTTCCTCCGTGGTCCAACGGTCGGGCAGCGGGGATGCTGTGAGTTGTGCGGTGAGCGGTGTTGGTGTGAACCGTTGCTCGAGTTGTGTGGGCAACCATTGGTCGGTGAGTGGTGTGGCCTCGAGTGTGAGGTCACGCATCTCGCCAACAGATGCAGACGCGGTGAGTGTGACGGTTGCCGTCTGTGTTGCGCCGGCCCGTGATGTGAGGGCTGCACCGGCAGTGAGCGTCACCGTTGCGGCGAGTGTGCCTGCACCTTGTGTGGTGCGGGTGGCGGCTGCTGTTCGGGTGGTGGTGACAGTCGTTGTAGCGTCACCGAACGTGACCCTCGACGCTGCTGCCGTCCTGCCAGCCGTCACCGTTGTTGAAGCCGCGCCAGTAGTCGTCCGTGATGCCGCAGAGGTTTGAGTGCTCGTGACATTGAGTGAAGCATCCGCCGTCACAGAGGATCCGCCACCAGTAACAGTCGCGTCGGCTGTGAGCGTCACCGTCGCAGTGGTGGACGCTCCCCCACTGGTCGTGCGGGTTGCTGAACCTGTGACGGATGCTGTGACGGTGGTCGAGCTCGCACCGGTCGTGTTGCGTGTAGCGGCAGAAGTTGCGGAGACTGCGACGCTGGTTGATGCGTCACCCGTGCGCCCGTTCGACGCACCAGCGCTTGCCGTGGCTGTGACCGTCGTGGAGGTGTCACCGGTCGTCGTCCGTGCTGCATCACCAGTCAGTGACGCCGTGACCGTTGTGGACGCGTCGCCGGTCCATGCCGTAGACACCGGCCCCAGGAATGTGGTTGCGGTGTCCGAGACTGCAATGTCGTCGATGTAGTAAGTGGCAACCTGTGCACCGTTCGACGCTTTACCGAACCGGTGGTTGACGACTGTGGCGGTGAACGTGGAGGTGCCCGACGACGACTCAACCGCAGTGGACGAGTCGCCAAGGTAGTAGGCGAAGGCCCACGCACCCGTCGTCGTGTTCACCGTGTACTCGACCCGGTACCACGTCGACGTCGACAACGCTGATGCGGCGGTGAACACGGTGCCGGCGTTCGCCAATCGCAGGTTCCCGGTTGACGTGATCTGTGCCTGCGCAATGTTCGCATTCGCGGCAGTCAACGCCTGAGCAACAGCCGTCGTCGTCGTAAACGCGGTCGACGTGTACAGGTAGAACCTGACCGCTGTTGTGGCCGACGACGTTTGCGCGAGTGGCGCAATGGTGAACTGGGATGCGGCTGTTACGAACCGGTACGACAGCGACCCGTGAGCTGCAACCGTGTTCGAGAACACGAACGTCGACCCGGCACCGATCGTCGGTGTACCGAACGCAGTACCCGACGCGCCACCCGAGTTCGCTGCACTGACCGTGGTGCCGTTGGTGCCGCCTTCTGCGTTGTTCGTGACGACGGCCATCGGTTACCCCCTGCTTATGCTGCGAGCGGTGTGAGCGCGAACCCGAGGGTGGTGAAGGTGAGCGTGTCACCATTCACGACCGCCTTCGAGGACGACAGCGCGGCAGTCCACAAACAGTTGCCTGCCGAAACGTTGTCCCAGATTGAGACGTGCGACACGGTCTCGGTGGTCGTCATCGAGAACGCCGGCGAATTCGTCAACGCCACAGCACCCGCAGACGGTGCACCCAACGTTGCAGCCTGACGCGTCGTCACAGCAGCAGCATTAGCCGTACCAGCCGACCCAGGATCACCAACATGCAGTTTGATGTAGATCGCTGCGGGGGCCGTGTACGAGGTTCCCGCACCGCCACCACGGATCGTGTTCAACCACGAGTTCGTCAACCCAACAAGTCCAACAGTCATTCGTCTACCTCTTCCTCAATGTGGGTGACTTCCGCATCAGCGGTAAACGTCAACACGAACTCATTCATCAGATGGCCCCTCAATGTCGTGGTGGTCAAACACTGGTTCCCGCCTCGCCATCCAAAGAAGCGAGGCGGGAACCCTCTGCCTACGCGTCACCCGTGTTGCCCGCGACCCGGACACCCGTCAACGTCGCCCCCGTTGTGGTGACCGTAGCGAGTTGCGTCGGGGAACCCTGCAAGTCGTAGATGTCATTGTTTTGGATTCGACCACCCTCGACAGTGGTGCCCGACTCTACGAGGATCCCCGACCGATCGCCCGACACAGCACCAGTGCCGTTAGCCACAATCTGGTTGCCGTGGATAGCCGGGTACCTGATCTTGAACGTTGCGGCCGAAACAAGCCTCACCCCGGAACGCCCATTGGCTCGAATCTGGTTCCCGTGGACGACCACACCGTCGATGTGTACGCCACCTGCCGAGTTGATGGAAACACCCCACGACTTGTTCTCGAAGATTTGGTTTCCCTCGATGATGGTGTGCAGGTTCGACCGCAGGTTAGTGAACGATGACGTCGGGGTGTAGATCGTGATTCCGATTCCGTCTGTAGAGCCCGGACCCGTGCACCCCCTGACTATGTTGTTGGCGATGATGGTGTGGAGTCCGGGGTACGCGGCCGAGAGTGTCGTCTTAGCTAGACGGATTCCCCGCGAACATCCAACGATCGTGTTTCCCTGGATCAGTGTCCCGGTCGAACCAGTGTCGCTGATGCCGTAGTACATACCGATCACGACGTTGTTCAGGATCCGGTACCCGGTGACGCCAAGATCGGGGTCGGCGCCCGTCTGTGCCTCTGTGAAGATGCCGTTGTGCCCCGGCCCGTTCGCACCTGACGTTTGTGTTCCGATGATCACGTTGTTCATGATCAACGTCGGTTCTGTCGAGCCGGTCCCCTTCGTACCCGCACCAATCCCGGAGCCGCCTGGTCCGTCGTTCGGGGCGAGGCGCCCAGGGGAGATGATCACGTTATCCGCGATCACGACCTGATCATACGAATGGTCGAACGGGATGGCTGTTGCTGGGGTGTGCCATACGTTCATGCGCCGGATGGAGCAGCGCTTCACGTAGTAGATGTTCAACGGTTTGATCGCTGACCCGTAACCGGCCGTGTGGATCATCGCTTCTGCCTCAATGCCGAAGTCTGAGAAGTCGGCCCCGATCAGCGGGCTTGAGGCGTCACGTCCAGCGCATGTCAACCAGTCCGACGTTCCTGCCGTCGATGCGTCCCCTGCCCTGTCTGCCACGACATGAACCCAAGACAGTTCGCGTCCCGCACCGGCCCATGAGACATAGTTCTGCACGTTCAATGGGGCCGTGACGATAGTTCTTCCAGGCGGGATGTACACGGTTCCACCACCCGCGGTGGTCGCCGCAACCTGCGTGTTCGCGATTGCAGTGTCATCGGGTGTGCCGAAGATGCATCGGGAGCCGGTTGTTGTGGAGGTTGCGCTCGAGGCTAGCGTGGCGACACCTGATGCCACAGACAAGATGGTGCTAATCCAGACGCCATCGTTGGAGTTCGCGACGACTGGGCCAGCCCCCATGACGGCTATCGTTTTGCCGACGTCGCCGGCCACGAAGGGGCGAGCAGCTGACGAGACAGTTGCCAATCCGCTTGATGTGGCTGCGTCCGTCAAGAGGATGGCGTCCATTTTGGCGCCGTAGTCTGCAATGTTGAAGCGGCGGTTTCCGGCTGCAACACCGCCAATTTCGGCGCGCATCGAATCGGAGAACTCGACGTCCTCAGGGAGTTTAAGGCTCTCGTCTACCGCGATCATCTTCTTGTCACCGACCGGCCAGTCGGGCATCCACTGCCAGATCGCAATGTTCGGGGTTGTCGCGCTCGAGTTGCCGTAGACACCAGCGTTGGTGCCGATCTCGTAACTGACCTGTTCACCGGCGGTGAGCGTGTATGTGAGGATCTGGATCCCGTTGACGTGCAGTTTCAGGGTGTGGTTGCGGAACTCGAGGTCGACTACATCTCCGGGTTGGGCGACCTGCGTCGATGCTACGAGTGCGGTTCCGCTTCCGGGGAGTACCGTTCCGGAATGCTTCGACAGTACGTACGCGCGGGTCGTTGCGGAGAGACCCCATTTCAGCATTCGTGCGTCGCCTGTCACGAATCGTCCGCACAGGAATCCGCCGATGCCTTGGGTTGATCCGATCGACGCGAGGGTACCGATGACGGACCGGCTGATACCAACCATTGAGGCAACGTCTACATACATGGGCACGGTTGCGCCGCCCGCTGTCGGGTACATTGCGGCTCCGTCGCCGGTGACGGTGTATACGCCGACCGGTGCAGCGTCGGGCTTCACAATGATGGGCGTCGCGCCGATGGTCGTGTTTTGGCCTTCGAGGGTAGAGGAGGCGGTGTAGTGGGTTGCGTTGATTTCATATGTGATCGTTTCGGTGCCCGCTGAACCGGGGAAGTCGTAGAGTCCTCCGCCGCCGTTGAATGAACCTTCTAGGGCCGTATTGACTGCCGCCTCAGTGGTTGCCGCGAGGACGACACCTTCGGGGGTTCCGGGGTCGGCAAGATCCGCTGCGAGCCGGTTTCGCGTTTTCAGCGGCAGCCGGTACAAGGTGCTATCGGTGGACGGAATGATGTCGACCATGCGACCCCCTCAAAGTCTGTGTGTAAGTGGTTTCGTGCGTTACTTACGGGTGTTCGCAGCCGCCAACCCGCCAACGGGGATGCCCAGGTAGGCGAGGACGGCGACGGATGCTGACAGCCATGCGGGTGCTGCGATGCCGAGGTCTGCGAATGCGACTTGTGCGCCGCCTGCCGCAACCAACGCGAGGACGTAGCCGCCGTAGATGATCTTCCGTGCACGCCCTGACGAGACGATGACGCCGAGGTCGTTGACGGTGGGAACATGTGCGGGGTTCGTGTACGTGCCACCGTTGAACGTGTTCGTCGTGTTAGTCACAAGCGGGTCAAAGTCAGTCATCAGTTCAGTCCAATCAGCCAGTTCAACAACGTCGTCAACGCAGACGCACCCGCCAACGCAGCCAACACGCCGCCCCACAACTGGGCAGGCGAAACAAACCGTCGCGACTCCTGAATACGAAGCCGCGTCTCGTGATCCTCAAGGCGGGTGCCATGCTGACCCAAAACGAGGTCCACCTTCGTCTCGAGCCGTACCGCCCACGCCGGCATCGAGTCCTCCGCGTCACCCACGAACAGTCCTGTTCTTCCGCATGAGCGTCCCTCACAATCTCAGGGCTAGCCCTGTTTAATGCCCGGTCGGGCAGGTTAAACTCAGTTTCATGAGCAACAAATGGGGGCGTATCGCAGTAGCCGGGGTGGCTGTTGCAGCAACAGGGGCACTCGCAGTCGGTGGGGTGCTGTTCTTCACACCCGCCACGGCAGACAGCACCGAACCTGCACTGGTCGTTTCGTCGTACACGACCGAAACCGTGACCACTGCCGACTACCTCACCGCGGCCCGCAACGACAAAGCAGCACGTGTTGAAGCGGCCCGTGTGGCAGCCGAAGCCGAAGCGGCACGTGTCGCAGCAGAAGCAGCGGCGGCAGCACAGGCGGCAGCAGATGAAGCCGCACGTGTTGCCGCCGAACAAGCAGCCGCCGAAGCCGACACGTGGGAAGAACCCTCCGGCGACGAAACTGCTGGTGTCCCGGAACCCGAAACCCCCAGCCTCATCCCCCTGCCGTGGGTAGACCTCGGCAACGGCACCGGCTACTGGGACACCAGCGGATGCCCGACAGGTTCCGGCATGACCGGCCCTGACGGCGGGCAGTACTGCTACACCGGCTAATCAGCCTCGAGCGTTCGCACGCGGGCCGACAACTGCTGAACCGCGAGCATCAGCGTGAACAGCAGCGGGCGATCCTCGATCGACTCCGGCAGTCCCTCCGCGTCCTCACCGACCGTGTGCGCCAACCCGGACTGAGCAAACTGCTCCGCGATGCCACCCAGAACGTAGGGTGCGTCCTCGCCAAGAGCGTCAACCGCGGCGATGTAGCGGAACCACTTCACAACACCCGAGTCCACAGCGGCGACCGCATCAAAGGTTGCCTCTGATTCGTCCTGCTTGTACCGACGCGACGACGGCACATGCCCCAGCGCCCCATCCACACCCGTGACGTACACGTTGCGGTAGTCGACGGACAGAATGTTGCCGTACACGTTGCCGCCGCGAATGTACCCGGCAGCGTTCATGTCGCCGCCCGTGGTGACCGTCCCGCCGAATGAACCGGTGCCAGATGCGGTCACGTTCCCTGGTGCAATGTTCCCCGGCGACGCAACCTTCGCATCAATCTCCGACGTGTTGTACGTGAACGCGTCCACGTACGCGGCAACCAACGCCTCAACCGTCGCATCCAACTCGGCAAGCTTCGCCTGAACCTGAGCCACCAACGATGCGTTCTGTGTGCCAGACGGAATCTCCAACTCACGCAGACGCCGTTGAATCTCCCGAATGTCCTGGATAAGGACATCCAAACCGTCACCACGACCCCGCTGATAACCGCCACTCATGACGACCTCCTCGGGGCGCACTGCACACGAATCACGTCACCGATAGCGTCACCCGAAATCGCAACAATGCGGTGACGGAACGTGCCACCCTCACGGATGTACGGGTCGCCGGCAAGGTTCGACCGGACCGTCTCACCACCAGACGAGTAGTAGCCCGGTTCAACTTCTGTCAAACCGTCTGTGGTGTAGTAGTCGGTCTCAACCTCTGTCATGCCGTCGTCTGGGGCGAAGTAGTCCGATTCGGCGAGGGCGAGACCGCCTGACGGGTAAGGGTGCGTCCCGTAGGGGGCGATGTCGAGCTCGCAGTAGTCGCCCTCAAAATACGAACCAACGGACGGCGCCACCGACGTTTCAACATCAAACGACCACGTCTCAACCGGTGCGGAACCCGTGTCAACAAGCTCCCCCGCATGCCCATCCAACGTGGACTGCACAACCACGCTCGAACGTGTCGAATCCATGCCCTCATAGAGCGGGTACCCAAGCCCGGTCAGATGTGTGGACTGCAACCGTGACACCAACACTTCATCGGCGGAACGGCCACCAGTCACCCAACCCAAATCGACAAGGTCGGACGCATCCTCATCAATGTTCAGGTTCGACACGGGCGAGTCTGTGGCGGTGACATCCCACCTGTGCGTCACCGTTGATGCGAGCAACGGTTCAGCCTGTGTACCCGTCTCGAGCACCCATTCGATACCAAGACGGTCTGCTGTGAAGCGGGGCATGAACCGCACGTCCGGGCCACCCTCAACTTCCTGCAACTGCCGCAGAACGTCACCCACAACTTTGAAGTCCGACCCCTCATAGGTGCGCTCATGGATGCCAGCACGGTCAGCCTCGAACACGATGGGCAGCGCGCCACCCGGCCACGAGTGGGCCTGCTGCACTATCCGTTTCGCGATCGTCCCAAGCTCGAGGCCCGTGTACGCCGTTTTCAACGCAGGGTTCGGCATCGTCTTCCCAGACTCATCAGGATCGGGGACGGTGAAGTCCGTCAGCGGTACTGTCGCGGCCACAGGGGGAAGGATGTGGCGTCGGTCGTAGTACGACCACACACCCTTTGCCGTCAACGTCATCGTCGTACCGTCGTGCCCGTACGATCGCACCCAGATCGGGCCGGCAGCGAGGATGACGTCACCCTCAGCAACAGCCAGCACCGTCTTACCGGTCGCGGTCGTGTTCCTAGCACCCAACGCGATCACGTCAGGGTCGTTCAAATCCAGCGTGCATTCGATGTTCTCGGGACGGTTCAGCAACCGCTCCCAACGGCCTGCCATGACGGGGAGGTCGAGAATTTGTCGTCCGGTACGCAGATCAGCCAGAAACCAACGCGACATGCGGCCCCCCTCAGATAACAGTCGTTCAGCGAGTCAGTGCGGTAGCGATCCGGTCGAACTCAAGGCGAGAAACCCCGCGCACCGCTTCCTTCTCCGTCTTCCCGATCCCCTTCAACAGGGCGTTGACCTCGTTCATGGTCTGAATGTGGGAGAAGCCGGACTTGCTGCCCATCACGCCGTAGCGCGCCTTCTCACCATTCGGAACACCCGCGATTTCCTTGATGATCTGAATAGCCATCTCGTCTTCCTCCTGAATCAATTCCGCATCGAGACCGGCCACAGAACCGGACACGTACCCCTGCGCCATACGCACCAGACGGTCAAGGTCGATACCGCCAGGGCACGCAGTCGGATACGAACCGCCATCACCCTGCGCCGACCCCTCACGATGCCCACGCACCGTCGTACGGTTGATCGGGATACCCGCCCAACGCGAATCCTCCGCAATGGTCTTCGCAACCTGCTCATACGCACGATCCGAAATAGTCCAACCCGGTTCACCCGAATCGTTCGCAATCTCGAACGTCAACGACGAAGCATCCCAATCAGAATTCGACGCCGACCACGAACGGCTCTCACGCGGAACAACACCCCACACGTCACCGTTCTGCATCACCTGATAGTTCGCAGAAACCTGCTTCTTACCCGTGCGCATCAGCTCAAGCACATACGAACCACCCGTGGCGGCGTTGTGGTGAATGATCCAACCCGTGACTTTGCGGCCGAAACGCGGAGACTGGTTCGGGGAGTTCACCGACCCGGCAATAGTGCTAGCCCAAGACATGCGGCCCCCTCCTAGATTTCGTCGACGCGGTACGAGACACGCGTCGTAGCGTTCACCGCAACCGAAGCCGCAGACTGCGACTGCACACGCGGCTTAATCGCCGTCGACCCCGCAGCAACACCCGTAATGTCACGCACCGCCGTCAACGTCCCGTAAAACGGTGCAGTCGGAACAACCTGCGCAGCCACCACATAGTCGGTACCCGCAATGTTGATCACCGCCGACAACACCTGCGCCGCACCCGACGAGAACACGAACGGGATCTGCATCGACACCCGCAACGTTGTTCCGGCCGAATGCTTCACGAACGTCATATCCAACGCGTCCTTGTCGGCCGTCTGCGTGAAATCAGACGGTGTCGTCGGGTTCGTGAACGTGTTCGTCGTACCAACAGCACGGTTCCTGGTATCAGACGAACCAGCCACAACACGCCACACACCAGACACACGGTTCAGCAGCGCACCAGTGTCCAACCGCCAACCCAACGAACCGTCAGCCGGCGACCACGCATCCTGCTCAGCCTGATTCCGCAACCGCACAACACCACCAGACGACGCCGTGCACGCATACGTCTGCGTAATCACCACACCGCCACCAGTCGTCGCAGTCACACCCGTAGGCACAACCACCGTCGCCAGCTCGAGCGCACCAACCGGAATCGACGGCTTCACAGGAGAACCCGAAGGCGTACCCGTCACCACATCAATGACAGCCGTATCCGAACCATCCGACATGGGTGCGGCAGACTCGTTCTGCCGCGCATACACGACATCGATACGGGAGTTCGCAACAGGTGCCGTCGCAATCGATACAGCAACCGTGCCGTCATTCTGCATCCACAACGGGCCACCCTGACGGACCAACGCAGCCTCAAACGCAGCCACATTCACCGTCATCGGACCAGTCGAAGCAGTCGCCGTCACCAAAGCATTCGAATGCCGCGGAAACACGCCATCACGTGGCGCACCCGTCGTATCACGGGCAATCAGACCCGCAAGGTTCTTACGAAGCTCAAGCGAATCCACCTCACCACTCGGGCCAGGGAACGAAGGAATAGCCGTCATCACGCCTCCAAAAGGGCAGCACAAAGAAACCGCGACAGCGGCAAACAGAAAAAGGGGCGGGGGTTAGAAAGCAGGACGGGTGCGCGCAGTCAACGACGGCACACCAGACACGCCACCCCACGTAGAAAACTGAATCTCCTGAGACACCCCAGCAGGCACCGACCACCACTCACGCACCGTCAAAAACCCGGTCACATCGTTATCCGGCACATCCAAATACGCGCGCCCAGTACGAGGGTTCAAGAACACTGTCGAACCCAACGGGATCAGACGCTCAAACCGCAAACGACGACCCGAAGCGATCTCCTTCAACTCGAAGCCCGCATCCAAACCGCCCGCAACCTCGAACAACGAGAACGACTCCTGCCGGCCCGAATTCGACACCGTCACACGCCCCGGATCACCCGCAGTCCCATACGTGATCGGGTAAGTGATCGGATACGTGATACCCGTACCCGACGCCGGCAACCCAGACGACGCAACCAGCTCCGGCCCATACTTACGGGCATCCGCAGCAAACACATCAAACGCGAACTTGAAAAACGGCGAAAACAAACCCTCATCCGGCGTCGGCTCCGTCAACAACTCCACCATGCACGAACGAGTCCCCAACTCATCCGTCACAGCAAACTCAGACGACAACCCATCAGCCTGCAACGACTCCAACCGGTCACGAGCCGCATAAGCATCCGCGATGGAAGAGCCAATATACGACCCCTCCACCGTGATCACCCTGCCGTCACGAAAAAACCGGGCAGACCCAAACGCACCATCATTCTGCGGGCGCTTCCGAATCGTGTCACCACGCCTAGACGGTGCACCCCGATACCAGCCCGACATGTCCGCCAACGTGAACCCCGACACTGCCTGGTCGTCGAACGTGAACCCGCCAAAGGTTACGACAGTCATCCCGCCACCTTTCGTGCGAACTCGCGACCAAGGATCGTCGCCTGTGTGCGGGGGTCGTTGTCACGGATAGCGGGGAACGTGGGCGACAGGTTGTAATGGATCTCCGTCTTGCCGCCCATTTCACCGCCGAGACGCTTGTACGCCTCGAGCGCATAGCCGCGGTTCTGGGCTTCCTTCCCCGGCTTCCCAGAGATGAACGCCTCCCAACCAACCTCAGGCTCAGCGAACTTGTACAACGCACCAGCACGACCCGAATAGAAACCCTCGCCGAAACCACCGTCCGCGTACGAGTACATGCCACCGTTCGCGTTACCCGGATACGCAGCACCAACCTCACCACGCGGACGGCCAGTCTCCTGAACAACCTGGTTAATGACGATGTCGCGGTAACCGGGGATCGAATTGATCGCACGAGCAACCGCGTTGGCCTCAGCAATCGCCTGAGCCGCATTCGACTTGTACAACGTCTCAACGTCACCCGGAATCAGGTCAAGCTGATCCGCGTACGCATTCGCCTGCTCAGCCGACAGCCCAGCAGCCATACCAGCCTTCACGATCGCGTCACGACCTGCCTGAATGACCGGGATTGCGTCTTCCTGCTTACCGGTCTGCTCGACGGTCGCAGCCGCAGCGGTCTTGTACGACTCAGCGATCGCATCCAACGCGGCCGAGTTTTCCCGGCCCGCCTCAGTCGTGATGTCGAGCGTCTGACCGTTCTTCTCAATCGACGCCTGGAAGTCATCCAACGACGACTCAACCTTGCGGTTCGCATCATTCAGAGAGAGCTGCGTATCACCCAAGCCGCGCAGAGCATCCACGAAATCGCTGACAGTTTGCGTCGCCGAATCTGTCGCCGCCGTGAACGTGTCAACCTCTTCCGACGCATCCTCAGTCGCCGTAGCCGCACCATCTTGAGCCGACGAATACTCCGGCAAAAGATCATTCAGCTTCCCAAGCGCATCCTTCGACCCATTCGTCTTCGCAGCCAAAGCCTCATACATTGCCGCAGCCTCATCAGGCTTCCCATCAGCAACCAGCTTCGACATCGCATCATCAGCCAACGACAACTGCGCCGTCGTCAACTGCGACTCAGAACCCAACAGTTTCCAAATCGGCATGAAGTTCGAAATACCCTGCACAGCCTCAGACGCACCACGAGTCACATCCGAGAAGAACCCGTTATCCGTGAGCGTGCCGATACCGTTCAGGTCGTCACCAATAAGGTTGTCGACCGTTGTCTTCGCGCCGAGCTCGTCCAACGAACCAATCAACGAATCAACGGTTTCCTTCAACCCGAGCGCTTCACGAGCCGAGTCAATGAACCCGCCCGTAGCCTCAGCAGCCCACGCACCAACACCAACCGCAGCCAGGATCGTCATACCCGTTTTGAGGTTCGCAACCGCAGCGTTCGTCTTCGCAGCCGAAATACCCAGAGCCTCGAGCGACGCCTTGAACGCCGCCACCTTCGGCACCGCGATCAGCGCTGCACCACCAGCCAAACCAACAGCAGCCGTCAACCCGCCAAGAGCCAACGCCGTCGTCTGCACAGCCTGAGGTGCATCACCGAACGCATCCACAACCGACGTGACACCCTGCACCAAACCACGCAACGCATCGTTCGCAGCCGACCCGGTCTTAATCAGGGCCGTATCGAACGCGCCACCGAGCTTCTCAATATCGCCCGACAGGTTATCCATCCGCAACGCGGCAGTCTCAGCCGCGTACCCGGAATCGTTGACCTTCTCAGACCAGTCCGCGATACCAACAGAACCCTCGTTGTACAGGGCCGTAGCAGCACGAACCGCATCGGAACCGAACATGATCTCAAGCGACGCCGAACGCTGCTCATCCGTCAGACCCGACAGGCCCTGCTTCAACTGGCCGGCGAAGTTCTCGAGCCCGATGAACTTGCCGCCAGCATCGAACGCGCTAATTCCGAGACGTTCCATCTCGTCGCGCGCCTTAGCCGTGTTCGGCGTCAGAGCACCGAGCATCGTCTTGAACGACGTACCAGCGTCCGAACCCAACAGGCCCTGCGACGCGAACGCGGCGAGCGCGGTCGTCGTCTCCTCAATCGTGAGACCCGCACCGTTCGCAACCTGACCGACCTGAGCCAAAGCAGCCCCAAGATCGGACACGTCACCAGACGCCTTACCCGCGCCCGCAGCCAACAGGTCAGCAACATGCTCCGTCTTCGAGCCGGCAAGGTTGAACTGGTTCAGCGTCTTCGCCGCAACCTCAGCGGCATCCGCAACATTCATCCCAGACGCGGCAGCCAGAGACAGCGCACCATCGAGTGCGCCACCAAGGATCTCCGACGTCGACAGACCAGCCTTCGCCAACTCCTCAATCGCCGACGCCGACTCAGTGGCCGAGAACACAGTCTCAGCACCAGCATCCAAAGCCGCATCACGCAGCAGAGCCATGTTCGCGGCAGACTCGTGCGTTGCAGCCTGCACCGCCGACATCTGCTTATCGAACTCAGCAAACTTCGCCACAGCCAAACCAACGCCAGCAGCAGCCAACGCGCCAACAGCCATCGACGCCTTACCGATACCGGTAAACGCCTCCTGCTGAGCCCGCAACTTCCCAGCCGCCGTATCCAGATTCCTGGTCGCGACAGCAGCCTGCGTCATCCCCTGCACATAGCCAGAAACGACCGCATCAAGGGTGACCTTAGTGACTCTCTCCGGCATGAGCGCTCCTCAACAAATCAGGGGTGGCACGTAGCCGGAAAAAGCGCCCAAGCGCTACAGTGCGGACATGACCGAGAACCAGTTCTCCGAATACCGGCACACCACGCCGACCCGCCCCCGCTGGGCAAACGCACTGATCATCGCCGCCGTCATCTTCGGAGCCGGCCTGATCTTCGTCGTCACATCCGGAATCGGAACAGCGGTCTGGTTCTTCGGCGCGGCACTGATCACCGCACTCATCGCCGGAATCCTCGCGCTCGTGAACCTCGGGTCTTAACCCTCTTCACGGCCCTTCACATACCAGATGTGTGCCGGGCGGTCCTTGCGAACGTCAGGATGCGCCTCGTAGTAGCGCTCCTGCTCTTGGTTGAGCTTGAGCTTCACGTAATCCACACGAGGCTTATCGTTAGTGATCCACTGACCCGCGTACGCTGCGTCCGTCGCCTCGGACATTGGGATGCCATGCGTGCCCATATCCGCCTCGAGCCGCAGCGCCGCAAGATGCAAGGCCACCACGTCAGGCGTCCACTCAGGTTCACGCACCGTGACAGCTCGCACCAGACGGTCGCCGTCATACTCGAACGTCGTAACCTCAGCCGGCTCCCAACCACCCAGACGGCGGACTGAAACGTTCTGAGCTGCGGCTAGCCGGACTTCTTCCGCGAGACGGGGCGACGCTTGGATGCTTTTTTTGCGTCCTCAATCTCCCGCTCCGCATCAAACTCATGCAGATGCCACACCGACGCCTCAATGTCACGAGCAGACGCCGGAGCAATGACAGTCCAGAAATCAACCCAATCCTCGGCAGGCATCTGAGTCTCGACATCGCCCTCGAGCACCCGGCCGTACTTCGCGGAAATCTCACGCGAAACACCAGCAAGGTCGTACCCGTTCTTGCGATCCAACGCGACATCCATGCGCGGCAGATGCTTCATCGCCGCATGCGACCAATCCACGGACGACGCACGGTAGAACACCACCTGGTGAAGCTTGCCGTGAACCGCCACCTCAATCACCGGAGACTTAGCCGGCGCAACGGCAGCCTTAGCCGCTGCCAAATCATCCTTGAAACTCAATGTCCTACTCCCCACAAGTCGAAACCCCACGAGTGTTTGAAGCCGGGGCGGGTTGTGGGGGAACCCGCCCCGGCCGTCTCATTTACGCGACCAGAACGCCACCGTTCACAGTCGGCAAAACCGGGTACAACGTGTACGCAACCGTGTCGACACCGTTCTCAACAGGTGCCTGCGGGCGACGCGTACCAACAACGACCGTGTGAATGTCAGCAATCTGACCGATCGTGTGAGTCGTCGCATTGTCAACAGCACGACGCACGTTGAGCTGGATCGTCGCACCCGAGATTGCGAGAGCCGAGAAGATCGCATCCGCCGTGTCAGCAACAGCCGACTCAACACACTTGACCTCCCACGTCTCAGTCGTCTTACCCGGACGGGCAAGGTTCGCGATCAGGGTCAGACGCTTGTCCTCAACGGTCGCCTGCGTCTTGCTGTAGTTCCAACCGTCAGCGGTCAGACCGTACGTGATGGGCTTCGACGTGGCACCATTCAGAATCGCAACGCTGAGCGCGTTCGAACCGATCGGGACCGTCGTAATCCGCCATTTACCATCGGACTGGGTAGATGCCGGGACAGTTTCTGCGGGCATACGTTTCTCCTTCTAGATCGAGTCCTGGCAGGAGACCCGCAGGACCGGGTTACCCACCGGGTTTGGCGGGTCGCTTAAATGCGAAAACCCCGCACAAGGGCGGGGCTCTCTAAGTAGTTCGGGTCAGGCAGATGGTTCCGAGTAAAGGTCGAACACGATCACACCGAACGGCAAAGGGAACGGGCCATCCTTGTCGAGGATGACGGGGCGGGCATACCACTCGGCCGGCTTGCGAACATTCCGGCCCGTAACAGTGAGCTGGTAGTCGAGCAGCTGGGCTTCGATACGCCCACCAACCCAACGCGCCTGAGACGCAACCATCCCCACGCAATACACGTAATGCCGCGTCAGAAGGCCAACCTTGCCGCCACTAAAACGCGCCTGAGAACGCTGCCCCAAATCCGACTGCACAACCACATACCGTGACGGTGCAGGATCCGGAACCTCACCCAACTCGTACGTCGTCGCCGTCAACTGTGAATCAGCACGAATACGGGCCATGATCGCCGCGTGATGGAGTTCAGCAGTCATAGCTCAATCTCCCCCGCCTCGTTAATCGCGTCCTCAAACTTCTGCTGATTACGGAACAACGCCTCAGCACCAAAGCCCCGCGCACCAGTCTTCGGAGTGCCGTACTCGAGCATGCCGACAAGCGGACCCTGGCCACGCAAAACCGGACCGATCTCCGCCGTCACAGCCGACATGCCAGTGATCGCAGAAGCGGCGCCCCGCAACTCGTGCGTCACAGTCCCAGCACCACCCGGCACATGCTCCGACCCAGACAACGGCTCACGCCAGTCATCCCGAACCGCAATCGCCGTAGCCTCAACCGCAGCAATGATCTTCGGAGCAGCCTTCGCAGGAGCCCTACCAAGATCCGCGGCCAACTTCGTCACCTCGTCGAAATCGAAGCTGAAACCGTCACCCATGTCAGCTCCAAACCTCGACCGGCAGACGTCGGGCAGACTTCAACGACTGATCAAACCGGCCAGCAACACGACCCGTAACACCAGCCGTCTCACCCGCCGTAATCGTGAACTCATCATCCGCACGCACCCCAGACGTACCCGCAACAGGCACATCCAGACGCGGACCCTGCACCGCCAGAAGCTGAGACTGCGCATCAACATCACGCACAACACCCGAACGCAACACCAGACGACACTTGCCGCTGTAGATCGTCGACCATGTGAACTCGAGCTCACCAGTCGACGGATTCAAAACCTTCGGCCCCTTACGACGAATCAGAACCGTGTCGACCATCAGAGACTCCGCGAGCGCCTGCCCCCACGCCTGCGCACCAGCAACAATGCTCACCGCGTACCCCCCACATGAACATCCGTGGAGTACTGCCGGCGAATCAAAGCCACATTCCGGTCAGACAGGCTCATGCCCGTCCCCTCGCCACCATCAGCAAACGCAGCCTTGAAATCATCCAAAGCAACCGACGACAACCCGCCAACCGTCAAACCCAAATTCAGCTCAAGCGGAATCAACGCCTGCGACACCAACACACACGCCCAACGCTTCAACCCCTCAGGAGCCGACGCATACCCATACGTGAACGTGACCGTCACCTCATCATCCGTGTCAACAAACAACACGCCATCACGAAGCACAAACCCAATCTCAGTCGCACCAACAAACACAGTCGGCGCACCAACCACAGGCTGCTGAGGCAAAACAACCTCACCATTCGACGGCCACGCAGTAAACGTCACCGTCGACTGCGGGAACACCTGCAACCCAATAACATCCTCACGAAGATAGGTGGACGCATCCTCCAACAGCGTCGTGATCCACTCCTGCTCATCAACAGAAAAGACCCGATTCAACCGGGCCTCAAGATCCTGAAACGTTGCGAATGCGTCCACCGTTACTCCTTAGGAAGCAGGCAGGTAGGTCTGCACCGACGTAGCGCGCAGAACCTTCGTGCCGTACACGTTCAGACCACGGATGTAGTCAGCGAACTTGTTCTCCATACGACCAGCCTCGGTCTTCTGGATCTGACCGACATACGCCACCGAAGGGGCGTGGAAGCCGATAGCCGCAGGACGGTTCGACGTGTGGGTGAGCTGCGGGTGCTCAACGACCGTGAAGCCGAGGAGACGACCGAGGACACCGTTACGGATGGGCTGGTCACCCACCGGGTCAAAGCTGGTCAGCTTCGACGCCGAACCGAGCAACAGCGACGCAAACTCGGGCGAAACCGCAAGGATACGGTCGGACGAGGGAACGTTCGCCTTCACAAGGTTCTGACGGATCGACACAACAGCCGCATACGCAAGGTCAGCGGTCGTGATCGCCCCAGTACCAGCCGAAGTGCCGTTCGCCTTAAGCGCCGCAATAACGGTCGCCTCAGCATCCTCAGCAAGCGCAGCACCAGCATCACGGGTGACAGGCTCAAACGAACCAGCCGACTGCACCCGGTCAATGTCATCAACGATGAACGAGAACGCCTTCTCCTGGTTGATGACCAACGACTGAGTCGTGTCCGACATCTGAGCCGGCGTGATCACACGCGAAGCCGCAGCATAGTCAACGATCGTCGGAGTCGTAACAGCGGTGATCTTCACCGTGTTACCAGCCGAAAGAACACCCTCGTACTGGTGGTTCAACGCCGGAATCAGAATGTTCGAGGTGTTGAAACGCTCAAGAAGAGCGGCATCCCACACCGTAGGAATGAAGTTGGTAATAGCCATTAGCGGCTACCGCCTTTCTTTAAGAATCGATGCCGAGAGCCCGGTTCAAACGCCCTTCACGGCGTGCCTGGTTCACCTCAGCGAGAGACATGTTTTCGAGATCCGCAGCCGACAACTGCGTGAGACGCTGCGGCACCTGCGCACCCTGATCCGCGGCACCATCGAAACGGCGCTTATCCGCAGCAAGATGCGGTTTGCGTGCCAACAGGTCGTCGATCGCAGCGAGCAGCGCGTCAGAATCGACATCGCCGTCATCCGACACTTCAAAATCGTCAAGATTGATGTTCAGGAGCGCATCGGACACGTCCGCGAGCTTCCCCTTCGCCTCGAGCTTGAGCTGCGCGGCAAGGATCCGCTTGTTAGCCGCAGCCAACGCGTCATCCTTCGCCCGCTGACGCTCCTGCTCCGCAGCATGCTCAGCCTCACGGCCCTCAAGCTTCGCAGCCAGTTCAGCAGCCCTAGCCTCAGCAGCCTTCGCACGATCATTCGCAGCCTTGCGCTCCGCCTTCATCGCGTCGAGAGCCTTCTTCCCCGCATCACCAAGAGCATCAGCACCCTCAATAGGCGCCTCACCATCAGCAGGGGTCTCAACAATTTCAGTGTCGACAGGGTCGACGATTTCTTCCGACATGGAATTGCTCCTAGTTGGTTGGTTGCCGCGTTGCGCGGCCTGTCCCGCGAGGAGCGGGAAGTCAAACGGACGGGCGGATAAAGCCCTCCATAGTGAGGAGACGGATCGCGTCGGCACGCGTACCCGCATTCCTGTAGATGTCGTCGACCGTCAACCGGTACGGGGTGCCGAACTTCCGGTGAGACGTCTCAGTACCAAGGCCACGCAGGCGCACGTTCTCGACACGGTTCATGTCCGCGCCGTCACGGATCGCCTGAGCACCATGCTTCGTGAACACACGATCCTGCTCGGCCCCGGACAGTGAGTCGAAGTACGCCTGAGGGTCCGTACGGAAATCACCCGCACGGTTCTCCGACGACGGAATGTGCATGCAATCGCACCGCGGATGCCGCTGGAATCCCTGAGACCACCGGTACCAGCGACCCGCCAACATGACGCACCTCGAGCACGAAGGCGTATTCAGCATCCGCGTATACCCGGCAACGCCAGGACGCTGCGTGATGTCCGCCGAATACACCTGCCGGCGAGTATCCGCCAACACGGTCAGAACGTCACGGATCAGATGCGAACCACCCGACTGCAACGCCTCATCGACGGATGTGCCCTGCTTCACCGCAACCTTCGTCGCGATGACCGACTCATCCAGAAGAGAACCCATCGGACGACCATCCGGGGCAGCCACCGTGAACCGGGTGGGATTAATCTCGCCCACACCAGACGCAACCTGATCCGTCTCCACCAACACAGCAGCCGTATACGGTGCCGCCAAACGAACAGCCGCATCACGCCCCTGCTGCACCACCGCAAGAACGCGAGGGCGGGCGTACACCCAGTCATTCGAGAAATCGTCCCCGAGTGTCCGCCACAACTTCTTGACGCTAGCTGCCGTCGCCCCCGCCACTACCTGCTGACGACGGTACTGATCCTGAGCCGCCTGAGGAATCATCAAGCCCCCTCATGGCAGCCGCAATCTGCGGGTCATTCAGCTCTTCCTCACGCATCTTCAACACCCGCGCAATATCGACCGGGTCCAACCCGTCAACTTCCATCAGGTACTCGAGCGGGTAACCAAGCTGCTTCTTCTTCAACAAGGCATCCGCAAGCTGCGCCTCAGAACGAATCTCCGGGTTAGCCCAAGTGACCGTCGCCAAACGTGCGGCCTGCGCCAACGACTGGTCACCCAACACCAACGCAACCAGCCGGTACACCTCACGAATCGCAGGCGACGCAAACGACTGGAACTCGAGCGACTTCTTCACCAACCCAATCTCGGAAGCCTTCAACCCCTCGCCGTTCACATTCGACATGCCCGCCGTCGACACCAGATACGTCGGAGGCGTACGCGTCTGAGCCGCAATATGCCCGACCGCCTTCTCAATAACCCCCGTGAAGACGTCCAACTTCGCAGACTCCCACGAATCAATCGCAGTGTCAGCACCCGACAAATACAGGAGCCGCTTCTCAGCAAGATCCTTAATATCGACAGCCTTCTCACCAATCTGCTTACCCTCAGAATCAAGGACAGGCATCTTCGGCGGACCCTGATGCAACACCACACGCGCCGGCATCGACGCATAATCAGCAGCCAAAAACAGGTACGCCCACAACAGGTTGATCGCGTTCTGCATCGGAATGACACCCTGAATCTCAGACCGCGGGTCACCCTTCAACGTCGGACGGTTCGCGAACTCCACAACAGGCACAACACCCATCGGGTTCACCAACGGCCACGGCTCACCATGCACCTCACGAGCCACCCAGCCGCCCGTAGAGCCCGCGTTACGCACCCGCGACTGATCCGCCTGTGACGCCTCCGCAACACGCGCCTGAGACCGCAACCGCTGAAACTTCCACACCCAATTCGGCGTGTACAACGTCGCATACTCGAACCCAGAATCAGCCCACGTCTTCAACGCCGCCGTACGAACCCTCGAGTTAGCCCAGTCATACTCAATCTCAACGTCAGCGCCATGCTCCCAAGAGATCGTCGGCTGCTGCGTGAACGGGTCAGCCCACACAATCACATACGACCGCGACGACGTCAAAGACGCCACAAACCCCTGCGACGACTGCATGTCCATCTCGTTCAACAACCACTGCTCATGAAGCTTCTTCGCCGCATCCCCATACGTCGACTCATCCAACTTCACACCCGTATACCGCAGACGCTCAGCCTCAGCATCAACAACCGAACCACACCAGTTATCCGAAAAATCGGCATACCTGGACGCATTCGCCCGCTTCCACTCCTCAGTCGCAAACGTCAAAGGCTGATTGCCCTCGTAATACTGTTCACGCTGATCAAACTCAGGCCGGCGACCATTCAGGCGGGCATACAGGCGGTTCACCATGTGGAGGGCGTCCGTGGCACTCATAGAGCCTCCAACTAGGTCTCAGAAATACACGTATTCGTCTGGATCTTCCTCAAGCGCCCCACCAGCAATGGCATCCATCACCGCGTCATGGGCGAGCACCGACGACATTGCGTAGTCGATCTTCTGGTGTTCCTCCGGCTTACCGATGATGTACTGACGTTCCTTCGTCAAACTGTTCATCGCACGCGAACGCACCACCGCATTCCGGATATGCGCGGCAACCGTCTCATCACCGTCATGCGTGAACGGCGACTCCGCATTCCCCACATCAGTCTTGAACCGCTCGAGAGAAGCCCACATCTGACCGATACGGTTCGTCGGCCACTTAATGAACACCTTCTCGCCATACTTCGACGCCCAAGTGTCAATCTCGGTCTCCCAAAACTGCGGGTCACAGTACGCACGCACAATCTCGAACTGTGTCGCAAGCTCATCAACAGCAGCGTTCACCTCCGCACGAGGCACACGACCAGACCACTTCCGCGGATCCCACAACGTCGGCAAAGACGCCGCACCATACGTCGGCGTGAACTGATACTGACCCAACGTCTCCAACCGGATACCCGTGTGGTCGTTGTTATCCGAACCGTCGAACCCCAGACACACCTTCGTCCGAAACGACACCGTGACGGGAGCCTTCGCCTTACGGTCAGCCCACTTCACCATGTCGAACCATGCACCCGAGCCGGCCACAATCCGGTTCCCGAAGAACCGCTCCGCATCCGCAGCGTCCGTCTCCATCAACTCCGAAGCCTCAGCCTCGACAGCATCGACGGACACCCAGGGAGCCGCCGCGTAGTTGATCTCGAAGATGCGTCGGCGATCGGCCTTGTTCTTGAAGTCAAGGTTGGCGGGGGGCTGCTGGAAGTCCTTGTTGATGTCCTTCGCCAACGACTCGTGCGTCCGCTGAGCGACACTGTTCTCAGTCGGATTCCACGAGTTCGTCGTCTCAATCGAACGACCACCCATACCAGCAAGACCACGACGCTGATTCTTCGACAGCTTCCAACCGCCATTGGTCTCGAGCCACAAACCAGTCTCATCCTGCACAGCAAACGTGATGCGCTGACCAAGACGTGAAGTAGCCGCAGACGTCACAGCATCAATGCGACCACCACCAGGCAGACGAATAAACTCCTCACCCGTCTTCGGAATCACATCCGACAACGGGCCGAGCTCAATCATCGGCCGCAAAGCGTCATACGTGTTCGCCGTCTGATCCTCAGACGTCGCAGTGATCTGGATAAGCGGCGACGACCACGGCGAACCCATCGGCTCGCCGGCCTCATACACGTACGACCAACCGCAACCGCAGCGATAGTCGCGGCAGTCATACACCTCACCACCACGAGCGAACCCGGCAAACGTCACAGGCCCGACACCCTCAACGCACACAAACGCGGCGACCAGCGGAGACTTGCCCCACTTCTGTGCGCGCACAAGCTGCGAACGCCTGTACACGAATGCGGGAGCCTTCTCACCAACCTGCGCGGTGTCCTTCACCCGGTAATGGTTGGCCATGAAAGCCAACTGCTCATCACCCAGCAGAAACGGTTCCCCACGGTGATCCTGGTCAGGGATGACACAGTGAGCCTCAACCCACTCAACAGCAACCATCAGCGGCTTAGCCATTGATAGCCCTCAACCTGTCCCGCGCGCTCACCGCCCGCTGCTTTTCCTGCCGAACCTCAGCAACCTCATCCTCAGCGAACTTCCACCCGAGACGAGTCATCCCCGGAATCGACAGACCCAACTCCGCCTCCATGCGAAGAACACCCGTCTTCAAACCGTTCACAGCACCCGGCTCAACCGACTCAAGGTACGCACGCACATACGCCGCAACCTGGAACTTCAAACCGAGCTTCGACCACATCGCAGCCTGCGGCTTGAGCCAAAGCTCATCCCAAAGGGCCGACTCAGTCCCCGTCAGCAACTCGAGCGGCCACGCCGGCGCATCACCGTCAAAAACAGTCGGCAAAGTCACCCAAGCACCATCATCAGCACGATCCCGACGCAACGCATTCGGATCACGCGCCGGACCACTATTACCGTGTCCACCACTAGGCATCAGAACCTCCAATTCCGCATTGCGCGGGCATGAAAAAGGGCCCCCATTGCGGGGGCCTCGAAGATGTTTGACCTGACAGACCCGACGATCACCTCTCCGGCGGTTCTGTAGCACGCGTTGTACCAGGGTCTCCCCCCACCCCTACGCGCACCCCGGAGCGGTGTCAGAGCGTGTGCCAGCCACCGGGTTGGTGTTGTGCTGTCTGTGTGTCGTGACAGTGCTTGCAAAGTCCTCTGCCGTGCCGTGGGTCGTTAGCGTCCATGTGTAGCTCGAGTAGTTCTTTGCGTGAGCGTGGGTGGTGGTCTGCGATGGTGGCTTGGGCTACACCACATAGGACACAGATGGGGTCTCGTGTGAGTACCGCATCACGGAAGCGCTGGTGTCCTTTGGATGTGTAGCCTCGCTCAGTTGCCGTGCCCCTACCCTTGTCCGCCATGCGGGTGTGGGTGGGGCAGCGGGAGGATGTGCTGTCGTAGATGGTTGGGCATCCGTGTACTGAGCAGACACGCATGATGGTTCACCACCTATTGGCTGTTGGTGGGGTGAGGGATGGGGGTGGCACTTCTGCCCCCGGTTGTCCGCTGCCCTGGTATGCCCCTGCTGTCACACCCCTAGTCGCGGTGGTTGGGGTTGTAGCGTGCGAAGTAGTCGCGTGTGTTTGCTGCTTCTGTTTCGCATTGTTCGACGCAGGCGAGCATGGCTGAGACTGATGCTGATTCGGATCCGCAGAGGTCGCAGATGTGCATCATTCCCCTAGCAGTTGTTCGATGTGGTCTGCTGCGTCTTCAACGGCGAGCGTGTTGGGCGTCGAGTCGTGAGGGTCGACAGTCCATCCGTGTGTTGTTGCGTCGACGGCTGCGAATAGTTCTTCGACAGCGGCGTTGAGTTCGGCGAGGAGTTCTGCCCGGTTCATAGCCATCCTCTTGCTCTAAAGACTTTCTCGAATGAGCTGGGTACGACGGCGCCTGCTGGTCGGTAGTCGTGGAAGACGTGGATGTTGCCTGCCTGCAATGCGAGGTCGCAGAGTTGTGAGCAGATGAGGCGTTCATCGTCTTCGACGTACGCAGCCAACCAGTCGGGTGTTCTCGTGCGGGTGATGATCGCAATGCCGGCTGCGATGAAGTCGGCGGTTGCGTATGGGGTACCGATGCGACTAACCGCGTATCGCACGATGCGGCGTCGCTGCCATGTGCGCAACGGGTATCGCGACCACACAATGCCGGGGTAGAAGCTGATGGGCCTGACTCGTGCGCCGCCTGGTTCTGCACTGACGCACTGGTTCTCGTTGATCGCAACAACAATGTGCGTGTACTGGGAGCCAGTGACCCATGCGATGAGGCGTGAGAACCAGTAGCCGTCTTGCGGGATGAGGCCAACTTGTCCTGTGATCATGTTGGCCTCCCACTGTTTAGGTGTTGGCGAGTGTTTCTGCGGCGTCGTGTTCGCCGGCGTTGTGGAGGTTGGCGATGACGAGTGTCCAGTCGGTTCGGCCTGTGTTGTTGGCGTCGTATTCGCTCATTCGGGTAGTCCTTCGATTTCGATTGCTTCTGCCATCCATCGCAGTGAGGTGACGAACTCTTCGGGTCTGGGTTCGTGTCGTTTCACTTTGTGTTGGACGGCGATGATGTTGCCGTCGTCGTTGCGTTGGAGGGTGATGAAGCCGATGAGTGGTGCGTCTTCGTCGCAGAGTTGCTGGAGAAGGAACTCGATCATCACCACTCCAACGCTTCGATTGCCTGCCACTCGGTGTACGGGCGTTTGATTCGTATGCCTGCGCATGCAGGGCAGGTTGGTAGGGATGATGCGGTCACGGCCCGGTTGGATTCGTCGACGTAATAGTGAGCGTGTCGGGGGCAGAGTGCGGCACCGCATTTGCATGACCGGTCGGCTTTATTTGAGCATGTCCGGCAGTCGGCCATTTAGAACATCTCCTCGCAGAAGCATTTGTGTTCTGTTACGTCGGGGTGGCCTGTGGTGCGCACGCAGACGTGTCCTTGGCATTCGGCGGCGCACCTGTTCGCAACAACCGGCTCATGCCACTCACGCGACATCTTCACCCACATGACAGTCGGTCCCGAGCAGCCAGTCGCCCTCTCCGTC
The DNA here is from genome assembly GCF_900113185.1 of Agromyces sp. CF514. Classification (NCBI taxonomy): domain Bacteria; kingdom Bacillati; phylum Actinomycetota; class Actinomycetes; order Micrococcales; family Microbacteriaceae; genus Agromyces; species Agromyces sp. CF514. The sequence goes on along the minus strand of NZ_FOZD01000001.1, from coordinate 2,230,621 downwards.
ATACAGGACACGGTGCGGCTCATCCACGGTCGCCGGCTCACGGTAGAACGTGCGGCCGATGATCCGTTCAACCGCTGCAACCTGATCCATCATCAGTCGATCTCTCCGGTGTCGCGTGCGATCCGGTAGCACCTCTCGCAGCACCAGACATCCCCGTCTTCTGTCTCGAACATGCTTTCGCGGTCGCCCTCAGGCATTGATCCATTCCGTTTCGTCGAGGTGATACATCGATCGCTCCAACAACGAGGCCGGAGCATTCTGGAAGTGGTGACCGCACGCCTGGATGAACACAGGCTTAGGTGTGGCCTCGAAATAGATGCGCGCATAAGCTGCCGCACCACAACCACGCCAATCGCAACGGTCGGCGGCTGTCAGGTACCGGTCAACTGGCATCACGCGACCACTGTTCAATAGCCGTTTCGAGTGTCATTTCTGGTCGGACATGCACACCAAACACGCCGACCAACAAGACCGACGCGAGCACGACGAACCCGTTGTACGTGAACGACGCCCAAACAGCCGCCACAAACGCAACAACCCACCAAACACGAACACGCACAACACCACCCCCGGAAAAAGAGCGAACGGGATAAAGCCACAACGGTTGTTATCAGCGGATGAACTCATACGGGTTCACACCAAACTCAGGTCAGACACGCGACCAGCAGACGTCGTATACACCAGACCGCCCTTAGCCGCCGTACCACCCGTGTTCTCCTCAAACCACTCAGACGCACCCTCGAACGTGGCACCACAAATGCGGGTACGGTTCCCGGTCGTCTCGAGCTCCCACGCATGCCAATGGCCGTGCGCGAGAATGTGAGCCGCACCAGGATTACCGCCATTGAACGTGTGCCCCTGCCACCACTGCATCGCACCATTACGGCGCCACTGGTGACCGTGGACAATCGTGAAGATCGTGTCCCCCGCCGCGACAGTCATGTGTGACTTGTCTTCGGATGGGATCTCAACCTTGACGTGCCCGTAAGCGTCACCGTTCAACGCGATAGCGTCGGACACTGCGACGGCAGCTTCGGTTGCATGGTTGTCGCCGGGCTTCGTGGCTTGGAAGCGTTGTACCTCGTCGTGGTTGCCACCGACAACACGAACAAGAAGTTCGTCAGTAAGTGGCGCAAAGGCGGACACCGTATGCATTAGCAGACGGCGAAACACTCGAACCTGCTCGGTAATCGTCAGGTCGGTGCGCCAAAAGTTGCGGCCGTTCTGCGACTGGTTGCCCTCGATACAGTCGCCGGGGAACATGAGGTTGATGGTTCCGATATTGCGTGTTTTCCGCAGGCGGCGAAATTCGGCTTTAGCCGAATCCACGGATGCAAGGTACCGCTCAACGATTCCTTCGGATCCGCCCGCGTCCACTTTGCCGAGCTGCAAATCGCCAGCCTGGAAGTTGAACACCGACGAACCGACACCAACCGGCTTGTGCGCCCGGTGCTTCTTGATGATCGCGTACAGGTCTTCAACACGGGAGTCGTGGACGGGTTCGATTGTGAACCGGTACGACGACAACCAACGTTCGTCGTACGTCTGCCACTTCGATACACGCGGCGCACCAGTGATGCGAACCTCGGCCGGGTCGTACCCGAACAGCTCGAGGAGTTCCGTGTGCGACTTCGGTGCTTCTGCTAGCGGGCCAGTCTGAATGAACCCAGACTGGCCATCGAACTCGGTGCGGGGCGTGTAAGGCGTCTCTTTCGCGGTGGGCTGCTTAAGCCGATCTGACAAAGCCACGGGCACGCCTCGCAATCGCAATCGTGTCTTTCCCAGCCGGGTAACCCGTGAAGTCGTCGTCCTCGTCGTCGTCACGGATCCAGTCAGCGATGCGCTGGTTTGAAATGTTCAGGTCCGCCAACCATCCGTCGATGACGGCACGGTTGCTGGTGGAGAGCGAATCGATCCACCGTTCGAATGCGGGCTTTTTGTCGTCGAGCTGCTTACGGTCTGCAAGCGCCATGATTGTTCGCCCTCCTCAGGGGAACCAGAGTGAAGGTGACCATGTTGAGTTGTGGCCGGAATGCGTCTGCCGGCCCAGCACTTATGAACGGATAGCCCTGAGATGCGGCACGCCAGCCATCCCGGTTTGGGGTTCACGTTGTTTATGAGTCCCGGTGGCGTGATTCGAACACGCACTGAACGCGACTTGAAGGCGTTGCCTCTTCCGTTGGGCTACACCGGGGCACACGAAGCGGGGCCGCGAGGCCTTAGTGAGGTGGCAGCACCTCTGGTTGTCTCGCGCGCCCCGCTTACGTGGCGGATGTCTGCGATTGCTCACTGTGCTCTCAGCAGGGCCGACATACAGCCCCCGACGCCCAACACCCCTAAGGGGCATGAGACACGTCGCACTCCCGACAAGGAGCGATTACGCCGCAATCAGTCGCGGCTAGTCACCCACCAACCCTTGTGAGGCTGACAGGGACGATGATCCCCGGACCACAAGTTCGCGTGATAACCAAAGGCTCACCGCACAACCATGGGTTGCGGGTGGCTCCACATACGTTTAGGCGAACGTGCCGAGGAAGCAGAAAGCGCCCTGAGGACAGAGTCCTAGAGCGCACTCTCAGTTTAGCCAGAATTTCGCAGAAACGCAAGCAACGCTGCCGGGTCAGAATCAATCTGCGCCCTCAACAGCCTCACAGCCATTTCACCTTGCCATTCTGCGAAGCATTCAGCAGACCTGCACGACGCCGCAACGGTAGTCAACGGGTCTTCCGGGTGGTAAGTCAGCAGCACCGGTCTCGGATGCTCAACACCGTCCAGATCGGCCCACACGGTCGCCCCGCACTCCGGGCATGCACCCGAAACCTCGAGCGCCTTCGTGGGATCCATCTTCGCCCGGATGAACTCAGCCCACCCAACGAGCTGTGCAGTATAGAACTCGCCGGCATCCGGGCTGGCTGCATGCCACGCAACCAGATCAGCCGATGCATCACGGGTCGGCTTCACCCCCGCGAGTCGACACCACGAACCAATCGCATCCGTAATGAGCATTGACTGGTACAGGGCTGCCGGGTCGAGCAGGTTCCTGGTTGACGCGAGACCGGCACCGGACATGCTGCCCCCGATGGATGAACGGATTGCTTCCTCGAGCTGCACGAGCAACGGCGCATCCTCGAAGACGTGCGACTTCTTGCCGCCATGTTGAGGGCATGTGCAGTCGATGAGTTTCCGTGTTTGTGTCACCGTCAACGCGGCAACAGCAGCCTGCAAGTCGTCAGTCACGAATCGCCTCCCAACCAGTCGTGTAGCGCAACCACTTTCCGGGCTTGGCCTTCACGGGCGTGTCGTTCCCTGCGAGGACAACCGTGCGCCGATCTTCTTGCAGCCCGATAGCGTCGAGCGCAGCATTCGCGAGCGTGTACCAAATCTCGGGCGGTGGGCCAAGCGTCTGCCCCCCAATGCCCCTGCCCACTGTCTGCGCATCGAACATCGCAAACGCAACCTTCTCGACGAGTGCTTCTGGGTAGTCCACGTTTGTCTCCTTCTGGGAACAGTTCGGGGCCGCCACCCAGTAAGTGACGACCCCGTGTTTGCGGATACGAAAATGGTCAGAACGGCGTTTCGTCCGTGTATGCGGGTGCAGCAGTCCACGTGTCAGCAGCCGGTGCCACAGACACACCGACAGGCTCACGGTTCGACTGGAACGGCACGACGCTCTCAGCCTTCACGATCAGGTCGTAAAACTTCTTCCCCTGGTACTCGCGAACCTCAGTCGATTCCTTACCAACCACCTTGACCTTGTCGCCCTTCGCAAAGATGCCGAAATTGATGGTCGTCTCATAAGCAGCCTTCACCGTCCGAAACGTACGACTAACGGTCTGCCACTGACCTGACTCGTCCTTACGCGAATGAGCCTCAGCCGTCTTCAAACCCCACGCGCCGTTCTTCCCATCAAGCACGTCCTCCACGAACGCAACAAACGAAACCTCAGCCATTAATTTCTCCCCTTTTCGTAAGCCTCAATCGCCGCCTCAACAGCCCGAAACATCGACTGCCCCGGATGCGATTGAAAAAACCTGAACATCCGCAACTCGTCGTCATACATACGCTCCGGACCAACACCAGCCAGGAACGCGGTAAACAGTGAGTCCGACGTCATCTCCTGATAGGTCATCAGATTGCCTCGCATCTGAGACACGGCAACGGATACCCCGCATGCGTGCTGCATTCACGAGACGACGCCTCAACAGCGTTCAACGGCAACCGGTCCCTACGTGCACGGTGAGCGTTCGCAATCACATGCGCCGGCATAATCCACGCCGCAGACTCCTGACGGTGCATACGGACACCAGCAATCGCATCAGCGAAGTCGAGGTGCCCGATCGTGTCCGCCCACTCGTTCAACACAAGCTCGTCAACCTGCCGGTTGTCGCCCAGCTGGATCTTCGCCAACACCTTCGCAACCTCATGCCTGTTCATCAGCCGCCTTGTATCTGTAAACAGTCAGCGACCACCCGAAGTTATGACGAGACCAATTGGAGCCCTCCCACCCATCGGAAGCCCTCTCAGCCCAAGCGATCATCTCGTCGCTGGGCTGCCGGCCAAGATGTCTAACGAACTCCTTCGGCAACGGGACCGCCTCGTGCACGTATTGCTGAGAGACGCGCGAATACCGGCCATCCGAAAGCAGATCAGCCTCCACCTTCGCCCCCCGATTACTCATCAAGCCCGCGAACTCTTCCGCTGTGAACTCCGCTTCGAACACGCGCATACCCGACGCCCGATCCGTCGCTTCCAATCGGCAGAAGTTGTCGAAGCGGTTTGACGATTGCGGCCATGAGAGCCTGAACTCGAGCACCGCTTTCTTCCCGAAATACGTCATGCTTCCAACTCCCCTACCAAATCTGTTGCCAACATCACAGTCCGACGAGCCTTCTCAGACGGCGACGGACGACGACCCGACGAATCCGACTGCTTCCGACGCATCCAATTCCGCCACGTCGCCGACCAGTCCCGTTTGATGCCCTTCGTGCCAGGAACAGCCACCCAGTAATCGACAAACACCGCATGCTCGCGTTGAGGGTCAACGTCCGGGCACTCGCTCTTGATTTTCGCTACATCGTCAGCAGAGGGAAGCCATGAAGGATCCAACCGTGACCCCCGCGAAGCGGGAGTGTTCTCCTTCTTCGTAGAAGAAGGTGTCTCTGTCTCTGTCTCTGTTAATAGCTTGGAAGGTGCTTGAGCATCCGCCTTAGCATGTGCTTGAGCACGTGCTAGACCACCCGCACGACCCGCCTCCCGCTTCTTGTCAATATCCGCGCGGGTCTGCTGATGCTCGGCGAAGTCGTGGATGCGAAATCCGCCATCGACACGAATCAGTGACGGCTTTTCTGTGTCGTTGATACACAGTTCATCGACCGCTTTCTTCTTCCACTTCTTTGCCACAATGCGCGCGTCAACGAACCCGTCATCCAACATGCGCCGTGAATGCAAAGTCATCTCGACCAGGGTCCGAAACGCGATGTCTGACAGGGGGGCAATCTTCGGCGAATCAGCGAAATCGAGTGTGAACCTTCCATACAGGCGATCATCTTTCGGCACTAACTCACCTCCTTGTCAGCATGTGAAACTCTTGCCCCTCGATCACGCATGGGTGGCAGAAAACGTGTGCGCTTCCGGCATGAGAACCACAACGCGCGCAATCCTCCGACGTTAAGAAGAAGTCAGTCATGCGGCGACTCGCTTGCGGGCGGCCAGTGATCGGCGTGGGTCTCGTACTTGCCCCAGTCGCGGCATTTCACACATTCGGTCATGCGGCCACCTCCATCAGGTGTGTCATCAGTTGGTGCCCAATGAACTCCGTGTACGCGGGCGGGATTGCCTGGGCGAGCTCGTGTTCGTTCATCCAGTCGATACCCATTAGTTCGCGCCTCACCGTCAGTGCGGGCGTGTAACCGCCGCGTCTCTCCGGGTTGTCTCGATGCTCCGGCTTCCGGTGGCGACTTCCCGTGTACGAGCCTGCGATCTGTGTCCCGTCGTGGCGGCAACCCCCGGCCCCCATGAGCCACACGTTCGACTCGAACAGTCGATGCCGTTTCAGCGCGAGCTCGACACCATCCACGTCTGGGGCTCGAAGACCGAACTCGCTAGCGCAGAGCAACAGCGGTTCCATTAGTGGTGCGCCCTCGACGTTCTCGATCACGTACGGTTTGTCGGACGCGACAAGTGCCTCCCTGGTCGGTCCGACAAGATCAGGATGCTCGTTGGTGTGAGCATTGCTCGTAATCGAGTACAGCTGGCAGGGGGGTGAAGCGTGGATTGCGTCGAACTCGTGACCGTGCTCTGACAGATACTCGATCGCGTCAGCCTGGTGAAACTCGAACGGGTAATTTCGTTGAGGTTTCACATCGATGCCAACAACGTCGAAGCCGGCGCGGGAATACCCAACGCCGGCTCCTCCTGCACAGCAGAACAGGTCGAGTATTCTCATGCGCCGTCCTTTGCTTTCTGGTAGCCGGCACGGATCTTGTCGACGACCGTTTCCGACGCTCCTGCTGTGCGTGCTGCTTTGCCGAGTGCTTCGAGTGCTGTGACGTCACCCCCGGCGAGCTCGAGCTCCGCCAGCCAGTCGCGTACGGGTGTGACGGTGAGCGGCTGAACGACGAACGGTTTCCGTTGTCCGCGGGTCACCGTCAGATTCACGGTGAGCGGCTTGTCGATGTGACTGAGTGCGCGAATCCTGATGCCCCCGACAGCGTCTTTCCCGAACCGGATGGTTGGGTCGCCGTAGAGTTCGAGGGTGCGTCCGACGTATACGGATGCTTCTGCACCCCACGCCTGGATGAGTACGCGTCGCATGGATTTGCCGGGTTTGTAGGGTCGTCCGGGGAACTCGACGAGGTGGAGTTCGACGGGCTGTTCTGCTGTGCCGGGTCGCGCTTCACTGATGGTGACGGTTTTTGATGCAACTGCGAGGTCGTCGAAGTTGAGCTGGTCGGAGCGCGGTTCAACAGTTCGTGAGATGTCCATCAGAATCGGATCTCCTCAAGTTCGGGTCGCCGTTCGGTCATTGGTAGACCTTGGGTGGCGTTCGTGAAGTTGTTGACGATTGCGGTCACGTTTTCCTCGAACGCACGTGCGGCAGTGTCGATGGCGTCGTACCAGCGCTGCTCGGGGTAGACGCGCGACACCCACAACGGGAGTCCGCCGCTGAACGACACGTAGTCGCACCATTCACGGCCGGTGATGTACATGCCGGCCTGCATTTGGGCCATGTTGTAGAGCGGTGGTTTGCCTGCGAGAACATGGGCAATGTGCTTGTCGGGCTTACGGGACTTGATCTCAATTAGCCCGTCGTCGCCCACGTACCCGTCTGGTGAGTAGCCGATGGTGTAGCCGTGTTGTTCGAGTGTGACGAACCCGATTTCTTGGACGGGTGCGTTGTGGTCGGCGTATACGGCTCGGGCTTCGGGTTCGTCCTCTGTGCCGCGTTGCATGTCCAACGTGGGGTGCACATATTCGACGTGACCGGTAATGCGTTCGGCTGCGAGTGTGAGGGTGAGTCCGCGTGACGTGTCGTTGTCCGCGGTCTTGAGCGTTGACGGTGTGATGAGGCGTCCGATGGTGGATGCGGTGAGTAGACCACAACGGGCAGCCAACCATTCGTCGCTGCCCTGCTCGAGCTCGGCGTAAGTCGTGATCACTGGTAGTCCTTCCGTTTGGATTCTTCGGCGTCGTATCAGGCCCAGTAGTCTGCGTCGGCACGTTCGAAGGATTCGTCGTCGAGGTAGTGTTCACGGCGCGGTTCGAACCCGTACGCGTACGTCATGCTGTCTTCTTCCGTCGTAGTGCGCGGCGTTCGTCAACATCCATGCCGCCCCAGATGCCGTGTTGTTCGTTGTTGCTGAGTGCGTGTTGGAGGCATTGTTCGCGGACGGTGCAGCGTGTTTGGCAGACGGTTTTTGCGCGTCGTGCGGTGTGTGGGTCGCCGTCTGGGGAGAACCACATGTCGGGGTCGTATTGGGTGCATTCGGCGTCGGTCATCCAGGGGTGGAAGCCGGGGTCAGGAAGATGTACGCGTGTCACTCTTCCCACTCCCCCGCGGAGACGACACGCCAACCGTGTGCGTGCCAGACGGTGGTGTACCAGTTGGTGCCGTTGACGGTGATGGTGCCGGGTTCGTCGGACATGCGTGCGGGGTGTTCGACGCCTGTCTGCCGGTCGCCGTACTCGTCTTCGAGCACTACCTTTCTGCGCATTACCGTTCCCCTTTGTAGATGGCGATGGACACAACAACCCCGGCTCTGTCGCCTGCGTGTTCGTGCCCTGTGATGTCGAGTTTTCGGATTTGTCGGTCGTCTACCCACGCGTACCCGTTGAGGGCGTCGGCGATGAGTTTGGTGATGTTGTCGAGGTCGGCGACGCGTCCGTGTTGGAAGCAGACGTCGAGGGTGAGTCGGACGTCTTCCAACGTGGGTTCCCAGAGTGGGCATGCGAGTTCGAAGAGATCGATGACGTTCTTCTCGGCGTCCCGTGTGCTCTGCGGCGTGTACGCATGGCCTGTGCGTGTGAAGCGGGGCCGGCCTTTGGGTTTGGGTCTGCCGGGGATGATGAAGGTCGTTATTGGTTCCCAGATATCCATGCGCGGTACTCCCCGCAAGCTCGGCACGCGCAGTCCCGCATGAATCGTGGGTGGCTGCCTGACGTGCATGAATGATGAAATGGGCCGATCGCGTACGCTCCACACAGGGTGCAGACGGTGTACACGTTCAGCCCGGAACGGTAGGTGTGGAACTCGGTCAAGGTGTCTCGCTGACCCGTTCTTCGTGGAGGATTTCGATGGACCGGGCGACTGCGAGGGCGAGGAGTAGTGACGCCCACACACGGACCGCGACAATGTCTCCGGCTTCTGCGGACAGAACGATGGCCACGATCATTACGATCGCGGCCATGATGAACAGGGTTGAGATGAGCGGTCTCATGACGGTTCACCCAACGCTGAGATGAGTGCGGATTCGACGGCGTCGAGTTCTTGCCGCAAGACGATGCGGTTGCCGGATTCTTTGAGTGCTTCTGCCTGGTGGTAGGCGATTGAAGCGTCGGTTTCGCGGATCATTTGTTCGAGTGCGTCGGATTCTTGCTCCAACTCCTCAATCGTCTTGATCATCGGCCTGATCCTGCCTTCTCGATCTGGAACGCTTCGACGTAGTACTCGTCGGTCTGGTAGATGCTGTTGAGCTCGACACGTTTCGCAATGGCCTCGTCCAGACTCTTGAAGCCGTAGAGAACGGTCTCCCAGTCGCCTCGCCGCAGTTTGACCAACCAATTCATCACTGCACCTCCACGTGTTCGTGCCCGCATTCGGGGCATGTCCAGACGGCTCGCATGTCTTCGAGGTCGTCGCAGATTTGTGTGTCACCCGACCAACCACAACGGCAGTCGGCTTGAATGTCCGCCCACGAACGGTAAAAACCAGACGTCATCACAGGTTCCGAATACGCCAGTGATCGCGCACATAGCCGAGGCATTCAGTGCAAAGGCAGGCGGGAAGAGCCATGGTCCGGTCGACGTACTCGGCCGAAAGAGAGCAGATGGGGCGCTCACCTTTGCTCGAGCATGAGCGTTGAAACATGGCCACGACATCGCCGCTGCAACGCGGGTTGTAGTCGCCGCGGTGGATCGCCTCACACTTCATGTCTTCGGAGTACGCATCCTCGAGCATGCGTATCTCTTCGACACTTTCGACGGCCATCTTTTCGACGGGTTGCATGCCTTGCGTCCAATGCATCGCACGCATCCCCGGAAGATCAAACGGCATCATGACTCCCCCTCGATGAACTTCACGAGACGCAGGATGACCGCTCGAGCATGCTCAATTTCGTCCTGCCTCGCGATGCTCTCCCACTGCCACGAGTTGTGGAGCGAAAGCGAACGGAGGTAGCCGTCGATCGGCCAGTGTCCTTCGTTGCCGCGGTAGTTCTCAAGGATCGGGTTAGCTGGATTCGCGAGTGGTCGATGCATGGGCAGACCCGTTCGCGTGATGACGTCGGCATGCTTCCCGCTGCTGAACTGAGTCATGGCGTCACCAGTCCGAGCATTGCGAAGAGTTCCGCGAGTGATGCTTCTTCGGTGACGAACTTGCGCACACGAGCCTCAGCAGCAGCACGCACCTCATCGGGTACGGGTGTGTAGGCGTCGTCGAGCAAATGTTTCGTGTCGTACCGGTCATCAGGTTGACGCGTCCAACGACCAGCCGTCGACAAGGTGCTCATGACTTGCTCCTTACTGCGTTTCGGAGCTCAACCAGCTCCACACTCGACGTCGCCTGCACTACGTCGCCAGACGGATCCCACATGCGCCGGCACTGACGCTCAGCCTCAACAAGGGCCGCCGTCCAACCCGCAGCGAACATGAGGCGTACGTCGTCACCCATCACGACGACACCGCATTCGACTTGAACGAGTTGATTGCCGCGAGATTGTCGTCAAGACGCGGACGATTGCGAAGGTCGGTGTACTCATACCGGTCGTTGATGAAAGAAACCAGGTCGGCCTTCAACGTTTCCTTCGAGTGAAACGAGACGAAATCGCCGAGGGTGTAATAGTCGTCGGTCAGGCTGTTGCAGGAGCACCCGGACCCGCTGGCGACGAAGTACATCCGGCGTGTCGGCGAGTACCATGCGACCCAATCCGTCCAGTCGTAACCGCCACTGTCGTTGAAGTGGGTGACGAGCTCGAAGTCGTCGGTCCCCGGGATGGTGTAGTACATGGCCGGGTAGAGCGGGTTGCCGCCGCTGTCGTTGTACTCACGAACCGTGATCATGACCGTTCCTTTCTCAAGAGCAGCCGGGATTCGAACCCGGGAATGTCCTCGGCGCTTGCCACGCTTGGCTCATAGGCGGGCATACGATCCCGCGAGCACTTGGGCAGCAGTCCCGAGGCGCGTGTGCCACCTCGCCTCCGCAGTACGCGCCACGGCCTCGAACCGTGGAGGTTGCCAATCGCGCCACCATCGACCACCAAGTCGATAAAGGTTGAGCCGTTCCTAAACCGCGCCGCGCAGCCCTATGCGCTTACCGGTTCGTGTAGCAATCACGTCTCCCGAAGGAATGAGCGAACATGACTCCCGTAGCTCTCAACCAGCCGGGTAAGGGTCAGCCCCTATAGACCCGGCGTTACTTCGTTCGGTAAAGTCAGCCGCGACCGCCAAGTCACGTATCACCGAAGATCTCCCCACCGTGGGGATCACATCCCATGCCGTGTCCGCCTAAGCGCCGGCTTTGGGTTTCCGCCTACCCTGCTCTGAACACGCCATCATCACGACGGTGCGCAGTGGTCACAGGTTCGACTTAGCTGCTGTGTAGTTGTGTTGGTGCCCTAAACGCGTTCGACGGCGAGAAGGGCTATCGCGACCAGACGCCTTGGTCGGTCTTCAAAAACGTGACGACATGGCCCGTCGCATTCACTACCGCGGCGACACCGTTGAGGGTGTGCACCATGCAGCCGTCCGTGTACGTCGGGCTGAGGTTCTCCCGCTTGGTCGCGGGCTTGAGGATCAGGCGGCGGATGAACTCCGCCTCGAGCCCCATTTCGAGTGCGCGCTGCACGGCGTGGCGTGAGAGTGAGAAATCCATCAGGACTTCCTCCGCCGCGAACGAGGTGCAGCGAACGGGTCAACAACCTCGGCCGTGCGCTGTGCGTGGAACTCGGACAGGAAGAACCGCCACGTCCCACCCACCTTGTGAGCTGGGATAGCACCAGACTTTGCGTGCTCACGAACCGTGTACGCAGACTTCTTCAGATACGAAGCCATCTCGTCAACGGTCAACGGCTCTTCACGAATGTCCATCAGCGGACACCCGTCATGAGGTATGCCACTGACACGTTGAGAGCTTCGGCCATGTCCCAAACGAGCCCGTACGAAGGGCCTTCATGGAACGACCGGAGAATGGTGTGCGGGTCAACCCCGACTTCAGATGCCAACCATTCGATACCGCGGCCGGCGAGCTCTGCTTCCACTCTGTGATGGATGCCTGAGGTGATTTCCTCGACGCTGGGGAACTTGGTCATATTCCCAAGATAGGCCCACATCTACAGTGTGTCTAGGGATATTTCCCATCTTTTGCGAGGTAATCACAAGGTTCGGTGAAACCTCTAAGTGTTAGCCCTGAACTTGCTAATAATCCCTACAAAGGAAGCCACATGAACCCATAAACTGGGTTAGTGACCAATGGAAAGCTCCACCCCGATGCGCCCAGGATTGTCCTGCAACGCTTCGTCCGTGAGGCGAAAAAGAGTGGGCTTACTCAAGAAGCCATCGCCACCGCTGTGGGAGAACGATCCGACTCGTTCTCCAAAACACTGAACGGTGCGCCCTCTTACGCTTTGAACAGTCCCCTCATCATCCAGGTACTGAACGTCATAGGGAGAGACTTCCTTGACTTCGCCAAAGCGGTCGAAATTGAGAGCATCAAGCTTTACGCCGGCTGAAGCGCCTCGAGGACTTCCTTGACGAGTTCGGCCGGTTCCGGGCAGATGCGCCCCATGCGCATTACCGGGCACGTCTTCTCGCATGCCGCCCCATTGCCGCACACGATCGGGTTGTCTGTCATGCTGCCCCCCAATGGCATTTCCGGATACTTGAGTCCGCTTCCGAATTGGTTCGAGGCTAGCCGTACCTACCGACCGGGGGGCTTGTCAAACCCGAGCGGTGGAAAGCAAAAGCCGCAGTAAACTGAGTTTCACCCCCAGACTGGGGGTACGAACTGGAAAGCCGAAGGCGTGGCGAGGTCATGGAAGACTCGAAGTGGCTTCTGTGGTTGCGCGCAACCACAGGGGAGGAGTCTTTCCGTGGGATTGCGCGTGCGACGGGTGTGACGCATCCGACTGTGGCTCGGTGGGTGAGTAAGGGTATCCCTGCGGAGACTGTTTGGGAGTTGACAGTCAGGCTCAATGGTGACCCGATCGCGGCGCTCATTCTCCTGGATCGGATCAAGCCTGCCCAGACTGGGGATCTGAACTATTCGGCGATTGTGAAGTATGCGCCGGAGCATGCGTTGACGTCGGAGTTGCATAGGCGTGCGGTGAAGCGTCACCGTGATCAGTCGTTAGGTAGGAGTGATGCGCTGGCTCGTCAGTCGTTTCGCCTGACAGCCCGCTAGGTGTAGTGGACACTACAATTCGACCCGATCTGTTGGGACATTTCCCAAGAACATGCCATACGACTGGGTGCTTGCTAATATTCACAGGAACGGTCGAAACCCCTGATGAGACTAGGGATTAACCCCATTTTCACCCGTACTGATGCTACGCATTCAAGCCCCGTTACTCACCCCAATACGTTCGATCGGAGCCGTCCGTGAACCTCGACGCCGAATCCTTCGAGGCGATCGTGGTCGACGAGCTCGATCAGTTGCCCGATGAGATGATCGACGGTCTCGAGAACATCGTGTTCGTCGTCGAGGATCGACCAGAAGACGGTTCGCTCGATCTGCTCGGCCTCTACGACGGTTACGCACTCACCGAGCGCGATCGCTACGGCCTGGGCGAGATGCCCGACCGCATCATCCTCTACCGCGAGCCCCTGCTCGCCATCTGCGAAGACGAAGACGAGTTGCGCGATGAGATCCACATCACCCTCGTGCACGAGATCGCGCACTTCTACGGCATCGACGACGACCGGCTGCACGAGTTGGGCTGGGCATGATCCCGGCCCGGATACGCTGAGAACATGAGTTCCCCCGCTCGCGTGCTCGGCATCGTCGTCGGAGCGATCGCGATCCTCGCCGTCGGCGTCTACGCGCCTGCGATGCTGCTCGGCCCGCTCCCCGCGGTGACCGTCCAACAGGTCTCCGCGGCCGGTTCGCCCGAGTCCGCACCGCTCGCCCTTCCCGCCGACGGTGCGACCGCCCTCGCGGTCGTCGGCGACGACGGCACGAGCAGCGTGCTGGCCACGGCCGGCAGCACCGAAGCGGTGCCCATGGGCGGCGCGGCGAAGCTCGTCACGATCCTCGCGACGCTCGAATCGCTGCCGTTGCCCGCGCCCGGCGAGGGCGAAGGCCCGTCGATCAAGATCGGCCCCGCCGACTACACCGATTACCTCCGCTACCAGGCCGACGGCTCGCGCGCGCTGCAGGTCTCCCCCGGCGATTCGTGGACCCAGCGCGATGTCGTGCGTGCGATCCTGCTGACCTCGAGCAACAATCACGCCGACACGCTGGCCCGATGGGCGTTCGGCACGGTCGACGCGTACGTCGACGGTGCGAACTCCTGGCTCGCCGACCAGGGACTCACGACGACGAAGGTGGCCGACGCCACCGGACTGTCCGGCGACAACGTGACCACGGCCGAGGAGCTCGCGAAGCTCACGGGCCTGCTGCTCGCGAACCCGAGCCTCTCGGCGATGCTCGACGATCCCGACGCGACCGAGCTCGGAGCCCACGCCGCGCCCGACCTCGTCGATCGCTCGAGCGGCGACGGCGTGCGCGAAGTCACCCGCAGCTACACCGACCAGGCCGGTCTCTCCTCGGTGTTCACCGCCGAGGTCGAACTCGACGGCGCCGCCGACGGCGCGGGCCGCATCATCGGCGTCATGCTGCTCATGCCCGACTACGAAACGCTCGACCCCGCCATCGAGGCCGCTGTCGCGTCGGTGAAGGCCGCCGCGGTGCCGGTCACGATCATCACCGAGGGCACCGCCTACGCGAAGGTCCGGTCGGCCTGGGGCGCCTCGTCCGACGTCGTCGCGACGGTGACCCGCACGGAGTCCTCCTGGGGCGCCACCTTCGACGAACCGACCGTGACGATCGACCCGTTCACGACCTCCTCGGACGCACGCGACGTCGGTCGGGTGACCATCTCGACCGGCGCCGCCGACGTCTCGTCGCCACTGCGGCTGAGCAGCGCGATCCGCGACCCCGGTCCGATCTGGCGCCTCACGCACCCGTTCCCGGTCATCTCCGCGTTCGTCGAGGCGCAGGCCCCCTGAGGCGGCGGCCCGGCGCGCTCCATCGGAGCGCAGTCGGTCATTCCAGTCGCAGCCTGATCGCGGCGTGCGATCCTGCGTCCAGTCGGCGCTCGTAGCGACGCCACTGGCGTTCCCAGAGGTCCCAGTACGGGTCGAAGGCGCCGGCGTCCCTCGTGAGGGCGCGGTCTCGCCGCTCCACGTACGGCGCGTCGATCCAGACCCGCACGGCCGTGCACGACCCGGCGGTCGTGCCGAACGCACCGCAGCCCTCGATGACGAGGGCATTGCCCGGCGCCAACGTCGTGAACGCCGTGGGGCGCGCCAGCACCCAATCCCACCCGCGCCGCCGCCCCGTCGCACCCCGCAACCACGGCCGCACGAGCTCACGTTCCACGTGCCGGACCGCCGGGTCGAGCCCCTCCCAGCCCGGGTAGACCTCGTCGAGGCGCACGAGGTCGGGCGCGCGGCCCGCCCAGTCGGCGAGGAGCAGATCGGCGAATGTCGACTTGCCAGCGCCGCTCGGCCCGTCGATGAGCACGAGCGGCCGACGGATGCCGCGCACGGCCGCCCGTACCCGGGCGAGCGCGGCGCCGACCGGTCGTGTCAGCGCCACCGCGTCACGACCAGACGACATTCCAGCTGCCCGTCGCGACGGCCACCGTGGCCGCGAGCGCCGCGACGAGGCATCCGACCGCGATGACCGCCCACTCGACGTACCCGAATCGCGCAGGCCTCGCCCACGTCCGCTCGCCGACGGCACCGAAGCCGCGCGCCTCCATCGCGGTCGCCAGCGTGCCGCCGCGTCTGATCGAGAGCACCAGCAACGCGAACGCCTGCCCGGCGAACCGCACGATCGGACCGCGGTCGGCGATGCCGCGCGCACGTCGTGCGAGGTTCAGGGTTCTCCAGTCGTCGATCGACGAGCCGACCAGTCGCAGGGCCGCGAGTGCGCCGAGCACGAACCGCGCGGGAAGCCGGAGCGTCTGCGCGAGTCCGTCGGCGAAGTCGGTCGGGTCGATCGTGAGGAAGAGCACGACGGCCGGGAGCGCGATCGCGATGACTCGGGCGGTCGTCGCGAGCCCGATCTGCACGGATCCCTCGGTGACGTGGATGAGTCCGAAGTCCCAGAGCGTGGCACCCGAGGGTGCGCCGTAGAGCACCATGCTGAGGCCGGTGAGCGGTGCGGCGATCCACACGGGCAGGGTCCGCGGCGACCAGAGCAGGCCGCCGAGGCCGACGAGCGTGAACACGACGATCTCGCAGAGGATCGCGACGCTCGCAGAGACGACGTCGAGCGTGAGGATCAGCACGAGGCTGAGCGGCACGGTCGCGGCGACCTTGGCGACGGGGTTCACGTCGGCAAGCGGCAGTCCTGGGCGGATGGTCGCGATGCTCATCGCCCGCCCTCCCGACGAGCGGCCGACGACGACGACGACGCGACGGAATCGGGTCGGGCTGGTCGCAGGTCGAACCGATCGTCGGCGATCGCCTCGACGAAGGCCTCGTCGTGCGTCACCGCCACGAGGCCGACGCCCTCATCGCGCAGGGCGATGAGCAGCTTCGCGAGCTCGCGCCAGGTCGTGGCGTCCTGGCCGAAGGTGGGCTCGTCGAGCACGAGCAGTCGGGGCCGCGTGGCGATCGCCGTCGCGACCGAAAGGCGGCGCTTCTCGCCGCCGCTCAGCGTGAACGGGTTGGCACCCGCGAGGTGGGCGAGCCGCAGCGCGGCGAGGAGCTCGTCGACGCGCTCGCGGCGCGCGCGTTCGCCGAGTTTCAGCGCACGGGGGCCGACCTCGAGTTCCGCGCGGACGGACCCGGTGAGGAACTGGTGCTCGGGGCTCTGGAACACCGTGCCGATACGTCTGAGGAGGTCGCGCGAGCGCCACCTCGCGGGTTCGGGGCGAAGCCCCTGCGCGAGCAGGTCGGTCGCCTCGAGGCTGCCGCCGATCGGGGGCAGCAGGCCGGCGAGCGTGAGCGCGAGCGTCGACTTCCCGGCGCCGTTCGGACCCGCGATCGCGAGCACGCGGCCGGCGTCGACGCGCAGGTCGAGCCCGCGCTGCACAGGCACCTGCGGCGTACGTGCGATGTCGAGGCCCGCAGCCTCGAGCAACGGATGCCGCGCGCTGCCGGTCGGCGCGGGTGCACGCCACGGCACCTCGTCCGGCAGCCACACGCCGGCCGACCGCAGTTCTGCGGCACGCTCCGAGAGCACGGCGCCGGGCGACCCGTCTGCCAGCACCCCGCCATCGGCCCCGAGCACCACGACGCGGTCGACGACGGGGAGCCACGTCGCGACCCGATGCTCGACGACGACGAGCGTGGCGCCGGTCGCCGAGGCCACGGATGCGACGGCGTCGCGCACCTCGCGCACGCCGTCGGGGTCGAGGTTCGCCGTCGGCTCGTCGAGCAGGATCAGGCCCGGCCGCATGGCCAGCACGCCCGCGAGTGCGAGCCGCTGGCGCTGCCCGCCCGAGAGCTCGGCCGTCGCATGCTCGAGCGGCAGGCGCAGGCCGACGGCGTCGAGTGCGGCGCGCACCCGAGGCCAGATGAGCTCGCGTGCGACCCCGAGGTTCTCGAGGCCGAACGCGACGTCGTCGCCGACGCGGGCCATCACGATCTGCGAGTCGGGGTCCTGCAGCACGAGCCCGGAACGACCGCGCGCCGAGGCCGGATGCCGACCGTCGACGAGCAGCTCGCCGAGCGTCTCGCCGTCGTCGTCGCCGCCGAGCACACCTGCCAGGCCGTGCAGCAGGGTGGACTTGCCCGCACCCGAGGCGCCGAGCAGCAGCACCCGTTCGCCGGGCTCGATGTCGAGGTCGAGACCGCTGACGGCGGGGCGGCGCCGACCGCCGTGGCGCCATCCCCAGTCGCGCGCACGGACTGCGGCGGCCGGCGAGGAGAATTCGCCGAACACGACGGTTCAGACCTCCCGGAGCTCGCGCCCGGCCGCGAATCGGTCGAGGGCACCGGCCCGCGCGAGCCCGCGCACCGCGAGCCACGAGAGCCCGCCTGCGATGAGCGCGCCGCCGACGACTGCGGAGATCGTGTAGATCGTGGCGAAGGCGGGAGCCGCGCCCGCGTACCAGAGCACGAGGTCGTTGATCGCCATCGCGAGACCGGCGCCCGCGCCCGCGAGGAGCGCGACCGGCAACCGCCAATTGCGGTAGAGGAAGATCGCGAAGACCAGTTCCGCGCCGAGGCCCTGCACGAGACCGGCCTCGATCGTGAGGAGGCCGCCCCACTGGCTGCCGATGAGCGCCGAGACGACCGCAGCGACCAGCTCGGTGTAGAGCGCGGCGCCGGGCTTGCGGATGATGAGGCCGCCGAGCACGCCGGCGACGACCCACAGCGCGGCGGGTGCAGCCTGGAGGCCCGGGAGCAGCGCCTCGATCGGCGCCGAGATCGGCCCCCACACCACCCCCCAGGCCCAGAAGACGACGCCGACGGCCACGCCGACGACGCTCGCGACGACGATGTCGACGACCCGCCAGCGCAGACGCGGCGAGTTCGTGACCGAGGTTCCGGATGCCGCGACGTTGGTGGCGGATTCGGCGGAGATGTTGTGCACTGGCGTGCCCTTTCGTCGGAGGAAAGCGGCACGGGATGTTGAGATGTGGATGCCTCCCTGCGCTGGCATGATCCAGATCAGGTTCGACGGTCGAAGGTTGAGAACCTTCCTCTCAGCCCGGCTCACCGGACTCCCGTGTTCGTGCACCAGCGTACACGCCGGCGGGGTCGCTCAGCGCTTCAGTGCGCGGATCACCGATTTGAGGGCGTGGCCGACGACGAACACGAACGGCGTGGCGACCAGCACGAGGCCGATGAGGTTCGCCTCGAACTTCACGCGCCCGCCCTCGCCCACATAGGCGCCGAGCGGAACCGAAAGGCCGCCGCCTCCGCCGCCACTGCCGCTGCCGGTGAAGTTGGACGTCGCGTCGCCGCTGCCGATTCCGCCTCCGAACCCGTAGTAGCCGAGGGCCACGGGCACCACCTCGACGCCGTCGATCTCGATCTTGTCGCCGTATGCGGTCTTCACCCCGACGCCCGCGACGCGCTCTGCCAAGTCCAGTACGAGTTCAGCCATGTCGGCCACGCTACCCGTGCGGCGCGCGGGCTACCAGCCCCAGCCTGCGGCTGTCGGGTCGAACGGCGCCTCGCCGTCGCCGGACCCGCGGCTGCGACCGTCGCCTCCTGCGCTCTGCTCATCGGCGTCGTTCCGGGCTCTCGCCTCACGGCGCGACCGCTGCTCGCGCTCGCGCTGCACGAGCGATGCCGGCCGCACCGCTCCGCGCCCGAACTTCGCAGAGACCTCGTCGATCGTGCGCTCGGCATCGCGCCACTCCTCGTCGGGGTCCCAGAGCATGGCGCCCGACCCCGACTCGCGCAGGTTCTCGGCGCGCACGCCGATGAGGCGCACCCGTTCGCCGTCGCCGACGAGCCCTTCGAGGGCTTCGGATGCCTCGTCGTAGATGCGCCGTGCGACATCGGTCGGCTCGGCGAGCGTGCGCGAACGGGTGAGGGTGCGGAAGTCGCCGTACCTGAGCTTGAGCGACACGGTGCGCGCGACGAGGCCCGCCTTGCGCAGGCGGACCGCCACGTTGCCCGAGAGCTGCAGCAGTTCTCGCCTGATCTCGACGGGGTCGACGAGGTCGTGTCCGAAGGTCTGCTCGTGCCCGATGCTCTTCTCGACCCGGGACGTGTGCACGGCACGCGGGTCCTCGCCGCGCGCGAGATGCGCGAGCCTCGCCGCGAGCGCCGGCCCGACCGCACGTTCGAGCGCCCCGGGCGGCATCGCGGCGACGTCGCCGACCGTGCGGAGGCCCAACCGCAGCAGGGACTCCTCGGTCACCCGGCCCACGCCCCAGAGCGCCGAGACCGGCAGCGGATGCAGGAACGCGACGGTCTCGTGCGCCGGCACGACGAGCATGCCGTCGGGCTTGGCGCGGCTGGACGCCACCTTCGCGACGTACTTCGTGGCGGCGACGCCGATGGAGCAGGTGAGCCCGGTCTCGGCCTGGACGCGCTCGCGGATGGTCCACGCGATCTCGGCCGGCGTGCCGTGCAGGCGACGCGCGCCGGAGACATCGAGGAAGGCCTCGTCGATCGACAGCGGCTCGACGAGCGGCGTGATCTCGCCGAAGATCTGCATGACGCGCTTGGAGTACTTCGAGTACGAGGGGTAGTCGCCGCGCAGCACGATCGCGTTCGGGCACCGCCGGAGGGCCACCGACATCGGCATGGCCGAGTTGACGCCGTACCTGCGCGCCTCGTAGCTCGCAGCCGCGACCACGCCGCGGCCTGCCGTGCCGCCCACGAGGACCGGCTTGCCACGAAGTTCGGGACGCGAGAGCAGCTCGACGGAAACGAAGAACGCGTCCATGTCGACATGGAGGATCGGGGTCGCCGAATCGTCGACCGGCCCTGTGGTGACCTGCCTCGACGAGCCGTCCTGCTTGCTCACGTGGCGACCCTACCCGCTGCCACCGTCACGGGAACCCGAGGTCGGCCGCGGCGCTGAACTGATGGACTGATGCCCGGCCGGGACGGCGTCAGAAACCGAAGTCGCCGCCGCCGAAGTCACCGCCGCCGAAGTCACCGCCGAGATCGCCGTACCCGCCGTACCCGCCGTCTGCAGCGGACGCCTCGGTCGTCGCGCCCGCGTCGCTCCCACCCGTTCCGACGTCACCGGCCACGTCGGCTCCGAAGTCGGGGCCGGGCAGAAAGGCCTGTGCGATCATCGAGCCGACGACGACGCCCGCGACCGTGCCGAGCATCGAGCCGCCGACCATCGACCCGAACGACGGGCCTCCGTACGCGGCACGCCCGCCCGCGGCATCCGTCGCCCGGAAGGTTCGCTCCATCGTGCCGGGCGAGCGCAGCTCTGCGCGGGTCGCGGCGCGTGCAAGGGCCGACGGTTCGTCGGACACGAGACGCTCGCCAGCCGGAGCCTCGGCGGACAGGGCCCGGAAGACCTGCGCGCGCTGGTCGGGCGTGAGCTTGGCGAACGCCTCGGCGTGCACGGCCTCGATCGACTCGGGCGGCGCAGTGCGGAGCAGGTATCGGTAGCGCTCGATCGCGCGCTCGTCATCGGACTGCGCGCGCGGTGCCTGCGGAACCCTGGGCACGGATCGCGATGCCTCGGGGTCGGGGGTGCCGAACAGTCGATCCAGAAAGCCCATGGTGTCCTCGCCAATCGCTCAGGGGGCACCAGCGTACGGCGCACGGCCATGAACCGGCTGTGAGGTGAGGCCGCCGACGACGGGCGCCGGTGCCGTGCCGAACGCCCGACGGCGAACGGGCGGTGCACCGACGACCGTCGGTGCACCGCCCGGAAACGCGATGGAGGCTGAAGCCGAGGCTGAGGGACTACTCGGCCGTCGCCCGCTCGAGCACGAGCTCGCGGACGCGCGCGGCATCCGCCTTGCCCTGCATGGCCTTCATGACCGCGCCGATGACCGCGCCCGCCGCCTGCACCTTGCCGTCGCGGATCTTCTCGAGCACGTCGGGCTGCGAGGCGAGCGCCTCGTCGATCGCTGCGATGAGCGCGCCGTCGTCGGACACGACCGCGAGTCCGCGTGCGTCGATGATCTGCTGCGGCGAGCCCTCGCCGGCGATCATGCCCTCGAGCACCTGGCGCGCGAGCTTGTCGGTGAGGGTGCCGGCGTCGACGAGTTGCTGGAGCTCGGCGACGGCCGCGGGCTCGACGAGCTCCGCGGGCTCCTTGCCCTCGGCGTTCGCGATGCGCAGGAGCTCGCCGGTCCACCACTTGCGGGCCGATGCGGGCGACGCGCCGGCCGCGATGGTCGCCTCGACCTCGGCCAGGAGGCCCGCGTTCACCACGCCCTGGAACTCGATGTCGGCGAAGCCCCATTCGGCCTTCAGGCGACGCCGACGAGCGGCGGGCGCCTCGGGCAGTGCCGCGCGCAGCGACTCGACGAGCTCGGCCGACGGCACCACGGGCACCAGGTCGGGCTCGGGGAAGTACCGGTAGTCGTCGGCGTCGGACTTCGGGCGACCGGGACTGGTCGTGCCGGTGTCCTCGTGCCAGTGGCGCGTCTCCTGCGTGATCGAGCCGCCCTTGGCGAGGATCGCCGCCTGGCGCTGGATCTCGTAGCGGACGGCACGCTCGATCGACCGGAAGGAGTTCACGTTCTTCGTCTCGGTGCGCGTGCCGAGCTTCTGCTCGCCGCGAGGGCGGAGCGAGACGTTCGCGTCGCATCGGAGGTTGCCGCGCTCCATGCGCGCCTCGGAGATGCCGAGCGAGATCGCGATGTCGCGGATCGTCGAGACGTAGGCCTTCGCGAGCTCGGGAGCATCGCCCTCGGCGCCGAAGATCGGCTTCGTGACGATCTCGACGAGCGGCACGCCGGCTCGGTTGTAGTCGACCAGCGAGTACTCGGCGCCCTGGATGCGACCGGTCGCGCCACCGACGTGCGTGAGCTTGCCCGCGTCTTCTTCCATGTGGGCGCGTTCGATCGGCACCTGGAAGACGCGGCCGCCTTCGATCTCGACCTCGACGGAGCCCTCGAACGCGATCGGCTCGTCGTACTGCGAGATCTGGTAGTTCTTCGCGAGGTCGGGGTAGAAGTAGTTCTTGCGCGCGAAACGGCTCGACTCGGCGATCGAGCACCCGAGCGCGAGGCCGAGCGAGATCGACTTCGCAACCGCGTCGCCGTTGACCACGGGCAGCGAACCCGGGAGGCCGAGGCACACGGGCGACACGAGCGTGTTCGGTTCGGCGCCGTGGTACTTCTCGTTGGCCGGGTTCGGCGCGGGCGAGAACATCTTGGTCTCGGTGTTCAGCTCGACGTGCACCTCGAGGCCGATCACCGGCTCGAAGAGCTCGAGCGCCTTCTCGAAGTCCATCAGTTCGACGCGGGTCATCAGAGTGCGCCTTCCTCGGCCGCAGCCATCTCGTGGGAGGACAGGTCGGGAGCGCGGCTCAGCAGCGGCGCACCCCACTCGGCCTCGAGCAGGCGCTCGAGCGCGCCGCCGACGTTGTAGAGGCGCGCGTCCTGGCGCGCCGGGGCGAGGAACTGGATGCCGACGGGCAACCCGTCTTCGGGCGCGAGGCCCGCGGGCAGCGAGATGCCCGGCACGCCCGCGAGGTTGGCCGGGATCGTCGCGACGTCGTTGAGGTACATCGACAGCGGATCGTCGAGCTTCTCGCCGAGCTTGAACGCGGTGGTCGGCGCGGTCGGCGTTGCCAGCACGTCGACCTTCGCGAACGCCGCGTCGAAGTCGCGCTGCACGAGCGTGCGCACCTTCTGGGCGCTGCCGTAGTACGCGTCGTAGTAGCCGGCGGAGAGGGCGTAGGTGCCGAGGATGATGCGGCGCTTGACCTCGGGTCCGAAGCCCGCCTCGCGCGTGGCCGCCATGACCTGCTCGACGGTTCCGCCGCCCTCGGGCGAGACCCGGAGCCCGAAGCGCACCGAGTCGAACTTCGCCAGGTTCGACGAGGCCTCTGCGGGGAGGATCAGGTAGTACGCGGCGATCGCGTACTCGAAGCTCGGGGCATCGATCTCGACGATCTCGGCGCCGTTGCGCTCGAGCAGCGCGAGCGCCTCGTGGAAGCGCGAACGCACGCCCGCCTGCACGCCGTCGGAGTCGAGCTGCTTCACCACGCCGATGCGCACGCCCGCGACATCCGCTCGCCGGACCGCGTCGGCCATCGACGGCCACGCCTCGGGGAGCGAGGTGGAGTCGTGCGGGTCGTGGCCCGCGATGACGTCCTGCAGGAGTGCCGCGTCGAGCACGGTGCGCGTAACCGGGCCGATCTGGTCGAGGCTCGAGGCGAGCGCGATCGAGCCGTATCGGCTCACGGCGCCGTAGGTCGGCTTGACACCGACCGTTCCGGTGACGTGCGCTGGCTGGCGGATCGAGCCGCCCGTGTCGCTGCCGAGCGCGAGGGGTGCTTCGAAGGCCGCGACGGATGCCGCCGAGCCGCCGCCCGAACCACCGGGGATGCGGTCGAGGTCCCACGGGTTGTGGGTCGGGCCGTAGGCGGAGTGCTCGGTCGACGAGCCCATGGCGAACTCGTCCATGTTGGTCTTGCCGAGCGGGATCATGCCTGCCTCGCGCACGAGTCGCACCGGCGTCGCGTCGTAGGGCGGGATCCAGCCCTCGAGGATGCGGGAGCCGGCGGTCGAGGGCATGCCCTCGGTCACGAGCACGTCCTTCACGGCGATGGGCACGCCCGCGAGCGGGCCGAAGGCCTCGCCTGCGGTGCGGCGCCGGTCGACGTCGGCGGCAGCGGCGAGCGCGCCCTCGGCGTCGACGTGCAGGAAGGCATGCACCGCGCCGTCGACGGCGGCGATGCGGTCGAGGTGGGCGCGGGTGGCCTCGACCGACGAGACGTCGCCCGCGGCGATCTTCGCGCCGAGCTCGGCCGCGGTCAGGCGGATGATGTCGCTCACTGCTCCTCCCCGAGGATCGCCGAGACGACGAATCGCGAGCCGTCGACCTCGGGCGCGCCGGCGACCGCCTGCTCGGCGGTCAGCACGTCGGCGCTGACGACGTCGGCCCGGAACACGTTCTGCAACGGGATCGGGTGGCTGGTCGGCGGCACGTCGGGCGTGGCGACCTCGCTGACCTTCTCGACGGCCTGCATGATCTGGCCGAGCTCCGTCGTGAGGTGCGCGATCTCTTCTTCGGTGAGCGCGATGCGAGCGAGGTTCGCGAGATGCGCGACCTGCTCCGCATTGATTTCGGACATGCTGCTCCGTCGTCTCGTGGTGGGGATGCATCGATTCTATCGGGGCGGCGTCGATCGGACCGGTCGCGTTCGGCCGACGAGCGGCCGCGCCCGCGACCCCGGCAGGCAACCGCGACTACCCCTGCACGCCGAAGAGGCCCTCGCCGTACTTGTGCAGCAGCCGGTACGCGTCGGCGTAGGTCTCGGGTTCGGGCTCGTCCGCCTGCCCGAAGCGCGCGAGCAGCAGTCCGAGCAGGCCCCGTGCCGGCGGACTCAACGGCTTGTCCTTGTGCGCGTGCGCCGGGTGCGGCGGTGTCGCCTGCGGGTTCGGCGGCAGGTACTGGGGCGTCGTCGAGGGCCAGGACGACGGATGCCGCGGCGCGTCGAGCGTGACGGCGTTGAACAGGTTGTTCGCCCCGGCGTCGCGGCGGGTGAGCGGCTTCAGCCCGTGCAGGCGGGAGAGGGTCGCGATCACCGCGGCGTGATGCATCTCGTCGTGGATCACGGTTCCCGCCCGGGTGTAGGCGGAGACGGCGATGGCCGGCACGCGGCATCCGAGCCGATCGAAGGCGAAGCCCATCTCGCCGGGCTCCTCGTCTTCGTGCGGCGGGGTCGCCGCCGGGGGCGGCACGTGGTCGTAGGTGCCGCCGTGCTCGTCGAACGTGATGAGCAGGAGCGTGTTCAGGGCGTTCGAACCGCCCTGCGTCGCACTCGCCTTCACGGCCTCGTAGACCTGGTGCACGAGCAGCTCTCCGGCCCGCACGTCGGAGATCGCGCTGTCGATCACCTCGGCGCCGTCGAAGTCGGACTCGCGCAGCTTGCCGAACGGCGGGTGGAAGTCGTTGTGGTTGTAGACCATGCGCGGCTCGATGAACGCGTAGGCCGGGAGCGTGCCCTTCTCGACGTCGTCGTAGAACTGCTTCATGGTCGCGAACCGCTCGGTGCGCCAGTACTGCTCGAGCACCGGGGCGTGCAGCACGCCCGTGAACGAGACGAGCTGCAGCTCGTCGAAGTAGATGCGCCAAGTCACGCCCGCGGCCTCGAGCCGGTTGAAGATCGTCGGCGTCGCAGCGGCGTCGAGCCACTTGCCGTACCCGCCGTCGTGCTGGTTCGTCACGAACCCGTGCGAGGTCGACGCGTGGAAGAACGAGCGGTTGCAGAAGGTCTGCGACGGCACCCCGCAGTGCCAGGCGTCGTAGACGGCGAAGTTCTTCGCCAGCGTCGAGAGCACCGGCAGCATCTCGGGCGAGAACGACCCCATGATCTGGTTCGCCTCGTCGGCCGTGGGCTCCTTGCCCTTCTTCAGTCGTTCGTAGTTGATGACGTAGTCGTCGAGGAACCCCTGCATCGCGGGCTTCTGACCCGGCTTCGGCGCGTTGTAGGGCTCGTCCATGTCGCCGACCTCGACCTCGGCGTTCGAGGCAGGCTCGACGATGCCGAACAGCTGCGTGTTCACGTGCGGGTACTCCTCGCCCGGGTCGGGGTTCGGCTTGCCCATGATCTCGTCGGTCGTGCCCTCGTACACGTGCACCGGCACTTCGGTGCCATCGGGCCCGGTGTTGGAGTAGGTGCCGAACGCGAGCCCGTCGAAGCTCTGGCCCGCCGGCAGGTCGTCGGGCGTGTAGAGCCAGCCGAGCAGGTTGTCGAACGAGCGGTTCTCGCCCATGAGCACGACCAGGTGGTCGAACCCGGCCTTCTCGCGCGGGGTGAGCGCCGCGAACTCGTCGGCGCCCTCGGCGAATCCGCGCGCGTGTCCGACGGCGAGGCCGACCGCCGCGCCGGCACCACCGCCGACGACGGCGCCCGCGGCGGCGGCACCGCCGAGCTTCAGGAAGTCGCGTCGTGATGCGCCCGACGGAGGCGAAGGCTGGGACGGGGGCGATGCGATCGTCTCGGGCGCCCGGGTCTCTGCTCCGTCAGCGGCCCCCTCGGGCTCGGCTGAACTCGGCGGTCTCTCGTCTGCCATGCGCTCCCCCCGTCTGATGCGCCTCCGTGCCGCCCGCCCCGACGACCGTCCTTCACGTTCTCGCGCGAGGACTAGGGTTCGAACGCGGCGGGCCCCTGTGTCACGAGTATGGCGAACTGCGCCGCATCGAGCACGCGGATGCCGAGTTCTTCGGCCTTCGCGAGCTTCGACCCGGCGCCCGGCCCTGCCGCGACGAAGTCGGTCTTCTTCGAGACGCTCGAGGCGGCCTTGCCGCCGGCGTTGATGATCGCCTCTTGGGCGCCGTCTCGCGTGAACCCCTCGAGGCTGCCGGTCGCGACGACGGTGAGACCTGCGAGCACTCCCCCGGCTGCGGCCGCCGCCCCCGGCCCGGGGTGCCCCTCGGTCTGCCACTGCACACCCGCCGCGGTCCACTTCTCGATGATGTCGCGATGCCAGTCGACGCCGAACCAGTCGATGAGCGAGTCGGCGATGATGCCGCCGACGCCGTCGACCTCGGCGAGCTCGTCGCGCGTCGCCTCGCGGATCTTCTCGAGCGAACCGAACCAATCGGCGAGCGCGCGAGCGGCGACCGGCCCGACGTGACGGATGTTGAGCGAGACGAGCAGGCGCCAGAGCGGCTTGGTCTTCGCCTTCTCGAGCTCGGCGAGGAGCTTGGTCGCGGCCTCGGACGGCCCCACCTCGCGGAAGTCCTTGCGCACCCCGGCAGCACGGCGCTCGGCCGGCGTCATCGCTTCGGTGCCGGGCGGGTAGGTGATGCGCACCTTCTGGAACGGCGCCCGCCTGACCGGCTCGCCGGTCGTCTCGTCGAACTTGGACTCGCCCGTCTCGGCGTCGCGCACGATGACCTCGATCGGCACGAGCTCGTCGAGCGTGAGGTCGAAGAGCCGAGCCTCGGTCGCGAGCGGAGGTTCGACCGGGAACGAGGGCTGCGTGAGCGCAGCCGCGGTCACCTCGCCGAGCGCCTCGATGTCGAGACCGCCGCGTGAGCCGATGTGCTCGACCCGTCCGCGTACCTGCGCGGGGCAGGACTCCGCGTTCGGACAGCGCAGGTCGATGTCGCCCTCTTTCATGGCCCGGAGCTCGGTGCCGCACTCGGGACAACACTCGGGCATGTGCCACTCGACCTCGCTGCCGTCGCGCAACTGCTCGACCGCCCCGAGGATCTCGGGGATCACGTCGCCCGCCTTGCGCAGCACGACCGTGTCGCCGATGAGCACGCCCTTGGCGCGCACCACCTGCTGGTTGTGCAGGGTCGCCTGGCGCACGGTCGAGCCGGCGACCTTGACGGGCTCCATGACGGCGTACGGCGTCGCGCGCCCGGTGCGGCCGACGCCGACGACGATGTCGAGCAGCTTCGTGTGCACCTCTTCGGGCGGGTACTTGTAGGCGATCGCCCAGCGCGGCGCACGGCTGGTCGCACCGAGCTCGGCATGCAGTTCGAGTTCGTCGATCTTCACGACGATTCCGTCGATCTCGTGCTCGACGTCGTGACGGTGCTCACCGCGGTCGACGATGTAGTCGGCGACGTCGTCGACGGTCGAGAAGACCCGGGAATGCGGCGAGACCGGCAGCCCCCACGACGCGAGCAGGCCGTAGATCTCGGACTGCGCGGTCGCCTCGGGATGCGCCCATGCGCCGATGCCGTGCAGGTAGAGCGAGAGCCGGCCGAGGCGCTCGCGCATGAGGGCGAGCTCGGTCTCGCCCTTGTTCTCGCGGCGCTGACGCAGGCTGCCGGCCGCGGTGTTGCGCGCGTTGGCGAACTCGGCGTACCTCGTGGGGATGGCGTCGGCGTCACGACCACGAGCGACCCACTCCGTCTCGAACGCGGCCTGGAGTTCGTGCTGTCTGGCGTTGAGCGCCTCGAAGTCGACGGTGCGCAGGAACACCTCGCCGCGCACTTCGAAGAACGGAGGGAACCCGGCGCCCGACAACCGCCGCGGGATGACCGGGATCAGGTCGACGTTCTCGGTGATGTCCTCGCCGACGCGACCGTCGCCTCGCGTCGTCGCGGTCTCGAGCACGCCGTCGCGGTAGGCGAGGCTGATCGCGAGCCCGTCGATCTTCAGCTCCGAGAGCCAGTGCACCGGACGCCCGGCCGCGGCTTCGGCCTTCGCGGCCCATTCGCGGAACTCGTCGATCGAGAACACGTTGTCGAGGCTCAGCATGCGTTCGGCGTGCTCGTGCTCGGGGAAGCCCGCGGAAGCGACCGCCGCGCCGACCTGCTGGGTCGGGCTGTCCTGCCCGACGAGCTCGGGGAACGCGCGCTCAAGCGCCTCGAGGCGGTGGAAGTCGGCGTCGTACTCCGCATCGGAGAGCGTGGAGTCGCCGTCGCCGTAGTAGGCGAGCCGCGCCGCCTCGATGCGCGCCGTGATCGCCTCGGCCTCGGCACGGGCCGTCTCGAAATCGGTCGGAAGGTCGGTCTCAGCCGGGGTCTCGCTCACATGATCATCCTATGAGCGGCCTCCGACGTCGCGGGGAGCACCACTACGGGCACGGGGCCGACGAGCCGGACGAGCCCGTCGAGCGGTCGGATGCAGATCGGATGCCGCGGGCGCCCGCTCGCGGCATCCGGTCAGGTCGCGTCCCAGAGCGCCCGGTAGAACGCGATCCGCTCGGGGTCGGGCGCGATGCCGTACGCCTCGAAGAAGGCGGGCTCGAACCCGGCGCCGTAGTTCCACTCGAGGCTCCAGCTCGCCACCGCGAGGTCGGCCCACCGGTCGGCGACGCCGAGTCGCGCGACGTCGACGATGCCGGCGAAGCGACCCGCTCGATCCACGAGCGTGTTCGGCGCGCACGGGTCGCCGTGGCAGACGACGAGACGGTCGACCGGCGGCGCGTGGTGCATCCGCTCGGGCACCACGAGTCCGGATGCCCCGGCCACCGCGATGCGCGCTCCGACCGACCAGTCGAACGGACAGTCCGCAGGGTCGAGCGACCCGTGCAGCAGGCGGAGCCCCTCGCCGACGGCCCGTGCCGCGACATCCGCCCGCTCGGTCCAGTGCGGCGCCACGGCGGACTCGGCGTCGATCGCCGCCGTCGCGAGCCATTCGCCGCGCTCGTCCCGGCCGGAGGCCAACACCTCGGGCGCCGGGAACCGCCCGCGCAGCCACGAGAGCCGCTGCTCCTCGTCGCCGAGCGACTCCCCCGAGCCGCTCGGGTTCCACTTGACGAAGCACGCACCTCCGTCGACGGCCGACCGGTCCACGCGGAAGGTGAGTCCGCCCACGGTGTTGCGCCACACGGGCACGGGTTCGGCTCCGCCCGCGAAGGCCGCCACTGCGTCGGGCACCTCGACGTCGGAGCCGGGCGCGCCGGCGAGCTCGCGCGTCACGCGAGCTCGCCGGGGTGCGGGGGCGTCGACCGGATCAGGACTCCTCGACGAACCCGGCGCGATCGACGCGGCGGTGGTACCGCGTGCCCGCCATTCCGCCGAGCACGGCGCCGGCGAGGCTCGCCGCGAGCACGATCGCCGCGACGACGAGGCCTGCGACGGTGAACTCCTCGGCGCTCATGGTGAGACGCGGGTAGAGGTTGGCGTTCGCGAGCACGTCGACCTGGCTGCCGATGATCACGCTGACGAGCGACACCACGATCGCGATCACCAGCGCCCACACCCACACGGCGAGTCCCTGCACGGCGCCGTTGAAGCGCGCCATGCGCGCGGCGACGTAGCCGCCGCACCAGTACGACGCGAGCAGGATGACGGCCAGCACCGCGACCGCGACCCAGCCGACGTCGCTGGAGGCCACGCCCGTGAGCACGGCCGCGCGGCCGGCGGTGTCGATGCCGAGCGCGGTGCTCGCCCCGGCCACGGTGCCGGTGAGGATCGCCGCGGTGCCGGTGGCGGTCAGCCAGCCGAACAGGGCGGATCCGAGCTTCACGCCGCCGAACGCCTCGCGTTGACGGCCGACCACGGTGCGGCGGGCGGCGGCGCCCGAGAGGGCGGCGGCTGAGCCCTCGGCCGCCTCGGGCCGATCGGACGCCGCGGGGCGGTCGTCCGTCGTGGCGGAGTCGCCGGGGCCGGCGGGGCCGGCGGATCCGGCCCCGTGAGCGGGAGCCGGGTACGCGACGGTGTCGCGCTCATCGGGCGCGGGCTCGTCGATCACGGCGGCGGCGGGTGCGGGGTGCGTGGCGCTTCGTTCTGCGGGAACTCGGGGGGTGGTCACGTCGTCCTCCTCGGGAATGCGCCGCCGTCCGGCGGCGTGCACGTCAATCTAGGGGAGGTGCGACATCGGTCGTGGGGCCTTGACACGGCGCGCGGCCAACGGGTATCTCATGCGCGAACGGGCCATGCTCCACCGGCGCCCGTGCAGGCGGGGCGATCGGTCGACGGTGCCGCAGCGACCTCAGATGCCGACCGGCACCGCGCTGACCGTGCGGTCGATCGTGAACTGGCCGAGCACGCGCGTGCCGACGTAGATCACGGCCGTCTGGCCGGGGGCGACGCCGTCGAGCGGGACCTCGGGCGTCACGACGAGCTCCGCCGTGCCCGCGGCATCCGTGACGACCAGCGCGACGGCCCGCACGGGGTCGGCGTGCGCGCGGATCTGCACCTCGCAGTCGAACTCCGCGGCCGGGTCTGCGGGCGCGAGCCCGGCCCACGTGAAGCGGGAGCCCGCGATGAGCGCCGTCGCGAGCGCCTCCTTGGGGCCGACAACGACCGTGTTCTCCTTCGGACGCACCTCGAGCACGAAGCGCGGCTTGCCGTCGGCGGCCGGCGTGCCGAGCCGCATGCCGCGGCGCTGGCCGACGGTGAACGAGTGCGCACCCTCGTGCGAGCCCACGACGGCGCCGGTGCGGTCGACGATGTCGCCGGTCGCGGTGCCGACCTTGTCGGCCAGCCACCCCTTGGTGTCGCCGTCGGGGATGAAGCAGATGTCGTACGAATCGGGCTTCTGCGCGACGCTGAGCCCGCGACGCGCGGCCTCCTCGCGCACGAGCGCCTTCGACGGGGTGTTGCCCAGCGGGAAGTACGCGTGCGCGAGCTGCTCGGCCGTGAGTACGCCCAGTACGTAGGACTGGTCCTTCGCCTCCGCACTCGCACGGTGCAGCTCGAGCGCACCCGACTCGCCCGGCAGGACCTTGGCGTAGTGCCCCGTGGCGACCGCGTCGAAGCCGAGCGCGAGCGCCTTCTCGAGCAGGGCCGAGAACTTGATGCGCTCATTGCAGCGCATGCAGGGGTTCGGCGTGCGGCCGGCCGAGTACTCGGCGATGAAGTCGTCGACGACGTCGGCCTTGAACCGCTCCGAGAAGTCCCACACGTAGTACGGGATGCCGAGCACGTTCGCGGCTCGCTGGGCGTCCATCGAGTCCTCGATGGTGCAGCAGCCGCGGCTGCCGGTTCGCAGCGTGCCGGCGTTGCGACTGAGCGCCAGGTGCACGCCGACCACCTCGTGGCCCGCCTCGACGGCGCGCGCGGCTGCGACGGCGCTGTCGACGCCGCCGCTCATCGCTGCGAGAACCTTCATCCCTCCAGTGTAGGCAGGGCCGCCTGAACGGATGCCGCGCGCAGGCGCAGCGACTCGCGGCGCAGCGACTCGGCGGGCGTCAGCGGTCGAACGACGTGGCGCGCGCTGCGAGCCCGGCCTTCACGGCCTGCGCGTGCGCGGCGGGCAGGGCTGCGAGGAACGCGTCGACATCGTCACCGGTTGAGTCGTGGCCGAGCGTGATGCGCAGGGCGCCGCGCGCATCCGCCTCGGAGCGCCCCATGGCCATGAGCACGTGCGAGGGCTCGGGCACGCCGGCCTGACACGCCGACCCGGTCGACACGGCGACGCCGGCGGCGTCGAGCAGGAAGAGGAGCGAGTCGCCCTCGCATCCGTCGAACGAGAGGTGCACGTTGCCGGGCAGCCGGCCCTCGGAGTCGGGGTCGCCCGAGAGGTGCACGCCGTCGACCGCGGCGAGCGCGCCCGCGATGAGCCGGTCGCGGAGGGACGCCATGCGCGCGGCGTCGACGGCGAGGTGGGCCTGCACGGCCTCGGCGGCGGCGGCGAAGCCCGCGGCGGCCGCGACGTCCTGCGTGCCCGACCGCACCTTGCGCTGCTGCCCGCCGCCGTGGATGAGCGGCTCGAGCGCGGCCGACCGGTCGAGCACGAGCGCGCCGATGCCCGTGGGCCCGCCGATCTTGTGCGCCGAAACGCTGAGCGCGACGAGCCCGGCGCCGCGCGGCGCGTTCGTTTCGCGACGCAGCGCCCGCACGTCGATCGGCACCTGCCCGTACGCCGACACGGCGTCGACGTGCAGCGGCACGCCCGCCGCGGCCGTCAGGCGCGCGACCTCGGCGACCGGCTGGATCGTGCCCACCTCGTTGTTGGCCCAGAGCATCGTGACGAGGGCGACGGATGCCGCGTGCTCGGCGAGCAGCGCCTCGAGCACGTCGAGCCGAAGTCGCCCGATCGCGTCGAGCGGCACCTCGTCGATCACGGCGCCCTCGTGGGTCGCCAGCCACTCGACCGTGTCGACGGTGGCGTGGTGCTCCCCGGCCGGGACGATGAGGCGCGGGCGCGAGGCATCCGTCTGCCGGCTCCACCAGAGTCCCTTGATCGCGAGGTTCACGGCCTCGGTGCCGTTGCCGGTGAAGACAACCTCGATGCCGTCGACGCCGAGGGTCGCGGCGATGCGCTCGCGGCTCTCCTCGAGCACGCGCTTGGCCTGCTGCCCGGCGCTGTGGATGGACGCGGGATTGCCGACGAGGCGCATCGCGTCGACCATCGCCTCGATCGCCTCCGGCCGTACCGGCGTGGTCGCCGCGTGGTCGAGATAGACCGGCATGCGCCCTCCAACCAGTTCGTGGTCCTACTCTAGATCGCATGTCTGAGAGCGATCCCCTGCACGACCTCGGTGTGCGCACCGGCCCCGACGGCGGCACGGTCCGCGTCTGGTCGGCGAACGCGACCTCGGTCGAGCTCGAGGTCTTCGATCGCGCCGACGCCGGGTGGGCGACCGACCGCGTCGAACTCGCGCGCGACGACCACGGCGTGTGGCAGGGGTCCTCTGCGGCGCTCGTGCACGGTGCCAGGTACGGATTCCGCGTCGACGGCCCCACCGGGGTGGAGCACGCCTTCAACCCCGCGCAGACGCTCCTCGACCCGTACGCGCGCGGACTCGCCGCGGTCGGCGGAGGGTCATGGCACGGCGTCGCCCTCGATCCGCTGGTCGGCGGCACGGGCGGAGGCGCCGATGCGGACGCCTTCGACTGGGCGGGCACGGCCAAGCCGCGGGTGCCGCTCGACCACACGGTCGTCTACGAGGCCCACGTGCGCGGGTTCTCCAAGCTGAATCCGGCCGTGCCCGAGACGCTTCGCGGAACGTACGCGGGCCTCGCCCACGACGCCTCGCTCGAGTACCTGACCGGGCTCGGCGTGACCACCGTCGAACTGCTGCCCGTGCACGCGTTCCTGTCGGAGCACCGTCTGAAGCGCCAGGGCCGCACGAACTACTGGGGCTACAACACGCTCGCGTTCTTCGCCCCCCACGCGCCGTACGCGACCGCGGCCGCCCGCGCGCAGGGCGCGGGAGCCGTGCGCCGCGAGTTCGCCGAGATGGTGCGGAGCCTGCACGCCGCCGGCCTCGAGGTCGTGCTCGACGTCGTCTACAACCACACCGCCGAAGAGGGTCGGCAGGGCCCGACGTACTCGTTCCGCGGCATCGACAACGCCGCGTACTACCGCCACGACGCGCACGGCCGGTACGTCGACACGACCGGGTGCGGCAACACGCTCGACTTCGGACGCACCGAGCCGCAGCGTCTCGTGCTCGACTCGCTCCGGCACTTCGCAGACGAACTCCAGGTCGACGGGTTCCGTCTCGACCTCGCAGCCACGCTCGGCCGGGACGACCACGGCGCCTACACGCCGGATCACCCGCTGCTGCAGGCGATGCTCGCCGACCCGGTCATCGGGGCGACGAAGCTCATCGCCGAGCCGTGGGACGTCGGCCCCGGCGGCTGGCAGACCGGCAACTTCCCGCGCGGCTTCGTCGAGTGGAACGACCGCTACCGCGACCGCATGCGCGATTTCTGGCTCGGCGACCTGCGCCGCGAACGGCAGACGGGCGACGCGGGCAGCGGCATCGGCCGCTTCGCGACACGCCTGGCCGGGTCGTCGAACACGTTCAGCCTCGAACGGGGCCCGCTCGCGAGCCTCAACTTCATCACCGCGCACGACGGCTTCACGCTCGCCGACCTCACGGCCTACGACGTCAAGCACAACCTGGGCAACGGCGAGCAGAACCGCGACGGCACCGACGGCAACAACTCCTACAACCACGGAGTCGAGGGCGAGACCGACGACGTCGAGGTGCTCGCGGCGCGTCGGCGCAGCATCCGGAACCTGCTCGGAACGCTGCTGCTCTCGGCGGGCGTGCCGATGCTCACTGCCGGCGACGAGTACGGGCGTTCGCAGCGGGGCAACAACAACGCGTACTGCCAGGACTCCGACCTCACCTGGCTCTCGTGGAGCGCCGACGAACGCGATGCGGGCCTCGAGGCCACGACCCGCCGGCTCGTGGCCCTGCGTCGCGACAACCCGGCGATCAGGCCCGTGCGTTTCGGCGTGTTCGGCGAGACCACGCCGAGCGCGTCGCAGATGGACTGGTACAACGCCGACGGCGAGACCATGACGATCGACGACTGGAACGACCCGGCCGAGCGCACGCTGCAGTACCTCGCGGCGTCGACGCCCGAGGTCGAGGCGTTCAACCGCATCCTGCTCGTCGTGCACGCGCACGAGACGCCCACCGAGGTCGTGCTGCCCGAGCACGACGGCGTCACGGGCTACATGCTGCTCTGGGACTCCAACGACGAGCACCCGGTGACCGAGGCGAGCGAGCACCTGCCGGGCGAGCGCATCGCGGTGCCCCCGCAGGCGATGCTGCTCTACCGGGCGCTCGGCGAGGCGTCGAGCGCGGCATCCGATGCGATGTCCGTCATCGATCCCCCGGCCTCCGACGACCCGGTCGGCGACGCTCGGACCGCCGGCTGATGGCCAGGCGAGCGGATGCCGCGGCCGGCACGCCCGCGACCCTCGCGTTGACCCGGGCGGGCGTCGACTTCCGAGTGCACGCCTACGAGCACGATCCGCGTGCCGCCGCCTACGGCCTCGAGGCCGCCGAGAAGCTCGGACTCGACCCCGAGCGCGTGTTCAAGACCCTGCTCGCCTCGGTCGACGGTTCCCTCGCCGTCGCGATCGTGCCCGTCGCGATGCAACTCGACCTCAAGGCGCTCGCGCAGGCCCTCGGCGGCAAGCGGGCCGAGATGGCCGATCCGGCCGTCGCCGAGCGCAAGACCGGCTACGTCGTCGGCGGCATCAGCCCCATCGGCCAGAAGACGCCGCTGCCCACCGTGCTCGACGAGTCCGCGATCGTCTGCGAGACGGTCTACGTGTCGGGCGGTCGCCGGGGACTCGACCTCGAGCTCGCGCCCGACGACCTCGTCGCGATCACCTCGGCCGCCTACGCGCCCATCGCCAGAGCCCGCTGACCGGGTTCGTCCGGCCTGCGCTCGCAGGCCGGACGGCGCACGCCTCAGTCGGCGAGGGCGACGAGCCCCAGTTCCGCCGGGGAGACGAGCAGCGCGTGCCGCGGAACGACGCGCACCGTGTAGCCGAAGGAGCCGGCGCGATCGAGCACGATCGTGCCCGTGTACAGCTGCGGACCCCCGACGGCGGCGCCGGCATCCGTGCCCGTGATCGCGGGCGCCAACGGCGTGCGCTGCGCGTGTTCGATGCGCTCGTCGGACCTGCTGCGACCGTGCACGGCCTCGACCGTCACGTCGTCAGCGGAGAGCCCGCCGAGATCGACGTGCGCGCGCAGCTGCAGTTCGTCTCCCACGTGCGGCGCGTCGACGCCGCCCGACTCCACATGCCCGACCCGCACGCTCGGCCAGGCGGCCCGGACGCGCTCGAGGTACGCCGCGAGGTCCTTGGCGCCGCGGTCGTTGTCGGCGGCGACGCGCTCGGCCTGCTCGGCGGCCGGACGGTACAACTCCTCGACGTACTGCTTGACCATGCGATCGGCACCGAGCTCGGGTGCGAGCGTGTCGAGCGTCGTCCGCACGCGGCGCACCCACTCCTCGGGGACGCCGTCGTGGTTGCGCTCGTAGTACCGGGTCGCGACGCGGTGCTCGAGCAGCTCGTAGAGCGAGGCCGCCTCGAGAGCGTCGCGTTCGCCGGCGTCGCCGGCGGCATCCGCCGACGGGATGACCCAGCCGTAGTCCTCCCCCTCGTATTCGGCCCACCAGCCGTCGAGGATCGAGAGGTTGAGCGCGCCGTTCATGGCGGCCTTCATGCCCGACGTGCCGCACGCCTCGAGCGGGCGGAGCGGGTTGTTCAGCCACACGTCGCAACCGGGGTACAGCAGTTCGGCCATGCCCATGTCGTAGTCGGGCAGGAACACGATGCGCTCGCGGAGCTCGGGCTGCGCGGCGAACTGCACGAGCTTCTGGATGAGCCGCTTGCCCTCGTCGTCGGCGGGGTGGGACTTGCCCGCGATCACGAACTGCACGGGGCGCTCGGGGTTCGTGAGGATGGCCTTCAGCCGCTCGGGATCCTGCAGCATGAGCGTGAGGCGCTTGTAGGTGGGCACGCGACGCGCGAACCCGACCGTAAGCGTGTCGGGGTCGAGCACCTGTCGCACCCACTTCGGCGGCTGGGCGCCGGCGTGCTGCTCGCTCCACGCCGCAGCGAGGCGGCGCCTCGCGTCTTC
Source organism: Agromyces sp. CF514 (assembly GCF_900113185.1). Taxonomy (NCBI): domain Bacteria; kingdom Bacillati; phylum Actinomycetota; class Actinomycetes; order Micrococcales; family Microbacteriaceae; genus Agromyces; species Agromyces sp. CF514. The sequence goes on along the minus strand of NZ_FOZD01000001.1, from coordinate 2,193,362 downwards.
GACCAACTGCAGTCGCATGCCCCGCTTGACGCCCCAGAACTCGGCGTCGGAGACCGCCTCGCTCCGCCAGTCGGCGTGCTCGGTGTCGCCGGTGCCGAGGTTGGACTCGGCGAGCGCGACGAGCGCCGGATCGGTCCACGTCGGCGCGTGCACGCCGTTCGTGATCGACGTGATGGGCACCTCGTCACTGTCGAAACCGGGCCACAGGTCGCCGAACATGCGCCGGCTCACCTCGCCGTGCAGCTTCGACACGCCGTTCGCGTGCTGGGCGAGCCGCAGCCCCATGACGGCCATGTTGAACGCACTCGTGGCCGGGTCCGCGCCGGGCTCGACCCCCAGAGCGAGCGCGTCGGCGAGCTCGACGCCGGGCAGCAGCGACGAGGTGAGGTAGCGCTCCACGAGCCCGCGGTCGAAGCGGTCGATGCCCGCGGGAACGGGGGTGTGCGTCGTGAACACGGTGCCCGCGCGCACGAGCTGCAGCGCCTCGGCGAACGAGAGCCCCTCGCCGATGAGCGTCGAGATGCGCTCGAGGCCGAGGAACCCGGCGTGCCCCTCGTTCATGTGGAACACGTCGGGCGCGGGCCGTGAGGTGAGCTCGGTGTAGGCCTTGACCGCCCGCGCTCCGCCGACGCCGAGCAGGAGCTCCTGCAGCAGGCGGTGTTCGCCGCCGCCCCCGTAGAGACGGTCGGTGACCGACCGCAGCGCATCGGTGTTCGCCGGGATGTCGGTGTCGAGCATCAGCAGCGGGATGCGTCCGACGGCGGCCGTCCAGACGCGCGCGTGCAGCGAGCCGTCGTCCGGCAGCGCGAGCGTGACCTGCACGGGCGATCCGTCGGGATGCCGCAGCAGTGACAGCGGCAGCCCGTCGGGGTCCAGCACCGGGTAGCGCTCCTGCTGCCAGCCGTCGTCGGTGATCGACTGCGAGAAGTAGCCCGCCTTGTAGAACAGGCCGACGCCGATGAGCGGCACGCCCAGGTCGGAGGCGGCCTTCAGGTGGTCGCCTGCGAGGATGCCGAGTCCGCCGGAGTACTGCGGCAGCGCCGCCGTGATGCCGAACTCGGGCGAGAAATACGCGATGGTGCGGGGCACCTCGGCGCCGAGCGACTGGAACCAGCGCGGCTCGTCGAGGTACGCGCGGAGCCCCGCGCGTTCGCGCTCGGCCCAGTCGACGAATCCTCCGTCGCCGGCGAGCGCCGCGAGCCGTTCGGGCGCGACCTCGCCGAGGAGTGTCACGGGGTCGCGGTTCGAGGCGCGCCACAGTTCGGGATCGATGGCCTCGAACAATCGCCGGGTCGGTTCGTGCCACGACCAGCGGAGGTTGGCGGCGAGCTCCTCGAGTGCCGAGAGCGGGGCAGGGACGACGGCGCGGACGGTGAACTTGCGAATCGGCTTCACGGCACCAACCTACGTGCCGTGCATGTCGAATGTGTGAACGTCGGCACGCCCCGGCGAGGCATTCCGCGCTACGGTCGTTCACGTGAGCACCCGATCCGTTCGCGCCGGTCGCATCCCCGTCACCCGGCTCTCCCCCGCCGTGCCCGACCCCCGTTGGCATCCGAAGGCCTTCGACGGCGAAGTGGTGCCGTTCCGGGCGAACGTGTTCCGCGAGGGGCACGATCAGGTCGGAGCAATGCTCGTGCTCACCGCCCCGTCCGGGCTGGTGCGCCGCGAGCGCATGTCGCTGACGGCGCCCGGCACCGACCGGTGGGAGGCGAGCGTCCTGCTCGACGAGATCGGCGAATGGCACTGGCACGTCACGGGCTTCGACGACGAGATCGGCACCTGGCGGCACGACGCCGCGCTGAAGATCGACGCCGGAGTCGACGTCGAGCTCATGTTCGAGATCGGCGCGAGGCTGCTCGACCGCGCGGTCGCCGACAAGTCGCGGCCCGCGGCCGCCCGCAGGCGCCTGACGGCGATCGCGGCGAAGCTGCGCGACCCCGCGGCATCCGTCGCCGGCCGTCGGGAGCTCGTCGACGACCCCGCGCTCGGCGAGTTCGTCACCCGACCGCTCGCCGAGCTCAGCAGCGACTCCGACGAGCACGCGATCCTCGTCGAGCGCCGTCGCGCGGGCGTCGGGTCGTGGTACGAGTTCTTCCCCCGGTCCGAGGGTGCGCGGCGGCTGAAGAACGGCACCTGGAAGTCGGGCACGTTCCGTTCGGCGGTGAAGCGCCTCGACGGCGTCGCGGCCATGGGGTTCGACGTGCTCTACCTGCCGCCGATCCACCCCATCGGCGTGACGAACCGCAAGGGGCCCAACAACACGCTCGACCCGGCACCCGGCGACCCGGGTTCGCCATGGGCCATCGGCGGCCCGCTGGCCGACGGCACCATGGGCGGGCACGACGCCGTGCATCCCGATCTCGGCACGCTCGCCGACTTCCGCGCCTTCGTGCGCCGCGCGAACGCCCTCGGCATCGAGGTCGCGCTCGACCTCGCGCTGCAGGCCTCGCCCGACCACCCCTGGGTGACCGAGCACCCCGAGTGGTTCACGGTACTTCCCGACGGCAGCATCCGCTTCGCCGAGAACCCGCCGAAGAAGTACCAGGACATCTACCCGGTGAACTTCGACCTCGACCCAGAGGGCGTCTTCGCCGAGGTCGAGCGCATCGTGCGGCACTGGATGAAGCAGGGCGTGCGCATCTTCCGCGTCGACAACCCCCACACCAAGCCGCTCGCCTTCTGGGAGCGGCTCATCGGCGAGATCAACGCGACCGATCCCGACGTGGTCTTCCTCGCCGAGGCGTTCACCCGCCCGTCGATGATGCAGGCCCTCGCGATGGCGGGCTTCCAGCAGTCCTACTCGTACTTCACCTGGCGCAACACGAAAGAGGAGCTCGAGGAGTTCCTCACCAGCGTCTCGCAGCAGACCGCCGACTTCATGCGGCCCAACCTGTTCGTGAACACGCCCGACATCCTCACCGAGTACCTGCAGTTCGGCGGCCCGGCCGCGTTCACGGTGCGCGCGACGATCGCCGCGACCGCCGCGCCGAACTGGGGCGTCTACTCGGGCTTCGAGCTCTTCGAGTCCGTCGCGCGTCCCGGCGCCGAAGAGGCGATCGACAACGAGAAGTTCGAGTACAAGCCCCGCGACTTCGCCGCGGCCGAGGCCGAGGGCCGCTCGCTCGGCCTGTATCTCGGCATCCTGAACGGCATCCGCTCCGCTCACCCCGCGCTCGGGCAGCTGCGCAACATCAGGTTCCACACCAGCGACGACGACGCCGTGCTCGTCTACTCGAAGCATCTCGAGGGCCGATTCACCCCCGACGGCGTCGACGACACGATCATCGTCATCGCGAACGTGGACCCGCATTCCGTGAGGGAGACCACCGTGCACCTCGATCTCGAGTCCATCGGCATCGCGCCGGGCGCGCGATTCGCCGTCGAAGACCTGGTCACCGGGCATCGCTGGGAGTGGGGCCACTCGAACTACGTGCGCCTCGACGCGTTCACACGGCCCGCGCACGTGCTGCACGTCGTGCGAGGCGCGCATGTCTGACCGGATGCCGGCGGCCGGCCCCACGGTCCCCGACGACGTGCTGACGGCGGTCGCCGAGGGCCGTCACGCCGACCCGCACTCGGTGCTCGGGCAGCATCCGATCGTCACGGGTGCGGCGGGCGACGGGCGAGCGGATGCCGCAGCCACCGTGATCCGCACGCGCCGCCCGCTCGCCGACACGGTCGAGGCGCTCTTCGCGGACTCGCCCCCGCTCCCCCTGCAGCACATCGGGCACGGGGTGTGGGCCGGCGTCGCCGATGCCACGCCGCGCGACTACCTGATCCGAGCGACCTACGGCGACGACGAGTGGACGAGCGACGAGCCCTACCGGTTCGTGCCGAGCATCGGCGAGCTCGACCTGCACCTCATCGGCGAAGGCCGGCACGAGGAGCTCTGGCGCGTGCTCGGCGCCCATCGACGCTCCCACTGGGGCGTGGCGGCGCCGGTCGAGGGCACGTCGTTCACCGTGTGGGCGCCGCGCGCCCGTGCGGTCCGCGTCGTGGGCGGGTTCAACCGGTGGGACGGCACGTCGCACACCATGCGCAGCATGGGCTCGTCCGGGGTCTGGGAGCTGTTCGTCCCCGATGTCGAGCCGGGCGCGACCTACAAGTTCGAGATCCTCACCGCCTCGGGCGAGTGGATCATGAAGGCCGACCCGATGGCCCGTCAGGCCGAGGTCTCACCGGCGACCGGCTCGATCGTCGAGGTCTCCACGCACGAGTGGGACGACGCCGACTGGATCGCCGAGCGCGCCCGCACCAACGCGCACGAACGCCCGATGAGCATCTACGAGATGCACCTCGGCTCGTGGCGGCCCGGCCGCTCCTACCGCGACGTCGCCGACGAGCTCATCGAGTACCTGGGCTGGCTGGGCTACACGCACGTCGAGTTCATGCCCCTCGCGGAGCATCCGTTCGGCGGATCGTGGGGGTATCAGGTCACCGGCTACTACGCCGTGACCAGCCGATTCGGAAGCCCAGACGACCTCAAGTACCTCATCGACCGCCTGCATCAGGCCGGGTACGGCGTCATCATGGACTGGGTTCCCGGCCACTTCCCCAAAGACGGCTGGGCGCTCGCGCGCTTCGACGGCGAGGCGCTCTACGAGCACCCCGACCCGCGCAAGGGCGAGCAGAAGGACTGGGGCACGTACGTCTTCGACTACGGCAACCCGCGCGTGCGCAACTTCCTCGTCGCGAACGCCCTGTTCTGGTTCGAGGAGATGCACGTCGACGGCCTCAGGGTCGACGCCGTGGCATCGATGATCTACCTCGACTACTCGCGCGCCGACGGCGAATGGGAGCCGAACATCCACGGCGGTCGCGAGCACCTCGAGGCCATCGGATTCCTCCAGGAGGCGAGCGCCACCGCCTACAAGCGCAATCCCGGCATCGTCATGATCGCCGAGGAGTCCACCTCGTTCCCAGGAGTCACCGCCGCGACCTCGAACGGCGGCCTCGGGTTCGGCTACAAGTGGAACATGGGGTGGATGCACGACACGCTGCAGTACATCTCGAAGGACCCGATGTACCGGTCGCACCACCACCACGACCTCACCTTCTCGTTCCTCTACGCGTTCAGCGAGCACTTCGTGCTGCCGATCAGCCACGACGAGGTCGTGCACGGCAAGGGCTCGCTCATCCGCAAGATGCCCGGCGACCACTGGCAGCAGCTCGCGAACGTGCGCGCCTACCTCTCGTTCATGTGGGCCCATCCCGGCAAGCAGCTGCTCTTCATGGGTCAGGAGTTCGGCCAGCTCTCCGAGTGGAGCGAGGAGCGCGGGCTCGACTGGTGGATCCTCGAGCAGCCCAGCCACAAGCAGCTCGCCGAGTTCGTCGGCGCGCTCAACCGCGCATACCGCGAGCAGGCCGCGCTCTGGCAGCTCGACGACGAGGCCGCAGGCTTCGAGTGGATCGAGGGCGGAGCGGCCCAGCAGAACGTCGTCGCGTTCCTGCGCTACGACCGCGAACGCCGCCCGCTGCTGTGCATCGTCAACTTCTCGGGCGTGCCGCACGAACGCGTCCGCTTCGGGCTCCCGATCACCGGCCGCTGGCGCGAGATCCTGAACTCGGATGCCGCGCAGTGGGGCGGATCCGGCGTCGGCAACCTCGGCGGGGTCGACGCGACGGCGACGCCGTGGGCTGGGCGGCCGGCGTCGGCCGAGTTCACGCTTCCGCCGCTCGGCGCCGTCTGGTTCACGCTGGACTGAACGCGCGCAGACGACTCGGGCCCCGCCTCACGGCGGGGCCCGAGTCACGAAGGGCGAGCCTGCGACATCCGGAACGGCTCAGAAGAGCAGGTTCGTGAGGCGTCGCCGGGCCACGGCGACCCGCGGGTCCTCGGTGCCGACGACCTCGAAGAGCTCCACCAGGCGCTCGCGCACGAGCTTCTTCTGGTCGGCGTCGAGCTTCGGGAACACGCTCAGCAGGCGGTCGAACGCGTCGTCGACGTGTCCGCCCGAGAGATCGAGGTCGGCCACGTCGAGCTGGGCCGACAGGTCTTCGGGGTTCGAAGCGGCGGCGTTGCGGATCGCCTCGAGCGTCTTGCCGTTCAGCCGACCGAGCAGGTTCGCCTGTGCGAGCCCCGCCACGGCCATCTGGTCGCGGGGGTCCTGGGCGATCGCCTTCTTGTACGCGGCCGCAGCCGCAGCGAAGTCTCCGCCCTCGATCGCCTCGTAGGCCTCCTGGTGCAGGGGCGGCAGCGGCGGCTCCTCGGGTGCCTGCGGCGCGGCATCGGGGTCGCCCGCGCCGTCCGTCGCCTCGACCGTGCCGGTCACCCCGTGCTGCGAGGCCAGTTCGAGGAGCTGGTCGAAGACCTGCTCGATGACCTCGTCGGGCTGGATGCCGGCGAAGAGCGGCACCGGCTGCCCGGCGACCACGGCGACGACCGTCGGAACGGACTGCACCTGGAACGCCTGCACGAGTTGCGGGCTGCGATCGGCATCGGCCGTCGCGAGCACGAGTCGACCCTCGCGGGCGCGCACCAGGCGTTCGAGCGACGCGACGAGTTCGACCGAGGGCTCGCTCCACGAACCCCAGACCGCGACGACGACCGGAACGGTGCGCGAGAGCTCGAGCGCCGCTGCGAAGCCCTGGTCGTCGGTCGCGAACACGACCCGACCGTCGGGCGCGGCCGCGGGGGCGGCACCTGCCGGCTGCTGCGATCGCTGCACGAGCGACGAGAGGTCGACCGCTCCGCGGAGCGCTGCGTGGGGAGTGGGGTCGGTCACGGTACCTCCGATGCGCCGATGAGTCCCTCGGACCACCCGAGGAGCCGGATCTTCTCGTCCGAGCCGACGGCCGGAACGTAGAACACCATCTGGATGCCGATGATGCGCTGAACGCCCTTCGCGCTCTTGCCCGTGAAGCCGGACAGCGCGGCGCCGGGCGCCCCCTCCTGGAAGCCGATCGTGCCGCCGTCGTTCGGCGTCACCTTCTCGGTCTGCTCGATCGACGCCGTGACGAGTGCGCCGGAGTCGTTCGTCGCGAGCGCGATCGTCGGGCCGTCGCCCACGCCGTTCGAGAACGCGATGTCGGCGGTCGGCGAGGTCGCATGCAGGTCGTCGCGGATCACCTTCTGCCCCGCGACGCCGAGCTGCTCGCGCAGCAGGTCGCCCTCGGGATCGAACATCGCCGCCCACTGGGAGTCATCGCCCTTGAGCAGCACGTCGGCGTACGCAGCGCTCACCTGGTCGGGCTGCATCACGAGTCCCTTGAACTCGGGCGAGATGAGCGGCGCGCCGATGCTCGCCGGGGCGACCTCGGGCACGTCGGCGTCTGGGGCGAGGGACATCGCGTAGACGACCTTGTAGTTCTCGCGGGGCGAGGCCTGCTGCAGGTACAGGGCGGTCGGCGCGACGGTCGGGTCGTCGGAGGCCTTCTCGATCACGAGCACGGTGCGTCCGGTCGCGGGCCAGCCGGCGACCTGCTGCGGGAGGATCAGCGTCGGAGTCGTGGCGGGCACGGGAACGGGGCCGGCCTGATCGGGCAGGGTCTTCCGGATCGCGTAGTTCGCGCGACGGGCCTCGAGCGCGGGGCCGATGAAGCGATCCGCGGCGAGGTCGCCGTCGAGCGCCTCGTCGGCGGCCGCAGCGCTCTCGGCGACGCGCGCCATGATGCGCTCCATCTGCGGCACCGTGACCGCGGGCACCAGCGGATCGGTCGCGGGCTCCTCGCCGTCGGGCGCGTCGGTCGAGACCGGCTCGACCGGAGGGGCCGTGGTCGCGGGCGCCGTCGTGGCCGGCGGTTGGTCGAAGCTCGGCCAGTAGTCGGGCGAGCACGCCGTCAGCGCGAGCGCCGGCAGCAGCAGCACGGGGATGATCGCGACGCGCTTGGATCGCCCGATCGAGCGCCGTCCGCCGCCGATCGGTCCCCGGCGCAGCTCAGCGGGCTTCGGACCGCTGCCCGCACGGCCCTTCGGCAGGTTGCGACGCGGTCCGCGAGAACGGCGGTGGTGCACGAAGCCCGAGATCACGAGGGCGACGCCCACGAGGAACAGCAGGCCGCCGCCGAGCAGCAGCGGGCCGGCCCACGGCGTCGCGTTGTCGAGCGGCCAGGTGAGCGTGAGTCGCGAGGGCGCGGGGTTCGTGCCGTCCGATGCGATCAGCACCGCGATGTCGTCGGGCACATCGATGGTCGTCGTCACGGACTGCTCGCCCGAGAGTTCGTCGAGCCAGAGGTCGGAGCCGACCGGGGAGTTCGCCGGAACGGGTTCGAGCGCGCCGCCGGCTGCGGCATCGGTGCCGGCCTCCGCGTCGGCGGTACCGGTCGGCTCCGGAGTCGGAGTGGGCGTCGTGGTCGGCGACGGACGCGAGGTCGCCTCTTCGCCCTCCTCGGCCGCGCCGTCGTCACCCGTGCCGTCCTCACCCGTGCCGTCATCGGTGCCGCTCGCCGCGTCGCGCGAATCGGTGGCGACCAGTTCGTCGGCCTCGGCGTCGTGGGTGATCGCGACGTACGGCGCTTCGCCGATCCAGGACTCGATGTCGTCGAGACGTCCGTATGCCAGGAACACGGTGTCGGTGCCCGCCGCGGTCAGGGTCTGCTTGCCCGGGTGCGCTGCGAGGGCCCCCGGCTCGACGACGACGTATGCGGCATCCGACTCGATGCTCGACGACAGCGAGACGCGGTCGGGTTCGAGGAACACCGTGCGCTGCGCGATGCCGAATCCGATCATCACGGCGGCTGCGGCGAAAGCCAGAATGGCGAAGACGAATCGCACGTTACCTCCGGTACCGCCTGTGGCGGCATTGAACAAAGACATCCAACCCTACCGGGATCCGCCTGTGAGTCGCCTCCGCCGCGACCGATCGTCACTCGGAGCGATCTCGGAGCAACTCGTGCCCGACGGGCTCCCGCGCACCCGTAGAATCATGTGATCCCGCACGAGCCCCCACGAACGCGGGACAGAGCCCGGAGGAAGAATTGGCCGTCGAAGAGACCGAGTTCACGCAGGTATTCCGTGGATATGACAAAGACGAAGTCGACAAGTCCATCAACGGACTTCGCCGTGACGTCATCACCGCGAACAACCAGCTGACCGAGCAGGCGAAAGAGAACAAGCGGCTGCTCGCCCGCATCGAAGAGCTGAGCGCAGAGCTCGAAGAGGTCGGCAGCCCGACCTTCTCGGGTCTCGGCACCAAGCTCGAGAACACGCTCCGCGTCGCAGAGGAGCAGTCCACCCGCCTGATCGCCCAGGCCGACATCGACGCCGAGAAGCTGCGTCGCGCGGCCGATGACGAGGTGCACCTCCTCCGTTCCGACGCGAACGAGCTCGCCGAGCGCACGCTCGCCGAGGCCCGCGCCCAGGCGGCCCGCCTGCTCGAGAACGCCCGCGCCGAGGCCGACGACATGGTCTCCCGCGCGCACGAGTCCAGCGAGCAGCTCCGCAACGACGCCGCTCGGGATGCCGCAGCCATCCGCGGCGCAGTGGCCACCGAGGCTGCCGACCTGCGTTCCAGCGGCAAGCGCGACGCAGCCGCAGCCGTGGCCGCAGCCGAGCGCAAGGCCTCCGAGATCCTCGTCTCGGCCAACGACGAGGCCTCCGAGGCCCGTGCCACGGCCGCCGGACTGACGCAGGAGACCGAGCAGACCCGCGCCGAGGTGGCGATCGAGCTCGACCGCGCCCGCGCGGAGCTCGCGAAGGAGACCGAGCAGGCCCGCATCGACCTCGCCTCCGAGACCGAGCAGGCGCGCCTCGACCTCGACCGCGACAGCGCCGACGCGCGTGCCGCGCTCGAGGCCGAGATCACCGAGCGCCGCGCCGCGCTCGTGCACGAACTCGAGCAGGCCCGCACCGACCTCGACCGCGAGCTCGACGCGAGCCGCGCCGAGGTCGCGCAGCAGCGCAAGCAGGCGACCGTCGATATCGAGCGCGAGGCCGAGATCGCACGCGTGAAGCTCCAGAGCGAGCTCGACCGCCTCCGCGCGAAGCACGCCGCCGACCTCGAGCAGATGCGGGCCGACCTCACCCTCGAGCAGGAGCAGGCACGCGCCGACTTCGACGCCGAGTCCGAGCAGTCCCGCATCGACCTCGACAACCAGCTGACGTCGATGCGCAAGAAGACCACGCACGAGGTGAACCGCATGCGTCGTGAGATCGAGAAGGCGCACCTCGACCTCGAGGCGGAGCTCGCCACGAAGCGCGACGAGGCCGAGCAGGAGCTGCTCGCCAGCCACCAGGAGGCCACCGCGCAGACGCAGAAGTTCCTCGAGGACGCCAACGCCGAGCTCGCCGAGGCGACCGCCCGCACCGCCGAGAGCCGCGCCGAGGCCGACCGTCTCGAGACCGACGTGCGCGGTGACATCGCGAAGCTGCGCGACAAGGCCGACGACGAGGCGCGCGAGCGCATCGCCGACGCCCACACGCAGGCACGCAAGCTCATCGCCGACGCCGAGGAGCGCACGCGCGCGCTCGTGGCAGATGCCGAGGACCGCCTGTCGCAGATCAAGATCGAGCGCGACGCGGTCGCGGGCTACTTCGAGAGCCTGCGCGGCGTGCTCACGCAGGCCGAGCAGGTCGCTGCGGCGAGCCGCGGCTAGCCCGGTCGGCGAGGCTCGATGAAGATCCAGAACGCGTTCCGAATCGGCCTCGTCGGCACGCTCGGCGTCGGCGTCGGCATCCTGATCCTCTCGGCGATCGCGAGCCTGTCGACCGTGCTGACCTACGTCGGCGCCGCACTCTTCCTGGCCCTCGGCCTCGAGCCCGCCATCAGCTGGCTCGAGCGCCGGGGGCTTCCGCGTTGGGCGTCGATCCTCATCGTCATGACGGGCGTCGGGCTCCTGGTCGCCGCCCTCGTGCTGGCGGTCGTGCCGATCGTCGCAGATCAGGTCGGCCAGCTCGTCGAGGAGATCCCGGCGATCGCGACGCGCGTGCAGTCGACCGATTGGGTCGAAGAGCTCTCCAAGCAGTTCCCCCAGGTGCCGATCGTCGACATCACCCGCCAGGTCACCGAGGCCATCACCGACTTCTTCACGAATCCCGAGAAGTTGAGCGAGCTGGCGGGCGGCGTGCTCCAGGTCGCGTTCGCGCTCGGCGCCGGCATCTTCGCCGTCGTGATCGTCTTCATCCTGACCCTGTACTTCTCGGCTTCGCTGAGCGCGATGAAGCGCACGGCGTACCAGCTCGTACCCGCATCGCGTCGGGCCCGCTTCGCCGACCTCACCGAGCAGATCACGCAGTCGGTGGGCCGCTACGTGCTCGGGCAAGCGGGGCTCGCCGCATGCAACGGCGTACTGAGCTTCATCTTCCTCTCGATCATCCAGGCGCCGTTCCCCGCCGTGCTCGCGTTCCTGGCGTTCGTCTTCTCACTCGTACCCCTGGTGGGCACGTTGACGGCCTCCATCGTGATCGTGCTCGTCTGCCTCATTCCGGGCCTGGGTTCGCCGCTGACCGCGCTCGTCGCGGCGATCTACTACCTGGTCTACATGCAGGTGGAGGCATACGTGCTCAGCCCCCGCATCATGAACCGCGCGGTGCGGGTGCCCGGCGCGCTCGTAGTGATCGCGGCGCTGGCCGGCGGAACCCTGCTCGGCCTGCTCGGCGCCCTCGTGGCGATCCCCGTCGCCGCGTCGTTCCTGCTCATCATCAAGCAGGTCGTGATCCCGCGCCAGAACGAGCTCTGAGGGCGCGAGCGAACGTCTGACAGGGCGTGCTCACGCCCCGCGGGCGCAGGCTCAGGCGTGCCCCTGGGATGCCGGAGGCCACGTCGTCGGCAGCGGCAGCGCCGACGGGTTCACCGCGGCCACGATCTCGTCGAGCACGCGCCGGGTCTGGGTCTCCCCCACCCAGAGGTGGCGTCCGCCCTCGACGTCGACGCGGGCGATGCGCGGGGTCACCGCGAAGCGCTCCGCCGCGGCATCCGGTCGCAGGTAGTCGTCGAACTCGGGGATCACGGCGATGACCGGCACGCTGACGTCGTTCCAACGGCGCAGCTCTTCGACCGAGGTGCGGTGCAGCGGCGGGGAGAGCAGCACGGCGCCTGCGATGTCGTGCTCGAGTCCGTACTTGAGCGCGAGTTCGGTGCCGAACGACCACCCCACCAGCCACGGGTCCGGAAGCCCGCGCTGCGCGACGAAGGCCATGGCAGCCGCGACGTCTTCTCGTTCAGCGACCCCCTCGCCGAACGAGCCGTCGCTCGTGCCGCGCGGCGAGGTCGTGCCGCGGGTGTTGAACCGGAGTACCGCGAGATCAGCGAGGGCCGGAAGACGGGCGGCCGCCTTGCGGATGATGTGCGAGTCCATGAACCCGCCCGCGGTCGGCAGCGGATGCAGCGTGACGAGCGTCGCGACGGGTGCAACGCCGACCGGGGTCGCGAGTTCGCCGACGAGGGTGAGGCCGTCTGCGGTGTGCAGTCGCACCTCTTCACGGATCGCGGGCAGTTCGACCGATGCGCGGATCTCGAACGGCGTCGATTCGGGAGTGCTCATCTGGTTCCGATCCTCCAACAGTGCTGGTGCCAGTGCCTGCGGCTCGCGAGGTCCGCCGCGTCGCCGAGCACGCCATCGGCGCGCCAGATGACGAGGTGGGCTACCCCGGGTTCCACGTCGAGCCCGCAGCCCGGGCACACATAGCGTTTCACCGCCTGAACCTCGGAGACGGGCTGCACGTTCCATTCACGGCCGTTGCGAGACTCGGTGCGCCGCCAACCGGCGCTCAACCGGTCGACGTCCAGTTCGGGGTGCGGTTCGCGAGCCTTGGCGGCGCGACCATGGGAACGGTTCGAGCGCGGCATGTCTCAAGTGTGGCACGGATGCCGCATGCGCTCGCCCGCCTCCGACGAACGTCGGGCCGCGCCCTGGACGGGTCCGCGTCAGTACCAGCCGATGGTCTCGGAGTGCGCCCACGCGCCGCAGGGCGTGCCGTACCGGCCCTGGACGTACCCGAGACCCCACTCGACCTGCGTCGCCGCGTTGGTCTCCCAGTCGGCGCCGGCGGACGCCATCTTCGATCCGGGAAGCGCCTGCGGAATGCCGTACGCACCGCTCGAGGCGTTGTACGCGTTGACACGCCAGCCGGATTCCTTGCTCCAGAGCGCCACGAGGCAGTCGAACTCTGTCGTCGCCCACCCTCGCGCGGCGACGGCGGTCGCCGCGTAGGCCTGCGCCGAACCGGGGTCCGGTGTGACCGCGGGCGGCGCCCACCCGCTCTCCTCGCTCGTGGCGGCGGGTTCGACGTATGCGGGCTTGGCCTCGGCCACGTAGCCCTCGCGGGATGCGTTGATCGTGTAGTCGCCGTCGACCTCGAGCGCCTGGATCTCGGCACCGCCGAAACGATCACCGCTCACGCGATCCGGGGTCGCAGTGGCGCCGGCGTTCGGGTCGACCAGGTTGATGCCGACGAAGCTCAACGCCGCACAGAAGGCGAACACGACCGTCACGCCCTGCTTGAGCGCGCTGCGCGTGCTCGAGTGCGTTCGAAGAGGTGCGGCAGGCGTCACGCTCTGCTCGGATCCGGTATGCCTGCCCACGATGGGTCGAGTGTATCGGAGGTCTCGGCGCTCACGCGAACGCCGACCCCGCGCGGGCCCGCTCAGCGGACGGCCTGCATCACGTCGACGACGGCGTCGAGCACGAGGTCGACCTGCGACTCGCGGTACCCCCCGCGCTGCGTCGAGAACACGATGCTTCGGACGTCGTCGATGGAGATCGGCCATCCGTCGCGGAAGTACCGGGTGAGCTTGTCGGCGAACTTGTCGACGTCGCGCACGCGATACCCCAACGCGAGCGGGCTCACCCGGTCGAAACGGTGCCCCTCGTCGCGTGCGAGGCGATTGGCGACCACCTGCGCCGTGGTGCGCGCCTCGGCGAGCCAGACCTCGTCGCCGTGCAGGCGCGCTGCGACCTGACGCTCCTCGGTCGCGAACGCGTCTTCGAGTCGCTCCATCGCCGCATCGACTGCAGCGGTGACGTAGCCGCCCTTCTGCATGGAGAACGCGGTGAGGCGGATGCGCTCCGAGTTCAGCGGAGGATCGGACGCACGAGGACTGCCGTCGTACGCGCGGCGTGCGACCTGCAGGAACTCGTCGACCTGCTCGGTGTCGTAGCCGCGCTGAGGTTTGCGGGTGCGGGGGAAGGTGGAGTCCACCGACCCATTATCACCGAGCTTCACCCGAAGACGCGGAACGCCACGAACGCGACCGCAGCCGAAGGCAGGATCGAGTCGAGGCGATCGAGGAACCCGCCGTGGCCCGGGAGCCAGGAGCTCATGTCCTTGATGCCCAGGTCGCGCTTGACGAGCGACTCGGCCAAGTCGCCGAGCGTCGCGGTCAGGAAGATCGCGACACCGAAGATCAGGCCGAACCACCACGTGTTGCCGAGCATGAAGAGCGACAGCAGGACGCCTGCGATCACACTCGCCGCCGCACCGCCGGCAAAGCCCTCCCACGTCTTCTTCGGACTGATGACCGGGGCCATCGGATGCCTGCCGAACGCGAGGCCCGACGCATACGCGCCCGTGTCGGCGGAGATCGCGACGATGACGAACGCGAGTGTCCACCACTGCCCGCCGTCGGCCGCGGTGAGCACGACGGCGAACGTCGCGAGGAACGTCACGTACCCCTGTACGAAGGCGCTCGCACCGAGGTCTCGGAGCAGGGCACGTGCCGAGGTGCGACGGGTGGACGAGAACTGCTCGAGCAGTCTCCACAGCGACACCAGCAGGATGCCGCCGAGCACCGCGAGCAGTTGGCCGCCCGCGCCGCCGAAGTAGGCGAACGGCACCACGGCAACCGCAACGGCCACCGTCGGGATGCGGGGCACGTCGAAATCGCCCTTGCGAAGGGCCTGGGCGAGCTCGTAGCTCGCGAAGGCGACGATCACCACCGCGAAGACCAGGAAGAGTTCCTTGATCACGAGCAGGCTCAGCAGCAGCGCGCCGCCGAAGACGAGTCCGATCGCGATCGCGAGGATCAGATTGCGGCCCGTCCGGGCGTTGATCTTCTCCTGAGCCTGATCGAACTGCGCCTTCGACGCCTCGAACTGACGCTCGATGTCCACGCGCTTCGCGTGCACCTGCGACCGGAACTCGTCGCGAGCGCTGCGTTCATGCCCACCGGCATCCGCATCGTCGTGTTCAGGGACGCCCGACATGGTCTTCCCTCAGACCTCGAGGAGTTCGGCTTCCTTGCGCTTGAGCGCGTCATCGATGGCGTCGACGTTCGACTTCGTGACCTGCTCGAGCTCCTTCTCGCCGCGCGCGACCTCGTCGTCTCCGACCTCGCCCTTCAGCGCGTCGAGATCGTCCTTCGCCTTGCGACGGATGTTCCGGACCGACACGCGCGCGTCTTCGGCCTTCGCCTTGACGATCTTCACGAACTCCCGACGGCGCTCCTCGGTCAGCTCGGGAAGCGTCACGCGAACGAGGTTGCCGTCGTTCGTGGGGTTCGCGCCGAGGTTCGGGGTGTCGCGGATCGCCTGCTCGATGTCGCGGATGGCGCTCTTGTCGTACGGCGTCACCACGAGGGTGCGCGCCTCGGGGTTCGCCAGCGACGCGAGCTGTGCGAGCGGCGTCGGGGTGCCGTAGTAGCTCACCATGATCTTCTGGAAGAGCTGGGGGTTGGCACGGCCGGTGCGAACGGAGGCGAAGTCGTCTTTCGCGACCTCGACCGCCTTCTGCATGCGTGCGTTGGCATCGGACAGTACATCCGCGATCACGGGGGCTCCTTCGTTCGGTGCTCGGTACAGTCTATCGAGTCGCCGACGACTCGCTGTTGCTGACGATGGTGCCGAGATCGGCGCCGAGGATCGCCGCGGTGACATTGCCGCCGGGCTCCATGCCGAACACCTGCATCGGCATGCCGTTGTCCATGCACAGGCTGAACGCCGTCGAGTCGACCACCTTGAGCCCCCGCTGGAGGGCCTCCTGGTAGGTGATGCGATCGATCTTGTGCGCATCGGGGTTCGTGCGGGGGTCGTCGGAGTAGACGCCGTCGACGCCGTTCTTGGCGACGAGCACGACCTCGGCGTCGATCTCGAGCGCGCGCTGCGCAGCGACCGTGTCGGTCGAGAAGTAGGGCAGGCCCGCGCCGGCGCCGAAGATGACGACGCGGCCCTTCTCGAGGTGACGCTCCGCGCGGCGCGGGATGTACGGCTCGGCGACCTGCGTCATCGAGATCGCCGACTGCACGCGGGTCTCCGCGCCTGCCTGCTCGAGGAAGTCCTGCAGTGCGAGCGAGTTCATGACGGTCCCGAGCATGCCCATGTAATCGGCTCGTCCGCGGTCCATGCCGCGCTGCGAGAGCTCGGCGCCGCGGAAGAAGTTGCCACCGCCGACGACGATCGCGATCTCGACCGTGCGGGCCGCGTCCGCGATCTCGCGTGCGAGCGCACTCACCACGTCGGGGTTCACGCCGAGGGATCCACCTCCGAACGCCTCGCCCGAAAGCTTCAGCATGACCCTGCGTCTACGTTCCGTCATCCCCGACCGTTCCTTCCCCTTGGGAGTAAAGCTAGTGGTTCCCGGGTCCCGGCGCAGTGCCGGAACGCGGTCTTTCCGAGACCGTTGGGCCGTCGGAGTTCCGGAGTGGTCCGGACACAGCAAAGGAGCCCGGATCGCGAGGCGATCCGGACTCCTTCACATCGACTTAGGCGCCGACCTTGAAGCGAGCGAAGTCGCTCACCGTGATACCGGCGTCCTGGAGGACCTTGGACACGCTGAGCTTGTTGTCCTTCGCGTAGTCCTGCTCGAGCAGGGCGACCTGCTTGAAGAACGCGCTGACGCGACCCTCGACGATCTTCGGCAGGGCAGCCTCGGGCTTGCCCTCCTCGCGGGTGATCTGCTCGACGAGCGCGCGCTCCTTCTCGACTGCCTCGGCCGGGACATCCTCACGGGTGAGGTACTCGGGCGCGGCGAACGAGATGTGCTGTGCGATCGACCGGGCGGTCTCTGCGTCTGCGCCGGTGTACCCGACGACCACGCCGACCTGC
The DNA here is from genome assembly GCF_900113185.1 of Agromyces sp. CF514. Lineage (NCBI taxonomy): Bacteria > Bacillati > Actinomycetota > Actinomycetes > Micrococcales > Microbacteriaceae > Agromyces > Agromyces sp. CF514. The sequence goes on along the minus strand of NZ_FOZD01000001.1, from coordinate 2,176,442 downwards.
GGGGGCAGGTCCTTCGAGGTCTTGTGCAGGTAGATCGAGAACTGGTCGCCCTTGACGAGGCGGACACGCCGGAGCTCGACCTTCTCGCCCAGGATCGCGGCGTCGGCGTCGATGACGTCGGCGACGGTCTTGCCCTCGGCGGGCGCGGCCAGACCGGCCTCGACCGAGTCGGCGTGCGACGCGGCCACGGCGGCGAGCACGCGGTCGGCGAGTCCGACGAACTTGTCGCCCTTGGCGACGAAGTCCGTCTCGCACGCGAGCTCGATCAGCGTGGCGGTGCCGTCACCGTTGTCGACGGCGGCGACGAGGCCCTCGCTCGTGGAGCGGTCGGCACGCTTCGCGTTGCCCTTCGCACCCTTGAGGCGGAGGATCTCAGTGGCCTTCTCGAGGTCGCCGTCGGCCTCCTCGAGCGCCTTCTTCGTGTCGACCATGCCCGTGCCGAGCTGCTCGCGCAGGGCCTTGATGTCGGCGATGCTGATTGCCATTTCCGGCATTCTCCTTTGAGTTGAAGTGGAGCGGCTGAATTACTCGGCAGCGGCCTCGGGCGCGGCCTCTGCGACGACCTCAGCGGCCTCGACCTTGGCCTCGGCCTCCGTCTCGGCGACCTTCTCGGTCTCGGCCGAAGCCTGCTCGGGAGTGGTCTCCGAACCGGCCTGGAGGAGCTCCTGCTCCCACTCGGCGAGCGGCTCGACGGCCGAGACGTTGCCGGCCTCTTCGGGCTTCTGGTGGCGCTCGATGAGGCCCTCGGCTGCGGCATCCGCGATGATGCGGGTCAGCAGCGCGACGGAACGGATCGCGTCGTCGTTGCCCGGGATCGGGTACTGGACCTCGTCGGGGTCGCAGTTGGTGTCGAGGATGCCGATGACGGGGATGCCGAGCTTCTTGGCCTCGTCGATCGCGAGGTGCTCCTTCTTGGTGTCGACCACCCAGAGCGCCGAAGGCGTCTTCGACAGGTTGCGGATGCCGCCGAGCGACTTGTGCAGCTTGTCGAGCTCGCGCTTCTTGATGAGGAGCTCCTTCTTGGTGAAGCCGCTCGTGGTGCCCTCGAAGTCGAGCTCCTCGAGCTCCTTCATGCGCGCGAGGCGCTTGGAGACCGTCTGGAAGTTGGTGAGGAGCCCGCCGAGCCAACGCTGGTTGACGTAGGGCTGGCCGACGCGGGTCGCCTGCTCGGCGATGGACTCCTGAGCCTGCTTCTTCGTGCCGACGAAGAGGATGGTGCCGCCGTGGGCGACGGTCTCGCGGACGAAGTCGTACGCCTTGTCGATGAAGGCGAGCGACTGCTGCAGGTCGATGATGTAGATGCCGGAACGCTCGGTGAAGATGAACCGCTTCATCTTCGGGTTCCAACGGCGGGTCTGGTGCCCGAAGTGCACGCCGCTGTCGAGCAGCTGGCGGATGGTGACGACGGCCATGAGCCGTACTCCTTTGTTCTCAGTTGACGCCCCGACCGGCGGTCGGAGCCCTGGTGCCCGGCACGGCTCCGCCGCCTCCGGTTCGTGAGAACTGAAGTCGGACCGAGTGGAGTCGTCTGCCGAAATGGCACGCGTAGTCACCCCGACGCGCGGGGTGCTCTCGGAAGTCTAGCACCGGCACCGGTCCTCCCCAACACGGCGCGGGCGGGCCGCTCCCCCCGTGTGCGGCGGAACCCACCACGGCGCGGACGCGCCCGGGGACCATGAGGGCATGAAGTCGGCGCATCGTCTCCACAGCCATCGACGGATGGGTCGCGCGCTCCCCGCCGCGACGCTCCTGACCTTGCTCCTCGGCGCGACGGTGTTCGCCGACGCTCCCGCGAGCGCGACCCCACCCCGCCGCGACGCACTCGCGATCCTCGCCGACTGGAGCTGGCCCACGAGCGCGCCCATCGTCGTCGAGAATCCGTTCCGTGCACCCGAGACGCCCTACGCCGCCGGCCATCGCGGGGTCGATCTCCGAGCGGCGACCGGTGAGCCCGTCACCGCCGTCGCCCGGGGCGTGGTGTCGTTCTCCGGGATGGTGGCGGGGCGCCCCGTCGTCTCGATCGACCACGGCGGCGGCCTCGTGAGCTCCGTGGAGCCGGTCGTCGGGAACGTCGTCGAGGGCGAGGAGGTGCTCGAGGGCGATCCGCTCGGCAGCGTCGCGAGCGGCGGGCACTGCGACGCGAGATGCGTGCACCTCGGCGTACGGCTGCACGGCGAATACGTCTCACCGATGCTGTACCTGGGCGGGGTGCCGTGGGCGGTGCTGCTCCCGGATTGATCCGCACCGTTTCACGCGCGGGCCTTCGCCGGCTCCGTCAGGCGCGCGGATGCGCGGTGCGATAGCTCTGCTTGAGGCGCTCGGCCGACACATGGGTGTAGATCTGCGTGGTGCCGAGGCTCGCGTGTCCGAGGAACTCCTGGACCGCGCGAAGGTCTGCGCCGCCGTCGAGCAGGTGGGTCGCCGCGGTGTGCCGAAGCGCGTGCGGACCGCTCGGGCCGGTGCCCGGGATCTCGGCCAACATGGCTGCGACGAGCCGGTGCACGCTACGGACCCCCATGCGGCCGCCGCGGGCTCCGAGGAATACCGCCGAACCTGGACGCGGCGGACCTGTCCCCGATGCGTTCGCCGACGCGGCGGCTGCCGCCGAGATCAGCGGACGCGCGTGCTCGAGATACCGATCGATCGCCCGAGCCGCGGGTGCCCCGTACGGAACGACCCGCTCCTTCGAACCCTTGCCCATGACGCGCACGGTTCGTCGTTCGCGATCGACGTCACCGAGCTCGAGACCGACGAGTTCGGAGACGCGCAGCGCAGAGGCGTACAGCAGTTCCACGATGGCGACATCGCGTTCCGCGATCGGCTCGGATTGCGCGGCCGGCACCTCGAGGCGTCGGATCGCGTCTTCGAGCGCGGACTGCGAGACCACGCGCGGCAGGGTCCGCGCCGGTCGGGGCGCCCTGAGGCGGGCCCCCGCGTCGTGCTCCGCCAAGCCTCGTCGCGCGAGCCAGGCGGTGAATCCGCGAGCGGATGCGGCGTGCCTGGCGATGGTGGCGCGTGCCGCCCCGCGCTCGGTGGCAGCCCACAGCCAGTCCCGGAGCAGCGCGAGGTCGAGGTCGCGGACGTCGACGAGGCCTCGGGACTCGGAGAAGGCGATGAGGTCGCCGAGGTCCGCGGCGTACGCGGCGACGGTGTGCTCGGAGTACGCGCGCTCGGTCTTCACGTACGCCGAGTACTCGTCGAGGGCGGCGTCGAGACTCGTCACGTCGCCAGCCTGCCCGCTCTCGGCTCCCGCCGCGCCGCCGACGCGCCCGCTGCCGGAATCAGGCCGGTCGCTTCCGGGAGAAGCGCTCGACGCGGTCGGCCGGACTGAGGGACTCGATCTCGTCGAGGAAATCCGCCTCGAAGCCCGCAACCCGTGCATGGCGGCCGATCGGCACGACCGAGGTGACGACGTGCCCCTCGAAGAGGTGGACGAGGTTGAACGAGCGCCCGCCGTCGACGCCCACGAGCGCGCGGGCGGGCGCCGACACGTCCATGGTGTAGGCGGTGGCGCCGGCCACGGACACCGGGATGCCCGCGAACGAGCCGTTCGTCGGGTAGTGGAGGTGTCCGCCGAGGATGAGCCGGACGTCGCGGCCTCGGATGACGTCGGCGAACTCGTGCTGCCTGCGGAGTTCGAGCACGTCCATCAGCGCGATCGGCGTGGGAATCGGCGCGTGGTGCAGCGCGACCACGGTGCCCTGCGGCGCCGGATCGGAGAGCTGCGCGTCGAGCCACTCGAGCGTCTCGGGCTCGAGCGCACCGTGATGATAGCCCGGCACACTCGAGTCCAACGCGATGAGTCGCACTCCGCCGACCTCGGTGACGTGGTTCACCGGCGCATCCGCGGCGGGGTCCTGGTCGAGGAGCCCCACCCGGAACGCGTCGCGTTCGTCGTGATTGCCCATGACCCACACGAGGCTCGCATCTGCGGCAGCCGCTAGCGGTTCGAGCACGGCACGGACTCGTCGGTAGGCGTCGGGTTCGCCGATGTCCGCCACGTCGCCGGTCACGACGATGGCATCGAGTGCGGACCCGAGATGCTCGAGGTGCGCTGCCGCCTGCGCGAGCGCACCGACCGTGTCGACACGACCGCCGAGCGGCGCCCCGCCGTCGAGGAAGTGCGTGTCGCTGAGGTGGGCGATGACGTGCGTCGCCGCCGGGTACGTGCCGAGCTGTACTGCCATGCTGACCTCCGCCGAAAGCCTACGACCTGCCCACGACGACGACTCGTCGGCACGGCCGTCGCACGGACATCGCACGATCACCGAGCCGACCGTCGAGCTGTCGCCGCCGCCCGGCTTTCACGCGCTCACCCCGCACGTCGCCGCCGCACCCACCCGGCGGCCCGCTGGCGGACGACGTCGTCGAGCTCGAGCACGCCGAGCACGGCCATGACCTCGCGTGCGCCCAGGCCGCTGCGCCGGGCGAGGTCATCGATGTCGCGAGGCGCCCGCATGCTGAGTGCGTCGAGCACTCGGACGGCCGTGGGCGAGGCCTCCGACCCGGTGCCCGCGGGCACGACGGGCATGCCCTCGGCGACGCCCTCCTCACCGGAGGCGGCCGTACTCTCGGCCCGTGCGATGCCACCCATGAGCTCGACGACCTGGTCGGCGTTCACGACGCACACCGCATCGAACTCGCGAAGCAGCCGGTGGCATCCGGCCGATGCCGGACTCGTGACCGGACCGGGGAGGGCCCCCAGCGGACGGCCGAGGGCGGCTGCATGCGCCGCCGTGTTGAGCGACCCCGACCGCGCACCCGCTTCGAGCACGACCGTCGCTGCGCTCGCGGCGGCGATCAGCCTGTTGCGCTGGAGGAATCGCCACTTCGTCGGCGAGGCGCCGCACGGCAGCTCGGACACCACGGCACCGGTCTCGGCGATGCGCTGCAGCAGGCCGTCGTGCCCGACCGGGTAGAACCGATCGACGCCGCCCGCGAGGAAGGCGACCGTGGCACCTTCGCTGGCCAGCGCGGCGCGGTGCGCCATGCCGTCGATGCCGTACGCGCCGCCGGACACGATCGTGAGTCCGCGATCGACGAGCCCCGCCGAGAGCTCCATGGTCATGTGCTCGCCGTATCCGGTCGCTGCGCGTGCACCGACCAATGCGACGGCAGGCGCGTCGGGCCGGAGGTGCCGCACGTCGCCTCGAACCCAGAGCCCGAGCGGGGCGTGCACGCCGAGGTCGTCGACGCCGACGGGCCACGACGCGTCGCCGGGTACGAGGAAGGCGGCACCGACCCGTTCGGACTGCGCGAGCCCGCGCACGAAGGAGGCATGGTCGATGCGTGGGGTCCATCTTGCGAGCGCGGTTTCGACCTCCTTCGCCGTGAACGACTCGCCCCCGTCTGCGGCCTCGCCCGTGATCCGGTGGACGGATGCCGCCTCGAGCAGGAGGTCGGCCGTTCGGGTCGCGCCGAGCGCGGCGATCAGGCGCCCGAGTGCTCCATCGCCGGGTTCGGCGAGCGTGCCGAGCACCGCTCGCGCGAACGCCTCGACCCCGGCGGGCGAGTGCAGGTCGGCTGAGGATCCTGACGATCCCGATGAGTCGGACGATTGCGGCGATTCCACGACCTGCGACGATGCGCTCGACGGCCTGACCAGCGCGAATTCGCGCTGCAGGTGAAGCGCCGCGCGTGCGACGACGCTCATCGCGCGATGCCCTGGCGGTAGAAGAGCGCCTGGCCGATGTGGGATGCGTCCGGCCTCGGCGCGCCTTCGAGATCCGCAAGCGTCCATGCGGTCTTCAGCACGCGGTCGTACCCGCGCATCGTGATGCCGCCCCGTTCGAGCGATCGGTCGAGCGCGGTGGTCGCGCGACCGCCCGGGTGCAGGCCGCCTGCGCCCCGGAGCCACGGTCCGGGCATCTGCGCGTTCGTTCGCCACGGCGTGCCGCGAAGCCGTTCCGCGGCGGTCGCCCGCGCCTCGCCGACCTTGGCCCTCGCCTGGGCGCTGCTCATGCCGGGCCGTTCTCGTGTGGCGCGCAGGCCGGCGGCCGTCAGGCGCGGCACCTTGAGCTGCAGGTCGATGCGGTCGAGCAGGGGCCCCGAGATGCGCGCGAGGTAGCGTCGACGCGCGTTCGGCGGGCAGGTGCACTCGGCCGTGCCGTCGAGGCCGCACGGACACGGATTCGCGGCGATGATCAGCTGGAAGCGGGCGGGGAAGCTCGCGACCGCGTTCGCCCGGTGAATGCTGATCGTGCCGGACTCGAGCGGTTGACGGAGCACGTCGAGCACGGCGGACGGGAACTCCGGCGCCTCGTCGAGGAACAGCACGCCGTGGCTCGCGCGGGCCGCGGCCCCCGGCCTGATGAGCCTGCTGCCGCCGCCGACCATCGCCGCCGCGGTCGCCGTGTGGTGGGGCGCCTCGAACGGCGGCCGGAACGACAGGCCCGAGCCGACCGGGTGGCCCGAGAGCGAACGCAGGCACGAGACCTCGAGCGCGGCATCGGCATCGAGATCGGGCAGGATGCCGGGCAGACGCGACGCCAGCATCGTCTTGCCTGCTCCGGGCGGACCGATGAGGGACAGGTGGTGGCCTCCGGCGGCCGCGGTGAGCAGCGCCTCGACGGCATCGGTGTTGCCTGCGACGTCGGCGAGGTCGCCGGCTGCCTCGGCCGTGCCCGCCGGGTCGGCTCGCACCACGGGCACTGCGAGGGCGTCGCGTGCCTCGAACCGGCCGCCGTGGTGGATCGCCGCGTCGAGCAACGACACGACTCCGACGATGTCGATCTCGGGTACGAGGGAGGCCTCGTCGGCGTTCGACTGCGGCACCATGACGGTTCGATGGCCGGCGCGCGCCGCAGCGAGCACGGCGGGGAGGATGCCGTCGATCGGGCGCAGGCGGCCGTCGAGGCCCAGCTCGCCGAGGTGCACGACGCGTGCGACGGACTCGACCGACACCTCGCCCGCGGCGGCGAGGCATGCGACGGCGATCGCCAGGTCGAATCCGGACCCGTGCTTGGGCAGCGCGGCCGGTGAGAGGTTGACCGTGAGCTTGCGCTGCGGCAGCGGGCACCCCGCGTTGACGGCCGCGGCGCGCACGCGCTCGCGGGCCTCGCCGAGCGCCGCGTCGGGCAGCCCGATGATCGAGAAGCCCGGGAGCTGGGCCGACAGGTCGGCCTCGACCTCGACGATCGATCCGGTGAGCCCGAGCAGGGCGACGGCGTGGGTTCTGGCGACGACCATCAGCCGATGCCCTCGAGGTGCTCGATGATCGCGGGCGCGTCGGCCGGGGCGAGCACCGCGACCGCATCGATGCGGATGCGTGCGACCCCCGCCTCCGTCGCCTCGCACCATGCGATCGCCAGCCGGCGCAGTCGGGCGAGCTTCGGGGGCGTGATCGCGGCGAACGGGTGGCCGTAGTCGTGCGAGGTCCGCGTCTTCACCTCGACGAAGACCGTCGCTTCGCCGTCGCGCGCGACGAGGTCGATCTCGCCGTGCACGCACCGCCAGTTGCGGTCGATCACGCGGAGTCCGCGTGATTCCAGGTGATCGGCTGCGAGTTGTTCGCCGCGCCGACCGAGTTCTGCATTGTGGGCCATCAGCACCACCTCCGCCATCAGCGTGGCGGCGATGCCGGCGGCATCCGCTCGGAGGACGCGGCGCGAGCAAGGCCCGTGGCATCAGCCCCGTTGTGGAGGACGACTGGGCGAGCGATTCGCTCGGCGCTCGGCGTTGCGGCTACTCGTCGAGCGCGAGCTCTTTCGGCAGCTCGAACTCGCGCGTGGCGAGCTCTTCGACGTTGACGTCCTTGAAGGTGAGCACGCGCACCGACTTGACGAACCGGTCGGCACGGTAGACGTCCCAGACCCAGACGTCCTTCATCGTGAGCTCGAAATAGAAGTCGTGCTCGGTGTCGCGGCGCACGAGCTCGACCTCGTTCGCGAGGTAGAAGCGCCGCTCGGTCTCGACGACGAACTTGAACTGCGAAACGATGTCGCGGTATTCGCGGTACAGGGCCAGCTCGACCTCGCGGTCGTAGTCTTCGAACTCGTCTTCATCCATCGGGATTCATCCTACGCCGAGGTCGAACAGTGCGGGCGCCTCGACGGGGCGCTCGTGCAGCCAGGTGCGCCGGTGGATCGCGCTCGGGCCGTGCTCGGCGATCGCGTCGAAGTGCGCGCGGCTCGAGTAGCCCTTGTTCTCGTTCCACGCGTACAGCGGCAGGCCGTCGTGCGCGGTGTGCATGAGGCGGTCGCGATGCACCTTCGCGAGCACGGATGCCGCGGCCACCGAAGCGCAGTCGCGGTCGGCCTTGATGCGGGTGCCCACGCGGGCGCGGTGGTCGATCGCGCGGCTCAGCCAGTCGTGGTTGCCGTCGAGGATGAGCGGCGCGCCATCGAGTTCGGACGCCGTGCCGGCGGCGGTCTCGGCCGCGTGGAGTGCCGCGAACGCGCGAGAGCCGGCGAGCCCGAGGCACGCCATGATGCCGAACTCGTCGATCTCGGCGGCGGATGCCTCGCCGACCGCCCAGCCGCGCACCCACGCGGCCGCGCGCGGGGCCATGAGCTCGCGCTTGGGCTCGCTCAGGAGCTTCGAGTCGCGCAGGCCGGTCGGCATGCGCCGGACGGTCGGATCGATGACGACCAGCCCGACGGCGACGGGCCCGGCGAGCGCGCCCCGACCCACCTCGTCGCACGCGAGCACGACGGGGGCTCCGGACTCGAAATGCTCGCGTTCGACCTTGAGGTTGGGGATGGCGACCGGAGGCACGTCAGTCGCCGCCCTGCACCACGTCGTCCGGCTCGGCCGCGTCGCCGTTCTCGGCGGCATCCTCGACGCCCGCGAAGGTCTCGGGATAGTTGCCGAGCCAGGCCCAGTGCGACACCGGCCAGCTCACGACGAATGCGCGCCCGACGACGTTCTCGACCGGCACGAAGCCCTTGAGCGGGGTGTCGCCGTTGTAGCGCGAGTCCTTCGAGTTGTAGCGGTTGTCGCCCATGACCCAGAGCGAGCCGTCGGGCACGACGACGTCGAAGTCGTCGCGAGAGACCTTCGTGTCACCCGCGGGCAGCACGACGTAGGGCTCGTCGAGGGGAACGCCGTTGACGCTCATCTGGCCGAGGGCGTTGCAGCAGGTCACGTGGTCGCCCGGCAGGCCGATGACGCGCTTGACGAGGTGGTCGTTCGAGTCGGGAGCCGAGAGGCCCACGAACGCGAGGAACCAGTCGACCGCGGCCGCGAGCGGCGGCGTCTCGGGTTCGACGCGGGCTGGCAGCCATCCGCCGGGATCCTTGAAGACCACGACGTCGCCGCGTTCGAGCGGCGTCACGCCCGGCACGAGCTGGTTCACGATGATCCGGTCGTCCTTGACGAGCGTCATCTCCATCGACTCCGACGGGATGAAGAACGATCGGATCAGGAAGGTCTTGATGAGGAACGAGACGAGCACGGCCACCACGAAGATGACCAGCAGGTCGCGGAGGAACAGCAGTGCCCCTCGCCTGCGACGGTTCGTCGATGCCCCCTCGTGATCGACGCGAGTGGTACTGATGTCTTCTGTCATTTAACCGCCTGAGCTCCTCACCCCAAGTGTAGGGGTGAGGAGCTCAGGTCGAAGGCCGTGGCCCGCGCGACGCGCGGGCGGCGACGCCGGATCAGGCGTCGCGCTTCTCCTTGATCTTCGCCTTCTTGCCGCGGAGCTTGCGCAGGTAGTAGAGCTTCGCGCGACGCACGTCACCGCGGGTGACGACCTCGATGTGGTCGATGACCGGGGAGTGCACCGGGAACTTGCGCTCGACGCCGACCTGGAAGCTGACCTTGCGGACCGTGAAGGTCTCGCGGACGCCTTCGCCCGAGCGGCCGATGACGACGCCCTGGAAGACCTGGATACGCGCGCGCGTACCTTCGATGATGTTCACGTGCACCTTGACGGTGTCGCCCGCGCGGAAGTCGGGGACGTCGGAGCGCAGGCTCGCGGCGTCGACGTGGTCGAGGATATGCATGATGGTTCGCTCTCTGCGCCCGCCACCGGTCGAACGCGGATCAATGAATGGAAGATTGCGGTGCCGCCCGCGCGATCACTCGCGCTGTGCATGCTCCCCGGAGGCAGAGTCCCGCGGCGGCACAATCCTCTATTGTGCCATGTTCGGGCCCTCCACGCCAAAGCGGGGGCCGCCGAAGCACCTCGGATGTCGCCAGCATGCGTCGGTGTGCGCCCGCACCGCGGGCACGCGACCGCGTCAGTCCGACTGCCGTCGCTCCTCGACGACGATGACCTCGCCGATGTCGTAGGGCTGCTGCACCGGAGGACGGCCGGCTCCGGGAACCGAACCGGCCTGCGCCGCGCGCTCGTACTCGGCCATCTGGGCCTGCATGTGCTGGGCCCCGTCGCGCACGAGCTGCACGATCGAATACCAGAACGCGACGAGCGCGAGGGCGATCGAGAGCACGGCGAACGATGCCATCGACGGCCCGGAGAAGCCGAAGCCGATGATCGCGGCGTGCCAGGCGCCGAGGATGCCCACGTCGATCCACGAGACGGCTCGCGTCTCGCGGACGGTCGGGCGCATCGAGACCAGCAGCGCGATGACGGCCAGAGCGACGAAGGTCACCGGTACGGTGATGACGAGACCCAGCGTGCCCCATCCGCCCCCGCCGAACACGGCCCATCCGACCACGAGCCAGACCGGCAGCACGATCGTCGCGGCCTGGATCCATCGGAAGAAGATGCGCCGGAAGAGCATGGTCACAGGATAACGCGGCGACCTGCGGCGGGCGCCGGGTGTTCACTCAGGGCGGAGCCGCCAGAATGGACGAGGAGAGGAACACCGTGATCGAACTGAGGACCCCCGCCGAGATCGACGAGATGCGCGCCGCAGGGCGCTTCGTCGCGAGCGTGATCGAGGCGACGTCGCAGGCGGCCGCCGTCGGCGTCAACCTGCTCGACCTCGACGCCCTCGCGCACGAGATGATCCGCAAGGCGGGCGCCGAGAGCTGCTACATCGACTACCACCCGTCGTTCGGGGCGAGCCCGTTCGGCAAGGTCATCTGCACCTCCGTGAACGACGCCGTGCTGCACGGGCTCCCCCACGACTACAAGCTCCGCGACGGCGACCTGCTGAGCCTCGACTTCGCCGCCTCGGTCGACGGCTGGGTCTCCGACTCCGCGATCTCGATCGTCGTCGGCACGCCGCGCGAGACCGACCTCCGCCTCATCGACACCACGCAGCGCGCACTCGACGCGGGCATCGCCGCGGCGCGCCCCGGCAACCGCATCGGCGACATCTCGCGCGCCATCGCCGACGTCGCGAAGGCGGGCGGCTACACGATCAACACCGACTTCGGCGGCCACGGGGTCGGGCGCACGATGCACGGCGACCCGCACATCCCGAACAACGGGCGCCCCGGTCGCGGCCTGCCGCTGAAGCCGGGCCTCGTCGTCGCCATCGAGCCCTGGTTCCTCGAGACCACCGACCGGATCTTCACCGATCCCGACGGCTGGACCCTCCGCAGCGCCGACGGCTCGCGCGGCGCGCACTCCGAGCACACGATCGCGATCACCGACGGCGACCCGATCGTGCTCACGAAGCGCGGCTGAGAACGCCCGAACGCCGCGTCGCGGCATCCGATCTCCGGATGCCGCGGCGCGGCGTCCTGCTGTTCGCGGGCGGCCCGGCGGCCGGTGCCGCCAGACCTCAGGCCGCCGCTCGGACCTCGACCTCGACCACGCCGTCGACGACCCGCGAGGCGAAGGTGCGCAGCGCGAGCGTCTCGTTCGTGTAGCACTCCCCCGTCACGAGGTCGTAGACCTCTTTATGCAGCGGCGACGCGATGGTGAGCCGATCGCCCCGGGAGCCGGTGATGCCGCGGGCCATCACGGGCGCGCCGGTATGCGGGTCGTGGTGGTCGACGGCGTAGACCTCGTCGTCGCCGAGGCGCACGAGCGCGACCTGGTCCGCGCCGAGGAGCGCCACCTCACCCCACCCGGGCTCGAGGTCCCCGATCTCGCAGACCCGGACCCAGCTCGCGCCCGTCGCGACCGCGGAGGTCCCGTCGGTGCTCGTGTCGCTCGTCGGTTCGATCGTGATCGTCATGTCGCGCTCCTGCCGTTCGGATGCCCCGAACGTACGGCGCAGGTGTTTCCGCGCGCGGCAGCGGGTGTTTCCTCGAGGTGAAACCCCCCTCACACGAGCACCGGCAGGAAGAGAGGCACGATTGCGGTCGCGGTTACGCCGCCGTAACAGGGCCGAAACCGCCCGGTCCTACGTTGGCAGCATTCGAGCCCACGGAGGCAGCATGACCGAGAACAGCCCGGCCGGCATCCGCACGCGCGACGTCGTCATCGTCGGCGGCGGCCCCGCCGCCCACCGACTCGCAGACAGCCTGCACATGCGCGACGAGGAGCGCACGCTCCGCGTCACGGTGATCGGCGACGAGCCGCACCTGCCGTACGACCGCGTCGCGCTGAGCACCCGGCTCGCCGACGGCGCCGCCGACCTCACGCTGCAGCCGACCGCCATGTGGGACGAGTCGCGCGTGCGGCTCATCACCGGCGAGCGCGTCGACGTGATCGACTCCGCAGCACAGACCGCGACGACCTCGGCCGGCACCGTGGTGCACTGGGACGAGCTGGTGCTCGCGACCGGGTCGAGCGCGCCCGTGCCGCCCATCCCGGGCGCCGAGGGCATCCGCGTCTACCGCACGATCGAAGACGTCGACAACCTCGTCGCAGAGTCGAGGCAGCTCGCCGAGCTGCACGGCCGGCCGACCCGGGTCGTCGTCGCGGGCGGCGGACTGCTCGGCCTCGAGGCTGCGGGCGGGCTCGCCAAGCTCGGCGCGCACGTCGCCGTCGTGCACTCGGGCGGCTGGCTCATGTCGGCGCAGCTCGACGAGGGCGCGGGCCGTGCGCTCGGTCGCATCATCTCGGGCCAGGGCATCGGCCTGCACCTCGGGGCGCGGCCCTCGGCGGTCCGCCTCGACCACGGCGCGGTCACGGCCGTCGAGCTCACGAACGAACGCGTCATCGACGCCGACCTCGTCGTCTTCGCGATCGGCATCAGCCCCCGCGACGAACTCGCCCGCGACGTCGGACTCGAACTCGGCCCGCGCGGCGGCGTCGCGATCGACCGCGCATGCGCGACATCCGCCCCCGGCATCTGGGCGATCGGCGAGGTCGCGAGCTTCGAAGGACGCTGCACCGGCCTCGTGGCCCCGGCGAACGCGATGGCCGAGGTCGTCGCGGATCGCCTGCTCGGCGGCGCGGCGGAGTTCACGACCATCGACGACGCGACCAAGCTGAAGCTCTCGGGCGTCGACGTCGCGAGCTTCGGCGATGCACTCGCTCGCACCGAGCAGGCGCTCGAGATCGTCTACGCCGACCCCGCGCGCGGCCTGTACCAGAAGCTCGTCATGACCGACGACGCGAAGACCCTGCTCGGCGGCATCTTCGTCGGCGATGCCTCGCCGTACGCCTCGCTCCGGCCCATGCTCGGCATGCAGCTCTCGTCGGAACCCGCGGCCTACCTGTCGGCCTCGGGCATGGAAGCCCCCGCAGGCGACGAACTGCCCGCCTCCGCGCTCGTCTGCGCCTGCAACAACGTGGCCGCCGGAACCATCCGCGACGCCGTCAACGGCACCGAGCACGCCGAGGGCTGCACGGACCTCGGCGAACTGAAGGCCTGCACGCGCGCCGGCACCCAGTGCGGCTCGTGCGTGCCGCTCGTGAAGAAGCTGCTCGAGGCCGAGCTCACGAAATCGGGCATCACACCTTCGCGGGCGCTCTGCGAGCACTTCGAGCTGTCGCGCCAGGAGCTCTTCGAATCGATCCGCGTGCTCGAGCTCACCTCGTTCGAGGAGATCATCGCCCGCATCGGCACCGGGCGCGGGTGCGACGTTTGCAAGCCCGTGATCGGGTCGATCCTCGCGACGCAGCACGGCTCGTACATCCTCGACGGCGGCCGCGGCGGCCTGCAGGACACGAACGACCGGGCCATGGCGAACATGCAGAAGGACGGCACCTACTCGGTCGTGCCACGCATCCCCGCCGGCGAGATCACCCCCGACAAGCTCGCCGTCATCGCCCAGGTCGCGACCGACTACGGTCTCTACACGAAGATCACGGGCGGCCAGCGCATCGACCTGTTCGGTGCGCGACTCGACCAGCTGCCCGACATTTGGAAGCGCCTCGTCGACGCCGGATTCGAGTCCGGCCAGGCCTACGGCAAGGCGCTCCGCAACGTGAAGAGCTGCGTCGGGTCGACCTGGTGCCGCTACGGCGTGCAGGACTCCGTCGCGATGGCCGTGCAGCTCGAGCTCCGCTACCGCGGCCTGCGATCGCCGCACAAGCTCAAGTTCGGCGTCTCGGGCTGTGCGCGCGAGTGCGCCGAGGCCCGTGGCAAGGACGTCGGCGTGATCGCCACCGACCAGGGCTGGAACATGTACGTCGGCGGCAACGGCGGATTCCAGCCGGCTCACGCCCAACTGCTCGCGAGCGACCTCGACGACGAGACCCTGCTGAAGTACATCGACCGGTACATCATGTACTACGTGCGCACCGCCGACCGGCTGCAGCGCACGGCCCGCTGGATCGAGGACATCGAGGGCGGCCTCGACCACGTGCGCGACGTCGTCGTGCACGACTCGCTCGGCCTCGCCGAAGAGCTCGAACGCGCGGTCGACCGCCACGTCGACTCCTACGAGGACGAATGGGCCGCCACGCTGGCCGACCCCGAACGCCTGCGTCGCTTCCGCTCGTTCGTGAACGCGCCGAACACGCCGGATCCCTCGGTCGCCCAGGTGCCCGACGGGCGGGGGCAGATGCGACCCGCGACCGCCGCAGAGCGCGAGCGCGGCGAGGCCGTGCTCGTGGCCGGCACGACCATCCCGGTCCGCGGGGTGGACGCGTGACCGGCAGCGCGGTCGACGCCGCTCGAAGTGCCGGAGGCGTCGGCAGCGTCATGCTCGTCGGCGGCGGCCCAGGGCGCGAGGACCTGCTGACGCTCGCCGCGGTGCGCGCCCTGCGCTACGCCGATGTCGTGCTCTACGACCGACTCGCGCCGCACGACCGGCTCGACGAGCTCGCGCCGGGCGCGTTGCTCGTCGACGTCGGCAAACGCCCCGGACACCACGCGATCCCGCAGTCCGAGATCGAGGCGCTGCTCGTCGAGCACGCCCTCTCGGGCTCCCGGGTCGTGCGACTGAAGGGCGGCGACCCGTACGTGCTCGGCCGCGGCGGCGAGGAGGTGCTCGCGTGCCACAAGGCCGGCGTTCCGGTCGAGGTGATCCCCGGAGTCACGAGCGCGATCTCGGTGCCGGGCGCCGCCGGCATCCCGCTGACGCATCGCGGCGTCAGCCACCTGTTCACGGTCGTGTCCGGACACCAGCCGCTCACGGCATCCGAACTCGAGCACCTCGCCGGGCTCGGCGGCACGATCGTCGTGCTCATGGGCGTCAACACGCTGCCCTCGCTCACCGCCGGCCTCGCCAGAGCAGGCATGACCGAGCGGATGCCGGTGGCGATCGTCGAGCGCGGCTTCTCGTCCGAGCAGCGCACGACCATCGGCGAACTGGCCGACATCGTGACGACCGCGGGTCGTGCGAGAGTGGCGTCGCCCGCCGTCGTCGTGATCGGCGAGGTGGTGCGCCTCGCGCACGACGGCGACCAGAGCGCGGCCGAGCTCATGGAGCGCGCGGCCGGATTCGCGGCGGTGGCCGGATGACCGACCTGCTCGAACTCCCACCCGGGTTCCGGGTCGACCAGCTCGTGGGCTTCCGCATCGGCGTCACGAGCGACCGGCGTTCGGCCGACCTCATCGACGCGCTCGCGCGTCGTGGCGCGACCGTGGTGCACGCGCCGACGCTGCGCATGACGAACGCCCTCTCCGACGACCCGGTGATCGCCGACACCCGGGCGATCATCGCCGCACGGCCGGAGGTGCTGCTCGCGACGACCGCGTACGGGGTCCGGCGCTGGTTCGAGGTGGCGGATGCCGCGGGGCTCGGCGAGGACCTGCTCGACGCACTCGCCGACACCGCGATCCTCGTTCGGGGGCCGAAGGCCCGCGGAGGCATCCGTGCCGCCGGATTGAACGACGTGGGCATGAGCGCAGAGGAGACCACCGAGTCGCTCATCGACCACGTGCTCGAGCACTACTCGGCCGGGCTCACCGTCGCCGTGCAGTTGCACGGGTTCCTCGAGGCGTCGCAGCTGCAGCGCCTGAGCGATGCGCACGACCGTGTGCTCACCGTCGCCCCGTACCGCTGGGTCGAGGTCGACAAGGCCGACGACCGTGTCGAGCGGCTCATCGAGGCCGCCTGCACGGGCGGGCTCGACGCGATCACGTTCACGAGCGCGCCCGCCGTGCACGCGCTCTTCGGCGCCGCCGAGGAACTCGGTCGGCACGACGACCTCGTCGACGCGATGTGCGGGCCGGTCGTCGCGGCGGCCGTCGGCCCGGTGACGGCACTGCCCCTCATCGCGGCGGGCATCACTCCGGTGCAGCCCGACCGGTTCCGCATGGGCGCGCTGATCCGGCTCGTGTGCGAGCACCTCGAGACCAACCGCGTCATCCGCCTCGAGACCGCGCACGGCCCGCTCGCGATCCGCGGCAACGTCGTCGACGTCGCCGATCGCAGGGTTGCGCTCGCCCCCGTGGCCCTCACGATCCTGCGGACGCTCGTGCTCGCGCGCGGCTCCGTGGTCGCCCGCGACCGCCTCGCCGCCGGGCTGCCCGGAACGAGCGACGAGCACGCGCTCGAGGTCGCCCTGAGCCGGCTGCGGCAGACGATCGGCGTGCCCGGGCTCATCGCCACGGTCGTGAAGCGCGGGTACCGCATCGACGTGTGACCACCGCCTCACACCCCCTCCCGCTCCGGGTGAGCAGGTGGAGACGCAGGGTTTACGACCGGACCGAATCGCGGAAACACGACCTCAATAGCTTCGAGTCGAAGGCTCCACCACGTGATCGACACCTCGGAGGCACCCATGACCCAGACCACGAGCAGCGCTCCCCCGGCCGCCACGACCAGTCCGGCGGTCGGTGCGCCGGCCACGACCGACGCACCGCCGCTGGCCTTCCGTCCGAGCCGGTGGATCGACGGCTGGGATCCCGAGAACACCGCGCAGTGGGAGTCGCAGGGTCGCGCGATCGCACGACGCAACCTGAACTGGTCGATCTTCGCCGAGTTCCTCGGCTTCGTGGTCTGGCAGCTGTGGTCGATCGTCGCCGTCTCGCTGCCGGCGGCCGGGTTCGACCTCTCGACCGGCGAGATCTTCTGGCTCATCTCGATCCCGAGCCTCGTCGGCGCCACGCTGCGCATCCCCTACTCGTTCCTGGTGCCGAAGTTCGGCGGCCGCAACTGGACGATCATCTCGGCCGCGCTGCTGCTCCTGCCGACCACCGCGATGGTCGTGTGCGTCTCCAACCCCGAGACCCCGTTCCCGGTGCTCCTGGCCGCGGCGGCGCTCGCGGGCTTCGGCGGCGGCAACTTCGCGAGCTCGATGTCGAACATCACGTTCTTCTACCCGCAGCGCGAGAAGGGCTGGGCGCTCGGCCTGAACGCCGCCGGCGGCAACCTCGGTGCCGCGGTCGCGCAGTTCGTGGTCCCGATCGTCATCACGATCGGCGCTGGGGCGACCCTGAACCTCCCGGTCGCCGGCTGGATCTGGATCCCGTTCATCCTGGTCGCGATGCTCGGCGCCGCCCGCTACATGAACAACCTCTCGAACGCGAAGGCCGACTTCACGGGCTCGGCGGCCGCGCTCAAGGAACCGCACCTCTGGCTCCTCTCGCTGCTCTACATCGGCACGTTCGGCTCGTTCATCGGCTTCGCGAGCGTGTTCCCGAAGCTCATCGCCGACCAGTTCCCCGAGTTCTCGACCATCGCCGTCGGCGGCGCGTCGGTCTCGCTCGCGTTCCTCGGCGCGCTCGTCGGCTCGCTCGCCCGTCCCTACGGCGGCCGGCTCTCCGACCGGTTCGGCGGCGCTCGCATCACGATGACCGCCTTCGCGGCGATGGCGCTCATCACGGTCGCCGTGCTCCTCACCCTGCCCCTCGGCAACTTCTGGCTCTTCCTCGGCCTGTTCCTGCTGCTGTTCGCCTCGGCCGGCATCGGCAACGGCTCGACCTACCGCATGGTGCCCGTCGTGTTCGCCGTGCGCGGCGGCGGCACGGGCGACGTGTCCACCCAGCGCAAGGCCGCCGCCGCGTTGGGACTCATCTCCGCGATCGGCGCCTACGGCGGCTTCCTGATCCCCCAGGCGCTGAACCTCTCGTTCCAGTCGACCGGCGGCTACGGCGCGGCGTTCGCAGGCTTCATCGCGGCGTACGTCGTGCTGCTCGTGCTCACCTGGGCCGTCTACGTCCGCTCCGGCCGCCTCAGCGCCCACAAGATCTGAAACGAGACGCATTGACCCACTCCGCCGACACGCACTGCCCGTACTGCGCCCTGCAGTGCGCGATGACCCTGACCCCGACGGATGCCGCGGCGCACGCCACGCACGAGGCCACGGCGCCGGTCGTGGTCGCCGGCCGCGACTTCCCGACGAACCGGGGCGGGCTGTGCAAGAAGGGGTGGACCTCGGCGGAGCTCCTGCGTGCTCCGTCCCGCCTCGGCGCCCCGCTCGTGCGGGGCGCCGACGGCGTGCTGCACGAGACCTCGTGGGACGAGGCGCTCGACGTGGTCGCGGCGTCGCTGCGCGGCATCCGCTCATCGCACGGTGCCGACGCGGTCGGCGTGTTCGGAGGCGGCGGGCTCACGAACGAGAAGTCGTACCTGCTCGGCAAGTTCGCGCGGCTCGCGCTCGGCACGAGCCGCATCGACTACAACGGCCGCTACTGCATGTCGTCGGCGGCAGCGGCGGGCAATCGGGCGTTCGGGGTCGATCGGGGGCTGCCGTTCCCCCTCGAGGACCTCGACGGGGCGGAGACGATCCTGCTGCTCGGCACGAACCCCGCCGAGACCATGCCGCCGTTCATCGGCCACCTCGCGGGCGCGCAGGCCGCCGGCGGGCTCGTCGTCGTGGATCCGCGTCGCACCGCGACCGCG
Source organism: Agromyces sp. CF514 (assembly GCF_900113185.1). Lineage (NCBI taxonomy): Bacteria > Bacillati > Actinomycetota > Actinomycetes > Micrococcales > Microbacteriaceae > Agromyces > Agromyces sp. CF514. The sequence goes on along the minus strand of NZ_FOZD01000001.1, from coordinate 2,157,452 downwards.
CGGCTCACCGACGACGGCCGGGGCCTGCACGTGCAGCCCGCCCCCGGCACCGACCTGCCACTGCTGCTCGGCCTCATCCACGTCGTCATCGCCGAACGCCTCGTCGACCTCGAGTACGTCGAGCACCGCACGGTCGGCTTCGACCGGGTGCGCCGGAGCGTCGCCGCCTGGTGGCCCGAGCGCGTGCAGTCGGTCACGGGGGTCGCTGCGCTCACGCTCAAGCGGCTCGCGCGCCGGCTCGCCTCGGGGGGCCGCACGTACGTGCTCACGGGGCGCGGCGTCGAACAGCACGTCGACGGCACCGACACCGCGACCGCGGCGATCAACCTGGCGCTGCTGCTCGGCCTGCCGGGCCGCGCAGGCAGCGGGTACGGCACGCTCACCGGGCAGGGCAACGGACAGGGCGGGCGCGAGCACGGCCAGAAATGCGACCAGCTGCCCGGGTACCGCAAGATCGCCGACCCCGAGGCACGCGCGCACGTCGCCCGGGTCTGGGGTGTCGACCCCGCCGTCCTGCCAGGCCCCGGAGTTCCCGCGATCGAGCTGCTGAAGCTGCTCGGAGCGCCAGGCGGCGTGCGCGCGCTCATGGTGCACGGCTCGAACCTCGTCGTCTCCTCGCCCAACGTCCGCGAGGTGCGCGCCGGCCTCGAGCGGCTCGACCTGCTCGTCGTCTGCGACTTCTTCCTCTCCGAGACGGCGGCGCTCGCCGACGTCGTGCTGCCGATCACGCAGTGGGCCGAGGAGGAGGGCACCATGACCTCGCTCGAGGGCCGCGTCATCCGCCGCCGCCGCGCGATCACCCCGCCGTCGGGCGTGCGCGACGAGCTCTGGATCCTCCACGAGCTCGCCGAGCGCCTCGACTGCACGGCGGCCTTCGACACGGACCCCGAGGCCGTGTTCGAGGAGCTGCGTCTGGCCTCGGAGGGCGGCATCGCCGACTACTCGGGCATCGACTACGAGATGCTCGACCGAGGGGATGCCGCGTACTGGCCCTTCCCGCGGGGCAGCCGCGGCACGCCACGGCTGTTCGCCGACCGCTTCGCACACCCCGACGGGCTGGCGCGCCTCGTGCCCGTGACGGTACGGGAGACGGCACGCCCCGTGCCCGGACACGGTGAGGTCACCCTCGTCACCGGGCGCCTGCTCGAGCACTACCAGAGCGGCGCGCAGACGCGTCGGGTGCCGGAACTGCTCGACGCGCAGCCCGCGGCGGTCGCCTCGATGCATCCGGCCACGGCCCTCCGGCTCGGCATCGACGACGGCGACGAGATCGAGGTCGCCAACCACCGCGGGGTCGTGCGCTGCCGTGCCAGGCACACCCCCGACATCCGCCCCGAAGCGGTCTTCCTGCCTTTCCACTACGGCGACGGGCAGGCCGCGAACCTGCTCACCTCCGACGAGGTCGACCCGATCTCGTCGATGCCCGAGTTCAAGACGAACGTGGTCCGGGTGCGCCGGATCTCGCCCGCCGAGGTCGTCGCTCGCGCCGAAGAGACCGGAGTGCCCGCATGACCAGCAGGAACCCTCTGAAGATCGTCCTCGTCGGGTACGGCCCGGTCGGCGCCCGGTTCGTCGAGGAGGTGCTGCCGGGCGTGCAGGCCGGCGCCGTCGAGCTCACGGTTATCGCCGGTGAGGACGTCGAGGCGTACAACCGGGTGCTGGTCGCCGAGTACGCGGTCGGCAACGCCGACCTCGACGGCATGCTCGTGGGCGACCGCATCACCGCCGAGGAGGCCGGCGCTCGCGTGATGCTCGGGGTCGCGGTGACCGCGATCGACCGCGCAGCGCGCACGGTGCGCCTCGACACGGGCGAGCAGCTCGCCTACGACCGGCTCGTGCTCGCGACGGGTGCGCGGGCGAACGTGCCGACGCTGGACGGCGTCGAGCGCCACCGCCGCGACCTCGCCTCGCTCGAGAAGTACGGCCGGCAGCTCGTCGCCCGCGACGACGCGCTTCCGGCGGGCATCACGGCGCTCCGCGACCTCGCCGACGCCGAGCGCGTGCTCGAGGCGGTGCGCGAACGACGCCGCATCATCGTGCTCGGCGCGGGCGTGCTCGGGCTCGAACTCGCCCTCGCCGCAGCCCACGCGGGGGCGCAGGTCTGCGTCGTGCACCACGGACCGCACCCGATGCCGCGCAACCTCGATCGCGGCGGCGGTCAGGTGCTGCGCTCGGCGCTGCGGCGCACGGGCATCCAGGTGATCGCGCACAGCCGCGCCGAAGCCGTTGCGTTCCGCACCGACGACGAGGGCGTGCGCCGGTTCGACATGCTCGTCACGGCCGACGGCAAGCAACTGCGCGGCGACCTGCTCGTGCTCTCGTGCGGTGTGAGCGCGCGCACCGAGCTCGCGGTGCTCGCCGGGCTCCGGACCGCTGCCGGCATCGTGGTGCACCCGCACCTCGCGTCGTGGACCGATCCGGCGATCTTCGCCATCGGCGACTGCGCCCAGGTCGTCGAGCGCACCGAGGAGCTCGCCGGGCAGCGCACGCTCCCCGGTGCCCCGTCCGGGCTCGTCGGGCCGGGGTGGCGGCAGGCTGCGTGGCTCGCCGCCTCGTTCCTCGCGGAGGCGGCGGAGCGCGAGCACGACGTCGCCACGCCGGTCGAACGCGACGCGCTCGTGATGCTGAAGGCCGAGCACATCGACGTCGTCGCCGTCGGCGACATCTCGGGCGATCCGTGGGACGACGACGGCCTGCACCCGCGCCGGCGGATCGCGCAGTGGGCCGACCCCGAGCACCTCCGCTACGTGAAGATGGTCACCGAAGACGGCGTGCTCACGGGCTTCGTGAGCGTCGGGATGCCGCGCACGGCCGCCGAGCTCACGCTCCTGTTCGAGCGGGGCGGCGAACTGCCGGCCGACCGCTCGCTGCTCCTGCGATTCGACGGCCCCGACTACGACCCGGCAGCCGACGCCGACGCCTTCGCGCCGACGACGACGGTGTGCTGGTGCAATGCCGTCACCGTCGGCCGCATCGAGGAGTCCGCGGCGTGCGGCAACACGACCGTCGAGTGCGTCGGCCGCGACACCAGGGCCGGCACCGGCTGCGGCGGCTGCCGGTCGCGCATCGCGGAGGTGCTCGCGCGCGTCGCCGACGCCGACGGCACGCCGACGCTCGCGGCCTGAACGACACGGCTGCGGATGCCGCGGCGCACGCGTGCTCGATGACGCCGCGCCGCGGCATCCGTCGTTCGCAGGAGCGACCGAAGGCGCGGCAGGCGCAGCCGGCGCCGATGCCCCTTCCCCGGGCGCCCGGGCGCCCACGCCTCGACGACGCGGCCCGCCGAAGTCGGTACGCCGATCAGGCGTAGTGGCGTCGTTCGGCCTCCACCGCGGCGTATCGGTCGAGCACGACCTCGACGAGCGCGTGCGGCACGGGCCGGCCAGGCGCGATGAGCGGCTCCGCGATGATCTCCGCGTCGACCGCGGCCGCGGCGTCGTAGAAGGTGCCCGGCGCGAGCAGGTAGGCGGCGACGGCGATCCGCGTGCCCGGGTGCACCTCGCGGATCATCTCGATCGCGTCGGGCAGGCGCGGGATGGCCGCGGCGATGAACCCGACCGTGACCGGGCGTCCGAGGCGGTGGCCGAGCCGTCTCGCGGTCTCGAAGCACTCGCGCACCGCGCGCGGGTCGTTCGAGCCGGCGGCGGCGAGCAGCACCGCGTCGCCCTCGTCGAGTCCCGCTTCGTCGAGCCGCTCGGCGAGGATGGCGACCAGGCGGTCGTCGGGTCCGAGCTCGGCGGCGAGGCGCACGCCGCCGCCGATGCGCTCGAGGCCGAACGCGAGCCCCGTACGCACGTGGTAGCCGGCCGAGAGCGTGAGCGGCACGATGACCGCGTCGACGCTGCCTGCTGCGGCGACGGCTGCGGCGATGTCGGCGCTCTTGGCGTCGACGAACTCGATGGCAACGTCGAGTTCGGGTTCTGCGGTCGCGACCCGGTCGACCAGGCGCATCACGGCCTTTCGGTTGGCCGTGGACGGCGAGCCGTGCGTGGCCGCGATCAGGCGCAGCGGCGGAGCGGCGTCGGAGTCCGACAGGGGGTCATCGTCACTCGGCCCGGCCATCGACATCCCGCGCTTTCCGGCGGGTATTCGCTGTGCACCGCCGGTATCGACGCTATAAACGGCGTGTTTCGCGACGCGCACCCGACTGTTTCGGGCGCGTGAAGAAGACCTCACGCGACCCGGCACGGCGCGCGAACGCCCAGGCGCGGGGTGCGCCGTCGTCAGCCGCCCACGGTCAGTCGTCGAGCAGCTCGGGCCGCACGCGGCGCGTGCGCTCGACCTGCTGCTCGCGGCGCCAGGCGGCGACCGCGCCGTGGTTGCCCGAGAGCAGCACGGGCGGCACCTCGAGGCCGCGCCAGACGGCGGGCTTGGTGTAGCTCGGGTACTCGAGCAGGCCGTCTTCGTGCGACTCCTCGACGAGGCTCTCGGGATTGCCGACCACGCCTGGCACCAGACGCCCGGCGGCCTCGATCATGGCCATGACGGCGACCTCGCCGCCGTTCAGCACGTAGTCGCCGAGGCTGATCAGGCGCACCCGCATGCGCCCCTCGTAGTGGTCGGTCACGCGCTGGTCGATGCCCTCGTAGCGTCCGCAGGCGAACACGAGGTGCCGCTCGGCGGCCAACTCGCGGGCCACCGCCTGCGTGAACGGCTCGCCCGCAGGCGACGGCACGACGAGGAGCGCCTCGGATGCCTCGGGGCCGACGATCGAGTCGATCGCCTCGCCCCAAGGCTCGGGCTTCATCACCATGCCGGCGCCGCCGCCGTACGGGGTGTCGTCGACCGTGCGGTGACGGTCGTGCGTGAACGAACGCAGGTCGTGCGCCTCGACCTCGATGATCCCGGCCTGCCTGGCCTTGCCGAGCAGGGAGATGTCGAGCACCGAGAAGAACTCGGGGAAGATCGTGACGATGTCGATGCGCACGGCGGCCGGCCTACTCGGCGGACGCGTCGGCGTCGGCCGAACCGGCCCCGCCCGCGGCATCCGTCGCGGAGGTCTCGGTCGCTTCGTCGTCGGCGATCTCCTCGAAGAGACCGGACGGCGGCGTGACCGTGACGACGCCCGCCGCCACGTCGACCTCGGGCACGATCGCCTGCACGAACGGCACCATGACCTCGCCGGTCGGCGTCTTCACGATGAGGAGGTCCTGCGCCGGGAAGTGGTCGACGCGGACGACCTTGCCGACCTCGACGCCATCGCGGTGGACCGCGAGGCCCACGAGCTGGTGGTCGTACCAGGCGTCGGGTTCGGCCTCTTCGAGGTCGACGTTCTCGACCCAGAGGATCGCCTTCAGCAGCGCCTCGGCGGCCGTGCGGTCGTCGACGCCCTCGAAGAAGGCGACCGGCATGCCGTTGTACCACCGGAGGTCGCGCAGCACGAGGTGCTTGCCGTGCCACGGGGAGTCCGTGGGGACCTGCAGCGAGAACTCGGCCCCCGGCACGAAGCGCCGCTCGGGGTCGTCGGTGTAGAGCTCGACCTTGATCGCGCCCTTCAGGCCGTGCGCCTTGGTGAGGCGACCGACCCGCAGTTGGGTCCTGGGTGCGTCGGCCACGTCAGTCGTCGGTGTCGACGACGTCGACGCGAACGCGGCGTCCGTCGGCGAGCGCGGTGACGAGCGTGCGGAGCGCCTTCGCGGTGCGACCTGCGCGGCCGATGACGCGACCGAGGTCCTCGGGGTTCACATGAACCTCGAGGACCTCGCCACGTGCGCTCGACGCGGAGACGACCTTCACGTCGTCAGGGTGATCGACGATCCCCTTGACGAGGTGTTCGAGCGCGGACTGGAGCAAGACTTACGCCTCGTCCGTCGACGCGTCAGCAGCGACCTCGGCCTCTTCGGCCTTCGGCGCGGGCTTCTCCGACTTGGGCTTCAGCACCGGCTTCTTCTTGTCGTCGGCGACGAAGGCCGCCTTCGGCTCGGCGACCTTGACGGTCGAGACCGCGTTCTTGTCGCCCTTGAACTTGCCCCAGTCGCCGGTCAGCTTGAGGATGGCCTCGACCTGCTCGGTCGGCTGCGCGCCGACGGAGAGCCAGTACTGGGCACGCTCGGAGTCGACCTCGATGAACGAGGGGCTCTCGGTGGGGTGGTACTTGCCGATCTCCTCGATCACGCGACCGTCGCGCTTGGTGCGCGAGTCGGCGACGACGATGCGGTAGTACGGCGCACGGATCTTGCCGAGGCGCTTGAGACGAATCTTGACAGCCACAATTCTCCTGAAATGTTGTGAGTTGGGTGAACTGACAGCCGTGAGCGTGGGGTGCACACTCGGCGGAAGCTCTGAGTGGCTCTGCGCGCCGGATAGAGGGTCGGGCGCAACAGAACTCGACTGACCATTCTTGCAGATTACGCCCAAGAAGGATAATCGCCGGGTCTGCATGTCATGATGGGCCGACGGTGCCGGATGCGCCGTGCGAAAGGGGCAGGCATGCCGATCGAGTTCGCCCGATCCCCCCGATCGACCGTCGGTATCGAGTGGGAGATCGCCATCGTCGATCGCACGACCGGTGAACTCGCCTCGGTCGGCGACCGCGTGCTCGAGGTGCTGCACGCCCGGAGCGAGGGCGGGCGGCATCCGTCGATCACCGAGGAGATGCTCACCAACACGGTCGAGCTCGTGAGCGGCGTGCACGAGCGTGTCGCCGACGCCGTGGCCGACCTGCAGGGGCAGCTCGACGAGGTGCGCGCGGTGGTCGACGAGCTGGGCGAGTACGAGCTCATCTGCAGCGGCTCGCACCCGTTCAGCCAGTGGTACGACCAGCACCTCACCGACAAGCCCCGGTACCACAAGCTCGTCGACCGCACCCGCTGGTGGGGCCGCAACATGATGATCTGGGGCGTGCACGTGCACGTGGGCATCGAGGACCGGGCCAAGGCCCTGCCGATCCTCGACGGCCTGCTCGCCTACCTGCCGCACCTGCAGGCGCTCTCGGCGTCGAGCCCGTTCTGGGCGGGCGTCGACACGGGCTACGCGTCGAACCGCGCGCTCATGTTCCAGCAGCTGCCGACGGCAGGCCTGCCGTACCCCCTCGCCGACTGGGCGGCGTACGAGCGCTACGTCGACGACCTCGTTCGCACGGGCGTCATCGAGGACTACACCGAGGTGCGCTGGGACATCCGCCCCTCGGCGAAGTGGGGCACGGTCGAGGTGCGCGTCTGCGACGGGGTCTCGACCGCCGACGAACTGGCCGCGATCGGAGCCCTCGTGCAGTGCCTCGTCGAGTGGATGTCGACGCGTCTCGACGACGGCCAGACCCTCACGGTGCTGCAGCCCTGGTACGTGCGCGAGAACAAGTGGCGCGCTGCGCGCTACGGGCTCGACGCCGAGATCATCACGGATGTCGCGGGCACCGAGCGCCTCGTCTCCGACGACCTGCGCGATCTCGTCACCACCCTCGTGCCCGTCGCCGAGCGGCTCGGGTGCGCGAGCGAGTTGCAGCTCGTGCGAGGCATCCTCGACGGCGGAGGCAGCTACCGTCGCCAGATCGCGGTCGCCGAGGCGAACGACGGCGACCTGACCGCGGTCGTCGCCCACCTCGCGCGCGAGCTGCGCGGCGACGAGCGATCGCAGCGGACGGATGCCGAGGCATCCGCCCGCTGAATCGAACCGCCCGCGCAAGCGGGCGTGACGGTCAGGCCGACGGGACCGGCGCGTCGGGGATCGCGCGTGTGCGGATGAGCTCCGCGTACCAGAGCGCGGAGTCCTTCGGCAGGCGTTCGAAGGTGTCGTAGTCGACGCGCACGATGCCGAAGCGCTTGGAGTAGCCGTAGCCCCACTCGAAGTTGTCCATCAGCGACCACACCTGGTAGCCCCGCAGGTCGACGCCGCGCTCGATGGCCCGGTGGGCGGCCGTGAAGTGCCGGCGCAGGTAGTCGGTGCGCTCGACGTCGTGCACGGCCGGGCCGTCGGGGCCGTCGACCACGGCGTCGGCGAAGGCCGCACCGTTCTCGGTGACCATGAGCGGCAGCCCGGGGTAGGCCTCGTGGAGCGAGACGAGGAGGTCCTCGAGGCCCGACGGGTCGATGTTCCAGCCCATGTCGGTGTACGGGCCGGGCTGCTCGAGGAACTCGACCTGCCCGGAGCCGGGCCACGCGGTGCCGCCCATGTCCTTGTGCCCGTCGGCGTTGACGCGGGGGCTCTCGCCGTCCCACATGCGCACGGTGACGGTCGAGTAGTAGTTCACGCCGAGCAGGCTGATGGGCTGGCGGATGAGCTCGGTGTCGCCGGGCTTCACGAACGCCCAGTCGGTCACGTCGGCCGTGTCGGCGATGACGTCGGCCGGGTACTCGCCGTCGAGGAGCGGACCGAGGAACACCCGGTTGGCGAGTCCGTCGATGCGGCGCGCGGCCTCGGCACCGGTGGGCCCGGACGGGCGGATGACGTGCAGGTTGAGCGTGATCGAGTAGCCCGGGTCGTTCGTGACGACCTCGCGCAGGGCCTTGATCGCGAGGCCGTGCGCGAGGTTCAGGTGGTGCACGGCCGCGAGCGCCTTCGCGCCGTCCATGAGCCCGGGCGCGTGCGCCCCGGAGCCGTAGCCGAGGTACGACGAGCACCAGGGCTCGTTCAGGGTGGTCCAGACGTCGACGCGGTCTCCGAGGCGCTCGCCCAGGATGCGCGCGTAGTCCGCGAACGCCTCGGCCGTGGCGCGGTTCGTCCAGCCGCCCTCGTCTTCGAGCGCCTGCGGGAGGTCCCAGTGGTAGAGCGTCGCGATGGGACGGATGCCGCGGGCGATGAGCCCGTCGACGAGGCGCTCGTAGAACGCGAGTCCGGCCTCGTTGGCCGGCCCGCGCCCGGTGGGCTGGATGCGCGGCCATGCGATCGAGAAGCGGTACGCCTCGAGGCCGAGTCGCACCATGAGGTCCAGATCCTCGTCGAGGCGGTGGTAGTGGTCGCATGCGCGGTCGCCGGTGTCGCCGTTCCAGACCTTGCCCGGAGTGTGGCTGAACGTGTCCCAGATGGACGGGCCGCGCCCGTCTTCGGTGACGGCGCCCTCGATCTGATAGGAGGCCGTGGCCGATCCGAAGAGGAACTCGGGGCCGAAGGCGAGGCCCGAGTCGCGGTAGTCGACGTTGCCCTGCGACACGTGTTGTCCTCCCGTTCGAGACGGCGCGACGCGGTTGCGCGGCGCCGGATCCACCTTATCGGCTCGGCGGAACGAGGCCTCGCCCGATGACGTCGCCGAGGCCGATGCCCCGGTCACCGGAGACGACTGTCCGGTATTGGTCAGGAACACTGTCTCATTGCCGATCCATAGCCTAGAGTTCCGTGTGAACGTGCCGACCCGAGCACGGATCACCTGCACTGAAGGACCCGAAATGAAACGTTCACGCGTCGTCGTCGCCGCAATCGCGGCGGCAGGCTCCGCTGCCGCAGTCCTCGCACTCGGCATCTCCCCCGCAGCCGCGGCAACCCCTCCCGGCAACCAGTACTTCCTGACGAACGGCACCACCGGCGGCGCCGCCGACATCGCCTTCGCCTACGGCCGCGCCGACGATGTCGTGCACGTCGGCGACTGGAACGGCGACGGCACTGACACCCTCGGCGTCCGCCGCGGCAACCAGTACTACCTCACCAACAGCACCACGGGCGGCTCGGCCGACCTCAGCTTCGCCTACGGCAAGGCCGGCGACGTCGTGCTCGTCGGCGACTGGAACGGCGACGGCACCGACACCCTCGGCGTCCGCCGCGGCAACCAGTACTTCCTGACGAACGGCACGAAGGGCGGCACCGCCGACATCACGTTCGCTTACGGCAAGGCCGGCGACGTCGTGCTCGTCGGCGACTGGAACGGCGACGGCACCGACACCCTCGGCGTGCGTCGCGGAAGCCAGTACTTCCTCACCAACGGCACCACCGGCGGTGCAGCGGACATCACCTTCGCGTACGGCAAGGCGGCAGACGTCGTGCTCATCGGCGACTGGAACGGCGACGGCACCAACACCCTCGGCGTCCGCCGCGCCAGCCAGTACTTCCTCACGAACGGCACCACGGGCGGCTCGGCCGACATCAGCTTCGCCTACGGCAAGGCCGACGACGTCGTCCTCGTCGGCGACTGGAACGGCGACGGCACCGACACCCTCGGCATCCGCCGACCCGCAGTCGTGCGCGCCACCATCCCCGCGGCATCGGCAGGCCAGGAATGGAGCGTCTTCAACGTGCCCGGCACGGTCAAGCCCACGCTCTACAAGTCGACCAACGCCACGGCGGACTGCGTATGGGTGACGGCCGACGCCGCCGATCAGGAGATCGGCTACGGCTTCGGCTACGGCGCCGGTCACTCGGCCTACGTCCAGATCGGCTCGGACGCCAGGTACTTCTACGAGAAGCCCATGTGCGGCACCTGGACCGAGGCGCTGCCCTATGACACCAAGACGCTGGCGACGTCGGTCGGCAACGGTCAGTACCGCGTCGGCATCGACATGGCGACCGGCATCTACCAGACGACGGTCCCCGCAGGCAGCGGCATCGACGGCTGCTACGTGTCGTCGATCGCGGACTTCCGCGGCGTCGACGCGACCAGCATCCTCGACAACTACCGCGGTTCGGCCGGCGAGACGCTCCGTTGGGCCGTCCTGCCCGAGGAGGCCGGCTTCGAGACCGACGGCTGCGGCACGTGGACGAAGGTCGGCGAACTCGACGAGCTCGCAGACGCACCCGCGGCGCGCTCGAGCAGCCCGGCGGTGCCCAACGTGCGCGGCACCACGCCCGTGCAGCCCCGCCACTCGGCGGACATGGAGCCGTTCATCGGCTGATCCAGTCGCATGAGCGCGGAACGGCCCCGGTCCCCACAGGACCGGGGCCGTTCTGCGTCTCTCCAACGCCCGCGCCGTCCCGCAGTCGGACTCCCGTCCCGGCGTAGGGTGAGGGGATGCAGCACCGGGAACACGTCCTCGACGCACCCGACCTCCGCGCCGAGCTCCTGCCGGGCCGCGGAACCAACGGCGGATACTCCCTCGTCGTCGACGGCGTCACGCAGTCGCACGTGAACCCCGCAGACCCTCGCGACCTGCAACTCGAGTACACGCGTTTCGTCGCTGCGATCGCCGACGGATGCCGCGAGCAGGCCGAACCCGTTCGGGTGCTGCACCTCGGCGCAGGCGCGCTGACCCTTGCCAGGTACCTCGGCGCGACGCGCCCGGCATCCGTGCATCACGTGGTCGAACTGCACCGAGCGCTTCTGGAGTTCGTGCTCGACACGCTTCCCGTCGACCCGGCCGTGCCCATCACGTTCGAGTTCGACGACGCCCGCACGGCCGTCGAACGCGCTGTGAGCCACGGTGCCGAGTTCGACCTCGTCATCGCCGACCTCTTCAGCGGCAGCCGCACGCCCGAGCACCTCTCGACCGAGGAGTTCTTCGACGACCTCGGCCGGTTGCTCTCCCCCGGTGGCGTGCTCATCGTGAACACCATCGCGACCGCGGGACTCGGGGTCTCACGCGAAGTCGGTGCGACCCTGCTCGAGGTCTTCGCCGAAGTACTCGCACTCACCTCCCCCACCGTCGTGGCCGACGCCGGGCTCGGCAACGTCGTGTACGCGGCTTCACACGACGAGCTGCCCCGACGCCGTATCCGTCGGCGCATCGATCAGACGCACCGGCGCATCGAACTGCTCGAGGGGGCGCCGCTCGCCGCCTACGTCGGGCAGGCGCGCACGCTGCGCGATGACCAGGCCGATGTCCAGGTGCAGCGGGACTGAGCTCGGAGTGTGCGGACGGCGGGCGCAGGACTCGAGGACGCTTGCCGGGTTTCGTTCCGTTCTGCTCCGTTCGGCTCCGTTCCGCACCGGCGAGCGGGTGCAGTAGGTTCGCTCTGGACGTGCACCCGAGCACGAGCCTCTGAAGGAGCCCTGCATGCAGCGACGTCGCGCGCGCGCCGTGATCGGAACCGTCGGCATCGTCGCGGTCGACCTGGCCCTCAGCCTGACTGCGGGTGGTATCGCCCCCGCTGTCGCGGCCGACGGCCCCGGTAACCAGTACTTCCTGACGAACGGCACCACCGGCGGTGCCGCGGACCTCACGTTCACGTACGGACGCGCCGACGACGTCGTGCAGATCGGCGACTGGAACGGCGACGGCACCGACACCCTCGGCGTCCGCCGCGGCAACCAGTACCTCCTCACGAACGACACCAAGGGCGGCACCGCGGACCTCACGTTCGCGTACGGTCGCGCCGGCGACGTTGTGCTGGTCGGCGACTGGAACGGCGACGGCACCGACACCCTCGGCGTCCGCCGCGACAACCAGTACTACCTCACCAACGGCACCACCGGCGGTGCAGCCGACATCAGCTTCGCCTACGGCAAGCCCGGCGACGTCGTGCTCGTCGGCGACTGGAACGGCGACGGCACCGACACCCTCGGCGTGCGCCGCGGAAGCCAGTACTTCCTCACCAACGGCACCACCGGCGGTGCAGCGGACATCAGCTTCGCCTACGGCAAGCTCGGCGACGTCGTGCTCGTCGGCGATTGGAACGGCGACGGCACGAACACGCTCGGCGTCCGCCGCGGAAGCAGCTACCACCTGACCAACGGCACCAAGGGCGGCGCCGCAGACCTCGGCTTCGTCTATGGACGGGCCGACGACGTCGTGCTCGTCGGCGACTGGAACGGCGACGGCACCGACACCCTCGGCATCCGCCGGCCCGTGGAGATCCGTTCGAAGATCCCTGCGATGCCGCCCGGCGTCGAACGGAAGACCTATGCGGTGCCCTCAGAGGTCAAGCCCGGCCTCTACCGAAGCCTCGACGTGCGATGGTCCGATTGCGCATGGTCGACCGTCTTCTCGGACGGCTGGGTGGATACGCACACCTTCGCCATGGGCAGTACCGAAGGCGACCCGACGTACGTCCAGATCGGCCCTCAGGCCATCCGCTTCACGCAGATCGCCTACCCCCAGGCCGACGGCACCATTCCGCACTGCGGCGGGTGGACCGAGGCGCTCCCGACCGATCCGGTCGCGATCCGCTCGTCGGGCGGGAACGGCGCGTACCGCCTGGGGATCGACGTGAATCCAGGTACGTACCGGTTCGCCGCCGGCAGGCCGTGCAGGGTCGAAGTGGTGCGTGACTTCGAGGCTTGGCCGATCGGCATGGACAACCGAAGCGCGATCGCCGCATGGGACGTGAGCAGTTACAGCGACACGACCCTCGTGCTGAAGCACACCTACGGCGGCGTCGCCGCACGCGGGTACATCTTCTCCGAGAACTGCAGCTGGGTTCGGGTCTGAGGGGTCGCTCGGGCCGCGAACTGCGGGCCCGAGCGGCCGCCCGGATCAGCGCCCGAGCAGCTTCTGCATCGTCGCGAGGTCCTCGGCCGACGGGGTCGGCGCGGCGCCGCCCTTCGCGCCGAGCCCGAGGCCGAAGCCCGAACCGGCGGGTGCTGCGGCGCCGGGCGTGAGCGGACGGCCCTCGGCGATGGCCTGGTTCTCGGTCGCACGCTTCGCGGGGTTGCCCGAACGCGAACCGCCCGACTTCTTCTTGTTCTTGGCCGCCTGGCGCTTGCCGCCGCCGTGGGCGCCGCCGCCCGGCATGGGCCCCATGCCCGGGATCTGCGGCATGCCGCCGCGCGCGACGGTCTTCATCATCTTCGCGGCCTGCTCGAAGCGCTGCACGAGCTGGTTGACGTCGGTGACGGTCATGCCGGCACCGCGCGCGATGCGCAGGCGGCGCGAACCATTCAGGAGCTTCGTGTTCTTGCGCTCGGCCGGGGTCATCGACTGGATGATCGCCTCGGTGCGCACGATCTCGCGCTCGTCGAAGTTCTCGAGCTGCTGCTTCATGCCGCCCGCACCGGGGAGCATGCCGAGCATCTTCTTGATCGAGCCCGCACCGCGCAGCTGCTGCATCTGGGCGAGGAAGTCCTCGAGCGTGAACTGCTCGGTCGCGAGCTTCTCGGCGACCTTCAGCGCCTCTTCTTCGTCGAAGGCCTGCTGGGCCTGCTCGATGAGCGTGAGGATGTCGCCGAGGTCGAGGATGCGGCTGGCCATGCGGTCGGGGTGGAACGCCTCGAAGTCGTCGAGGCCCTCACCCGTCGAGGCGAAGATGATCGGGCGGCCGGTGACCGACGCGACCGAGAGGGCGGCACCGCCGCGTGCGTCGCCGTCGAGCTTGGAGAGCACGACGCCGGTGAAGTCGACGCCCTCCTGGAAGGCCTTGGCGGTGGTCACCGCGTCTTGGCCGATCATCGCGTCGATGACGAAGAGCACCTCGTCGGGGTCGGTGGCCTTGCGGATGTTCGCAGCCTGCTTCATCATCTCGGCGTCGACGCCGAGGCGTCCGGCGGTGTCGATGATGACGACGTCGTGCTGGGCACGGCGGGCCTGGTCGACTCCGGCCTTCGCGACCTTCACGGGGTCGCCGACACCGTTGCCGGGCTCGGGCGCGAAGACGGGCACGCCCGCCTGCTGCCCGACGACCTGCAGCTGGTTCACGGCGTTCGGGCGCTGCAGGTCGCTCGCGACGAGCAGCGGCGTATGGCCCTCTTTCACGAGGTGCTTCGCGAGCTTGCCCGCGAGGGTGGTCTTTCCGGCGCCCTGGAGGCCTGCGAGCATGATGACGGTCGGCGGGTTCTTGGCGAACTGCAGGCGGCGCTGCTGGCCGCCGAGGATCGCGACGAGCTCCTCGTTGACGATCTGCACGACCTGCTGCGCCGGGTTCAGCGCCTTGTTGACCTCGTCGCCCAGCGCGCGCTCGCGCACGTGGGAGGTGAACTGCTTGACCACGTCGAGCGAGACGTCGGCGTCGAGCAGCGCCCGACGGATCTCGCGGACGGTGCCGTCGACGTCGGCGGCAGAGAGCTTGCCCTTGGTGCGGAGATTCTTGAAGGTCTCGGCGAGGCGGTCAGACAGGTTTCCGAAGGTAGCCATGGTGCTTCGATTCTAAGCGACCCCGGATGCCTCGCCGCGCCGACGTGGGAACGGTGCGGTCAGCCCTCGAACCGCACGTCGCCGATGTCGCGGCCGACGTCGACCGTCGCGATGAGGCGCTCGTCGGTCTCGTCGGGGGCGAGCGCGTACTCGAATTCGGCGAACGCCTCGCCCTCGCCGAACAGCTCGGGCCGCAGGTCGACGCGCACGAGCGACATCGAGCGCAGCGCGTCGATCTGTCGGTCGCCCGAGTCGCGGCCGATCGCGTCGTCGATCTCGTCGGCGATCTCGGAATCCGGGTCGAGCAGTGCGTTCAGGAACTTCACGACCGGCGAGCTGCCCGAATCGAGCTGCCCGACGAACGCGTTGCGCACCTCGTCGTCGGCGAACTCGAGCTCGCTCACGAGGGCCGCCGCGGCATCCAGCGCGGGCTTCGGAACCTCATCGTCTTCGGTCTCGAGGACGACCTCGACGCGCTGGTCGGCGTACTCGATCATCTCGGACCAGTAGTCGCCGACGATGCCGAAGTAGTCGTGTTCGGTGGCCATGCGCCGCCCTCCCTGTCGTGGCGCCGGCGTCAGCCGACGAGTTTCTGCGCGAAGACGTGGGGCGTGAAGCCCGTGAGGTCGTTGATGCCCTCGCCCTGGCCGATGAGCTTGATCGGCAGGCCGGTCTTCTCCTGCACGGCGAGCACGAAGCCGCCCTTGGCGCTGCCGTCGAGCTTGGTGAGCACGAGCCCGGTGACGCCGCCGTGCTCGATGAACGCCTCGGCCTGCGCGAGCCCGTTCTGCCCGGTGGTCGCATCGAGCACGAGCAGAACCTCGCTGATCGGCGCCTGCTTCTCGACGACGCGGCGGATCTTGCCGAGCTCGTCCATGAGCCCGCCCTTGGTGTGCAGGCGGCCCGCGGTGTCGATGATGACGATCTCGATGCCCTCGCGCTTGGCGCGGTCGACGGTCTGGAAGGCGACGGATGCCGGGTCCTGACCCTCGCGCTCGGGGCGCACGATCTCGACGCCCGCCCGCCCCGCCCACGTCGCGAGCTGGTCGACGGCCGCCGCACGGAATGTGTCGGCCGCGCCGACCACGACCGTGCGGTCGAACGTACGGAGGAACCTCGCGAACTTGCCGATCGTCGTGGTCTTGCCGACGCCGTTCACGCCGACGACGAGCACGACCGCGGGCCGCTCGGTGAGCTTCAGCGTGGGGTCGTACTTCGCGAGCCGCTCCTCGACGATCTCGCGGAGCATCCGCTGCACGTCCTTCGGATCGGTCGTCTTGTACCGGTCGACCTGCGCCTTGATCGTGTCGACGATCTCTTCGGTGACGGCCGGCCCGAAGTCGGCGCGGATGAGCGCGGCCTCGAGGTCGTCCCAGGTGTCCTCGTCGATGGTCTTCGCGCCGAAGACCCCGCGGAGGGCCGCGCCGAGCGACCACGATGCACGTTCTGCCATGGGTCAAGCCTACGGGCCGGGCCGCACGCCGCGCGCCCGGTCAGCTGGCGGCGGCCACCGGCTGCTCCTCGCGCACCCGCTGGCCGACGACCGCCGAGACCCCGTCCTGGCGCATCGAGACGCCGTACAGCGCATCGGCGATCTCCATCGTGCGCTTCTGGTGCGTGATCACGATGAGCTGGCTGTCGGCGCGGAGGTCCTCCATCGTCGTGAGCAGGCGACCGAGGTTCGCGTCGTCGAGCGCGGCCTCGACCTCGTCCATGATGTAGAACGGGCTCGGCCTGGCCTTGAAGATCGCCATGAGCAGGGCGACGGCGGCGAGCGAGCGTTCGCCGCCCGACAGCAGCGACAGGCGCTCGATCTTCTTGCCGGCGGGACGCACCGAGACCTCGATGCCGGTGGTGAGCATGTCGTCGGGGTCGGTGAGCATGATGCTGCCGGTGCCGCCCGGGAAGAGCACGGGGAACACCTTCGAGAAGGCCTCCTGCGTGTCGTCGAAGGCGTCGCGGAAGATCGTCGACATCTTTCCGTCGATCTCCTCGATGATCGTGAGCAGGTCCCTGCGCGTGTTCGCGAGGTCGGTGAGCTGCTCGGTGAGGAAGAGGTGGCGCTGCTCGAGCGCCGCGAACTCCTCGAGCGCGAGCGGGTTCACGCGTCCGAGCTGCGAGAGCTTTCGCTCGGCCGCGGCGTAGCGACGCTGCTGCTCCTCGCGTCGGTACGGGCGGGGTTCCGCTTCGGGGTCGTCGGGGTCGTCGGCCGGGATCGGCACGTCGGGGCCGTACTCGGCGACGAGCACGTCCTCCTCGAGCCCGAGCTCGGACTCGGCGCGTTCGACCAGGCTGCCGACCTGCAGCTTCTTCTCGTAGATGCGCAGCTCGAGGCCGTGCACGTCTTCGGTGACGGCGTGCAGGCGCTCGCGCACGCTGCTCTCGTCCCGTCGCAGCGCCTGGAGCTCCTCGTTGCGGGCCGAGCGCTCCGCCTCGGCACGGCCGAGCGCGAGCCCTGCCTCGGCGACCGAGGCGTCGACCGACGCGAGCGCCGCCGGCAGCCATGCGGCGACCTTCGTCGCCGCCTCGAGCTGGGAGCGACGCACCACTGCGCGGCGCGCTGCCTCGGCCGCGGCGCGTCGTTCGGCGTCGTGCTGCGCCTGCATCGCCCGGATGCGCGCTTCCTCGGCGCGCACGCGCTCGCGTGCGGTCTCGAGTCGCAGCTTGGCCTCGACCTCCGCCTCGCGGGCGCGCTCGAGGGCCGCGGATGCCGCATCGCGGGCACTCGGGTCCAGCACCGGCCGCGGCACCGACCTCGCTTCCTCGAGGGCGCCCTTCGCCGTCGCCGCGGCCGCCTCTGCCGCCGCAACGCGTTCCTCGGCGTTCGCGGACGCGGCGCGCAGGCGCTCGGAGTCGGCCTCGGCGGCCTCGGCCTGCACACGCGCACGGTTGAGTCGCTCGGTGCGCTGGGCGAGCTGCGCGTCGAACTCCCGCAGCGCGGTCAGCGCGTGCTTCGCGGCCTCCTTCGCGCGGGCATGCAGCTCGCGCTGCTCGCCGAGCTCTGCTCGACGACGCTCGATCTCGCTTCGGACCTCGTCGAGGCGGGCCGCGGCACGGTCGCGCTCGGCGAGCAGTTCGATGCGGCTCTGCTTGCGGCCGGTGCCGCCCCGCACGACGAAGCGGCCGACGACCGTGCCGTCGCGCGTGATCACGGTCGGCGGCACGGCCCTCGACGCGAGCGCGGACTCGACCTCGCGGACCGCCGCGAGGTCGTCGGCGATGAACACCTCGGCGAGCAGGCCCAGTACTCCCGCGGGTGCGGTGACCACATCGGATGCCGCGACGAACCCGTCGGGCAGCGGCTCGACGTCGTCGCGGGCGCCGCCGACGGGCTCGGCCAGCACGAGTGCCACGCGACCGAGGTCACCCTGCTCGACGTGCGCGAGGGCGCGATGCGCCGCGCCGAGGTCGTCGACGAGCACGGCATCGCTCAGCGAACCGAGGGCCGCGGAGATCGCGGCCTCGAAGCCCGGCCGCACCTGCATGGACTCGGCGAGCAGGCCCCGCACGCCCGTGAGGGCGGCGCCGGCGACCGCGGCGGATCCGTCGCGCTGGTCCAGTGCGAGCGAGAGCGCCTGCGTGCGCGCGGAGAGCGCGCCATGCTCGCGTTCCCGCTCGTGCAACTCCTCGCGCAGCCGCTCGATCTCGGACTCCGCCTCGAACACCGCGGACTGGGCCAGCTCGTACGCCTCGTCGAGATCGGTCTCGGCGGACTGCTCGATCTCGGCCTCGGCCTGCGCCTCGGCGAGCGTCGCAGCGGCCTGCTCGCGGCGCCCTGCGGAGGCCTCGAGCGCGTTCGCGTGGCGCAGCACCTCACCGCGCACGGCGGCGAGCTTCGAGGCCTCGGAATCGGCTTGACCCGACAGCTTCGAGAGCGCGAGGTCGTACGCCTGCACCTCGGCGCTGCGCCGTGAGATCTCGAGGTCGACGGCATCGAGCGCGGAACGGGCGTCGTGCGTCACGTGCTGGGCCTCGTCGAGCGCGGATGCCGCGACGTCGATGCTCTCGCGGATCTCGTCGAGCTCGACGAGCGCGTCGTCGATCATCGACCTGGTGACGGTGGGCGCGGTGTCGGACGCGTCGTCGGCGACGGAGAGCAGCGCGATGCGCTGGTTGGCCAGCGAGTCGAGCGAGCGGAGCGCGGTGCGGGCCTGCTCGAGCGCGAAGTTCGTGGCGCGGGCCGTGTCGACGTCGTCGCCGAGATGCGACTGCTCGAGGGCCGTCACGCGGGCCTGCCGCTGCTCGAGCTGGTCCTGCAGCACGAGTCGCTCGGCGTGCCGCTGCTGTTCGGTGGCTCCGTGGTCCTCGAGCGCGCGGCGCAGGCCGATGACGTCGTCGGCGAGCAGTCGGGCGCGGGCGTCGCGCACGACGGCGGCGATGGTCGCGGCTTCGCGGGCGACCTCGGCCTGGCGACCGAGGGGCTTCAGCTGACGCCGGATCTCGCCGGCGAGGTCGGAGAGTCGCGTGAGGTTCGCCTGCATCGCGTCGAGCTTGCGGAGCGTCTTCTCCTTGCGACGCCGGTGCTTCAGGATGCCGGCGGCCTCCTCGATGAAGCCGCGGCGGTCTTCGGGCGTCGCCCGGAGCACGGCGTCGAGCTGGCCCTGGCCGACGATGACGTGCATCTCGCGTCCGAGCCCCGAGTCGGAGAGGAGTTCCTGAACGTCGAGCAGCCGGCAGGTCTCGCCGTTGATGGCGTACTCGCTCGACCCGTTGCGGAACAGCGTGCGCGAGATCGAGACCTCGCTGTACTCGATGGGCAGCGCGCCGTCGGAGTTGTCGATCGTGAGGCTGACCTCGGCTCGGCCGAGCGGCCCGCGGGTCGAGGTGCCCGCGAAGATGACGTCCTCCATCTTGCCGCCGCGGAGGGTCTTCGCGCCCTGCTCGCCCATGACCCAGGCGAGCGCGTCGACGACGTTCGACTTGCCGGAGCCGTTGGGGCCGACGATGCAGGTGACGCCCTGCTCGAATGCGAAGGTCGTCGGCTGGGCGAAGGACTTGAAGCCCTTCAGCGTCAGGCTCTTGAGGTACACGGCCCACCCTTCCGACTTGCGAGAGCGCTGCGACGAGCGTAGTCGAGGTCGGCGGATGCACCGGACTCCCCCGCCGTCTGCGGCGGCATCCTGCGCGGACCCGTGCAGACCCGGTTGCCGGCTCCCGACCCCCGCGATAGCCTGATCGGCTGCGCCGGACACCCGCCGCGCGGCCTCGAAGCGAGGAGGACGGACGCATGCCCATCGAGATCAGGCCCGTGCCCGTGCCATCCGAACTCGGCATCCCCGAGGCCGCGGAGTTCGAAGCCGCCGCCGAGACCGCGGCGCTCGTCGAGGAGTCGGTCTGGGGGCACCGCAAATTCGCATGGGATGCCCACGAGCTGCTCCCCCGCTACCGGGACGACGCGTACCAGGGTCTCGCCGCCTACGCCGCGTGGGACGGCGATCGCTGCGTCGGGCGGGTGGAATGCGACTGGGAGCGCGGCTCGGACGCGGAGACGGTCGACTTCGTGCTCGGCGTACTGCCCGATGCGCGACGACGCGGCGTGGGCAGCGCCCTGCTCGACGCGGCACGGGCGCACGCCGCCGGTCTCGGCCGGTCGGTGTTCACGGCCATGTCCGATGTGCCCGCAGCGGCCCTCGACGCACCGGGGGCCCGGCTCGAGGCACGCGACGGCAGCGGCTCGATCCCGGCGTCCGACGCGGGTGCGGCGTTCGCCGTTCACCACGGATTCCGACTCGCTCAGCTCGAGCGCCTGAGCGGGCTCACGGTGTCCGGTCGCGCCGCCGAGTTCGCCGCGGCATCCGCCGAGCACGAGGCCGCCGCGACCGCCTACCGGCTCGTGAGCTGGATCGACCACGCACCCGACGAGCTGCTCGACGAGCTCGCCGTCGCCCACGCGGCCATGTCGACCGACCCGCCGTCGGGCGAGGCCACGTTCGACCTCGAGCACTGGGATGCCGCCCGCGTCCGAGCCGTCGAGGAGCAGACGATCGCCGGCCGACGCACGAGCCTCGTGACGGCCGCGGTGGACGACGACGGGCGGGTTGCCGGGTTCACCGCCCTCATGCTCTCGGCGGAATCCACCTCGGCGTTCCAGTGGGACACGATCGTGCTGGAACCGCACCGCGGTCATCGCCTCGGCATGCGCATGAAGCTCGCGAACCTCGTGCTGCTCGGCCGCACGGCGCCCGAGCGCACCGACGTCTACACCTGGAACGCCGACGAGAACGAGCACATGCTCGCGATCAACGTCGCGCTCGGCTTCACCGTGCGCGGGCTCAGCGCGCTGTGGCAGCTCGGCCCGACGCGGGTCGACGGCGCAGCCGCTGGCAGCGCGGACACCGGTGCGAGGACCGGTTCATGAACGCCTCGCGCACCATCGGCGTGCCGCACCGCGGGCACGGCAGGCCGCTGCGCCCGTAGGCGTTCAACGAGTGCGCGAAGTATCCGGATGCGCCGTTGACGTTGACGTACTGCGCATCGAAGCTCGTGCCGCCCTCGTCGAGCGCCTTGCCGAGCACGTCGCGCACGGCCTGCAGCAGCTCGGCCGTGCGCCGCTTCGAGATCGAGGAGGCCGGCTGCTCGCCGTGCAGGCGAACCGCCCACAGGGATTCGTCGGCGTAGATGTTGCCGATGCCGCTGACGACCGCCTGGTCGAGCAGCACGCGCTTGACGCCCGACGCGCGACGCGACATCCGTTCGAGGAAGAGCGCGTCGTCGAAGGCCGGATCGAGCGGGTCGCGGGCGATGTGGGCGACCTGGGTCGGGATGCGGAGCGCCCACGGGCCGGTCACCTCGGCGCTGAACCCCGCGACCGCGCCGTCGGGCGTCGGCACCATGCGGTCGACCGCGAGGGAGCCGAAGGTGCGCTGGTCGACGAAGTCGATGCGCAGTTCACCGTGCTCGGGGTGCTCGAGGTGGATCCGCACGCGCGCGTGCCGGTCGTCGCCGGGGTGCTCGGGCGTGCGGAGCAGCATCTGGCCACTCATGCCGAGGTGCCCCACGATCGCCCGGTCGCCGCCGATGGGCAGCCAGAGGAACTTGCCGCGCCGCACGGCCGCGGCGATGCGCGCGCCGGTCGCGAGCGCCTCGAAATCGCCGGATGCCCCGTCGTGCCGCGTGAGCGCACGCTCGTCGAGCACGTCGACCGCCGCGATGCGGGCACCCGTCACCGCGGGCGCGAGGCCGGCGCGGACGACCTCGACCTCGGGGAGTTCGGGCACGTCAGCGCACGTCGAGCATCGTCCAGGCTTCGAGCGCTGCGGCCATCTCGGCCTGCTTCTTGCTCGAACCCTCACCGGTGGCCTCGACCAGCGTGCCGACGGCGACCGTCGCGACGAAGTGCTTGCTGTGGTCGGGCCCGCTCTCGGAGATCGTGTAGACGGGGGGCGGCGCACCGCGCTTCGCGGCGATCTCCTGCAGACTCGTCTTCGGGTCCATCGATGCGCCGAAGCGACCGGGGTCGCTCATGAGCGGCGCGATGAGGCTCAGCACGAACGGCGTCGCGACGTCGCCGCCCCGATCGAGGTACACCGCGCCGATGATCGCCTCGACCGTGTCGGCGAGGATGGACGGCTTGTCGGCGCCTCCGGTGAGCGTTTCACCGCGGCCGAGCCGGATGTACCGGCCGAGTCCGAGCTTTCGCGCCACCTCGGCCAGCGCCGCACTCGAGACGAGGCTGGCGCGCCGCTTGGCGAGCTCGCCTTCGTCGAGTTCGGGATGGTCGCGGAAGAGTCGGAAGGTGACGGCCTGCCCGAGGATCGAATCACCGAGGAACTCGAGGCGTTCGTTGGTGGCGATGCCGCCGTTCTCATACGCGAACGACCGGTGCGTGAGCGCGAGGAGCAGGAGCTCGGGATCGATCTCGACCTGCAGCAGTTGCTGCAGCTCGACGAGATTCGGCTCCGCGAGCCCTGTGCGCTCCGTGCGCGTCACGACCGGTCGTTGATGCTGCGAGGGCCGTCGACTAGACGTCGGCGACCTTGCGGCCCTTGTACTCGAGGAACAGCGGGGTGCCCGCCGAGTCCTCCACGACCTTCGCGCGGTGCGGAAGGCTGTAGGTGACCTTGCCGTTTTCAACGGTCTTCACCAGCGTGGGGGCCTCAGCCTTCCACTGCGAACGACGCGCGTGGGTGTTTGCTCGCGACTTCTTCCGCTTCGGAACAGCCATGACTCTCTCTCAATCTCTCTTCGGGTCGGCGTCGGATGCGACATCCGTGCCCTGGTCTTCGGAAACCTGCAGCCCTGCGAGCGCGGCCCATCGTGGGTCGTGCGCGGTCGGGGTGTCGAGTTCAGGATGATCAGCCAGTCGCAGCCCGGTCACTGGGTCGAGACCAGGGCAGTCCGGCCGGCATACCGGCTGGAACGGCAGTGACAACACCACCGCATCTCGGATGAGCGGTTCAAGATCCACGTGGTCGTCTTGAACCTCAAACTCGAAAGCTTCTCCAGAATGATACGCGAAAAGCTCCTGGAACTCGACTTCGACAGGCAGCGACACGTCGATGAGGCACCGACCGCACTCGCCTTCGGCCACGGCATCGATGTTCGCAGACACGAGGATTCCCTCGTGGACGGACTCCAAGCGCACGTCGACATCGACCTCCGAACCCTCGCGGACGGCGACGAGCGCCTCGCCGAAGGGTTCGCGAACGACGACCTGGAATCGATGCTCGCGCATCTCACCGGGTCGGTTGAGGAGATCGCGCACGTTCACACGGAACGGCGAATGCTGAATGGCCACGAAGGGAGATTCTACGCGCCATCCGCTGTGCGAACGCCGGACGCGCGCCGAACGCCGTCTGCGAGCGACATCGGAAGGAACGCGGCCCTCAGGCGCTCGGCGGGTCGCGCATCACTCGCCAGGGTCCGGCACACGAGGTCGACATCGGCTCGGAGCGCCGCGGCCGCCTCGGGTTCTGCGACCGGGCCGACGGCGTCGGGTCCGAAACGCGCGCGCTCGACGGCGTCACGCAGCCGCGTGAGCGCGGCGATCCTCGACGCGCCGGCCGCATCCACCCGGAACGCCGGCCTCTCGGCCAGGTGGGCGGCGAACACGCGGGGCGTGACGGCCCCCGCTGCCTCCGCACCGAGATCCCTCGCCGTCGCCGTGACCTCGTCCCACGCGGCATCCGCGGGCGCCCGACCGGAGCGGA
Source organism: Agromyces sp. CF514 (assembly GCF_900113185.1). Classification (NCBI taxonomy): domain Bacteria; kingdom Bacillati; phylum Actinomycetota; class Actinomycetes; order Micrococcales; family Microbacteriaceae; genus Agromyces; species Agromyces sp. CF514. The sequence continues at coordinate 2,133,439 of NZ_FOZD01000001.1, read as the reverse complement.
TGCGTCGGCGACGCGTCGCCCGCTGCAGCACGCGGAGCCCCGCGGGCAGGAGCAGGAGCGCCAGCACGGCGACGAGGAGCACCGAGGCGCGAAGCGACGCGGCGTCCTGCCCCTGCCCCGACGTGCTTCCGGCGAGTCCGCGGTCGGGGTCGAGTTCGGGTCGTCCGGTGGCGGGCGCGGTCGACGCCGGCGCGTTGGGCAGGACCGACGTCTGGGACTGTCCCGCGCCGGGGCGCGAGTACTCGGGCACTGCGCCACGACCCGGAGTCGGCTCGAAGGGCACCCACCCGACGCCCTCGAAGTACAGTTCGGGCCACGCGTGGAGGTCGTGCGAGTCGACCTCGACGCGCTGCACGCCGTCGACCCGCTCGGTCGAGGGCGACCCCGACGTGTAGCCCACCGAGATGCGCGACGGGATGCCCGCCTCGCGGGCCAGCACCGCCATGGTCGAGGCGAAGTGCACGCAGTAGCCGCTCTTCGCCTCGAGGAACGCGGCGATCACGTCGAACCCGCCACCGTCGTAGCCCTCCTCGACCGGCGCATCCGTCGAATACTGGAACGCCGACGAGCGCAGGAAGGCCTGGATCGCGACCGCGGCGTCGTAGGGGGTGGCCGCCGAACCCGCGAGCTCGGCAGCCGTGTCGGTGATGATGGCCGGCACGTCGTCGGGCAGGTCGAGGAACTTCGGATCGACGGATCGGGGATCGCCCGCGGTGCGGAGCTGCTCCACCGTCGGCTCGACCTCGAGGCGAGTCACCTCGTAGCTCTGCCCGGAGGTGTTCGTGTCGACGCTTCGGACCGTCAGCGGGCCGTCGTCCCAGTACCAGGAGCCCGAGAGCCCGTCGACGCGCGTCGACGGGTAGGGCACCGGAAGCCAGGTCGTGCGCACCTCGCTCACGAGCACGTCGATCGGATGCTCCGACGTGGCGACCTCGGGGCCGAGCCCGTCGGGCGCACCGATGGCGTCGACCGTGTTGTCGCCGTCGACCGGGGTCTCGGTCACGGCCCACACGTCGCCCTCGAACCGGTCGAGCGTCAAGAGCGTGAAGTTCGGACGGTCGCCGTCGCGTGCCAGATAGCGGAACGCCGGCCGCGCCTCGGGCCTGCGCAGGTCGCGTCCGAGGTCGATGAACGGACTCACGCCTCGCGCGAACAGCGCCCCCTGCGATCCGTTGCCGAGCAGCAGGCTCGTCGCGATGCTCGGCGTCGACGCGGCCAGGATGGATGCCACCACGAGCCCGGTGGCGGCCACGCCGAGCGAGGCGCCGAGCGTGGAGGCGACCGGCACGCGTTTGGGAGCCGAGACAGTGGCGACCTCGTCGTCGCCGCCGCCTGCGGTCATGCGCGCCCTGCGCGAGACGCGCACGTCGACGCGGAGCAGGAGCAGGTACGCCGCGGCCGCGCACACGAGCACCGGGATCTCGGCTCCGTCTTCGACGAGGAATCCGGGGATGACGACGGGCACGAAGGCCGGCACCGCCGCGAGCGCCGGTACCCGGGCGATCTGCACGAGCAGGTCGAGCAGGATCGAGAGCAGCCCGACGCCGAACGCCAATGCGAAGCTGAGCGCCGGCACCGCGACCGCCGGCACGGTCTGCTGGGCGATCGTGCGCTGGGACCCGCTGAACAGCTCGCCGAAGACGCCGAAGGTGTCGGGCGTGGGCACGATGAACGCGATGCTGGTGGCACCGCCGAACAGGAGGGTGAGCAGGAGCACGAGCACGACGCCCTCGAGCACCGGCACGAGGGCCGACGGCACCCGCAGGGCGCGCAGGCCCGCACCTCCGAAGAACACCCCGGCCGAGACGAACGCGCAGAGCCACCACCATCCGCCGCCGGCGATCAGCGGGCCGAGCGACATGGTCGCCACGACCATGAGCAGGAACGACGCCGCGGTGAGCGCGAGCCGCCCGCCGAGCGTGAGCGCAGCCGATTCAGGACGCATCGTGCGCCCCCGCACTCGTGGCTCCGACGGCCGACCACGCCGCGCCGATCTCGACCGCGCGTCGTACGCCGACCACGGTCCAGTCGGCCTCCTCGAGCATGCGCCTGACCGCGGAGGACACCGACGCGGTCGCGAACGCGATCGCCGGCTCGAACCCGGGGCGGAGGGCGACGAGGGCGGCGGCATCGGCGGGATCGGGGTCGACGAGCACCGCGAACCCGGGTTCGCGCGCATTGCGATTGCGCGTGCGCACCTCGCCTGGGGAGTCGTGATCGTCGCCCGTCGTGGACCGGCCCTGACCGTGGCGGCCCCCCTCGCGACGCCGGCCCGGATTCACCCGCGCGAGATCCTCGAGGAGCAGGTGCTCGCCGCCCGGCATGCGGTACTCGCCCCCGAGGGGCGCGGTCGGCACGATGCCCTGCTCGGGATCGACGACGCTCGTGCACCGCACGCGGAAGCCGCTCGCGAGCAGGTGCACGCCGATCGAGGCCGCGACCTCCATCGCGAGCTCGACCCGTTCGTCGGCCTCGCCGTCGCGCTCGCGGTGCACCGCGAGCCCGTGACGGCCGTCGCCGGGGAGATCGATGAGGATGCGCGCCTCGGGGTCGCCCCGTTGCTCCTCTTCACGGACCATGAGCTCGCCGCGGCGTGCCGTCGCCGGCCAGTTGACGCGCCTCAGGGGGTCGCCGTAGCGGTACTCGCGAGCGATGAGCTCGTCGGAGTTGGGGTGCGTGCGCCGTTGAAGGCCGTGCACCACGCCGTCGATGCTCGCCGCGGTCGCGAGGGCGTCGGCGAGCGGCGTCACCCGTGGCGTCACGACGACCTCGTGTGCGGCCCCCGTCTCGCGTTCGATGCCCGCGAGTCCGAAGGGGTCGGCGACCCCGATGCGGAGCGGCCCGACCGGGTAGACACCGCGCCGCGGCATCCGGAGCCGGTACTCGACCTTCACCCGGTCGTCGCCGGAGGGCATGACCGACTCGTAGGGACCGAGTGCCGGCAGCAGGGCGGGCGGCGGGCCGATCGTGCCGTCGGGCGACTGATCGCGCCAGTGGGCGCCGTCGAGCGTGCGCCGGCTGCGGTTGGCGACGACGAGCGCGACGGTGGTCGCCTCGCCCGCCGAGACCACCGCTGGCGAGAAGGTGCGCTGCACCGCGAGGCTGGGGCGTCGCAGCATCACGAACACGGCCGCGACGAGCGGCATCGCGAGCCCGACGAATGCGAGCAGCAGGATGTCGCGCAGGTCGAACCAGAGCGAGACCCCCACGAGCACGACTCCGACGACCACGAGGGCGACGCCTCGGCGGGTCAGGTGCGGCCTCGCGATCGAACGCAGGCGGATGCGGGACATGGTCAGTTCCTTCGCGCACTCCCGACGGGAACCGCGGTCTGTGCGACGATGCGGCCGACGATCGCGTCGATCAGGGGCCCGCTGTCGCGGTCGTGGGAGCCGACGGCCCGGCTCGTGGGCACGAGGCGATGCGCGAGCACGGCCACGGCGAGGGCATCGACGTCGTCGGGCAGCACGAACTCGCGGCCGTGCATGGCCGCGTGCGCCTTGGCCGCGCGGATGAGCTGCAACGTCGCGCGCGGGCTCGCGCCGAGGCGGAGCTGGCGGTCCTCGCGCGTCGCGCGCGCCAGTTCGACGGCGTACTCCTTCACGGGCTGCGAGGTGAACACGTGCCGCACGGCCCGGATCATCGCGCGCAGTTCGTCGAGCGTGACGACCTCTTCGAGCCGGTCGAGCGGGCTCGAGGTCTCGCGCGTCGAGAGCATGGCCAGTTCGTCTGCGGCAGCTGGGTAGCCCATCGAGACGCGGGCCATGAAGCGATCGCGCTGCGCCTCGGGCAGCGGGTACGTGCCCTCCATCTCGACCGGGTTCTGCGTCGCGACGACGGTGAACGGCAGCTCGAGGAGGTAGGTCGTGCCGTCGGCGGTGACCTGCCGTTCCTCCATGCACTCGAGCAGCGCGGCCTGCGTCTTCGGGCTCGCACGGTTGATCTCGTCGCCGATCACGATGTTCGAGAACACCGGGCCGCGCTTGAACTCGAAGCCCCGGCTCGCCTGATCGAACACCGAGACACCGGTCACGTCGCTCGGCAGCAGGTCGGGCGTGAACTGGATGCGGCTCACCGTGCTGCCGACCGAGCGCGCCAGCGCCTTGGCGAGCATCGTCTTGCCGACGCCGGGCACGTCTTCGATGAGCAGGTGCCCCTCGGCGAGCAGCACGGTCAGGGCGGCCGTGACGGCGTCGCGCTTGCCTGCGATCACGGTCTCGACATTGGCGACGATGCGGGCGGCGAGCGCTCCCACCTCGTCGATGGGCATGACGGATGCCGCGTCGGCCCCGGCATCGATCGCGTCGCCCGTGCGGCCCGCGGGCGTCTGGGCCACCGGTGCCGCGCTCGCAGCCGCCTCGTTCATACCGTCATCGCCGTGTGCAGGTATTCGGCGACGGCCGCGGGAACGTATGGCGCGACGTCGCCGCCGAGCGCGGCGACCTGGCGCACGAGCGAGCTCGACACGTGGGCATTGCCCGGATCGGGCAGCAGGAACACCGTCTCGACGCCCGCCAGATGCCGGTTCACGATCGCCATCGGGGTCTCGTATGCGACGTCGATCTGCGAGCGCACGCCCTTGACGAGCACGCTCGCGCCGACGTCGCTGCAGTAGTCGACGAGCAGGCCCATGCTCCACGAGGCGACGACGATGCGACCCTGGATGCCCGCGTCGGCGATCGACCGCTCGATGAGCGCGACGCGCTGCGCGATCGGCAGCAGGGCGTTCTTGTCGGGGTTGTGCACGACGACGACATGCAGTTCGTCGAAGATGCCGGCAGCACGCTCGATGACGTCGAGGTGCCCCTTCGTGACGGGGTCGAAGGAACCGGGAACGACGGCGATCCGCTGCATACGCAACAGCGTAGTGCTCGTCGAGACCCGCGTACGGGGTGCCCGAGACTCTCAGCCCTTGCTCAGGAATCCGCTCGAGTCGTCGTCGAGACGTCGGCGCACCTCGGCGGCCAGCGCGGGGTTGCGCACCAGCTTCGAGTCGCCGTCGAGCAGGGCTGCGGCGATCGCCCGCGCGTCGGCGATGACGTCGCCGTCGCGTGCGACGCGCAGCAGCTTCAGCGACGAACGCCCGCCCGACTGGGTGGCCCCGAGCACGTCGCCCTCCTGCCGGAGCTCGAGGTCGACCCGTGCGAGCTCGAACCCGTCGAGCGTCGCGGCCACCGCGTCGACGCGCTGCCGGGCGAGCGAGTCCGGTTCGGCCGCGGTCACGAGCAGGCACAGGCCCGGCAGGCCGCCGCGACCGACGCGCCCGCGCAGCTGGTGCAGCTGCGAGACGCCGAACCGGTCTGCGTCGACCACGACCATGGCGCTGGCGTTCGGCACGTCGACGCCGACCTCGATGACCGTCGTCGCGACGAGCACGTCGATCTCGCCTGCGGCGAAGGCGCGCATCGTGGCGTCCTTCTCGTCGGAGGACATGCGACCGTGCAGCGGCGCAACTCGGAGATCGGCGAACGCGGGGAGCTCGGCGAGCTCGGCGAGCACCGACGCGACCGACGCGACCGGGCGGGCCGCGGCATCCGCCCCGGCGTCGTCGTTCGCGACGGGCGGCTCACCGGCCGCCGGGTCGGCCTCTTCGGCGACGCGCGCCTCGATCGCCGGGCACACCACGAAGCCCTGCCTGCCCGCGGCGACCTCCTCGGCGAGACGGGCCCACACTCGGGCGCGCCAGCCGGGACGCTCGGCGAGCGGCACGACGTGCGACTCGATTCCCGCGCGCCCCGCGGGAAGCTCGCGGATCGTCGAGATGTCGAGGTCTCCGAACACGGTCATCGCCACCGTGCGCGGGATCGGCGTCGCCGTCAGCACAAGCACGTGCGGCGGCTGCCGGCCCTTGAGCCGCAGCGCCTCGCGCTGCTCGACGCCGAAGCGGTGCTGCTCGTCGACGACGACGAGACCGAGATCGGCGAACGAGACCGTCTCGCCGATGAGCGCGTGCGTGCCGACGACGATGCGCGACTGCCCGGCCGCGGCCCGCAGCAGCGCCTTGCGGCGCTCGGCGGCCGGCAGCTGACCCGTGAGCAGGGTCGGCACGAGCGAGGCAGAGAGCTCGGGGCCGAGCATGCGCACGATCGAGCGGAGGTGCTGGGCCGCGAGCACCTCGGTCGGGGCGAGCAGCGCCGCCTGGCCGCCCGAATCGGCGACCGCGAGCATCGCCCGCAGGGCGACCACGGTCTTGCCGGAGCCGACCTCGCCCTGCACCAGGCGGTTCATGGGCACGGGCTCGCCGAGGTCGTCGGCGATGGCCTTCCCGACCTCGACCTGGTCGCCCGTGAGGGCGAACGGGAGCGAGGCGTCGAAGCGCTCGAGGAGTCCGCCGGGCGACGGATGCCGCGCGGTCGTCGCCTGCGCCCGCAGCTCGGCCCTGCGCTGCAGGAGCGCCGTCTGCAGCACGAGCGCCTCGGTGAAGCGCAGGGTGCGCCTGGCCGCCTTCCACTCGGACTCGATCTCGGGCCGGTGCACCTGCTCGAGCGCGCGGCGCTGGCTCAGCAGCCCGTGCGACGCGCGCACCGCCTCGGGGATCGGGTCGCCGGCGGCATCCGTCGCCTCGAGGCCGTCGAGCAGGAGCGCGATCGCCTTGGCGAGCTGCCAGCTCGCGAGCGTGCCCGTCGCGGGATAGATCGGGATCGGCGCCTCGGCCCAGCGCTTGACCGAGGCATCGGTGGGCGAAGTCGGCGTCGCCTCGTCGAAGAGCTCGTAGTCGGGGTGCGCGAGCTGCCTCGCACCGCGGTAGTCGCCGACCTTGCCCGCGAAGATGCCACGCGCCCCGGGCACGAGCTCGCGGGACCGCCACGCCTGATTGAAGAACGTCAGCGTGAGGATGCCCGTGCCGTCGGTGATCTTCACCTCGAGGATCGAACCCCGACGTGATCGCATGGTGCGCTCGCGCACCTCGATGACCTCGGCGACGATCGTGACGTTCTCGTCGAGGGGCAGGCTCGCGAGCGCGGTGAGCTCGCCGCGGAGCGCGTACCGGCGGGGGTAGTGCCCGAGCAGGTCGCCGACGGTGCGGTAGCCGAACGCCCGCTCGATCGCCTGAGCCGTGCGCCCGCCCAGCGCCCCCGTGAGGCGCGAGTCGAGCGAGTACCGGCCGACGGCGGAGGCTGGGTCTGGCTCGTCGGCGGTCATGCCTCGATCGTAGGCTCCCCCGCCGTCAAGGCCTCGATCTCGGCCTGCACGTACGGGTCGTCGGGTCGGAGCGCCGCCAGCGAGCGCTGCAGCTCGAGCGCCTCGTCGGTGCGCCCGAGCGTGCGCAGGCACCGGCCGACCGACCAGCGGGTGACCTGCTGCTGCTCGGCCGAGCCGTAGCGGTCGGCGATCTCGACGGCGCGCTCGAACTCGACGAGTGCTGCAGCCGTACGACCGCCGTCGTGCTTGACCCACCCCAGGTTGTGGTGGAGTGCGATGCCCCAGCGGAGCGTGCGCGGATCGCGCCGGCCCTCGAGCAGGTCGAGGCCCTCGGCAGCCCACTCCTCTTCGTGGCCGGCGTCGTGCAGCGCGAGCATGTGCAGCGCGTCGAGGACGAGGAACGGCGACCCGGCCTGCGCCGCCTCGCGCACCGCGAGGGTCAGGTCGGGCACCGAATCGGCGGGCCGTCCGTCGGCGACGTGCAGGCGGCCGCGCTCGATCGCGACGCGAGCGCGGACCTCGGCGGGCACGGGACCCCCTCCGGCCGGAGCGACGGATGCCGCGTCGGGGCCGTCCACGGCCTCCTGAACCGGTTCGAACGACCCGGCGATGCCGTCGAGCACGGCGAACGCCTCGCCGAACCTGCCCTGCAGGCCGAGGGCGCGCGCGAGCTGCGTCGCGAGGACCGCGCGCTCGACGGTCGGGCGGAGCCCGTCTTCGGACGCGGCGCGGAACCGCTCGGCACTGACGTCGGGATCGGCGAAGTCCCACATGCGGTCGATCAACGCCTGATCGACCGGCTCGAGACTCACGGGGTCGACGCGATCGCTGGAGGTAAGGGCATCCACCACCCCATCATGGCAGCGCTCGGCGACCGGGTCATCCCGGCGACGGCGCCTGCCCCACCGATATGCTTCGAGCAGCATGACGCGCATCATCGCCGGCGCAGCCGGATCCCTCTCCCTCGCCGTGCCGCGTTCCGGCACGCGGCCCACGAGCGACCGTGTTCGCGAGGCCATCTTCTCGGCGCTCGAGGCGCGCGACGCGATCGACGGCTCGGTCGTGCTCGACCTGTACGCAGGCTCCGGCGCGCTCGGGTTGGAGTCCGCGAGCAGGGGCGCCGCCGAGGTCGTGCTCGTCGAGCGCGCCAAGCCCGCGGCCGACGTGTGCCGGCGCAACGCCGACGCGGTCACCCGCGCGATCGGCCGGGGAGCCGCCCGCATCCGCGTCGTCGTGAAGCCCGTCGCCGGTTACCTCGAGACGGCGCAGGCGGGAGTCGACCTGGCGTTCATCGACCCGCCGTACGACCTCGAAGAGCGCGCCGTCGCACGCGACCTGGAGCTGCTGGCCCCACTGCTGGCGCCCGATGCGACGATCGTCGTCGAGCGCAGCTCCCGGTCGCCCGAACCGTCGTGGCCCGACGGCATCGAACTCGAGCGGCGCCGGGACTACGGTGAGACCACGCTCTGGTGGGCCGTCGCCGCCGTCTCGGGTCAGCCGACGCGGCCGTCCCAGCCCGAATAGGGGTCCCAGCCCTCGGCCCGGATGTCGCGGCCGTCGAGCAGCATGCGCCCAGGGCCCTCGACCACGTGCCCGATGACCTCGAACGGCGCCGGGATGTCGCCGTCGGCCGGGAACGTCGCGAGCATGCCGTGGTCCTCGCCGCCCGAGAGCGCCAGCCGCACGCGCTCGACCGCCGCGTCGGCGTGGGCCACCTCAGCACGGCCGTCCTCGCCGCCCGCGTCGAGGGCCGCCGAGTCGAAGTCGAACCCCACGCGGCTCGCCTCCGCGATGCGCCGCCCGTCGCGCGCGAGGCCGTCGGAGACGTCGAGCATCGACGTCGCCCCGGACGCGGCCGCGACGATCCCGGCCCAGACCGGGGGGCGTGGCGCGAGCTGGGCGAGCACGAGGTCGGGCTCGCGCTCGCGCAGGGCAGCGGCGAGAGCCGCATCGGGCTCGCCCGCGGCATCCGTCGCCTCGGCGAACAGCAGGGCGAGGCCGCGCGCCGCGGCACCCCGGCGGCCGGCGTGCGCGATGACGTCGCCGACGCGCGCACCCGATCGGAGCACCGGCGCACGGCCCTCGAGGTCGCCGAAGGCCGTGACCGCGATCGTGAGCACCGACGATGCCGAGAGGTCGCCGCCGACGACGCCCGCACCCGGTGCGAGTTCGGCGAGCCCCTCGCGCAGGCCGTCGGCGATGCCCTCGAGCGTCGACACCCGGGTCGACGGCGGGGCGGCGATCGCCACGACGAGCGCCGTGGGCCTCGCACCCATCGCCGCGACATCGGTCAGGTTCGTGGCGGCGGCCTTCCAGCCGAGCTCGAACGGCGTCGACCACGCGAGGCGGAAGTCGGGTCCGTGCACCAGCAGGTCGGTCGTCACGACGAACCGGCCATCGGATGCCGCGACCAGCGCGGCGTCGTCGCCGGGACCGAGCAGTGCATGCTCGCCCGACTCGAGGCGGGGCAGGATGCGACCGAGCACCGCGATCTCGCCGAGCTCGCCCGACGTCGGATCGTCGTGCCCGACGGCAGCCCCGCGAACGGTGTCGGTCCCGTCGTCGGATCGAGCGGGGCTGGCTGCACTGGACGAAGCTGACACGCCGCAAGCCTAGAACAGGCTCGCACGCACGCGCCTGCGCACGTGCCCTGAACGGGGGTCATGTGTCAAGCAAGTAACGGATGCTTACAAAACCCCTCCACCTGCCGTACGCTGATCTGGCCTCCCCCAGGCCGCGTACCCGAACCGCGGTGGCACCGACGTTGCTCACCGTGCAGCAATGGAGCCCAAGTGAGTCGACGCAGCGAACGAGCCGAACGCGAGATGTCGCGCCGCCGCCACCGCCGGGTGGTCATGATGGTGGTCGCCGCGGTCGCGGGCGTGGCGCTCGTGGGCGGCGCGGGCGCGGCGTGGGCCGCCGGGTCCTTCGACACGTGGCTCTCTGCCGAGCCGCGGTGCGACGCACCCGTCGAGCTCACCGTGGTCGCCGACACCGCCATCGCGCGGCCGGTCAAGGCCATCGCCGCAGAATACGACGCACGCGAAGACGCCTGCTCGCGCACCGACGTCGTCGCCCAGGACAGCGCAGACACCGCCGCACTGCTCGCGTCGGGCAACGGATCCGACATCGACGCCTGGATCCCCGACTCGCCGGTCTGGCTCGTGCGCATGGCCGCCAGCGCCCGGTCGCTCGGCCGCGACGTGCCGAACCTGGCGCTCGAGCGCTCGATCGCCTCGAGCCCGGTCGTGTTCGCCGCGACCGTCAGCGGCGCCGACGCGTTCGCCGGCCGATCGCTCAGCTGGACCGACGTGCTCTCGGGCGACCTGCCGACCCTGCTCGCCGACCCCGAGGCGTCGTCGGCGAGCCTCAACGGCCTGCAGGCCATGGAACGCGCGGTGCCGATCGGGCAGGCCCGGCAGTTCCAGAATGCGATGATCCGCCTGAGCGACGGCGCCCCCGCGAGGGTCGACGCCGCGTTCGCCTCGCTCGTCGTCAGCCCTCCCGGCACGGTCGCGATCGCCAGCGAACAGCAGGTCGCGATGCACAACCACGACGACGCCTCGTCGCCCATGCTCGCGCTCTACCCGTCCGACGGCACGCTCGCGCTGCAGTTCCCGTTCCTCCGCCTGCTCGACGAGTCCGAGCTCGCGAAGAACCTCGACGCCGGCGGCGAGCCCGAGGGCGACGAGGACACGCGCGCCGAGCTCGAACAGCGCGCCCGACAGCTCGACGCCCTCAAGATCGCCCTGTGGGACGACTCCGACCGCTTCGCCGCCGAGGGCTTCCGCGACGGCACCGGCGGCGGAGAGCTCGACCAGGACGGCGTCATCGCGGACGCCACCGAAGTGGGGTCCGCCGCGGCATCCGCCCAGGTCTCGATCCTCCGAACCTGGGGCGTGGTGAGCCTGCGCTCCCGGATCCTGTCGGTCATCGATGTCTCCGGGTCAATGGAGGAGCCGACGGTCACCGGCCTCCGCCGCATCGACCTACTCCAACAGGCCGCCTCCAGCACGGTCTCGCAGCTCTCCGAGGCCGTCGACGTCGGCGTCTGGGCGTTCTCGACCACCCGCATCGGCGACCAGGACTGGGAGGACCTCTCCCCCATCGAGCCGCTCGCCGACGAGTCCCATCGCACGCAGGTGCTCGACGTGCTCGCCTCGCTGCCGGCCCGACTCGGCGGGGCGACCGGCCTCTACGACACGACGCTGGCCGCCGTGAAGCAGGTGCGCGCGGCGTACGACCCCGAGACCGTGAACTCCGTGCTGCTGCTCACCGACGGGCGCAACGAGGACGAGAACGGCATCAGCCGCGACCAGTTGCTCGACGAGCTCGCCGCCCTGGGCGAAGACGGCAAGCAGGTGCCGGTCGTGCTCGTGGGCATCGGGCCCGACACCGACCTCGAGTCGATGCGCCTCATCGCCGAGGCGACGGGCGGCGCCGCGTACTCCGCGCAGCAACCGCAGGACCTCAAGACCGTGCTGACCGACGCGCTGTCGCAGCGCTCCTGCCGTCCGAACTGCTGACCGCGGATCGCCGCCGCCCGCGCACGTCGGGAGCGGGTCAGGCGCGACCCGGGTGCTCGACGGCGCGGGTCCGGAGCGCCCGAGCCCGCGAGGTACGCTGGTGCGGATGTCTCAGCACGCCGTGAACCCGTCGAACCGCCGTCGTATCCGGGTCGCCGGCGCCACCCTCCTCGTCGCCGCGGCGGCCGCGGCGACGCTCACGGGCTGCACGCCGATCGTGACCATGCAGGCGGCACCCGAGGCGATCGACACCGCATGCGCCGACCTCGTCGTGCGGCTGCCCGACGAGGTGGCCGAGCAGCCGCAGCGCGAGACCGACGCGCAGGGCACCTCCGCGTGGGGCGACCCGGCCTCGGTCCTGCTCCGCTGCGGAGTCGCAGCCCCCGGACCGACGACCGACCGCTGCGTGAGCGTCGACGGCGTCGACTGGGTCATCGACGAGTCCGACGCCCCGCGCTACCTGTTCACGACCTACGGCCGCACCCCTGCGGTCGAGGTCTTCATCGACAGCGACGTCGTCTCGGGCACGACCGTGATCACCGATCTCGCGCAGGCCGTCTCGGTGATCCCGTCCGACGGCGCGTGCACGTCGGTCGACGACTCCGTCCCGACCGACTGACTCCCCCGAACGCGAACGGCGCCGGGATGCCGGAGCATCCCGACGCCGAAGGTCGAGCCGAACGACGCGTCAGCGCGCGCCGCGGGCGTGTCCGACGTCGATGAGCTCCCCGATGAGCTCGGGGTAGCTGAGCCCGGTGTTGAGCCAGCAGGTCGGGAACATCGAGATGGGCGTGAAGCCGGGCATGGTGTTGATCTCGTTCACGACGAAGCCCTCGTCGCCGAGGAACACGTCGACGCGTGCGAGGCCCTCGGCGCCGATCGCCTCGAACGCCCGACGGGCGATGCGCTCGAGCTCGAACGTCTCGCCGTCGCCCAGCTCGGCCGGGCACACGAGGTCGACGCCGGGTGCGTCGAGGTACTTGGCCTCGAAGTCGTAGAAGTCGCGGCCGGTCACGACGACCTCGCCGGCGACGCTCACGCGCACGCCCTCGCGCCCCTCGAGCACGGCGATCTCGATCTCGCGACCGGGTACCGCCTGCTCGACGAGCACCGTGCGGTCCTCGGCGAACGCCACGTCGAGCGCCGCGTCGAGCTCCGACCAGTCGGAGACCTTCGTCACGCCGACCGACGAACCGGCGCGTGCCGGCTTGACGAACGCCGGGAGGCCGAGTGCGTGGACCCGGCGGGTCCAGAGCTCGGCATCGGCTTCGAGCGCGGCGCGCGTGAGCGTCACCCAGGGCGCGACCGGGATGCCGGCAGCCTCGAGCGCGGTCTTGGTGAAGTGCTTGTCCATGCCGAGCGCCGAGGCAAGCACGCCGTTGCCGACGTACGGGAGCCCGACGAGCTCGAGCAGGCCCTGCACCGTGCCGTCTTCACCGAAGCGGCCGTGCAGGATCGGGAACACGACGTCGACCTCGCCGAGCGAACGCTCGCCGGCGGCATCCGTCACCCGCAGCTCGCGTGAGGCGGAGCTCTCGGGCCAGCGCACACGGGATCCGTTGTCGACGACCTCGGGCAGGCGCCCGGGATCGAGCGCGAAGCGCGCGGGATCGTCGCTCTCGAGCACGAAGGCGCCGTCGCGGGTGATCCCGACCGGGATCACCTCGAAGCGATCACGGTCGATCGCTCCCAGCACTCCGCCCGCCGTCGCGCAGCTGATCGAATGCTCGCTTGAACGCCCTCCGAAGAGCAGAACCACCCTGAGCTTGTCCATCCATCGTCCTTTCGCCCTGCGGCTCGTCATCGGTCGTGAGGTGAGGGGCGAGGTCGCGCGGCGCGAGGGTGCCCGCGAGCACCTGGCGCACCTGCTCGACGATCGGCATGTCCACGCCCTTGGCGCGCGCCAGTTCGAGCACGGGGCCGACGGACGCGAGGCCCTCGGTCGTCTGGTTCATCTGGTTCACCACGTCGGCGAGGTGATAGCCCTGGCCGAGCAGGCGCCCGGCCGTGTTGTTGCGCGAGAGCGGCGACTGGCTCGTGGCGATGAGGTCGCCGAGGCCTGCGAGGCCGGAGAGGGTCTCGTTGTGCGCTCCGTACGCGACGGCGAAGTCGGTCATCTCGACCAGGCCGCGCGTGATGATCGAGGCCTTCGTGTTCTCGCCGTAGCCGACCCCGTCGACGATGCCGATCGCGACGGCGATGAGGTTCTTCAGCACGCCGCCGAACTCCGTGCCGATCACGTCGGTGTTCACGAACGATCGGAAGTACCGGTTTCGGGCGACGGATGCCACGGCCTGCGCGGTCTCGAGACTCGACGAGGACACGACGGCCGCGGTCGGCTGCTCCTTCGCGATCTCGAGCGCGAGGTTCGGCCCCGAGATCACGGCGATCCGCGACGGATCGATGGGCAGCACGTCGGCGATGACCTCGCTCATGCGCAGGCCCGTCGACTTCTCGACGCCCTTCATGAGCGAGACGATCGTGGCGTTCGCCGGCAGGAAGGGCTCGGCCGCGATGAGGTTCTCGCGCAGCGTCTGGCTCGGCACCGACACGAAGACGTGCTCGGCGCCCGCGAGCGCCTCGTCGAGGCGGCTCGTCGCTCGGAGCCCGAGCGGGAGGTTCACGCCGGAGAGGTAGTCGCTGTTGCGCTTGGCCTCCTGGATCTCCTTCGCCAGCTCTGGGCGACGCGCCCAGATCACGACGTCGGCGCCGCCGTCGGCGAGGATCTTCGCGAACGTCGTGCCCCAGCTGCCGGCACCCAGCACGGCGACGCGGACCCCGCGCACGGGCTTGCCTGCCGCCCTAGCCATCGAGGCGCCCCGTCTCCTTCTGCCCGTGCTTGGCCGGGTCCCACCGCTCGGCCGGTGCAGGCTGCTCGCGGAGCTCGGCCAGCAGGGCGGCGATGGCGTCCATGAGCACGTTGGTCGCCTCGAGCAGCAGCGACTGGGTGATCGGCTTGTCGCGATATGCCGAGAGGTCGAGCGGTTCGCCGATGATCACGTCGATGGTCTTGCGAGGGAAGGGCTTCAGCTTCTTGCCGTATCGGCCCATGAGCTCCTGCGTGCCCCAGTGCGCCGCCGGCACGATCGGGATGTCGCGTTCGAGCGCGATGCGCACGGCGCCCGTCTTGCCTCGCATCGGCCACAGCTCGGGGTCTCGCGTCAGCGAGCCCTCGGGGTAGACGACGACCATGCGCCCCTTCTCGACCAGCTCCTCGGCCGCACGCAGGGCAGCGTGGCTCTTGCTGCCCGAGCGTTCGACCGGGATCTGGCCCGACGTGCGCAGGAACCACCCGACCACGGGGTTCTTGAACAGCGACGCCTTCGCCATGAACCGGGGGGCGCGGCCGAGGTGCCATGCCGCAGCGCCCATGACCACGGGGTCGATCTCGCTGTAGTGGTTGGGCGCGAGCACGAAGGCGCCCGCCTGCGGCATCCGCTCACGATGGTGGAAGCGGTACTTCACCATGAGGCTGAGCACAGGGAGGATGAGGCCCGCGAGGACCCAGAAGAACGAGGGCCGGCGGGTCTCCGAACGCGCCTTCACAGGATGAACGGGAGACGGGTCGTCGTGTTGCACTCACCCATTATGCGTCGAGTTCGAAGTCCGCCCCGAGGAGCTCGAGCTTCGTGATGAAGTTCTCGTACCCGCGCGCGATGATGCCCACGTTCGAGACCGTCGAGCGGCCGTCGGCCGAGAGCGCCGCGATGAGGTGGCTGAAGCCGCCGCGCAGGTCGGGGACCTCGACGTCGGCGCCCGTGAGCTTCGACGGACCGGAGATCACGGCCGAGTGCTTGAAGTTGTGCTGCCCGAAGCGGCACTTCTTGCCCGTGAGGCACTCTTTATGCACGTCGATCGTGGCGCCCATCTCGACGAGCGCGTCGACGAAGCCGAACCGCTGCTCGTAGACGGTCTCGTGCACGATCGAGACGCCCTTGGCCTTCGTCAACGCGACCACGAGCGGCTGCTGCCAGTCGGTCATGAAGCCGGGGTGCACGTCGGTCTCGATGATGACGGGCGAGAGTTCGCCGCCGGGGTGGAAGAAGCGGATGCCGTCCTCTTCGATCGAGAAGTCGCCGCCGACCTTGCGGAAGACGTTGAGGAAGGTGAGCATCTCGGCCTGGCGAGCGCCGCCGACGAAGATGTCGCCGTCGGTCGCGAGCGCGGCCGCGGCCCAGCTCGCGGCCTCGTTGCGGTCGAACAGCGCCCGGTGCGTGTAGCCCTGGAGCTTCGACACGCCCTCGATGCGGATCACGCGGTCGGTGTCGACCGTGATGATCGCACCCATCTTCTGCAGGATGTTGATGAGATCCATGATCTCGGGCTCGATCGCCGCACCCGTGAGCTCGGTGATGCCCTCGGCCAGCACCGCCGTGAGCAGCACCTGCTCGGTCGCGCCGACGCTCGGGTAGGGCAGCGCCACCTTTGCGCCGTGCAGGCCGGCAGGAGCCGACATGCGGATGCCGCTCGGGAGCTTCTCGACGATGGCGCCGAAGTTGCGCAGCACCTCGAGGTGGTAGTCGATCGGGCGGTCGCCGATGCGGCAGCCGCCGAGGTCGGGGATGAAGGCCTCGCCGAGGCGGTGCAGGAGTGGACCGCAGAACAGGATCGGGATCCGGCTCGAACCCGCGTGCGCGTCGATGTCGGCCATGTGCGCCGACTCGACGGCGGTGGGGTCGAGGATGAGCTCGCCCTCGTCGACGCCGTCGGTCACGCGAACGCCGTGCACCTCGAGGAGGCCCCGCACGATGCGGACATCGCTGATGTTCGGAACGTCTTTCAGCACGCTCGGCGTATCGCCGAGGATCGCCGCGACCATCGCCTTGGTGACGAGGTTCTTCGCGCCCTTCAGCTCGATGCGTCCGACCAACGGCTTGCCGCCGTTGATGGTGATGCGATCGACGTTGAGTCCGACCGCAGATGCGTGGTTCTTGGCATCCTGCCCGAGTGTGTTCACTGAACTCCTGATTCCGCCGACTCCCGGATGGGGAGTGTCTTCGGCCGCCAGGCCTCTCGATGCGTCTCGAATTCGGCGATCGCCGCTTCGTCACGCAGGGTCAGCCCGATGTCATCGAGCCCTTCGAGAAGCCTCCACCGAGTGTAGTCGTCGATGTCGAACGGCACGGTCAGCGTTCCGACGCTGACCGTACGCTCAACCAGATCGACCGTGACCGCTATTCCCGGAGAGGCTTCGACGACCTCCCACAGGCGCTCGACGTCCTCGTAGGCGACCTGCGCGGCGAGCAGTCCCTGCTTGCCCGAGTTGCCGCGGAAGATGTCGCCGAAGCGCGAGCTGATGACGACGTCGAACCCGAAGTCGCGCAGCGCCCAGACGGCGTGCTCGCGACTCGAGCCGGTGCCGAAGTCGGGTCCGGCGATGAGCACGCGAGCACCCAGGTACGCCTGCTGGTTCAGGATGAACTCGGGGTCCTGGCGCCAGCTGTAGAAGAGCGCGTCGTCGAAGCCGGTCTTGGTGACGCGCTTCAGGAACACGGCCGGGATGATCTGGTCGGTGTCGACGTTCGAACGGCGCAGCGGTGCTGCGATGCCCGTGACGGTCGTGAACTTCTCCATCAGCGCGCCTCTCCTTCGGTCTGCAGATCCCACGGGCTCGACAGCGTGCCGCGGATCGCGGTCGCCGCCGCGACGAGCGGCGAGACGAGGTGCGTGCGGCCGCCCTTGCCCTGCCGGCCCTCGAAGTTGCGGTTCGAGGTGGATGCGCAGCGCTCGCCGGGAGCCAGCTGGTCGGGGTTCATGCCGAGGCACATCGAGCAGCCCGCGAAGCGCCACTCGGCGCCGAACGCCTCGAAGACCTTGTCGAGGCCCTCGGCCTCGGCCTCGAGCCGGACCCGGGCCGAACCCGGCACGACCATGACGCGTACGCCCTCGGCCTTCTGCTTGCCCTCGATGATCGAGGCGAACGCGCGCAGGTCTTCGATACGACTGTTGGTGCACGAACCCATGAATACGGCGTCGACGCGGATGTCCTTGAGCGGCGTGCCGGCCTCGAGGTCCATGTACTCGAGGGCGCGCTCGGCGGCGGCGCGCTCGTGCTGGTCCTCGATGGCGGACGGATCGGGCACGGTCTCGGAGAGGGAGACGCCCTGCCCGGGGTTCGTGCCCCAGGTCACGAAGGGCTCGAGCGTGTCAGCGTCGATGAAGACCTCGGCGTCGAACTCGGCGCCCTCGTCGGTGCCGAGGGTCTTCCAGTACTCGACGGCGGCGGTCCAGTCCTCGCCCTGGGGCGCGTGCGCCCGGCCCTCGAGGTAGTCGAACGTGGTCTGGTCGGGCGCGACCATGCCGGCACGGGCGCCGGCCTCGATCGACATGTTGCAGATCGTCATGCGACCGTCCATCGACAGTGCGCGGATCGCGCTGCCGCGGTACTCGAGCACGTAGCCCTGCCCGCCGCCGGTGCCGATCTTCGCGATCACGGCCAGGATGATGTCCTTCGCCGTGACGCCGGGGCGCAAGGTGCCCTCGACGTTGATCGCCATGGTCTTGAAGGCCTTCAGGGGCAGCGTCTGCGTGGCCATGACGTGCTCGACCTCGCTCGTGCCGATGCCGAACGCCATCGCTCCGAACGCGCCGTGCGTCGACGTGTGCGAGTCGCCGCAGACGACCGTGATGCCGGGCTGGGTGAGGCCGAGCTGCGGGCCCACGACGTGGACGATGCCCTGCTCCTTGTCGCCCAGCGAGTGCAGGCGGATGCCGAACTCCGCCGCGTTGCGCCGCAGCGTCTCGATCTGCGTGCGGCTCGTCAGATCGGCGATGGGCTTGTCGATCGCGAGCGTCGGGGTGTTGTGGTCCTCGGTCGCGATCGTGAGATCGGGACGCCGCACCGGGCGGCCGGCCATGCGCAGTCCGTCGAAGGCCTGCGGGCTCGTGACCTCGTGCACGAGGTGGAGGTCGATGTAGATGAGGTCGGGCGTGCCGTCCTCGCCCTTCTTCACCAGGTGGGCGTCCCAGACCTTCTCGGCCAGGGTGCGCGGGCGTGCGGTTGCGTTGCTGTTGTTCATGCGTTCGTCTTCCTCGGGGACAGGGAACGGCCGACGACGGACTCCGCGACGGGAACGGCCTAGATCGAGGCCCCGCCGCGGCACCGAAGGAGAAGACGTCGTGGGGCGCGCATCTTCACAGGCTACACCGTGGTGGCGGTGGTGCGGCGCAAGGTCAGGGCGAGGTCGCCCAGCCGCAGCGTGGATCCGGGCTCGACGTCGGCGGGCGCGCCCGGGTCGAGCACCGTCGGTTCGCCACCGGCGGCTTGCACCGCCACGCCGTTCGTCGAGTGCAGGTCGGTGATCACGACGCGCCCCTGCCGCACCTCGACCAGCGCGTGGGTCTTGGAGACCGTGCGGGTCGGGTCGACCAGGGCGATCGGGCGGGCATCCGGCCGGGTGACGTCGGCGCTCGGGTTGCGACCGACGATGACGCGGCCGGCGAGCTCGACGGTCTCGCCGGCCGCGGAGACGAGTTCGAACAGCGCATTCGCGGCGGGCGCCTCGGCAGGGGCCGGGCGGAGCGATTCGGGCACGGCGACGGATGCCGCGGGCGGGCCGTTCGGCACCGGCGTGAAGGTCGGCAGGGCCCGCCCTGGCAGCGCGCGAACCGTGCTGTCGGTGCGTTCGTCGGCCCGTGCCGGGCGCAGGGCCGGATCGGGCGTGGTTGGCTGCGGCGCGTCGGGGATCAACCCCGGCGGCGGAACGATGAACTCCGGTACGACCACGCAGGCAGTCTACCGACGTCGGTTCAGCCGGTAGCGGGCGATCAGCCGGCGCGAGCGTCCGACGGCAGCGGACACCGCTGCGGCCGCGGCATCCGCCTCGCTCCACCGCTTCACGACGGTGTCGGAGGCGACCTGCTGCCCGTCGAACACGTCGCGGTCGACGCTCGCGGCGAGCGAGGTCAGGCGCAGCGCTCCGGGATCGCTCGTCGGCACGACGCCCTGCTCCGCGACCTGGTGCTCGAGCGCGCGGGCCGTCTGGAGTCGGGACGATCGCTCCGGCGGCTCGAATCCGAGCTCCGCGTAGCGGTCGATGAGCTCGTCCCACGCGGCCGCCGCGGCGATCTCGTTGGCACGCCCTCGACGACGCCGCCGTCGCCGGTCCTTCGCGAGGCCCACGAGGAGCATCGGGACGAACACGATCGCGAGGGGGATGCCGATGGAGGCCGACACGGCCCACACCCAGCCCGGAACCCGGAACGGCCGGTCCTTGTCCTCGTCGTCGGTGTCGTCGATCTCGACCGTCGAGAGCAGGTCGTCTTCGACGGCCTCCGCGCGAGGCGGTTGGCGGACCTGCGGCTGCGGCTCGGACTGGGGCTTCGGCGTCTGCTCCTGCGGGGCGTCGGTCTCATCGGGCGTGGGATCGAACGAGATCCATCCGACGCCCTCGAACGGCACCTCGACCCAGGCCGTGACGTCACCGCCGAGCACGTCCACCGAGTCCTGGCCCTGGGCGATCTCGGGAGCGAAGCCCATCACGACCCGAGCCGGGTAGCCGAGCTGGCGCACCATGAGTGCCATGGCCGCCGCGTACTGCTCCTCGTCGCCGACCATCGACGAGCGCGTGAACAGCTCGATGAGGCGGTCGGCGCCGTGCCCCGCGCGGGAGGCGACGGCATCGGAGGCGAGGCCGTGGCTCAGGAATCCGTTGGTCTTGAGGCCGCGTTCGATGTTGCGGAGTTGTTCGATGGGGGTCGTCGCGTCGCCCACGTACTCCTCGCCCTTGGCGGTGACCACATCGGGCACGTTCTCGATCGGGGGCAGCTCGATCGCCGCGACCGGGACGTCGGCGAGGGCCTCGTCGCTCGGCGTGTCCTGCACCTTCGCGTCGAGCCGGTAGCGAGCACCGTCGGCGAGGCCGCTCGTCAGCACGGCCGTGCCGGCGGCCGCGTTGTAGCGGAGGTCGCCTGCGCGATCGGCGCTGCCTGCGTCTTCGAGCCGCAGTTCGCTGCCGTAGCCCACGGTCGGGAGCCACACGTCGTCGTAGGCGAGCGTCTCGACCTCGATCGAGCGGCGGCTCCCGAGATCGGCGAGCGGCGGCTGCGGCAGCGTCTCGCCCGTGATCGCATAGCCTCCGTCGTCGTCGGAGTCGCCGGGTCCGGCGACGTTCCAGAGGCGTCCGGTGTAGGAGTTCATCGACGCGAGCCTCAGCGTGTCGCCGGGCCCGAGCCCGGTGACGGTGAAGAGGGGCTCCTCGGCGAGGTCCTTCGTGTAGTTGCGGAATCCGGCGAGCGGACTCGAGAACTCCAGGGGGTCGAACGGCGGAACGACCTGGTCGCGCAGCACGAACCGTTCGGGGGCCACCGGGGCGAGGGCCAAGCCCGCGACCGCGCCGATCACCACCGCTCCCGCGACGACGACGATCGATCCGCGGAGCTTCTGCGCCCGGAGCCGTCGGGCGCCGGCCTCGTCGGTCTCGACGTCGGAGCCGCGCCGCCAGGCGAGCCAGACGAGTGCGATCACCGCGAACGCGACGCCTCGCACCCCGGCGTAGAACGCCTCGTCGGTGCCGAGCAGGATGCCCGACACGAACAGCAGGATCGGGCCGATCAGGAGGACGGCGCTGCGCATCACGGTGCGACGGCGCGGCAGCCAGCGCAGGACGAGCATCGACCCGACGAGGGCGACGGCCCAGCCGGCCACGTAGGGCACGACCGCGACGTAATAGGGCGCCTCGACCGGGGTGCCGATGGTCAGGATGTCGGCCCAGCCGTAGACGGCGCCGATCGCGAGGCCGGCGAGCGAGGTCAGACTCGGCAGGACCCCGAAGATGGCGGAGTCGGGCATCGTGAACGGCGTGCCGAGCACGAAGTACATGGCGAGCCCGAGCACCGCCGTGGTGAGCACGCCCAGCCGGAAGAGGGACCCCAGCACCGCGGCAGCAGTGCCCACGACGATGCCGGCGGCCGCAGCGAGCAGGAAGTCGAGGTCGCCGAAGCTGGTCTCGTAACCGAGGATCGCGACGACCGAGAGCACCGAGAGCACGACGAGGTCGGTCACCGCAGAGCGCGGGATGCGGTTCACGGGCGGACCCTCCCCACGAGCCTGGCGAGATCGTCGAGTGATCCGACGGTGACCACCGTCGTGCCGGCGACCTTGGCGATGCGCGACGCGGTGCCGAGCTCGACCCGGAATCCGATGGTCTGCGTATCTGCGCCGAAGACGGTCTCCGCAGCCCGGAACTCCGCGAGCGGCACGGCGGATCCGGCGACGATGATCGCCACGCTCGGCGCCGAGAGTCGCTTGGTGCGCTCGCGGACGAAGGTGCGCACCGAGTCGAAAGCACCGGATGCCGCGGCGATGCGGCTCGTGTCGTCGAGCAGCGCCGTCGGGGTCGCCGTGCGCAGCGAGAGCTCCTCGGTGATGACGTCGACGCGCGTCGCATCGCGGATCACCTGGACGCCGAGCGAGGCGAGCACCGAGACGCCGAGCTCGAACTCGTCGTCGGATGCGTAGTGCGCGCGCTCGGTGCACTGCATGAGGGCGAGCTGGGAGCGCCGGGTCTCCTCGTACTGGCGCACCATGAGCTGGCCGGTGCGGGCCGACGTGCGCCAGTGCACGTTCCGCAGGGCGTCGCCCGGCTGGTAGGCCCGCAGGGCGTGGAACGAGATGTCGTTGTCGGTGATGGTCTTCGTGACCTCGCCCTCGAGGTCGCGCACGAGACCGGCGGCCGAGGGCTTCAGACGCGCCGTCACGGGGTGCACGAACAGCTCGACCGGCTCGCCCCATCGCACGATGCGGCGCAGGATGCCGAGCTGATCGCCCCGTACCGAGATGGCCGGACCCGCCACGATGACCGCGCGCCGATTCGTCGGGACCGCGAACAGCTCCTCGTGTTCGTCGTCGGCCTGAAGGGCCGGAACGACGAACTCGGCGAGCCCTGCTCCGACCGGCAGCTCCACGCGCGACGGCGCGGAGACCTTGGCGCCGGTGTTCGTCACGGCGAGCCGACCGAACGCCCGCTCCCCCGCGACCACGCGCGTCGGCTGCAGGTCGATGTCGACACGGTAGCTCATGCGGCCGAGCGTGTAGGGGACGCTCACGAGCACCGCGGCGAGCAGCGTCGCGCCGAGGAAGGCGAGCTCGATCCACCCGAGGGCCCACGCGGCCGCGAACGAGACGAATGCGGCGAGCAGCACGAGCCAGCCGGTGACGGAGATCACGTCGGTGACGGGTGCGCTCCAGTCGGCGACCCGGCGCGCTGCTCCTGCCGCGAGACCCGACGCGGAACGGGCGGATGCCGCGAGCGATCGTCCGACCGCCCGTGCGGCGAAGTGCGCCTGCGACGGGGGTCGGGGCGCACGCGGCTCAGCGCTCATGCGGCGCGGTAGGCGGGCGGTGCGACGTCGACGACGACCGAGGCGACGATGTCCTCGGCCGTGGCGCCGGCGAACTCGGCCTCGGGGTCGACGATGATGCGGTGCGCGAGCACGGGCGTCGCGAGCTCACGCACGTCGTCGGGCGTGACGTAGGTGCGGCCGTGCGCGATGGCCCAGGTCTTCGTCGCGCGGGCGAGCGCGAGCGCGCCTCGCATACTGACGCCGAGCGCCGAGTCCTTGTGCGTGCGGGTGCCCGTGACGAGTTCGTTGAGGTACGAGAGCACCGAGGCGTCGACGTAGACCTCAGAGGCGAGCTGAGCCATGGTCGTCACCGAGCTCGAAGCGATGATCGGCGTGACCTTGGCCGCGCGAGCGCGATTGGCGGAGTCGAGCAGCAGCGTCACCGCCGTCTCGTGATCGGGGTAGCCGAGCGAGGTCTTGATGAGGAACCGGTCGAGCTGCGCCTCGGGCAGCGAGTACGTGCCTGCCTGCTCGACGGGATTCTGAGTCGCGATGACCATGAACGGGCTGCCGACCTCGTAGCCGACGCCGTCGACCGTGACGCGCCCCTCCTCCATGACCTCGAGCAGTGCCGACTGGGTCTTCGGGCTGGCTCGGTTGATCTCGTCGGCGAGCACGATCGACGCGAAGATCGGGCCGCGGTGGAACTCGAACTGCCCCTTGCCCTGGTCGTAGATCGTCACGCCGGTGACGTCGGAGGGCAGCAGGTCGGGCGTGAACTGGATGCGCGAGTGCGTGCCGTCGAGCGTGTTCGCCAGCGCCTTCGCGAGCACCGTCTTGCCCGTGCCGGGGAAGTCCTCGAGCAGCACGTGTCCGTCGGAGAGCAGCGCCGTCACGACGAGCTCGATCACCTGCCGCTTGCCGAGGATCGCCTGGTCGACGTTGTCGACGAGCTTCGAGAAGGCGTCCTGGAACCACTGCGCCTGTTCCTGCGTTACTGCCACGGGTACTCCTTGTATGCGTGAGGTCTGGTCTGTGCGGCGATGGTCGTCACCACGTGTTGTAGCCCTTGGCGTTCCACTGGCTGCCGCTGATGCCGCCGAGCGTTCGGCTGGTGCCACCGCTGATCGCGTCGAACTGCACGTCGATGGTCTCGCTCGCCTGACGGATGCCGAGGTGGTTCTGGAGCTGGAGCTGGCCGCTCGAGCCGATCGTGTAGGTGCCCTTGTAGGAGCCGACGGCTCCGCCGTTCACGCGCGCATAGATCCGATAGGTGCCGGGATCCATGTTCGCGAAGGTGATGCGCACCTCGGCGCAGCCGTTGCCGCCGCTGCCGCAGGCCATGCTGCCGCCCTTGCCGATCGAGCCGGACGGCTGCGGTGGCGGCGCGTTCGAGACGCCCACGCTGGTCGAGTCGGCAGGACCGGTGCTGCCGCTGCCGTTGTTGGTCGCGGTGACCCTCGCCGTATAGCTGCCGGCTCCGACCCCGCCGAAGCTCGCCGACGTGCCGGTCACGGTCTTCGTGGCGCTGCCGAGCGTCACGGTGTACTCGACCGCTCCACCGCCGGTGTCGCTCGGCGGGTTCCAGTTGACCGTGACCGTCGCCGGCGCGTAGCCGCTGGCGCCGGCCGAGACGTTCCGCGGGGCCGACGGTGTTCCGTACGGGATGACCGAGGGGCTGAGGCTCGACCAGGCGCCCCATCCCTTGTCGTTCTTCGCCCGCACCTTGAACGAGTACGTGGTGCCGTTGGCCAGGCCGGTGATCGTCTGCGCGGTTCCCGCCGCACTCGCACCGAACGGCTGGGTACCGCCGCCGCCCTGCGACCAGCTCACCTCGTAGTCGGTGATCGGCGAGTTGTTCGTCGCAGGCGCGGCCCAGCGCACGGACGCCCTCGCGTCGGAAGCCGATGCGGTCGGCGTGTTCGGCGCATCCGGGGCAGCACGCACGACCACGGTGACGCGTCCGGTGGTGCGGCGCAGGGGGTCCTTCGTGCCGTCCTCGACGGTGTAGATCACGCTGAGGGTACCGGTGAACGCCGCACCGGTGTTCACCGTCACGCCGGTCGCTGTGAAGGTGGTCGAGGCGTTCGCGCCGACCGACGCCTGGTCGATCTCCGCCGCGACCACCCGAAGCGGCACGCCGTCTTGAGCGAACGGGTTGAAGTCGTTGGCGAGCACGTCGAAGGTCTCGGAGTCGGTGCGATCCATCTCGAAGTCGCCGTCGTCGACGGTCTTCGGCATGGCGCGGGTGGACGAGACGACCTTGACGTCGACGTAGCCGGGCACAGTGAACTCGTTGAAGTTCACGTCGAACGTGATGCGGGCGTCAGTGCCGGGCTGCACGCCGAGCGGTGCCGAGAACTGCAGCGTCGCGCCGTCGACGATCTCGGCCTGGATGTCGGCGGAGGTGCCCGACAGGTTCGTGTAGGTGATGCGCTCGATGTTGTCGGGGTTCGGCTGGTCGCTCGACTGACGCAGGTCGATCGACGACGGCTTCTCGCCGGCCTCGATGGTCTCGGATCGAGGCGTGAAGGTCGGCGGCGTGTCGTTGAACTCGGGGTCGCCCACGGTGATCGGCAGCGTGAGGATCGCTGTGCGCCCGATCGGGTCGTCGGCGCCCTTGCCGTCGGTCACCTCGAACGTGAGCGTCGCCGGGCCGCGGTAGTCCTTCGTCGGCACGTACTGCAGGTTCGTGCCGTCGACCTGCACCTCGGACTCGGTGCTGCTCGCGTTCGCGGAGAGGATGAGCGCCGGATTGCCCGACGGCACCTCGACCAGGTCGTCGACGCTCCATGCGATCTCGCCGTTCATCGGCACCACGATCGGATCGAGGTCCTTCAGGTACGGCGCCGGGAACTTCGCCTTCTCTTCGGCCTGGAGCTCTTCGGGGGTCTTCGGCTTCTCGGTCTCCTGAGGCGCCTGCGTCTCCTCTGCGGCCTGGCCGCCCGGCACGGGCGGCACGATCACGAAGGCCATGGCCGAGAGGTCGTCGAGATCGTTGGTCAGACGATACGCGACGGCGTACCGCTCGCGCCCGGGCTTCACCGTGATGCGACCGTCGGCGTCGACCTCGGCCTTCGATGCGTTGGGGCCTTCGACGGTCACGACCAGGTCCTCGACCAGGCCGCCCGGATTCGTCGCCTCGGCGAGCGGGACGACGGTGACGGGCTCCCCCTCGAGCACCTCCTCGGGCTCGATGACCTGGTCTTCGGCCGTCGGAGGAAGGATGACGGCGTCTTCGGTCACCGCGATCTGGAGGAACGCGGCGTCGGCACCGCCGTGCCCGTTCGAGATCTCGTAGCGGATCGTGTACGCGCCCTCCTGCTCGGGCGCCTCGACCACCACGCGCCGAAGATCGCGGATCTCGGCCTTCAGGCCCTCGCCGACGTCGGGGAGGCTCGCCACGTGCAGGCTGTAGCCGCTCGGGTCGGAGTCGTTGAGCAGCACCTCGACCGAAGCCGTGCGGCCGGGCTTCATCTCGATCGCGTCGTCGACCGCGGTGGGCGGAAGCTGCACGATCGGTCGCGGGATCACACCGATGCGGATCGTGCCGGTCGCCGTCGCGCCGTACGTGTCGCGGACCTCGTAGGTGAACGTGTCGGTGCCCGCGGATCCCGGCATCGCCGCGTACAGCATGCTCGTGCTCGTGAGGTCGGTGACCTGCCCGAGGGACGGCGCCGTGGTGATGCGCGTGAGGGTGACGGAGTCGCCGTCGGGGTCGAGTCCGTCGAGCGGGATGTCGATCTTGACGCCGGATCCGGCGAACGTGCGCGACGTGATCGGTGTCGGCAGCGGCGGCCGGTTTCCGTCGCTGCTCCTCGGCGTCACGGTGAAGGTCACCTTGGCCTTCGCCGTCTGCTCGGTGTCGTCGGTGATGGCGTAGGAGAGGCTGTAGACGCCCGGCTCGTCGGGAGCCTGGTAGCGGACGGTGTCGTCGTCGACGAATGCGAGCCCCTTGAGGTCGTCGCCGCTCTGCAGTTCGGGCAGCACGTGGAACGCGGCCGCATCGGGGTGGAAGTCGTTCTTCGTGACGGGCACGGTGACGATGTCGCCGGCACGCACGATCGCGGCATCGTCGACGGCGACGGGCGGCTGGTTCTTGACGAGCGGCGGAACGGGCACCACGGTCACCGTGGAGGTCGCCGAGCTCACCCCGTCGGAGACGGTGTAGGCGAACTGCAACTGCCGATCGATCGCGGCCGACGCCGTGACCCGGGCGACCGTGTTGGTGAGCAGTTCGACCGAGACGAGTCCCTCGGTGGCGGTGTCGTCGACCGACTGCACGGCGAGCACCCTGCCCGACGGCGAGACGTCGTTCGCCAGCACCGGGATCGACAAGGGCTCGCCGGGCCGGAGGTAGGCGGTGTCCTTGACCGCGATGGGGGCGAGCACTTCGGCGGGCTGCTCGACCACCTGCACGCGGATGAGTCCGACGCTGACCGCCGCGCCCGCGCCGAGGTTGTAGACGAAGACGTAGTCTCCGGGTTCGGCCGCGGCGAAGGTGATCGATCCGCGTTCGAGGTTCGGCGTGATCTCGACGCCCCCGGGCGCCTCCTCGACTCCGAGCAGCGCGAGCGGTGCCCCTGACGGCGAGAGGTCGTTCACGAGCGGCTCGACGAGCGTCTTCTCGCCGACGAAGACGCGCGCGAAGTCGGGCGTGCCGATGGGGTTGAGCGATCCGGAGGGCTTCACGTCGACCGTGAGGGTTCCGGTCGCGGCGGTCTGCCCGTCGGAGATCGTGAACTGCACCTCCTTCTGACCGAGCTCGGCGGACTTGTGCTGGAACGTGAGGTTGCCGTCGGGGCTGAACCGCACCGAGTCGCCGCCGATCGGCGAGGCGTTCACCAGGTAGAGGTCGTCGCCGTCGGGGTCCCGCCAGTCGGCGAGCACGTTGTACGACACCTGCTGGCCCTGCTCGACGCTGATCGCGCCCGAACGCGAGGAGGCGGGCGCCGTGTTCTCGCTGTCGGGCACGATGCGCACGTTGACGGATGCCTCGGCGACGCCGCCGCGACCGTCGTCGACGCCGTAGCGGAAGGAGACCGTTCCTGCGGCCCCCTCCGCGGGCGAGAACTGGAGGGCGCGACTGCCGTCGATCTGCTCGATGCGTCCCATCGTCTCGGGGATCGCCGTGACCGACGACACCGTGAGCACATCGCCGTCGGGGTCGGTGTCGTTCTCGAGCACCTCGAGGATCGTGGTGCGCCCTGGGCGCGCCCCGAAGTCGTCTTCGCGGGCGACGGGCGGCCGGTTCTGGTCGGTGCGCTCGGCGATGGTGTCCTCGAAGGTCTGCTGGGCGCTCTTCTCGTCGCCCTCGAGCTCCTCGCTCTCTTCTGGCGGCGTCACCTCTTCCCAGTTGTCGACGAGCCGCAGCTCGGAGTCGACGAGCCAGGCGTTGCCGTTGGCGAGGTTGTTCAGCGCGATGACGTCGCGATTGACGCGGAACTCGAGCCTGGCTCCGGCGGTGGGCTGTTCGATGTCGAGCAGTCGCGGCTTCTCGCCGTCGCACGAGGCGAGGTATCGGCCGGCCTCGGCCCACGCACCGTGCACGCAGCCGTCGAGCCAGACGGGTGCCGCGACATCCGCTGCTCCGCTCGAACCGGCGGGTGCCTCGGCGTCGAGCTCGCGGGTCTCGCCGTCGTCGAGCCCGATCTCGATGAGCCCGGTCGCGGTGGCGACGTAGACTGCGTCGTTCTCGGCACTCGACTGCTGCAGGCGCAGGGCCTCGTCGGGAAGCTCGGTGACCCGGCCGTCGACGACGACCGCGTTGCGCTCCTCGTCGAGGACGACCGCTCGCTCGCCGACGGCGGAGAGCTGGTGCTCGCCGAGATCGGCGATCTTCGTCGTCTGGGGGTCGCCGACCGAACCGCGTCCGAACCGCTTCAGGGTGCCCTTCTCGATCGAGGTCGCGAAGATCGTGCCCTCGTCGGACACCGCGACCTCGGCCCCGTCGCCGAGCTTCGCGATCGGATCGGTGCCGCGCCAGTCGAACTGGAGCTCGGCTCCGGCCTGCACGTTCCAGAGCTCTCCCGAGGGCGAGAGCACCGCGAGCACGTCGCCGCCGTAGGCGATCTTCGATGCGGGCGGCACGTCGATGCGCTGCGAGAGCGTCGTGAACGACGGGTCGATGCGCTCGATCGAGCCGGCGGCCGGATCGTAGACGAACGCGTCATCGCCGTTCTGGAAGACGTCGGTGTCGTTCGAGGCGGTCGACACCGCGGCGTCGAGCTCTTCGATCTGGCGGTTGAGGCGGCCGGCCAGCAGGTCTTCGGCATTGGTCACCCAGACCTCGCGCGCACGGAGGTCGGGATCGGTCACCGGGAAGCCTTGATGCAGGACCGCCAGGGTCACCGGCGCGCCGACGAGCACGGCGATCGCGGTGGTCGTCGCCACGGTCTTGCGCGTACGGAACCACGAGGTGAAGCCGGCCAATCTCTACTCCTCGTTGCGTCCGTCGGTCAGGGCGGCGGGGGTCGCGCGTGCGGCGGACCGCGCCCACGCTAACACGAGCGACGGACGCCCCCGAATGGGGAGCACTTCCCATGGTGCTTCGTTGCGGAAGCGATACGGAGATCGACCTCCGCACCGTGGAGCACGCGCTACGGCCCGGATCAGTCGCCTGCCGCGGCAGCCCCTTCAGCCGGACGGTCGAGCAGCGGGAGATCGTCGACGCTGACGAGTCGCGTCGCGACGGCGTACTCGACGAGCCGCATGCGGCGGTTGGTCGCGAGCTTTCCACGGCCGCCCCGGAGCCCGTCGACCCCGAGCCGGTCGAGCTTCTCGCAGACGTTGTCGAGCTTGCGGTTGAACGTGGTCATGCTCCAGCCGAGCCGGGCGGATGCCTCGGCCGAGGTGGGCACGGTCGCACGGCCTGCCGAGGGCTGCACGAGCACGCGCTCGGCGAGCGCGACCACGAGCAGTCGCTGGCTCGAGGTGAGGGTGACGGGCATGATCGTCGTTCCGCCGTCGGCTGCGGTCGCCGTGAGCGAGGTGTTGTAGAAGTCCTCCTCCGCGTGGATCGAGAACTCGTAGGTCGTCGCGCCCGCGCTGAAGAGCACCTGCACCTGCTGGAACACGAGCGGCAGCTTCGCGCCCGGGGCGACCCACGCCTGCACGCTGCCCGTGGCATCCGAGACCGTTGCCGCGAGCAGTTGGCCGACGTTCGAGAGCCACCACAGCCCGTATTCGTCGGACAGGGTGAGGAACGTGCGGTGCAGGTAGGGGTTCTCGTCGATGGTGAGGTCGGATTCGCGCCCGATCGAGAAGGGGCGCCCGGGCTCGACCGTGTACCACTCGCCGCAGTACTCGACCTTGAGCGGCCTCACGGCGTGCACGAGGTCACCGGTTCGGAGGTGCGGCTGCCGCGCTGGGTCTGCACGTCGATGCAGGTCTTCTGGCCGGCGGCGACACCGTCGACCACGATCGGCGAGGCGTCGGCGACCTGCACGGTGCCGCTGCCGTCGGAGCGACGCCAACGCCATCGATCGCCTTCTTCGGGCTCGTCGATCGCGACCTCGAACGACACGCTCGTGCCGTCGGCGGCCGGAACCCCGATCGCGACCTCGGGAACCGGGACGGTCGCCTCGGCGACGGCGTCCTGACCGGCCGACTTCACGGGTGCCTCCGCCTCGGGCTTCGGCAGCGTGCCCGAGAGGACGACGGCTGCCGCGACGGCGATCGCGACCACTGCGCCCGCCACGATGCCCACGACCAGTCCGGTGCGCGAACGCCTCGAGGGCGCCGTGCCGGTCGAGCCGGCGGATGCGGCGTGCGCGGCGTCGGAGCCCGATGCGCCGCCCGCCTCGCGCACGGCCCCGCCCGGGCGCACGATCGTCCCGTCGTCGATCGGTGCGGAAGCCGATCCGACGGGAGCCGGCGAGAGCACCGGCATCGCGGCCGGGCCGCCCGGCCGCATCACGGTCGCGTCGGACAACGGCGGCTGGGCGACGACGCGCTGTGGGGAACGCGCGACCGTGGCGTCGGCGGAACCGGCGACGGGCGCAGGCGACGCGGGCGGCGCGACGACGGCCCGTGCGGATGCGGCGGGCGCGGCGGGCGCCGCCTGGGCGTCGATGGTGCGCACGGCGCGCGCCCTGGTGGCATCCGCCGAGTCGGGCTCGGACTCGCGCTGCTCGGCGACGGCGAGGTTCGGCACCTCGATCGTGGTCGCCGCGTACCCGAGCTCGAGCTCGACCCGCTGGAGTGCACGCGCGAACTCCACCGCGCTCTGGTACCGGTCGTCGCGCGAGGTCGCCATGCCCTTCGCGAGCACGCTGAGCAGGCTGCGCGGCAGGTCGGTGCGGTCCATGGGCGTGATCGCACCGCGCTCGATGCGGCCGATCAGGTCGAGCGTGCCGTTCGAACGCCCGGGGATCTCGAACGGCGAGCGCCCGGCGAGCAGCGTGTACACGGTCGCCGCGAGGGAGAACACGTCGCTGCGCGGGTCGGGGCTCGGGTCGTCCTCGAACATCTCGGCCGGCGACCAGGGCACGCTCATGCCCACCGCCGCGGTGCCGCCCGAACCCGCGGTGCCGGTCGCCTGGTCGCCCGGTCGAACCGTGACGGTGTGCGTCGGCAGCTCGCCGTCGAGGTTCGACGAGATGCCGAAGTCGGTCAGCGCGGGCCAGCCGTAGTCGTTGGTCAGCACGTTCGCCGGCTTGATGTCGCGGTGCAGGATGCCGGCGGCGTGCGCGGTGGCCACGGCACCCGAGATGCGCACGCCCGTGCGCAGCGCGTCTTCGACGGCGAACGGCGAGCGCTTGTACTGCTCGGCGAGGCTCGGACCCGAGCAGTACTCCATCACGAAGTAGGGCCGGCCGTCGGCCGAGACGTCCGCGTGGAAGATCGTCACGATATACGGGTGCGCAGAGAGCTGCGCCATGAGGTTCGCCTCGGCGACGAACTGTGCGCGCGTGTCGCGGCCGAGCTCCTCGGTGAGGAGCACCTTGACGGCCACCTTGCGTCTCGGCAGCCGCTGCTCGTAGAGGAACACGTCGGCGAAGCCGCCCGAACCCAGCAGGCCCTGCGCGGTGTAGCCGGGCAGTTCGGGCGGGGTCGAGGTCGCGCGGCGCATCAGGCGGCCACGACCTGGATCGTCCAGCCGCCGCCGAGGTCGACGACCGTGCCCACGAGCACGGGCGTGGGCTCCCCCGCTCGGAGCCGCACCGGCGCCTTGCCCGGCTGCGCGACGTGCGTGCCGTTGCGCGAATGCAGGTCGGTGATCACGATCGTGTCTCCTTCGACGGTGACGCGCACGTGGTTGCGCGAGATGTCCTGGTCGCCCGCGCCGATCGCGACGACGCGCGGAAGCCGACCGCCGGAGACCTGGCTGACGCTCGGCGCCCGACCGAGCAGCACCTCGTGCGTCACGGGTTCGATCGAGCCGTCGGGCATGCGCAGCGCCAGCCTGGGCGCTGCCACGGCACCGGATGCCGCGGGCGCATGCTCCTGCGCCGACACCGACTGCCCGGCTCGCCGTGCGTCGCGTTCGGCCCGGAGGCGCGCCACGTCGGCACCGACGACCGTCAGGCCGTCGTGATCGCCGCCCAGCGCATCGGCGGACGTGTCGGTAGGCGGCACGATCGTCTGCTCGCCGCCGACCGTCTGCGTGTTCGCGCCCCTGGTCGACATGGTCGCCGCGGAGATGCCGCCGACGGGCGAGACGATGGTCGAGTCGTCGACGGCGTCGAAGCCGAGTGCCGCCGGCGGCGCAGCAGGGGGCGGCGCGGCGGGCGGCGGACCCGCGATGGTGGCGCCGGGGTCGCCGAGCACCGGCGGAACCCACGCGGCGGGCGCGGGCGGCGCGACGGCAGGCTCGGGCGCGGGCGTCGCGACGGCAACCGGCGCAACCGGCGCAACCGGCGCGACGGCGGGCACGACCGGTACGAGCGCTGGCGCAACCGGGGCCTCGGGCACGAGGGCGGGGGCCGCCGTCGCGACGGCCGGTGCGGAAGCTGCGGAGACGGGTTCGACCGCGGTCGAGTCGACGGCCGTCGCGTACACGACGCCCTCGACGATCGGCAACGCGACCGCAAGCGGGTCGGCCGCGGCATCCGTCGCCCGCAGCTCGACCGCGGAACCCTGGACGACGCGTTCGACCCAGGTCGAGACGCCCTCGCCGGTGACGAGTTCGCCGTCGATGCGCACCGAGAACCCGCCGCGCACCACCGTGCGAACCTGGGAGCCGTCGTCGGAGCGCACCGCGAGGCCGAACGGGGGCGTCGCCTGGAACCCGTCGGCCGTGAGCCGGTCGAGCACGACGCGCACGGGATCGGAGTCGACGAGCGCCGGCCAGAGTTCGCTCACCGTGGGAGCCGACGAAGCCGGCAGCAGGAGCACGACACCGCCCCTGACAGCCGCGAGGAACCCGCGGGCGGGATCAGCCGTGTAGTTCGCCACCGGCGCCTCCGTTCACCCGCGGGGTCGTGTCCTCGCTCGCCGCGGCGGCGGTCGGGCGGTCCTTCGTGGTCTCGTCGTCGGCGACGCCCAACTCGGACTCGACGACGATCGCCGTCACGTTGTCGCGACCGCCGTGGGCGAGCGCGAGATCGACGAGCTCCCCCGCGAGACCGGCCGCATGCCCGGTGTCGCCGACGAGCACGTGGGCGATCGCCTCGTCGTCGACCTCCTTGCTGAGGCCGTCGGAGCAGATCAGGAACACCTGACGACCCGTCGCCGGGATGAGCCACACGTCGGGATCGACGACGTCGTCGGCGCCGATCGCCCGGGTGATGACGTTCCGGTCGGGGTGCCGTTCGGCGTCTTCGGGTCGGATGAGGCCGGCATCGACGAGTTCCTGCACGGCCGAGTGGTCGACGCTCAACTGGCTGAGGGTGCGCCCGTCCCACGAGTAGATGCGCGAATCGCCGACGTTGAAGGCCATCCAGTGGAATCCTGCGCCGTCGCCGGCGTCGACGAGCGCGACGCCCGCGAGCGTCGTACCGGCGACCGCCGTGCCCTCGTCGCCCTCGTCGCTCAGGGCCCGCACCGCGTCGTTCGACGAGTGGATCGCATCGAGCACCTGCTCGGGCGACGACGGCGCACCCGGCGCGAGGTGCCGACGGAACGTCTCGACGACCGAACGGCTCGCCGCATCGCCCCTGGCGTGCCCGCCCATGCCGTCGGCCACGAGGAAGACGGGCGCCTCGGCGAGGAACGCGTCCTCGTTCATGCTGCGCACGCGCCCGACATCCGTTCGTGCACTGTGCGCGATCACCGCTGCGCCGCGCTCGAGCTCGACGACGTCTTCGCCATCAGGGGACACGGTGCTCCTCGTCGCCGTCGTTCACCCGGTAGGGACCGGGCGGCGCACCCCGTGCGCCGCCCTGCAAAACTAGCAACTCCGGAGGGGCATCGCCGACCAGACGGTCACCGGGCGCCGTCGTCGGTGAAGTGCGGCACCTCTTCCATGAGGGTGTGACCGCGGCGCTTCGCGTCGACGTTGGCCTTGATGACGCTCGCGACCGTCGCGACGGCCATCGCGGCGATGATCACGCCGAGTGACATCCAGGTCGAGATCTCGGGAGCCCACTCGATGGGCTCGCCGCCGTTGATGAACGGCAGCTCGTTGACGTGCATCGCGTGCAGCACGAGCTTCACGCCGATGAACGCGAGGATGAACGCGATGCCGTACTTGAGGTACTCGAGGCGCTCGAGCAGGCCGCCCAGCAGGAAGTACAGCTGACGCAGGCCCATGAGCGCGAAGACGTTGGCCGTGAAGACGATGAACGGGCTCTGCGTGATGCCGAAGATCGCCGGGATCGAATCGAGTGCGAAGAGCAGGTCGGTCGTGCCGATCGCGATGAAGACGAAGAGGATCGGCGTGAACATGCGGTGGCCGCCCACCGTCGTGCGGATCTTGATGCCGTCGAAATCGTCGGAGATCTTCACGCGCCTGCGGAGCACCCGCACGAGCATGTTGTCCTTGTCGTCGTCGTGCTCGACGAAGGCCTGCTGATAGGCCGTGTAGACCAGCCACGCGCCGAAGAGGTAGAAGATCCAGCTGAAGTTCTCGATGAGCTGCGCACCCAGCAGGATGAAGATGCCGCGGAAGATGAGCGCGAGGATGATGCCCACCATGAGCACCTCCTGCTGGAGCTTCTTGGGCACCGCGAAGCGCGCCATGATGATGACGAACACGAACAGGTTGTCGATCGAGAGGCTGTACTCGGTCAGCCATCCGGCGATGAACTGCCCCGCGTGCTCCGCATCGCCCAGCAGGTACATGAGCAGCGCGAAGATGAGCGCCAGCCCCACGTAGAAGACGACCCAGAGCGTCGACTCGCGGAACGACGGCACGTGCGGTCGCTTGACGACCAACAGCAGGTCGGCGACCAGGATGAGCGTGAGGACCACGAGGGATCCGACTTCGAACCAGACGGGAAGCTGCAGCACGTGCGGCCTTTCGGACGTTTTTGGATAGGGATGAGCCCGAAAGTCTCTCCCCTTCGCACCCGAGGTGCGCTGCCACGCCCGGAGCGGCATCTGCGGCGCTCGTACTGACGGATCGTGGCTCGGAACGCCTGCACGCCCCGCGGGATACTCCCCTTCGCTCCCGGGAGTCTATCGGCTGGGATCCATAGACTCGATCACCCGAACCCGAGAAGGAGACCAGTGAGCGCCCGAACGACGCCCGCACGCCCCCCCAGCCCCGACCCGAGCAATCCCATCTCGCCGCATCGCACCGCGCCCTGGGGGCGCGCGGTCGGCGGACTCATCTTCACGAGCCGGTGGCTGCAGGCCCCGCTCTACCTCGGCCTCATCGTGGCGCAGGGCGTGTACGTCGCCCTGTTCATGAAGGAGCTCTGGCACCTCATCACCGAGTTCGGCCACCTCGACGAGGCCGACGTGATGCTGATCGTGCTCGGCCTGATCGACGTCGTCATGATCGCCAACCTGCTGATCATGGTCATCATCGGCGGCTACGAGACCTTCGTGTCGAAGATCAACCTCAACGGACACCCCGACCAGCCGGAGTGGCTCAGCCATGTCAACGCGAACGTGCTGAAGGTCAAGCTCGCGATGGCGATCATCGGCATCTCGTCGATCCACCTGCTGAAGTCGTTCATCGAGATCGGCAACGTCGGCGGCGACGGGTACAAGGGCGGCCTCACGACCGACGGCGTGATGTGGCAGGTCATCATCCACTGCGTGTTCATCCTCTCGGCGCTCGCGCTCGCGGCGATCGATCGCATGTCGTATCACAAGGTCTCGCCGCACGAGGTGCACGACGGCGTCGCCGTCACGGTTCCGGATGCCGCGCCGACCGCTTCGGCGGACGGACGCGAACTCGTGGGAGCAGCGCCGGCCCGCCTCGGCTGAGCGGCGCTGCGCCTGAACTCGCGCCCTGCCGCACCCTGGAACGCCCCCGCTTCGGCGGGGGCATTCCTCGTCTGTGGGCCATCGACAACGACCAGGGCTCGGTCTGCACATCGCCTTGGATGTTCGCACAGGAAATGGTGAGCACTCGTCGGGGAATCCTCCACCGCTGCTAGCTTCGAGCGACTCTCAGGGGCGTCGAGCCGCCGGAAACCGACAACGTGGTTGGGCCGGCACGATGCCCCGGACGCGTCGGGCACCCTATTCCGAGCCCGCCGCGCCCGACGCCCCGCACCGGTGTCGGTGAGCCGCCCAGCACACACCCTCCCGGGCGCCTTCAGCGCGCCCGCACTCGATGGAGCCTCAATGACGAGAATCGACGCACCTCCCCACCATCACGGCACCGGCCTGAAGATCGCCGCGATCGCGCTCACGGTCGCCCTCATCGCAGCCGTGGTGTTCTTCTTCCTCACGACCTCGAAACTCGCCGACGGCGCGGGAAGGCTCGCAGACGGAGCCGGCAGCGCCGGTGACGGGTCGAGCACGATCGCCGACGGTGCCGACGCACTAGCCGACGGTGCGGCCACCGCGCGCGACGGCTCGAGCGAGCTGTCCACCGGAGCGGTCAAGCTCGAGGCCGGCGCAGCCAGCGCCGCAGCCGGAGCCGCACGCCTCACGGCGGGCGCAGACCGCGCCGCGGCGGGCACCGTCAAGATCGCCGACGGACTCGGCCGCAGCGTCGACGGCACGACCGAGCTCTCGACGGGCGCCAACTCCGCCGCCGACGGAGCGGTGCAGCTCTCCGACGGCATCACGCTCGCCGCGGACGGCGCGACGCAGGTCGCCGACGGCGCAGCGAAGGCGGCGGACGGTGCCGCTCGCCTCGGCGCCGGCGCCGGAGACCTCGACGCCGGCGCGAAGCAGTTGGCAGCAGGCGGGACCTTCCTCGCGGGCAACGCGGCGGGCCTCGCGAAGGGTGCGGCATCCGTGAACGAGAACGCGAAACTGCTCGCAGCCGGCGGCGGTTCGCTCGTGGCCGGAACGACCGAGTTCGGCAAGGGCCTGAGCCCGCTCGAGGCGGGCGGCGACGCACTCGTCGCCGGCGCGGGTCAGGCGAAGGCGGGCGCCGTCAGCGTCGCGGCCGGAGCGGCGGACGTCGCGGCCGGGCTCGCCGGCCTCGAGCAGGCACTGGCAGGAAGCGGCCTGCCCGCCGAGGTGCTGGCGCAAGTCAGCGCCCTTCGCGCCGGCGCGGACGGAGTCTCGGCCGGGGCGCAGGGCCTCAAGGCCGGCACCGAGTCGGTCGCGAACGGCGCATCCGGCGTTCGCGCGGGCATCGCCTCGGTCCGTGCGGGAAGCGACCAGCTCACTGCCGGTGCGACCGGCCTGAAGACCAAGCTCGACGAATTCGTCGCGGTGGGCACCGAACCCCTGGCGACCGGCGCAGGCCAGCTTTCGGG
This sequence comes from Agromyces sp. CF514, assembly GCF_900113185.1. NCBI lineage: Bacteria > Bacillati > Actinomycetota > Actinomycetes > Micrococcales > Microbacteriaceae > Agromyces > Agromyces sp. CF514. The sequence goes on along the minus strand of NZ_FOZD01000001.1, from coordinate 2,095,713 downwards.
CGGCGCCGCGATGCTCGCGGGCAAGACGGGCGAGCTCGCGAGCGGCGCATCGAAGCTGCACGCGAAGTCGGGCGAGCTCGCGGCGGGCACCGCCCGCGTCGAGGCCGGTTCGGCACGCGTGCAGGCGGGCACGGCCACGCTCGACCAGAAGGTCGACGGGCTGGTCGCAGGCAACGAGAAGATCGCGGCCGGCCTCGAACGCTCGCTCGACGGCACGCTCGAGCTCAAGGCCGGGGCCGACGAGCTGGTGACGGGCACCTCAACGCTGTCGACCGGAGCCGCCGGACTCGCGACCGGCGCGAAGACGCTCGCCGAAGGGGCCACCACGCTGGCGGACGGCACGACGGCGCTCGCCGACGGAACCGCACAGCTCGCCACCGGAGCCGAGACGCTCGCCGCGGGCACCGCGAAGCTGGCCGACGGCAACGGCGAACTCGCCGCCGGGAGCCAGACCCTCGCGTCAGGCGCATCGGGGGTGTCCCCCACCGCACTCGTGCCGTGGCTGCTCATCGTGCTCGGCGTGATCGCGGCGATCCTCGCGTTCTGGGTCGCGCACCGCGTGCGCCACGCTCGCCGGGAGTTCGCGACGGCCTGATCCGCTTCCCTGCACGACGGCGGTCGGGGAAAGTCCCCGGCCGCCTCGTCGTGTCGCGCGACGAACCGACGACGGCGCGGGAACGACGAAGGCCCCGCCGGAGCGGGGCCTTCGTCGTGTTGTCAGGATGTCGGATGCGTGACCCCAGCGGGATTTGAACCCGCGCTGCCGCCGTGAGAGGGCGGTGTCCTAGGCCGCTAAACGATGGGGCCGAGTCTGACAACAGTGCAAACGGAATGCCCCCGCCGAAGCGGAGGCATTCCGGTGTTGCCAGCAAGTTCACGTAACCGTGACCCCAGCGGGATTTGAACCCGCGCTGCCGCCGTGAGAGGGCGGTGTCCTAGGCCGCTAAACGATGGGGCCGAACTGACAACTTGAAGAGTATGACACACGTTCGGGGCGCGCTCCAAATCGAGCCGCCCGCGGCATCCGACCGACGCATCCAACCTCAGGCGAACACCCGGAGCGCCCCCGGGACGATCTCGATCTCGATCGGCAGGGCGCCGACGCGCTCGCCGTCGGCGTACGCCGCGACGTCTCGCGCGTCGAGCGCGACCCGCTGCGCGGAGACGAACTCCACGGCGGGATGATCCGTGTGCTCGCCGCGGAACACCTTCGGGAACACCGCGATCAGGCGGGCGCGGGACAACGGGTGCACGATGAAGACGTCGAGCCTTCCGTCGGTCAGGTCGGCGTGCGGCACGACCTTCATGCCGCCCCCGATCGACGATCCGTTCGCGACCGAGACGAGCATCGCCCGCTGCTCGCGGCGCACTCCGTCGATCGTCATCGTGTAGGTGCGAGGTCGAAAGGTCGCGAGCTCGCGTACCAGGGCGATCGTGTAGCGGCTCGGCCCGCGCGGCCGCGTCATGCGGTTCGCCCGTTCGTTCACGAGGGCGTCGAATCCGGCCGAGACCACGCCCGCGAACCACACCGGCGCCGAGTCGCTCCGACGGATGACGCCCGCGTCGATCGTGCGCGGCTCGCGCTCGAGCGCGCCGAGCAGGGCGTCGACGCCCGCTGCCGGGTCCTCGAATGGAAGACCCAGTCCGCGCGCCAGGTCGTTGCCGGTTCCCGCAGCGACGACCCCGAACGGCACCCCCGTGCCCGCGACGATGTTGACCGCGAGCGACACCATGCCGTCGCCGCCGACGACCACGAGCGCGTCCGTGCCGCGTTGGAAGGCGTGCTCGGTCTCACGGCGCAGGAGCTCGAAGTTCGCCTCCTGCAGGAGCACCACGTCGTGCCCCGCCCCGACGAGGGCGGCGACGGTCGCGGGCCCGACCTCGCGGTGGCGGCCGAACGAGGCCGACGGATTCACCGCGACGATCACGCGCTTCGGGCTTCGGGTCATGCAGAGATTCTGGCAGTCGCACGGGCTTGCATCCGACGCACCTCGCGGTGTTTGCTCGGAGCATGCGCCTGACGAAGCTCGAACATGCCGCACTCGTCATCGAAGACTCGGGCGACCGGCTCTTCATCGATCCCGGCAACTACACGACGCCGATCACGGATGCCACGGGCGCCCTCGCCGTCGTCATCACCCACGAGCACGCAGACCATTGGAGCCCGGACCAGCTCCGTCGCATCATCGAGGCGAGCCCCGAGGTGCGGTTGTTCGGGCCCGCCGGCGTCGCCGCCGCGGCATCCGCATTCCCGGTCGAGGTCGTCGCGCCGGGCGACGAGGTCGAGGTCGGCCCGTTCCACCTCCGGTTCTTCGGCGGCCGTCACGCCGAGATCCACTCCTCGATCGACATCATCGACAACATCGGGGTGATCGTGAACGAGTCGTTCGCCTACGCGGGAGACTCGTTCGTCGTGCCGGAGGGTCTCGACGTCGAGGTGCTCGCCGCCCCCGCGGGCGCACCCTGGATGAAGATCTCCGAGTCGATGGAATACATTCGCGCCGTCGCGCCCAAGCGGGCGTTCGCCACGCACGAGATGGTGCTCTCCCAGGTCGGCAAGGACCTCTCGCACGCTCGCCTCGCGTGGGCCGTCGAGCAGGCGGGCGGCGAGTACGCGCGACTCGAACCGGGCGACACCCTCGACTTCTGAGCTGCCCGGCCCGTGAGCTGCCCGGTTCTCGAGCCGGTCGGCTCTCGAGCTCACCGATGCGGAGCGGAGCGGCTCGGGCCGCCGGACAGGGTCACCGGCCCCTGCCGCCTCCGCGTCCCTCGTCGTCGCGCGGCTCGAGCGTGCGGTCGCCGACGCCGCCCTGGGTCTGGGTCTGCGGCGAAGGAGCGGGAGCCGGGGCGGGAGCCGGCGGCGGCGTCGGGGTCGGCTCGACGTACTTGGGCACGTCGTCGAACGGCGTCGGTGACGTGAACGGCGCCACCGGACCGGGGCCGTCCATGCGGAACGCGCCGCCGCCGTACTTCGCCGACGCTGCGGACATCACGATCGGCCACATGCGATGTCGCGCCGTCGCGGCTGATCCCGAGTCGAACGAGATGCCGCGCTGGTTCGCGTCGCCGTTCACGCTCACGACCGCCACAGCCGTCGCGACCTCGGTGCTCGCACCGACCATCCACGTGTCCTTCGCGCCGTCGGTCGTTCCCGTCTTGCCGATGAGCGGAACCCAGGGCGACGTCGCATTGCTCGACTGCTGACCCGTGCCGCTCGACATGACGCGCGACATCGCGTAGTGCATCGCACCGGCGACCTCGGGTGTCACGGCGGCCGCGCAGGTCGACTTCGGAGGCGTGATGTCCTCGCCGTCGGCACCGACGATCCGGTCGATCGCGACCGGGGTGCAGGCGACCCCGTCGTTCGCGATGCCGGCGAATGCGACTGCCATGCTGAGCGGCGCGACCTCGTTGATGCCCAGCACTGCGGAGGGGAAATGCACGAGTGGATTGCCGTCGGCGCGATGCACGCCGAACGCCTCGGCTTTGCTCGCGATGCCGCACTGGTCGATGAGCTTCGCCATGCCGAGGAAGCCGGTGTTGATCGACCCGATGGTCGACTCGAGCGCGCTGTAGTTGCCGCCCGGCTCGTTCGCGTCGTTCCGCGGGTTCCACCCGGGGTCGGCGTACTGCGTGCCGAGGCAGCTGTCGTTGAAGGCCCCCCAGTTGCTCTTGCGACTCGAGTTGACCCGCTCGGTGAGGGCGTGCCCCTCGGCGAGCCACTCGGCGAGGGTGAACACCTTGTACGAGGATCCGGGCTGGAAGCCGCTCGATCCGCCGTAGTCGTAGTCGGTGTTGTAGTTGATGCCGGTGAAGTTCGGATTGCCGTTCACCACGGCGGGATCCTGGCTGTACTGCTTGTTCTGCGCCATCGCGAGCACGCGCCCCGTGCCGACCTCGACGCTCGAGATCACGCCGCCAAGGTCCCAGCCGGGATAGGTCGACGGCACGTTCTCGGCGATGGCGCGCTCGGCCGCCGCCTGCAGGTCGAGATCGAGCGAGGTGTAGACCTGGTATCCGCCACGGCGGAAGTTCAGCATCCGCGTCTCGTCGTCGTCGCCGAACGTCGGGTCGTTCTGCAGGATGTGCTTGACGTAGTCGCAGAAGTAGGCGGACCCTCCGGCCGTCTGGCAGCCGGTGCTCGGCTCGGTGATCTTCGGTTCGACCGGGGTCGCGATCGCCTCGTCGTACTGCGCCTGCGTGATCTTCTTCTCGTGCAGCATCTGTCGCAGGAGGTAGTCGCGCCGATCGCGATTGGCCGCGTAGCCGTTCGCGGCGCCGTTCGTCTCGCTGTCGGGCTTGTCGAGTTGGAACTTGACGGGGTTGTTCACGATCGCCACGAGCGAGGCGGCCTGCGGCAGCGTGAGATTCGCCGCGGAGGTGGAGAAGTAGTAGTTGGCTGCGGCCTCGATGCCGTAGACCGTGCCGCCGAAACCGGCGATGTTGAGGTAGCCGAGCAGGATGTCGTTCTTGGAGTACCGCTTCTCGACGCCGATCGCGAGCCGCATCTCCTTCAGCTTGCGGTCGATGCTCGTCTCGGTCGCGCTGTCGTAGCAGCTGAGCCGCTCCTCCTCGATGAGCGCGAAGCGCTCGTCGCCGGTCAGCGCGGCGACCTCGTCTTCGGCCATGTCCTCGAACGCCGTGACGTCGGCCTCGCGCTCGCACTGCTGCACGCGCACGTTTTTGACGTACTGCTGGGCGATCGACGACCCGCCCTGCGTGTCGCGGCCCGCCGCGGTCGTGAGCGCAGCACGGATCGTGCCTTGAAGGTCGACGCCGCCGTGGTCGTAGAACCTGGGATCCTCGCCCGCGATCGTCGCGTCCTTCACGAACGGGCTGATCTGATCCCATTCGACCTCGACGCGGTTCTGGTCGTAGAACGAGGCGAGGAGCAGCGGGGATCCGTCTGGCCGGGTCGCGTAGATGTTGCTCTTCTGCGAGAGCTCGCCGATCTGGAGATAGCCGGGCAGCCGTTCGAACGTATCGATGGTGCCCGAAGCGGCCATGCCGACCGTCGCCAGGGCCGGCGTGACGCCCACCACGATCAGGGCCGCCGCCGCCGTGCTCGCCACGACGATGCCGACGAGGCCTCCGAGCACGCCCAATGGCGTTCGCGTCTCCGCGAAATCGCGATTGCGCTTGTTGCGTTCGGTCACTGCACCCCCAAGAGCGGACTCGCTCGTTCGGTAGGGGCGAACGACCGCGGTCCACTCAATCGAACCTCAGGATGCCCCGCATGTCCAGCACCCGGGCCGTCGGGCGCGCCGCGCCTCGCGGGTCGATGCGCAGACGGCCGGCGTCACGCCGTGGCGGTCCGGATCCGAACCTCGCGCTCCATGCGCGCCTCATGCCGCTGCCGGCCCTTGACCGCCTCGAGTTCGCGATTCTTCGGAGGCGCATTGGTGACGAGCCCGTCGAGCAGACGCCTCGTGGCCAGCGCGATCTCGTCGATCGCGCGATCGAACGCCTCCGAGTTCGCGCGCGACGGATGGGTCGAGCCGCTGACCTTGCGCACGAACTGGAGCGCGGCCTCGCGCACCTCGTCGTCGGTCGTCGGCGGCTCGAAGTTGTGGAGGACCCTGATGTTCCGGCACATGCTGCGAGGCTACGCCGGGGAGGCCTCGGCCGCGAGATCGCCGGCGTGGCCGGCCGCGCTCATACGGCCTTCGAGAAGCTGTCTCGAAAACACGAAAACCCCCGCCTGAGCGGGGGTTCTTCACTGCTGGGGTACCTGGACTCGAACCAAGAACAAAGGTACCAGAAACCTCCGTGTTGCCAATTACACCATACCCCAATGGCTTCGAAACCTGCGTTCCGCGCCGAGATACGACTTTAGCGCATGGATCGGCCGCCGCCAAACTGAGCGGATCTCAGCGGACTGGGAGGCCGCTGTGAGCCAGCCCGACGCCATCCGCCACCCCGCCAACGCGGGGCAGCGCGACCGCGCGCTCCGCTGCCACTGTGGCCGCATGCCCGATTCGAACGATCTGCTCGCCGTGCTCATCGACGCCGACAACGTCTCCCCTGCCCGCATCGAGGCGGTGCTCACCGAGGTCGCCCGCTTCGGCACGGCCTCGGTCAAGCGCATCTACGGCGACTGGACGAAACCGAACCTGCGCGGATGGAAGGATGCCGCGAGCGCGCACGTCATCCAGCCGATCCAGCAGTTCGACAACACGACGGGCAAGAACGCGACCGACAGTGCGCTCATCATCGACGCCATGGACCTGCTCTACACCGGTCGGTTCCGAGGCTTCTGCATCGTGTCCTCGGACAGCGACTTCACGCGGCTCGCCGCCCGCATCCGCGAGCAGGGCATCACGGTCTACGGGTTCGGCGAGCGCAAGACGCCCGAGTCGTTCCGCAACGCCTGCGACCGCTTCACCTACCTCGAGGTGATCGATGCGCCGAAGGAGACGGATGCCGCGGAGCCGACCACGCAACCTATCGCAAAGGCGGACCAGCAGCGGCTCCGCACCGACGGCGGCCTGGTCGTCGCGCTCCGCGCGGCCGTGAACACGGCCGCGGACGAGAGCGGTTGGGCGAACCTCTCCCCGGTGGGATCGCTCCTCCGCAAGCAGCGGCCGGACTTCGACTCCCGCAACTGGGGCTATGCCAAGCTCTCCGACCTCATGCGGGCGACGGGGCTCTTCGACGTCAACGTGCAGGCGACCGGTACGGTGGTCGTCGCTCCGAAGTCGAAGGCCGTCACACGGGACCCCGCGGCGACGAGGATCGCCTGACCACCCCGGAGACGACGGATGCCGCGGGCATCGGCCCGCGGCATCCGTTCACCGCATTCGACGAGGACGCTCAGCCGAGCTTCGCCGCAAGCCCGTCGAGCCGCGCGAGCGAGTCGATCTTGCCGAGGATCTGCATGGACTCGAACAGCGGCGGCGAGACGCGCCGGCCGGAGACGGCGGTGCGCACGGGGCCGAAGGCCACGCGGGGCTTCAGTCCGAGACGGTCGATGAGGGCGCCGCGCAGCGCCTCCTCGATCTGGTCGTGGGTCCACGAGTCGGCCGGCAGGCGGTCGAGCGCCTCGCGCGAGGCGGCGAGCACGGCGGCGGCGTCGGCGGGCAGCCCCTTGAACGCGTCGTCGTCGTACGTCAGCCCGGCGGCATCCGTGAAGAGGAAGCCCAGCATGCCGGGCGCCTCGCCGAGCAGGGCGATGCGCTCCTGCACGAGCGGTGCGGCCTCGGCGAGGATCGCGGCCTGGGCGGGCGTCAGCGGCGCGGTGACCACGCCCGCGGCCTCGAGGTAGGGCACGACGCGTGCGGCGAAGTCGGCGGGCTCGAGCAGGCGGATGTGGTCGCCGTTGATCGACTCGGCCTTCTTCTGGTCGAAGCGTGCCGGATTCGGGTTCACATTCTCGACGTCGAAGGCCGCGATGAACTCGTCGCGGCTGAAGACGTCGCGGTCGGCCGAGAAGCCCCAGCCGAGGAGCGCGAGGTAGTTGACGAGGCCCTCGGGGATGAACCCGCGGTCGCGGTGGTGGAACAGGTTCGACTCGGGGTCGCGCTTGGAGAGCTTCTTGTTGCCGTCGCCCATGACGTAGGGCAGGTGGCCGAAGCGAGGCACGAAGGTGGTCACGCCGATGTCGATGAGCGCGTGGTACAGCGCGATCTGGCGCGGCGTCGAGCTCAGGATGTCCTCACCGCGGAGCACGTGCGTGATGCCCATGAGCGCGTCGTCGACCGGGTTCACGAGCGTGTACAGCGGTGCGCCGTTCGGTCGCACGAGCACGAAATCGATCGTCGAGCCCACCGGGAAGTCGATGCGGCCGCGCACGAGGTCGTCGAAGCCGAGGTCGGCCTCGGGCACGCGCAGGCGCAGGGCCGGCTCGCGACCCTCGGCGCGGAAGGCGGCCTTCTGCTCGTCGGTGAGGTCGCGGTCGTAGTTGTCGTAGCCGAGCTGCTTGGGCCGGCCGTTCGCGAGGTTGCGCGCGTCGATCTCTTCGGCCGTCGAGAACGACTCGTAGAGGTGGCCGGCGTCCTTCAGGCGGGCGATGACGTCCTGGTAGATGTCGCTTCGCTGCGACTGGCGGTACGGCTCGTTCGGGCCGCCCTTGTGGATGCCCTCGTCCCAGTCGAGGCCGAGCCAGGTGAGCGCGTCGATGATCTGCTCGAAGCTCTCTTCGCTGTCGCGCGCGGCGTCGGTGTCCTCGATGCGGAACACGAAGGTGCCGCCCGTGTGACGTGCGTACGCCCAGTTGAACAGCGCGGTGCGGACGAGGCCGACGTGCGGCGTGCCGGTGGGCGACGGGCAGAAGCGCACGCGGACGTCGCTGCCGGTGGCCGTGGTCGTGGGGTGGGTTGTCTCAGACATCCCCTCAATCGTACCGAGGGGCGGCGCGTGCCGAGGGGCGGCACGATCCGAGGGGCGGATGTCGGGCGCCTGCGGCGGCACGGTCTGGGCTCAGTGCTCGGCCGCGAGTTCCTCGAGCACCGCGACGGCCGCGGCCACGGCGGGCACCCGAGCCCCGCCGCGTGCGGTCACGAGGTGCAGCGAGCGCACGTCTCCCCCGGCGGTGGGTCGCACGACCACGCCGGCCCGCCGAGGCGAGGCCGCGAGCGCGAGCTCGGGCAGCAGCGCGACGCCGAGCCCCTGCGCGACCATGCTCTCGACCGCCACGAAGTTGTCGGTCTCGAAGCCGATGCGCGGGCGGAATCCGGCGCCGTCGGTGAGCTGGAGCAGGTGTCCGCGGCAGCTGGGGCAGCCGGCGATCCAGGAGTCCTGGGCGAGATCGGCGAGATCGACCGCCTCCGAGGCCGCCGCCCGGTGCCCGTCGGGCAGCACGACGCGCATGGGCTCGGCGCCGATCGAGCGCACGTCGAGCCCGCGCGCGCGTTCGGTGTGCGGGTCGTCGCGGTCGCCCGGGTAGCTGAAGGTGATGGCGAGGTCGGCGCGATCGGCCCGCACGGCGGCGACCGCCTCGGGCGGCTCGGCCTCGACGTAGGTGACGGTGACCCCCGGATGCCGTGCCGCGAGGCCGGCGATGAGCTTCGGCACGAGCGTGGCCGATGCCGATGGGAACGCCGCGAGACGGACGCGTCCTGCGCGGAGGCCCCGGATCTCGGCGAGCTCGCCCGCCGCGGCCTCGAGCGAGGTCGCGACGGCATTGGCATGCCTGGCGAGCACGCGACCCGACTGGGTGAGCCGCACCCCGCGACCCGCCCGCTCGACGAGGGCGATGCCGGTACGACGCTCGAAGCGGCGCAGGTGCTGGCTCACCGCGGGCTGGCTGTAGCCGAGCGACTCCGCCGCGGCGGTGAGCGATCCGTGCTCGGCGATGCGACGCACGACCCGCACGGTCTGCAGGTCGAGCGATTCGGCGAGGGCTTCGATCGAGGCATCCGACATGCCTGAATCATAACCGCAGCGCATGTGTTCGATCACATACCTGCCGTTGTGCAATGGAACGCCTCGGCGGAGGCTGGAGGCATGCACCAGGAACGATCCCGATACGTCGGCGGCCGCGGCTACCTCGCCGCCTGCACCCTCGGCCTGCCGGCCGACGTCACTCGAGACGCCGTGCGACGGGACCTCGACGCCTGGGCCGCAGGCACCGCGACCGCCGCGGACTACTCGGCGAGCCTCGAACGCTCGCGCGCCCACGCCGCGACCCTGCTCGGCGCGACGCCCCGACAGGTCGCCACGGGATCGCAGGTCTCGGTCTTCACGGGCCTCGTCGCGGCATCCGCGCCGCGCGGCGCCGAGGTGCTCTGCGTCGACGGCGACTTCTCGTCGGTCGTCGCCCCGTTCCTCGCCCACGGCGGCCTCCGCGTGCGGCACGTGCCCCTCGATGCGCTCGCCGACGCCGTCACGGCCGACACCGCCTTCGTCTCCTACTCGCTCGTGCAGTCGGCCACGGGCGAGATCGCGGATGCCGCGGCCGTCGCAGAGGCCGCACGATCCGTCGGTGCGTTCACGATCGTCGACACGACGCAGGCGACCGGGTGGATGCCCACCGACGACCTCGATGCCGACCTGCTCGTCTGCCACGCGTACAAGTGGCTGAGCTCGCCGCGCGGCGCCGCGTTCGCCGCGTTCTCGGACCGGGCGATCGAGGAGATCACGCCGTTCACCGCCGGCTGGTACTCGGGCGAGGACCCCTGGACCTCCTGCTACGGCCCCGACCTCCACGTCGCGCCCGACGCCACGCGCTTCGACGTCTCCCCCGCGTGGAACGCGTGGGCCGGCGCCGAGGCCGCGCTCGGACTCACCGCGTCGCTCGACCTGCACGAGGTGCGGCGGCACGACCTCGCCCTTGCGAACTCGTTCCGCGCGGGCCTCGGGCTCGAAGCCTCCGACAGCGCGATCGTCTCGTGGAGCGACCCCGACGGCTGCGACCTCGGAGCCTTGACGGCCGCGGGCCTCACGGCGTCGGGCCGCGCCGGCCGCGCGCGTGCGGCGTTCCACGTCTGGAACGACGAGGAGGACGTCGCGCTCGCGCTCGGCGCCCTGAGCCCGCACGCGGCGTTCGCGATCTGACGGTGCCGGATGCCGCGGGGCCGCCCCGGGGCATCCGCTCGCCACGTCGGCGACGAGCCCGCGCCCGACGTGGAGGCCGGGTCAGGCCCTGCGCACCGGGTTCGACAGCGTGCCGAGGCCGGAGACCGTGACCTCGACCGTGTCGCCGTCGACGATCGGGCCGACGCCGGCCGGCGTGCCCGTGAGGATCACGTCGCCGGGAAGCAGGGTGAACACGCTCGACGCGTAGGCGATGATCGCCGGGATCGAGTGCACCATGTCGGACAGCGGCGCGTGCTGGAGGCGCTCGCCGCCCACGCTCGTGTCGATGGTGCCGTGCTCGAGGTCGAGGTCGGTGTCGATGACGGGGCCGAGCGGGCAGAACGTGTCGAAGCCCTTCGCACGCGACCACTGTCCGTCGCGTCGCTGCAGGTCGCGCGCGGTGACGTCGTTGGCGATCGTGTAGCCGAAGACCACGCCGAGCGCGTCGGCCTCGGCGACGTTCTTCGCGATGCGGCCGATGACGACCGCGACCTCGCCCTCGAACTCGACGCGCTCGCTCTGCGGCGGCAGCACGATCGCGTCCGACGGGCCGATGACCGAGGTGTTGGGCTTCAGGAACAGCAGCGGCTCGGCGGGCACCTCGTTGCCGAACTCGGCGGCGTGGTCGGCGTAGTTGCGGCCCACGGCCACCACCTTCGACCGCGGGATCACCGGTGCGAGCAGCTTCGCGTCGGCGAGCGCGACCCGCTGGCCTGTCGGCTCGTAGCCCGCGAACATCGGGTCGGCCTTCAGCACGACGAGCTCGTGCTCCTCTTCGTCGACGACACCGAACGAGATGGACTCACCATGCGAGAAGCGTGCGATCTTCATGCCTGCAAGCCTACGGCGCGTCGGGGATCAGGCGCTTGCCGAGGCTCGTGACGTCGTCGACGCCGTAGCCGAGGCTGCGGTAGAAGGCGATGACTCCGGCATTGCTCGATCGCACCTGCAGGTTGAGCTTGGGGCATCCGCGCTCGGCGAGCAGCCGCTCGGCCTCGTGCATGAGCGCGCGCCCGAGGCCGGTGCCGCGGAACGGCTCGTCGACCGCGAGGTAGTTCACCCAGCCGCGATGTCCGTCGTAGCCGATCATCGCGGTCGCGACCGGCACGCCGTCGGACTCCCCCACGAGGAAGAGCTCGGGCTGCACGCCGAGCTTGCGCTCGATGTCGAGGTAGGGGTCGTTCCAGGGCACGACGAGTCCCGCGTCTCGCCAGAGCGCGACGACCGGCTCGGTGTCCGCGACGGCGAACGGCCGGATCCGCCAGGATCCGGCCGTCGCGTCGTGCGAAGCGATTCCGCTCACGCGATCACGCGTCGAGGCGCAGCATCCAGCCGTGTCGGTCTTCGCGACGGCCGTACTGGATGTCGGTGAGCTCTTCACGGAGCGAGAGTGCCAGGTCGGACGCCTCGGCGTGCGTGTGCACGATCTCGAAGTCGTCGGCGAGCAGGCGCCCGATCGGCACCACGACCGCCGCCGTTCCGCAGGCGAACGCGCCCACGATGTCGCCGGACTCGACGCCCGCCCGCCACTCGTCGATCGAGAGCGCGCGGCGCTCGACCGTGTGGCCGCGGTCGGCCGCGAGCTGCAGGATCGAGTCGCGCGTGATGCCCTCGAGGATCGAGGCGGACTCGGGGGTCACGAGCGTGCCGTCGCGCTTGACGATGACGACGTTCATGCCGCCGAGCTCTTCGAGGTTTCCTGCGTCGTCGAGGAACGCGACCTGCTGGCAGCCCTTCTCGTAGGCCTCGGCCTGCGGGAGCAGGCTCGACGCGTAGTTGCCGCCGGTCTTGGCGGCACCCGTGCCGCCCTTGCCGGCCCGGGCGTACTTCGTCGAGAGCCAGATGTTCACGGGCGCGACCCCGCCGGGGAAGTACGCGGCGGCCGGGCTCGCGATGAGGTAGTAGGCGACCTTCTTCGCGGGGCGCACGCCGAGGAACGCCTCTTTCGCGAACATGAACGGCCGCAGGTACAGGCTCGTCTCGGGGGCGCCCGGAACCCACTCCGCGTCGACCTCGATGAGCTTCTTCAGCGACTCGATGAAGATCTCGCTCGGCAGCTCGGGCAGCGCGAGACGCTGAGCCGAGCGCTGCATGCGCGCCGCGTTCTCGTAGGGACGGAAGGTGCGGATCGACCCGTCGGCGTGGCGGTAGGCCTTCATGCCCTCGAAGATCTCCTGCGCGTAGTGCAGCACCGCGGCGGCGGGGTCGAGCGAGATCGGGCCGTAGGGCGTCACGCGCGGGCGGTGCCAGCCGCCCTTCTCGGACCAGCAGACGTCGACCATGTGGTCGGTGAAGTGATTGCCGAAGCCCGGGTCGGCGAGGATCTCGGCGCGCGCCTCGGGCGTCTTCGCCTGCTCGTTGCGCACGGTCTGCCAGATGAGTCCGGCTGCGGAGGGAGCCTGGAGCGGAAGGTTGATCGTCATGATGGGGTCCTTCGATCGTTGGTTCAGTCGAGTGAGCCGATGCGGGCGGCGATCGCGTCGCCGACCTCGGAGGTCGAACGTCTCGCGTCGCCGCGCTCGGCGATGTCGGCGGAGACCGCCCGCTCGACCTCGACCGCGGCATCCGGCTCGCCGAGGTGGCGGAGCAGGAGTGCGACGGAGAGGATCGCGGCGGTGGGGTCTGCGATGCCCTTCCCGGCGATGTCGGGTGCGGAACCGTGAACCGGCTCGAACATGCTGGGGAATCGGCCGTCGGGGTTGATGTTGCCCGAGGCTGCGAGCCCGATGCCGCCGCTGATCGCGCCGGCCAGATCGGTGAGGATGTCGCCGAAGAGGTTGTCTGTGACGATGACGTCGAATCTAGCAGGGTCCGTGACGAGGAAGATCGTCGCGGCGTCGACATGCAGGTAGTCGACGGCGACGTCGGGGTACTCGACCGCGACGGCGTCGACCGTGCGCTTCCAGAGCGAGCCCGCGAAGACGAGCACGTTCGTCTTGTGCACGAGCGTGACCTTCTTGCGGGGGCGGGCGGATGCCGCGGCGAACGCGTAGCGCACGACCCGCTCGACGCCGTAGGCGGTGTTCACCGACACCTCGTTCGCGACCTCGGCCGGAGTGCCGACGCGGATCGCGCCGCCGTTGCCGACGTACGGCCCCTCGGTGCCCTCGCGGACGACCACGAAGTCGACCTCGCCCGGGTTCGAGAGCGGGCTCACGACGCCCTGGTGCAGCACCGTCGGGCGGAGGTTCACGTAGTGGTCGAGCTCGAAGCGCAGCTTCAGCAGGAGGCCGCGCTCGATGTTCGCGCCGACGAGGCGCGGGTCGCCCGGGGTGCCGCCGACGGCGCCCAGGAGGATCGCGTCGTGCTGCTTGATGGCATCGAGGTCGTCGTCGGTCAGCACGTCGCCGGTCTCGAGGTAGCGCGCGGCTCCCAGGGAGTACGGCGTCTGCTCGATGACGAGACCAGTGCCCTGTACGGCCGCGTCGAGCGCCTTCAGCGCCTCTGCGACCACCTCGGGACCGATGCCGTCACCGGGGATGACCGCGAGTTTGACCGTACCTACCATGGAGTTCCCTTCGTGCGCCAGCCCTCACAGCGTAACGGCTGGCGGGGCTAGCCTGAGCCCGCAGCCGGTGATCCGGCCGCACAACGGCGCGTGCACCCGGCCCGCCCGAGAAGGGAGTCCCCACCATGAGTATCGGACTCGGCATCGTCCTCTTCGTGATCGGCGCGATCCTCGCGTTCGCACTGAACATCGGCGTCGACTGGATCGACCTCCAGCTCGTCGGTTACATCCTGATGGCCGCAGGCGCGGTCGTCGTGATCCTCGGCCTCGTGCTGATGGCACGGCGCCGTCGCACGATCTCGACGTCGCAGACGAGCGTCGACCCGGCATCCGGCACGCAGGTGCGGCGCGACGAGACCAGCGCGCCCGACTCGACCGCGTACTGAGACACGCAGGAGGGCCCGTGCCGCGGTGCGGCACGGGCCCTCCTCGATGTCGGCGCTCGCACGGCGCCGAGCACCGTGTTCGTCAGTGCTCGCGCGACTCGACCGGGTTGCGCAGGGTCACCGCCGCGATCACGGCAGCGCCGAGCATGAGCGCGACTCCGATGAGCGAGGTGAGCACGACTCCCCCGTCGAATGCGGCGGCCGCGGAGGCGAGCAGTTCGTCGGCGACGCCGGCCGGCAGCTGCCCGGCGACGGCCGACGTGCCCGCGAGCGTCTCGCGGGCGGCATCCGCCTGTGCGGACGTGAGCGACGCCGGAAGCACGAGCGCGGACCGGTAGTGCGCGGCGAGGATGCTGCCCAGCACCGCGGTGCCGAGCACCGCGCCGAGTTCGTACGCGGTCTCGGAGACGGCGGACGCCGCGCCGGCCTTCGCCGGCGGCGCACTCGACAGGATGAGCTCGTTCGAGACGGTCTCGGCTGCGCCGATTCCGACCCCGAGCATGACGAACGCGAGCACGATCGGGGCGATCGACGCGGCATCCGTCAGGAGGGCGATGACGAGGTATCCGCCGGCCGACAGCACGAGCGCGACCGGCACGAGCACGCGGGGGCGCACGCGACGGGCGACGGGCACGACCGCCAGGCCCGCGATGATCATCGCGACGAGGCCAGGCAGCAGGGCGAGTCCGGCGTTCACGGGGCTGAGTCC
This sequence comes from Agromyces sp. CF514, assembly GCF_900113185.1. Taxonomy (NCBI): domain Bacteria; kingdom Bacillati; phylum Actinomycetota; class Actinomycetes; order Micrococcales; family Microbacteriaceae; genus Agromyces; species Agromyces sp. CF514. The sequence goes on along the minus strand of NZ_FOZD01000001.1, from coordinate 2,080,595 downwards.
GGCGATGAGCTGCAGGTGCTGCGACACGAAGTACAGGAACCCGACGAGCGCGATCACGCTGAAGAGGTTCACGAGTACGGCACCGCCGAACGAGCCCTTCGCGAACAGGCGGACGTCGAGCATCGGGTTCTCGCTGCGCAACTGGCGACGCACGAACCAGATCGCGCAGAACGCGCCGAAGAGGATCGACTGGATGCCGATGCCGCCGAGCCCGTCGGTCGCGATCGACTTGATGCCGAACACGATCGGCACCATGGCCGCGAGCGAGAGCACGATGCTGGTCACGTCGATGCGACCCGGGTTCGGGTCGCGGCTCTCGGGGATGAGCAGCGGCACCAGGATCATGAGCGGCACCAGCACGGGCACCGCGAGCAGGAACACCGAGCCCCACGCGAAGTGCTCGAGCAGCACGCCGCCGACGATCGGACCGAAGGCGCTGCCGGCCGCGAAGCCGGTCGCCCAGATCGCGATCGCGAGACGGCGCTGCTCTCGGTCGGTGAACACGGTGCGCAGCAGTGACAGCGTCGACGGCATGAGCATCGCGCCGAAGAACCCGAGCAGGGCGCGTGCGGCGATGAGCGCCTCGGCGGTCGGGGCGAACGCCGCGCCCACCGACACGAGGGCGAAGCCGACCGAGCCGATGAGCAGCATGCGGCGACGCCCGAACCGGTCGCCGGCGCTGCCCATGGCCACGAGCAGGCCCGCGAGCACGAGCGGGTAGGCATCGATGATCCAGAGCTGCTGGGCGGCCGTCGGCGCGAGCGCCAGGGAGATCTCGGGCAGCGCGAAGCTCAACACCGTGTTGTCGATGGAGACGAGCAGCACGGGCAGCATGAGCACCGCGAGGGCGAACCAGGCCCGGCGCGGGGCGCGCGACGAGGGCGCGACGGACGCCACGGGTTCGGGCGCCGCCGGGCGGCGGGACCCGGTCGCGTCGGGGCGGGTGTTCGTGGTGGGCGTGGTGTTCTCGGTCATGCGTTCGCTCGTTCTGTCTCCAGGCGGTTTCTGTACCGTCCAGTTGGTATAGTAACAGCATGACCACGAGCCCGCCAGCAGCGACGACGACCGCGCAGTCCGTCACAATGGGGTCATGAGCCGACCCCCCGCCGCCCGCGAGGCGGTCCTCGACGCCTTCGAACGGCTGATCATCGCCGACGGCGAACGCGCCGCGACCCTCGATGCGACGGCCAAGGCCGCCGGAGTCTCGAAGGGCGGGCTGCTCTACCACTTCGGTTCGCGCCAGGCGCTCATCGCCGGCCTCATCGAACGCCTGCACGAACTCGTCGAAGCCGACGTGACCCGCATCGAGCAGGCGCCCGAAGGTCCGATCGCCTACTTCGTGCGCTCCTCGGTCGAGATCGAGACCTCGCTCGACCGCAGCTTCATCGCGACCGTGCGGCTCGCGCAGGGCGGCGACCGCCAGGCCGGCCGCGCCATCGAGGAGGTTCGCGAACGCTGGCTCGTCGAGCTCGGCCGCCACGTCAGCGATCCGGCGCTCGCCATCGCGATCACCCTCATCGGCGACGGCCTGTACTACCACGCGGCCCTTCGTGCCGAGGCGGTCGACGACGTCGCGACCGCCGGCGACTTCAGCCCCGAGCAGATGGACGCGCTCGTCGCCCTGCTCGAACGCCTCGTCGCCGACGGCCGCTGAGCGGCAGCGGCTGCGACTGCGACTGCGGCTGCGGCTGCGGCATCAGCGTCAGCAGCGGTGTCCGACGCGCCTGCAGACGACGGATGCCGCGGGCGACCGAAGTGGGTCGCCCGCGGCATCCGCGGAACTGGAGCCGTGCCTACTCGGTGATGTCGATCTCGACGAACACCGACGCCTCGATCGCGGTGCGCACCCGCTCGAGCACGTCGGCGGGAACCGGCGAGTCGACCGTGAGCACGCTGAGCGCGTTGCCGCCGGCCTCGCGCCGGGCGATCTGCATGCCCGCGATGTTGATGCCGGCCTCGCCGAACTCGCGGCCGTACACCGCGACGATGCCGGGACGGTCGGCGTACTCCATGACGATGTGCGTGGTCGCGATCGGCACCTCGAGCTCGTAGCCGTTGATGCCGACGAGCTTCTCGATCTGCTTGGTGCCGGTCAGCGTGCCCGAGACCGAGATCTGCCGACCGTCGGCGAGTGCGCCGCTGAGGGTGATGACGTTGCGGAACTCCGACGACTCGGCGTCGACGATGAGGCGCACGTCGATGCCGCGCTGCTCGGCGAGCAGCGGCGCGTTGACGTACGAGACGGACTCGCTCACGACGTTCGTGAACACGCCCTTGAGCGCGGCGAGCTTCAGCACCTTGACGTCGTACTCGGACAGCTCGCCGTGCACCTCGACGTCGAGGCTCGTGAGCGCGCCCTGCGCGAGGCCGGAGAAGAGCTGGCCGAGCTTCTCGACCAGCGGGATGCCGGGACGCACGTACGGGTCGATGATGCCGCCGGCGACGTTCACCGCGTCGGGCACGAGCTCGCCAGCCAGCGCGAGGCGAACGGACTTCGCGACCGAGATGCCGGCCTTCTCCTGGGCCTCGTCGGTCGAGGCGCCCAGGTGCGGCGTGACGATGACGTTCGGCAGGCCCAGCAGCGGCGACTCGCGCGGCGGCTCGGTGACGAACACGTCGAGGCCGGCACCCGCGATGGTGCCCGCGACGAGCGCGTCGTGCAGGGCGTCCTCGTCGATGAGCCCGCCGCGTGCGACGTTCACGATGTAGGCGGACGGCTTCATCTTCGCGAGCTGCTCGGTCGCGATCATGCCGGTCGTCTCGGGCGTCTTCGGCATGTGGATCGTGATGAAGTCGCTGCGCTCGAGCAGTTCGTCGAGCGAGACGGTCTGCACGCCGAGCTGCTGCGCGCGAGCGGCGGTGATGTAGGGGTCGTACGCGATGACGTCGACGCCGAACGCCTGCAGGCGGGCGGTGATGAGCGCGCCGATGCGGCCGAGGCCGATGATGCCGACGGTCTTCTCGTAGAGCTCGGTGCCGGTGTAGTGCGAACGCTTCCACTCGCCCTGCGCGAGCGCGGAGTGCGCCGCCGGGATGTGCCGGGCGAGGCTCAGGATGTGGCCGACCGTGAGCTCGGCCGCCGAGATGATGTTCGACGTGGGCGCGTTGACGACCATGACGCCCGCGGTGGTCGCGGCCTTGATGTCGACGTTGTCGAGGCCCACGCCCGCACGCGCGACGACCTGCAGCTTGGGGGCGGCCGCGATCGCCTCGGCGTCGACCTTCGTCGCGGAGCGCACGAGGATCGCGTTGGCGTCGGAGAGCGCGGACAGCAGCGCGGCCCGGTCGGTGCCGTCGACGTTGCGGACGTCGAAGTCGGGCCCGAGGGCGTCGACGGTGGCGGGCGAGAGTTCTTCGGCGATCAGCACGACCGGCTTTGACACGAGTGATTCCTTCGGGGGTTGCGCGCGCGAAGGCGCAGCACTGTGTGGGTGGGATGCGCCACACACCGTCGGGGCGCAACCCGCTCAGCCTACTTCAGCCGACGCACGTGTTTCGTCCGTGTGACGCGCGCGGCCGCACAAGGCGCCGCGCACCGCGCCGGACGCCGCGAACGGGCGCCGTGGTCAGACGACCACGCCGCCGATCTGGCCGAGCAGCACCGAGAGGCTGAGGAACAGCACGGCCGAGACCGCGAGACCGGTGAAGTACAGCGCGATGCGCGCGAGCAGGCCGCGCTTGCGACCGAGTGCGAACGCGAGGCCGAAGCACGCGAGCGGCGCCAGGAGCGCTGAGATCATGACGGCCCAGCCTGCGCCGCTGAACGAGAGTCCGAGGCCCAGCAGCTGCACGATGGACTCCACGACCTCCCACACGTCGTAGGCGAAGAAGAGCCCGAACAGCACCGCGAGGCTCACGTCGAGCCAGATCGGCAGGGTGCGGGTGTGCACCGGGCCGCCCGCGGCATCCGTGCCGTCGACGATCGGCGCGCCCGATTCGGGCGAGGCGGGAACGGCGCTCATGCGGTGACCCCCAGGACGAACGGCAGCGGGGCGAGCACGAGCGCGCCCGCGATCAGCCAGACGAGCCGGGCGCGGCGCCCGCCCGCCCGGAGCGCGAGCGCGAACCAGCACGGTGCCGCGAGCACGGCGAGCCAGAGGCCCAGTGCGTACATCGTGTCGCTCACGACGCTGATGCCGGGCACCGAGGTGCGCAGTGCCGTGATGAACCAGCCGATCGTGTAGAGCAGGTAGACCCCGGCGAGGATGCCGAGCACGACGAGCTCGACCGAGCCCGTCTGGGCGGCGGAACCCGGCTTCACCTCGTCGGCATCGTCGGCATCTGCATCAACATCGGCATCGACATCGGCGTCGTCAGCCGCGCCCGCGGGTTCGCGGACCCCGGATGCCGCGGCCGACCCTTGCGCGCCGGAGCCAGCATCGGCGGCGGGCGCCTTCACCGTCGGGCCGACCTTCTTCCATCCGGGTGCGAGGGTCGGATCGTCGTCGCCCTCCCACCGCAGGGCGTCGTCATCGGTCTCGCGCGTCATGGCACCAAGCCTACGTCGATCGCGGCTTCAGGCCGTGCGTGCGGGCCCGCCGGCGGCCGCGACCGCAGCGTGCACCGTGGCGGCATCCGTCACGTCGAATCCGTCGACGCCGCCGCCCGGTCCGCTGGGGCCGCCGCGCTCGTCGCGCCCGCGCGCCGAGAGGTGCACGGCGTCGACGCCCGCCGCCGCGAGGTCGGCGATGTCGGACACGCGCACGCCGCCGCCGGACATGACCTCGAGCCGCCCGGCCACGCCCTCGACCATGCGCGCGAGGGTCGGCAGGCCCGCACGGCAGTCGGCCGCGCCGCCCGAGGTGAGCACACGGCGCACGCCGGTGCCGGCGAGGGCGAGCACCGACACGATCGGGTCCGCGCTCGCGTCCACTGCGCGGTGCACCGTCACGTCGATGCCGTCGGCCGCGTCGACGAACGCGGCGATCGCGCCCCGGTCGAGCACGCCCGACTCGGTCAGGGCACCGACGACGACGCCGTCCGCGCCGAGCGAGCGGGCCAGCCGGATGTCGCGCACGATTGTGTCGAGCTCGTCGGCGTCGTAGACGAATCCGCCGCCGCGAGGGCGCACGAGCACGTGGACGAAGCCGGTCGCCCCGGCCGCGGACGCCGCGGCCACGGCCGCCTCGACGAGTCCGGCGGAGGGGGTCAGCCCTCCGAGCCCGAGCGCCTGGCAGAGCTCGATGCGGGCGGCACCTCCCTCGAGGGCGATGCGGACGCCCGCGGCATCCTGGACGGCGATCTCGACCTGCAGCTGACTCGGCACCTGAACACAGTAGCGGGCGGCGGCGGACTCACCGGCCGAGCGCCGAGCGGGCGCGCACGAGGTCGAAGAACGCGCCGGGGTCCACGCCCGGCGGCGGCGCGGCGAGCGGCCGGGCGGCCCGTGCCGGGCGTGCGGCGACGCTCGCGGACCTCGCGCCCCGACCTGCACCTCGCCCGGCCGCGGCGGCGGCATCCGCGTGGAAGAGGTCGAATGCGACATCATCGGCGAGCAGCGTCTCCCCCGCCCCAGCCGCGTCGCCGTCGGGGTCGGCCGGTGTCGACGGCGGACCGTCGCCGCCGGGTGCCGGAAGCCCGCCCTCGGCGGCGACGCTCCGCACGAGCGCGAGGCAGCGTCCGTCGTCCCAGTGGAGGCTGATCGTCGCGCCCACCGGAACCGGCCGCGGGCGGGCTCCGTCGGCACGCGCGGGCGGCACCCGGTCCCAGGCGACCTTGACGAGCAGCTCGCGCTGCGGGACGACCGTCTTCGAGCCGACCCGCTTCGTCGCATCGATGCGCGCGAGCACGGTGAACGGCACGCGCGCCGGGATCCCGATGGCGCGACGGTGCCTGCCGACGTAGTCGTAGGCCGCGAACTCGTGGTCGCGGAGGTCGGCGAGACGCTCGGGCGGCACGTCGAGCGCGCGCGGGCGGCGCGCCCGCAGCTGCGCCGGTGCGGCAACGACGCCGCTCGTCACGAACCGAGCGGCGAACGCGTCGCGGCGTCGGCGCACCTCCGCGGTGCCCCGCCGACCGGCGGCCGCGTCGATCGCCTGGTCGGCCGCGAACGCGGCCCTGCCGACATCCGCGAACCCGAGGTCGCCGGGCGGCAGGTAGTCGATGCCGCGCAGCACGAATCGGCGGAAGACGACGTGCGCGGTGCCGAGGGCGCGGTTCGCGGCCTGCACGGACGAGAGCCGCCGTCGGCCGTCGCGCCTGGGGCCCCGCTCCCGCGCGAACCGCGTCTCGTAGATGTCGCGCAACGTGTCGAAGTAGATCGCCGAGAGCAGCGTGCTGAGCTCGTGCGGGTTCGCCCCCGCGAGGGCTGCGAGGCTCGTGAGCTTCGCGAGATCGCGCAGCGCATGGCGGGCAGCCCCGCCCGGCCCCGGCTTGGCCACCCCGAAGGCCTCCGCGATCGAGCTGAACGCGTTCTGCGCGTCGATGCGGTTGCCGCCGCGCGCGAGCACGCTCGTGCGGAGCCGATCGCTGTCGAGGGCCATGATCACCGCGATCACGTCGGCGACGGCCTCGTGGATCGCGATCGACTCGCGAGTCGGCCGGTCGGCGAGCGAGGGCTGCACCGCATCGAGCAGCGCGTGCCCGCACTCGTGCGCGACGATGTCGCTGCTGAGCGCGGTGTGCACGCGCTCGCCGTCAGCCCCGGTGAACGACGAGAACTGGAGGCTGCGGGTCCTGCGGTCGTAGGCGGCGTTCGCCCGCTCGCCGGCACGGGGCACGACGAGCAGTTGCTCGCCGTCGAACGCCCAGCGCACCCGCCGACCGAGGGCGTCCGGCCCCTCGAACATGCGGATCGTGCGGAATGCGACGCCGAACGCGTTCACGGCGAGCGCGGCGGGCGACGCGGCCTCGGGATCCTCGATCGGGTAGCCGCCGTCGAGGTCGCCCTCACCCTTGGGCTCGAACGCCGCAGGGGGCGGCAACGGCAGCCCGGAGCCGGGCTCGAGGTCGACGACGGCGAGTCGTCGGCACGCGGGGCCGTCGAGGAAGCGGTCGTTCGCGCCCTCCGGCAGCGCGAGCTCGCGCACCTCGCGCTTCGGCACCGGAACACCGTCGACCGTACCCAGGTCGACCGTGTCGTCCTGGATGAGCAGCGACACCGTCGCGACCGGACCCGAACGCGCCACGGGTCACCCCCCGAGCAGTGCTGTTCCGATGGCCGCGAGCGCCGCGACCGCGATGAGCGCGAGCGGCACCGGGTCGCGCCACGCGCGCGGATGCCGGAACTCCCACCAGACCGAGAGGCTCGCCGCGGCGAGCACGAGCACGCCGTGCCCCGGCACCATCGCGAGCATGAGCGGACCGCAGAGGACGGCGCAGCGCCGCCACTCGATCGCTCCGGCACGGGCGGCGGTGCGGATGCCACGGCGACCGCCCGGGGCGATGGGCGGCGTGACGGCGCACCGGGCCAGCAGGCGGGCGCGCCGGGGCGACCACCGGGCGACGCCCGCGACCCCGAGTGCGGCGAGCTGCCACCAGAGGCTGCCCTGCGGCACCCCGGCGAGCTGCGCGACGAGCGCGGCGGCCAGGCCGAACGCGAACCAGAGCAGAGTCGAGACCACGACCGCGACCGCGACGAGGCGGATGCGCCAGCGAGGGAACGAGCCCGCCGCGATGCGGTTCGCGAGCGGCACGAGCAGCGGCCACATCATCGCGACGACCATGAGCAGCCAGCCTGCCGCCCACATCGGCGTGACGGCGACGGATGCCGCGGCGCCCGTCCCTGCGCCCCCGCCCGCGGTGCCGGGCGGCCCGCCGCCGGCATCCGTTCCGCCGTGGTGCGCGCCGAGCCCGAGACCGCCGGCGAGCGGCAGGGAGGCCGCTATCAGCACGGCCCACGCGGCACCCGAGGCGATCGGCAGCGCCTCGCCGACCCGGGTGCCGAGGCTCGATCGGCTTCGGCGCCGTGCGCCCGTCGCGCCCGCTGCGCCCGCTGCGCCCGCAGCGCGACCCGTGACGACGCTCATGGCGCCTGCACGTAGACCGTGACCTGCGCGACGCTGATCGCACGCGCGTCCGCGGCATCGCCACCGCCTTCGCCGCCGTCGCCGGTCGCCCACGCCTCCGCAGGCAGCAGCCGCACCGTGAGCGCGCCGCCCGCCCAGCCCTCGTCGAGCAGGTCGGGCAGCACGCTCGACGCGTCGACGAGGTAGTTGCGCACCTCCTCGTCCGGCGTGCCCGCGAGGCCGAACGTCGAGAACCCGCGCACGACGTGCGGCGCCGCGTCGGGCGTCGAGCGGATCTCGACGTCGTACGCGGAGTGCGGGTCGTGCGCGGTGGCACCGGCGAGCTCGAGCAGGAGCCTCGTCGGCGGTGCCTCGTCGAGCCCGAGCGCCCCGCCCTCGAACGGGATCTCGCGCTCCTCGCCCGACGCCAGGTCGAACGTCGCCGCCACGGGTTGCCACTTCGATGCCTCGTCCACCCCGAACCCTCCCCCGGTCGCCGCGATGATCTCCGCACGTCGATCGGCGACCGCGTCGGCGAGCACGTCGGCGAGCACGATCGACTCGTACCCGTAGTCCATGCGATCGCTCGCGAGGTCCTCGACGGCGGCCATCGCGTAGGTCTCCGGTCGCTGCTCGTCGCCGAACCAGAACGCCGCGGAGTCCCACGCCGACTGCAGCTCGGGCGGCGTGTCGGGGGCATCCGTCAGCCGAACCGAACCCTCGAGCGAGAGCCACACCTCCCACAGTCGGTCGATGTTCGCGTGGTGCAGCCAGAACACGGGGTCGCGGCCCGCCGTCGACGGCGATCGCATGACCCCGCCGATCGCCATGTGCACGTAGTTGTGCGGGCGGTCCTCGACGGTGCCGAACGACTGGTCCGGCAGGGTGCCGCCGAATCCCGCCTCGCGTTCGAGCACGTAGCTGGGCTGGGCGAGCGCCTCGACGATGTCGGCGCTCGCCGCCGGGATCGCCTGCGTCGATCGCGCGGGCGAGAAGAGCGGGTTGTCGACGAGCACGCCGTCGACCGTGCGCCGTTCGACCGCGAACTCGACCGGCAGCCGACGCGTCGAACCGGGCGCCGAGTAGTCCCAGTACGGCAGCGCCCAGTCGTCGTCGCCGGAGGCGTCGCGGATGTGCTGCTCGAACCACGCGAGGTAGGCCCGGTGCCACGGCAGGAAGAACAGCGAGGCGTGCGTGCACTGCGCCCAGGCCGCCCGTCGCGGCGTGAACTGGTCGATGCCGTGCGTGTTGGCCGCCCACATCCACGACTGGGGCGTCGGTGGCCCGGCCGCGTCGACGGCCTTCATGACCTCGACCCCGCGTGCGTAGGCATCCAGGATCGGATGCCACGGGCCGGACTCCGCGGCATCCCGATCGCCGACCGTCAACCCCTCGATATCCCTGCGAACCCGCATGACGACCCCCTCGGTGCGAATGTGCGCGCCATGTCTACCACCGGGTTGGTGGCGCGTCCAGAGTGCTGACGGCACACTTCATGCCCGTCCGCGCACCGTCTTCACACCGCCCGCGCACGCCGTCGAACGGGCGTGCGAGACCGACCCCGGAGCGCGCTCAGCGGCCGACCAGCACCGACTCGGTCACGACCCTCTTCGGGTACTGGAACGCCACGTCGACCGCGAAGTCGTCGTCCTCGGCCGTGTACCGGTCCTGCAGCCCGTCGGCGAGGATCCGCCACGGCCGCGAGTTCGACGGGGTGCCCTCCGAGCCGTTCTCGGGCCGGAACTGCTCGTAGTCGTACGGGAAGCTCGCGGTCGCGCCGAGCGTCGACGAGATCGTGTCGACCGCGATCGTGCCGCCGCCGAGATCGACCTGCAGCAGCCGCTGGAACCCGGTCGCCCGTTCCCCCGTGTGCGTGCGGAACTCCTGGTAGTCGGCGAGCAGTTCGACGACCGTGTGGCCGGCCAGCCCGCCGGCGTCCTCCGTGACGATCCTGCCGAGCCCGTGGAAGTGACCCGAGAGCACGGCGACGACGTTGCGGTTGGGCGCGACGACGCGCTGCCAGAGCTCGCCGCCCCGCGAGAGCCAACGCGACCCGGTCGAACGGCCGGCCGCGGCATCCGCGAGCTCGGGCGTGACGTGCTCGTGCGTCGAGACGACGACGTTGTGGCCGGGGTGCGAGGCGACGACCTGCTCGGCCCACGCGAGCTCGCGCTCGCCGTACGCGTAGGGCAGTGAGAGCATGAGGAACCTGGCGCCGGCCCGCTCGAACGTGCTGAAGTTGGCGCTGTTGTCGTCGGGGGCGATCGACCCGGCGTACCAGGGCATCGCCTCGTATCGCGAAGGACCGAAGTACTCGTTGAAGAGGGCATTGCTCGCGCCGCGCTTGTTGTCGTGGTTGCCGGGCAGCACGCTGTTCGGCACGCCGGCGTCGTCGAGCACGGCCTGCATCGTCGACGCGACCTCGAACTCGCGGCGAGCGCGGTCCTCCTGCTGCCCAGGGTCGACCCAGTTCTGCACGAGGTCGCCCGTGTGCGTCGCGAAGGCGATCTTTCGCGTCTCGGCGTTCGCGGCGATCCATCCGACCACCTCGGCGTACACCTCGGGGTACGCCTCGCTGAGGTACTGCGTGTCGGTGATGTGGCTGATGGCGAGGTCGTAGTCGGCGGGATCCTCGAACTCGCCGTCGGCGCCGTGCGGCGTCGCGTCGCTGCGGCGCGGCGCGCTCTGCACCAGCAGTTCGATGCGATCGTCGGATGCCTCGGCGGCACGCACTCGGCCGGTCAGCATCAGCACGCCGCCGTCCGTCGCCGAACGCGAGTCGAGCCGCCGCCATGCGCCGCCCGAGGGATCCCACACCGACAGCGTCAGTTCCGCGCGATCGTCGCCGTGGCCGGTCCACGCGACCGTTCGCCCGCCGTCCGCGCTGCGGGACGGCCCGACGGCGACCGTCATCCGCACGTACGGGAAGGCGAAGGCGTCATCGGATGCGGCGAGGTCGGCCACCTCGACCGATCCGCCCGCCCCGACCGCGATCGGCTGCTCGCCCGGCGCACGATGCTCGACCAGCGCGCCGGCCGTGGTCGCCCCACGCGCCGCCTCGACGACGACCGCGGCCGCCTCCCCGTTCAGGGTCCGACGCGTGGGCGCGACGGCGCCCGGACCGGCTCCCGCGAGCCGTACGGCGTCATCGCCGAGTTCACGTCGGACCTCCGTGGCGAGCCGCGCCTCCGTCTGCGCGGCGAGCGCCTCGACGGGAGTCCACTCGGCGAGGTCGAGCTCGCCGGGCGACGCCGCGCGCACGACGAAGTCGTCGGCGTCGACGCCCGTGAACCGGCTGCGCTGGTACGTCTCGCCGCGCAACCGGTCGGGCTGGAACGTCGTGAGCGCCACGCCCTTCGTGCAGGGGCTCGGCCGCTCGTTCGGCTCGTCCATCTCGTTCGCGAGGTAGACGCCGACGCTGTCGACCCGGCGCCCCTCGGCGTCCTCGACCCAGACCCCCGTGCCGAGCAGGTCGAACGGCTCCGCGTAGCGGGCATCCGCACCCGCTGCGGCGGCCGTCCCCTCGAGCGCGGCGAGCCAGGTCTCGCCCGGCGCCACGCGCGTGCCGTCGGCGATCGCGAGCAGCGTGTCCTGCTCGCGCGCGCCGTCGACGCCGCATTGCACGAGCCGCCATCCGCCGAGGTCGACGGCGCGGTCGCCGTAGTTGCCGAGCTCGACGAAGTTCTGCGGCGAGGTGCCCTCGATCGATCGCGGATCGGTCGCCAACTCGCTGACGGCGACCTCCGGCGACGCGGGGTACTCGAACGCGCTGCGGAACACGCTCCGTTCGGCCCTGGCGTTCGGCCGCCCCGGTGTCCGCGGCGCGATGACGAACCCGGTCGCGCCGGCACCCGGCTCCTCGACCAGTTGCCAGGACTCCCCCGCGCGGGCGTCGAGCACCGATGCGAGCTTCGAGGCGTCGCGCTGGCACGCGGTGTCCGGCCCGTTCGAGACGCTCACCTCGTCGACGCGGCGGCCCGCGGCATCCGTCAGCAGCACCCCGAACGTGGTGTCGGCGAGGCTCGTCGTGGTGCGCGCATCCGGCTCGGCCTCATCGGCGCCCGGCTCGAAGCCCGGGCCTCCGAGCAGGAACCGCTCCCCCGCATCGAGCCGTGCGCCCGGCGGGAAGGCGTACTGCCGCGTGTCGGGCGAGGCCGTGCCGGAGGCGCTGCAGCGGTGCACCGTCCATCCGCCGACGTCGACGGCGGCCCCGCCGGAATTGCGGATCTCGACGAGGTCGTCGCCGGAGCCCGCCGGACCGGCCGCGGCCACCTCGACGATGCGCACGGATGCCGCGTCGGCCCGGTCCTGCGGCCCCCTCGCATTCTCGGCGCCGGGGGTCGCCTCGGCCCGCACGAAGTCCTCGGCCACGTCGCCCGTGTCGGCGACGCGCTGCCAGCTCTCACCGGGGGCGGAGGTGGATGCGAGCATCTCGGGCAGGTTGGCGCCCTCGGTGCACTCGCTCGCGACCGGCGTCGGCTCGCTCGGGTACACGCCGACCGCGTCGACGCGATCGCCGTCGGCGTCCACGAGCACGAGGCCGAACCCGCCGCGGTCGTAGGGCTGCGTGAACTGCGCGTCCGCACGGCGTCCGCCCGGCAGCGTCGCCCCGATGCGGGCGACCGTGAACCGCTCGCCGGGCTGCAGCACGACGTCGTCGAGTCGCGCCTCGGGGCGGCCGACGTTCGCGCGCAGGCCCTCTGCGCTGCACCGGAACACGTTCCAGCCGTGCAGGTCGACCGCCGCTCGGCCGGTGTTGCGCAGCTCGAAGAAGCTGAACGCCCCGCCGCTGCCGTCGCCGTTCGCGAGTTCGTCGATCACGACGCCGGATGCCGCAGCCGACACCCGGGCGGCGGCGTGCGCGCCCTGCGTCGGCATCACCGTGACGACGAGGGCGAGGATCGCGGCCCCGACGGCCCAGGCCGTCGCCCGAGTGCGAGCAGTTCGAATCGGGCTTGTTCCGCGTCGCACACCGACACGCTCTCGCCATCGGGTGAACGCACGGAGGCGGGCCGAGAAGTCCCGCGTGAACGACGGGCGACGGGATGCCGCGGCGCGCCGCGCGACCGACGTGCGAGCCGCCGGGCGCGGGCGGCGGGCGGATCCGCCCGCCGCCCGCGGCCCGCGTCTCGGGGTCTGCGGGGCGAGGTCAGGGCGTGAAGACCGGCACCCCGTTGCGGACGAGCTTCCAGTTCTCGACGTGGAAGGAGACCGGGTCGATGGTGCCCTGCGCGGACGCGTAGGCCACGATCGCCTCGCGGATCGCGACCTGCGCGTTGTACACGACCGGCGCCGTCGCGATGTGCGGGAACCCGCCGCCGCCGGACTGCCGGTAGTTGTTGACCGCGACGAGGAACTGCTGATCGTCGGACACGGCCGCGCCCTCGAAGGTGAGCGGTGAGATGCGCTGCCCGACCGGCTTCGAGATGTCGACGGTGTACTCGACCCCCGAGAACTGGTCGTAGTTGTAGTCGGGCGTCGACGCCGCGCGCGGGGTCTGGGCGTTCGTCCACGCGGCCGGGTCGACGGGTGCTTCGGGGGCGACCTGCTTGTAGTACTCGGCCGAGAACTCGAGGTACTCCTTGATCTGCTTGCCCGTGAGCACCGACGCCATGAGCGTGTTGTCGTAGATGTAGAGGCCCGCGACATCCTTGATCGTGACCGACCCCGCCGGAAAGCGAGCGGCCCGGTTGAACGGCGCCGCGATCGACACGATCGGCAGGGATGCCTCGGGCGTGCCGGCGACCGCGGCCGCGACGGTCGCGGTCTGCACCTCGTTGACGTAGTCGAGGATCGCGGTGTCCTTCCAGCACGACTCCGCCGCGAGCATCTCGGTCGTCGAGTTCGCGACGGGCGAGTTCATGTACCGCACGACGGCGTCGTGCTGGGACCGCACGATCGCGACGAACTCGGGGTCGTCGACCACCGTGTTCGTGTTCACGAGGTGCGCCGAACTCGTCGCGACGCGCCAGCGTCCGCGCTCGAACTCGAGGGCGAGGTCGAAGACGCTGAGCCGCTGGCCCCAGTTCTTCGGCTCGCTCATGACCACCTTCGCACCCGTCTGCAGGTTCGCGACGATGCGCTCCGGCACCTCGCGGTGCGCATGCCCGAAGAGGATCGCGTCGATGCCGGGCACCTGCTCGGCGACGAGCGCGGCAGCGTTCTCGTTGGGCAGGTCGCCCGAATACGACGAGGTGCCGCTGTCGCCCGAGTGGGCGCTCACGACGACGATGTCGGCGCCCTGTGCCCGCATGACCGGGACCCAGCGCTTGGCCGTCGCGACGAGGTCGAGCACCTCGACCTTGCCCTCGACGTTCGCCTTGTCCCAGATGACGACACCCGGGTTGGTCAGACCCAGCACGCCGACCCGGATCGGCGGGCGCCCCTTAACCTTGATCGTCTTGATCGCGTACGGCCGGAATCGCGGCACCTTCGTGCGGGCGTGCACGGCGTTCGCCGCGAGCACAGGCGCGTCCATCTGCGAGATCCAGTGGTCGAGGAACTCGAGCCCGTAGTTGAACTCGTGATTGCCGAGCGCGACCGCGTCGTAGTCGAGCGCGTTCATCTGGGCCGCCATCGGATGGGTCGCCCCCGTCTCAGTCACGGGCTCGACGGTCGCGTAGTAGAACCCGAGCGGCGTGCCCTGGATCGTGTCTCCGGCGTCGAAGAGCAGGGTGCGGTCTGCGCCACGGTCGGCGCGGATCTGCTTCACGACGCTCGCGACGCGGGCGAGGCCGACGGCGTTGCCGGCGCTGTCGCTGTACGTCGCGTCCTTGTAGTAGTCCCAGTTGACGACGTTCGTGTGCAGGTCGGACGTGCCCATGATCGTGATCGTGACCGACTTGTCGCCCTTGCCTCCCGGAGCGGCGACCGCGGGCCCGGCCCATCCGGCCGCGGCGAGGGCGCTCGCGGCGGTGGCGCCGATGAGGATGTTGCGTCGGGTGATGCCCGTGTCTCCGGACTCGACGAGATCGTCGTCGGGCACGTCGCAGGAGCACCAGCGGGGAACAGGGTCGTGATTCGAGTGTTCGCTCATGGGACCACATGTGACCACAACGGGGGCCGCCGGGACAAGGGGGCTGCGGTGAATTCGCCGTGCTCATTCGCGCACGGATGCGGAACGGCCCGCCCCGGTGTCCCGGGACGGGCCGTTCGATGTCAGCGCACTCGCGCTCGCGTCAGCGAGGCAGTGGGCGGCAGGTCCGCTCGCGTCAGCGAGCGACCTCGCCGTCCACGTAGTCGTCGTCGTCGGACGAGTTCCAGGCGAAGAGCTTGCGCAGGTCGCGACCCGTGGTCTCGATCGGGTGCTGCTCGCCCTTGGCGCGGAGCTCGAGGAACTCCTTCTGGCCGTT
Source organism: Agromyces sp. CF514 (assembly GCF_900113185.1). Classification (NCBI taxonomy): domain Bacteria; kingdom Bacillati; phylum Actinomycetota; class Actinomycetes; order Micrococcales; family Microbacteriaceae; genus Agromyces; species Agromyces sp. CF514. Next base: position 2,065,297 of record NZ_FOZD01000001.1, on the reverse strand, counting down.
GTCCTGGTCGGCGATGAAGCGCGCCGCGAAGGTGCCGTCCTGGATGTCGGAGAGCACCGCCTTCATGTTCTCCTTGACTGACGGGTCGATGACGCGGGGGCCCGAGACGTAGTCGCCGTACTCGGCCGTGTCGGAGACCGACCAGCGCTGCTTGGCGATGCCGCCCTCCCACATGAGGTCGACGATGAGCTTCAGCTCGTGCAGCACCTCGAAGTAGGCGATCTCGGGCTGGTAGCCGGCCTCGACGAGGGTCTCGAAGCCGTACTGCACGAGCTGCGAGGTGCCGCCGCAGAGCACGGCCTGCTCGCCGAACAGGTCGGTCTCGGTCTCTTCGGTGAAGGTCGTCTTGATGACGCCGGCGCGGGTGCCGCCGATGCCCTTCGCGTACGACTTCGCGATCTCCCAGGCCTGGCCCGAGGCGTCCTGCTCGACGGCGATGATGTCGGGGATGCCGCGGCCCGCGACGAACTCGCGACGCACGGTGTGGCCGGGCGCCTTCGGCGCGACGAGGATCACGTCGACGCCGGCGGGTGCCTCGATGTAGCCGAAGCGGATGTTGAAGCCGTGGCCGAAGACGAGCACGTCGCCCTCGGAGAGGTTGTCCTTGACCGACTCGGCGAAGATGTGGCGCTGGTACTGGTCGGGCGCGAGGATCACGACGACGTCGGCCCACGCCGAGGCGTCGGCGACGTTCTTGACCTCGAAGCCGGCCTCTTCGGCCTTCTGGATCGACTTCGAGCCGTCCTTGAGGCCGATGACGACCTCGACGCCCGAGTCGCGCAGGTTCTGCGCATGCGCGTGGCCCTGCGAGCCGTAACCGATGACGGCGACCTTCCGACCCTGGATGATCGAGAGGTCCGCGTCCTGGTCGTAGTACATCTCAGCCATTGCTGTTCTTCTCCTTGGTGTGGGTTTCGGTACGGGATGTCGCGGCTGCGCGCCGCGGCATCCGATTCAGTTCTTGAAGACGCGCTCGGTGATCGACTTGCCGCCGCGACCGATCGCGAGCAGGCCCGACTGGGCGATCTCGCGGATGCCGTAGGGCTCGAGCACCTTGAGGAACGCCGTCGTCTTGCCGGAGTCGCCGGTGACCTCGATCACGAGCGCGTCGGTCGAGACGTCGACGACGCGGGCGCGGAAGAGGTTGACGGCCTCGAGCACCTGCGAGCGGGTGGAGTTGTCGACGCGCACCTTGATGAGCAGGTGCTCGCGCTGCACCGACTGGGCGGGGTCGAGCTCGACGATCTTGATGACGTTGATGAGCTTGTTGAGCTGCTTGGTCACCTGTTCGAGCGGCAACTCCTCGACATCGACGACGACCGTGATGCGCGAGAGGCCCTCGATCTCGGAGTGGCCGACCGCGAGCGACTCGATGTTGAAGCCGCGGCGCGCGAAGAGTCCTGCGACGCGCGTGAGCAGGCCGGGCTTGTCCTCGACGAGGAGTGAGAGCACGTGGGTCGACATGGTCAGTCCTCCTCGCTGAAGGCCGGCGAGTGATCGCGGGCGTACTGGATGTAGCTGTTCGACACGCCCTGCGGCACCATCGGCCACACCATCGCGTCGGCCGACACCACGAAGTCGATGACGACCGGGCGGTCGTTGGTCTCGAGCGCGAGCTTGATGGCCGCGTCGATCTCGTCTTCTCTGGTCACGCGGATGCCGAGCGCGCCGTAGGCTTCGGCGAGCTTGACGAAGTCGGGCACGCGCACACTGTCGTGACCCGTGTTCAGGTCGGTGTTCGAGTAGCGGCCGTCGTAGAAGAGCGTCTGCCACTGGCGCACCATGCCGAGCGACGAGTTGTTGATGATCGCGACCTTGATCGGGATCTCGTTCAACGTGCAGGTCGCGAGCTCCTGGTTCGTCATCTGGAAGCAGCCGTCGCCGTCGATCGCCCACACGACGCGGTCGGGCTCGGCGACCTTGGCCCCCATGGCCGCGGGGACCGCGTAGCCCATGGTGCCGGCGCCGCCCGAGTTCAGCCACGAGTTCGGGCGCTCGTACTTGATGAACTGCGCCGCCCACATCTGGTGCTGTCCGACACCGGCGGCGTAGATGCCCTCGGGTCCGGTCAGCTCGCCGATGCGCTGGATGACCTGCTGGGGTGCGAGCAGGCCGTCGGAGGTCGGCGAGAAGCCGAGGGGGAACTCGGCGCGAAGTCCGTCGAGCGTGGCCCACCATTCGCTGATGTCGGGCGCACCCGCGGCGATCTGCTGGTCGTACGCGGTTCGCAGGTCGACGAGCACGTCTTTCAGGTCGCCCACGATCGGCACGTCGGCGACGCGGATCTTCGAGATCTCAGCGGGGTCGATGTCGACGTGCACGACCTTGGCGTTGGGCGCGAAGAGTGCCGACTTGCCGGTCACGCGGTCGTCGAACCGGGCGCCGAGCGCGATGAGCAGGTCGGACTCCTGCAGCGCGATCACGGCCGGGACCGTGCCGTGCATGCCGGGCATGCCGAGGTGCTGCTGGTGCGAGTCGGGGAACGCGCCGCGCGCCATGAGGGTCGTCACGACGGGAGCGCCCGTGGCCTCGGCGAGCTCGAGGAGCTCTTCGGACGCGCGCGAGCGGATGACGCCGCCGCCCACGTAGAGCACGGGGCGCTTGGCCTCGGCGAGCAGCTGCGCCGCCGCCGTGACCTGCTTGCCGTGCGCCTTGGTGATGGGGCGGTAGCCGGGCAGGTCGACCTTCGGGGGCCACGAGAAGGCGAACTTCGCCTGCTGCGCGTCCTTCGTGATGTCCACGAGCACCGGACCGGGGCGGCCGGTCGACGCGATGTGCGCGGCGGCCGCGATCGTCGCGGGGATCTCCTCCGCCTTCTTCACGAGGAAGGAGTGCTTCGTGATCGGCATCGTGATGCCGACGATGTCGGCCTCCTGGAATGCGTCGGTGCCCATGAGGTTCGAGAACACCTGGCCGGTGATCGCGAGCAGCGGCACCGAGTCCATGTGCGCGTCGGCGATGGCGGTGACGAGGTTCGTCGCGCCGGGGCCCGAGGTCGCGATCGCGACGCCGAGCTTGCCGGTGGACGACGCGTAGCCCTGGGCGGCGTGGCCGGCGCCCTGCTCGTGGCGCACGAGGATGTGGCGCAGCTTCTTGCTGTCGAGCAGCGGGTCGTAGACGGGGAGGATGGCGCCGCCGGGGAGTCCGAACACGTCGGTGATGCCGAGCATCTCGAGCGAGCGGACGACGCCCTCGGCACCGGTGATCTCCACCGGTGCATGCGGGGGCACGAGAGCGGGCGACGGCACGGGACTGGATTCCGTGGTCATTCGGTTCCTGTTCTGGTGAGCGATGTGTGCGGAAAGCGCAGTACTCAGCCCGTCGTGGCGCCTTCAGCGGCCGAGCGCACGAGCTTGGAGTACTTCGCGAGAACGCCTCGGGTGTAGCGCGGGGGAAGCGGAGCCCAGCCTTCACGGCGGGCAGCCAGCTCGGCATCACCGACAAGTAGATCGATGGAACGAGCTGCGATATCGACCCGTATCAGATCACCATCGCGCACGAAGGCGATGGGACCTGCGTCCACCGCTTCGGGTGCCAGATGGCCGATGCACAGTCCGGTTGTGCCGCCTGAGAATCGACCGTCCGTCAAGAGTAGTACATCTTTGCCGAGGCCTGCGCCCTTGATGGCCGCCGTGATGGCGAGCATCTCGCGCATGCCTGGGCCGCCCTTCGGGCCCTCGTAGCGGATGACGACGACGTCGCCGGCCTGGATCTCGCCGTTCGTCAGCGCGTCCATCGCGGCGCGCTCGCGCTCGAAGACACGGGCCGGACCCTCGAAGGTGGCCGCGTCGAAGCCGGCCGTCTTGACGACGGCGCCCTCGGGCGCGAGCGAGCCGTGCAGGATCGTGAGGCCGCCGGTCTCGTGGATCGGGTCGTCGAGCGTGCGAAGCACCTTGCCGTCGAGCGGCGGCAGGTTCAGCTCCTCGAGGTTCTCGCGCATGGTCTTGCCGGTCACGGTCATGACGTCGCCGTGGAGCAGGCCCGCGTCGAGCAGCGCCTTCATGAGCACGGGCACTCCGCCGCGGCGGTCGACGTCGTTCATGACGTACTTGCCGAAGGGCTTGAGGTCGCCGATGTGCGGCACCTTCGAGCCGATGCGGTTGAAGTCGTCGAGCGTGAGGTCGACCTCGGCCTCGCGCGCGATCGCGAGCAGGTGCAGCACGATGTTCGTCGAGCCGCCGAGTGCCATGCCGACGGCGATGGCGTTCTCGAACGCCTCCTTCGTCAGGATCTGGCGCGCCGTGATGCCCTGCTTGAGCAGGTTCACGACGGCCTCGCCCGAGCGGTGCGCGTAGTAGTCGCGACGACGGTCTGCGGATGCCGGCGAGGCCGAGCCGGGAAGCGACAGGCCGAGCGCCTCGGCGACCGAGGCCATGGTGTTCGCGGTGTACATGCCGCCGCAGGCACCCTCGCCGGGTGCGAAGGCGCACTCGATGCGGTGCGCGTCCTCGGCGCTCATGGTGCCGGCCTTGACGGCGCCCACTGCCTCGAACGAGTCGATGATCGTGATGTCCTTCTCGGTGCCGTCGGACAGGCGCACCCAACCGGGGGCGATCGAGCCGGCGTAGAGGAAGACCGACGAGAGGTCGAGGCGGGCCGCGGCCATGAGCATGCCCGGGATCGACTTGTCGCAGCCGGCGAGCAGCACCGAGCCGTCGAGGCGCTCGGCCTGCATGACGACCTCGACGGAGTCGGCGATGACCTCGCGCGAGACGAGCGAGAAGTGCATGCCCTCGTGGCCCATCGAGATGCCGTCGGAGACCGAGACGGTGCCGAACTGCAGCGGGTATCCGCCGCCGCCGTGCACGCCCTCCTTCGCAGCCTGGGCGAGGCGAGCGAGCGAGAGGTTGCAGGGGGTGATCTCGTTCCACGAGCTCGCGATGCCGATCTGGGGCTTGTCCCAGTCGGCATCACCCATGCCGACCGCGCGGAGCATGCCCCGGCTGGTCATGGCCTCGATGCCATCGGTTACGGTACGACTACGCGGTTTGGGATCGAACTCCGACATGGGGTCGAGTCTATTCCCAGCGCGAGCCCCCTTCGGCCGCGTCCTCGCGAGCGGTGGCGAGCAGCTCGAGCAGCTCGGCGACGTCGTCGGGATTGCGCACGCGGAACGGCGCGATCGACTTGCCCTGCCCGACCTTGACCCCGACGTCCTCGGCCTCGAGCGAGGCGAACGCGTCCTCGTCCGTCACGTCGTCGCCCACGTAGATCGCGGCCGTCGCGCCCGCGTGCTGGCGGAGCCTGGCGAACGACTCCCCCTTGTGCGTGGACCGCACCGAGAACTCGAGCACCGACTTGCCCGCGCGCACCGTGACGCCCCCGAGCTCGGCCGCCACGCGAGCCCGTGCGGCCGACTGCGCGGCGGTCGCGGCGCTGGAGGCGAGCCCGCGCGTGTGCAGCGCGAGTCCGGCCGGCTTGACCTCGACCCGGGTCCCGGGATGCGCGGCGGCGACCTCCTCGACGACGCGGGTGAGCTGCGCGAGCTTCAGCACCTCGGCGTCGCGCAGGTCGATCGTGATCGCACCGGTGTCGAGCTTGAGCTCGACGCCGTGCGACCCGCTCAGGAGCACCCCGTGCGGCGGGTCGGCGACCTGGCCGAGGCTCTCGAGGGCGCGCCCGGAGACCAGGGCCACCCTGGTGTCCGGAAGCGCCGTGAGCCGGCGGATCGCGGCGGCCGCCCGATCGGTCGCACGCGCCTCTGCGGGTCGATCGACGAGCGGTGCGACCGTGCCGTCGAAGTCGAGCGCCACGAGCAGTCGCTCGGTGGCGGCGAGTCCGGCGGTCGCCTCGCGCAGCGGGTCCGAGAGGCCCGGCTTGATGATGCCCGATCCGGTGAGGGTCTCGAGGAAGGACGCCGACCACTTCGCGACGTCGTTCTCGCGGACGCGCCGCCGCAGGGCGCGCATGCGACGCGCACGCTCGCGCCGCGGCATCCGCACCGCCTCGACGATCGCGTCCTTCAGTCCCTCGATGTCGTGCGGGTTGACCAGCACGGCCTGCTTGAGCTCGTCGGACGCCCCGGCGAACTCGCTCAGCACGAGCACGCCGTCGCCGTCGAAGCGGCAGGCGACGTACTCCTTGGCGACGAGGTTCATGCCGTCGCGGAGCGCCGTCACGAGCATGACGTCTGCGGCGAGGTAGAGCGCCACCATCTCCTCGCGCGGATAGCCGTGGTGCAGGTAGGCGATGGCCTGGTGGCCGAGGGTCGCGTAGTCGCCGTTCAGTCGGCCGACCGTGAGCTCGATCTCGTCGCGGAGCTGCCGGTAGGTCTCGACGCGTTCGCGCGAGGGGCTCGCGACCTGCACGAGCGTCGCGTCCTCGACCGCGAGGCGGCCGTCGCGGAGGAGTTCGCCGAACGCCTTCATGCGATGCCGGATGCCCTTGGTGTAGTCGAGGCGGTCGACGCCGAGCATCACGGTCTCGGGGTTGCCGAGGCTCTCGCGGATCTCGCGGGCACGGGCCTGCACCTCTGGGCGCCGCGCGATCTCCTCGAAGCCCTCGGCGTCGATCGAGATCGGGAAGGCGCGGGCGACCACGCGACGCATCTCGGCCTCGTCGCCCGGGCGCGGCTCGTTCGGCACCTCGATGACGTTGCCCCGGGTCGGGTAGCCCTGCAGCCGGCGCACGGCGCGCGAGAAGTTGCCCGCGTCGGCCGCCCGCTGGAACCCGATGACGTCGGCGCCGAGCAACCCGTCGATGACCTGGCGGCGCCAGGGCAGCTGCGAGTAGATGCCGTATGCCGGGAACGGAATGTGGTTGAAGAAGCCGATGACCAGGTCGGGGCGGGCCTCGCGCAGCATCTTCGGCACGAGTTGCAGCTGGTAGTCCTGCACCCACACCACGGCGCCGTCGGAGGCCGCGCGGGCCGCGGCCTCCGCGAAGCGGCGGTTGACGCGCACGTAGGCGTCCCACCACTCGCGGTGATAGGTGGGCGGTGCGATGACGTCGTGGTAGAGCGGCCAGAGCGTGTCGTTCGAGAAGCCCTCGTAGTACTCCTCGAGCTCGGAGGCGCTGAGCGGCACCGGGATGATCGAGATGCCGTCGTGCTCGAAGGGGTCGAACTCGCGGTCGGCGACGCCGGCCCAGCCGATCCAGGCTCCGTCGGCCGCACGCATGACCGGCTCGAGCGCCGTGACCAGCCCGCCGGGCGAGCTGCGCCAGCCGACCTCTCCGTCTGATCGCTCCTCGTAGTCGACCGGGAGGCGGTTCGACACCACGATCATGTCGTACACGTGGTCGACGTACAGGTCTTCGGAATCCGGGTGAACGGTGTTCATGCGACGGGAGTCCCTCCTCGCGATCGTCCTCAGGCTAACAGCGGGCCCGCGGATGCGGCCGGGCGGCCCGCCCTCTCGCCACGCACCGCATCGCCGGGTAGCGTTGCCCCCATGCGCAAGTACCTCTTCAGCGGAGCCGTCCTCGGAGCGATCATCAGCGGAGTCGGAGTCGTGCGCGCCACCGCATCGGGCCCGCGCGACTGGCGCCTGCTGCTCATGTGGGTGTCGTGGGCGGCCAGCCTCGCGATCGCGATCGGCACGGTCGCCGAAGAGGCGCGCGAAGGCGAGCTGACCGAGGAGTAGCATCGGGGATCGCGCCGATTGCGGCGTGTTCAGCGGCATCCCGCCCGCCTCCGGGCTGAGACTGGATGCAGTTCCGCACGGCCCGAACCGTGCGGCCACCGTTCCCACGAGAGGGGCCACCGATGTTCCGCCGTTGGCGCAGAGCGCGGCTCGCCGCACAGGCATCCGCGCACGCCGTCGCAAAGCCGCCGCGCCCCACCGCGGCCGACCTTCGCGGCGAGCACCTCTTCGAGCTGCTGAACGCGAAGCTCTCGGAGTTCATCGGCCCGAACGGCGCGTGGTCGCTCGTGCGTCGTGCCGAGGGCGACACCGATCGCATCTTCGACGCGGTCATCACCCACCAGATCTCCGCCGAGCTCACCCGTGCCGTGCTCGACGAACGCGACGCCGTCGCGGTGATCGTGCCCGCAGAGGCGGAGCCGCTCGCGCTCAGCTGGGAGCCCGCGCCCCTCGTGGTGTGGGCCGAGCCCGCCGTCGACGAGACGTCGGACACGTCGGCCGAGACGATCGACGAGACCCCCGTCTACACCGAGCACGGGTTCGAGGCGCGCGCCGCCTGAACGCACGGGTCCGCAGCGACCCCGGCCGGGCCGCTCCAAATTCCGGCCCGGATTCTTGTACGGCGATCGGAGCGGCGGCCCGTCGGCGTTGCCTAGCGTGAGGTGCGGGCCATCCGGCCCGAATCGGGCCACGGGCCCGCATCCCCACGACCCGGGAGACGACGATGACCGCCGCCGAACCCACCACGCACGACTCCCCCGACGACGAGCGCGCGCAGAGCCCGAGGCGTCGCGGCACCGCGACCGACCTCGCCCAGATCGCGGTCTTCGCGGCCCTCATCGCGGCGCTGGGCCTGCCCGGTGCGCTCTACCTCGGCGGCACTGCCGTGCCGATCACGTTCCAGACGCTCGGCGTCATGCTCGCCGGCGCCATCCTCGGCGCGCGCAAGGGCTTCCTCTCGGTGCTGCTGCTCATCGCGCTCGTCGCTGCCGGCCTGCCGCTGCTCTCGGGCGGTCGCGGCGGCCTGGGCGTGTTCGTCGGCCCGTCGGTGGGCTACCTGCTCGGTTGGCTGCTCGGCGCCCTCGTGATCGGCTGGGCGACGGCTCGCCTGCTGCCGAAGTACCCGATCCTGCCCGCGCTGCTCTGGACCGCGCTCGGCGGCATCGTCGCGATCTACCTCGTCGGGGTGCCGGTGTTCGCCGCGATCACCGGCACGCCGCTCGGCGTCGCGCTCACCGGATCGCTCGTCTTCCTGCCGGGCGACCTGGTGAAGGTCGTCATCACGGTGCTCGTCGCCAAGGGCGTCCACCGTGCGTGGCCGGGCCTGATCGCCCCGAAGCAGTGGCCATGGAAGCGCGAGAAGCCGGTCACCGCCTCGGCATGATCGACTGGCTGAACGGATCCGCCGCCGACGTCGCACTCGACTTCGGCGGCGAAGCCGTGCGCTTCGGCGAGTTGGCGCGCGCCGTCGGCTCGACGGCGCTGGGCACCGGGGTCGGACCCGTCGGATGCCCCATCGGCAGCGACCCGATCTCGCTCGTCACGCGCGTGCTCGCCGCCCTCCATCGCGGTCGGCCGGTGCTCGTGGGCGGCTCCCAGCGCGAGGCCGACGCGGTGGCGCGCAGGCTTCCGGCCGGAACGCAGCTCGCGCTGCTCACGTCGGGATCCTCGGGCGCCTCTCCCCGGGTGGTCGCTCGTACGAACGAATCCTGGCTGGCATCGGCCGAACCGCTCGCCGCGCTCGCGGGCCTCGCCGCCGACGATCGCATCGCGGTGACGGGCCCGCTGCACGTCTCGATGCACCTCTACGGGGTGCTGCACGCCCTCTGGGTGGGCGCGACGGCGACCGACCGGCTCGACGGCGCGACCACGATGCACGCGACGCCGACGAGGCTCGCACGGGTGCTCGACGGCGGGGCGCACCCTCCGGCGGCGATCGTCGCGGGCGCCACGCTCAGCCCGGCGCTGCGCGAGCGGGCGGCCGCCCGAGGCATCCGCCTCACCGAGTACTACGGCGCGGCCGAGCTCTCGTTCGTGCTCGCGGGCCACGACGGCGCGCTCCGACCGTTCCCGGGCGTCGAGGTCGAGGCCCGAGCGGATGCCACGGGCGACGCGCTCTGGGCGAGGTCGCCGTACCTCGCGCTCGGCGTGGTCGGCGGCGGCATGCTCCGACGCGACGATGCCGGGTTCGCGACGGTCGGCGACCTCGCCGAGCGCACCGCGGACGGCGGCTGGCGGGTGCTCGGACGCGGCGACGCGGCCATCACGACGGCCGGTGCGACGGTCGTCGCGGAGTCGGTCGAGGCACGGCTGAACGGCTTGGCCGGCGTGCGTGCGGCGGCCGTGCTCGGCGAACCCCATGCACTGCTCGGCGAGCGCATCGTGGCCGTCGTCGAGCTGCTCGACGGCGCCTCGCTCGACGAGGTCGCCTCCGCCGCTCGCCGCGAGCTCCCGGTCGAGGAGCTGCCGCGACGCTGGTTCGCGGCTCCGGTGCCGCTGACGGCGGCGGGCAAGGTGGCCCGCGGCGCGCTTCGCGCCGCGATGGCCGACGGCGCGCTCGGCACGGCCTCCGCCGTCATGGTCGAGCGGAGCAGCTCGTGAGCGGCGCCATGGCGCCCGGCCCGCCCGTGATCGTCGCCGCCAGGCGCACTGCGATCGGCACCGCAGGTCGCGGGTTCGCCTCGCACACCGTCGATGCGCTCGCGGCGCCCGTCCTGACCGAGGTCGCGCGGCTCGTCGCACCCGCCGGCGTGCCGATCGACGACGTGGTGCTCGGCAACTGCATGGGCCCCGGCGGCGACGTCGCGCGGGTCGCCGCACTTCGCGCGGGCCTCGGCGACGAGGTTCCGGGCGTCACGGTCGACCGGCAGTGCGGCTCGGGGCTCGACGCCGTGCTCCAGGCCGCATCGCGCGTCAAGGCCGGCGACGCCCGGCTCGTGCTCGCGGGCGGCGCCGAGTCGGCCTCGACCGCCCCGCACCGCACGTGGCCCGAGTCGGGCGAGCGGTACACGCGCGCGCCCTTCGCTCCCCCCGGCCTGCCCGATCCCGACATGGGGCCCGCGGCCGATCACCTCGCAGCGGTGCGCGGCATCACCCGGGCCAGGCAGGACGCCTGGGCGGCGCGGTCGCATCGGCTCGCGGCATCCGCTCGCGACTCGGGCGTCTTCGACGCCGAGCTCGTGCCGGTCGACGGCGTCGACCGCGACGACCGTCCGCGTGCGAGCCTGGCCGTCGAGCGCCTCGCGCGCTTCGCACCCGCGTTCTCGTCGGCTCCCGACGCTACCGTCACGGCCGGCAACTCGTGCGGGTTCTCCGACGGCGCGGCCGCGATGGCCGTGACCACCGAGCAGGTCGCGCGCGAGCTCGGACTGCCGGCGATGCGCATCCGCGCCGTGGCCGTCGCCGGCGGCGACCCCGCCCTGCCCGGCCTCGGCGCCGCGCCCGCCGCGCGTGCGGCCCTCGCCCGCGCGGGGCTCGACGCCCGCGATCTCGGCTTCGTCGAGATCACCGAGGCGTTCGCCGCACAGGTGCTCGCCGTGAGCGACGAACTCGGCCTCGACGAGCGCCTCATCAGCGGCGACGGCGGCGCCATCGCCCTCGGGCACCCGTGGGGGGCATCCGGAGCAGTGCTACTCGTGCGGATCGCCGCCCGCATGGCGGCGGCGTCCGACGACGACCGCCCCGGCCTCGCGGCCTGCTCGATCGGCGGCGGCCAGGGCGTCGCGATGATCGTGGAGCGGCTCGCATGAGGGCCCGAACCCGCAACCGCATCCGGACCGAGCAGGAGCACACCGCATGACCGTGATCGCCTTCGAGGGCGTCAGCCACGACTTCGGCGCCGAGCGCGTGGTCGACGACGTGTCGCTCGTGCTGACCGAGCGGCGCATCGGCATCGTCGGGGCCAACGGCTCGGGCAAGTCGACCCTCGCCCGCATGATCAACGGTCTCGTCACGCCGACGACGGGGCGCGTGCTCGTCGACGGGCTCGACGTCTCCCGGCGGGCGCGAGACGTGCGCCGCCGGGTCGGCTTCGTCTTCACGAACGCCGACAACCAGATCGTCATGCCCACCGTGCGCGAGGACGTCGCGTTCACCCTGCGACGCCACAAGCTCGAGAAGGCGGATGCCGCAGCTCGCGTCGATGCGGTGCTCGACCGCTTCGGGCTCACCGACCTCGCCGACCGTCCGGCGCACCGGCTCTCGGGCGGGCAGAAGCAGCTGCTCGCGATCGCCGCCGTGCTCGTCGCACGGCCCGAGATCGTCGTCGCCGACGAGCCCACGACCCTGCTCGACGCCCGCAACGCGCGGCTCATCGCCGGCCACTTCGCGGGCCTCGAGCAGCAGCTCGTCGTCGTCAGCCACCAGCTCGAGCTGCTCGAGGACTTCGACCGCGTGATCGTCATGGAGGACGGACGCGTGGTGGCCGACGACGTGCCGGGGGTCGCGCTCGACGCGTATCGGGCACTGATCGCATGAGCGGCGCAGGCTCGGAGCCACGATCGTGATTGGCGTCTTCCATCCCGGCACGTCGATCGTGCACCGCGCGCCCGCACTCGTGAAGCTCGGCCTGCTCGCCGTGCTCGTCACGGCGGTCGCGCTCCTGGGGTCGCCGGCCTGGCTCGCCGCGGCATCCGGCGTCGTGCTGTTGCTCTTCGTGCTCGCGCGCGTGCCGGCGCGTCTGGCGATGCGGCAGATCGTGCCAATCCTCTGGGTGCTCGCGTTCGCGGTCCCCGTGCAGGTGATCTTCGGCGGGTGGGAGGCCGCCGCGATCATGGCCGTGCGGCTGCTCATCGCCGTCGCGCTCGCGGCGCTGTTCACGCTCACGACGCCCGTGAGCGAGACGCTCGACGCCATGCAGGCGCTGCTGCGGCCATTTCGCAGGTGGGTGGACGCCGACCGGGTGGGACTCGCGCTCGCACTCACGATCCGCTGCGTGCCGCTGCTCGCCGAACTCGTGCGCGAGGTCATGGACGCTCGCCGGGCGCGCGGTGCCGAGGGTTCGCTGCTCGCCCTCGCGGTGCCCGTCATCGTGCGCGCGCTCCGCACCGCGGAGCACCTCGGCGAGGCGTTGACCGCGCGCGGCTTCGACGACTGAACCCGTCGCCCGCGCTCGGTCGAGCGGATGCCGCGGCGCCCGCTCGCACGTCCGTCCCCGCCCGGCCGCACGATGTCGGGGGCACCCGGCAGACTGGTCGGCGGCCGATCGGCCGAGCACCGCGCCGACCTGGAGCACCAACGCCATGATGGGCATCACCCACGCCACGAGCGGCGCCGCCGCGTGGATCGCCGTGACCAGCACGATGCCCGTACTGGGGCTCGGCGTGTACCCGCTCGACCCCGTGGGCGTGCTCGCGGGCACCGCCGTCGCCGCCGGCGCGGCGCTGCTGCCCGACGCCGACCATCACAGCGCCACCATCTCTCACTCGGTGCCCGTGCTCGGGCGGCTCGCCGCGCGCACCATCGGCACGATCTCCGGCGGGCACCGCCAGGGTGCGCATTCCGCGGTCGCCGTCGTCGTGATCATGGTGCTCGCATGGGCGCTCACGCTCATCCGGGTGCCGGTCGAGGGCGCCGGCACGATCGCGATCGGCGCGGGCGTCGGCACGGCCGTGCTCACGTGCTTCGGGCTCAAGGCCCGCGACTTCGCGAAGTCGTGGTTCGCCGCCTGGGTCGCCGGGGCCGCGGTCGGCGCCGCCATCGTCGTGTTCGCGCCCGAGCAGGTCGCCTGGTTCCCGCTCGCCGTGACGCTCGGGTTCGTCGTGCACCTGCTCGGCGACTACCTGACGACCGGCGGCGTGCCCAGCGTGCTCTGGCCGCAGGTGATCCGCCCGCCCGAGCGGTTCCGCGAGACGCCCGTCGTCAACCGAATGTGGCTCGCGAGCGGGCACGTCTCGCTGCCGCTGCTCGGCGACACCGGCTCGTTCCGCGAGACCCTGCTCGGCGCGGCGCTCGGCCTCTACTGCCTCGCGAACTTCGGGTACGAGTGCCTGCGCATGATGGGCTTCGCCCCGCTCGTCGGCGGCTGACCGTCGCCCGCCCGCCCGCGACATCCGACGCCCGAAGGCGCCCGTCACGAGGCGAGTGCCCGCTGTGGCCGACGGCGGGTCGTGGCAGGATCGCCCTGTGACCGATCGCCTGATGCTCCTCGACACCGCCTCGCTCTACTTCCGCGCGTTCTACGGCGTGCCGGATTCACTGAAGGCCGCCGACGGCACGCCCGTGAACGCCGTGCGCGGGCTGCTCGACATCATCTCGAGGCTCGTGACCGACTACGAGCCGACCCGGCTCGTCGCCTGCTGGGACGACGACTGGCGGCCCGCCTGGCGCGTCGACCTGATCCCGAGCTACAAGGCGCACCGCGTCGTCGAGGTCGTCGCCGACGCAGCCGACGTCGAAGAGACGCCCGATCCGCTCGTCGTGCAGATCCCGCTCATCCGCGAGGTGCTCGGCATCCTCGGCATCCCGATCGTCGGCGCGGCCGAGCACGAGGCCGACGACGTCATCGGCAGCCTCGCGACGCAGGCGACCGTACCCGTCGACGTGGTCACGGGCGACCGCGACCTGTTCCAGCTCATCGACGACGCCCGCGACGTGCGCGTGATCTACACCGCGCGCGGCATGAGCAAGCTCGAAGTGCTCACCGACGCGTCCGTCGTCGCCAAGTACGCGGTGCTCCCGCAGCAGTACGCCGACTTCGCGGCCCTGCGCGGCGACGCCTCCGACGGACTGCCAGGAGTGAAGGGCATCGGCGAGAAGACCGCCGCGACCCTCCTGCGCGACTTCGTCGACCTCGACGGCATCCGTGCGGCCGCGGCCGACGCATCCGTGCCGCTCTCGGCGACCATGCGCGCTCGCATCTCGGATGCCGCGGCCTACCTCGACGTGGCCCCGAAGGTCGTCGAGGTCGTACGCGACCTGCAGCTCGGCGAGTTCGACGCGACGCTCCGTCCGCTCGACGACGACCGTCGCGCGGCGTTCGACCGCTTCGCCGAGCGGTACAACCTCGGCGGTGCCGCGCCGCGTGTGCTCGCGGCACTCGGCAACGCCGGCTGACCCACGCGGGTCGAGCACCACGCCACCTGCCCACGGCGACCCCGATGTGCTTTCATGAGGTGAGCGACCGCGACACCCGAGGCCGTCGACGATCCGGGTGACCGGTCGTCGCACGGGACCGGGGATGGAGTCTGCATGCACGCACGTCGGTGGTTCGCACCTCTCGCGGTGATGGCCGCGGCGTTGCTTGCGGGCGGTGTCGCACTCGCCGCGATACCCGGATCCGCCTCGGCCTCAGTCTCCGCCGTGGCGTCGAAGGTGCTGCCAGCCAGGAGCGCGGTCGTGCTCGCGCCCGGCACCTCGGCCGTGAACCCGCTGACGCTCGCGGGCGGCTACACCGTCTACGCGCAGGGCAACGCGACGCTCGGCAACTCCGAGTTCGAGGGCAGCATCGCGGTGGGCGAGCGCCTGCGACTCACGCACAGCGCGACCTACCAGTTCGCCCACGTCATCGCCGGAACGGGCTCCTACGTGCTGCCGACGGTCGACGGCGACCCGACCCGGGTGCTCATCGGCGACTACGCCTCCGACCCCGCCAACAACCAGGGTCGCGTGCAGATCACGAGTCTGGGTGCGACCGAGCCGTCGCAGGTCGGCGACCTGAAGATCGTCGACCGCGCCGCGCCGTTCGTCTCGTTCACGCGCGGCGACTGGCTGCGCTATGCGCGCACCGCGGGCACCGACGACCCGCCGCTCATCGACGCGCAGAACCAGGACTACCCCGACGACGCGAACCCCCCTGGGACCTCGGCGGGCGACGGCAGCATCTTCACGTACGAGACCGGCGCCGACTCACGGGCGATCGTCGCCGACTACGTGCAGGCCAGTGCCGACGCGAACCAGGACGAGATCGACGAGTGCTTCGCGAACGTCGTCGACCCGACGCAGCTCGTGGGCCACCCCGTCGAGATCCTCGAGGACGCCGGCGATCGGATCGTGCTCGGGCCGCTCTCGCCCGACCAGCCGAACGTGCTCCAGTACGCCGACATCGAGGGTGCGAGCCTGCTGCAGTTCTCGGACGGCACGCCCGGCCCCCTGAATCCGCTCGTGATCCACGTCGCCGCGGGCACCACGACGATCATGCCGCCCGCGATCGACCCCGAGGGCACCTACTCGCCGTACACCGTCTGGGACCTATCGGAGGTGACCGGCGCGGTCACCATCAGCACCGGGGGGCGCGGTGACGGCTCGATCTACGCTCCCGACGCGAACGTGACCATCTCGGCCCAGCCGTGGGACGGCCAGATCATCGCGAACGACGTCACCATCCTCGGCGGCGAGGTGCACTCGTACCTGTTCGCCGGAGCCCTCCCGTGCGACACGCCGGTCGAGGAGGGCACGTTCTCGGTCGCGAAGGAGCTCTCGGGGGTCGCACCGGGCGACGTCGCCCCCGGAACGACCTTCCAGGTGCGCTATGTGGCCCTGGCCCCCGACGGCACCCGTTCGACCGGCGTGCTCGAACTGAGCCCGGACGGAACACCGGCGTCGCCCGACGTGCAGTTCCCGTTCGGCACCCGGATCGCGCTCTTCGAGGTCCCGCCCGACGACGACGTGCTGCCACCCGACCTCGCCTGGACAGACGTGACGTGGGACGGCGACACCACCTTCGTCATCGACGGGACGCATCCGACGACCGAGCTGGTCGTGACCGACACGGCCGCCCCGATCCCCGCGGGCTTCAGCGTGTCGAAGCAGCTCACCGGCTCCGGCGACACTGCGGTGCCGTCGGGCGCGGAGTTCACCCTGAGCTACACCGTGAACGGCGGCGACCCGATCGGCCTGACGGTCTCGCCCGACGATCCTGCGGTCGTCGCCGACCTCGAGGCCGGCGACGCCGTGACGATCGGCGAGATCGAGTTCCCCGAGGTCGAGGGCATCACGTGGGGCACGCCCGTCTGGACCGTCGACGGCGTGCCCGTCGAGCCCGATGCGAACGGCGACGTCACGTTCACGCTGGTCGGCGGCGAGACCATCGCCGTGCAGCTCACGAACGAAGCCGACGCCGTCGGCTGGATCGCGATCTCGAAGACGGTCGCGGGTGACGGATCGAGCGCCCTGCCCGATGGCACGATGTTCCCGCTGATCTACACGCTCGACGGCGGCGGGGAACAGACGACCGAGATCCCCGCTTCGGAGGCGATCACCTTCCCGCCGCTCCCCGCGGGCACCGTGGTGACCGTACGCGAGGGCGAGCTGCCCGAGATCCCGGGTGTCGAGTGGGGCGCGCCCGGATGGACGGTCGACGGTTCGCCGCAGGTGCCCGACGCCGACGGGAACATCACCTTCGTCGTCATGCCCGGGACGACCGTCTCGCTCTCGCTGACGAACACCATGGACGGCTTCGGCTCCCTCTCGGTCGTGAAGACGGTGACGGGGCCCGGTTCGGACCTCGTTCCGGCCGACACGGCGTTCCCGATCGAGTACCGCATCTCCAACGGCCCGATCATCACGACCGAGGTGACGGCCGGCGTTCCCGTGACTCGTGACGGCCTGCCCACCGGGGTTCCCGTGTCGGCGCGAGAGGCCGCGCAGCCCGACGTCCCCGGCGTCGTCTGGGGGTCGCCGACCTGGACCGTCGACGGCACCGTGCTGCAGCCCGATGCCGACGGCTGGGTCACCTTCGTGCCGACGACGGGCACCACGGTCGAGATCGAGCTCGAGAACACCGCGACGCAACCCGCACCGACGCCCACACCGACGCCGACGCCCGGTCCGACGCCGGACTCCGGCCTCGCCGAGAGCGGCTTCGACGGCGCGCAGTGGTCGGCGTTGGCGGTCGGCGCGATGATCGCGGGCGCGAGCGCGATGGCGGCAGCGGGCCTGGTCCGTCGTCGGACGAAGGGACACCGGGCCTGAACGTCCTCGGCGACGCGATGCGCGCCGAGCGACCCTCGGGCCGAACACGCTGAGCCGGCACCCCGAAGGTCGGCGGCCGGGTGCACTAGCGTTGGCCCCACGACTTGGGGGAGTCGCCGCAGCCCGTTCTCGGGTCGCGACGCAGCCCCCTTTCCATCGGGGGGATGGCGAGCGTGATCGATTCTGGGTCGGCACGAGGGCTCCGACGTCGCGGAGCGTTGCGAGCATCGGGAATCTGGGCCGTCTCGATCGTCGTCGCCCTCTCGCTGGTCGGGGTGATCGGCGATGCGGCCCTGGCATCGGATCGGCCGTCCGTGCGGGAGGCGTCGGCATCGACCGTGGTCGCCGAGGCCGTCGCCCCGGTCGAGCACGCGGAAGCGGATCTGCGGGTGCATCCGAGCATCCTGATCATCGCGACGCCCGAGCGCGTGGCACGGGTCGCGGCATCGCTCCGAGGTGCGACGGATGCCGTCGCCGAGGGCGAGGCCGCACTCGAGGCCGCAGCGGGTCGCACGCTCGACGATGCGGCCGCCGATCAACTCCGAGAGCTCGTCGATCGTCTGCATTCGACGGTGGAGTCGACGCGGGCGGCCCTGCACGACGGCCTGACGGTCGGACACGCGGCGGAGGTCGTCCGGGCATCGGGTTCGGCATCCTCGCTCGCCGAGACCCTCGACGAGGCGACGACCACGCTCGATGCGGACGCGGACGCCGCCGCGAGCTCGATCGCCCTCCTCGACGAAGCGGTCGCGGCATGGCAGCTCGAACAGGACCGCCTGGCCGAGGAGGCCCGACTCGCCGAGGAACGCGCGGCGGCCGCTGCCGCGCAGGCCGCCGCGGATGCCGCGGCATCCGAGTCCGCACTCGAAGGCCGGGACGACGGGGGCGACGGCGGAACCGACACGCCCGTGGCGACGGCGACACCCGGCCCGGCATCGGCCGACTGGACCGAGTACGTCTGGACCAGCGGATTCCAGGCCGAGCTCGACGCCTGCGCAGGCGGAGTGGATCTCTCCGGCACCTACGGCGTTCGGGTCGTCGGCGAGCACTGGCACTGCGGCGGCGCCGGATTCCCGACCTGGTCGGGTGCGATCGTCGACATGAGCGGCGTGATCTCGGGGCGCTACCGGGTCGAGGGCATCGCCGCGGTGCTCGACGGCGCGACCGCCGATTCGAACGACATCCCGGGCGGATTCGACCTGCTGTACCAGACCTGCCTCAACGACTCGCAGTCGCAGATGGCCTTCGTCGGGATGACGCGGATCGGATGAGCCAGGCAGCCGGCGCGACCGGCTGGTCCGAGACATCCTCGCGCCACGCGCTGAGGTCCTTGTCTTCGAGCGTCGGGCGACGATACTGTTCGGCCAATCGCCGACGATGGCGTCGCGCGGGGGTCACCTACGAGTAAGGGGATACCGCAATGAGTGATACCGAAACCAAGGGGATGTCCGGTTGGGTCGGGTGGGTCGGCTTCGCGGCCGTCGTCATCCTCCTGAACGGCCTGTTCAGCATCATCCAGGGCTCCATCGCCCTGATCGGCTCCAACTACTACTACGTCATCGGCGAGGGCGGCCTGGTGCTGTTCGACCTGACCGGGTGGGGCTGGTGGAACCTCATCATCGGCGCGCTCCTGGCGATCACCGGTTTCGCGCTGTTCAGCGGTGCGACCTGGGCCCGCGTGCTCGCCGTGATCATCGCGAGCCTCAGCGCCCTCGGACAGCTCTTCCTCATCCCGGCGCAACCGTGGTGGTCGCTCATCGTCATCGCGATCGACGTGCTCGTGATCTACGCCATCACGGTTCACGGCCGCGACCTGAAGCACTGACGCCGAACCCGCGCACGGGCATGAGAAAAGCCCCGATCCTGGCGAGAGGATCGGGGCTGTTCGTGCACCCCCTGGGACTTGAACCCAGAACCCACTGATTAAGAGTCAGTTGCTCTGCCGATTGAGCTAGAGGTGCGTGATTCGGGCTGTTTTTCGCTTTCCGAACCGAGAGATGACTCTAGCAGCACATCACGGCGAATCGCGAATCGAGGCCGCCGGCCCGAATCCGCCGGGCGTGTCGCGTCCGCGAGCGACATCGCGGACCCGGCCGGCGAGTCGGTCCCGATAGCCTGACACGGTGAACGGCGAACCCACCCCCTCCCCCGGCACCGACCTCTCAGAGGATCTGGCTCTCGCGCTCGAGCTGGCCGACCTCGCCGATCGCGTCGCGCTCGAGCGCTTCCGCTCGGCCGACCTCGCGATCTCGACGAAGCCCGACCGCACGTTCGTGACCGAGTCCGACCTCGCGGTCGAGCGGGCCATCCGCGACCGGCTGGCCGAGGCCCGCCCGTCCGACGGCATCCTCGGCGAGGAGTTCGGCCGAGACGACCGAGGCTCGCGGCAGTGGATCGTCGACCCGATCGACGGCACCTCGAACTTCCTCCGCGGCGTGCCGGTCTGGGGCGCGCTCATCTCCCTCGCGATCGACGGCACGCCGGTCGTCGGCGTCGCGTCGATGCCGACGTTCGGGCGTCGCTGGTGGGCCGCCCGCGGTCACGGAGCCTGGACGAACGCGACCACGACCGCGAGCGCAGCGGATGCCGCGGCCGCACCGGGCGACGACGAGAACGCCGAGTCGGCCTCCGTGCGCCGCGTCCGGGTGTCGGGCGTCGCCGATCTGGCCGACGCCTCGCTGAGCTTCCAGAGCATCGCGCAATGGCGCGACGCCGGACGCCTGCCCGAGCTCCTCGCGCTCGGCGAGGCCGTGTGGCGCGACCGCGCCTACGGCGACCTGTGGTCGTACATGCTCCTGGCAGAGGGGCTCGTCGACATCGTCGGCGAGTTCGACGTGAAGGAGTACGACCTGGCCGCGCTCGTGCCGATCGTCGAGGAGGCGGGCGGCGTGTTCACCTCGGTCGACGGCGTTCCCGGCCACGCCCACGGCTCGGCACTCGCGACGAACGGGGTGCTGCACGAGCAGGTGCTCGCGATCGTGGCCGCGCCACCGGCATCCGGCTCCCCCGTGGCATCCGGCGCCTCGAACGAGCCGAACGCATGACCGACCCGACCCGAGAGGCCCCCATCATCGACACGACGCCCGACCGCCCCGCCTTCGAGGTGTGCCTGTTCACCGAGCCGCAGCAGGGCGCGAGCTACGACACGCAGCTCGCCCATGCGCAGGCGACCGAGCGGTTCGGGTTCGACGGCTGGTTCCGCTCCGACCACTACCTGCGCATGGGCGGCGGCGACCCGCTGCCCGGGCCGACCGACGCGTGGACCACGCTCGCCGGACTCGCGCGCGAGACGAGTCGCATCCGCCTCGGCACGCTCGTGTCGTCGGTGACGTACCGCGTGCCCGGGATCCTCGCGATCCAGGTCGCGCAGGTCGACCAGATGTCGGGCGGGCGGGCCGAGCTCGGCCTCGGCACGGGCTGGTTCGCCGAGGAGCACGCTGCGTACGGCATCCCGTTCCCCGAGAAGCGGTTCGGCCTGCTCGACGAGCAGCTCGCGGTCGTGACGGGCCTGTGGGAGACGCCGGTGGGCTCGACGTTCGACTTCGCGGGCGAGCACTACACGCTCGAGGGTGCGCCGGCACTGCCGAAGCCCCATCAGCAGCGGGTGCCCCTGATCGTCGGCGGCGGCGGTCCGAAGCGCACGCCGGCCATCGCGGCGCGGTACGCGACCGAGTTCAACCTCGGGTTCCGAGGCGAAGACGAGATCATCGCGAAGTTCGAGGGCGTTCGCCGCGCGTGCGAGGCGATCGACCGCGATCCGGCGACCCTGAAGCTCTCGGTCGCGCTGCCCACGGTCGTCGCGACCGACGACACGACCTACCTGCGGCGCCTCGCGGCCATCGACGAGGACCCGGATACCTTCGCCGAGGTGAACGTCGCCGGCACGCCCGCCGCCGCGATCGACAAGATCGAGCGCCTGCGCGAGCTCGGCGCCGACCGCGTCTTCCTGCAGACCGTCGACCAGCTCGACCTCGAGCACGTCGAGCTGCTCGGCACCGAGGTGCTCCCCCAGCTGAGCGGGCGCGCATGAGCGAGCGGCCGAGGTCGGCGAGCGACACGACCGGCCCGACGGATGCCGCGGTCCACCCGGCCGCGCCCGAGACCGACGTGAGCCCCGGCCTCTACGAGCACTACAAGGGCAACCGCTACGAGGTGCTCGAGCTCGCCCGGCACTCCGAGACCGAGGAGTGGTTCGTCGTCTACCGAGCCCTCTACGGCGACCACGGCGTCTGGATCCGTCCGCTCGGCATGTTCGCCGAGACGGTCGACGGCGCCCGGGTGCCGCGGTTCAGGCGAGTCGAGACACCCTGAGCCGGACGTCGGGGCCCGAGCGGAGCCCCGACGCCCTGCGCCGTCAGGTCGACGCGGCGAAGCGCGTTGCGCCCGCTGCGCCGCGGCGGCCGCTCAGCTCGTGCAGGCGCGCCCGTTGAGCGTGAATTGCCACGGCTCGGCCGCCGGTCCCGTGCCCGAGACCACGATCAGGGTCTTCTTGCCCGGTGCGAGCTTCGCGAGCCGCTTGGGAGCGTCGACGGTCACCACGGCGCCGACCTGCTTCGCCGAACCCCCGAGCACCCCGGTCACCTTCTGCGGCCCGGAGAAGGTCCACGTCAGCTGCCACGGGTCGAGCGTCGTGGTGCCGCGGTTCTCGAGCACGACCACGGCCGCGAAGCCCTTGCCGATGCGCGTTCCCGTGACGTCGACGTCGCACGCGAGCGGGGCGAGGGCGGGCGAGGCGAGCGAGACGAGCTCTCGTGCCTGCACGGCGAACCACTGTCCGGCGGCCGGGTCCTCGATCCCGCGCGCGGGGTCGAGCGGGCCGGCCGTGCCGCGGTAGCACTTGCCGTCGGATTCGCCGGGCACCTTGATCCAGAGGTAGGCGTCGACGAGCGCCACGCCGGTGTCGGTGGTCGGCAGCGCGCCCGCGCCGCGGGCGGGTGGGTTGCACCAGTCCTCGTGCACCGGGTAGGCGCCCGCCGGATACTGCCACGGTCCGAGGCCGTTTCGACTGGTGTCGATCACGAAGCGCGTGCTCGGTTCGACGCCCGCGAGGATGCTCGCGTAGCGGGAGTCCACGCCGGCTGTGTTGGCCGCCGGGTCGGCCGCGTCGGTGCTCCATTCGGCGTACTGGCTCATGGCGACGCCCTGCCAGCCGTTGGCGGGTCCGCCGTTCCAGTACTGGTTGCCGCAGTCGCCGAACGCGCCGGGATTCACCTGCGTGACGTAGGCGATGCACGAGGAGACCCAAGTGCCGAAGGACGTGGAGTTCGCGGTGAACTGGTAGTTCGAGGCGTTCAGGAAGAACCCGTCGGCGCGTTCGACGCCCGCCTTGATGAGGCGGTCGGAGATCTCGCCGACGTTCAGCCAGCTCGCGCCGGTTCCGTCGAGGTAGACGGATGTCGCGGCGCCGGCCTTGAGGCGATCGACGGCGCCGTTCAGCTGGGCGAACCGATCCGACGTCGCAGTGGCGGGATCGAGCTCGGCCGGCTGGCACCATTCCTGCTGGCCGTCGAGGGTCGTGTAGTGCGGGATGATGCCGACCCCGTCGGGTTCGAGGATGACGGTAGCCGACCGATCGCCGATGCCGGCCGCGACTCCGTCGACCCAGGCCTCGTAGGCGGCCGTGTCCGCAGCACCACCGGCCGAGTACTGGGCGCAGTCGCGGAACGGCAGGTTGTAGACGACGAGCAGCGGCATCTCGCCTCGCGCCGTCGCGCGGTCGACGATCGAGTCGGCCGCAGCCCGGGCCTCGGCCGGGGTGCCCTTCGTGATCCACGAACCCGACGGGATGCTCCCGAGCAGCTGGGCGTCGGCGCGGGCCTGGCCGCTCAGCGTCTGGGCTGCTTCGAGCGTGGTGCTGAGCGGGTCGACGTAGAGCGTCGACCCGGCGAGGCCCACGGGTTCGTCGGCCGAGGCCGGTGCCGCCAGGGCGGTCAGGCTGACCGTCAGCAGGCCGGCCGCGGCGACCGCCGCGCCGGTCCGCCAGATGTGTCGGGGGTGGGAAGTCATCGTCACGCTCCAGGATCTTCGTCGACCAGCACGGATTCGCATCCGCCGGAACATCTGACTCTCACATCGTGAGAGCGCTCTCATCGTCGAGGGCGATCCCCACGATTCCGTGCATCGCGGTCCGGTGTCAAGGGGTCGCGTCCGTCGAACGCACTGCGGCGGCTCTGCGCCGCCTCGACGCGGAGCGCAGCGCCCGGCGGCACCCATACGATGGCAGGCAGGCCCGAACGACAGGAGACGCGTGATCCGTGGACCTCGCAGCATCGGTCCCGACGAGGTCCGATGTTCCGCATGATCCTGCCTGCGACGCTCCCCGATGTGCTCGAGGCGGAGGCCGGCACCGGCGCACGGCTCGGCGCGATCGACGCCGACGCCGCCGCCGAGCGCACGCGCGCCGACTACGGCCGAACGTCGCGATGGGCGCTCGGACTGCTCGGCACGGCGGGTGCGGCGGTCGCGGTGCTCATCACGAGCTTCGCGATCGAGGTGCTCGCGTCGGGCGCAGACCCGCTCGGCGACGCCGTGTTCGCCGCGTTCGTCATCCTGGTCGCCGCGGCCTTCGGCGTGCCGTCCATCGTGCTGCTCGTGGGGCTGCACCGCTCCGGGCGCAGGCTCGCGCGGGCGGCCGCGTACTGGGCTGAGCTCCCGTACGCGCACGGCCGCCGAGCACCCGGGCGGGGCGACTGGTTCGCGGTTCGCTTCGCCGGGTACTCGGGCGACCTCCTCCCCCGCCTGATCACGTCCTCGCTCGCCGGCCTCGCCGCGGTCTTCGCGGCGTCGGCGGCGATCCGCGCCCTGGTGATCGCCGCGCCCGTGTCGCAGACCGCATTGTGGGCGGGTTGGGCCGTGCTGTTCGCGTGCGTCTGCTGCGGGCAGTTCGGCGGCGTGCAGCGCATCCAGAACGGCCTGCTCGCACGCGAGCCGGCCTGACGCCAGTCGCTCGCCGCGGCATCCGTCGATCGCCCCTGAGCGCCCTCAGGCCTTCGGAGGCCGCGGCGACCGCCTGCTGATCGCGACGCCGGCGAGGCACAGCGCGCCGCCGATCATGCCGAGCAGGGTGGGCAGCTCGCCGAGCAGCAGCCGGCTCAGCAGCACGACGATCGCCGGGACCGCGAGCGTGGCCGAGGCCGTGAGCCCGGCCGGGGTGCGCTTGAGCACGTACGCCCAGAGCAGGAACGCGATCGCGGTCGGGAACACCCCGAGGTACGCCATCGCCCAGACGGCGGGCGCCGGTGCGACGGCGAGCTCGCCGACCGCCTGCGGCAGGAACGGCAGCAGCACCGCGGCACCGATCGCGCACCCCACCCAGGTCGCGCTGAGGGCGTCGGCCGTGCGCAGGGCGACCTTCTGCACGAGCACGCCGAGCGCGTAGAGCACGGCGGCGAGGATGCCGAGCGCGATGCCGAGCGGATCGCTGTGCGCGCCGACGCCCCCGGTGGCGATGACGACGACGCCGACGAACGCGACGAGCATGCCGATCATGAGCGACCGCGGGAAGCCCTCCTTGAGGAACGCGCCCGCGGCGAGCGCGACGAGCAGCGGTGCGATGTTCACGAGCATGGCGGCCGTGCCCGCGTCGAGGTGGCGTTCGGCGAGGTTGAGCACGAGCGTGTAGCCCGCGAACCAGAGCACGCCGTAGAGCGCGATGAGCGCGAGCGTGCGTCCGCGCGGCAGGGGCGGACGGCGGATGATCGCGACCGAGATGAGCGCGGCGGCGCCGACGAGCTGGCGGCCGAGCGCGAGCGGTCCGGGTGAGATCGCGTCGCCCACGTACCGGATCGCGATGAACGCCGAGGCCCACAGCACGAGCACGACGGCCATCGCGGCGAGCACGCGCCATCCGGTCGTCGAGGTCGAGGCGGGCGAGACGAGCGTCGGTGCGGGCACGGATGACTCGGCGGAAGTGGTGCGCATGGGTGAAGCCTGCTCGAGACCACGCTGAAGAACAAGCGAACGATCATTGGCATTCATGTAGCAACGCTGTAGTGTCGGGCCATGGTCGACCCGCATCGCCTCACCGTGTTCCGTGCCGTCGTGCAGACCGGCTCGATCAATCGGGCCGCCACGAGGCTCGGCTACACGGCGTCCGCGGTGAGCCAGCACGTCAGCGCACTCCAGCGTGAGACGGGTCTCACGCTCGTCGAGCGTCGTGGCCGAGGCATCGTGCCCACGGCGGCCGGCGTGGCCGTCGCCGAACGGGCCGCGCGCGTGCTCGACCACCTCGCCGACTTCGACGGCGTCGTCGACGACCTGCGCACGGGTCGCACCGGCACCGTGCGCATCGGAACGTTCTCGTCGGCGAACCGCGCGTGGCTGCCGCAGGTCGTCGCCGCCCTCGCCCGCGAGTTCCCGCAGCTCAGGCTCGAGCTCACGATGATCGAGCTGCGCGGACAGCTCACCGGCGACCCCGACATCGAGCTGTACGTCGCCGAGTCCGTGCGCGCCGACCGGGACCCGTCCGCAGGCGAGGGCGTGGCCGACGCGTACGACCTCGAGGAGCTCCGCGGCGAGGGCTACGTCGTGGTCGTGCCCGCCGGCCACGCGCTCGCCGGCCGCACCGAGGTCGGCCTCGCCGAACTCGCCGACGAGCCGTGGATCGACAACGACCACAGTCGCGGTCCGTGCCGCGAGATCGTGATGGCCTCCGCGGCGACGGCCGGCTTCGCGCCGCGCTTCCGCATCCAGGCGCCCGACTACACGAGCGCGTTCGACTACGTCGCGACCGGCGTCGGGGTCACCGTGCTCCCCCGGCTCGGGGCGATCGCCCTGCCGCCCGGCACGGTCATGATCCCGATCACGGATGCCGCGGCCCGCCGCCGCATCATGATGCGGGTCAAGCGCACGATGCGCACCAACCCCGCCGTGCATCGCGCGAGCGAACTGCTGCGCGCGGCATCCGCCGCCTGACCACGCGCACTCCGAGACCACGAGAGGCCGCCCCGAAGGACGGCCTCTCATGGAGTTCCACAACGTGCGACAACGGCTGATGGTGGAGATGGGGGGAATTGAACCCCCGTCCATCGCTGAGTTTCCACGCCTTCTCCGGGCGCATCCTGTGCAAGCGTTCTGCTCGGCCCCGACCTTTGCCACAGGCACCTAAGTCGACAGGCCCAGCCTGAAGAAAGTCCCACACGGCGCTCAGGCGACGACGTGCAGCGAGTTTCCTAGATGACGCCAGCGACCGGGGCGGAAACGAACCCGGGCTGACGGACTATCGAGCTCGCTTAAGCAGCGAGGGCGAAGTCAGACTGCGTCTTATTGGCAGTTATTTTTTTCCAGAGATCGTTTACGAGATAACCCTGGATCCTCGGCCCGCTTCTCGTGGGTACACAGACGATGTCGAAACCGATCATCCCCATGTCGCACCGCCCGGTCGTACCGGTTCGGCGAGCCGTTGTCACACGCTGTGGAGTTTCCAATGCCGCCCGAACCCGAGGGTTGCGCGGCCTTACAGGATACAACAGTCGGCGGGCGCTGTCATTCCCGATTCAGGCCGACCGCGGCATCCGAGGCCCTCGTCGAGCGGATGCCGCGGCGAACGCGCACCGCGGGCCCGCCCGTCATCGTTCATCGGCCCGTAACCTACGGCGAGCGCCGAGCACGTAGCGTCCCCACATGGCCACGTTGCACGCGACCGACGTTCGACCGGCGTCACCGAAGATCCGGCCGGGGCGAGGATGCCCGGCATGATCGGCCGCGTCGACCCGTTCATCGGAACCGAGGCGACCGCGCTCCCCGCGCAGACGGGGCTCGCGGCGACCTGGTGGTGGCCGAAGCCGCAGGTCGGCAACACGCATCCGGGTGCGACGTATCCGCTCGGCATGGTCTCGGCCTGCGCGTACTCCGGCGCCTACCCGACGGGCTACGGCCGGTACGACCTCGGCACCGAGGGACTGCCGGTCGCGATCCACGATCGCCCCGTGGCCTCGGGGTTCACGCATTTCCAGCAGTCGGGCACCGGCGCGATCCGCAAGTACTACAACTACTTCCGGGTGACGCCCATGATCGAGCCGCTCGACGAGCTCGGCCGCCAGTGGGACATCACCGACGAGACGGCGGAGCCCGGGTACTACCAGGCGACGCTCGAGAACGGCATCCGCTCCGAGCTCACGGTCGGGCCGAAGAGCGCCGTGCACCGGTACACCTTCCCGCGGCATCGCAACGCCCGGGTCGTGATCGACTTCTCGCTCGGCGGTCTCGGCATCCCCTATGGCGAGACGATCCCGCTGCGGGCCAAGCTCGAGTCGGTGGGTCCGGGCGTCGCGCAGGGCGAGATCGTCGTCGAGGGCACGCCGCTCGCGGTCTACATCGAGTGCGACGCGAGTT
The DNA here is from genome assembly GCF_900113185.1 of Agromyces sp. CF514. NCBI lineage: Bacteria > Bacillati > Actinomycetota > Actinomycetes > Micrococcales > Microbacteriaceae > Agromyces > Agromyces sp. CF514. The sequence continues at coordinate 2,037,473 of NZ_FOZD01000001.1, read as the reverse complement.
CGTGGCGGCAGATGCTCTGGTACGACCGACGACTGATGCCGGGCGGCACGCGCCTCGCGTTCGACCACATCCGGCCGACGACCCTGCGGCCGTTCGGGCTCATGTGGGCCGGGCCGAGCGAGCCCGGCCAGTCGATCGAGGTGCGCATCGGCTTCTCGCTGCGCGGGGTCGAGCAGGCGAAGGCGAACCTGCGCGCCGACTGCGGCGAGGGCGACTCGCGGTTCACCCCTCGACGCGAGCGCACGCGCAAGACCTGGCGACGTCAGCTGAAGGCGATCGCGGTCGACGCCCCGAGCGCCGAGCGCGACACCGTGTTCTCGACGGCGCTCTACCACTCGCTCATCAAGCCGTGCCTCGCACCAGAGGAGAGCCCGTTCTGGCCCACCGACGGGCCGTTCGTGTTCGACCTGTCGACCATGTGGGACATCTACCGCACGCAACTGCCGCTCATCACCGCGCTCATGCCCGAGCGCGCGATCGAGCTGGGCACGGCGCTGCTGACCATCTGCGAGGAGGAGGGCAACTTCCCGATCGGCTACCGCATGGCGCGAGGCAGCGACCGGTTCTCGCGGCAGGGCAGCGCGCTCGCGCAGACGTTCCTCGCCGACCTGTGCCAGCTCGACCTGCCGGGCGTCGACTGGGACTGGGCACTCGTGCACATGAATGCCGACCTCCGGCGCACCTACGGAGAGGACTTCCTGCTTCGCGGGCACGCGCATCCGATCAGTCACACGCTCGATCTCGCGTTCGGCTACTGGTGCACGTCCAAGGTGGCCGAACGCGTCGGCGACCGTGCGCTCGTCGAGCAGTTCGTCGGCCTCTCGTCGCGGTGGCGCAACGCGTTCGACCTCGAGACGGGCCTCCTCGTCGATTCGACGTTCTACGAGGGCAGCCGGTACAACTACTCGTTCCGCCTGCTGCACGACATGCGCGGCCGCATCGATCTCGCGGGCGGCGACGAGCGATTCGTCGACATGCTCGACCGATTCTTCGGCTACGGTGCGCAGCCCGTGCAACAGCCAGGGCTCCAACCGGGCATCGACGAGATCACGGCGGGCTACGCGCTCGGCCGGTTCGAGGGCATGAACAACGAGCCCGACATGGACGCCCCGTGGGCCTATCACTACGCGGGCCGGCCCGACCGCACCGCCGAGGTGGTGCACGCCGCGGTGCAGCAGCAGTTCGGCACCGGCCGGGGCGGGCTGCCGGGCAACGACGACTCCGGAGGCCTCAGTTCCTGGTACGTGTGGGCGTCGCTCGGGCTGTTCCCCGTCGCCGGTCAGAACCTGTTCCTCGTGAACGCGCCCGCGCATGCCGAGAGCCGAATCGCGTTCAGCGGCGGCGACCTCGCGATCGAGACGAGGGGCTTCGTCGAGCCCCGGCACGACGGTCCCCCGCAGTACGTGCAGTCGGTCCGCCTGAACGGCGATCCGATCGATCGCACGTGGCTCCGCGGCGACGAGGTGCACCGCGGCGGCCGATTACTCGTCGAGCTCGGGCCCGAGCCCGGCGCGTGGGGCACGGACGCCCGACCGCCCTCGACCCCGAGCGGATGACCCGGCACGACCGCCAGCGCTGAAAGGAACCGTCATGAGCACCAAGCCACGCAATCGCCTCGTCATCGTCAATCGCGCCGACCCCGTGATCTGCGGGCACTCGGTCGAGGGTCGCAACCTCGCCGAGGCCGCGATCGAACGCGGCTTCGACGAGGTGCGCATCATCACCTGGCCGATCGAACGCCTCGAAGCGACGGGCCTGCCGCTGAAACCGCTCGACACGATGCTGCCGTACAGCGAGGGCATCTTCGTCGAACGACCCGACCCGGTCGGCGACTACAAGGTGCCCGACGGCCGCTATCTCGCGGGCATCACGGGCCGCCTGATCGAGCTGTTCACCGACGGCGTTCCGACGGTCTGCCTCTCGCTGTACCTGAGCCCGCACACCATCGCCGTGGCCGACGCCGTGCGCGCCGCGTGGAACACGGGCCTCCCGGTCAACGTCACCACGATCGCCGAGGCCGTCGGGTCGGATGTCACGAACGTCGTGCGCTCGTGCGTCGAGGAGGGTCGCTTCGGCGCGGCCGCGCACGTGCTGTCGAGCTACCTCTCGCAGGACCACTGCGTGGCGGTCTCGGAGTACACGCGCGAGCTCATCGTCTCGTCGGCGGCCGAGATCGACGCCGTGCACGGCACCGCGTTCGCCGAGCAGTGCCGCCAGCGCATCGAGATCTCGTACCCGGCGATCGACACGTCGGCGTATCTCGACCTCGATCCGGCCGTCATCGAGGCGACGCTCGCGGTGCGCGGCCTCGAACGCGACGGCTACGTGCTGTTCCTCTCGCGCCTGACGAAGGCGAAGGGCGTCGACGACCTCATCACGGGCTTCGAGCGCACGGGCGCGAACGAGCGGCTGAAGCTCGTCATCGTTGGTCGCGGGCCCGAGGAGCAGGCGCTCCGAGCGTTCGCGGCCGCCTCGCCCATCGCCGACCGCATCGTGTTCTTCGACGACGTCGACGACGCCGAGAAGCCGTACCTCATGGCCGGCTGCGCCGCCTACGTGCTGCCGAGCAAGCCGCGTCCGGAGTTCGTCGAGACCTTCGGCATCGCGCTGGCCGAGCAGATGCTCGCGGGCGGCGGCGCGGTGATCACGACCGACACGGGCGGCATCATCGAAGCGGTCGGCGATCACGCCGCGATCGTGCCCGTCGACGACCCCGACGCGATCGCCGCGGCGATCGACGCGGCACTCGCCCGCACGCCCGCCGAGCGTGCCGAACGTGCGGTCGCCGCGCGTGCCCACGCCCTGCAGTTCGATCGCGGCGTGGTGTTCGAGCGGCTGTTCGACCGGGCCGGGGCGCTCCCGGCACGGTTGCCCGTCTGAGCCGGCGGCGGCGCCCGAGCAGGTCGGGCGCCGCCGCCACCCCTCCGGTGTCCGCACCTCGGCCTAGGCTGGGCATGTCGAAGAGGGGGACCCATGCAGACCGCCATCACCGTCACCGGGCGCGCCGAATCCCGCGTCGCTCCTGAGCTCGCGGCAGTGCCGCTCTCCGTCGGCAGCTCGGGCGAGGCTCGCGACGAGGTCGTCGCCCGCACCGGTGCGGCGCACGAACGCCTGCTCGCGGCCGTGCGCGAGCTCGAGTCATCCGGAGCCCTCGAGACCTGGTCGGCGCCGCAGCTGCGCGTGTGGTCCCATCGGCCGTGGAACGCCGACGGCCGTCAGCTGCCCCTCGTGCACGAGGCGAGCGCCGACGTCGAGGTCGTCTTCCGCGACTTCGACCGGCTGGGCGAGTGGCTCGGCGTCGTCACCGGCTCAGCCGAGCTCACGGTCGGCGGCATCGACTGGCGGTTGACGGATGCCTCGCGCACGCGCGCCCGGGAATCCGCCCAGCGAGCGGCGATCGCCGATGCGGTCGCCAAGGCGGGCGTATACGCCTCAGCCCTCGGGCTCGGCACCCCGGTCGCGGTCGAGGTGACCGATCACGGGCTGCTCGGCTCGGCTCCCTCGCCCATGCCGAAGGCCATGATGATGCGCGCCGCGGCAGATGTCGGCGGCCCCGCAGCAACCGAGTTCGCGCCGCAGGAGCTCGTCATCGAGGCATCCGTCGACGCGAGGTTCGTGGCCGAACCGGCCTGATCGGCAGGCGTCGACGGCGCGCACCCGACGCGGAATTGAAAACCGCGCGCTACTTGGTATTGTGATCGGCGCCCACCGACGCACTGCAAAGGAGCAGCATGGCCACGTCCACCCCCACGGCCGATTCGCCCGCCACCCCGACGGCGAAGCCCCGGAAGCGCCGCCTCAAGCGCGCACTCGTCATCACGGCCTCCGTCATCGGCGGACTGGCGCTCGTGGTCGGCGCGCTCGGCGCGTGGTTCCTCTACTCGCCCATGCCCGCCGAGCCCGAACTCGCGGCGACGGTCGAGACCCACGCGCTCACGGTCGACGGCCTCGAGCGCACGTACACGACCGTCGTGCCCGACGACCTGCCCGCCGACGCCCCCATGATCCTCGCGTTCCACGGATCGAACGCGAACGGCGCCCAGATGCGCACCATGACCGGCTACCGATTCGACGAGCTCGCCGTCGAGCGGGGCTTCATCGCGGTCTACCCCGACGGCTACCGGAACACGTGGCACGACTGCCGCACCTCGACGCCGTACCCGGCTCGCCTCGACGACATCGACGACGTCGCATTCACCGAGGCGATCATCGGCGCGACCGAGGCCGAGTACGGCATCGACCGCTCGCGCGTGTTCGCCACGGGGCTCTCGAACGGCGGGCACTTCTCGATGCGCCTCGGCGCCGAACGGCCCGACCTCGTGAAGGCGTTCGCGGCGTTCGCGGCGGCGTATCCCGAGGCCTCGAACTTCTCGTGCACCGACTCGACGACTCCGGAGGCCGCGATGTTCGTGCTCGGGACGGCCGACCCGATCAATCCCTTCACCGGCGGCGAGGCGAGCGCCTTCGGCACCGACCTCGGCATGGTCAACTCCGCGGATGATTCGGCGCGCCTCTGGGCCGAGCGCAACGGCATCACCGCCGAACCCGTCGTCACGAGGGTGAAGGACGGCGTCGAGACCGAAGACGGCGAGGTGACCCGCACGGTCTACGGTGCGGACACCGCTGCTCCGGTCGTGCTCTACGCGGTAGAGGGCGGCGGCCACGTCGTGCCCAACCCGAAGTACTCGCAACCGCGCATCATGGGCGGCACCACGCAGGACCTCGACGGTCCGCTCGCGGCGGTCGAGTTCTTCCTCGGACTGGGGTGATCCGGGGTCGCGTCAGTCGGCAGCGACCAGCAGACGCTCGAGCCGTGCGAGCTCGTCGAGCGAGAGGCCCGAGGCGAGCAGGTACTCGCGTGCCGAGCCGTGCGCCCGCTCGACGGTCTCGATGGCGCCCTCGATGGCCTCGCGCGGGCTGCCGCCCATGAGCGTGCGCAGCGCGGGGCTGTCGGGAACGCCGTACCGCCCGATGAGCTCGATCATCTCTTCGAGCCACTCGCCCGCGAGGTTGCCCTCGGTGCGCGCGTAGTCGTCGATGACGGCCTCGCGATCGACGCCGACCGCCAGCAGGGCGATCGCGACGACGACGCCGGTACGGTCCTTGCCGGCCGTGCAGTGCACCAGCACCGAGCGCTCGCCGGCACTCGAGATCTCGCGCACGGCATCGACGACGATCGGCGCGTGCATCGTCACGATGCGGTCGTAGAGCGCCTCGAGCGAGATGCCCGCCGTGCCCTGCGAGGCGCCGGAGCCCTCGAAGACGGGCAGGCGCAGCACCTCGACGTCGAGGCCGTCGATGTCGTCGGGCATGCGCGCGGCCTCGTTCTCGTCGCGCAGGTCGATGATGATGCCGACGCCGAGCTCGCGGAGCTGCTCGCGGCCCTCGTCGCCGATGCGGTACAGCCCGTCGGAGCGGTAGAGCACGCCGTCGCGCACCGTTCCGGTGGCGGCGGGAAGCCCCCCGACGTCGCGGAAGTTGTAGGTGCCGGCAACCGGGATGCGCGTCGGAGTCTTCATCGCGTCGAGCCTACTCCGCGGCACCGGAGGTGCGACTGGGAGCCCGCCGCGAACCGACCGCTATTCGCCGAGGTGGCGCCGGCTCGAGATCGCCCGATCGGCCTCGCGCTTGTCCTGCTTCTCGCGCAGCGCCTGGCGCTTGTCGTACTCGCGCTTGCCCTTGGCGACCGCGATCTCGACCTTCGCCCTGCCGTCGGAGAAGTAGATGCGCAGCGGAACGAGGGTGTACCCGCCCTGCGCCGTGCGCTGGCTGATCTTCACGATCTCCTGCTTGTGCAGCAGGAGCTTGCGCTTGCGCCGCGGCGCGTGGTTGTTCCACGTGCCCTCGGTGTACTCGGGGATGTGCACCGCGTCGAGCCACATCTCGCCGCCGTCGATGAACGCGTAGCCGTCGACGAGCGATGCCCGGCCCTCGCGCAGCGACTTCACCTCGGTGCCCCAGAGCACGATGCCCGCCTCGTAGGTGTCCTCGATCGTGTAGTCGTGGCGCGCCTTGCGGTTGGTCGCCACCACCTTCTGACCGCGTTCCCTGGGCACGGCATGCTCCTTCTGCTCGACGGATGCCCCGGCATCCGGAGCAGCCTTTCACTCTAGTGCACGCGGGCGCACCGTTCGGCACCTGCGACGACCGGCGGTCGAGACCGACCGGCAGTCACGCACGACGGATGCCGCGGCATCCGCTCAGACGCGCAGGTACCGCCTGATCGCGATGCCGGCCGACAGGGCCGCGAGCAGCACGCCGACCACGATCAGGAGCGGAACCACGAGCAGCGCGTCACCGAGGTCGACGAACGTGAACGACAGTCGTTCCGCGAGGTAGCCCTGCACGAAGAAGTGCACGATCGCCACGACCGCCCCGCCTGCGAGCACGGAGCCTATGAGTCCCGCGAACACGCCCTCGAGGATGAACGGCGTCTGGATGAAGCGGTTCGAGGCGCCCACGAGCCGCATGATGCCGAGCTCCCGCCGACGCGAGAACGCCGACAGCCGGATCGTCGTCGCGATGAGCAGCGCCGCGGCGACGAGCATGATCGCGGCGACCGCGATGGCCGTGTAGCTCGCGGCGTTCAGCACGTCGAAGATCTGGTCGAGGTAGCGCCGTTGGTCGACGACCTGCTCGACGCCCGCGAGACCCGCGAGGGCCTCGACGAGCACGTCGGACTGCGAGGGGTCGACGAGGTTCACCCAGAACGTCTCGTTCAGCACCTCGGGCGTCACGTAGTCGGCCGCGGGCGTGCCCGCGAACTGCTCCTGGAAGTTCTCGTACGCCTGCTGGTGGTCTTCGAAGTAGTACTCGTCGATGAACGGCGAGAGCGTGTCGGAGGTCAGCTGCGCCTCGATCGCGTCCTTCTGCTCGACCGTGGCCTCGCCGTCGACGCAGCCCGCGGCCGTCGAGACCGACGTGCAGAGGTAGACCGCGACCTGGGCGCGGTCGTACCAGTAGTTCTTCATCTGGGCGATCTGCAACTGCAGCAGCGCGGCGGTGCCGACGAAGGTCAGCGAGATGAAGGTCACGAGCACGACCGAGACCACCATGGTGATGTTGCGCCGCAGGCCGTTGCCGGCCTCGGCGAGCACGAGTCCGAACCTCATCGCGTCGGGCCAACTTCCTGGTCGTCGTCGCCCTCGCGCGGGCCTCCGGGGGCTCGCAACCCCAGTCGTTCGGCGAGCGTGAGGTGCTGCTTGACGTCGGCCGGCGCGTCCGTCGCGGCGGTGGTTCCGGATGCCGCATCGTCGCCGGGTTCGCCTCCGTCACCGGATGCCTCGGGCTCGCCGCCCGTCGAACCCCGCGGGATCTCGATCGACGCGGTCGCGGCGGCCGTGATCTCGGCCGCGGCGTCGGTCACCTCGTCGGTGGCCTCGGGCTCGACGTAGAGCGGCTGGCTCTGCTGCATCATCTCGGGGGTCACCTTGGGCGCGGCCGCGGTCACGGTCGGCGGGGTCTCGGGTGCGGGCACGATGGGCTCGGGCTGCTCGGCCGCGGCCCGCTTCTTCGAGCGGCCGGCGCGCTTCGACTTCGCGGCGGGAGCCGCGTCGGCCGCCGCGGCCTCGCGTTCGCGTTGCTCGTGGACCAGCGCGGCCGATGCCGCCTCGGCCGCGGCGACGGCTGCCGCTGCGGCAGCCGTGTCGTCGTCGACGGGCAGCGTGCCCTGCACGGCGCCGTAGCCGGCCGAGCGTTCGTCGCGCACGATGTCGCCCGCGGAGAGCTCGATCACTCGGCGGCGCATCTCGTTGACGATGCCGGCCTCGTGCGTGGCCATGACGACCGTCGTGCCGCCCGCATTGATGCGCTCGAGCAGGGTCATGATGCCGGCAGAGGTGACCGGGTCGAGGTTGCCGGTCGGCTCGTCGGCGAGCAGGATCTGGGGCTTGTTCACGATGGCGCGCGCGATGGCCACGCGCTGCTGCTCACCGCCCGAGAGCTCGTGCGGCATGCGCTTGCCCTTGCCGTCGAGGCCGACGAGTTTGAGGGTCTCGGGCACCGCCGTGTGGATGTACCCGCGCGACTTGCCGATCACGCGCAGCGTGAAGGCGACGTTCTCGTAGACGGACTTGTCGCGCAGCAGCCGGAAGTCCTGGAACACCACGCCCAGGTCGCGCCGGAAGTACGGCACCTTGCGGCTCGAGATCGAGCCGAGGTTCTGGCCGAGCACGTGGATCGTGCCGCTCGACGGCTTCTCCTCCTTGAGGATCAGCCGCAGGAAGCTGGACTTGCCGGATCCCGATGCGCCCACGAGGAACACGAATTCGCCGCGGAGGATCTCCACGCCGATGTCGTTCAGCGCGGGCTTCGCCTGCCCGGGGTAGGTCTTGGTGACGGAGTCGAAGCGGATCATCGCGTTCGAGCCTAAGCATCAACGGCTCGAATGCGGGCAGCGACACCGCGAATCCCTGCACCGTTCACCCGAGGAAACCTCAGGTAGCCCTTGACGCGGGCGCGATGCGCCACCATCCTGTGCCGTAGGGTCCGCGGAGCGCCAGAAGCGTGGCGAACACAGGGGTACGGACAACGACGTCGTCACCACCTCCCGCTGGTTGCCGGAATCCGGGCCGAAGGGGTCGTCATGCCTGGAACCCGATCCACCTGGAAGCGCCTCGCCGTCGGCACCGTCGGGCTCGCCGTCGCCGCCGCGATGCTGAGTCCCCTCGGTGCGGCGGCCGCGCCGAGCGACGACGGTTCGCTCGACATCTATCGAGCGGAGGTCGACGCCGCGCAGGCCGCGGAGATCGCCGACGCCGGCTACGACGTCGCCGCGACCGAGGCCACCGTCGACGGCGTCTCGATGGATCTCGTCCTCACCGAGGAGGAGGCCGACGGGCTTGCCAGACGCGGCGTCGACGTGAAGGTGAAGCAGGGCAAGGACGGCCTGTCCGCGCGCCAGCAGGCCGAGGCGCAGGCCGCCTCGGGCTACGACGTCTGGCGGTCGTGGGACGAGCAGGGCGGCATCCGCGACGAGCTGTACCGGCTCGCGAAGGACAACCCGCAACTCGTGAAGCTCGTGGTGCTCGGACACACCTACGAAGGCCGCGAGATCATCGCGCTGAAGCTCACGCAGGGCGCTCGCGGCCAGGCCGACGGCAGCCGTCCCGCCGCGCTGTTCAGTTCGACGCAGCACGCACGCGAGTGGATCTCGACCGAGGTCAACCGCCGGCTGCTGAACTGGTACGTCGACGGGTGGCGGGCGAACGACAGGTCGGTGCGCAACCTGCTGAAGTCGACCGAGCTCTGGTTCCTCGTCGTCGCGAACCCCGACGGCTACCAGTACACGTTCGACCACGAACGGCTCTGGCGCAAGAACCTGCGCGACAACGACGGGAACGGCGAGGTGAACCGCGGCGACGGCGTCGACCCGAACCGCAACTTCCCCGAGCACTTCGCGTACGACGAAGAGGGTTCCTCGGCGCAGGCCGTGAGCGAGACCTACCGGGGCCCGTCGGCGGGCTCCGAGCCGGAGACGAAGGCGATGATGGCGCTGTTCAAGCGAGCCAAGCCGGAGTTCCAGGTCAACTACCACTCGTTCGGCCAGTACCTGCTCTACCCCGAGGGATGGCAGACCGCCACGCCTACCGCGGACGACCCGATCTACACCGCCCTGTCCGGCAACCTCGACAGCCCGGCGGTCGACGGCTTCGAACCGGGCCTCTCGTCGGACGTGCTGTACGTGACCAACGGCGAGACCACCGACTTCGCGCACGTGTCGCGCGGCACGCTCTCGTGGACGCCCGAACTCGGAGAGGGCGACGGCGGCGGCGGCTTCGTGTTCCCCGACGACGAGGCGCAGGTGCAGGCCGAGTTCGAGCGGATCCTCCCGTTCTCGACGGATGTCGCGAAGTCGGCCAAGGACCCGGCGAACCCGGTGTCGCATCTCGGGGCGAAGACGAAGGCGTTCTACCTCCAGAGCGACGACGACTACAAGGTCGGGTTGCCGCAGTCGAACTTCACGTTCCAGTACTCGTTCGGCGACCCGCAGGAGGTGCGCGTGCTCGCCAAGCGGAGCCTCGGCAAGGTCACCGTGAAGTACTCGATCAACGGCGGCAGGGCCCGAAGCGCGCCGACCTCCGAATGGAAGGGCGGCGAACGCTACGGCGGCGCGACCGACGTGTACTACCACGTGATGAGCGGGGTCGTCCGGGGTACGAGCCCCGGCGACTCCGTCAAGGTGTGGTTCGAGAGCGGGCGCACGAAGAGCAACTCGTTCACCTATCAGGCCGTCTCGGAATCGAAGGCCGACGTACTGGTGCTCGCGTCCGAGGACTACACGGGCGCCTCACCGGTGCAGGCCGGCACGACCGCGCCGAAGTACCTCGCCTCGTACACGGACGCGCTCGACGCGAACGGCGTCGCCTACGACGTCTACGACGTGGATGCCGCGGGGCGGGTCGCCGCCGACGCGCTCGGCGTGCTCTCGCACTACGACGCGGTCGTCTGGTACACGGGCGACGACATCATCACGCGTGAGCCGGGCTGGGGCGCCGGCAACGCCTCGCGCCTCGCGATGGACGAACTGCTGAACGTCCGCGACTTCATGAACGAGGGCGGCAGGGTGCTCTACACGGGCGATTGGGCGGGCACCCAGTACGCGTCGGCCTCGTACTTCTTCGACCCCACGTCGGCCAACGCGCAGTGCCAGGCCGACCCGGCGGTGTTGGCCCGATGCAAGCCGCTCGGCGGCTCCGGCGACTCGGTGAACGACGTGCTCCAGTACTGGTTCGGCGGCTACGTCGCGGTCGATTCGGCCGGGCTCGACGACAACGGCGCCGTGCTCGACGCGTTCGGCGTCGACGAGCCGTTCGGCGGGCTCTCGTGGACGTTCAACGGCGCCGACAGCGCCCAGAACCAGGACCACACGAACTCGTTCATCACGACGAGCGGCATCCTCGACCCGGCGACGTATCCGCAGTTCGAGAGCTCGGTCGCGGCCCGCTGGGATCGCGAGGGCGGCCCCTTCGAGCCGCGCACGGGCGACTCCTACGTGTACTCGCAGCTCGGGGATGTCTCGTACAAGCAGGTCACGCGCACGATCGACGTGCCGGCCGGCGGCGCGACGCTGTCGTTCTGGTCGTCGCACGACACCGAGGCGGACTGGGACTTCACCTTCGTCGAGGCCCACACGCCAGGCCAGGACGACTGGACGACGCTGCCCGACCTCAACGGCAACACGTCGCAGTCGACCGGTGAGAGCTGCCCGGCAGGGTGGAACGAGCTGCACCCGCAGCTCGACCACTACCAGACGGTGAACGGCGACGGCACGTGCAGCCCGACCGGTTCGACCGGCTCGTGGAATGCGGCATCCGGCAACTCCGGCGGGTGGCGGCAGTGGACGGTGGATCTCGGCGCCTACGCGGGCGGCCAGGTCGAGGTGGCGCTGTCGTACGCGAGCGACTGGTCGACGCAGGGCCTCGGAGTGTTCTTCGACGATGTCGAGGTGTCGACCGGCCAGGGTTCGACCTCGTTCGAGTCGGATCTCGGCGGCTGGACGCTCGGCGGCCCGCCCGCCGGCAGCGCGCCGAACCCGAACACGTTCATCCGCACGACGGCCGGCGGGTTCCCGGAGGCCGCGGTCGTGGCCACCCCGCAGTCGCTGCTCGCGGGCTTCGGCTTCGAGGGCATCACGGATGCCGCGGTGCGGGCGGACTGGATGGGCCGGGCGCTGGAGCACCTGCTCGACTGAGCGATCACGCGCGCCGATCACGCGCGAACGGCCGGCACCTCTCGAAGGGTCGGCCGTTCGGGTGCGATGACTCACCCGGCTTCCGTCAGGGGGCGAGCACCACCTTGCCGCGCAGTTCGCCGGCGGCACCGCGCGCGTGCACGAGCGGGAGATCTGCCAGCGGATGCCGCTCGCTCACGTCGATCTCGAGCTCGCCCGCGTCGACGAGCTCCGAGAGTCGGGCGAGCTGCTCCGCATCGCTTCTGGCGAAGACGCTCGACACGCGGATGCCGGCGCCTTCGGCGATGCCCGGCGTCGTCGTGGAGACGAACGCCCCGCCCGGCTTCACGAGCGCCACGAGGGCTGCCGTCTCGTCGGGGGTCGTGCGCACGAGGTTCACGACGACGTCGACCGGGCCTTCCACGGCATCGGGAACGGGGGTCGCCGTGTAGTCGATCACCTCGGCTGCGCCGTGCGCGATGACGGCGGCTCGGCTGCGCGCACCCGCGGTCGCGATCACGGTCGCGCCGGCACGTGCCGCGAGCTGCACGACGAACCCGCCGACGCCTCCGCCCGCGCCGTTCACCAGCACGCGCTGGCCTGCGCGCACCTCGGCGTGCTCGGCGACGGCCTGCCACGCGGTGAGTCCGCTCGACGCCAGCGCCGCGGCATCCGGGAGCGGGATCGAGACGGGCGCCGTGGCGAGGAGTGCCGCCGGCACGATGACGAACTCGGCCGCCGAACCCGGCGCGGTCATGGGCAGGAACGCGATGACGTCGCGGCCGACGAGCTCGCCCCCGACCCCGGTGCCGACCTCGACGACGGTCCCGCTGACGTCGATGCCGGGCGTGTGCGGCAGGGCGATCGGGAAGGCCCCCTGCATGAAGCCCGAGCGGATCGCGGCGTCGACCTGGTTGAACGTCGTGCCCGCGACGCCCACGAGCGCCTCGCCCGGCCCGGCGACCGGACGTGGGACGTCGACGGCGCTCAGCACGGCCGGGCCGCCGAAGGTGGAGAACTGGATGGCGCGCATGAGCGTTCCTCTCTGGGTCTGGTGGAGCTGGTCGGTCTGGTGCAGCTGGTCGGGCCGGTCGGCATGGCTCGGTCGGCGGCTCATGCTGCGAGCCGCGGGTAGTCGGTGTAGCCGCGCTCGTCGCCGCCGTAGAGCGTGGCGCGGTCGGGTTCGTTCATGGCCTCGCCGGCGCGGATCCGCTCGACGAGGTCGGGGTTGGCGAGCGCGAGGGCGCCGACGCTGACGACGTCGGCGAGCCCGTCCTCGAGGTCCTGTGTTCGGCGCTCGAGGTCGGCGCCCGCGCGGTTCAGCACGAGCCCGCCCGACCACCGGGAGCGGATGTCGCGGACCAGCGACTCGTCCCCGAGGTGCACGACGTGCAGGTAGGCGAGGTCGAGCTCCGCGAGTGCCGTGACGAGCGCACCGTAGACGTCCGCGACATCCGCTTCGATGATGTCGCCGAGCGGACTGCCGGGGCTGATGCGGTACCCGACCCGGTCAGCCCCGATCTCGTCGACGACGGCCGCGGCGACCTCGAGCGGGAATCGGATGCGGCCGGCGATGTCGCCGCCGTACCCGTCGGTTCGCCGGTTCGCGTTGGTGCTGACGAACTGCTGCAGCAGGTACCCGTTGGCGCCGTGCAGTTCGACGCCGTCGGCGCCGGCGTCGACCGCGAGTCGCGCGGCCCGCCGGAAGTCCGCGATCGTCGTGGCGAGGTCGTGCTCGGTCATCGCCCTGGGCACGGGCATGGGCTGCGGGCCGGAGGCGGTGAACATGTCGCCTGCGGCGGCGATCGCCGAGGGTGCGAGCGGCATCCGGGCGTGCGTCGTGTTCGCCGGGTGCGCGATCCGGCCGACGTGCATGAGCTGGATCACGAGCGACGACCCGGCCTCGTGGACCGCGTCAGCGACGCGTCCCCACGCCTCTGCCTGCGCCTCGGTGTGGATGCCGGGGGTCGAGAGGTAGCCCTGTCCGTCCTCGGAAGGCTGGGTGCCCTCGGTGATGAGCATGGCCAGCGATGCCCGCTGGGCGTAGTAGGCGCGGGTGAGGTCGGTCACGCGCCCGTCGGCCGAGGCGCGGCTTCGGGTCATGGGCGCCATCGCCAGGCGGTGCGGCAGCGCGATGCTGCCGAGGGTGGTCGGCGTCCAGAGGGACTCGGCGGTCGTCATGGTAACTCCTTCGAATTCGAACCAAACTGGTCATCATTCGAAACGAGCGCAGTGCGTGATTTATTTCTGATTCGAAGCAAATCGTTCGTAGAATGTGCGTATGTCCGACGCAGCCCGCGATCACCGACAGCACGAATCGCCCCCGCAGCACGAATCGCCCGCGCAGCAGGTGCCGCCGGGGCTGCCCGCCGAGTTCGGCGTCTACTTCGCGCTGCTCGAGGTGAGCGCGCTCCTGCAGTACGGCGTCGAGCGGCAATTGAAGGTCGACGGCGGCCTGAGCTTCACCCAGTTCCAGATCCTCGCGACCCTCGGCGAACCCGCGGAGACCCCCCGCACGATGACCGATCTCGCCGACCGGCTCGTGCACAGCCGCAGCGGACTCACGTATCAGGTGGGCCGACTCGAACACGCCGGCCTGCTGGCCCGCGAGCCGTCCGTCGACGATGAGCGCAGCGTCGAGGTCTCGCTCACGCGCGCGGGCACGGAACTGCTGTCACGCGTGATCCCGGGTCACGTCGAGATCGTTCGCGAGCTCCTGGTCGACTCGCTCGACGCGCACGACCGTGATGAGCTCATGCGCATCCTCGGCCGGGTCGGCCGGCACATGCGCTCACGGCCGCCACGATCGGCCGCTCGGTGAGCCGCCCGTCTGGCCCGACTGCGACGCCTAGTCGTCGTCCTTGCGCTTGCGCCACTTGATGCCCGCGGCAATGAGACCGTCGAGGTCGCCGTCGAACACCGAGGCCGGGTTGCCGACCTCGTAGCCCGTGCGCAGGTCCTTCACGAGCTGCTGGCCGTAGAGGAAGTACGAGCGCATCTGGTCGCCCCAGCTCGCCGTGATGGTGCCGGCGAGCTCCTTCTTCTTCGCGGCCTCTTCTTCGCGCTTGAGGAGCAGGAGTCGCGTCTGCAGCACGCGCATGGCCGCTGCACGGTTCTGGATCTGCGACTTCTCGTTCTGCATCGAGACCACGAGTCCGGTGGGGATGTGCGTGAGGCGCACGGCCGAGTCGGTCGTGTTGACCGACTGCCCGCCCGGGCCCGACGAACGGAAGACGTCGACCCGGATGTCGTTCTCGGGGATCTCGACCTCGACGGCCTCTTCCATGACCGGAATGACCTCGACCGCGGCGAAGCTCGTCTGGCGCTTGTCGGCCGAGCCGAACGGGCTGATGCGCGCGAGGCGGTGCGTGCCGGCCTCGACCGAGAGCGTGCCGTAGGCGTAGGGCACGTCGATCTCGAAGGTCGCCGACTTGATGCCGGCGCCCTCGGCGTACGAGGTGTCCATGACCTTGACGGGGTACTTGTGCCGCTCGGCCCAGCGCAGGTACATGCGCATGAGCATCTCGGCGAAGTCGGTGGCGTCGTCGCCGCCCGCACCCGAACGGATCGTGACGACCGCGCCGCGCGGGTCGTACTCGCCGTCGAGCAGGGTCTGCACCTCGAGCTGGCCGATGACCTCTTCGAGGGCGGCGAGCTCGGCGCGCGCTTCGGCGGCCGAGTCTTCATCGTCCATCTCGAGGGCGAGTTCGACGAGCACGTCGAGGTCGTCGAGGCGCTGCTCGACGTCGGTGATGCGCTTGAGGTCGGACTGCCGGTGGCTGAGTGCGCTCGTCACCTTCTGCGCGGCGGCGGGGTCGTCCCAGAGGTCGGGCTTGCCGGCCTCCTCGGACAGACGGGCGATGTCGGCCTTGACGGCTTCGACGTCGACGACGGCGCTGATATCGCTGAAGGTGGAGCGCAGCGCGGCGATCTCCTGCGTGAGGTCAAGATCCAACATGGCTCCCCCAGCCTAGTCGCGCCGGGTTCGACGCGAGAACGTCGGTCGAACGGATGCCGCGGCTCGGCGCGTCAGCCCGAGAAGCCCGCCATCCAGACGATGGCGCCCTGGGTCACGAAGATGAAGCCGCCGAGCAGCATGGCGACGAGCGACACCCACGACGGCCCCGTCGCCGGGTCGACCTTCAGCTGGCGCCGCGCGACGAGCCCGAGCACGAAGGCGATGAACGAGACGACGAGCGCCGGGATCGCGGGCAGCAGCAGCGAGATCACGGCGGCGGCGAGGCCGGCGAGCGCGATGCGCGAGGTCGATCGTCCGAAACGTGCACGGCCCTGGGGGTCGGTGGTCATGCGTCCAGTCAAACGCATCCGACCGGGTGCTCGCGCCTTCGCGCGTGCCGACCGACGCTCAGCGTGCGCCCGGCGGTCAGCCGATCGGGATCTCCGTCGAACCGAAGTCGTGGATCGTGTACCGCCCGCAGTCGACGGTCGCGGCATCCTCGAGGCTCACGCCCTCCGGCAACACGAACTCCTCGCTCTGCGAGTCGGTGACGAGGTACGAGACCGAGGGCACCTCGAAGTCGGTGCGGTTCACGAGCCAGGCGTACGGATGCAGGTCGTGCGTCACCTGCAGCAGCATCGCGGGGTCGGCGGCGTACGCCTTCGGGGCGCGGATCGTCCAGAACTGGCCGGCGCCGTCGCGGTCGGTCGCGCCCGCCCAGTCGACGACGCACGCGAGCGAGTCCGATGACGCCGCGGTCGGGGTCGTCGCCAGGCGCACGACGCCGATGCCGCCGAGCACCACGATGACGACGGATGCCGCGGCCAGCGCTGCTGCGATCCCCCGCCGGGTGAGCGCAGCGCCGTCGCCCCGCAGCCGGCGTCGCAGCCCGGGCGGCGCCCAGTCCGCGAGGCACGCGAGCACGAGCACCGGGGCGAACACCCACGGCTGCAGGTAGCGCGGCGACGGGTTGCCGAGCAGCACGACGCCGATCGTGCAGGCCACGGGCGCGATCCACGCGACGGCGACGAGCAGGCCGGTGCCCGGCTGATCCGACGCCGTGCGCGAGAACGTGAGCAGCACGGCGAGCACCGTCAGCCCGAGCAGCACGATGCCGCCGAGGATGCCGCCCGGCCGCTGCAGCTCGAACGCGGCAGCCCGAAGCAGGTCGCCCAAGGCGGTGAGCTGGTTGCCGTCCTTGAGGTACTCGCTCGACTGGGCCACGATGAGGTCGCCGAGCGCCGTGCGAGCGACGATGCCGGCAGCGGATGCCCCGGCGAGCACGAGCAGCGCCTGTGCATGCAGCGTGGGCGACGGCAGCGTTCGCCGCGGCATCCGCCCCCGGTTCCGGATCATGAGCGCGACGAGCACGAGCGCGACCGGGGCGACGGCCCACACGACGATGAGCGGGTTGCTGAACGCCGAGACGGCCACGACCGCCGCGAGCGGCAGCCAGACTCGGGTGCGCAACCGCCCGGAATCGAGCGCCCGTCGCACGAGGCCCACGACGACGACCGCCGCGATCACCGTCGCGCTGTAGTACGTGGTCGTGCCGAGCAAGCTCGCGA
This sequence comes from Agromyces sp. CF514, assembly GCF_900113185.1. NCBI lineage: Bacteria > Bacillati > Actinomycetota > Actinomycetes > Micrococcales > Microbacteriaceae > Agromyces > Agromyces sp. CF514. Next base: position 2,020,276 of record NZ_FOZD01000001.1, on the reverse strand, counting down.
GCTGCATGCTGTTGCGGTCGCCGCCGGCCTCGAGCAGGGCGATCGCGCAGAATCCGGCGTACCCGGCAACTGCCCCGACGATCGGTGCGGTCGCGTGGAGCCGGCTGCCGGATGCGACGCGGAACGCGCCGTAGAGCGCGACGAAGTTCAGTGCCGAGCTCACGATCAGCGCCGAGTGGAGGTCGGGGGTGACCAACGAGACCACGGCGAATGACACGACCTCTGGCACGAAGAGCACCGGCGAGAGCGCCCAGTCCTGCGGGGCTCCCGACGCGACCGAGTGCACGACGAGCGCATTGAACATCGAGTCGGCGTCGACGAACACGAGCTCGTCGCGCGTGGTCGCGATGTGCGCCGTGACGAGCACGGCCATCGCGAGCGCGAACGCCCAGCCGAACCCTTCGCGCGCGACGGCACGGCGCGGCGACTCGCGCCTGTGGCCTCGGTCGGGAGTGGATTCGGTGTGGATGCTCACTGCGACGTATCGTATGGCGCGATCGCGAGCGCTGCCTGCGGGCACGCGACGGGGTCGGTGGCGACCGGCGCCCCGGCCGAGGTCAGTGGAAGACGGAGCGTGCCGTCGTGGTGACCTCGATCGGCACGCTGAGCGGCAGGACTTCGGTGTGCAGTGGCGCCGTCCAGACGGCGCGGAGGGTCACGGTCGCGCTTCGGCCGTCTCGGGAGGTGGCCCGCACGAGCTCGACGCCGGTGAGTCGCCCCGCCGCGTCATCGAGGTAGGCGGCTGCCGCGTCGCGGACGGCGGCATCGTCGAGCGCGATCTCGAGCGACTCGTCGCCCACTTCGACCTCGTCGAGGCTCCAGGCCTCGGCTGCGGCGAGCGCGGCCCCGTCGGCGAGCGTGAACAGGCGTTTGCGCTCGAGGTACAACGAGGATGCGGCCACGACGACGAGCACGATCGTGAGCGCGAGGAAGCTGAAGAAGATCGTGAGGAGCATCGTCGAGCCCGCATCGTCCTGGATCGGCCGACCTCTGTTCGGACGACGGCGGCGCACCTCTCGCGACCCCCCGCTCACTCGACGCTCGCGAACCGCGAGATCGTCTGCGTCGCGGCGGACTCGACGGGCACGCTCGCCATGCCGCCGAGATCGAGCACGTCGGGCACGAGCGGCAGGCCGACGCGGGCCTCGATCGTGACATCGAGGCGATCGCCGGGCGCGCAGTCAGCGGTCTCGCATTCGATCGAGACCGATGCGGTGTCGGGGTCGACGCCGAAGTCCTCGAGGGCGATGCGAACGGCGAGCGCGACGTCGCCGGAACCGCCCGCACGCCCGGCTTCGTCAGCGGCGATGCGCGCGGCATGTCGTGCCGCTCCCTCGACCGCGAACGCCCCGGCCTGGATCGCCGCCACGCTCAGCACGAGGTAGACGATCGGCACCAGCAGGAGCAGTCCCACGGTCAGGAACTCGAGGGAAGCGGACCCGCGTTCGTCACCGATCCGCACGCGGTCGGCCGGGGCCGGGCCGGTCGGCGCCGGCGCCGGCGCCGGCGCCGAACTGTCACCCGACCGACTCGAGCGGCGCATGCCCGGTCACCTCCAACCCGTTCGCGACCCCGAGCAGGCCGATGACCGGAAGCGTGGAGCGCACCCGGACCTCGATCGCCGGCGCTCCCCCGATCGAGGCGGTCGTCGCGACCACGTCGCGGGAGTATTCGGCCGAGATCGCCGCGTCGATGAGGTCGCGCGTTCGCGCGACCCCGTCTGCGGGCGACGATCCGGCGAGCGCGGCGAAGCGCGCCCCCTCGGCGGCGGCGTCGAGCAACGTGTTGCGCACGTGCAGCGCGAGCGCCAGTTGCACCACGGCGAGTGCCAGCACGGTCAGGAGCACTCCGACCATCGTGAACTCGGCGACCGCGGAGCCGCGCTCGTCGGCGAGGAACGCTCGTACCTCCAGAGACCGACGACTCCTCGAGCACGAGGCCGAACACCCACCCTCGGCTCGCGCGTCGGGGCCCGTCAGAAGCCCGTCACCCGGTCGATCGCCTGCTCGAACACACCCGAGAGCGCCGGGCCTGCCAGCCCCCAGATCACGATCACCAGTCCTGCGGTCATGAGCGTGATGAGCACCCAGCCCGGCACGTCGCCCCGCTCGTCCGCGAGCGGCGCGAGCAGCTGTCGCGCGGCCCGACGGTACAGACGATCGAGGTGCTTCCGCATGGGGATTCCTTTCGTTCGCGCCGACCTGGCGCGTGGTGGACGAAGCGATGTTCGACGGCATCAGAAGCCCGTCTGGAGCACGAGGTAGCCGGGCAGCAGTGCGAAGGCGATGGTCACCGGCAGGATCAGGAACACGAGCGGCACGAGCATCGCGATCTCCTTCCGACCGGCGAGCTCGATGATCGTGCGTTTGGCCTGATCCCGGGCATCGCCCGCCTGGGATGCGAGGACGGTGGCGAGCGGTGCGCCGCGATCGAGGGCGCCGAGCACCTGGTCGAGCGCACGCGAGAGCGCCGGATGGTCGAGCTCGTCGCGCAGCGAGGTGATCGCGTCGATCACTGGAACGCCGGTGCCGACCGCGGCGACGACCGCCGTGAACTCGCTCGGCAGCTCGCCCGATCCGATCCGGGCGACGCGACGGAGGGCGTCGAGCATGCCCTCTCCGGCGGTCAGGCTGAGGGTCAGGAACTCGAGGACCGTCGGCAGCTCCTCGGAGATGCGTGCGAGGCGCCGCACGGCCGCGCGCTGGAGCGCCCATTCGCGGGCGAGCACGCCGAATGCCGCTGCGAGGAATGGAGCCGCGAAGCGCACCGGGACCGGCAGCGTGGCGAATCCGGGCGCGAACATCGCGAGGACCGCGGCGGCCGCGAACGCCGTCGCGCCCCACGCGAGCTGTTCGCCGCGGAACCGCTCGACCGACTTGGACGAGCCCGCCTGCCTCAGCCGACGGGCCACCGCTTCAGGGCCGCCGAGCCAGGACGCCACCAGCGCACGCACCAGGCGGAGGATCGGCCCAACCACGACGCCGAGGACGGGCGTCGGGTCTCCTGCGCGGCGAACCAGCATCGCCCGTGCCTCCGGCGAGAAGTCGGCGACGTACGGCGCGACGCGCTCGGCGAGCCGGGGTCGCCCGATGCGCGGGATCGCGCTGACCGCGAACCACGCGCCGAGTCCGAACAGGACGCCGAGCAGCACAGCGAGCGGCACCGTGGCGTTCAACGGAACCATCGACGCTCCTCGGGAAGTCGTCCGAGCGCGGTCATGGCCTGGTATGCGACCACGGTCACGATGACCCCGACGACGAGGAGCACCGCCCCGGCAGGCGAGTCGTAGGCGACCATGGTCTCGTGGCGCGACGAGAGCACCACGAGCAGGAGCCAGGGCGCCGCGACACCGAGGCGGGCCGCGTTGCGGATCCACGACTGCCGGGCCACGACCTCGGCGCGCAGTGCGGCGTCGTCACGCAGGTAGCCGGAGAGGGCCCGCAGCACGGTCGTCAGCTCGGTGCCGCCGACCTCCCTCGCCATGCGGAGCGTCTCGAGGATGCGATCGGCGATCGGATCGGCGAGCACCGCTTTCAGCCGATCGAGGCAGAGCGAGAAGTTGCCTGTGCGCCGATAGTCGGCCTCGAACGCCGCGAACGCCGATCGCGTCTGGGCCGGACCGAGCGTTCCGAGCGCGCCGACGCTCTCGGGCAGCGGCACTCCCGAGCGCACCGACGCGACGAGGTGGTCGACCACGTCGGGCCAGACCGCGCGGTTCGCGGCACGACGCCGGTCTGCGCGCGATGCGATGGCGAGCGGCACCGCGGCCGCGCCCAGCAGGGCGGCGACCGCAGTGATGGTGGGCACCTGCATGGCGGACTGCACCACCGCGCCGAGGACCATCGACAGGACGAGCGCGACGATCACAACGACCGCGATCGGCACCTGGCCGAGCCCGGCGAGCGCGAGGTCATCGCGGATACGACGCCCGACGCCCGAGCCGCCGACGGCTGCGGCCGAGACCGGCTTGGCGGGCCAGAGCCGAGGAGCGAGCACGAGCAGCAGTCCGACGCCGAGCATCGCGCCGAGTGCGAGGCTCACGAGCGGTCCTCGTCGGGAGCATCGGGCACGCCGGAGCCCTCGCCCGCGCGCGCAGCCTCGGCGCCGACCGGGGATCCGACCGCGCCCGGCTCGGAGGTCTCGGCGCCATCGTCGGCGACGAGACCGGCGGCCCGGTACTTCTCGAGCCGCTTCGGGCGTCGCCCGGTGGCCCGCAACCGACCGCGGACCGTCGTGAAGATGGGGTCGGCCTCGACGACTCCGCCGGACGACTCGCCGGTCGGTGCGGAGATCTCGACCACGCTGCGACGACCCGCCGCGTCGATGCCGAGGTGCACGACGAGGTCGATGCAGGTCGCGACCGTCGGAACCACGAACGACGAGTCGATGTTGCGGCCGGCCAACAGGGGCAGGGTGCAGAGCTTGGCGAGCGCGTCGCGAGCGGAGTTGGCATGGATGGTGCACATTCCGGGAAGCCCGGAGTTGAGCGCGATGAGCAGGTCGAGGCTCTCCGCCTCGCGCACCTCGCCGACGACGAGACGGTCGGGGCGCATGCGCAGGGACTCCTTGATGAGTCGTCGGAGGGTGATCTCGCCGGTGCCCTCGAGGCTCGGCTGGCGACATTGGAGCGACACCAGATCGCGCACGTCGAGGTCGAGCTCGAAGGTCTCCTCGATCGTGATCACGCGTTCGTCGTTGCGCGCCGACGACATGAGCGCGTTCAGCAGCGTGGTCTTGCCCGTGTGGGTCGCGCCGGAGACCAGGATGTTCGCGCCCGCGACGACGCTCGCACGCAGGAAACCGGCGGCCTCGACCGTGAGCGAGCCCAGCTCGACCAGCGCTTCGAGGGTGCGGATGCGGCGCTGGAACTTGCGGATGTTCACGGCCCAGTGCGTGCGCGCGACATCGGGGATCGCGACGTGTAGCCTGGATCCGTCGGGCAGCGAGGCGTCGACGAACGGCGAGCTCAGGTCGACGCGGCGCCCGCTGTGCTGGAGCATGCGCTCGACCAGCTCGCGCACCTCGCGGTCGCCGAGCACGATCGGCGTGAGCTCGGCGACGCCGTCGCGGGCGACGAACACCCGGGTCGGGCCGTTGATCCAGATCTCCTCGACCTCGGGGTCGTCGAAGTACGGCTGCAGCGGACCGTAGCCCGTGATCGCGGCCTCGACCTCGCGCGCGGTGGCCAGCTCGTCGAGGAGTTCGGCCTGGGAGCCGGCAAGCGCGCGCTCGCTGTAGCGGCGCACCTCTTCGCGGGCGTAGCGCGCTGCGGCCGAGCCGTCGCGACCGAGATCGACGCCCTCGTGCAGCACCCGGGCGCGCACGCGCTCGGTGATCGTGCGCACGGGGTCGGTCATGGGACCCATCTTGGGGTGCTGCCCGCGACGCACCGCGAAGTTATCCACACGGCGGGCCGCGGCATCCGCTCGATCAGCGGGACGGATGCCGCGGGCCGGCCGCGTGCGCGCCCCGACTCAGTCGAGCGTGACCATGACCTTGTCGGCGGCGCCGGGCGTCGCGGCGACCTCGAGGGCGCGCTGCACGTCGGCGATGTCGAAGCGGTCGCTGATGATGAGCTGGTACTTCCGCCAGTTGGCGATGAGGTCATCGGTGACCTCGAAGATCTCGGTCGGGTAGCCCATCGACATGATGATCGAGATCTCGGTGGTGAGCAGGCCGCCGAAGTCGACCTCGACGGGCTTCTTGTGCACGGCCGGAATGACGAGGCGTGCGCCCTGCTTGACCAGGCCGAACACGGTGGTCGGCACGACTGGGGCGCCGGCGGCGTCGAGGTAGACGTCGGTCGCGGGGCGGGCGTCGCGGATGCCGATCACGGGCGGTGCTTCGCCGTGCAACTCGATGAGCCGGGCCTTGACGTCCTCTTCGGCCGAGTTGATCACCGCATCGGCGCCGATCGCGAGGGCCTTCTCGAGCCGCGTCGGCAGGATGTCGATGACGACGACGTGCTCGACGCCCTTGGCCTTGAGGCTGAGCAGCGCGCCGAGGCCGATCGGGCCCGCGCCGAACACAACGGCCTTCTCGCCGGACTTCGCTCCGGAGCGGTTCACGGCGTGGCGGGCGACGGCCATGGGCTCGTTGAGCGCGGCGACCTCGAACGGGATCTCGTCGGGGATCACGCGGAAGTGCGTGCCGGCCACCGCGTCGAACAGCACGACGAACGGCGAGAACGCGCCCTGTGCGCCGCCGGAGCCGATGATGCCGTCGCTCGCGGCCATCGGGTTGATGACGACGTGGTCGCCGACCTGCGCGCCCCGCACCTCGTCGCCGACGTAGACGACCTCGCCCGCGGGCTCGTGGCCGAGCGGGGTCGCGCCCTGCCGCGGCGGGATGCCGCCGTACATCGTGTACATGTGGTCGCTGCCGCAGATGCCGCACGCGCGGATGCGCACGAGCACGTCGCGCGGTCCGGCGGTGGGCTCGGGCACCTCCACGATCTCGGTGGTGTTGGGCGCGGTGACCATGACCGACTTCATCGCCGTCATTCCTCTCTCGTCCGCCTCGCGCTGGGTTCGCGTCGCGGATCACTAAATCGAATAAGTGCAGTCTACGCTGGGATGCTGAGAGGTGGATAAGCCGATGCGATCCAAGCGCGTGACCATGAAGGACGTCTCCGTCGCGGCCGGCGTCTCGCAGGCGACCGTGAGCTTCGTGCTGAACGACAAGCCGACCGAGACCATCTCGCCCGAGACCCGCGAGCGCGTGCGCCGCGCCGCCGCCGAGCTCGGGTACGTGCCGAACGGCTCGGCCCGCGCGCTCCGCGAGGGCACCTCGCGCATCGTGATCCTCAACGTCGCGCGCCTGCCGCACGGCGGCACCGGCCTCGCGGCCTTCATCGACGCGCTCGATGCCGAGCTCGAACGGCTCGACCACATGCTTCTGGTGCGTTACCGGGCCGGCTCCCAGGACATCGACCGCCTGACCGCCATGGTCTCGCCGCGCGCGGTGCTCGACCTCGATCGCATCTACGACTCCCCCGACGCCGAGCAGGCCGACGGCGGCTGGATCGAGGGCCTCGCCGCGCACACCGCGGTGCAGATCCGCCACCTCGTCGGCACCGGGCACTCGGACCTCGGACTCGCCGTGCCCGGCGCCCGCGGCGAGGCCGGTCTCGCACGCCTGGCCGACCTTCGCATCGACTACGCACGTCGAGTGCTCGAAGACCTGCGGATGCCGCAGCCCCACCTGCTCGCCATGGGCCCGACCGTCGACGACGACCGCCGCAGCCTGGCCGAGTTCGTCGAGCTCCACCCGCAGGTCACCGCCGTCGCCGCGCTCGACGACGAGACCGCGCTGCGAGTGCTCGCCGCGGCGAGCACGCTCGGCATCGACGTGCCCGGCCGCCTGGCCGTGATCGGCTTCGACGATGCGGGACTCGGCGAGTTCTCGAGCCCCGCGCTCACCAGCGTGCGCATCGACACGGCGGCGTTCGGCCGGCGGCTCGCCCGAACGGTGCTCGGCCTGCCCGCCGACCCGGCCGCGCCGGCGCCTGCCGCAGCCGCCGTCGTGCATCGCGCCTCCACCTGAGCCGAGACGCCTGCTCGCGACATCCGTAAGGTGAATTGTTCACATCAGGTATTTGATCTGTTACAGTACTGGTCATGACCAAGGACACAGCTTCCGGCGCGACGCCGGACGACGCCTTCGCAGCCGACCTGCTGCGCGGTCACACCGACACGATCGTGCTCGGCGTGCTGCGCCGCAACGACAGCTACGGCTTCGAGATCTACAAGCTCATCCGCGACGCCACCGGCGGCGCGTACGAGATCAAGGAGGCGACCCTCTACGCGAGCTACCGGCGCCTCCAGCGCGACGGGCTCGCCGAGGCCTACTGGGGCGACGAATCCCAGGGCGGTCGCCGCAAGTACTACCGCATCACCGACGCAGGCCGGGCCGCGTTCACGCAGAACGTCGCCGCCTGGGTCGCGACCCGAACCATCATCGACTCCCTGCTGGGCAGCACGCCTGCAGCAACGAAGGGCTCCTGACATGAACGACCACCGCTCCTCCGGCGGCGACCTGCACCGACTGCTCGACGAGGCATTCTCCGGCATCGAGGTCACGCCCGACATCCAAGACCTGAAGGAGGAGATCCGCGGCAACTTGCTCGCACGCATGGGCGAGCTCGAGGCATCCGGACTCTCCCAGCACGACGCCGCGCGCCGCGCCGTCGACGAACTCGGCGACGTGCGCGAACTCGTCGACGCCGACGGCGGGTTCGCTCCCGCAGCGGATGCCGCGGGCACCGCATCGGCACCGTCCGGCCGCATCGGCGGCTCGACGCCCGCCGCCCGCGCCGAGTCGGCGGCCGCAGCCGCGCTGCGCAACCGCGTGCGCCCGAAGCCCGGCTTCGTCGTGCGCACCGTCGTGCTCTCGATCATCGCTGCGGCTGCGCTCGTACTGCTCGTGCTCGGCCTCACGCCGCTGCTCGCGCTCGGCACCGGCGCGCTCGTCGGCCTCGCCGTCGTGTTCGGCCTCGCGCTCGGCGTGGTCACCGCCGACGCGCTCAGCCAGGAGACCACCACGAACCACCGCATGCCCTCCGGGCGCGCGATCGGCTACGGCGCCTCGACCGGCCTGCTGCTGGTCGGCCTCGCCTTCACGCCCGTCGTGATCCTGCACCTCGAGCTCGCCTGGCTCGTGCTCGCCGGCGCCCTCGTGATCGGCTCGATCGGCGCGCTCAGCTACCTCGGCGCGACGCAGACCAACCGGCACAAGCCGTGGGTCGTGCAGCAGCACCGCGAGGCCGCCACGATCGGCAACCGCTTCGAGGAGGACCCCGCCGCCGGCGCCAGGTTCGGCATCTACAGCGCCGTCATCTGGACCGTCGCGTTCGTCGCGATCCCGGTCATCGGGTTCACCGCCGGGTGGATCTGGGCGCCGCTCGCCTTCGTCGCCGGGTTCGTGACGATGATGCTCGTGCTCGCGCGCATGCTCTTCGGCGGCAAGCCCGACCAGGCCGACTGACCTCGACCCAGGCCCGCGCGCGGCATCCGCTCACCTGATCGCAGGGCGAGCGGATGCCGCGTCACGGCGTCTCGGTGAACCCGACGCCCGAGCGCTCGCCGATCGACCGCGCGCGCCGGACGCGAGTCGGCACACGCCCTGCGCACCCGTTGCACAGCGCGCGCCTAGACTGAACGGGCACTCGCGGGAGTGGTGAAATCGGCAGACACGCAGGATTTAGGTTCCTGTGCCTTCGGGCGTGAGGGTTCAAGTCCCTCCTTCCGCACGACGACGACGACGACAACGAAGGACGCCGCCGCCCGCGCGTCAGCGTGCCGCGTTGATGATCCGCGAGACGGCCCATCCGAGCGCCGACACGAACGGCGTGGCCACGACCAGCAGCGTGATCGGGTTCGGCTGGAAGCGCAGGCCGTTCGGTCCGCCGACGTAGGCGCCGATGGGCACCGAGTAGCCGCCGCCCCCGCCGCCGCTTCCCTCGCCGTGGCCCGCAGGCACTGAGCCGCCCTCGGGCGAGTCGCCAGACCCCTGGCCCGCGCCGAAGCCGAAGGCGACGAGTGCGACCGGGATCAACTCCTGGCCGTTCAGCGTCGTCTTCTCGCCGAAGGCCACCTTCGCGCCCCACGAGGGCACCGACTCCGCCAGTCTCTCGGTGATGTTCGTCATGGTTCGACCGTACGCGCGCGCGGGCGTACCGTCGAGAGGCATCGTCGGATGCGACGCCCCAAGTCGGCGGGCCGATGCAGGCGGAGTCTGGCCGCGTGATTCAGCGTCGGGTGATTCAGATCTGCGGCGGCCCTGCCGCGATGCGCGCCCTGGCGTAGGCCTCGACGCCCTCGGCGGGCACGTTCCAGTCGGCCTCGAGCCACCACGTCGCCCCCGATTCGGCCCAAGGCCGCACGACCGCGGCGTCGGCCACCGGGTCGACGCCCGGCGTCGCACCCTCTTGCACGACGTCGAAGGGGCGATCGGCGAGGCCGAGCCGCTCGCGCTCGCGCTGAAGCCACTCGATCGCCTCTGCGGCCACCTCGGGGGTGAAGCCGGGCGATCCGGGCGCGACCTCGGCGCCCGGCGGCGCGAAGTTCGGCAGCCACCCGTCGTAGTGCGCGACGCGGCGCATCGACTTCGGGGCGGGCCACACGCCGACGACCCAGATCGGGATGCGGGGCTGCTGGACCGCGGCCGGCGGGAGCATGGTCTCGGCGCGTGCAACGGAGTAGTGCGCTCCGTCGTGCTCGAACGGCTCGCCCCGCCAGAATCGCTCGAGCAGCCCGAGCGACTCGTCGAGCAGGTCGGCGCGCTCGCGTCGACCCGGGTCGGACTCGAACAGCCAGAAGCGCGGCTCGACCTGCTCGGGCACGCCGAGCCCGGCCGAGAGGATCACGCGCCCCCTCGAGAGCCGGTCGACGGTCATGGTCTGACTCGCGAGCTCCCACGGGCGCCGCCGCGGAACCGGCGTGAGCATGGTGCCCAGCCGGATCGTCGAGGTCTTCACAGCCGCAGCGGCGAGCGTCGACCACGGATCGGTCGCCCAGATGCCCTCCCACACGAAGAACCCGTGCCAGCCCTTCGCCTCGGACAGCGCGGCCAACTCGACCGCGAGCTCGGGATCGTCGCCGGTGTAGATGAAGCCGTACCGCATGCACCGAAGCTAGCGCCGGCCACCGACATCCGCCCGCAATGCGAACCATGTAAGGTGAGCCTTACCTGAATCCCGTACGAAGGACGCGTTCCGATGACCATCGCTCCCCCTGCCGAGGCCGCGGCCGCCACCGAGCCGCTCGACGTCGCCGCGCTCGTGCGCGCCGCCACCGCCGACGACCACCGCAACGCCGAGACCCGCGGATTCATCACGCGTCTCATGGGCGGCGAACTCTCGCTCGACGACTACACGCGCTACCTCGCGCAGTTCGCATGGGTCTACGAGGCGCTCGAGGAGCGCGGCAGCCGCGAGGGCGACGGCGAGGTCTTCGACCCCAAGCTCGCGCGCCTCGCGGCGATCGAGTCCGACCTCGCAGCCCTCGGCGCGGCCGACTGGCGCGAGACCCACCCCGCCCTGCCCGCGACCGCCGCGTACGCCGCACACCTGCGGGCCGTCTCCGACGACGACGTGCGCTACCTCGCGCACCACTACACGCGCTACCTCGGCGACCTCTCGGGCGGCCAGGCCATCGCCGCCCTCGTCGGCCGCCACTACGGCGCGACGCCCGAGCAGCTGAGCTTCTACGACTTCGACCTCGGCGCCGAGGGCCCCGTGCGCTACAAGCGCCGCTATCGCGAGGCGATGAACGCGCTCGCACTGCAGCCCGGCCAGGTCGACGTGCTCATCGAGGAGGCGAAGGCCTCGTTCCGCCTGAACGGCGCGATCTTCGAGGCGCTCGGAGCGTAGTCGAGCAACCTGCACCCAGCGCACCCGCCGGCGCCGCGGCATCCGTTCGACCCGATCGGATGCCGCGGCGCCGATGGTGTCTCACCCCCTGGTTCGAGACGACTCACCCCAGAGGATGATTTCGGGGTTCTCCCCCAGTCGGCAGCCACCTCGGATCGCTAGACTGCAACGACACCACGCCGCACCGAGCCGCTGCACGGCCGCGTCTCGACGCCGACAGGAGCCCCCTTCGTGATCCACACCGCACTCATCCCGTGGCTCGACCCCGAGACCATCATCGGCGGAGCCGGCCCGTGGGCCCTGCTCGTCGTGTGCGGCATCATCTTCGCCGAGACCGGTCTGCTCGTCGGGTTCCTGCTGCCGGGCGACACGCTCCTCGTGATCTCGGGCCTGCTCTCGCACCCGCTGCCCGGCTCGGAGCACGGCGTCTTCGGCATCTCGGTGTGGTGGGTCTCGCTGCTCATCGGGCTCGCGGCGTTCGTCGGCGGAGAGGTCGGGTACTACATCGGCCACAAGGCCGGCCCGTCGATCTTCGAACGCAAGGAATCCGGGCTCTTCAGCGTCAAGAACGTCGAACGCACGAACGCGTTCTTCGACCGCTTCGGCGCCCTCGCCGTGATCCTCGCCCGCTTCGTTCCCATCGTGCGAACCTTCACGCCCATCGCCGCCGGCGTCGGCCACATGCACAAGGGCAAGTACACGATCTACAACCTCATCGGCGCAGTGCTGTGGGGCTTCGGACTGACGATGTTCGGCTACGCGATCGGGTTCATCCCGCCTGTCGCCGACTTCGTGAAGTCGTACATCGACCTCATCCTGCTCGCGGCCGTCGGCGGCACCGCGATCATCACGCTCTGGCACTACCTGCGCGAGCGCTCGAAGGCCAGGAAGGCCGAGCGCGCGGGTGAGGACGTCATCACCGACGAGCACGAGGCCGAGGCGCTCGTGCTCGACCCCGAGGTCTTCGAGCGGGGCCCCGAAGACCAGCGCTGACCTCCGGCCGGGCTGCCCGCGCTCGCGGCTCCGGCTCCGGATGCCGCGCGAGGCGCCGCGCGGGTCACCGCGACGGTTCGAGGCGCCGCGCCGCGACTCAGCGGTGCGAGCCCTGCTCCTGGCCCGCGCGGCCCGCGGGCTCGAGCTGGAACGTCGAGTGCTCGACGTCGAAGTGCGCGGTGAGGCATCCGCCGAGCTCGTCGAGCAACGCCCCCGTCCGACCCGAGGCGAAGACCTCGGGCTCGACCTCGACGTGCGCCGAGAAGACCGGCTGACCCGACGTGATCTGCCACACGTGCACGTCGTGCACGGCGACCACGCCCGGCGTGCGCAGGATGTGCTCGCGGATCTCGGCGACATCCGTGTCTGCCGGGGCCGACTCGAAGAGCACGTGCATGACGTCGCGCAGCAGCGAGACGGCGCGCGGCACGATGAGCACGGCGATGCCGATCGAGGCGATCGGGTCGGCCGCGTCGAAGCCCGTGAACACGATCACGAGCGCGGCGATCATCACGAGCACGGAGCCGATGAGGTCGCCCAGCACCTCGAGGTAGGCGCCCCGCAGGTTGATGGAGTCCTTCGCGCCGCCGCGCAGCACGAGCATCGCGGCGATGTTCGCGACGAGACCGGCGGCGCCCACGATCAGCATGCCGCCGCCCGCGACCTCGTGCGCCTCGCCCGAGGCGCCCTCGACCAGGCGGGACACCGCGCCGATCGCGACCGTCACCGCGACGACCACGAGGATCACGCCGTTCACGAGCGCGCCGAGCACCTCTGCCCGGCGGTAGCCGTACGTCTGCCGGTCGGTCGCCGGGCGTGCCGCGACCGTGGCCGCGACGAGCGCCACCACGAGTCCGATCAGGTCGCTCGACATGTGCCCGGCGTCGGCGAGCAGGGCGAGCGAACCGGTGAGCGCCGAGCCCACGACCTGCACCACGAGGAACACGCCGATGATGGCGATCGCGATCCAGAGCCTGGTGCGATTCGCCGCCCCGTGGGCGTGGCCGTGCGAATGATCGTGTGAGTGAGCCATCACCTCAAGGGTAGGCGGCGAATCGACGCGCCGCCGGTGATGGGAATGAGTCGCGTTCTCAGGCCCCGGCGCCGGCCCGTGCCGCGACCCGCGCCGCCACGCGCTCGAGCTCGGGCAGCAGCTCGACGAATGCGAGCGCCCGGTGGCTCTGCGCGTTCTTCTGCTCGGGCGTGAGCTCGGCCGCGGTGACCTCGAGGCCGTCGGGCTCGAAGATCGGGTCGTAGCCGAAGCCGTGCGAACCACGCGGCTCGTACGCGAGCGTGCCCCGCCAGCGGCCCTCGGCGACGAACTCGGTCGCGTCGTCGAGCAGGCCCTCGGGCACGACGAGCGCGATCGTGCACCGGAACTCGGCCCCACGGTTCGGGCGCGCGAAGTCGGAGAGCTGGTCGAGCAGCAGCAGCCGGTTCGCCTCGTCTCCGGCCCGGTGCCCGGCCCAGCGCGCCGAGAGGATGCCGGGGGCTTCGCCCAGCACGTCGACCACGATGCCGGAGTCGTCGGCCAGCGCGATGCGTCCGGTGTGCGCCGCCGCCGCACGCGCCTTGATGAGGGCGTTCGCGGCGAAGCTGGTGCCGTCTTCGACCGGCTCGGGGCCGTCGTAGGACACGACGGTGGCGTGCGGCATCCGCTCGCCGATGATGCGCTGGAACTCGGCGACCTTGTGCGCGTTGTGGGTCGCGAGGACGATCTCGAGGTTCACGCGTTCGCCCGCGCCTCGGCGAGCACGGCCTTCTGGATCTCGGTGAGCGACGCGGTGCCGCTCAGCGCGAGGTCGAGGAGCGCGTCGAGCTCGCGACGATCGAACGGCGCCCCCTCGGCCGTGCCCTGCACCTCGACGAAGAGGCCGCGCCCCGTCGCGACGACGTTCATGTCGGTCTCGGCGCGCGAGTCCTCGGTGTAGGCCAGGTCGAGCATGGGCGTGCCGGCGACGATGCCGACCGAGATCGCCGCGACCGAGTCGATGAGCGGCTGCGCCTTCTGGCCGATGAACTTCTTGCCGCGGGCCCACTCGATCGCGTCGGCCATGGCGACGTAGGCGCCCGTGATCGCGGCCGTGCGCGTGCCGCCGTCGGCCTGCAGCACGTCGCAGTCGATCTGGATCGTGTTCTCGCCGAGGCCCTTCATGTCGACGACCGCACGCAGGCTGCGGCCGATGAGGCGGCTGATCTCGTGGGTGCGGCCGCCGATGCGGCCCTTGACGGCCTCGCGGTCGTTGCGCGTGTTCGTGGCGCGGGGCAGCATCGCGTACTCGGCCGTGACCCAGCCCTTGCCGCTGCCCGACATCCAGCGCGGGACGCCGTTCGTGAAGCTCGCCGTGCAGAGCACCTTGGTGCGGCCGAACGAGATGAGCGCGCTGCCCTCGGCGTGCTCGCTCCAGCCGCGTTCGATCCGCACCTCGCGGAGCTGGTCGGGGGTGCGCCCGTCGGCGCGCAGGATCTGGTTCTCGGATGCCTCGGTCATGCGTTCTCCTGTCGAAGTCTGACGTGGTCTGGAATGGTCACGGCACCGGTCTGCACGAGCTCGACGCTCGGGATCTCGGGCGCGATGAGGCGGTGCGCGAGGTCGAGGAACGCGCTCGTCGAGCCGCCCGTCGCCTCGTATCGGTAGGTGGGCGGCATGGCGGCGCGCCGCTCCATGCCGTTCGAGACCAGCACGCGGTAGACGTCGTTCGCCGTCTCGACGTCGCTCGACACGAGCGACACGCCCTCGCCCATGACGTACGAGATGGCGCCCTTGAGGAACGGGTAGTGCGTGCACCCGAGCACGAGCGTGTCGACGTCGGCCGCGCGCAACGGCGCGAGGTATCGCTCGGCCACCTCGAGGAGCTCGTCGCCGCTCGTGACGCCCGCCTCGACGAACTCGACGAAGCGCGGGCAGGCGACCGTGTGCAGGTCGAGGTGCGGAGCGGCGGCGAACGCGTCGTCGTAGGCCCGCGACGAGATCGTGCCCGCCGTGCCGATGACGCCGACCCGACCGTTGCGCGTGGTCGCGACCGCACGGCGCACGGCCGGCTGGATCACCTCGACCACTGGCACGTCGTAGCGCTCGCGCGCGTCGCGCAGCATCGCGGCGGAAGCCGTGTTGCAGGCGATCACGAGCATCTTCACGCCCTGCGCGACGAGGTCGTCGAGCACCGCGAGCGCGTAGCCGCGCACGTCGGCGATCTTCTTCGGCCCGTAGGGCGAGTGCTCGAGATCGCCGATGTAGAGGATCGACTCGTTCGGCAGCTGCTCCTTCACGGCTCGGGCCACCGTGAGCCCGCCCACGCCGGAGTCGAAGATCCCGATCGGTGCATCCGTCACGACAGACCAGCTTAGGCGAGTCGGCGGGGGCGGGCGGCCGCCGTTCGCCGGGTCGCGGCATCGCGGCATCGCGGCACTGCGATGCGGCATCCGTCGCTAGGCTGATCGGGTGACCGGGTCTTCAGCGCTGCTCACCGACCGATACGAGCTCACCATGGTGGATGCCGCGTTGCAGAACGGCACCGCGCATCGGGAGAGCCTCTTCGAGGCGTTCGCGCGCCGCCTGCCCGACGGGCGACGCTACGGCGTCGTCGCCGGCACCGGGCGCCTGCTCGAGCTCATCGCGGAGTTCCGGTTCGACGAGGCCGAACTCGAGTGGCTGCGCGCCAATCGCGTCGTGCGCTCCGAGACGCTCGACTGGCTCGCCGACTACCGCTTCCGGGGCGACGTGTGGGGCTACCGCGAGGGCGAGGTGTACTTCCCCGGATCCCCGCTGCTGACCATCCAGGCGTCGTTCGCCGAGGCCGTCATGCTCGAGACCGTCGTGCTCTCGACGCTGAACTTCGACTCCTCGGTCTCGAGCGCGGCGGCGCGCATGGTGTCGGTCGCGCTCGGTCGCCCCATCGCCGAGATGGGGTCGCGACGCACGGGCGAGCGTTCGGCCGTCGCGGCTGCACGGGCGGCCTACATCGCCGGATTCGACGCGACCTCGAACCTCGAGGCCGGACGCACCTGGGGCATCCCGACCATGGGCACCGCCGCGCATGCGTTCACGCTGCTGCACGATTCCGAGGAGCAGGCGTTCCGCGCCCAGGTCGAGGCCTTCGGACCGAACACGACCCTGCTGGTCGACACGTACGACATCCGGCAGGGCGTCGAGACCGCCGTGCGGGTCGCCGGCACGGGCCTCGGGGCGGTGCGCATCGACTCGGGCGACCTGCCGACGGTCGTCGCGGGCGTCCGCGACCAGCTCGACGAGCTCGGCGCGGTCGACACGCGGATCACCGTCACGAGCGACCTCGACGAATTCACGATCGCCGGGCTCTCGGGCGCACCGGTCGACGCGTACGGCGTCGGCACCTCGGTCGTGACCGGCTCCGGGTCCCCCGCCGCGGGCATGGTCTTCAAGCTCGTCGCGCGCCGCGACGACGCCGGCGAGTGGGTCTCGGTCGCGAAGGCCTCGGCCTCGAAGGCGAGCGTCGGCGGGCGCAAGAACGCGGCGCGGCGCCTCGACTCGACGCGCACGGCGCGCGAGGAGCTCGTCTTCGTCGGCGACGGACCGGGCGGCGAAGCCGAGTTCGAGGAGGGCACGCGCCTGCGCCCGCTCATGGTGCCCCTCATGACCGGCGGCGTGGCGGATGCCGCATACCTCGGGTCCGAGGGCACCGCGGCCGCCCGCGCGCACCGCGCCGAGGTCATGCAGGAACTGCCGATCGAGGCGTTCCGGCTCGGACGCGGCGACGCCGCGATCCCGACGACCTACCGCTGAGCGGCGGCGGCGTCGTCGCCGTCGCCGGCGCCGGAGGTGTCGCGCATGCCGGAGTGATGGAGCGGGGCGATCAGCCCTTCTTCATCTTCTCGTAGATCTCCTTGCACGTCGGGCAGACCGGGAACTTCTCGGGGTCGCGCCCGGGGGTCCACTTCTTGCCGCACAACGCCTTCACGGGCTTGCCGGTCATGGCCGACTCGAGGATCTTGTCCTTCTTGACGTAGTGCGAGAAGCGCTCGTGATCGCCCGGCTCGATGGCCTCCTCTTGCAGGAGCTTCTCGAGCTCGCGGTCGAGCACCGAGGTCGTGCCGCCGGGGGCGTCGGGGTCGGCGATGCTGGCGTTCACGGGCATGATCATGGGTTCGATTCTACGGCCAGCGGATGCCCGTCGGTCCGAGCCCGTGGAACGCGGCCGTGCGCGCGGCGAACCGTCCTACGCCTCGCGCGCGAACCGTCCGAGTCGCCGCGAAGGCATGCGGACTCAGGCGCGGAGCGCTGCGCCCAGGATCTCGGGACCGCGTCGGTCGAACACGCGACCGCCGGCGAAGATGCCGAGCACGAGCACGAGCACGCCCGCCGCCGTACCGGCGATGAACGAGTAGGCGTGCCACGTCGCGTCGCCCGTGAGCCCCCGGTACGCGAAGTACACGGCCGGAGTCGCCACGAGCAGCGAGCCGATCATCGTGATCGACTGCACGAGCGCCGAGATCGCCCCGGTGGACTGCGGCTGCTGGAACGGCGAGTCGCCGGGCTTCACAGCCGGATAGGGGAACCGCGCCGACGCGATCGACCCGACGCCGAGCCCGCCGAAGAGCAGCGCCGTGCTCACGCCGATCAGCGAGGGCAGCACGGTGTCGTCGTCGATCGCGATCATCGTGAGCGCGGCGCCCACGCCGATCACGAGCACGCCGCCGACGAGCACGGGAACGAGGCGCCCGAGCCGATCGGCCCATCCGCGCACGCCGGACGCGACGTGCAGCCAAATGGCGGTGCTGTCGTACGCGGTGTCGTTGTGCAGGGTCCAGCCGAGCAGCAGGCAGAGCAGGGGAACCGGGATGAGCGCGGTCACCGTGAGCGGGAATCCGGCGAGCGTCAGCGGCACGAGCACGAGCAGGGGCACGAGCGGCAGCATGACGATCGACACCCAGTAGCGGGCGTCGCGACCCCAGTAGGTGATGCTGCGCGCCGCGATCGCACCGGCGGCGGTGCCCGGCATCCGGTCGAACCAGCCGAGGCCACGGTAGTTCCGTGCGGATGCCTCGCGCCCGGGCGTGACCAGCATGTGGGCGACGAGCGCGCGCCACCCGAGCCAGAGCACGGCCAGGCTCGCCGCCGCGATGAGGAGCTTCAGGATCGCGATCCACCAGAGACCGGCGGCCGCGTCGCCCGGAACGGCGAACGCGGCGCCGAGCGGGGTCCACCCGAGCACGCCGGCGACCGCTTCGAGCAGCAGCAGGCCCTCGGTCTGCCAGTCGAGCGTCACGAGCACCACGATCACGGGCGACAGCACCACGATCAGGACGATGCCCAGCACTCCCCCGATCTCCTTCGCCCGCCGGGTTGCGAGCACGAGCGACGCGACCGAGGTCGCGACCCGCCCGATCAGGAGGCAGGTCGCGAACGCGAGGGCGGCGCCGATCAGCGCGAAGACCACTTCACCGACCCCGCGCGACCAGGTGACGACCGTGCCGAGCAGCGCGATTCCGAGCACGATCGCCGGGATGCCCACGGTCGCGGCCAGCGCGAGGCCCAGTGCGAGCGAGCGATCGGGGATGCCGAACAGTGCGAAGCGCCGCGGGTCCATGGTGTCCTCGCTGCCGAACAGCAACGGGAACACCACGAAGCCGAGCATGGTCAGGCTTCCGGCGACGATGAGGCCGTCGCGCACGAGGGTGACGTCTTCGACGAGCCTGAGGCCGACCAGCACGCTGAACAGCAGCGCCGACATCGCGACGCCGTACACGATGCCCAGCGAGACGCCGACGACCTGCCACGCGCTGCGCTGGAAGATGTTCCCGAGCAGCCGGAGCTTCAGTCGGAGAAACTGTGCAACCACTCCATGCCCTCCGCTGCCTTGCGCCCGCCGGCGAGCTCGACGAACCGATCCTCGAGCGTCTCGCCCTGGCGGACCTCGTCGAGGGTTCCGGATGCGAGCACGCGCCCGCCCACGATGATCGCCGCCGAGTCGCAGACGCGCTCGATCAGGTCCATGCCGTGGCTGGAGAGCACGACGGTGCCGCCGCCCGCGACGTAGCGCTCGAGGATGTCGGTGAGGTTCGCCGCGGACACGGGGTCGACGGACTCGAACGGCTCGTCGAGCACCAGCAGGCGCGGCGCATGGATCATCGCGCACGCGAGCGCGACCTTCTTCGTCATGCCCGCCGAGTAGTCGGCGACGAGGCGGTCCACCGCGTCGTCGAGTCCGAAGGCCGCGATCAGGTCGGCGCTGCGCTCGCGGACCGTGCGGCTGTCGAGGCCGCGGAGCGATCCGGAGTACGCGAGGAGCTGGCCGCCGGTGAGCCGGTCGAACAGGCGCAGCCGGTCTGGAAGCACGCCGGTCGCCCGCTTGGCCGCCACCGGGTCGGCCCAGACGTCGATGTCGTGGATGCGCACGGTGCCCGCGTCCGGGCGGAGCAGCCCGGTGACCATCGAGAGCGTCGTGGTCTTGCCGGCACCGTTCGGCCCGACGATGCCGTAGAACGAACCGGCCCTGACCTCGAGCGAGATGTGGTCGACCGCCGTGTTGCCGCCGAACTGCTTGACGAGGCCGTCGATCAGGAGCGCGCGCGGCGCGTCGGCCGAGGGCGCGGCCCTGGCGACGCGGAGGGTGCGCTTCTTGCGCGGCGCGTTGCGGGCCGTCGTCGGCGCCGCGATGACGGCGACCGCAGTCGCTGCGGCGGCCTCGAGGACCTCGGGTTCGGCCGCAGGAGCGGCGAGCACCTCGGGTTCGGCGGCGGCGGAATCGGCGGCATCGACCTCGGCAGGCTGTGCGGCATCTGCGAGCTGTGCGGCATCTGCGGGCTCCGACTCGGCGGTGTCGTCGACCGTGACGGGCTCAGCTGCTGCGGCGTCATCGGTCGGCGCCGAGGTCTCGACGGCGATCTCGTCGACCGCGACGTCCGTCTCGACCGCCGCCCGAGCACGCGCCGCCTCCGCCTGTGCGGCGGCGACCGCCGCGGCGGTGATGACCGCACCCGAGGCGTTCTCGTCGGCGGCGGGCGTCTCGACGTCCGTCGACTCGACGACGGGCAGCACGACGGCGTCGGGTTCGGGAACGACGTTCGGCGGCGTCTCGAGCGATGCGCTCTTGCGCGAGGTTCGCTCGGCTGCCGTGGTCTCGGTCGTCAGTGCGGCGGCGACGCGCTGCGTCTGACGCTCCTTCGCCGCCGCGGACGCCGCGCGGGTGCGAGCCGTGGGGGCCTCGGTCTTGGCCGCAGTGCGCGCGGATCGCGCCGTCTTCGCCGCATCGGTGCGGGCGGAGGCGGCGCCGGCTGAGGCGGCGCGCGACGCGGCCGTGCGCTTGGAGCCCGTCTGGGCTGCGGAATCGTCGGTAGGCGGTTCCGCGGACTTCGAGGCGGACGACTTCGCCGCGGCGCTCTTCGCCGAAGCGCTCTTCGCCGAAGCGCTCTTCGCGGCGGCGCCCTTCGCCGCAGAACCCTTCGCGACGGTGGTCTTCGCCGTCGCGGGCCTGGCCGGAGCGCGCTTCGCGGCGCTCGTGTCGGAGGCCGTCGACTTCGCGGCGGCCCCCTTCGTCTCGGCCGATGCATCGGCGGCCGCGGTTGGCGCACGTCTGGCCGGAGCGCGCTTCGCCGCCGGCGATGACGCGGGCTTCGAGGCGCCGCCCGTGCCCGAGCGCGCTGATGCCGCCCCCCTGGTGGCAGACACCCCCGTGCCCGTGCCTTCGGGAGCCTCGTCGTCATGTTCTGAGCGCGAAACGGAAGTCACCCAGCCAAGGTATCAACACCGGGGCCTCCGGCGCTCACGTTCGCCCTCTGACGACGCGCGGCGTCTCTGTGCATCTCCTGTGCGCTCGATCACGATCGCGCTACGAAGCGTGAGATCATTCAGGCATCCGTGACCTCGTCCCGCTACGCTGGTCACGGCATAACGGTGTGTCTTCAACAGATCTTCCGGATGAACTGCGCGTAAATTCTCGGCCTCGAGGCGCGGCATCCGATCCTTCCGAAGGAGAACAGCATGACCACCCAGATCGTGATTCTCGCGGCCGGCATGGGGAGCCGGCTCGGGCGATCCCTCCCCAAGCCGCTCACCGAACTCAGCGACGGTCGCACGATCATGCGCCAGCAGTTCGACAACATCGAGCACGCGTTCGGCGCAGGCACCGACGTCACGATCGTGGTCGGCTACAAGCTCGAGCACATCATCGAGGCGTTCCCGCAGGCGTCCTTCGTCTACAACGAGGAGTACGACCAGACGAACACGTCGAAGTCGCTCATGCGTGCGCTCGCGGCATCCCAGCCCGGCGGCGTGCTCTGGATGAACGGCGACGTCGTCTTCGACCCGAGCATCCTCGACCGCGCCCTGCCGTACATCGCGCGCGACCAGTCGTTCGTCACGGTCAACCACGCCAAGGTGTCCGACGAAGAGGTGAAGTACACGATCAGCGCCGAGGGCTACGTCAAGGAGCTCTCGAAGACCGTCAAGGGCGGGCTCGGCGAGGCCGTGGGCATCAACTACATCTCGAGCCGCGACAAGGCCACCTTCCTCGCGCACCTGCGCCGCGTCGGCGACCAGGACTACTTCGAGCGCGGCCTCGAGCTCGCGATCGAGAAGAACGGCCTCCTCGTCGAGCCGATGGACATCACCGACCTCTACGCGGTCGAGATCGACTTCGCCGAAGACCTCGAGCGAGCCAACCACTTCGTGTGATCGCGCGTCGGCCACGGCCGACCCCGCAGTTCGACACAGCAGTGAAGAGCGGATGCCACGCGGCATCCGCTCTTCGCTGTTCGTGGCGCAGACCGGGGCTTTTGGTGGCGCAGACCGGGCCGAGTCCCTGCGGGACGCGCTCGGTCGTCGAGGGTCAGGGTGCGTCGCCCACCGACTGCGCGACGCCGGCGCGCGCGAGCCTGGCCGCGATGAGCCGGCCGACCCACGTGAAGGCCACGGGGCTCAGCACCCAGAGCGGCAGCGCGATCGCCCACGCCCAGACCGTGTAGTGCTCGGCACCGAGGCCGATGAACACGCCGATCGCGAGCACGATGCCCGAGAACACCGCGGAGACGTAGAACATCCAGGGGCTCCAGCGCCGGTAGCGCGTGATGAGGAACGGCAGTTCGATGAGCGCGCCGACGAGCAGCCCCGTTCCGACGAAGCGGCCGATCCACCAGGGCGCGAACACCGCGCCGACCAGACCCGCGATGACCCCGGCGAGCACGGCGGTGCCCGGGCGCTTGAGCAGCGCGAGCGCGACGATGCTCGGCAGGAAGTGGGCGCCGACGGTGATGCCGTAGAACAGCGGACCGAACGCCGCGAACGCCGCGGCGAGGTAGCCGGACGCGCCTGCGACGAGCCCGCCTCCGACGCCGATCGCCGCACAGCTCAGCAGGACCCGGGTGGTTGTACGCCGCACGACGCTCCTCTCAGAAGGCGCCGCAGGAGGCGCCGCTCCAAATCTACCGTCGCTCGCCATCTACGATGAGATCGTGATGAGCACCACCTCGGTCGCCTACGGCGACGCCCACCCGCTGCAGCGCACGCGGTGGTCCCGCTACCGCCATTCGCTCTGGCTGCTCACCACGCGCGATCTCAAGGTCCGGTACTCGACGTCCGCCCTGGGGTACGTGTGGTCGGTGCTCGACCCGCTCGTGATGGCCGGCATCTACTGGTTCGTCTTCACCCAGGTCTTCCAGAAGGGTGTGGGCACCGAGCCGTACATCGTGTTCCTGCTGTCGGCGCTGCTGCCGTGGATGTGGTTCAACGGTGCGGTCTCCGACTCGACGCGCGCGTTCCTGAAGGACGCGAAGCTGGTGCGCTCCACCATGATCCCGCGAACGATCTGGGTCAACCGCATCGTGCTCTCGAAGGGCATCGAGTTCCTGCTCGCGCTGCCCGTGCTCGCCCTGTTCGCGATCATCTTCCAGGCGCCCGTGAACTGGAACCTCCTGCTCTTCCCGCTCGGCATCCTGCTGCAGGCGGTGCTGACCGCGGGCGTCGCGCTCATCGTCGCACCGCTCGTGGTGTTCTTCCGCGACCTCGAACGCGCCGTCAAGCTCGCCCTGCGGTTCCTGTTCTACGCGTCGCCGATCATCTACGGCGTCGCCGACCTGCCGAGCCAACTGCACGTGTGGGCCGCGTTCAACCCGCTCTCGGGCATCTTCGGCATCTACCGCTCGGCGTTCTTCCCGCAGGAGCTCGACTGGTTCGACGTCGTCATCGCGGCGCTCATGTCGGGCGCGCTCCTCGCGATCGGGCTGCTCGTGTTCCGCGGCAGCGTCCGCCAGGTGCTGAAGGAGATCTGATGACGGATGCCACTGCCACCGCACTGCCCGTGGGCGAGGCGTTCGCGATCCGGGCCGAGGGCCTCGGTGTGCGGTTCCGCCGCAACCGCCGGGGTCGGCGCTCGTTCAAGGACCTCCTCGCCGGCCGTAGGCGACGCACCCGGCCCGACGAGTTCTGGGCGCTGCGCGACGTGTCCATCGCGGTGCGCCCGGGCGAGGCCATCGGCGTGGTCGGCCGTAACGGCCAGGGCAAGTCGACCCTGCTGAAGCTCGTCGCCGGCGTCATGATCGCCGACGAGGGCACGGTCGAGGTGACGGGGGGCGTCGCACCGCTCATCGAGATCACCGGCGGGTTCGTCGACGACCTCACGGTGCGCGACAACGTCTACCTGACCGCGGGCCTGCACGGCATGACGAACCGGCAGATCGACGAGAAGTTCGACGAGGTCGTCGAGTTCTCGGGAGTCGGTGCGTTCCTCGACACGCCGTACAAGCACCTGTCGAGCGGCATGAAGGTGCGCGTCGCGTTCGCCGTCATCTCCCAGCTCGAGGAGCCGATCCTGCTCGTCGACGAGGTGCTCGCCGTGGGCGACAAGGCGTTCCGCGAGAAGTGCTACAAGCGCATCGAGGAGCTCCTCGCGGGCGGACGGACGATGTTCTTCGTCTCGCACAACGAGCGAGACCTCCGACGATTCTGCACGCGCGGCCTCTACCTCGACGGCGGCAAGCTCCAGCTCGACGGTCCCATCGACGCCGTGCTCGACCGGTACAACGCCGAGCACGGCACGACCTGACCAGCAGCTGCGAACGATCCGCGCCTCCGCGCAACCCCCCGCTCCGCCCCAGCGCGCTCACGTATCATCGCCGCATGCCCGAACGCGTGCACAAGATCACCTCGATGGGCGTGACCGCGCCCTCCGAGCCCAACGCCGAGTCGTCGGGCGGCGATTCGGGGCGAGCGGATGTCCCGGCGCAGCCCTCTGGCCTCGATCGCGGCATCGACCTCGTGCTGTCGATCCAGCGCCCCGTCGTGGTCGCGCACATCCGCAGCATCCGACGCCGTGCCCCGCAGGCCACGCCCGACGAGCTCATCCGGATGCTCGAGCGGCGCTACCTCGCCGCCGTCACGACCGGTGGGGCGGCGGTGGGCGCGACCGCGGTGATCCCGGGCATCGGCACGGGCGTCACCCTGGCACTCTCGGGCGTCGAGACCGCCGGGTTCCTCGAGGCGACGGCGCTGTTCGCGCAGTCCGTCGCCGAGGTGCACGGCATCGCCGTCGAGAACCCGGCCAGGGCGCGCGCGCTCGTCATGACCCTGATGCTCGGTCGCGAGGGCGTCGACCTCGTGCGCCAGTTCGCCGGACAGGCGGGCGGTCGCGGCGTGGCACGAGACGCGTACTGGGGCGAGCTCATCACGAACGGCCTCCCCCGCGCACTCGTCGGGCCCGTCGCCGACCAGCTGCGCGCGACCTTCATCAAGCACTTCGCCGTCAAGGGCGGGGCGGGCATCATCGGCAAGGCGCTCCCGTTCGGCATCGGCGCGGCGATCGGCGGCACCGGCAACCACCTGCTCGGCCGCAAGGTGCTGCAGCAGTCCAGGCTGGCGTTCGGGCAGGCGCCCGCGGCGCTGCCGCTCGAACTCGAACCGGGCGACTCCCCTGCGCTCGCGCAGGCGGCCGCCTCGGGAGTCATGCGTGCGGCGGCCGCGTTCGGCGCGGTCGCGGTCTCGACGAGCCGCGGCCTGCGAGAGGTCGCCGCGCGCGCCGTGAGACGCGATCGACGGCGCATCGAGTCGACGGATGCCGCGGCATCCGTTCCGGAGCCCGAACCCGAAGCGGCCGGCGAGCGCTGACGCCGAGCGCCCCGCGGTTCGAGGGGCGCGCCCGCGACCCGTCAGTCGGCCCCGTGCGCCCGGGCGCGCCGGACCCGCGCCGCTCTGGCACCGACCGGACGGCTACGCCGTCGTCTCGAGGTCGTCGTCGTCGTCCTCGTCGTGTTCGTCGATCTCGCCGTCTGCGGCGTGCAGGGCCGCGAACCGCTCCCACTCGGCCATGAGGTGCTCGACTGCTGCGTGGAAGCGCGCGGTCGTGACGCCGGGCGTCGTGTCGCCGAAGTAGCGCTCTACCCAGAACCCGAGACGCTCGAGGGCCGCCGCATCGTGCGCGACCTCGTCGACGCGGGCGACGAGACGCGCCGCATCCGACACCGCGAGCCACTCGCACGCCTGCAGGTAGCCGCTCGAGTCGATCTGCGCCGCGGGGTTCGCCGGACGCGTGACGAGCAGGGGCTTTCCGGCCGCGAGCCGGTCGTAGACCATCGCCGAGATGTCGACGATCGCGACGTCGGCCGCGGCGAGCTGCCAGCCGAGGCTCGGGCCGTCGTCGTAGACGTGCCGAGCCGACGGGTCGGCCGCGTTCGCCGCGGCGAGCGACTGGATGATCTGCCGGTTCGCGGCACCGTACGCCTCGTCGACCACGCCCGAACGCGGGTGCGGCCGATAGATGACCCGGTGGCGCCCCGTCGCGAGCAGCCCGCGCACGAGCTCGACGCCGTGGGTCGCGATCGACCCGTAGGCGGCGGCGTCGCGGTCGCCCTCCCAGGTCGGCGCGTAGAGCACGACCTCGCGCTCATCGGGCGTGTACGGCAGCTCGGTGCCGTCGAGGTAGTGGTCGGCCTGCGGGCGCCCGATCGGGATCGCCCGCTTGTCGAAGTCGTAGTCCCAGAGCACCTTGTCGAGCCGTGCGCGCGCGGCGTCGCCCGCGATGAACGCGTAGTCGTAGGCCTTGAACTGGTTCGTGGTCATGTACATCTTGTCAGACTCGCCGTGGTTGATGAACACGTGCCAGCGGCGCCCGTAACGCATCATCTGGAAGTTCTTGGCGTTCTGGTTGACGTAGAAGACCACGTGCAGGTCCTGCTCGTGCACGACCTGCTCGAGGTCCGCGACCCGGCGCACGTACGCGACCGGCAGCGGGGACTCGTCGACCAGCGTGAGGGCGGCGCCGGACGCGCGGCTGAGCAGCAGCACGGGGTACGTCTCGGCGAGCTCGGCCAGGGGCGCGTACCACTGGCGCAACTGGTACAGGTTGACCTTGCCGTCGGCGAAGTACACGCCGATCTTGAAGCGGTGCGGTTCGAGCGGCGCCTGCTCTCGGAGCTTCTCGCCCAGAGCACGCTGCGCCCGTCGCGACCACATGATCTCTTTGGCCAGCTTGACGGCGCGGCGCGCATCTCTTCTCAATCCCACTCACCAAGGGTAGCGATGCCGCCCTGAGCAGATGCCTCGGACGGCCGTCCGCGGGCGGTGACGGGCCTTTCGAGAGCCGATCGTTATCCGGCGCACGCCCGGCCCGACGCCGGATCGGGCAGGTTCAGACGATCGGCGGGCGCCCGGCACGCGTCATGCGCCACACCGTGCGCCAGCGCATCGGCCGACGCGCTCCGGGCGATTCGCGCCAGCCGGCGCGCCAGCCCCCGAACCAGGCCTTGAGCGCCGCGGGCTGCCGCGCCCAGCGCAACATCTGGATACCGGTCCACGAGCCGACGTAGAGCGGCACCAGCACGGCCGGCAGGTTACGGCGGGCGAGCCACACGCGGTTGCGCGCGTTCAACCGGTAGTAGTAGGCGTGCCGGGCGGGATCGATGACCGGGTGCGCGGCTTCGAGGTCGCCCGCGTACCAGGCCACGTGCCCGGTGTCCCAGACGCGCCAGGCGAGCTCGATGCCCTCGTGCGCGTAGAAGAACGGATCGGCCCAGCCGCCGGTCGCGTCGAACACGCTGCGGGGCATGAGCACCGCACCCTCCCAGCACGAGAACACGGGCGAGGAGTCGGCCGGGTCGCCCTTGCGGATGCGCGGGATCCACCGACGCGGCGACGTCAGCCCGGTCGGGTCGACGACGCGCGGCTGGATCAACCCGAGTTCGGGTCGCGCGGCCAGCATGCGGCATCCGTCTCGGAGGAACACGTCGCTCGGCAGGAACGCGTCGTCGTCGAGGAAGAAGAGCGTCTCGCCGCCGACGTCGGGCACGCCGGCGTTCCGGCCGGCGGGGATGCCGAGGTTCTCGGGCAGGTGCCGGGTCTTCACACGCGCGGGCAGCGGCGGCTCGGATGTCGCGGGGTCCCAGCCGTTGCCGACGCAGACGACGTCGACCTCGACGCCCTGCTGGTCGAGCACGCTGCGGATGCCGCGTGCGAGGTCGTCGGGCCGCTTGCCCATGGTGAGCACGACCACGCCGACGCGCGGCAGCGATGCCGCAGCCGCGGGAGCGTCAGGAACGGACACGGTTCGAGGCCATGATCGCGACGAAGTGCCCGATGACGGCGAGGATCGCGAGCGGCACCAGCGCCACGAGCACGATGCGGTCGACGAGCGGCTGCCCGAACACGAGACCGACGAGCGACGCCGCGAAGACGATGAGCGTGAGTTCGACCGAGTGGTAGAGACGGTGGAACGGCACGAACCGTGCGGCCTTGCGGAGCTTCGCGACGAGGCCGCCGCGCGGCGCGGTCTCGCCGTGGGTGTCGGCGAGCCTCGTGAGCCCGGCGTTGGCGCGCGCCACGTGCACCATGTCGTTGAGCGCCTTGTTCAGCACGATCACGAGCGCGAGCAGCGCGCCGAGCGTCGTGAACAGGAAGTCCGCCGGGAACTCGAGCGGATAGGCCGCGGCCCGGATGCCGAGCGCCAGCGGGATCAGCGCCTCGGTCGAGTAGTGCCCGACCTTGTCGAGGAACACGCCCGCCGGCGACGACGTGCGGCGCCACCTCGCGACCTCGCCGTCGCAGCAGTCGACGAGCATCTGCAGCTGGCCGAGCACGACCGCGAGCAGCGCACCCCAGACGCCGGGGATCAGCAGTGCCGCTGCCGTCGACCAGCCCACGAGGATCATGATGCCGGTGACCGCGTTGGCGCTGATGCGCGTGCGCAGCAGCAGCCAGGTGAGGTACGGCGAGAGGTTGCGCAGGTACAGCGACGCCGTCCAGTGCTCGGCGTTGCGTCGACCGCGCACCTCGGGCGGCTGCGCGACGGCGCGGAGTTCGGCGATGCTCGAGGGCTTCGCGGTGTTCGGGTCGGTTCGCGACATCCGTGTCACCTTCCCGTGTGCTGTGCGATGTTGCTCGTCAACGCGAGGTATCCGGGAATGAAGCCGGCGCCCCAGAAGACGTGGATGCATGGCAAGACTACGAGAAACCAGAGCGCCGTGCGCACGCCGTGCCCGCGCGCGTAGACCAGGGTCGCCAGCGCCACGAACACGAGGTAGACCGCCGGGACGACGAATCCGAGCAGCAGCCACGGCGTCGCACCCAGTGCGGCCTGCACGAGACCCGCGATGCCGAGCGCGAGGCCCAGGAACACGCCGACGACCATGAGCGGCGGGATGAAGTACCGGATGCCGCTGGCACCCGGGAAACTGCGTGCGAGCTCGCCCCGCCAGAGCCCCGTCGAGAACATCTGCCTGGCGAGGCGTTCGAGGTTCGCACGCGGACGGTAGATGACGGCGAGCTCGGGCGTGAACCACACGACGCCACCGGATGCGCGGAGGCGGCGGTTGAGCTCCCAGTCCTGCCCGCGCTTGATGCGCTCGTCGAAGAGCCCGACGCGCAGCAGCGCCTCGCGGCGGAACACGCCGAGGTACACCGTGTCGGCCGGGCCCGCCTCGCCGCCGATGTGGAAGGACGAGCCGCCGAGTCCCACCTTGGTCGTGTAGGCCAGGGCGACGGCCTTCTGGAACGCCGTCTCACCCTGTGCGTCCATGATGCCGCCGACGTTGTCGGCACCCGTCTGCTCGAGCACGTCGACCGCGATGCGGGTGTAGTCGACCGGCAGCATCGAGTGCGAGTCGACGCGCACGACCACGGGATGCACCGCAGCCCGGATGCCGAGGTTGAGGCCGGCCGGCGTCGAGCCCACCTCGTTGTCGAGCACGCGCACCCGCGCATCGCGGGCCGCGAGGTCGGCCACGAGCTCGCTCGTGCCGTCGATCGAGGGACCGAGCGAGATGAGCACCTCGACCGGGCCCGCGTAGTCCTGCGCGAGGATCGACTCGACCGCCTGGCGCACGTGCGACGCGTCGTTCAGCACGGGCATGACGTAGGAGACGCCGACGAGCGGCGACGGGGTCGCCTGGTGGTACTGCTCGGGCATGGTCCTCACTCGTGATCGGGTCGATCGAGCCTAGCAGCCGACACCCTGCGAACCTCCGGTGCGCCACCCGGGGGAAGACGCCGAAGCGGGGCCGGGCCGAGTGGCCTGACCCCGCTTGGTGCGGTGCGGTTCGCGCGTGCTCCGGCTCAGCCCTCGAAGGTGCCGAGCGTCACGTCGACGGTCTTCGACTCGCCGTCGCGCGTGTAGGTGAGCGTGGTCTTCGCACCGCCGGGCAGCGCGCGCACCTGCGCGGTCAGGTCGGTCTGGTCGGTGATCGGGTGGCCGTTGAACTCCGTCACCACGTCGCCGGCCTGCAGGCCGGCGTTCGCGGCCGCGCCGCCCGCCGCCGGGTCCTCGGCGATCAGGGCGCCGACCGTGTCGCTGGAGCCGTCGGTCTCTGCCGAGGTCACGGATGCCCCGAGCAGGCCGTGCGTGGCCGACCCGTTCTCGATGATCTCCTTCGCGACGCGCTCGGCGAGGTTCGCCGGAACGGCGAAGCCGACGCCGATGTTGCCGGACTCCGACGACGAACCCGTCGACAGGATCGCGACGTTCACGCCGATGAGCTTGCCGTCGGAGTCGAGCAGCGCGCCGCCCGAGTTGCCCGGGTTGATCGCGGCATCCGTCTGGATCACCGGGAGCGAGACCTGGCTCGTGGCCGTGGCCTGCTGGCCGCCGCCGGAGCCTCCTTCGCCGTCGGGCAGGTCGAAGAAGAAGTCGAACGGGCTGTCGGAGCCGCCCTGGCCGCCGTCGCCGCTGTCGCCGCTTCCGCTGTCTCCGGACGAGTCGTCGGGCGTCGTCGGCGCGGCCGAGGAGGCCACGTCGATCGAGCGGTTCAGCGCGCTCACGATGCCGTTGGTCACGGTGCCCGAGAGGCCGAGCGGCGCACCGATCGCGATTGCCGTGTCGCCGACGTTGAGCTTGTCGGAGTCGGCGAACTCGAGCGGCGTGAGGCCGGACGCGTCGGTCAGCTTGATGACCGCGAGGTCGGAGAGGGGGTCGGTGCCGACGACGGTCGCCGCGTACAGGTGGCCGTCGCTCGTCTTGACCTGGATGGTCGGGTCGGCGATCTCGCCGTCGAGGGTGACCACGTGCGTGTTCGTGAGCACGTACCCGTCGTCGGAGAGGATGATGCCCGAGCCGGTGCCGGCGGCGCTGCTGCCGGAGACCGAGATCGTGACGACGCTCGGGCTCGCCTTCGCGGCGACCGCGGTGATCTGGTTCACCGAGTCGGTGTCGTTCACGACGATGTTCTGCGCGCTCGCGGCATCGCTCGCGGTCGTGCCCTGGTCGTTCGAGGTCACGAGCGCGGTGATGCCGGCGCCGGAGGCACCGCCGATGAGGGCGGCGGCCACGGCCACCGCCGCGATGAGGCCGAAGCCCGCGCGCTTCTTGGGCTGCGCGGCGGCAGCGGGAGCCGCCGGGCCGCCGGGCTGGTACGGCGGCACGCCCGCGTAGGGCTGCGTCGTGTGCGCGTCGGCCGGGCGCGGTCCGCCGAACGCGGGCGGCACCTGGCCGGGCTGCGTGAGCGGCTGGTGCGTTCCGGCGGCCGGCGCCTGCACCTGGGCGGCCTCGGGGGCCTGGGGGTCGATCGGGGTGGTCGGCGCGGTGGCCGGGGTCACGGGCGCCGTTGCGGCCGCGGGCGCGGCCGCACGAGCCGGAGCTGCGGCTGCCGCGGCGTACGGCTGCGGTGCCTGGCCGGGCGTGTACACGGTGCCGGTGGCCTGCACCGGGGCGGGCGCGGCCGGCGCGACCGGGGCCTCAGGGGCCGGGGTGGCGGCAGGGGCCGCGGTTGCGGCAGCGGCTGCGGGCGCGTCGGCGGCGACGTCGGCCGCGGCATCCGTTGCGGGTGCGGTCTCGGCGACCGGGGCGACCTCGCCCTCGGCGACCTGCGCTGCGGAGACTTCGGACGTCTCGGGCTGCGCGACGGCGGCCTGGTCGACCTGCTCGTCTTCGGGCTTGTTGCGTCCGTCGGTGCTGTCGGTCATGGTGTGCTCCTTCCAAAGCGAAGCCAGCTTCTCGCCGCAACCTGTGCAGCAGATCGGCGAAGTCTATGATCCTGCTATCCCCCGGCGGTGAAGGCTCCGAGTGCCGGATGCCGCGGCAGGAACGCCGTGGGTCAGCGTACCCGTGGCACCCTGCCGTACGGTGAGAACGTGAGCGACTTCCCCACGGATTCACGGCTGCCGCGCGACGAGCGGCACGGGCTGCGGCCCTGGCAGCGCACGGCCGCCGGCGCGGGTCTGCTCGCGCCCGACGGCCGCATCGCCGCGACGATCTTCGCCGAGATGAGCGCCCTCGCCGCGCAGACGGGCGCCATCAACCTCGGGCAGGGCTTCCCCGACGAGGACGGCCCGGCCGAGGTGCTCGAGGCGGCGCGCTCGGCGATCGCCGATGGCGTGAACCAGTACCCGCCCGGCATGGGCATGCCCGTGCTGCGCGAGGCGATCGCCCGCCACCAGCACCGGTGGTACGGCCTGACGGTCGACGCGGCATCCGAAGTGCTCGTGACCGCGGGCGCGACCGAGGCGCTGGCGGCGACGATCCTCGCGCTCGTCGACGACGGCGACGAGGTGGTGACCTTCGAGCCGTACTACGACGCGTATGCCGCACTCATCGCACGCGCGGGCGGCGTGCACCGCACGGTCGCGCTGCGGTTCCCCGATTGGCAGCCCGACCTCGACGAGCTCGAGGCCGCGTTCGGCCCGCGCACGCGGCTCATCATCGTGAACACGCCGCACAATCCCACGGGCGCGGTGTTCGATCGCGAGGTGCTAGCGAAGATCGTCGAGCTCGCCGAGCGGCACGACGCCGTCATCGTGACCGACGAGGTCTACGAGCACCTCGTGTTCGACGGCCCCTTCGACGGCGCGCACGTGCCGATCGCGACGCTGCCCGGCGCGCGCGAGCGCACGGTCACGATCTCCTCGGGCGGCAAGACCTTCAGCACGACCGGGTGGAAGGTCGGGTGGCTCGTCGCCCCCGCGGCGCTCGTGACGGCGATCGTCGCAGTCAAGCAGTACCTCACCTACGTGAACGGCGCGCCGTTCCAGCCCGCGATCGCCACGGGCCTCGACCTGCCCGACGCGGTCTTCGCGGATGCCGCGGCCGCCCTGCGCGCCAAGCGCGACGTGCTCGCGTCGGGCCTCGTCGCCGCCGGGTTCGAGATCTCGCCGCCCGCGGCGGGGTACTTCATCGTGGCGGATGCCGCGCCCCTCGGCTTCGACGACGGCGCCGAGTTCTGCCGGCGGCTGCCCGAGCTCGCCGGGGTGGTCGGGGTGCCGATCTCGGCGTTCGTGCACCCCGAGCGCCGCGCCGGCACCCGGAGCCTCGTGCGATTCGCGTTCTGCAAGCGCCTCGAGGTGCTGCAGGACGCATCGACACGGCTCGCGGGGCTCGCCGCCCGCTGACGCAGGGGCGCTTGCGGGCCCGGCAGGCGCGTCAGCGGGGCACGACGCCGAACCGCCGCAGCGCGAGCGCGGGGTTGACGCGCCGCACTGCGGCGATGCGCTCGGTCGAGACCCAGGCGACCGCGACATCCGAGATCTCGCCGATGGTCGCGAGCTCGACGCCCATGGGGTCGACGACCATGCTGTTGCCTGCGCCGACGGGCGGGGCGTGGTCGGCCGCCGCCACGTAGACCGTGTTCTCGAGCGCGCGCGCCGTCGTGAGCACGCGCCAGTGCGCCTCCTTCAGCGGCCCGCGCACCCACTCGGCCGGCATGCAGACGACGTCGGCGCCGGCGTCGACGATGCGCCGGGTCACCTCGGGGAACCGCGCGTCGTAGCAGGTCTGGAGTCCGAAGCGCAGGCCGCCCGCCTCGAACAGCTCGGGCTGCCCCACCTCGCCCGGCACGACCCAGTCGGACTCGCGCTGCCCGAACGCGTCGTAGAGATGCAGCTTGCGGTAGGTCGCGACGAGGCCCGCACCGGGGGCGATCGCGACGACCGTGTTCGCGACTCGCTCGGCTTCGCCGTCGACGCGTTCGATCATGCCGACCACGAGGTGCACCGCGAGCCGGTCGGCGAGCGCCGCGAGTGCGACGACGAACGGCCCGTCGACGGGCTCGGCGGCCTCGTGCCACGAGGCATCGGGCTGCGGCGTGAAGTAGCTGGAGTACTCGGGGAAGACGACGAGCCCGGCCCCGCGCGACACCGCGAGCTCGGCGAGGCGCGCGATCTCGGCGAGGTTCGCCGCCGCGTCGGCTCCCGGTGCGAACTGGGCGACCGCGACGCCGAACGCCTGGGCCCCCACTTCGCCGCGGTCGGGCGAGGACTCGGCCGGCGCGCCGGCGGCATCCGTCTCTGTGCTCATGCTGCGATGCTACGCACGTGCCGCGTCGAGCGTCTCGAGCGCCCACGCGTAGTGACCGCCGAGGCATTCGTGCACGGGCTCGGCGAGCGGCCCGCCGAGCCACTCGTGCGCGGTGGGGTCGAAGAGCTCGTCATCGCTGAGCGACTCGACGCGTGCGAGCACCGTGATGTGGCTCTCGCGCAGCCGCTCCCGCGCGGTGGCGAGCGTGCCGCCGTTCCGGTAGCGCTCGCGCAGCGCGGCGTTCAGGTCGTCGAGCTGCGCCCAGGTGTACCCGGCCGCGGGGTAAGCGACCGGCTCCCCGGCGCGCTCCGCATCGAGCCAGCCGAGGAGCAGCTGATGCCACGCGTAGAGGTGATCGAGCAGGTCGCGGATGTCGCGGTCTCGCCCTTCGCGCGGGAACGGGGCCGCCCGCTCGGCCGCTGGGATGCGCTCGATCGCCTCGTCGAAGCGATGGAACCCGCGCACCGCGGCGGCCTCGAGCTGGACACGGTTGGTCGGTACCGACATGGCCCCATGCTAGGACAGCGGGCGCACGGCCGCGGGGTGCGGCTCGGGGTTCAGCCCGCGTGCGCGATGCGTTCGGCGAAGCGCCAGACGCGCGCGGCCGCGGTCTCGTCGCGCAGGGTCCGGAACAGCTTGCGCGGCTCGGCCGGGCCCGAGAGCTGGAACGGTCCCGAAGGTGCGATGAAGCGGCCGGGCGCGACATCCGTCGTCAGTGCCGCCACCGCGGGCTGCGCGGCCTCGGCCGGCGTGTTGCCCAGCGAGCGGCTGAGCGCCCGGCCGAAGGGCGAGCTCTTCTCGCGGAGCGCGGGCGCGATGCCCGTGTCGGGCACGATGCCGGGATGGCAGAGCGCGACGCGCAGTCCGTCGGCGGAATGGCGGCGGCCGAGCTCGAGGCCGAACAGCCCGAGCGCGAGCTTCGACGAGCCGTACGCGCGCAGCGGCGTGTAGCTGCCCGTCACGAACTCGTCGTCGAGGTCGAGCTTCGCGGATGCCGCGGCCAGGCTCACTTGGACGGCGACCCGCGGTTCGGGCGCGGCGAGCAGCAGCGGCAGGATGCCGAGCACGAGCACCGCGTGCCCGAGGAAGTTCGTGTGCAGGTGCAGCTCGTACCCGTCGGCGCTCATGTGGCGCTCGCGATCGCCGAGCAGCACGATGCCGGCGTTCAGCACGAGCAGGTCGATCGGCCGCCCGTCGTCGAGCAGGCGCTCGACGAGCGCCCGCACCGAGTCGAGCCTCGCGAGATCGACCCGTTCCGGATCGAGCCTGGCCTGAGGATCGGTCGAGCGGATCGAGGCGATCGCCCGCTCGCCGCGCCCCGCGTCGCGGACCGGCACGACGAGGTCGGCACCGGCCCCGGCGAGCCCGCGCGCGATCTCGAGGCCGATGCCGCTGCTCGCGCCGGTGACGATCCCCCGCGCATCGCGCAGGTCGGGCAGTCCGTCTGCGGATGGGCGATCGAGCCTGGCGCCGGTCATGGCGCGAGCGTATCCACGCTGCCTCGGGCGGCGCCTCGGTGCACTCCCTGAGTTCGGATGCCGCGAGCCGCCGTCAGCCCAAGGACGACCGGGCGCCTCGGGAACCCGCTCAGACCGGTCCGCCGCCGGGATCGCCGAACAGGAACCCGTCGTGCTGGAGTCGCCGGTTCCGCTCGACCTCCATGGGGTCGATCTCGTCGTCGGAGACGAGCACCGGCCCTCCGGGATCGCCGCCGCCAACATCGACGGGATCGGCCTCCTGCCGCAGCCGCTCGTCGGCCGCGTGCTCGATCAGCGACGGAACGTACTCGCGGATGGGATTCGAGGCGAGCCGGGCGGTCTCCTCGGCGACGATCGCCCCCACGCGTTCGGCCTCGACCGACGGGAACCGGTCCCGCAGCCTCGACAGGACGTTCGCCACCGCGTTTCGCTCGACCGGATCGCTCATGCGCACATGGTCCTCCGCGGCGACCCCGACGGCAAGGCGCGACCGATGGCGAATGGGTGAATCCTCGGGAGCCGGACGACCGTCCGTCGCGTTGGGCGTGTCGCGCCTCGACCCGCTACATTCGAACACACGTTCGAATCGAGGGAGTGGCGACATGACGATGACACGTGAGACGGCCTCCATCTGGGAGCAGGGCGGAGTGCCCGTCAGGCTCGTGTTCCGCGGCGAGCGCTGGCGGCCCGTCGACACCCCGATCCCGCTCACGCGCGAGCCCGATGCGATGCCGGCGGCGCTCACGCATCCGCCCGAGCGGCTCCTGGGCTGGCGTATCCGGGCCTGCTCGGCGTCCGACGAGCTCGTCACGGTCGACATCGTGCGCGTCGACGGCGGCTGGGTCGTCGAGCACGTGTGGTCGTGAAGGCCCGGTAACGTCGACGCATGGCACTCTTCGGACCCCGTGAGCCCCGAGTCATCCGCCTGCCGAACGCCTCGGTCGGCCTGAGGGCCGATCGGGCGCCGTGGAGCCTCTGGGCCGACGGCTTCGGCAGGCTCGCGATCAGGTCGATCCAGGCGATCGTCGTCGTCGCGATCGCGGCAGGCATCATCTTCGTGATCCAGTCGCTGACGCTCGTGACGATCCCGCTCGTGCTCGCGCTCATCTTCGCGAGCGCGTTCGCACCGGCCATGCGGTGGATGCGCGGGCGCGGCGTGCCGTCGGTGCTGGCGACCCTGATCACCCTGCTCGTCACCGTGAGCCTGCTCGGGCTGCT
This sequence comes from Agromyces sp. CF514, assembly GCF_900113185.1. Lineage (NCBI taxonomy): Bacteria > Bacillati > Actinomycetota > Actinomycetes > Micrococcales > Microbacteriaceae > Agromyces > Agromyces sp. CF514. The sequence goes on along the minus strand of NZ_FOZD01000001.1, from coordinate 1,983,536 downwards.
CGGCTGGCTCATCGTGTGGGCGGTACGCGACCAGTGGGACGACCTGGCGGCACAGGCTCAAGACGGATTCCAGAAGGCGGCCGCCTGGGCGCAGGACCTCCCGTTCTTCCCGACGGCCGATCAGCTCGACGACTGGGTCGCCCAGATCACCGACTTCCTGACGAGCGCGCAGTTCGGGTCGGGCGCGATCGCAGGGGTCGGTGCGGTCGCGAGCTTCATCACGGGATTCGTGCTGCTCGTGACGATCCTCTTCTTCTTCCTGAAGGACGGCCCGCAGATGTGGGAGTTCCTGCTGCGGCCGTTCCGCGGCGAGCACTACGCGCGTGCACGACGCGTCGGCGACAAGACCGTCTCGGTGCTCGGCTCCTACGTGCGCGGCACGGCCGCGGTCGCCGCGGTCGACGCCATCGGCATCCTCATCGGCCTGCTGATCCTCCAGGTGCCGCTGGCCCTCCCGCTCGCGGTGCTCGTGTTCGTGCTCGCGTTCATCCCCATCGTCGGCGCAACGGTCGCCGGCATCCTGGCGGCGCTCGTGGCGCTCGTGTCGAACGGTCTCGTCAACGCCCTGTTCGTGGTCGGCGTGGTGGTGCTCGTCAATCAGCTCGAGGGCAACTTCCTGCAGCCCGTGCTCATGGGGCGGTCGATGAAGCTGCACGCCTTCGTGATCCTCGTGGCCCTGACCGTCGGCGCCGCGCTCGGCGGCGTGCTGGGCGCGATCCTCGCGGTGCCGATCACGGCGGTCGCGTGGGGCGTCGTGCAGGTGTGGGACGGCGTCGACCTCCCGGCGCGATGGGCACGCGCGAAACGCGCACCCGAACCCGTGCGCTGAGCCGTCGCGGCCGGATCCGGCGCGAGTCGTCGGCGCATCCGGTGACGGATACCGCGTCTGGGGGATCCGCCCCGCGCGACGGCGCGGCAGACTGAGGGCATGAGCCAGCACGACGTCGACACGATGCGCGACCTGTCGGATCCGCGTCCCCGCGTGCCCGCGTGGGTGGGCGACGTCATCGCCGGCATCGTCATCGTGGGGTTCGCGTTCGCGCCCGTGCATGTGCCCGAGGCGGCCTATGCCCCGCCGAGCACGTTCGCGCTCGTGCTGACGGCGATCGCGATCGCCGTGCTGCCGTTGCGCCGCAGGTGGCCGATCCCGGTGCTCGGCGCCGAGATCCTGCTGTTCGGCGCAGTCGCGTTCGTGAGCGGCGAGCTGGCTCCCGGGATCGGCGTGGCCATGGGCATCGCGATGTTCGGCGTCACGAACCGCTCCCCGCGCCGGACCGGCATCATCGTCGCCGTGTGCGCGGTCGCCGCCGTGATCGTGCTCAGCCTGCCCGTCACGATCGGCAGCCCACTGCAGCCGCGGGTGGGCCAGTTCGCCCTGCTGCTCGCCTTCGCCGCGGCGGCGGGCGATGCGACGCGATCGCGTCGGGAGTACATCCGCGCGATCACCGAACGCGCCGAACGCGCCGAACAGACCCGCGAGGCCGAGGCCCGCAGGCGCGTGACCGAGGAGCGCCTGCGCATCGCGCGAGACCTGCACGACGCGGTCGCGCACCAGATCTCGGTGATCAGCCTGAACGCCGGGGTCGCGTCGTCCGCGATCGACACCCGGCCCGAGAAGGCCAAGGAGTCGCTCGCCACGATCCGCAGCGCGTCGCGCACGGTGCTCGGCGAGATCGGCGGCCTGCTCGAGGTGCTGCGCTCGGACGAGGACGACCCGCGCACGGCACCGCAGCCGAGCCTCGACCGGTTCGACGACCTCACCCGCCGGTTCGGCGAGTCGGGACTCGAGGTGACGGTCCGGGTCGAGGGCGACCTCGCCGGCGTCGTCGGCGCGACCGGCCTCGTGGCGTACCGCGTGGTGCAGGAGGCGCTGACGAACGCGCACAAGCACGGCGCCGAGCACCGCGCCCACGTGCTGCTGGCGGTGGGCGACCACGAGGTGACGATCGTGGTGACCAATCCGATCGACGCGAACCGAGGGTCGGGGCGCGACGGCGACGCCTTCGTCGCCGGCGGAGGCACGGCTCCCGGTTCCCGGCTCGGACTCACGGGCCTGCGCGAACGCGTCGCCACCGTGCGCGGCACCGTCGAGACGGGACCCGCACCCGGCGGCTGGCGGCTGACCGCGGTGCTGCCGCTCGCCGTGGAGGCGGCGTCGTGACCAGCGTGCTCGTGGTCGACGACCAGGCGCTCATCCGGCAGGCGGTCGTCGACATCCTGACCGGTGCCGAGGGCGTCACGGTCGCCGGGCAGGCGGTCGACGGACGCGAGGCGGTGGCGCTGGCGGCATCCGTCCGGCCCGATGTCGTGCTCATGGACATCCGGATGCCGGTGCTCGACGGCATCGCCGCGACCGCGGCGATCGCGGCCGACCCCGAACTCGCCGCCACGCGCGTGCTCATCCTCACGACGTTCGAAGAGGACGAGTACGTCGTCGCGGCCCTGCGCGCGGGCGCGAGCGGGTTCATCGGCAAGGGCTCCGAGCCCGAGGACATCGTGCGCGCCGTACGCGCGGTGCACGCGGGCGATTCGCTGCTGTCGGCAGCTGCGATGCAGGCGCTCATCTCGCGCCACCTGCACCCCTCCCCCGCGCCGCGGGACCGCTCGGCGCTCGATCACCTGACCGAACGCGAGACCGAGGTGCTGCTCCTCGTGGCCCGCGGACGGTCGAACCAGGAGATCGCAGACGAGCTGTTCATCTCGCCGCACACCGCGAAGACCCACGTGAACCGCATCATGTCCAAGCTGCACGCGCACGATCGGGCGCAGCTCGTGATCGTCGCGTACGAGACCGGGCTGCTGGCGCCGGGCAGCTGACCCGCCTCTTCGAGGCGTCGGCGTCGCGAAGATACCGCGACCGCGGTACGACGGATGCCACGATGGGGCGACGCGCGACGGCGACGAGCCGACGAGTCTCGAAGGGTGACTCCAACCGACTCCTCCGCCCGCACGGGCCCCACGTCCACGGCCTCGAAGGCCACCACCGCACCGCCGATCATCTCCGCCAGGGGGCTGCACAAGTCCTACGGCAAGGGCCAGAATCGGTTCGAGGCGCTCAAGGGGGTGAGCTTCGACATCCGCGAGGGCGAGTCGATCGCCATCATCGGCAAGTCGGGTTCGGGCAAGTCCACCCTCATGCACGTGCTCGCACTGCTCGACGCCCCGGACTCGGGCGAACTCGCGCTCGAGGGCGTCGACACGCGCACGCTGCGGGGGGCGAAACTGAACCGCACGCGCAACAAGACCTTCGGGTTCGTGTTCCAGCAGTTCTTCCTCACGGGCTCGAACTCGGTGCTCGAGAACGTGATCCTCCCGATGAAGATCGCCGGCGTCGGCCGCGGCGAGCGCAGGCGTCGCGGACTCGTCGCGCTCGAGCAGCTCGAGCTCGCCGACAAGGCGGGCAACAAGGCCGTGAACCTGTCGGGCGGGCAGAAGCAGCGCACGGTGATCGCGCGCGCACTCGTGAACAACCCGCGCATCATCTTCGCCGACGAGCCCACCGGCAACCTCGACACGAACACGGGCGCGGTCGTCGAGGACATCCTGTTCGCCCTCAATCGCGAGCACGGCATCACGCTCGTGGTCGTCACGCACGACGAGGAGCTGGCCGCGCGCTGCGACCGCCGCATCCACATCCGCGACGGACGCATCGTCGAGGACTCGGCCGAGGAGATCGCCGCATGAACACCGCAGACCTCGTCGGCACGGCCGTCGCCAACACGTTCCGTTCCAAGACCCGCACGATCCTCACGGTGCTCGCCATCTTCGTCGGCGCGTTCACGCTCACGCTCACGAGCGGGCTGGGCACGGGCATCAACGCCTACATCGACGACACGGTCAGCGCCGTCGGCTCGTCGGACGCCATGACCGTCACGAAGGTGCAGCAGGATGCCGCGGGCGCGACGCCCGGCGACTCCGGCCCGACCGAGTACGACCCCGACGCGGTCGCGACCGGGATTCCGGGCAACACCGTGATCGCGCTGACCCCCGACGACGTCGAGGCGATCGGCGGCATCGACGGCGTGCTCGACGTGCACGCGGCCCGCGCGATCAGCCCCGACTTCGTGCAGTTCGACGGCGGCACGCGCTACAACGCCAACGTCGGCAGCCTGGTCCCCGGGCAGACGACCCTGCTCGCCGCCGGCACCGAGCCGGCCGGCGACGCGACCGACCTGCAGGTCGCGATCCCCGACAGCTATGTCGACCCGCTCGGCTTCTCGAGCGCCGACGCCGCCATCGGCGAGACCGTGCAGATCGCGATCACGGATGCCACGCGCACGCAGCACGTGCTCGACGCCACGGTCGTCGGGGTCACCGAGCAGAGCCTCACCGCACCGGGCGGCGCGAGCCTGCTGCCGAACGACGCGCTCGCCGACGCGCTCTTCGAGGCGCAGAGCACGGGGATCCCCGCCGACGAGGCCGACCGCTACACGTCGGCCACCGTCTGGTTCGACCCTGCCGCCACCGACGCCGACATCGACGCGCTGAAGGCCGACCTCACCGCGGCCGGCTTCACCGGCACCACCGTCGCCGACCAGCTCGGCACCATCACGACCGTGATCGACGGCATCGTGCTCGTGCTCAACGCGTTCGCGATCATCGCCCTGCTCGCCGCGAGCTTCGGCATCGTGAACACGCTGTTCATGTCGGTGCAGGAGCGCACGCGCGAGATCGGGCTCATGAAGGCCATGGGCATGGGCAGCGGTCGGGTGTTCACCCTGTTCAGCCTCGAAGCGGCGTTCCTCGGCCTGCTGGGCAGCGCGATCGGCGTCGGCATCGCCATGCTCGCCGGCACGGCGCTCAGCGGAGTGCTGGCGAACGGCCTGCTCGCCGACCTCAACGGGCTGACCCTCATCGCGTTCGACCCGGTGTCGGTGGCGACGATCATCGTCGCGGTCATGCTCATCGCGTTCCTCGCGGGCACGCTTCCGGCCGCGAGGGCGGCGAAGGCCGACCCGGTGGAGTCGCTCAGGTACGAGTGAGCGCAGGGCTCCAGCACCGAAGGTCACAAGTGGGTCACTTGTCCCACTGAAGGGTTGACAGCCTCCGTACTCAGTACGGAGGCTGTCCTCACCCGATTCGACCCCGTCACGATGGAGTGTCATGCGCACGGTTCGCCGTCCGATCGTCGCGGTCGCCGCGACATCCGCCCTGCTCGCCCTGCAGGCCCTCATCGACCCGACGGGCCTGCTCGCGCTCGTCGGGTGGCCGGGCGGCTCCCCGCAGGCCGATCTCGGGTGGCCGCTCGCGCGCTACCTCGTCTTCGTGCCGGTCATGCTCGCCGTCGTGTGGTGGGCCGCCGTGCGCGCGGGCGACCGCTACTGGACGATGACCGCCGGCGTCGTGCTCGCGGCCCTGCTCGCGCAGGCGACGACGGTCCTCGCCATGACCTGGGATCCCGCGCTCGCGGGCTGGGCGAGCGGCTACATCACCGCCAAGGCCGTACCGTCGGCGCTCATCGTGGCCGGGATCGTGCGGATCGTCGAGCGGGTGTCCGCGCGGCGACAGGGGCTCCAGCCCGGGGCGATGCCTCGTCCGTCGACGGCCGGCGACTGGGCGGGCGCCGTGGCCCTCGGCGCCGCAGCACCCCTGCTCGCCGGTTCCTGGTGGACCGGAGCGGCCTATGCACCGCTCGCCCCGACGCCGAGGGCGGACTCTGGGGTCGTGCTCATGCTGCTCGGCGTCGCGCTGCTCGTCGGCGTGGCCTGGCTCGGACTGCGCTGGATGCGACGGCGCGTGCCGGGCGTGCTCGGCGGCTGGCTCGGCGCGCTCGTCGCCGGCGGCCTGTTCGGCCTCGCGCAGGCGATCGTCGGCTTCGTCGTCGACGACGGGCTCGCGGGCGACCTGTGGCCGCTCATGGCCGCGTACATCCACGTCGCCGACGGGCTCGCGTTCGGCGCCTGCATCGGATGGCTTCCGGGCGTCGTCGCGCTGGCCGTCGAGGCGCTGGCCGAACGGCGCAGGTCGGCGGATGCCTCGCCCGCACCGCTCCCCGTGAAGGCCGGCGCCGCCGTGGCGACCGTGGCGATCGCCGCGATCGCCGCACTGCTCGTCGCCCCGCTCGGCGATGCGGCCGGGGCGGAGCGCCGGGCCGCGGCATCCGCTCCCGCGGGGTTCCTGCGCGTCGAAGGCGGCCGGATCACCGACGGCGACGGCAACGAGGTGCTGCTGCGCGGCGCGAACGTGAACCAGCTCGTGGACTTCTACCAGGCTCGCGCCGAGGTGCCCGTGAACCGTGAACTCAGCGAGCAGGACTATGCGGACATGGCCTCGTACGGCTTCGACGTCGTCCGGCTGAACCTGTCGTGGTCGGCGCTCGAGCCCGAGCCGTCCGACTCCGAAGCGCCCGCCCTCGACCCGACGTACCTCGCCTCGGTGAAACAGGCGGTCGCGTGGGGCGCGGCGCACGGCGTCCGCACCGTGCTCGACATGCACCAGGACGGCTGGTCGAACGCGTCGACCGCCGACGGCACCGACTGCCGCCCCGGCACCGATCCGATGTGGGGATACGACGGCGCACCCGCGTGGGCCACGCAGTTCAACGACGCCCCGCGCTGCTCGTTCACCGGACGCGACATCTCCCCCGCGGGCGACCGCGCGTTCGAGCACTTCTGGTTCGACACTGACGGCATCCGCCATGCGCTCGCGCGCACCTGGGGCGAACTCGCCGGCGAGTTCGCCGATGACCCGGCCGTCGCCGGATTCGACCTGCTGAACGAGCCCGGATTCGGCGAGACCGCGCCCGTGACGACCTCGCAGAAGCTCGGCGAGTTCTCGGGCGAGGCGATCGAGGCGATCCGCGCGGCCGGCGCGCCGCAGATCGTGTTCGTCGAGCCGAGCATCCTGTGGTCGGGCCTCGGGTTCGACAGCGGCCCGGCGCGCGGGTTCACCGACGACGCGAACGTCGTCTTCTCGCCGCACCTCTACGCCGAGTCCATCACGATGGACGCCTCGCTCGGCCTGCCCACGATCGTCAGCACCGAGCGGCAGTTCGAGCTCGGCCTGCGCGTCGCCGACGAACTCGGCATGCCCCTGTGGTCCGGCGAGTACGGGTACTGGGGCGACCCGGCATCCATCGCCGGGCGCATCACGCGATACGCCGCCGAAGAGGACCGCCGCATGCTCGGCAGCGCCTACTGGGTCTGGAAGCAGTCGTGCGGCGACCCGCAGAACGGCATCGGGCCGATCGGCCTCGCGCTCGTGCCCGAGGACTGCGCCACCGGCGAGGACGCCCCGCGCAACGAGCAGCTGCTCGGCGTGCTGTCGCGGGCGTACCCGAAGTCGGTGCCCGGCGAGCTCCGGTCGTTGTCCGCCGGGGTCGCCGGAGACGACGGCGCGAACTTCTCGCTCACCGGCTTCACCGGCGAGCGAGGCTGCGGTCTCGAGGTCTGGATCCCCGGTGCGGCGAAGCCCTCGTTCACCGACACGAGCGGCCTCAGCGACGTCGAACTCGAATCGCTGCCCGGCGGCTGGCGGTTCACCGCCTGCGCCGACGGGGAGTACGCGCTCGCGACCGGCACCCCGTGATCGTGTGAGGATCCACACGTCCCGGTGACGAGGGTTCGAGCGATCGTCCAGCCCATGCCGGGAGTCTTCGTGGCATGACCACCGACGAGATCCAGACCTCCGCCCGCAGCGAGCACCTGCGAGCCGTGCTGTACAACCGCGTTCCCGAGATCACCCTCGTGTTCTGGGTGATCAAGATCCTCTCGACGACGACCGGCGAGACCGCGGCCGACTTCCTCAACGATGCGCTCGGCCTCGGGCTGGCCGTCACCTCGTGGATCATGGCGGGCATGCTCGCCGTCGTCCTCGTGGCGCAGTTCGCGACGAGACGCTACAACCCGCCCGCCTACTGGACGGTCGTGGTGCTGATCAGCATCGTCGGTACCCTCATCACCGACAACCTCACCGACGAGCTCGGGGTGAGCCTGTGGGTGAGCACCGGCGTGTTCCTCGCCCTGCTCGCCGCGACCTTCGTGGTCTGGTTCGCGCGCGAACGCACGCTCTCGATCCACACGGTCTTCACCCGCAGACGGGAGGCGTTCTACTGGGTCGCGATCCTGTTCACCTTCGCGCTCGGCACCGCGGCGGGCGACCTCATCTCCGAGACGATCGGACTCGGCTACCTCGTCTCGACGATCCTGTTCGCGGTGCTCATCGCGGCCGTCGCCGTCGCGTGGCGGGTGTTCCACGTGAACGCGGTCGCGTGCTTCTGGGTGGCCTACGTGCTCACCCGCCCGCTCGGGGCATCCGTCGGCGACCTGCTCTCCCAGCCCACCGACGACGGCGGCATGGGACTCGGCACCACGAGCACGAGCGTGCTCTTCCTCGCCGTCATCGTCGCCCTCGTCGCCTCCCTCAGCGTGCAGATCCGCCGCCAGCGCGCCGAAGCAGAGGGGCGGGTCGGATCGATCGTGCTGGCCGGGGCCGCCGACGCGGCCTAGACTCCGGATCCATGGAGTCGGTGCGAACTGGCCTTCGCGTGCTCGTCGTCGACGACGAACCCGAGATGGCGGACCTCATCTCCCGTTCGCTCGTCGACGACGGCTACGCGGTCCGCACGGCCGCCGACGGCATCCGCGCCCTGAGCATTGCCGACGGCGAGCACTTCGACCTCGCCGTGGTCGACGTGATGATGCCGGGCATGAGCGGCTTCGAACTCTGCCGGCGGCTGCGCGAGCAGATCGACGGCATCGGTATCGTGCTGCTCACCGCGCGCGACGCGGTCGACGACCGGGTGCGCGGACTCGACTCGGGCGCCGACGACTACCTCACGAAGCCGTTCGCCCTCGCCGAACTCAGCGCCAGGCTCCGCGCGCTGCGCCGACGGGCCGACATCGGGGCGATCAGGTCGGAGGTCGGCAACCTCGTGCTCATCGCGCACCGGTACCGTGCGACCGTCGACGGACGAGAGGTGCCGCTCAGCCGCACCGAGTTCGACCTCATCCGCCTGCTCGCGGCGAACGCCGGCACGGTCGTCGCACGCTCGAGGCTGCTCGACGAGATCTGGGGGTCGACCCAGTACCAGTCCAACATCGTCGACCAGTACGTGAGCTACGCACGGCGCAAGCTGCTCGCCGCCGGCGCGAACGTTCGCATCGTGACCGAGCGCGGCGTCGGGTTCGCGCTCACGGCGGACCAGTGAGGGCGCTGTCGATCCGCGCCCGGATCACCCTCGGCGCGAGCCTGATCGCGATCCTGCTCCTCGCCGCCGGAGGCATCGTGATCTACGCCCAGGTCGAGCGCATCGTGCGTGCCGGCGAGGAGGCCGTGCTGGCCGGCATCGAGGCCCCCTACCTCACGGCGATCGCCGAGGAGTCCGCCGAGGAGCTCGACCCGCCGGGCCACGCTCGCAAGGTGCTCGTGACGGATGCGTCTGGGCAGACCAGGCTCGACACGATGCCCGACGCCCTGGCGGCCGAGCTCGCCGCCCGCGGCACGACGACCGACGGCACGCACCGCATCGCAGCGGGCGGGAACACGTACCTCGTGCGCACGAGGCACGTCGAGAGCGCCGACGGCACTTGGATGGTCTCGACGGCGCGCGACTTCCAGAACTCGTCCGAGATCCTCGACGGCGTCATGCTGCTGCTCATCGTGTCGCTCTCGGTGATCGCCGTCGGATTCGGCGCCGCCGCGTGGTTCATCTCGACCGCCGCGCTGCGACCCGTGACGAGGCTGCAGCGCAGCGCCGAGCGCCTCTCGGCCGACGAGCAGGAGGGATACCTGCCGACCGGACCCGTGCACGACGAGATCGAGGCGCTCGCCCGCACCCTGAACGACCTCATCCGCCGGACCCGCGAGTCCGCCGATCGCGAGCGCCAGGTCGTGTCCGACGCGTCGCACGAGTTGCGCACGCCGCTCGCGATCCTGAACGCGCAGCTCGAGGTGGCGGCCGCCGCGAGCGTGTCCGACGAGCAGCGGCGCGCCGACGTCGCAGCCGCGCGCTCGACGCTCCAGCGACTCATCAGGATCTCGCAGGGCCTGCTCGACCTGTCGCGCATGGAAGCCCAACGCTCCCCCGGCACCGCGACGCTCGGCGCGCTCTCCCGCGAGACGGCGGACGCCGTCGACCGCGCCCGCACGGCCTTCGGCGAGCGCGACCCCGACATCGACTTCGAGCTCGTGGACCTCGATCCGACCGCCGAGGTCGCGCTCGGCGCGCAGGACTTCGGTCGCATGCTCGACAACCTGATCAGCAACGCCGTCTGCGCGGCGTCCGCCGACGCGCGACCGCACGTGCTCGTCACCCTGACGGGGTTCACGGACGCCGTGCGGCTGAGCGTCGTCGATCGAAGCGGCGGCATGGATCCCGACTTCGTCGGCCGCGCATTCGAGCGCTTCGCCAGGGGCGAGCACAGCGGCTATCCCGGTGGCGGGCTCGGACTGCCGATCGTCGCGCGGGCCGTCGAGAATGCGGGCGGAGACGTCGCGCTCGAGAACCGGCCGGGCGACGGGCTGACGGTGCGGGTGGCGCTCCCCGTCATCTCGGGGGCGGCAGGCGACCCGGAGGCACGTGCGGCAGGCGATGGGCGAGACGGTACGGCGGGCGGAGACGCGGATGCCCCCTGACCCGCCGCCTCGCGCCGTTCAGGGTGCGTTCAGCCGGAATGCCCACGCTGGCATCAGTGGAGGTGGCGTCCGATGCGGCTGCTGATCGTCGAGGACGAGGTTCGCCTGGCCGACGGCATGAAGCGCGGTCTCGAGGCCGAGGGCTTCGCCGTCGACGTCGCGTCGAACGGCGTCGACGGGCTGTGGTTGGCCGAGCAGCAGCCCTATGCGGCGATCCTGCTCGACCTGATGCTCCCCGGCCTGTCCGGGGACGAGATCTGCCGTCGCCTCCGCGAGCAGTCCGACTGGACGCCGGTGCTGATCCTCACGGCGAAGGACGGCATCCACGACGAGGTCGACGCCCTCGAGACGGGCGCCGACGACTACCTCGCGAAGCCCTACGCGTTCGCCGTGCTGGTCGCGAGGATCCGCGCGCTGATCCGCCGAGGCAGCACGCCTCGCCCGGCCGTGCTGCGTGTGGGCGACCTGTCGCTGGACCCCGCGACGCGGCGCGTCGAGCGCGCCGGCCGACCGATCGAGCTCACGGCACGCGAGTTCGCGGTGCTCGAGTTCCTGCTGCACCGCGCCGGGCAGGTCGTGGGCAAGCGCGCGATCCTCGACGGGGTCTGGGACTTCGGCTTCGACGGGGATCCGAACATCGTGGAGGTCTACATCGGCCATCTGCGCAACCGGATCGACCGGCCGTTCGGCCGCGCGAGCATCGAGACGTTGCGCGGGGCCGGGTACAGGCTGCGCGATGACCTCGACTGAACCTTCGTCGCCTCGCAGACGTCGCCCCGGGGTCCGCGTCCGCGTCACCGTCGTCGCCACCGCCGTCGTGGCCGTCGCACTCGTGACGGGCGCCGTCGCGCTCTGGGCGGTGATCCGGGTGTCGTTGTACGACGGGCTGCGGGAGGGCGCCGCACAGGACGCCTCCGCGGTGTCGTCGCAGATCGAGGAGACCGGGGCGTCAGGGCTCGGCGAGCTCGACGACGATCGGCTCCTGCAGGTGGTCGATGCCGATGGCGTCGTCATCGCGCGCAGCGAGGGAGCCCCGACGACGCCGGTGACCGACGTCGAGCGACCTGCACCCGGCGTGCGGATCGACGGCGACGAGTACGTCATCGCGGTCGAGCACGCCGACGCCGGGGTCTCGGTCATCGCCGGGCGGAGCATCGCCGCCGCCGACCGAACCGTGACCGCCGTGGTGATCGCGCTCGCCGTCGGCGTGCCCGTGCTGGTCGCCCTCGTCGGCGTGGTGACGTGGATCGCCGCCGGACGAGCGCTCGCCCCGGTGGAGCGGCTGCGCCGCCAGGTCGGCGACGTGAACTCGACGACGCTGAACCGACGCGTCGCCGAGCCGGGCACCGACGACGAGATCGATCGGCTGGCCCGCACGCTGAACGACATGCTCGCGAGGCTCGACCTCGCCCAGGCGTCGCAACGCCGATTCATCTCGGATGCCTCGCACGAACTGAAGTCCCCGCTCGCCGTGCTGCGCCAGCAGGCGGAGCTCGCCCGCGCCCACCCGGATCGGTTCGACGCCGACGAGCTGACCGAGACGGTGCTCGACGAGGGCGCACGACTCGAATCGCTCGTGCAGGGCATGCTCCTGCTCGCCCGGGCCGACGAGTCGGCACTGCACCCCGTCGACCATGACGTCGACCTCGACGACCTCCTGTTCGATGAGGCGCGCCGGGTCCGCAGCCTCACGTCGCTCGAGGTCGACACCGACGGGGTGACGGCGACGCGCGTGCGCGGCGACATCCGGCTGCTGAGCCAGGTCGTGCGCAACCTCGTCGACAACGCGGCCGGGCACGCGAGGTCCCGGATCGCCCTCGCCAGCCGCACCACGGCCGATGCCGCCGTGCTGACGGTCGCCGACGACGGCCCCGGCATCCCGACGGAGGAGCGTCGGCGCGTGTTCGAGCGGTTCGTCCGGCTCGACCGCGCGCGAGCACGGAACGACGGCGGGAGCGGCCTGGGCCTGGCGATCGTGGAGGAGATCACGAGGGCTCACGGGGGCACCGTCCGGATCGAAGGGGCTCCCGGGCTCGGCGGCGCACTCGCGATCGTCGAGCTGCCGACGGGCGCGCATCCATCGCACCCATGAAGCTCCGGGCCCGACTTCAGTGTCGCTTCAGCGGCCGCGACGGATGCTGAAGGCTCACGACGAAAGGAATCGCGCCCATGAGGAAACGACTGATCGGAATCACGGCGGCGGCGGCCGGAGCGCTGCTCGTCGCGGGAGGCACCGTCGCGGCGTTCGCGAGCTCGGCCGGCGGAGGTGACGGCGGGCACGAGGACTCCTCGACGGCCATCACCGGAACGGCGCTCGAACAGGCGACGGCCGCGGCGGTCGCGGCGGCCGGCGCCGGAACGGTCACGGAGTCCGAGGCCGGCGGCGACGAGGCGGCGTACGAGATCGAACTGCAGCTCGACGCCGGCGGCTCGGTCGACGTGAGGCTGGACTCGAACTTCACCGTCGTCGACGTCAGCCCCAACACCGGCGACACCGAGCAGGGAGACGGAGACGGCGAGACCGCCGACGACGGCACCCAGCAGAACGAGGGCCCGCAGGGCGACGGCGACGGCGAGACCGCCGACTGATCGCCCTGGAGATGTCCTGACCCAGAGGACGGAAGCCGCCGGGTGCCCCCACCCGGCGGCTTCTGCGCGCCTCCGCCGGCCCCGTCGGTCCGGTGGACGGACCATGTACGGATTCTCAGAATCGGCGAGCCCGGTTCCGTGGCGCCATCCAGCGCCGCCTCCGAGGCTCTCCCCGTCGATTGGGGACGGGATGACGGACACGACCGTTGCTCCGAACGCGACCGCGGTCGCTCGGGTGCCGCCACGTGCGCGCGGCCGAGATCTTGCCGGGCGGATGTCTCCGGCGGTCATCGGGCTCCTCGCCGCTGCGCTCGCGTCGATCGCAGCAGGTGTCCCCTCGTACTGGGGCGACGAAGCGGCGAGCGTGCTCTCGGCGCAGCGCTCGATCCCGAGCCTGCTCGGGCTGCTGGCGCACATCGACGCGGTGCACGGGCTGTACTACCTGTTCCTGCACGGTTGGATCGGCCTGTTCGGCACAGGCGAGTTCGCGACGCGGGCACCGAGCGCGATCGCGATCGGCTTCGCGGCAGCGGGCACCGTGGTGCTCGCCGAGCGGTTGGTCGGGCGTCGGGCCGGGATCCTCGCGGGCCTCGTCTTCGCCGTGCTGCCCGTGGTGACGCGCTACGGCATCGAGGCGCGATCGTATGCCTTCGTCATGGCAGCCTCGGTCTGGATCCTGGTGCTGCTGCTCGCCCTGGTGCGACGTGGCGAGCGCCGTCTCCTCCCGTGGGCGGCGTTCGTGTTCGCGTTCGCGGCCGGCATCCACCTGTTCGTGTACCTCGTGCTGCTCTGGCCGGTGCAGCTCGCCCTGGTGGCCCTGTTGCGCCCCGGCCGCGCGATCATCATGCGGTGGATGGCCGCGAGCGGCGTCGCGCTCGCCCTCGCGTCGCCGTTCATCGCGCTCTGCCTCTCGCAGCGGCAGCAGATCGCGTTCCTCGCGCATCGTCGGTACGCCGAGGTCGATTCGGTGGTCGCCGGTCAGTGGTTCGGCGGGAGCCTCTGGCTCGCCGTACCGGCGTGGGCGCTCATGCTGGTCGCCGTGTTCGCCGGGGCGCGCGACCCCGCGCGACGCCGGGCGACCGCGATCATCGTCGCGTGGGCGGCGGTGCCGACGCTCGCGCTCCTCGCCGGCAACGCCTGGCTGACCCCCATGTACAACCTGCGGTACCCGGCGTTCTCGGCGCCGGCGGTCGCGATGCTCATCGCGCTCGGGCTGCTGGGCATCCCGCGCATGGTTCCGCTGCCTCGCGCGAGCAGATGGATGCCCGCGGTCGGGCTCGCAGCGCTCGTCGCCGTGGCCGTGCCCGGCTTCATCGCCCAGCGCACCGCGTTCGCCAAGGACGGCGGTTCCGACCTCCGCCAGCTCGCGTCCACGATCCTGGCGAACGCCGCCCCCGGCGACGGCATCGTCTTCGACGCGACGACGAAGCCCTCGCGCCGACCGCGGCTCGCCCTCGATCTCTACCCCTCGGCATTCGCGGGCCTCGACGATGTGGCGCTGCGACAGTCGTACGCGCAGCGGTCCCGGCTGTGGGATCGGGTCGCACCGGTCGGCGACCTCACCTGGCTCCGAGCGCGGGCGACCGGCCCCACGCTCTCGGCTGCCGCGACTGCCGGGCCTGCGGACTCGTCCACGGCAGCCGCGACATCCGCGCCGCCCCGAAGCGCACCCGAACACATCTGGGTGATCGAACTGGGCCGGGACACCACCGAGCTCGAGCAGATCGGCGCCATGGGCTACGACGTGCGGCGCGCGATCCCCGTGCACCGCACGACCGTCTACGAACTCGTCGAGGAGTGAGCATGTTCGATCGCAGGCTGGTCCGTCAGCTCGTCTCGTTCATCGGAGTCGGCGGTGCGGGCCTCGTCATCGACGTCGGCCTGTTCAACCTGCTGACCCTGACCGTGCTGCATCCGGGCGTGCACGGCGGGGTGCTGCTGGCGAAGACGCTCTCGTCGGCCGTCGCGATCCTCGCCAACTGGATCGGCAATCGCACGCTGACCTTCCGCGGCCAGGGCCGACCCGATCGGCTCCGCGAGTCGCTCGAGTTCGCGCTCGTGAGCGTCGCAGGCTCGATGATCGCGGTCGGATGCCTCTGGCTGAGCCACTACGGCCTGCACCTGACGAGTCAGCTCGCCGACAACCTCGCGGCGAACGTCGTGGGCCTGGCGCTCGGGTCGGCCTTCAGGTTCGTGCTCTACCGAAACTGGGTGTTCGGAGCGGATCGAGTCACCGAGCCGGCCGGATGACCGACGCTCACCCGGCCCCGAGCAGCTCCCGCTCATACGCCGCCGTCCGCTCCCGCAGCGCGTCGGCCACGGCCGCGACGGCGGCGAGTCGGAGGGAGTCGGGCCGCAGCACCATCCAGTACGGCAGGCGCTCGGCGAACCGCCCGGGCAGGAGTCGCACGAGATCGGGGTGCTGATCGGCCATGAAGCACGGCAGGAACCCGATGCCCGCGCCGGCCCGCGTCGCCTCGACGTGCACGAACACGTTGGTGGACGAGAGCGAGTCGCGCATGGTCGGCACGAGCCGGCGCGGCCCGTCGAGGTCGTCGACGAGCAGCATCGAGTCCACGAAGTAGACGAGCGGATGCCGCGTCAACTGTTCGA
Source organism: Agromyces sp. CF514 (assembly GCF_900113185.1). NCBI lineage: Bacteria > Bacillati > Actinomycetota > Actinomycetes > Micrococcales > Microbacteriaceae > Agromyces > Agromyces sp. CF514. The sequence goes on along the minus strand of NZ_FOZD01000001.1, from coordinate 1,967,759 downwards.
CGTTCGCCGGTTCGCCGTGCTCGGCGAGGTAGTCGCGCGAGGCGTACATGCCGAGGACGTACTCGCCGAGACGGAACGCGCTCGCGCGGTGCACCTGCGGCTCGCCCACGACGACCTCGATGTCGAGGCCGGACCGGTGCTGTCGCGCCCGCCGGGTGACCGTCTCGATCTCGACCGTGATGCCGGGATGCCTTCTCCGCAGTGCGGCGACGGCCGGGGAGGCGATGTGGGCGCTGAAGCCGTCGGTCGCCGAGATGCGCACCATGCCGGAGAGCTGCTGGTTCTCGGGCGCGTCGGCGACGGCGGTGAGTCGCCCGAGCGCGAGCTCGACCGCCTCGGCTGCGTGCATCGCGCGACGTCCGAGCTCGGTGAGCTCCCATCCGCCGACGGACCTTGCGAGCACATGGCCCCCGAGCGCCTGCTCGAGGTTGGCGATGCGCCGCGAGACCGTCGTGTGGTTGAGGCCGAGGCTCTCGGCGGCGGTCGTGAAGCGGCCCGTGCGCGCGACGGCGAGCAGTACGAGCAGATCGTCCGGGTTCGCCACATCTGCAATTATGCACAGCGCCGTCGCGATGTTGGTCGTTGATGCACGACACCATCCGGGCGACACTCGTTGAGCCGCCGGAAGGCGAGCACGCATCGCGCATCGCGCGATCGGGTCAATGACGACACCGAAGGAGATCGACGCCGATGAGCGTTCAGCAGCAGGACACCGGGGCGCCGACCCCCACGACGGAGGCGGGCACCCCCATCTCGGGCCTCAAGAAGATCGTCGCGGCGTCGATGGTGGGCACCGTGGTCGAGTGGTACGAGTTCTTCCTCTACGCCACCGCGGCGTCCCTCGTCTTCGGCGCGTTCTTCTTCCCCGCAGCGGGCACGCAGCTCGACGGCATCATCGCGGCGTTCCTCACCTATGCGGTCGGCTTCGTCGCGCGCCCACTTGGCGGGATCGTCTTCGGCCAGATCGGCGACCGGCTCGGCCGCAAGCACACCCTGCAGGCCACGATCATCCTCGTCGGCGTCGCGACCTTCCTGATGGGCTGCCTGCCCGGGTTCGACTCCATCGGCTACTGGGCGCCCGCCCTGCTCGTCGCCCTGCGCTTCATCCAGGGCTTCGCCGTCGGCGGCGAATGGGGCGGCGCGGTGCTGCTCGTCGCAGAGCACAGCCCGAGCCGCAGTCGCGGCTTCTGGGCGAGCTGGCCGCAGTCGGCCGTGCCCGTCGGCAACCTGCTCGCGACGCTCGTGCTGTTCACGATGTCGTGGGTGCTGCCGACCGAGCAGTTCCTCAGCTGGGGCTGGCGCGTCGCGTTCTGGCTCTCGGCCGTGATCGTGATCATCGGCTACTACATCCGCACGCACGTCACCGACGCACCGATCTTCCTTGAGGCCAAGGCCGAGCAGGAGCAGGCCAAGGCCGCGAGCGTCGGCGTCGGCGCCGTCATCCGCCGCTACCCGAAGCAGCTCCTGCAGGCGATGGGCCTGCGGTTCGCCGAGAACATCCTGTACTACATCATCGTGAGCTTCTCGATCGTCTACCTGTCGACGGTCGTCGGCTACCAGACGAGCGAGCTGCTGTTCGCGCTCATGATCGCGCACGTCGTGCACTTCCTGGTGATCCCGCAGGTCGGGCGTCTCGCCGACCGCGTCGGGCGCAAGCCGGTCTACCTCGCGGGCGCCGTGCTCGGCGCGATCTGGGCACCGATCGCGTTCCCGCTCTTCGACACCGCGAGCCCCGTGCTCATCGTGCTCGCGATCACGGTCGGCCTGTGCTTCCACGCCCTCATGTACGCGAGCCAGCCGGCCGTGATGAGCGAGATGTTCCCGACGCGCATGCGCTACTCGGGCGTCTCGCTCGGCTATCAGGTGACGTCGATCATCGCGGGCTCGCTCGCCCCGATCATCGCGGTGGCGCTGCTGCAGAACTCCGGATCGTGGATCCCCGTCGCCGTCTACGTCGCGATCGCCTGCGCCATCACGGCGGTGACGGTGCTCACCCTCCGCGAGACGAAGGGCATCACGCTCCAGTCGGTCGACGCGGCCGACGCGGAGCGCTACCCCGCGTGACGCGAGCCTGACCCTGCCCGCCCAGCCCGCGGCGTCGACGAATCCGGTTTCCGCCGGTCGACGCCGCGGGCTTCGTCATGCCCGTGCTCGGCGACGTCCGACACCGGAAGAACGAACGGATGCCGCGGCCACCCGGCCGCCTACGCCTTCGTCGTGCCGCTCACGACCGCTGCCGGCGGGGTCAGCGTGTGCGACATCGAGGCCGCCGCCGCCGCGTACTCGAACTCGTCCGGCTTGCGCGTGACGCCACGTGCGACCAGCAGCGCCAGGGCGATGCCGAGCACGCACCAGATGCCCATCGAGATCGACGACCACGAGAACGCCTGGGCGAGCGCAGCGCTCTGCGAGGCGCCGTCGGCGACCTGCGTCGCCGAGACCGAGCTGTAGACCGAGGCCACGATGGCCGTCATGACCGCGGCACCGACGTAGCGTGCCATGTTCGACACGCCTGACGCCGCGCCCACCTCGCGGGGCTCGACGCACGAGGTCGACAGCGACGAGCACGGGCCGTTCTGCAGGCTCATGCCCGCGGCGACGCCGATGAGGGGCAGCACGAACAGGGCGTACGTCCACGTCTCCTGCACGAATGCGAGCGCGGCGAACGACACGGACATGAGGACGAACCCGACGGCGATGGTCGTGCGTGCGCCGATCCGGCTCACGATGGGCGTGATCAGCGGCGCCAGCACCACCGCCGCCGCCGCGACCGGGAGGGTCGCGAGGCCGGCCTGGAACGCGTCCATGTCGAGGCTCGCCGGGTCCTGGAAGTAGAGGCTGACGACGTACATGATGCCGTTCACCGTTCCCGAGCCGAGCAGGATCGACAGGGTCGCGCCGACGAGCACCTTGTTCTTCAGCAGGGCGAGATCCAGCAGTGGCGCCTTGACACGACGTTCCACGAGCACGAACCCGACGGTCGCGAGGATCGTGATGGCGAAGCATCCGAGGGTCTGCACCGAAGCCCAGCCCCACGCGCTGCCGTTCGTGAGCCCGAAGATGAGCGGGGCGAGGATCGCGGCGATGAGCACGGTGCCCGCGAAGTCGATCGACCGCGGCCTCGTGGGGTCGCTCGACTCGGACACCGCCGCGAGCGTGATCGGGATGCACACGGCCGCGATCGCCGCGTCGATCCAGAACAGCCCCTGCCAGCCGAGCGTCGAGGCGAGCAGGCCGCCGACGAGCGGACCGGCTGCGGCACCCACGGCGGATGCCGCGCCCCACAGCGTGACCGCTCGCAGCTGCGCCTTGCCCGTGCTCGATGCCGACAGCAGGCTCATGCCGCATGCGAGGATCGTCGCGCCCGCCGCGCCCTGGATGCAGCGCCCGGCGATCACTCCGATGCCCTCCTGCGAGAGCGCGATGAGCACGCACGAGGCGATGAACAGGAACAGGCCGCCGAGGAAGATCTTGCGTCGGCCGAAGACGTCGCCGAGCGAGCCCGACGTCACGATCACCGCGGCGCCGACGAGCGAGTAGCCGGTCACGGCCCATTGGAGCGTGTCGGTGGGCGTGCCGGTGTCCGCCGAGATCGCCGGGATCAGGATCGACACCGCCGAGGTGTTCGCGTTCACCACCAGCGCCGAGACGGATGTCGCGATGAGCGCGCCCTGTGCGCCGCGCTGCGCCGCGGTCTGCCCGGGCGCCGAAGTCGAAGTGTCCCCCATGAGGAACTTCCTATCACTGCCTCGGGCGGCAGGGCCAGAGGCGTCCGTGGCCGATTCGCGCGTCGCGAGCGATCCGCCGTTTGGCCGCTGAACGGCCCGCCGAACGGCTCGGCCCACGGATTCGCGCGCGACAGGCTGGCGCGCCGACGCCGCACGGGCGTAAGGTGCCCCCGGGAACGAGCAGTCAACGAGCATTGGGGATGCCATGACGGATGCCGCGACGAAGCCGACCATCGTGCTGGTGCACGGGGCGTGGGCCGACGGATCGAGCTGGGACGCGGTCACGCGAGCCCTGCAGGCGCAGGGGTTCACGGTGCTCGTGCCACCGAACCTGCTGCGCGGGCTCACCGACGACAGCGCCTACGTCGCGTCGTTCCTCGCGCAGCGCACGAGCGGGCCGGTCGTGCTCGTCGGGCACTCGTACGGCGGTGCCGTGATCACGAACGCGGGAACAGCGGGCGACGTGCGCGCACTCGTCTACGTGAACGCGTTCATGCCCGACGAGGGCGAGACGGTCGTCCAGCTGCTCGACGGCTCGACCTCGGCCCTCGGCGTCGCCGACCCGACCACCATCTTCGACATCGCCGGCTACCCCGGTGCGCCCGAGGGCGCCGCCGAGGTGTTCCTCAAGCCCGAGGTCGTGCACGCCTCGTTCGCGCAGGACCTCGACGAGGCGACCCGCTGGACCATCGCCGCGAGCCAGCGACCCGCCTCGCTCGTGGCCAACGTCACGCCATCGGGACCGCCGGCCTGGAAGTCGATCCCGAGCTGGGCGGTCATCGGCACCGACGACCTCGTCATCCCGGTCGATGTGCTCCGCCGCATGGCAGGGCGCGCCGGTTCGACGATCTCGGAGGTCGCCGCCTCGCACGTCTCGATGGTGTCGCACCCCGAGACGACGGTCGACGCGATCCTCGCGGCAGTCGACTCGGTCTGAGTCCGACGGGCACCGCCTTCGCCGCGCGGCCGCCGGGTCAGTCGCCCTTGCGCGCGAACAGTCCGGCGATCCGGTTCTGCCAGCCCACCAGCACGCGCGGCGGGCGGGCGTTCACCGCGGCCGGACTGTGATGCGGGCGAACACCGCGGGTCGCGCGCGCACCGCCCTGCATGGCACGCCCGTGACGGGTGGCGCCCTGGTGCCCTTCTGGCCGCTCCTGATGCCCGGGAACGCCCGGCATGCGATGCGTCGCCTCGTGCAGGGTCTGCATCGCCGCGTGATCCTTCGACATGGCCTCCACCTCTCCGTTGTCCGGTCGTCAGCGCCATCCGCTCTCTACCGGTGATAGAGAATCTACCACTGATAGAGTGCCAGGCGGGTGAGCTGAGCCGAAGGGGCGGAACGATGGCACTGGATCGGCAACAGGTCGTCGCCGAGGCCGTCGCCCTCCTCGACGCCGAGGGCCTCGACGGCGTGACCACCCGCAAGCTCGCCGCCCGCCTCGGCGTGCAGTCCCCCACGCTGTACTGGCACGTGCCCAACAAGGCCGCCCTCGTCACCGCGATCGCCGACGCGATCCTCGCCGACCTCGTGCAGCGGATGTCACGACCATCACCCGACGAGTCATGGCAGGACTGGCTGGCCGACCTCGCGTCCGGACTCCGCCGAGCGCTGCTCGCCCACCCCGACGGAGCCCGCGTGCTGTCGTCGGCACAGCTCTCGGCTGCGATGAACGCTATCTCGGAACTCGCCATGAGCACGCTCGTCGCCGCGGGCGTCCCGTTGCGGCACGCGCGCGTCGTCACCCTGACGATCGAGCGCTTCACCGTCGGCTACGTGCTCGAAGAGCAGGCGCCCCGCCCCGACGAGGCGGCGCTCGCAGGATGGGATCTCGCCGAGTTCACCGCGACCCACCCCACGCTGATCGCCGGCATCACCGACTACTTCGCCGACGGCCGCAGTCCCGACGACCTCTTCGACGACTGCCTGCGGGTCGTCATCGCGGGCGCAGCGGCCTCGAACTGACCGAAATCGCAGCTCGGCTCGGCTCGCTCGGCGTCTCGGCGCGCCGCCGGCGGCGAACGAGCCGAGGAACGAACGAGGGCCGGGAAACGAACGAGGCCGTGATCAGGCCTCCCTGATCACGGCCTCGTTCTTCGGTTGCGGGGACAGGATTTGAACCTGCGACCTCTGGGTTATGAGCCCAGCGAGCTACCGAACTGCTCCACCCCGCGCCAGCGACTCCGGAACGAAGTCGCACGCTGTTGCGTTGTGTCCAGTATACGGGCTCCGCGAGGTGCCTCCGACCACATCCGGGGTTCGGGCAGGGATCCTGCACGGCAAGCGGCGCTTGGAGGTCGGACCCCCAGGCCTTTCTGATCGCCGGGCGACTCAGGCGATCGCGCGCTGGACGAGCTCCCGAAGCCGTGCCTCGATCTCGGGTCCGGCCGAGAGCACCGCGAACGACGTCGGCCAGAAGTCGCCGTCGTCGAGACGGGCCGTCTCGTCGAAGTTGACCGTGCCGTACCTGGTGCCGAACTTCGAGGCGGGCTGGTAGAACACGACGACCTTGCCGTCGGCGGCGTAGGCCGGAAAGCCGTAGAACGTCTTCGGCGAGAGATCGGGTGCGACTTCAGCCACGACCCGGTTCAGGAGCACGCCGATCTCCTTGTCGACGCCCTCGAGCCCGTCGATCGCGGCGACGCACGCCTCGACCTCCTTCGCAAGCTTCGCGGCGCCCTTCAGGCCCTTCGTCTGGCGGATCTCCTCGGCGCGCTGCTGCATCGCCGCACGCTCCTCATCGCTGAACCCCGTCTTGGTGTCCCGAACGTCGCTCATGATTCCTCCTGTTGTGCGGTGGGTTCCGCTCCATCTCGATCCCACGCTACGGTGCCCAGCGCTCGCGCGCTTCTCGATTCCTGACGGCTCGCCGCGTGATCCCGACGCGGTGCGTGCCGGCGCCGAGGCGTCCGGCGCCGCGCAGGCCCGATGGTTCCGTCGCGCCGCATCCGCTGGACGGTCGACGAACGGGTCAGGGGCGCCCCTGTACCGCGCACGACGGCTCGGGAGTAGCGTGTGGCCGAGGCCTCTCGATGCCCGGCCTGCGACGTCGACCGAATCGACCGAGCGCCTCGATCCCGCACTGCTCGCGGAGGTGATCGGCCATGGCCGACGAAGCGGACTATCTCGACACCGTGATCGCCGAGTTCGCACAGGTGGGCGCCAACCGCCTGTTCGACGCGATGTTCGCTCGGGGCGGCGCTCCGACGACTGATCCGCTGACGCTCGACCTGGCGCCGCTCGCCGCGTCGATGCAGCGAATCCACGGCACGAGCCAGGACATCCTCGATGCGATCCGCCGACCGACCCGGACCGCCGCCGACGAGCTGCTCGATCGAGCCGAGCACGCCTACTCGAACGGCTGGCACGAGGAGGCCCTTCGGGATGCGGAGCAGAGCATCGCCACCTACCCGTACCTGGCCGCAGCGCACCTCGTGAAGGCTCTGGCGGCTTTCAGCCTCGGCCGCACCCAGGCGACCGTCGAGGGACTCCTCGGCGCCATGCGCTACGGCGTCGGTGAGCAGACGCCGGTGGCTGCGACCGCCGCCTTGCTCATGGCCGACCTCGCGGACGCCGCAGGGACATCCGAGTCGGCAGTGCAGGTGCTCGACGAGTTCCGTGCCGCACACGGCGAGGTCCCCGAGGTCGCGCTCGCCCTCCACCTGCGCGCACCCGACCACGACGGGTACTTCAGAGCCGCGATCGATGCCCTTCACGGGACGGGCCTGGTGCTCGGCCGAGTGCACGCCCCCAGCGAGCTGTTGGGCCTCACCGACCGGCTCGACGACTACCTCGCCGCACAGGCGCAGCGTGAACTGCTCCACGACCACCACCTGCGCGCGGCGACCGCGCTCGCCGCGCAGGCGAACGCGACCCTCGCCCGCTCCGTGCCGATCGACCCGGGTCTGCTCGCCTACCTCTCGTGGACTCGCCAGACGCCGCTGCCGACGCCGCGAACGGCGGCGACCGTGCGCGAACTCGCGGCGATCTGCGGCATCATCTTCACCACGGACTGGCTGTCGGATGCAGCGCGATTCGCGGCGTGGCTGCGACCACGGATCGACGAGTTCGCGCTGCAGCGCACGACCTGGACCCAGCCGGACACGCCGTTCGCCGATCTCTCGCCGCTCGTCTTCACCCTCGACGAACTGCTCATCCTGCACGGCACGTGGACGGCGGCGATGTCAGCCCTCGCGCAAGACGCCGTGACGGATGCATCGATTCCGCCGTCGCCCGTCTCGTTCCCGGCCTTCGTCGTGCCGCTCGTGCTCGCCGCGCCGAGAAGCCCGATGTTCGCCGTCGCAGATGCCGTCGCGCGCGCTCCGGCACGGGCGATGGACTGGCTCCCCGCGGTTCGGGTCGACCAGACCCGACGGACGAGAACGGCTCGGACCTTCTCGATCACCTCCGCCGCACATGCGTGGGCCCTGGTGGTCGACACCCGCCGACACAGCGCGCACCTCACCGGAGGGCGAGAAGCGCTGCTCCTGCAACTCGCGCAGGGCGGCGCCGTCGACCTGCCGCTCGTGATCGACGACCGTCTCCACACCCTGCGTGTCGATCGCCCATCGTCGGACGAGGCCGACTGCACGCTCTCACTCGACGGCGTCCGACTGCAGATCGGGCAGGCCTGACGGCGAATGCCGGCGGGCCCGTCAGGCGCGGGTCGGCCGTCGCGAGAGTCTCGGACGCAAGCGAAAAGGCCGGGATCGAATTGCTTCGATCCCGGCCTTTTCGTGCGATATGCATACCGCTTCGGTTGCGGGGGCAGGATTTGAACCTACGACCTCTGGGTTATGAGCCCAGCGAGCTACCGAACTGCTCCACCCCGCGGCACAAGAGATAAACCTAGCACGGGACTTTTGACCTCACAAATCGAGGCCTCGACGCGTTGCAGCATACGCACGCACCTGTGCATCAGCTATGGACGCCCGACAGCAGGAGGCGGATTCCGTTGCGGTTCTCCCAGTTATTGTAAGGACTCCTTCCAAACCGGTGCTCCCGGTTGGTAGCGTCGCCGCAATCGCACGGCGTCGTGCCGTGCGGGCACACCGATCGATGAGGATTCACATGCCGAAGCGTCACCTGATCAGAACCGCGGCCATCGCCGCCGCCGCGACCGCGCTCGTCGCGGCATCCGCCGTCTCCCCCGCCCTCGCGCACGGAGGTGGCGACGACCGGGGCGGTCATGGCCACCACGGCGACCATCGCAAGCATCCGCACTCGGCCGGCCCCGAGGACATCAACGGGTACCGCGCCGTCGGCTACCTCATGGCGGACTCCCCCGTGACCCGCGACTACCAGGTCGAGGATCTCCTCACGACGGGTGCCATCGAGGACATCACGCACATCAACTACGCCTTCGGCAACGTGACGTCGAACCTCACCTGCGAGATCACGAACACACCGGGCGAGGGCGACGCGCAGAACGACTACCTGCGGCTCGTCTCGGCCGGCGACTCGGTCGACGGCAAGAAGGACTCCAAGAACCAGAAGCTCGCCGGCAACTTCAACCAACTCCGCAAACTGAAGGAGCAGAGCCCCGACACGAAGATCCTCGTCTCGCTCGGCGGCTGGACCTGGTCCGACAACTTCTCCGCCGCCGCCGCGACCCCCGAGAGCCGCGCGAAGCTCGTCTCGAGCTGCATCGACGTGTACCTGAAGGGCAACCTCCCCGTCGTCGGCAAGCAGGGCGGCAAGGGAGCCGCGGCAGGCATCTTCGACGGCATCGACATCGACTGGGAGTGGCCGGTCACCGGCGGCGAGGTGCCGAGCTCGAGCCCCGACCCGTCCGTCGACAAGGAGAACTTCCTCGCGCTCATGGAGGAGTTCCGCGCCCAGCTCGACGCCTACGGCAAGAAGACGCGGTCGGACTACCTGCTCACGGCGTTCGCTCCCGCCGGCGGATGGAATGCCGGGCAGGGCGGATGGCTCGACCCGCGCCTGTTCGCGTCGGTCGACTTCCTGAACGTGCAGGGCTACGACTTCCACGGCGGCTGGGTGCCCGACAAGACCGGACACCAGGGCAACCTGCACCCCGACGGTACCGAGAACTGGGGGCTCGGCCTCGACGGCGCCGTCGGCATGTACCTGAACGCCGGGGCGGCACCGGAGCAGCTGAACGCCGGTCTCGCGGCCTACGGCACCGGGTGGACCGGCGTCACGGTCGGCGACGACGCCTGGCAGAGCGCCACCGGGTGGATCGGCACGAAGCCCTACTCCGACCTGCGCGAAGTCGGCACCGCCTACTTCGACCCGACGGTCGGCGCCTCATGGCGCTACGACGCCTCGACGGGCGACTGGTGGAGCCTCGACGACCCGGCATCGGTGACGGCGAAGGCCGAATGGCTGACGCAGGCCGGATACGGCGGCGCCATGTGGTGGGACCTCTCGGGCGACTACCGCAACGAACTGGGCGACTCGCTCGGCGATGCCCTCCGCGACGGACCCGAAGGTCCGCTCGACTGACGGTTCGGCCGGCCTCGCGCGCCATCGCTCCCGGCGCGAGATGCACGGCACGCGGGCACGCACGACGATGGCCGGCAGGTATCCTGCCGGCCATCGGTCGTTCTCGGGTCGATCGCGAGGACGAGCCCCGGACGCCCGCTCGCTACTGCCCGCCGTCGGCGAGCGCCAGCATCTTCGCGATCGTCTCGGCGAGCTGCGCGTCGGCCGCGCCGTAGGCCGCCCAGTCGCCGTCGGCGAGGGCCGCCTGCTTCGCCTTCAGGAATCCGGATGCATCCCGCAGCAGCTGCTGCATCTCGGCGCTCTCGCCGCTGCCGCCCGTCGAGCCATCGGTCGAGCCGTCGCCGGATCCATCGCCTTCGGTCGGGGTCTCACCGGTGTTGCCGGGATCGACGGCGTTGTCACCGGCATCCGCACCGGAGTCGCCGCCGAACAGCACGTCGAGTGCGAGGTCGAGCGTGTCCTGGAACGCGATGTCGTCGCCGAACGCCACGAGCACCTTCTGCAGGAGCGGGTAGCTCGTGTTGCCCGTGGACTTGACGAAGACCGGCTGCACGTAGAGCAGACCGCCGCCGACCGGCACCGTGAGCAGGTTGCCGTTGATCACGTCGGACTGGCCCTGCTTCAGCAGGTTCAGCGACTGCGACACCGTCGGATCGGAGTTGAACGTCGCCTGCACCTGGCCGGGACCTGGCACGTTGTCGTCTTCGGGCAGGGTCAGCAACCTGAGCTTGCCGTAGCCGCCCGCCCGTTTGCCGTCGGTGTTGCCGGCGTCGGCGTCGACCGCGAGGTATCCGCGGAGCACGTTGCGGCTCTGGTCGCCGCTCGCTTCGGGGATGAACGTCGAGTAGAGCGAGTACGAGGGCGTGTCTTGGCCCGGCATCTGCATCGTCAGGTAGTACGGCGGCTGCAGGAGCGTCGTGTTGGCGGGCTCGGTCGGCTCCTTCGGAGTGGTCCACGCGTCTTCACGCGAGTAGAAGGCGCCGGCGTCGGTCACGTGGTATCGCCCGAGCACGGCACGCTGCATCTTGAACAGGTCGGCCGGGTAGCGCACGTGGGTCATCAGGTCGCCCGACATCTCGCTCATCGGCTTGATGGTCGACGGGAAGACCTTCTGCCAGGTCTTGAGGATCGGGTCCTCGTCGTCCCACGCGTAGAGCGTGACCGATCCGTCGTAGGCGTCGACCGTGGCCTTGACCGAGTTGCGGATGTAGTTGACCTCGTCGAACGGGAGCGTCTGCGGCAGGCTCTCGCTGTCGGCGATGGCCTCGCTCATGCTGACCTTGTTCGAGTACGGGTACTGGTCGGTCAGGGTGTACGCGTCGACGATCCACACCACGCGACCGTCGACGACCGACGGGTAGGCGTCGGAGTCGGTCGTGAGGTAGGGCGCCACCTTGCGCACGCGCTCGATCGGGTCGCGGTCGTAGAGGATCTGCGACGAGGTGTTCACGGCGTCGGAGAGGAAGATCTGCTCGGACTGGAACTTCAGCGCGTAGACGAGCTTGGTGAACACGTTGTCGAGCTTCGGCCCGCCGTCGCCATCGAACGTGGTCTGCGTCTGCTCGTCGTTCTCGCCGCCGGCAGGATAGTCGAGCTCGACGGGCTTGGTGCCCTCGGGCGAGCCGACGATCGAGTAGTCGGGCGAGGTCTCGCCGAAGTAGACGCGCGGCTCGAATTCGCCGAGGGCGCCCGTCGACGGGATGCCGGACTGCACGAACACCGGCTGGCCGCCGGCCGAGCGCTGGTTGCCCGCCGCCGCCACGAGGCCGTAGCCGTGCGTGTAGACGATGTGCGAGTTGTACCAGGTCTCCGCGTCGCCGAGGCCGGAGACCCGCAGGTCGCGCACGGCGACCACCGTGTCCTGCGTCTTGCCGTCGATCTCGTAGCGGTCGACGTCGAGCGCGTCGGGGAACTGGTAGTACTGGCGGAACTGCTCGAGCTGCTGGAACGCGGGGCTGATGACGAGCGGGTCCATGAGGCGGATGTTGGCCGTGGTCTCGGCGTCGGCGCGCAGCGCGCCGGGCTCGGCCGTGGTCTGCGCCTCGAACGGGATCTCCTCGATGTCCGAGACGCCGTACGCGTCGCGTGTGAGGTCGATGTTGCGCTGGATGTACTCGGCCTCGAGCGTGCGGGGGCTCGGGTCGACCTGGAATCGCTGCACCACCCACGGGTAGAGGGAGCCGATGAGCAGGCTCGAGACGACGAGCAGCGCCACGCCGACGAGCGGCAGCCGCCAGCGGCCGATGATCGCGGTGACCATGAAGAGGATGGCCACGCCGACCGCCGCCACGGCGAGGATCTGGCGCCCGGGGATCACGGCGTGCACGTCGGTGTACGAGGCGCCCGTGATGAGCGAACCGGTCTCGGTCACCGTGGCGTACTGGTCGAACCAGATGCTGACGCCCTGCAGGAGCAGGTAGAGGCCGGCGGTGATCGCGATCTGGACGCGCGCCGACTTCGAGATGACGACCTCGCGGCCGCTGACGCGGATGGCCCCGTAGAGGTAGTTGGTCGCCGCGACCAGCAGCAGCGAGAGCAGCACGACGGCCGATGCGAACCCGATGATCGAGCGGTAGAACGGCAGTTCGAACACGTAGAACCCGACGTCGAACCCGAACTGCGGGTCGGTCTGGCCGAACGGCGTGCGGTTCAGCCAGGTGAGCGTGAGGTCCCAGCGGCTCGACGTCGAGACGCCCGCGAAGATGCCGAGCACGACCGGCACGCCGTACATGGCGAGGCGGCGCAGCGGCTCGAAGACCTCTTGATAGCGATCGAGCTGCGAGTTGAACTTCGCGTACACGGGACGAGTGCGGTATGCGATCTGGATCGAGGCCCACACCGGCACCGCCATCGCGAGGAACCCGATGACGAACAGCACCGAACGCGCGACCCACTGCGTGGTCAGCACCTCGAGGAACCCGAGCTGGTCGTACCAGAGCACGTCGGCGTACAGGCCCGTGAACACGAAGAACGCGATCACCAGCACTGCCAACACCCCGATCGTCAGGGCGATCGGCGCCCGGCGGCGCGAAATCCTCGGTTCTTGCGGCTGTGCAGCGGTCACTCTCGGCCTCATGTTCGGTCTGATCGGGATCGAATCTCCATCCTACGTTCGCCGCGGGGCTCCGCAGCCGGGAGAAGGCCCGCGTCCGGCTGGGAAATTCGTAACGAATGCGCCGAATGGATGCCGCGTGCCGCATGTGTCGGCTCGGCGGCCGCGCACGGGAGCGCTCACGGGCCGTTCAGGACACGGTGCAGGTGGCGAACTCGCCGAGGTCGGCACCCTCACCGGCGGCCTCGACGACCTCGCGGGCCTGGTCGAGCGTCTCGACCGCGAACACGTCGAGACCGTCGGGCACGTTGCCGACGACCTCGTCGCAGTTGGATGCGGGTGCGAGGAACACGGTGGCACCGGCGTCCTTCGCCCCCCAGAGCTTCTGCCGGATGCCGCCGATGGCACCCACGGCCCCGGCCGAGTCGATCGTTCCGGTGCCCGCGACGATCTCGCCCCCGGTCATCGCGCCCGGCGTCAGCTCGTCGACGATGCCGAGCGCGAACATCATGCCGGCGCTCGGACCGCCGACGTCGTCGAGCTGGAGCTCGACGTCGATCGGGAACTCGTAGACCATGCGCACGCCGACGCCGAGCACGTACACGCCGCCGCTGTCGTTCGGCGTGACCTCGAGCGTCTGCTGCTCGCCGTCGCGCAGCACGCGCAGTTCGGCGGGGGCATCGCCGCCGTTCGCCTGCACCTCGGCGCGCAGTTCGTCGATCGAGAACACCTTGACGCCGTTCACGGCCTCGATGACGTCGTCGTCTTCGAGCACGCCCTCGGCCGCGCTGCCCTCGGCCACGCCCGAGACGGTGACCTCCCGGGGGAAGTCGTAGCCGAGCTCGACGAGCGCAGCCGCGATCGCGTCCTGCTGGGAGTCGACCATGGCCGCGGCGTTCTGCGCGTCGCGGTCCTCGTCGGTCACGCCGGCCGGGAAGATCGCCTCGACGGGCACGACGGACTGCCGCCGGTCGAACCACGCCGTCATGACCTCGAACCAGCTGGGCGTCGCCCCCGGGCGCCCCACGACCGAGACGGTGAGCAGGTTGAGCTCGCCCTCGGTGGGGTAGGTCTTCTCGTCGGGGATGGCGATGAGGGGCACCTCTTCGCCGTCGTGCTCGGCCGTGCCGAGCGTGTCGTACACGGGGCCGGGCCGCTCGATCACGTACGGCGAGGGCAGCAGCGCGAAGATGACGGCGATGACCGTCGCCACCACGGCCGCCCAGCCGCCGAACCGCTCCCGGAACGGGCGGGGCGAGGGGCGGAACGCCGGCTCGTCGGGGCTCGGCGAGCGGTCGTCGGCGAACAGTGCCATCGGTGGTTCCTTCCGGACGGAGCAGACGCCGCGATCTCCGGGATCTCGCCTGTTCGCGACGGGCGGACACCGGGAACGCCCAGCTTAAGCCATTTCCCAGCCTGGCGTCCGCACCACGGCGCTACGGTGGAGAGAACTTGACAGGAGGTGGCTCACGTGGCCGATCGGGACGACCAGCCGGGCGACGAGAACTCCGAGGAGGAGTTCCGCGAGATGCTGCGCAACCTGCTGTCGGGCGGCGGCGGCATCGACCCCAGCCAGTTGGCTGGCGCCGCCGGCCTGCCGAACGACCCGGCGAGCGTGGCCGCGCTCTTCAGCCAGCTGCAGCAGGCGATGAACCACGCCGACGACGGCATCGACTGGAGCGCCGCGCTCCGCCAGGGCGAGCAGCGCGCGGCATCCGGTCAGGTGCAGATCACCGACGACGAGCGAGCCCGCCTCGACCAGGCGCTGCAGGTGGCCTCGCTGTGGCTCGACGAGGCCGTCGTGTTCGGCCGCCTGCCCGAGTCCCCCGAGCTGCTCACCCGACGCGGTTGGGTCGCGGCCACGATGCCCGTGTGGACCCAGCTCGCCGAGCCGGTCGCCCTCAGCATCGCCGACGCCCTCACGCGCGTCATGCGCGAGCAGGCCCCCGAAGAGATGCAGTCGATGATCGCCGGGGCGTCCAAGCTCATGCGCGGCATCGGCGGTGCGATGTTCGCGATGCAGCTCGGCCAGGTCGTCGGGCAGCTCGCGACCGAGGTCGTGTCCGGCGGCGACGTCGGCATCCCGCTGCAGGCCGACGGCCGCGCCGCGCTCATCCCGCAGAACGTCGCCGAGTTCGGCGCCGACCTCGACATCCCCTCGACCGAGATCGAGCTCTACCTCGCGGTGCGCGAGCTCGCGCACGCCCGCCTGTTCCGGCACGCGCGCTGGCTGCGGCTGAACCTGATCAGCGCGATCACCGCATACGCACGCGGCATCCAGATCGACACCGAGCGCCTCGAGCAGCTCGCCGACGGCTTCGACCCGGCGAACCCGACGAACACCGACGAACTGCGTCGCGCGGTCGAGTCCGGCGCGCTCATCAGTGCCAAGAGCGACGCGCAGCAGGACGCGCTGGCCCGGCTCGAGACCATGCTGGCGCTCATCGAGGGCTGGGTCGACCTCGCCACGGCCGACGCGACGAGCCGACTGCCGAAGTCCGACGCGATCGCCGAGACCATCCGACGCAGGCGTGCGACCGGCGGCCCGGCGGAGTCCGCGTTCGCGACACTCGTCGGGCTCGAACTGCGCCCGCGCCGCATGCGCGAGGCCGCGGCGATGTGGCGGGCCGTCACCGACGCCGTCGGCATCGAGCGCCGCGACGCGCTCTGGGCGCATCCCGACCTCCTGCCCACGAGCGCCGATCTCGACGATCCGAGCGCCCTGATCGCGCGCCTCACGGGCGGCGAGACGGCGACGAGCGAGGCCGACGACGAGTTCGACCAGGCCCTCGAAGCGCTCCTGCGCGGCGAGACGCCCGCAGGGCCCGGCGAAGGCGGCGAGGCCCCCGACGTTCCCGACGCCGACGGCGGGCCGAAGCCCGTCTGACCCGCGCCAGGCCTGCCCGTTCGACGGCCAGGGCTGCCTTGTGGACGGATCCTCCGGCCCGACCCCGGCTTGGGGCATGCTCGCCGCATGACCCTCCAGCTCGATCCCGCCCTCCCCCTCGTGTGGCGCTCCCCCGACGACCTCCAGCTCGGCGCTGCCGAGCCGGTCGCGGTGATCGAGCGCCCCGGCGACCTCGAGCACGGGCTTCTCTCCGCACTCGGGCACGGCGCGAGCCTCACGACGCTCGTCACGATCGGCGCCGCCTTCGACGCGACGTCCGACGACGTGGACCGCTTCGTCGAGCTCGTCTCCGCGGGCCTCGTCCACCGGCACGCCGCGAGGAGCGCAGCGTCGGCACGAGCGGATGCCACGGGCCGCCCGACCACGGCCGCTTCCACGTCGCGCACGGTCGGCCTCGACGGCGAGGGGCCGCTCGCCGACCTGGTGGCCGCGAACCTCGCGATGCTCGGCCACGAGGTGCGACGACTCGGTCCCGAACCGCACGCGTCGGGGGTGCCGCAAGCCGCGCGACGTCAGGCGCTCGGCGTCGAGGCCGAACCACCAGACCCCGACGCCGTGGTGATCGTCGCCGCATGGGCGATCGCTCCGGCGCGACACCTGCGGTGGCTCCGGCGCGACCTGCCGCATCTTGCCGTCGTGAGCGACGACTCCGGTGTTCGCGTCGGCCCGCTCGTCGAGCCCGGCCGCGGACCCTGCCTTCGGTGCCTCGACCTCGCCGCCCGCGATGCGGATGCCGCGTGGCCCGTGATCGCGGCCCAACTCGCCGGGCGCCCGGCTCCCGCCGACACGGCGCGCCTGCGCTTCGACAGCGCAGCCCTCACCGCGACCGCGGTGGACGCACGGCTCGCCGAACCGGCGGGCGGCCGGGCCCACGACGATGCGCTCGGCCTGGCCGCGGCATCCGTCAGGTTCGACCGACGGGGTTCCGCCGGTCGCCGTCGCGAACACGCGCAGCACCCGTCGTGCGGCTGTCGAGCTCCTGCAGGAATCGCGATTCCTCACGCACTGCCCGCTGCTGACCGCCCAACCGCGCCCAGCTCAGCGAGAGCCGTCGGCGTGCCCGCGTGACGCCGACGTAGAAGAGGCGCCGCTCCTCGTCGATCGCGTCGAGCCCCTTGGCGTAGGCGATCGGCAGCATGCCCTCGGTGAGTCCGACGATGTGCACCTCGTCCCACTCGAGGCCCTTCGCCGAGTGCAGCGTCGCGAGCGTCACGGCCTGCACCGTCGGTTCGTGCTGGGCTTCGGCACGCGAGCGCAGGTCGTCGGCGAAGGCACGGAAGGTCATGCCGGCAGGCGCGTCGTCGACGAGACGTGCGAGCGCATTCAGGGACTCCCACCGCGCGCGCACCGCACCGGGGCCCTCGGGCGCCTGCGCGGTCCAACCGAGCGAACGCAGCACGTCGCTCACCGACTTGAACAGCGGCTCGTTCGCGATCGTGAGCGCCGCGGCCCGCAGCGCCTGCACGGCCTGGCGAACCTCGGGCTGGTCGAAGAAGCGCACGCTGCCTCGAACGCGCGACGCCACGCCGACCTCGTCGAGCGCGTGCTCGAGCATGGCCGACTGCGAGTTCACGCGCATCAGCACGGCGATCTGCTCCGGCGCCGCGCCGGCGTCGATGCGGTTGCGGATCACCGTGGCGACCCCGCGCGCCTCGGCGAGCTCGTCGGCGTACGACGTGATCACCGGCTCCTCGCCGCGCGGGTGTCCTGACGACGTGCGCGGCGCGGCGGCATCCGGAACCGTCGCCCCCTCGCCGGCCATGCGGTCGCGCGCGGTCGCACGGAGCTGCAGCGCACCCGCGCGACCGCGCATGAGCCGATTCGCGGCGTCGACGATCGGCTCGGTCGATCGGTAGTTGCGCTCGAGTCGCACGACCGTGGCGTCGGCGAATCGGCGCTCGAAGCCGAGCAGGTACTCGGGCGTCGCCCCCGCGAACGAGTAGATGGTCTGGCTGGCGTCGCCGACCACGCACAGCTCGTCGCGGTCGCCGAGCCACAGCTCAAGCAGGTGCTGCTGCGCCGGCGAGACGTCCTGGTACTCGTCGACGACGAAGTGCCGATAGCTCTCGTGCACGCGCATCGTGACGGATGCCTCGGCCTCGATCATGCCCGAGGTCGCGAGCAGCACGTCTTCGAAGTCGAGTTGCCTGCGCTCGTCCTTGATGCGCTCGTAGGCCGCGACGAGGTCGTGGAACTGCTCGGCGGAGAGCGACCCGGGGGCGCCGCGGACCGCAAGCCTCGCGTCGTGCGCCTCGGGCGTCAGCATGCCGACCTTGCGCCACTCGATCTCGGCGGCGACGTCGCGGAGCGTCGGCTGGTCGACGCGCAAACGGATCGACTCCGCCGCGGCGCCCAGCAGGCGGCCCTTGTACTCGAGCACGCGCGGCGCCGAACCGCCCACGACGAGCGGCCAGAAGTGGTTCAGCTGGGCGAGCGCCGCCGCGTGGAACGTGCGCACCGGCACGCCGTCGGCCCCCAGCACGCGCAGGCGCTCGCGGAGCTCCGCTGCCGCACGCGAGGTGAAGGTCAGTGCCATCACCCGCGCGGGATCGTAGGTGCCCGTCGCGACGCCGTACGCGATGCGATGCGTGATCGCCCGGGTCTTGCCCGTGCCGGCACCAGCGAGGATGCACACGGGACCGAGCAGCGCCTCGGCGGCGACGCGCTGCTCGTCGTCGAGATCGGCGAGCAGGGGGTCGGATGCCGCGCTCACGCGCCCCAACCCTGCGGAGAGGACTCGATCGGCCCGCCGTACCACTGCTCGAGCAGCCAGCCGGCGATCGAGGTGCGACCGGGGAACCCGACCTCGGGGAGCGCGGCCGCGAGCTCGGCACGGCTGAACCAGCGCAGCTCGAGGATCTCTTCGCCGTCGGGCCTCACCGAAGCAGCGGCTTCGGCCGAGACCGCCCTGGCCGTGAAGCCGAGCATGAGGCTCGCCGGGAACGGCCAGGGCTGCGACGCGACGTAGGCGACGTCGACGACCTCGAGCCCCGCCTCCTCGCCGATCTCGCGCACGACCGCCGACTCGAGCGACTCGCCCGGTTCGACGAAACCCGCGAGCAGCGAGAAGCGGTTGGCCTGCCACATCGCGTTCGATCCCAGCAGCACGCGATCGTCGGCATCGGTCACGAGCACGATGACCGCGGCATCCGTACGAGGGAAGACCTGGCCGCCGTCGTTCCGGCAGCGGCGCGACCACCCGGACTCGATCGGGTCGGTCGGGGCGCCGCAGCGAGGGCAGAACCCGCTCGCACGGTGCCAGTTCACGATCGCCGCCGCCTGCGTGAAGAGACCCGAATCGCGATCGGAGAGCATCGGGGCGGCCTGGCGCAACCCGACCCAGCGCGCGGCCTCGGCTTCGATCGCGTCGGTCGCGGCAGCGTCGATGGCCCACACCTCGATCGGCGCTCCCGAGCTCGCGAGGCCCTCATCATCGAGCGCGCGCCCGAGGTAGACGCGCAGCTCGACCGCGCCTGCACCGGCATCGATTGCACGTGCCGCTTCGGCGGGCGAACGCAGGTCGAGCACCGGCGGCACCCCCTCGACGAGTTCGGTGAGCAGCGCCCGGCCGTCGTGCAGCAGCAGCACACGCGCCTCGGGGTCGGCATCGAACCGCGCGGAACGATCGGGCAGGCCGCGCGTCGCCCCGTCGCGATCGAGGCGTGCCCGAGCCAGCGGCGGGGGTGTCGATTCGCGCACGGCGCCTCTTTCTCGCATCGGGAGCTCGTGTCGGATCGCCCGTCTCGTCGGAACGGACCGGATGAACCGGGGCCGAGCCCGTCGAACTCGCCGAACCGGCGACGCTCGCGGAGTCGGCGCCAAGGCGTGGCGCTCGCCGCCGCAGCCGATCGACCTGCTTAAGCTGTTGGCCATGGCCAGACCCACTCTCACTCTAGCCGCGTTGGCCACGGCGGCGGTTCCCGGCCTCGAGGTCACCGCGGCACGCGCCCACACCCGGCGCTCCGGCGGTGCGTACGACGCCGTCGAGCTTCGCGCATCCGACGGCCGACGCCTGCTCATCCGGGTGCCCCGCACGCAGACGGCCGAGACCGAGCAGTCCGCCGACCTCGTCTCGCTGCGGGCGATGACCACCGGCATCCGCTCACGCCTGTCGTTCGCGGTGCCCGTCTTCGTCGGCCAGGCGCCCGTCGACGGCACGCGTGCGATCGTGACCGAGTTCGTGCCGGGCCGCGTGCTCGGCGCCGACGAGCTCACGGCGCACGACCGCATCGCCGAGTCGGTCGGCAGCGCGATCGCCGCGATCCATTCGCTGCCTCCCGGCTTCGTCGGCGATGCCGGCCTCGCGCGTGAGAGCGACGGCGAGGCACGTGATGCCGTGGTCGAGCTCATCGGCCGCACCTCCGACACCGGCCGCCTGCCCGCCGCCCTGCTGCGGCGCTGGGAGGAGGCCACCGACGACGAATCGCTCTGGCGATTCCGCACCACCGTCGTCAACGGTGCCCTGAGCGCGGACTCGTTCATCGTCGACGAGGAGCGCGTCGCCGCGATCACCGGCTGGTCGGCCCTCGCCGTGGGCGACCCCGCCCGGGACCTGCACTGGCTGCTCACCTCGCGCGGCCCATCCGCCGAGCGCGCCCTCGAGGCGTACATCGTCGGACGCGGCGGCGGCGCCGACGCCGCACTCCCCCAGCGTGCGCTGCTCTACGGCGAGCTCGAACTCGCCCGCTGGCTGCTGCACGGGGTCGAGCAGCGCGATCAGGCCATCATCGACGACGCCGTCGCGATGCTCGACGACCTCGTGGCGGGGGTGCACGACCGCACGACCGAAGCGCTCTCGCCCGAGACCGGACCGATCCTCACGGTCGACGGCGTCGAGCGTCTGCTCGACGAGACGCCGCGTACGGAACCCGCCCGCGAGTCCTCCGCCCTGCTCACCGACAGCTACGACTTCTCGGAGCTCGAGTTGGGCGAACGGGGCGAACGGGTCCCTGTTCCGGCCGATGCGACCGCACCGATCCCGCTCGACCTCAGCGACTGGGGCGACGCGGCGCCGGGCGCCGACGGGCGCGCCCACGAGGAATCGGGGTCGACGGATGCCCCGGCCGACGACGCGGACGAGACCGGGCGCCGGATCGGTCGAACGGGGTCCTGAGGCCCCCGTCGTTCGAATTGCATCCGGCCGACCGCATCGGGCCCCGAACCGGCCCGACCGGGCTCAGGTCGCGACGGCCACGGCCCACGCCCGCCGCAGCGCGGCCTCGTCGTAGAGTTCGGTCGGCCTGATGATCCGGTCGTCTTCGACGAAGTAGAACACGGCGTCGACCTCTTCGGGCGGGACACCGGCCCAGGCGGCGTAGGCCAGGCGATAGAGCGCCAGCTGGGTCTGCTTGAGCTCGAGGTCGCGGGCGTTGCGCGGAGCGCGTCCGGTCTTCCAGTCGACGACCTGATAGCGGATGCCGCGAGCCGCGAGCTCGCCACCCGCGGGCACCGTGTAGACGGCGTCGAGCTTGCACACGAACACGTGCCCGTCGATCGGCAGGTGCAGCTCGATCTCGACTTCGACGGGTCGGCGACCACCCCACTCGGACGCCTCGAACGTCGCCCGGAGCGCCGCGAGCCGATCGAGGTTGTCGTTCGCACCGTTCGACGCGCCCTCGGCGACATCGCCGCCGGGCGCAACGTCCGCCCCGTCGCCCGTGAGCTCGACGGTCTCGGCAGGGTCGCCGAGGCCGAAGGCGCCGAGGCCGAAGGCGCCGAGGCCGAACAGGCCGTCGTCGACGAGCGCGGCTGCGGACTCGCCGGTCGAGCGATGCTCGACCCACTCGTGGAACAGCGTGCCGAGTCGCGTGGCGCGGTACGGGCGCTGCGGCATCGGGCGCCGCAGTTGGGCCGCGACCGCTTCGGGGTCGTCGAGATAGTCCTTGAAGCGTGACGCCGGCACCCGCGACGGGATCGGCGTCGGCCCGGGGCCCGCCTGACGACGCCGACGCTCCTCGATGAGCAGCGTGAGCTCGCCCGAGAGCTGCGGACCGATGCCCGCTCCGGTCGGCCCCTCGGCGGCGAGTTGCACCGCATCGGCGGCGCGCACCACGCCGGGGCGACGGGCGCCGAGCGGATCGAGCGGCCACGACACACGGGCGTCGGCATCGACCCGGGGATTCTCGTCGGACTCGGGGGCGCTCGGCAGCAGCTCGGGGCCGATGACGCCGGCGGCCGCGAGCTCGCGGAGGAACGCGCTCGGCGGCCTGGGGGCCTTCTGGGTCGACCACCAGGATCCGCTGAGCAGCAGGTCGGAGCGGGTGCGCGTGACCGCGACATAGGCGAGCCGACGCTCCTCGTCGGCATGGCGCTCGCGATTCTCCTCGGCGAACGCCGTCACGGCCTCGTCGAACTCGCGCTGGCTCTGCACGCCCCGCCAGCCCAGCTCGGGAAGCTCGTCGCGGTCGCCCTTGAACTCGTTCGGCAGCTCGCCGAACGCCAGCCAGCCCTTGGCCGACCGCGGCTTCGACGGGATCTCCTGGTCGACCATGCGCGGCACGGCGACGACGTCCCATTCGAGGCCCTTCGAGCCGTGGATGGAGAGCACTTGCACGGCTCCCGGTTCGGGCTCGTCTTGACGCGGCGAGAGTCGATCGCGCTGCTCGGCCTCGGTCAGCCAGCTGAGGAACGCCCCGAGCGTCGGATGCTCGGCGTCGGCGGCGAATCCGGCGAGCAGTTCGTCGAACGCCTCGAGGCTCGGCCGGCCGAGCGGCTGGTCGGGGTTCGCCGCGACCTCGATGTCGAGCAGCAGCTCCTGCTGCACGAGGTGCACGAAGTCGATGAGCCCGAGGCCCGTGCGTCGGCGCAGGGCCTGCAACTGCGTGCCCGCGCGGCGCAGCCTCGCGAGCCCGGTCCGGCTGATGCCGGCCAACGCGCGGTGGTCGTCGGGCGCGGTCAGCGTGAAGTCCAGCGCATCGACGATCGAGGGCGACTCCTCGGCTGCCGTCGACGAACGCAACCCGCGACGCACGTCGTCGTCGAGCCGTCGGCGCGCGAGGTCGCGGTCGACGAGCCACCCGGCCACGTCGCGGAGTCCGGCGAGGTCGGCCGGACCGATGCGCCAGCGGGCCCCGCCGAGCACCCGCACGAGCTCGGATCCGGCGGTCGGATCGTGCAGCACCCGCAGCACGCACACGAGGTCGGCGATCACCGGCTGGTCGAGCAGGCCGGCCATGCCGAGCACGTGCACGGGCACGCCGTGCGCGCGCAGCGCCTGCGTGAAGACATCGACGTTCGCGAATGTCCGGCAGAGCAGGGCTCCGCTCCTGCCTGCGCCGACGGATTCGGGGAGCGAATCGGATGCCGCGCCGCCCGCAACACCCGCCGCCGGCCTTCGGCCCAGCCGCTCGGCGAACCACCGCGCGACGCGGTCGGCCTCGTCGTCGATGGTCTCGGCCCAGGCGATGTCGAGCCGGCCGGCGCCTGCGAACGGCGACGGCGCGAGCGGGGCCTTCGGAATGCCGGCGTCGAGGGTCGCGATGAGGGTGTTGGCCGCGTCGAGGACGATGCGGGGATTCCGCCAGCTCGTGGACAGGTGGTAGACCGCCGCCGAGCCCCGACCGAAGTCGCGATCGAACCGGGCGAGGTTGGCGGCGCTCGCGCCGCGCCATCCGTAGATCGACTGATCGGGGTCGCCGACCGCCATGACGGGGTGCCCCTCGAAGAGCGCGGCGAGCAGGCGCGTCTGCACGACGCTCGTGTCCTGGTACTCGTCGAGGAGCACGGTGCGCGAGCGCTCACGGTGCTCGACGACGACATCCGGATGCTCGACGCAGATCTGCAGCGCGAGCGCGACCTGGTCGGAGAACTCGACGTACCCGCGCTCGCGCTTCGCCGCGGCGTACGCGTCGGCGAGCTCGAGCAGCGGCGGCAGTGCGTCGACGACGCCGAGCGCACCGACGAACGAGTCGAAGTCGGTGCGCTTGCGCGGGGCCTCGATGGGCAGTCCGCGCATCGCGAGGAAGTCGCGGGCGAACGCGCGCACGTCGCGGCTGTCGGCCACGTTCTCGGCGAGCGCGCGGCTGAGCGAGAGCGCGGCCGCCGTGACCCGGTCGAGCGAGGCGTCGAGCTCGATGAGCCGTGAGTCGGCCGAGGCGCTCACCACGGATCGAGCGAGCAGCCATGCGGATGCCTCGCCGAGCACGGTGGCGTCCGGTTCGCGACCGATGCGCATGGCGTGCTCGCGGTAGATTGCACTCGCGAACGAGTGATACGTGCTGACGGTGGCCGACTCGAGCGGGTCGATGACGAGCTCGGCGATGCCCTCGTGCACGAGCTGGGCGACGCGTTCGCGCACGCGCTCGGCGAGTTCGCCGGCCGCCTTGCGCGTGAACGTGAGCCCGAGCACGTCGGCCACGCCCACGTGCCCGTTGGCGAGCAGCCAGACGACGCGGTTGGCCATCGTCTCGGTCTTGCCGCTGCCCGCCCCCGCCACGACGATGCTCGCCCCGTGCGGGTCGGCCTCGATGACCGCCTGCTGTTCTGGCGTCGGCACGTGCAGGCCGAGCCTCGTGGCGATCTCCGCTGCGCTGATGCCGGTCGCGGCGCTCATGCCGAGACCGCCGGCACGAGGTGCACGCGGTACTGCCAGGATCCGAACCTCGAACGGTGGCCCGGCTCGGTGGTGCCCTCGAAGCTCGACCCGGCCATGATGCGCCCGACCTCGCCGAGCCGCTCGCGGAACGCGGCTTCAGCCTCGTCATCGAAGGGCTGCTGCGCCCGTTCGGTGTACGCGAGACCGCGCGAGGGGGTCGCGACGTAGACGAGCTTGGCTCCCCCGAGCACGCCTGCCGACGGAACCGCCTGACGCCGTGCCGCGAGCTGGTAGGCGGCCAGCTGCGGGTGCGCGGCCGTCTGCGCGAAGGTCGGCGCCGTGCGCCCGGTCTTGATGTCGACGATGACCGTCGTGCCGTCGGGCGACGCCTCGATGCGGTCGATGGTGCCCGTGATGCGAACGCGGTCGATGGTGATGGTGAACCTTCCTTCAGCGCCGAGCAGCACCTTGGCGTCGTCGTCGAAGCCGCTCAGGTACTCGGCCGCCCCCTCGGCCATGCGACGGGCGCCGCGGCGTTCGCGCTCGGCCACCCATCCGGCCTCGAAGCGCACGCCCTTCAGCCGCTCTTCGACGGCCGCCCAGATCTGCTCGACGTCGGTCGCGCCGTCGTCGCGACCGCCGACCTCTTCGACGACCGCGTGCACGATGGTGCCGATCGACGCGGCGACGCCCGACGGCGGTGAGGCGACGTGATCGACGAACCAGCCGAGCGGCGACTCCTCGACGCGGTCGATCTGCGACGGCGACACCTGCACGGATGCCTCGGGGTCGCCGTCGAGATCGACGAGCGGCGCCTCGTTCGAGAGTCCGGCCAGCCCGTACCACTCGCCGGGGTTCGCCCCGGGGACGCCCTCTTCGGCGAGCAGGGCGAGCGCCGCGGCGGACTCGGGATCGCCGGTGACCGCCTCGCGGCGCAGCGCCCCGACGAGCGAGCGCAGTTGCAGCGGTCGGCGGCGCGGGCGGACCCGTTCGCGGGCGTACCCCATGAGCACCGACGGCTGCTCGTCGTCGTTGGCGGTGCAGGCCAGCACCACTTGGCTTCGGGCCCGCGAGACGGCGAGCACGAACATGCGCAGCTCGTCGTCTCGCACCGACGCACGCGCCTCGACCGGGGTCTCGACCCCGGGCAACGGCGCGCCTGCGCGAGCCGCGGCGACGACGCGCGGCAGGAGGCCGGCGTGCAGGAGCGTGCCTCGCGGCCGGAGGTTCGGCCACACGGCGTCTTGCAGGCCGGCGACGACGACCACGTCGAACTCCCGCCCGACGACGCCCTGCGGCGTCGTGACGAGCACGGTCTCGGCCGTGCGCCGCGGCGCGAGCGAGTCTTCGGGCAGCTCGCTCGCGAGCACCTCGTCGACGAAGCGCACGGCGGGCGCCCCTGGCTCGCGCTCGACGAACCTCGTCGCCGCCGAGAACAGTGCGACGGCGGCGTCGAGCGACCGGTCGGCCTCGTCGGCGAGCACACCGCTGCCCGCGGCCTGGCGCCCCCATTCGGTGCCGAGGCCGCCGCCCTCCCAGAGCGACCAGAGCACCTCTTCGATCGTGCCGCCGCCTCGCGCGACCTCGGTCGCCGCGTCGAGCACGGCCGCGAGCCTCGCGGCTCGCCGGCCGGGTGCCGCGTCGATCGTCACGAACCCGCCGGGGGCCGCGAGCGCATCGACGAGCAGCTCGTCTCCGGTGCGCGTGCCGCCGGACGCGAGCTCCTCGTGCCGGAGCGCGAGTCGCAGGCGTCGGAGCCCGATGCCGTCGAGGCGGCCGATCGGGCCGGTGAGCAGGGCGACGGCGAGGTCCGCGGTGAGCGGTTCGCGGCCGAGCACGAACGAGCAGGCCGTGAGCAGTGCCGCAGCGGCAGGCGCGTCGCGCAGGGCGAGGCCGGCCGCCGCGCCGGCGGTCGGCACGTCGGCGAGCGCGAGCGCGCGCTCGACGGACGGCACGTCGCCGCCCGATCGCAGCACGACGGTCATCTGCGACCACGGCACCCCGTCGAGCAGGTGGCGCTCGCGCAGCAGCGACGCGATCGCGAGATGTTCGGCCGCGCTCGACGCGGCCTCGATGCCGAGGACCGGTGCGAGCGGATGCCCGCCCGTGACGTGGCTCGCACCACCCCGAGCGGCAGCGACAGCGGCAGCAGCAGCCGTACCGGCGCCGTCTGCCCCGTCGGCGATGCCGGCCGGCTGCGATCGGGTCTCGGCGAGCGCGGCCGACCGGTGCGAGCCGCCGAGCGCCGTGCCGACGTGGGCGCGCACGCCCGAGATCACCTCGAGGATCTCGGCTCGGCCGCGATGCACGGTCGGCAGGTCGATGCGCCGGACGGGGGCGCCGTCGAGCATCTGCCCCAGCGAGCCGAGGAGCTCTGGGCGGCCGCCGCGGAACCCGTTGCTCGCCACGTCTGGGTCTCCGACGGCGATGATCTGCACGCCGCACGCTGCGAACGCGGCGATGAGCGATGCCGACGCCTCGGTCGTCTCTTGAGCATCGTCGACGACCAGCAGTCGCAGCCCTGCCAGTGGGCCGAGCACGGCGGATGCCTCGGGGTCGACGCGGCTTCGCCGCACGATCGACGCGGCGAACGCCCCGAGCTCGGCCGAGTCGAACTGGTCGGGCCGCACCTGGTCCTTGACGTCGGCGTACTCGGCCATGAACTCGGAGGCGGCGATCCACTCGGGCCGACCGGCCGCCTCGCCGAGCCGGGCGAGCTCTAGCTCGTCGACGCCGAGCTCGACCGCGCGCATGAGCAGGTCGCGCAGTTCGGTGCGGAATCCGCGCAGTACCCTGACCTCGGGCGAGAGCGGGTCGGGCCACTCGGGACCGAACCCGTCGCGGATGCCGCCGTCGACGAGGTCGGCGACGATGCGGTCGTGCTCGCCGCCGGTGAGCAGCGTCACCGGCCGACCGGTGTACGCACGCACGAGCTGGAACGCCATGGAGTTGGCGGTGCGAGCCAGGGGCCCCCTGGTCGTGACGCCGAGGCGCACGGCGATGCGGTCGCGCAGCGCCGTGGCCGTCGAGCGGCTCGCGCACAGCACCAGCACGTCGTCGACGCCGTAGCCGAGCCGCCCGATGCGATCGGCGACCAGTTCGACCGCGAGCGTGGTCTTGCCCGACCCCGGCGCGCCGAACACCGCGTGGTGCAGGCCCTCGGGAAAGGTGCCCGCGAGCTGCTCGACAGCGCCGGCGTGAGGTGCTTCGCGCACGGGCGCCGAAGGGGGCGCGACGCCGGTCGCATCGGGTTGCGACGGGGCGCTGGAGCGGGGCATGCCCACACGTTAACCCGTTCCGCCGACAGTGAACGCGCTCCGGGCCCCGCGAGCCGTGTCCTAGGGTTGACGCAAGGACAGAAAGGCCCACTGTGGACGTACGGATCGGCATTCAGAACTCCCCCCGCGAACTCGGATTCGAGTCGTCGCAGTCGGCAGAGGAGGTCCAGGCCCAGGTCGCCGCCGCGCTCGCCGGCGACGCGACGTCGCTCAAGTTCGTCGATTCGAAGGGCACCGTCTACCTCGTGCCCGCCGCGGCCCTCGCCTACGTCGAGATCGGCTCCGAGGAGTCGCGTCGCGTCGGATTCGTGGCCTGACGTGGAACTGCTCTTCGTCGTGCTGGGCGGAGCGATCCTCGGCCTCGCGGCGCGCTACCTCCTGCCGCTCCGGAACACGCACGGCGTGCTGCTGATCCCCTCGATCGGCGCGGGCGTCGCGGCCGTCGTGTGGGTCGCGCTGACCTGGCTCGGCATGGCGTGGGACGGCGGCTGGATCTGGGTGATCTCGCTCGTGGTCGCCGGGCTCGCCGCCGCGGCATCCGCCTACCTGATCGGGCCGAGGCGCGAGCGCGCGGACGTCGCGCTCTTCGAGCGGCTCTCGCGCCCGGCCGCCGCGTCGCGCGGCGCCACGGCCGCCTGACCGTCACCGGCATGCACGACGGCGTCCTCCTCAGGGAGGGCGCCGTCTTCGCGTCCGGCGGCGACCGCGCTCGGCGACCCGTCGAACGGCCGTCAAGCCGTCAGGCCGTCAGGCAGTCAGGCCGAGAGCGTCCATGCGGCGCGTGTGATCGGCGATCAGCTCGGTGAAGATCGGCTCGACCCGCTCGTCGAGGCCGCGCGCGTCGGAGCCGTGCAGCGCCGACCGGGCGATGAGCAGCGTGTCGCCGACGAGGCTGCGCCCCCACAGCGCGAGGCGGTCGGCCAGACCGGGCTGCTCGGCGATCGCGAGGCCGAGCTCGTGTTCGAGCACGGTCGCGGAGCCGGCCTCGTCGAGGATCGCCCGCACCCGGCGGGCGAGGTCTGCGTGCAGTCCGTTCGCGAGGCGCGAGAAGTACCCGTCGAGCATGCCCGAGACCACGTGGATGGCGAGGAGCAGCTCGTGCCAGTCGCTGCTGCGCATCGAAGCCTGCAGTCGATCGGTGGCGGGCGCGAACGGCGCCATGACGTCGACCGGCTCGACCCCGAGCAGACGCAGCTCGGCGATGAGTGCGTGGTGCTTGCGCAACGCGACGCCCGCGGCGGCGCTCAGTCCCTCTTTCGCACGGATCGTCGGCGCGTTCTGCACGGCGGTCGACAGGCCTTCGAAGAACACGAGCTGGATGTATGCGGCCTGGCCGAGGAACGGCACGCGCTCGGGCACCAGCTCGGTGAAATCGACCTTGGTGAGCTCGGTCGGCGCGACCCGGGGTCGCAGCCGCGGCGCCTCGGGGCGGGCGACGCGTCGATTCATCCAAGACACCACGGCACACAGCCTAACCGAGGCTTTCAGGCTCTCTCGGATAGGCTGGAGGGTGCATGCGGGCATCGGACCCGCAGCCGTGCGCCTGAGGACAAGCAGAGCGCACCTTTCCCGCTGAACCGACAGGCAGATTCTTGACTACATTCGCAGAACTCGGCGTCGCGTCCGACATCGTCGACGTGCTCGCCACGAAGGGCATCGTCGATGCCTTCCCCATCCAGGAGCAGACCATCCCCCTCGCCCTTTCGGGCCAGGACATCATCGGTCAGGCCAAGACCGGTACCGGAAAGACCTTCGGCTTCGGCCTCCCGCTGATCCAGCGACTCGGCGACGACCCGTCGCACGGCGTCAAGGCACTCGTCGTCGTGCCGACCCGCGAACTCGCGGTGCAGGTCTCCGAGGACCTCGAACTTGCCACCTCGAACCGCCCGACCAAGATCGTCTCGATCTACGGCGGCAAGGCCTACGAGGGGCAGATCGAGCAGCTCAAGGCCGGCGCGCAGATCGTCGTCGGCACCCCCGGGCGTCTGCTCGATCTCGCGAGCCAGCGCCTCCTGAACCTCGGCGAGGTGCAGGAGATCGTGCTCGACGAGGCCGACAAGATGCTCGACCTCGGCTTCCTCTCCGACATCGAGAAGATCTTCTCGAAGGTGCCCGCGGTGCGCCACACCATGCTGTTCTCGGCCACGATGCCCGGCCCGATCGTCGCGCTCGCGCGCCGCTTCATGTCGAAGCCGATCCACATCCGCGCGAACGACCCCGACGAGGGCCTCACGCAGGCGAACATCAAGCACCTCGTCTACCGGGCGCACTCGCTCGACAAGGACGAGGTCATCTCGCGCATCCTCCAGGCCGAGGGCCGCGGCAAGACCGTCATCTTCACGCGCACCAAGCGCGCGGCGGCCAAGCTCGTCGAGGAGCTCAACGACCGCGGCTTCAACGCGGCCGCGGTGCACGGCGACCTCAACCAGGACCAGCGCGAGCGCGCCATGGCCGCCTTCAAGGCGGGCAAGAAGGACGTGCTGATCGCCACGGATGTCGCGGCACGCGGCATCGACGTCGACGACGTCACGCACGTGATCAACCACACCATCCCCGACGACGACAAGACGTACCTGCACCGTGCAGGCCGCACGGGCCGCGCCGGCAAGACCGGCATCGCGGTCACCTTCGTCGACTGGGACGACCTGCACAAGTGGGCGCTCATCAACCGCGCGCTCGAATTCGGCCAGCCCGATCCGACCGAGACCTACTCCTCGAGCCCGCACCTGTTCAGCGACCTCGACATCCCCGCCGGAACCAAGGGCCGCCTGAAGCCGGCCGCCGCGGCCGCTGCGCCGACCCGGTCGAGCACCGCCGGCCGCACCGAGGGCGGCACCGCTCGCGGCGGCCGTGGCGAGGCCCGTCAGGGCGACGCCGAGCGCGCACCGCGCAGCAGCCGTTCGCGCCAGCGCACGCGCGGCGGACGACCGGCCGACGAGTCCGCACCCGTCGAGGGCGGTGCGCCCGCGGCATCCGAGTCCGGCGACTCGGCGACCGTTCGCGAGCCCGGCACCGGCACGCACGACGGCGGCGGCAGCGAGCACCACGATGGCAATGCGGCCCCGCGCCGCCGCCGTCGTCGTCGCGGCCCGCGTCCGGCCGGCTCCACGGGCGCAGCCCCGCAGGCCTGACCCGGTCGACCCGACGACCCGTACGAAGGGGGCGGATGCCACGCGGCATCCGCCCCCTTCGCGGCGCCCGCGGCCCGACGGGCAGCGCGAGACGGTGAGCAGCGGAACGCGCTAGGGCAGCACCGGCGACGACCCGGTGCCCTCGCCGATGATGCGCGCGACGACGTCGGCGCGCGTGCGTTCCTGCCCGAGGCGGTTCGGCTTGCCGGTGCCGTGGTAGTCGCTCGAGCCCGTGACGGCGAGGCCGAACTCGCGCGCGAGCGCGTGCAGCCGGGGCTTCGCGGCCGGGTCGTTCTCGGGGTGGTCGATCTCGAGGCCGAAGAGCCCGGCGTCGACCAGCTGCTTCAAGCGCGGGGGCGAGATGACGTACTCCTCGCCGCGGGCGCCAGGGTGGGCGAGCACGGGCACCCCGCCTGCCGCGCGGATCAGCCGCACGCCCGTGAGCGGATCGGGCGCGTAGTGCGGTCGCGCGTACCCGTGACGCGGGTGCAGGATGCCGGCGAACGCCGCCGAGCGCGTGTTCGCGTGGCCGCGCGCCACGAGTGCGTCGGCGATGTGCGGGCGGCCGACGGTGGCGCCGATCGCGGTCTGGGCGAGCACGTCGTCCCACGTGAGCGGGTAGTCGCGCGAGATGCGCCGCACGATCTCCTCGGCCCGCGTGAGCCTCGACTCGCGGATGCGGGTCGTCTCGGCGAGCAGGCCCTCGTCGAACGGGTCGATGAGGTAGGCGAGCACGTGCACGCTCGTGTACTGCTCGCGCGTCGAGAGCTCCATGCCCGGGATCAGCGCGACGCCCGTGGCGGGCACCGCCGCGGCGGCCTCGACCCAGCCCGCGGTCGAGTCGTGGTCGGTCAGCGCGATGGCCGAGAGCCCGGCCTCTGCGGCCTCGACGAGCAGCTCAGCCGGTGCACCCGTGCCGTCGGACACCGTCGAGTGCACGTGCAGGTCGGCGTCGCCGATCGCGGAACCGCTCGCGGATGCCGTCGACGTCGCCATCCCTCCATGCTAGGCCGCGCCGCGGACCTACCAGACCTGGACGCAGCCGTGGCGCCGACACGCCTCCGCGGCCGCCCCTCGCGGCCCCGGCACAGACTCGTGCCCTAGCTTGGTGGGATGCTCCCCCGCATCCTCGGCTGGCTCGTCGTCATCGTGTCGGCGGTCATCGCGGCCATCCTGCTCTGGCCTCAGGCGTTCGGCCTCCAGAACCAGTGGATCGCCACGCACATCGTCGCGCTCCGCGGCTCGGCGGCGCTGGTCGCCGTCGTCGCCGCCGTCGTGTTCGGCCTGCTCGCGATCCCTCGCCGATCGCGTCGCTTCGCGCTCGCGATGGTGCTCGTGCTCGCGGTGTTCGCCGCCGGCAACCTCGCGGTGCTCGCCGTGCGCGGACTCGGAGGGTCGGATGCCGCGGCCGCCGCGTCGTCCGACACCGTCACCGTGCTCTCGTGGAACACGCTCGGCGAGGTGCCCGACGCCTCGACGATCACCGAGCTCGCGCTCGACGAGGGCGCCGACGTGGTCGTGCTGCCCGAGACGACCGAGCCGCTCGGCGAGGAGGTCGCAGTCGCGATGCGCGACGGCGGGCGCCCGATGTGGGTGCACACGGTCGCGTTCGACGAGATCGCCAAGGCCCGCTCGACGACGATCCTGATCACGCCGGAGCTCGGCGACTACGAGGTGACGTCGGCCGTCGTCTCCGGCCCGCCCGGCAACACCAACACGCTGCCGTCGGTCGTCGCCGACCCGGTCTCGGGCGACGGCCCGCGGATCGTCGCGGTGCACGCCGTCGCCCCGATCCGCTGGGAGCTGCGCAACTGGCGCAGCGACCTCGACTGGCTCGCCGAGCAGTGCGCCGGCGAGAACGTGATCATGGCGGGCGACTTCAACGCGACGGTCGACCACTTCGCCGGTCGCGGCGTCGACGGCGGCGACCTGGGGCGGTGCCGGGATGCCGCGGTGCAGGGCGGCGCCGGCGGGGTCGGAACCTGGCCGACCGACCTGCCCGAGATCCTCGGCAGCCCCATCGACCACGTGCTCGCGACGCCCGGATGGCACGTCGACGGCTTCCGCGTGATCGGCGAGGTCGACGGTTCGGGCAGCGATCACCGTCCGATCGTGGCGACGCTCTCCCGCATCGGCTGACCGTCCCACGCGACCCCCGGCGAGTCGAGGTCCGGTGAGACAATGGAGCACATGACCACGAGTGACACCTCCACCACCGAGACCACGGCAGCGGCGACCTCCGCAGACGAGAGCAGGCGGAACGCGAACCGTTCGACCACTCCCGGTTCCGAGGGATTCAAGGACTTCATCAGCAGCGGTTGGGCGACGCGCGACGAGGCGCTGCCCTCCGCCCGCGAGCAGGCCGCATTCGCGGCCGTACGGCGCAGCGCGGTCTCGGCGGCGTTCCCCGGCATCCGTCTCATCGTGCCCGCCGGCGACATGAAGCAGCGGGCGAACGACACCGACTACCCGTTCCGCGCGCACTCGGCGTTCGCGCACCTCACCGGCTGGGGATCCGACAGCGAGCCCGGCGCGGTGCTCGTGCTCGAGCCCGAGGGCGGCGAGGGTCACGTCGCGACGGTCTACTTCCGCGAGCGCGCGGGGCGCGACTCCGAGGAGTTCTACGCGAACCCCGCGATCGGCGAGTTCTGGATCGGCGCGCGTCCGTCGCTCGCGCACGTCGCCGCCGACCTGGCGGTCGCGACGCGCGGGCTCGACGAGTTCGACGCCGTGATCGGCAAGGTCGACACGTCGACGCTCGTGCTGCGCGAGGCCGACGTCGCGATCACCGAGCGCGTCGACCACGCGCGCATCCGCTTCGCCGCTGAAGAGGCGCTGTCGACGAACGCCCAGGACGCGCCGTTCTCGCTCGAGGTCGGCGGCGAGCACGAGCCCGACGGCGAGCTCGCACGCATGCTGTCCGAGCTGCGCCTCGTGAAGGACGACTTCGAGCTGGGCGAGATGCGTGCGGCCGTCGAGGCCACGAAGCGCGGCTTCACCGAGGTGTTCGAGGAACTGCCCCGCATCACGTCCGAGGTGCGCGGCGAGCGCGTCATCGAGGGCGTGTTCGCCACGCGTGCGCGCCTCGACGGCAACGACGTCGGCTACGGCTCGATCGCCGCGGCCGGTCCGCACGCGACCATCCTGCACTGGACGCGCAACGACGGCCCCGTCGTTCCCGGCGACCTGGTGCTGCTCGACGCGGGCGTCGAGCTGGACAGCTACTACACGGCCGACATCACGCGCACGTTCCCGGTGAACGGCACGTTCTCCGACGT
Source organism: Agromyces sp. CF514 (assembly GCF_900113185.1). Lineage (NCBI taxonomy): Bacteria > Bacillati > Actinomycetota > Actinomycetes > Micrococcales > Microbacteriaceae > Agromyces > Agromyces sp. CF514. The sequence continues at coordinate 1,933,385 of NZ_FOZD01000001.1, read as the reverse complement.
GCAGCGTCAGGTCTACGAGGCCGTTCTCGAAGCAGCGGATGCCGCGTTCGCCGTCGCGCGCCCCGGCGCGGTCTTCCGCGAGGTGCACGCGGCCGCGATGGCCGTGATCGCGCGCAAGACGGCCGAGTGGGGCTTCCTGCCCGTCTCGGCCGAGGAGTCACTGCAGCCCGAGAACCAGTTCCACCGCCGCTACATGGTGCACGGCACGAGCCACCACCTCGGCCTCGACGTGCACGACTGCGCGCAGGCCCGCCGCGAGATGTACATGGACGGCGTGCTCGAGGCCGGCATGGTCTTCACGATCGAGCCCGGCCTCTACTTCCAGCCCGACGACCTCACCGTTCCCGAGGAGTTCCGCGGCATCGGCGTGCGCATCGAGGACGACATCGTCGTCACGGCCGACGGCGCCGAGAACCTGTCGGCGGGAATCCCCCGCACGATCGCCGAGGTCGAAGCATGGGTGCAGGGGGCGCAGCAGCGCTGAGCGGCCGACGGCGCCGTCGCTCAGGCGGCGCCGTCCACCGCCGACCTCGCCGCCCGGCGGGCCTGCCACCATGCCCAGAACCGGGCGAGCAGGCGCTTGATGAAGGCGGCCAGGCGACGAGCCCACGCGAACTCCGTGCCGAGGATCGCGAGGCCGACGAAGACGACGAGCCATCCGGGCCCGGGCAACGGCACGAGCGCGAGACCGCCGAGGGCGATCGTGCCGCCGATCACGCCTACGAGCGCGCGGTAGGTGCTGCGGAGCAGCGGGCGGTCGTGGATGCCGCGACGGAGGCCGCGCAGCCAGCTCCTGATCGGACGGTCGGGTCGCTCGGCCGCGACGATGTCACGGGAGCGGTCCTGCTCGGTCACCATGCAGACACGATATATCGCGAATCGGCGGCCTGCTCGGGATCCCGGCGGACTCGCAGGATCGCCGGAGCGGGTCAGGCCCCGCCGCCGGACCGGCGGCGCTCGCGCTCGGCACGACGGGCCGCGTCGAGCGCCTCGCCGTAGGTGAGGCCCTGAGGCTCGGCAGGCTCGGCGGGCTCGGCGGGCTCGGCGGTGCCGTCAGCCTCCGCGTCGCCGGATGCGCCCGCATCGCCCTGCGCGGCATCGCCCGCACCGGGTCCCGGGGCGCCCGCCACGCCCGCAGCCGCATCGTCCGGAACGGTCGGCGCGGCATCCGCGACCGCTCCGTACCGGGGCGCTGCCGCCGGAGCTGCCGGAGCCGACGCGACGGGGGTCGGCTGCACGCCCGTGATCGGTGCTTCGGTCACGCCCAGCACCTGCCTCGCGCGCTCGACATGCGCGGTCTCGGCCACGATCGAGTAGCTCGTCGCGAGCACCTGGGCGACCGAGGTGAAGTCGCGACGGCGTCGGTTGACCGAGTACGAGACGACGCTGAAGATCATGCCGAAGCCGGCGCCGATGAGCACCGCCGAGATCAGGATGCCGACCGACGACGCCGTCGGCGAGAAGATGAAGAAGAGCAGGCCGAGGAAGGTGCCGAACCACGCTCCGGACAGCGCCCCCGCACCCGCCGCGCGGCTCCACGTGAGCTTGCCCGTGATGCGTTCGACGCTCGTGAGCCCCGACCCGACGATCGCGAGTTCCTTCAGGGGGAACTCGGCCTTGGCGAGCGTGTCGACCGCGGCCTGCGCCTCGGCGTAGGTCTCGAAGCTCGCGACCGTCTCGCCCTGCGGCAGGGTCGGGAAGACTCTGGACATGCGGCCGCCGAACGGGGATGGGGTGCTCACTCCCTCATCCTCCCACGGGCTAAGTTGGTACCGTGAGCGCAACGAGAGTCTTCGTCGCCCGACTCGCCGGCTGCGCCGTCTTCGACCCCGCCGGCGATCGGGTCGGAAAGGTGCGCGACGTCCTCGTCGTGTACCGCCGCAACGACCCGCCGCGGGTCGTCGGACTCATCGTCGAGGTCCCCGGCAAACGACGCGTGTTCCTCTCGATCGGCCGCGTGACCTCGATCGGCGGCGGCCAGATCATCACGACCGGGCTCATCAACCTGCGCCGTTTCGAGCAGCGCGGCGGCGAGGTGCGCGTGATCGCCGAGATGCTGGGCCGCAAGGTGACCTTCAACGACGGCTCGGGCGAGGCATCGATCGAAGACGTCTCGATCGAGGAGCTCGAGCCGGGCGAGTGGGAGGTCGAGCAGCTCTTCGTCCGCCGCCCCAAGGGCGCGTCGCCGTTCTCGAAGGGCCAGTCGGCGTACGTGACGTGGCGCGAGGTGCGCGAGTCCGCGACCTCGGGCGAGGCGCAGTCGGCCGAGCAGCTCATCGCGACCTATTCCGAGCTGAAGCCCGCCGACCTCGCGAACACCCTCCTCGACCTGCCCGTCGCCCGACGCCAGGAGGTCGCAGAGGAGCTCTCCGACGACCGGCTCGCCGACGTGCTCGAGGAGATGCCCGAGTCCGACCAGGTCGAGATCCTCTCGGGCCTCGGCGACGACCGCGCAGCCGACGTGCTCGACCACATGCAGCCCGACGACGCCGCCGACCTCATCGCGCAACTGCCAGAGGAGCGCGGCGAGCACCTGCTCGAGCTCATGGAGCCCGAAGAGGCCGAAGACGTGCGCATGCTGCTCACGTACGGCCCCGACTCCGCGGGCGGACTCATGACGACCGAACCGATCATCGTCTCGGCCGACGCGACCGTGGCCGAGGGACTCGCCCTCATCCGCCGTCACGACCTGCCGCCGGCGCTCGGCGCGGCCGTGTGCGTCACGCTGCCGCCCTACGAGGCCCCCACCGGCCGGTTCCTCGGCGTCGTGCACTTCCAGCGCATGCTGCGCTACCCCCCGCACGAGCGCCTCGGCACGCTCATCGACCAGGGCCTCGAGCCCGTCGGCGCCGACACGTCGGCCGCCGAGGTGAGCCGCATCCTCGCGAGCTACGATCTCGTGTCGGTGCCCGTCATCGACGAGAAGCACCGACTCGTCGGCGTGGTCACGATCGACGACGTGCTCGACTACCTCCTCCCCGATGACTGGCGAAGTCATCCCGATGACGACGACGAGGTGAGCAAACGCGCGACCGCCCGCGCACAACTGACGACCGGCAGCATCCCGATCCCGACCAATGCGAGGAGGGCAGCAGATGGCACGCGTTAACACCGCAGACGAGCGGCGTTTCGACACCCCGAAGGGCACCGGCCGCTCGCCGTTCCGTCGCGGCAACCCCGACAAGGATCGCTTCGGCCGCTTCACCGAGTGGGTCGCACGCGCGATGGGCACCCCGGGCTTCCTGCTCGGGCTCTCGCTGTTCGTGATCGTCTGGCTGGTCTGGAACACGTACGCGCCCGAGCAGCTGCGCTTCGACTCCCAGGTCTACGGGTTCACGGTGCTCACGCTCGTGCTGAGCCTGCAGGCGTCCTATGCCGCCCCGCTCATCCTGCTCGCGCAGAACCGTCAGGACGACCGCGACCGCGTGCAGATCGAGCAGGACCGCCAGCGCGCCGAGCGCAACCTCGCCGACACCGAGTACCTCGCGCGCGAGGTCGTCGCCCTGCGCCTGGCCATGCGCGACCTCGCCTCGAAGGACTTCATCCGGGCGGAGCTGCGCGCCGTGCTCGAAGAGCTCGACCGCGCGGCGGCCGACCGCACGACCGACGAGGACGCCGCGAATGCCGCACCCCGATCCTGAGGCGCTCGAGGCGGCGATCCGTCGCTCCCTCGAGTCCGTGATCGACCCCGAGATCCGCAAGCCCATCACCGAGCTCGACATGCTCGAGTCGGTGCAGGTCTCTGGCGGGCGCGCGCACGTCGTGGTCCGCCTCACGATCGTCGGCTGCCCGGCATCCGATCGCATCGAGCGCGACGTGCGGCAGGCCGCCGAGGCCGTGGCGGGCGACGTGCCGGTCGAGGTGACGCTCACGGTCATGACGCCCGAGCAGCGCACCGCGCTCACCGAGCGGCTGCGCGGCGCGAAGGCCGCCCGCGGCAACCCGTTCGGGCCCGGCACGCTCACCCGCGTGATCGCGGTCACGAGCGGCAAGGGCGGGGTCGGCAAGTCGACGCTCACGGCGAACCTCGCCGTCGCGCTCGCTGCGCGCGGCCTCTCGGTCGGGCTCATCGACGCCGACGTGCACGGCTTCTCCATCCCGGCGCTGCTCGGCCTCGTCGACGCCGAAGGACTCGCCGCACGACCGACGCAGGTGAACGACATGATCCTGCCGCCCGTCGCGCACGGCGTGAAGGTCATCTCGATCGGCATGTTCGTCGAGCCCGCCGAGCCGGGCGCCCGTGCCTCGTCGACCGCCGTCGCCTGGCGCGGGCCGATGCTGCACCGCACGCTCAACCAGTTCCTCACCGACGTCTACTTCGGCGACCTCGACGTGCTGCTCGTCGACCTGCCTCCTGGCACGGGCGACATCGCGATCTCCCTCGGGCAACTGCTGCCGAACGCCGAGGTGCTCGTCGTCACGACCCCGCAACCCGCGGCCGCCGACGTCGCCGAACGCTCGGGGGTCGTCGCACGGCAGACCGGCCAGCACATCATCGGCGTCGTCGAGAACATGGCCGGGTTGCCCGGCCCCGACGGCACCGTGATCGACCTGTTCGGCTCCGGCGGCGGCGACGAGGTCGCGCGGCGCCTGTCGATCGGGCAGTCCGAGCCCGTGCCGCTCATCGCGAGCGTGCCGCTCAGCATCGCCCTGCGCCAGGGCGGCGACGAGGGCACCCCGGTCGTGGCCGGCGCGCCCGACGACCCAGCTGCGCGCGCCATCGAGCGCGTCGCCGAGGTCGTCGCCGGCCGCCCCCGTCAGCTCTCCGGCCGCAGGCTCGACGTCTCGGTGCGGTGATCCCGATGCCGCGCGCCGCAGCTCCCCCTCCGGATGGGCGTTCGCGCGTGGTGCCGGGGGCGCGCCGACTGCTCGCCGCGCTGCTCCTCGGCGCGCTCGTCGCCACGTCGGCCGGGTGCGCGCCGCAGCCCGCCGCGACCGGGCAGCTCCCCGACGGCATCACCGCGAGCGTGCTGCAGAGTCGCCAGGACGTCGTCGACGGCCGCCTCGTGGTGCAGATCGACAACGGCACGGGCGCCGAGCTCGAGTTCGCCTCGTTCGACGTCGAAGCGCCCGGCCTCGAGCCGGGGCTGCACTTCGAGGGGCCCCGGACGATCCCCGACGGCCGATCGGTGCAGTACCGGGTCGACGTCACGCCCGCTCGGTGCGACGGCGATGCCGGCCCCGCAGCGGTCACGCTGTCGGTCGTCGCGGCTCCCGACGGCGGCGAGGGCGGCAGTGGCGGCACCGCCGCGGTCGGCACGATCGAGGCCGACGATCCCTACGACACCCTCCCCCGGTTGCAGAACACCGGATGCCTCGCAGGAGCCGTCGAGGCCGTCGCAACGTTCACCCTCGCCGAGCGCCTGCGCTCGACCGGCTCGGGCACCGACCGCCGCGCCTGGCTCGACATCGCGGTCGAGCCGACGGGCGCGGCGACCGGTTCGGTCGACCTCAGCGAGGTCCTCGGCACGACGCTGCTCTCGGCCGAGGACGGCCTGAACTGGTCGACGACGACCGCGCACGTCGAGGCCTCCGATGCGCCGTCGACGATCTCGTTGCCCGTGCGGCCCGCGCGATGCGACCCGCACGCCGGGGCCGAGGACAAGCGCGGCACGATCCTGCCGCTCGAGATGACCACGAGCGAGGGCTGGTCGGGGCAGTACGAGGTGCGCGCGTCGGCGACGCTGAAGCAGGACCTCTTCGCCTACTTCACCGAGCGGTGCGGTCTGCCGTCAAGTTGACGTCGAGACCCGGAGTGCACCCGTCAGCGGCCAGCTGACGCGACGCCTCGACCGCGGAGCGGGGCGGCCTCGCGGGACGCCCCTCAGGTCACGACCGGGGTTCGACCACCCTCGCGAGCAGCTCGACGAGCAGTCGTCCCGTGAGCTGCGACGGCAGCGCCTCGACGAGCGCCAGCACCGGCGCCATCTGCGCGGGAAGCCCGCCGCCCTCGCCGCCCAGCAGGCCGATCGCGCCGAGCAGGCCCGCCGCGGTCTCGGAGTCGAGCCCTCCCCCGGCGGCGAGCAGGGGCTCGACGCCGCCGGGCAGCGCCTCGGCGAGCCCCGCGAGCACGAGCTGCCCGTCGACCTGCGGGACGCCGCGCACCGCGTCGGCGGCCTCGACGAGCGCCTCGGAGAGCTCGTCGACGACCGCTTCGGTGACGGGCGTGATCGTGAGGTGCGTGGTGTGCGGCAGTCGGGTGCCGTCGGACTGCACGAGCCCCGGCTGCAGCTGCAGGAACCAGCCGGCGCCGCGCGCGGCATCCGCCCAGTGGTGCGGATCGACGCGGCGCTCGGGCTCGACCGACTCGTCGGTCGCGACCGCGAACAGGGGACCGGTGGGCACGCCGACGACGCGCAGCCCCTCGATGCCCTCGACGACCTCGCGCAGCGCGGCGGTCGCGCGCGCGGTCTTCGCCGAGAGCTCCGCGAACCCGGGTTCGCCCAGCACCTCGATGATCGACCAGGCGGCCGCGAGGGGGCCGGCGGGCTTCGACCCCGTCATCGTGGGGTTCACGACGGGATAGCCGGGCCATCCGGTCGTGCGGAAGTACTGGTGCCGCTGTCGGTCGCGCCCCCTCGTGAGGAGCACCGAGACGCCCTTCGGCGCGTACCCGTACTTGTGCAGGTCGGCCGAGAGGCTCGTGACGCCCGGCACGCGGAAGTCCCACACCGGCAGCCCATCGGGCCAGAAGCCGAGCGCGAAGCCGCCGATGCAGGCGTCGACGTGCAGGGCGATGCCGCGCGCACGGCAGACCGCCGCGACATCCGCGACGGGATCGAGGCTCGCGAACGGGTAGGACGGCGCCGAGACCACGACGAGCGCGACGTCGTCGCCCAACCGGTCCTCGATCGCGGAGGCCGCCAGCGTGCCCGTCGCCGGGTCGACCGGCACCAGGTCGAGCACGAGCCCGAAGTACTCCGCAGCCTTGTGGAAGGCGGCGTGCACCGTGATCGGGGCGACGATGCGCGGCACGCGCGGCGTTCCCTCTCGCGCCGAACGCCAGGCGTCTCGCGCCGTCTTGACGGCGAGCAGGCAGCTCTCGGTGCCGCCCGACGTCACGGTGCCCACCACGACCTCGGCGGAGTCGGCGCCGCCCCCCGTGTCGCCGTGGAACACGCGTCGCGCGAACCCGACCACGCCGGCCTCCATGGCGGCGACCGAGGTGAACGTCGTCGGGTCGAGGCCGTTCACGGGCTGCACGAGTCGCGCCGCCGAGGCCGCGAGCTCGTCGAGCTCGGCGAGGCCCGAGTCGTACACGTACGAGAGCACCCGGCCGCCGTGCGTCGGGGCATCGCCCTCGCGCAGGGCCGCGAGCTCGGCGAGCACCTCGGCGGGGTCGCGTCGGAAGTCGTTCATGGTCACACCGTCTCCTGCTGGTCGTGCCGGTCGTTCCGCGCCGCCGACTGAGGCGACGCGCCGGATGCGGATGCGACATCCGCATGGATGTCGTTCCGTCGCAGGCCGTACCGTGCGAGCGGGATGAGGCTGAGGAACACGAGCAGCGCCGGCAGCGCGCTGAAGCTCACGGCGATGCCGGCGATCGCGGCCGACGGCTGCTCGACGACGGTCGAGCCGGTCGATTCGAGGTAGCCCGTCAGCGCGAGCACGATCGTGAGCACGGTCGCGCCGAGCGCCATGCCCGCGGTCTCGCCGGCGGTCCAGATGCCGCCGAAGCTGCCGGCGCGCCCCTCGCCGTGCTCGCGCGCGTCGTGCGAGATGACGTCGGGCAGCATCGCCATCGGCAGGGTCTGCATGCCCGCGTAGGCGGCACCCGCCAAGGCCACCGGCACGTACACCCAGTCGCCGGGGGCCCAGATCATGCCGATCATGCTCAGCGAGGCGACCGCGAACAGCAGGCTCGCCCATTGGAACGCGCGCTCCTTGCCGATGCCGCGTGAGATCCGACTCCACAGCGGCGCGCAGAGCACCGCCGGGGCGATGAGCGCGACGAAGAGGAACGTGAGCGCGTCGTCGCTGCGCATCACCCACACCGCGACGTAGTTCGCGCCCGCGAGCATCACGCCCGTGGCGAGTCCCTGCAGGATGAACGTCGCGAGCAGCGCGCGGAACGGGGCACTCCGACGAAGCGCGGCGAATCCCTCGGCATACGCCGCACGGATGCCGCGGCGCGGCGCCTGCACCCCGGGCAGGCCGCGCGGCGCGGTCGAGACGGCGACGAGCATGCCCGCGCCGATCACGAGACCGGCGACGACGGCCATGATCAGGTAGCCGACCGCCTCGTCGTCGCCGCCGACGCGGCGCAGCATCGGTCCGCCTGCGCCGAAGAGCAGGATCGCGAGGCTCAGCACGACGACGCGCCACGAAAGCAGGCGCGTACGGGCGTCGTAGTCGGAGGTGAGCTCTGCGGGCAGCGCGATGTACGGCACCTGGAACAGGCTGAACGCCGTCGCCGTCGCGAGGAACGCCAGGAACACCCAGACGCCGGACGCCGCGGAGCCGAGCCCTGCCGGGACGGCGAACGTCAGCACGAACCCGACGGGCAGTGCGAGGGCGCCGACGCGCATCCAGGTGCGGCGGGTGCCCGTGCGGGCGAGCGCACGGTCGCTGTGCTCGCCGATCCACGGGTCGATGACGACGTCCCACACCTTCGCCGCGGTCACCACGAGCCCCGCGACCAGTGCGGTGACGCCGAGGGTGTCCGTCAGGTAGAAGACGAGGACGAGTCCGGGCAGCGTCGCGAAGCCACCGGTCCCGAGGGAACCGATGGCATATCGGGTGACGACGCCGCGGGAGAGGGGGCGCTCCGTTGCGGTCATGGAGGCATAGTGTAATCCCCCCGTCGACCCCGCATGTCACGAAGTGGGTCAACTGTCCTAGACTGTGCGGCATGCGCGCCACGATGGCCTCCCCCGACCTGTACGCCCGCCTCACCGCCGAGATCGTCGCTTCGGGCGACGCGACGGTCGAGGTGCCGACGCCGTCCACCGGCGAGACGCTCCACCTGCTGCCGCAGTCGAGCGCCGCCGATGTGCTCGATGCGACCGCCAGAGCCCGCATCGCGCAGCTCGCGTGGGCCCGTGCGGGCTTCGCCGAGCGCCGCCGCATCCTGCTGCGCGCGCACGACCTCGTGCTCGAGCGCCGCGAACTGCTGCTCGACCTCATCCAGCTCGAGAGCGGCAAGACGCGCGGCCAGGCCTTCGAAGAGGTGTTCCAGGCGGCCTCGGTCACGCGCTACAACGCGCTCTCGGCGAAGAGGGCGCTGCGCGGCGGCGCCCGTCGGGGCGGCATCCCGACCGTGCTCACGGCGAGCGTCCGGTACAAGCCGAAGGGCGTGGCCGGAGTCATCACGCCCTGGAACTACGCGCTGAGCCTCGCCGCCATGGACGTCGTGCCCGCGCTCGCGGCCGGCTGCGCGGTCGTGCAGAAGGCCGACGACCAGGGTGCCCTGTCGATCCTCGCGCTGCGTCGGGCCTTCATCGACGCCGGTGTTCCCGAGGCGCTCTGGGCCGTCGTCACCGGCCCGGCGGCAGAGGTGGGCGAAGCGGTGACGGATGTCGCCGACTACATCTGCTTCACCGGCTCGACGGCCACCGGTCGCAAGGTCGCCGAGAAGGCCGGTCGCCGGCTCGTGGGCGCCTCGCTCGAACTGGGCGGCAAGAACGCGCTGCTCGTGCTCGACGACGCGGAGCCGATCGATGCCGCCCGCGGTGCGGCGCACGCCGCCTTCTCCGCGATGGGCCAGCTCTGCGTCTCGGTCGAGCGCCTCTACGTCGACCGCAAGGTCGCCGGCGCGTTCCAGCGCGAGCTCGTGAAGCGCCTGCAGGGCGCCGCGCTCGGATCCGACCTCGAGTTCGGGCCCGACTTCGGCTCGCTCACGAGTGCGGCGCAGCTCGCGCGCGTGCAGTCCAACCTCGACGACGCGCTCGCCAAGGGCGCGACCGTGCTGGTCGGCGGCAAGGCGCGCCCCGATCTCGGCCCGTGGTTCTTCGAGCCGACCGTGCTCACCGGCGTGACCCCCGACATGAGCGTCTACGCCGACGAGACGTTCGGCGCAATCGCGTCGCTCTACCTCGTCGACGGCGACGCCGAGGCCATCGTGGCGGCGAACCAGAGCCAGTACGGCCTGAACGCGTCGATCTTCTCGGGCTCGCTGCGGCACGCCTCACGCGTCGCCGACGCCCTCGACGCCGGCAGCGTCAACATCAACGAGGGCTACCGCGGATCGTTCTCGGCCGTCGCCGCCCCCATGGGCGGGGTCAAGCAGTCGGGCGTCGGCCGCCGCAACGGCCATGAGGGCCTCCTGCGCTTCGTCGAACCGGTCACGGTCTCCCGCGCCACGGGCCTGATCGCGCTGCCCCGCACTGGCACCGAGTACCGCACGCTCGTGCCGGTCATGGTGCTCGTCTCGAAGTCGCTCAAGGCGATCCGCCGAGCCTGACGGCCCGCCGCGGCATCCGCTCGCCCGAATCGCCCGACCATCGGCGAAGGGGGCGACGGATGCCTCGGCTCAGGTGGCTTCGGAGTCGAACGGTGCGGCCTCGCCCGCGCCGAGCGCCTCGCGCTTGCGCTTGCGCTGCAGGTAGGCGGAGTTCTCGTTCACCGCGGCCCTGGCCACCACGGGGGCGGCGGGCTCCGCGAACGGGTCGGCGTCGCTCAACGCGTCGCGGATGATGCGGCGCGGGTCGTACTGGCGCGGGTCGAGCTTCTGCCAGTCGACGTCGTCGAACTCGGGACCCATCTCCTCGCGCATGCGGTCCTTCGCTCCGTTGGCGAAGTCGCGTACCGAGCGCACGAACTTGCCGAGCTGGGCCGCGTAGTGCGGCAGGCGTTCGGGGCCGAGCAGGAACACGGCGATCACCCCGATGATGAGGAGTTTCTCGAACGTCAGACCGAACACCGTTACAGGATAGTCGGCGGCGAGGCGTGCGAATCGCACACGCTGCTGGCCGTAGGCTTGGCAGCTGAGAGAGTGCCGGGAGCCGCATCGTGTCCGAACGTGACCTGAACTGGAAGTACGTCGACGAATCCGTCGTCGAGAGCGAAGCGGTCGCCCGCGCGCGCCAGCAGTCCGTCGAGCTCGGCATCGACCCGGTCTCGCCCGCCGTCGGCGCCCAGCTCGCGGTCATCGCGGCCTCGGCGCGCGCCGAGTCGATCATCGAGGTCGGCACGGGCGTGGGCGTCTCGGGCCTCTGCATGCTGCAGGCCGCGCGCGGCGCGCTGCTCACCTCGATCGACACCGAGAACGAGTACCTGCAGGCCGCACGCGAGAACTTCGCCGATGCCGGCATCGCGGCCGCCCGCGTGCGCCTGATCGCCGGGCGCGCGAGCGAGGTGCTCCCCCGCATGAACGAGAACTCCTACGACGTCGTGTTCATCGACGCCGACGCTGGCTCGGTCATCGAGTACGTCGAGCACGGCCTGCGCCTGGCGAAGCCGACCGGCTCGGTGCTCGTCGCCCGCTCGCTCTGGCGCGGGCGCGTGGCCGATCCTGCGCGACGCGACGACGAGGCGACCGCGTTCCGGGCGCTCATCACCGAGCTCGCGGCCTCGCCCGCCGTGGCCACCGCGGTCTCCCCGGCCGGCGACGGGCTCCTGCAGATCGTCAAGCTCGGCGCCTGACCCCGCAGGCCCGGGCCCGCGGCATCCGCTCGCCCGCGTGCTCGGGGCCGCAGGCGCAGCGCTCCGCAGACGACGGATGCCGCGTCACGGCCTCGTGACGCGGCATCCACCCACTTCTCGTGCCCGTCGGAGTCGCCGAACGGCCCGCCGGGCATGCCTCGAGCCGAGCACCGCACGCGGGCTCGGCTCGAAACGGTTGGAACTGATCAGGCCGGGTTGACGACGCCGCCGAGCACGTCGTAGAGCTCCTTGGCCTCAGCATCGTTCACCGAGACGACAAGGCGACCGCCGCCCTCGAGCGGTACCCGCACGATGATCAGACGACCCTCCTTCACAGCCTCCATAGGCCCGTCTCCGGTGCGTGGCTTCATGGCCGCCATTGAGCTACCCCTTTCGTGGCTGGATACAACCATTATCGTGCATCGGAAGCAGTCCTGAGAAATCGCCGTGAGGCTGTGGACGACGCGGCAGGACTCACGGCGGCGTCCAGTCGCGCCCGTCGATGCCCCAGCAGATGAGCAGCCATCCGACCTGGAGCGCGAGGAACACGACGACGATGCCCCAGCGGTACCACCTGGCGCGCGGGATCGCCGCCGCCCCGAGCAGCGGGAAGAGCGGCGACGCGATGCGGAACACGCTCGACTGCGGGAAGAAGACCGCGAGCAGGTAGAGCGCGTAGCTCGTCGACCACAGTCGGATGTCGACGCCGAGCCGTCGCACGGCGGGCGTGACGAGCAGCAGGCCGAATCCGAGGAGCAGCGCCAGGACGGCGATGGTGCCGAGCGGCTGGCCCAGCCACCATCCGCCCGACTCGAACCACGCCGTGAACGGCACGAGCTCGCCGTAGCCGATGTAGGCGGCGCGCCAGGCGAGCTCGGTGTCGGTGTAGGCGTGCAGGTCGCCCGTGCCGATCGCGGCGACGAGCAGCCAGCCGAACCCGAAGAGCACGGCGAAGGCCGTCGCGGATGCCGCGAGCACGCGTTCGCGCAGCGGGAACGGGTCGTCGCGCCGCCGCCACCAGCGCCACACCCAGTGCAGGCCGAGGGTGAGCGCGAACGCGAGGGCTCCCGGCCGAGTGAACGACCACAGCGCGATCACGGGGAACAGCCAGCCGTACCGGCGATCCACGAGCAGCAGCAGCGCCGTCGCGAGCAGCAGGTAGCCGAGCGACTCGGCGTAGCCGAACTGCATGATCGGCGAGACCGGCGCCACGCAGAACAGCACGACCGCGAACATCGCCCGGTCGGGTTCGAGGAACCTCGACATGAGCCGATGGAACACGAGGGCCGCGCCGAGGCCCGCGGCGAGCGCCACCACGACCGACGCCACGTTCCACGGCACCTGGAACCAGGTGAGCATGCCGACGAAGGTCGGGTAGACGGGCATGAACGCCCACGCGTTCTCGGTGACCTGGCCCGTGTCGTTCAGCGGCACCTCGCTCGGATACCCCGCGAGCAGGATGATCTGGTACCAGCGCGCGTCCCACATGTTCGCGTACTCGAAGTACCCGGGATTCGCGCCGGTCCAGGGGTTCGCGCCCTGCGCGCTCGCGAGCAGCAGCACGAACACCGTCGTGATCGCGCGGGCGCCCGCATACACGAGCACGACGCGCGCCCACCAGGGGGCGACCCGCCAGCGCACGCGCGGCGACCACCGCGTCGCGCGGAACGGATCCGGCTCGCGCTCGACCGTCGGCCGGGGCTCGGGCTGCGCCGTCGTCATGCGCGGGTCAGGCCCCGGTGAGCCACGAGCGCAGGCCGACCTCGCACGCGACGATCGCGTCGAGGCGCACGCGCTCGTCGTCGGTGTGGGCGAGGCTCGGGTCACCGGGTCCGTAGTTCACGGCGGGAACTCCGAGCGCGCTGAAGCGCGCGACATCGGTCCACCCGTACTTCGGCCTCGCCTCGGCGCCGACCGCCGCGAGGAACCCCTGCACGAACGGGTCGTCGAGGCCCGGCCGGGCGCCGGCCGAGGCATCCGTCACCGTGAGCTCGTACTCGGGGAAGAGCGCGCGCATGGCGGCGATCGCCTCGTCGACGGACCGGCTCGGCGCGAACCGGTAGTTGACCGTGAGCACCGCCTCGTCGGGCACGACGTTGCCGGCGACGCCTCCCCGGATGCCGACCGCGCTGAGGCCCTCGCGATAGGCGAGCCCCTCGACGTCGACCGTCTCGGCCTCGAACGCGGCGAGGCGCTCGAGCGCCGGTGCGAGCGCGTGGATCGCGTTCACGCCCATCCACGGACGAGAGGTGTGCGCCCGCGTGCCCGTCGCGCGCAGCTCGACGCGGAGGGTGCCGTTGCAGCCGCCCTCGACCTGCCCGTTCGAGGACTCCCCCAGGATCGCGAAGTCGGCCTCGAACAGGTCGGGCCGGGTCTCGGCGAGCCGCTTGAGTCCGTTGAGGTCGGCCTGGACCTCTTCATGGTCGTAGAACATCCACGTCACGTCGTAGACCGGTTCGGCGAGCTCGACGGCGAGCTTCAGGGTTACCGCGACCCCGCCCTTCATGTCGGTCGTGCCGCGCCCCCACAGGTAGTCGACGCCGTCTTCGGTCTCGAACCGGGTCGGCACGTTGCCGTTGATCGGCACGGTGTCGAGGTGCCCGGCGATCACGACCCGGCGCTCGCGCCCCAGGTTCGTGCGGGCGACGATCGTGTCGCCGTCGCGGTACAGCTCGAGGTGGGATGCCGCGGCGAGCGCCCGCTCGACCAGGTCGGCCAGCACCGTCTCATCGCCCGACACGCTCGGCACGTCGCAGATCGCCCTCGTGAGCGCCACCGAGTCTGCGGTCGGATCGAGCGGAGCTGGCATGTCGGCGGTCTCGGCTGGCATTCCCCGATTCTACGGATGCCGCGGCTGCGGCACCCACCGCCGCCGACCGAGTGCGCGGACCGAGCGTCGCCCCGCGTCATCCGCGCGCGGCGCTCGGTACCCTTGATGCATGCCTGCGAACGAGCCCGTCATCGCCCCTGTCCGCACCGCCTCGGCGGCCGGTCTCACGACCATCGCCGGCGACGGCACGGTGCTCGACGCCTGGTTCCCGGCGCCGACGCTGGGCGACACGGCACCGGCCCTCGCTTCAGAGCACGCGGCGCTCGCAGGCGACGACTCGCGTCGGAATGTGCGTGTGGAGGTCGTCGAGCTGACGATCGACCTCGATGCGGCCCCCGCGTCGACCGCCGACGCGTACCTGCGCCTGCACCTGCTCTCTCACCTGCTCGCCGCGCCGAACACGATCAACCTCGACGGCGTCTTCGGACACCTGCCGAACGTGGTGTGGACGAACGCCGGACCCGTGCACCCGGCCGACTTCGACCGGCTGCGCCCGGCGCTGCAGCGCGCCGGCATCCACGCGACCGGTCTCGACAAGTTCCCGCGCCTGCTCGACTACGTCACGCCCGAGCGCGTGCGCATCGCCGACGCCTCGCGCGTGCGGCTCGGCGCGCACCTGGCGCCCGGCACCACGGTCATGCACGAGGGCTTCGTGAACTTCAACGCCGGCACGCTCGGCAACTCGATGATCGAGGGGCGCGTCTCCCAGGGCGTCGTGGTCGGCGACGGCTCCGACATCGGCGGCGGCGCCTCGATCATGGGCACGCTCTCGGGCGGCGGCACGCAGCGCGTCGCGATCGGCGAGCGCGCCCTGCTCGGCGCGAACTCCGGCATCGGCATCTCGATCGGCGACGACACCGTGGTCGAGGCGGGCCTCTACGTCACGGCGGGCACCAAGGTCGCGCTGCTCGGCGGCGGCACCGACCGCACGGTCAAGGCCCTCGAGCTCTCGGGCGTGCCGAACCTGCTGTTCCGCCGGAACTCGGTCAGCGGCCGGGTCGAGGTGCTCTCGCGCGACGGTCACGGCGTCACCCTGAACACCGCCCTGCACGCCTGACGATCCTCGGCCTCCACCTGGGCGGCGCGCTCCATTACAGTGGTGCCTCAGGCCGCCGCACGGCGGCCGTCCTCGGGGGCGAGCACGAAGGAGTGACGTGGGCACCGACGCACCCAGAACCCGACACCACGGCTGGCTGCGAGCGCTCACCTGGGTGCTCGCGATCGTGCTGCTGCTCGTGCTCGCAGCGGGGGGCGTCGGCTGGTGGACCGTACAGCGCTCGTTCCCCACGACGAGCGGTCGCCTCGACGCACCGGGGCTCGTCGCCGCCGTCAGCGTGTACCGCGACGACGCGGGAATCCCCCAGATCGTCGCCGAGAACGACCACGACTTGTTCTATGCCCAGGGGTTCGTGCACGCGCAGGACCGCTTCTGGGAGATGGACTTCCGCCGCCACGTCACCGCCGGCCGCCTCGCCGAGCTCTTCGGCGAATCGCAGGTGGGCACCGACACGTTCGTCCGCACGCTCGACTGGCGCGGTGTCGCCGAGCAGGAGTACGAGCTCCTCGACGATCAGGCCCGCGCCTACTACACCGCGTACGCCGAGGGCGTGAACGCGTACCTCGCGAGCCGCAGCGGCGCCGAGCTCTCGCTCGAGTACGCCGTGCTCGGGCTGCAGAATCCCGGCTACTCCCCCGAGCCGTGGACCCCGGTCGACTCGATCGCCTGGCTCAAGGCGATGGCCTGGGACCTGCGCTCGAACCTCGGCGACGAGATCGACCGGGCACTCCTCTCGACCGCACTCCCGACCGAAGAGGTCGCGCGCCTGCATCCCGACGTCGACTGGTCGACCACGCCGACCATCGTCGACGGCCTGCCCGCCACCGCTGCGCCGGCATCCGCAGGCGACGCGACCCCGCTCGCGACCGACACGGCGACGGATGCCGCCGACGGCCGTGCCGCGACATCCGACGACACCTCGGACTACGCGGCCGCCCTCACCTCGCTGCGTGCGACCCTCGACGGCATCCCGGCCCTGCTCGGACCCGAGGGCAACGACATCGGATCCAACTCCTGGGTCGTCTCGGGCGCGCTCACCGAATCGGGCCGGCCGCTGCTCGCCAACGACCCCCACCTCGGGCCCGCCCTGCCCTCGATCTGGGCCCAGATGGGCCTGCGCTGCGCCCAGGTCACCGAGGACTGCACCTTCGACACGGCCGGCTACACCTTCGCAGGCCTGCCGGGCGTCATCATCGGCCACAACGACCGCATCGCGTGGGGCTTCACGAACCTCGGGCCCGACGTGGCCGACCTCTACCTCGAGCGCGTGACGGGCGACACCTACGAGCTCGACGGGCAGCAGGTGCCGCTCATCACGCGCGAGGAGACGATCGAGGTCGCGGGCGGAGCCCCCGTGACGATCACCGTGCGCTCCACGGGGCGCGGGCCGCTGGTCACGGACACCACCTCCGACTTCGGCGCCGTGGCGGAGCAGTACCCCGCGGCATCCGGCGCCCCGGAGGGCACGGGAGCACTCTCGCTGCAGTGGACCGCCCTCACGCCGGGCACGACCGCGCAGTCGATCTTCGCGCTCGATCGCGCCCGCGACTGGAACGAGTTCCGCGCGGCGGCCTCGCTGTTCGACGTGCCCTCGCAGAACCTGGTCTACGCGGACACCGAGGGCAACATCGGCTACCAGGCGCCGGGCGCCGTGCCGATCCGCAAGCACGGCGACGGCACGCTGCCGCAGCCCGGGTGGACGAGCGACGTCGGCTGGACCGGAGAGGTCGCGTTCGACGACCTGCCCAACGTGCTGAACCCGCCCCGCGGCTACATCGTGACCGCGAACAACGCCGTCGCGAACAACGCGAAGAGCGGCGGGCCGTTCATCACCGCCGACTGGGACTACGGCTATCGCGCCACGGCCATCGAACGGCTGCTGAAGGAGAAGATCGACGCGGGCGAGAAGCTCACGGCCGATGAATTCACGCGCATCCAGCTCGACACGGGCGATGCCAATGCCGCCGCCCTCCTGCCCGTCATCGCCGAACTCGACCTCACCGGCGACGCCGCACGCGGCGCCGACCTGCTCGCCGACTGGAACGGCCGAGCGGAGGCCGACAGCGCGGGTGCCGCGTACTTCGCGATCTTCTGGAAGCACCTGCTCGGCGACATGTTCGAATCGCTGCCCGAGCAGACCAGGCCGACCGGCGGCGACCGCTGGTACCGCGTCGTCGGCACCCTGCTCGGCGAGCCCGACGCCGCCTGGTGGGCGAACGAGCGCCTCGGCGTGACCGGACGCGACGCCATGATCGCCAACGCCCTCGACGAGGCCTGGACCGAGGCGAACAGCCGCATGGGCAGTTCCAGCGATTCCTGGCGTTGGGGTCGCCTGCACACGTTGACCCTCACCAACCAGAGCTTCGGCACGTCGGGCATCGCGCCGATCGAGTGGCTCTTCAACCGCGGCCCCTACGAGCTCGGCGGCGGATCCTCGATCGTGAACGCCATCGGATGGGATGCCACCCAGGGCTACGGCGTCGACTGGGTGCCCTCGATGCGCATGGTCGTCGACCTCGCCGACTTCGACGCCTCGACGTGGGTCAACCTCACCGGTGCCTCCGGGCATGCGTTCCACCCGAACTACACCGATCAGGCGACGCTCTGGCAGCACGGGGAGACCCGCGCGTGGCCGTTCAGCCTCGACGCCGTGCGGCACGCGGCGAAGGACACGCTGAACCTCCGGCCGGTCGCGGGGGTCGCGCCCGCGACGCCCACGCAGACCGAGTCCCCCTCGGCGGGCTAGGAGACTGCCGGCCCAGCACGCCGAAGGGGCGCCACGTCGAACGTGGCGCCCCTTCGGCGTCTGTGCTGCCCGCGGCATCCGATCGCCTCGAAGGCGGGGTGCGGATGCCGCGGTGCGGCGCTCAGGCGCCGGGGTAGCGGCGCTCGGGCTCGCCCACGTAGAGCTGCTGCGGGCGACCGATCTTCGTCTGCGTGTCGAGGTTCATCTCGCGCCAGTGCGCCATCCAGCCGGGCAGGCGGCCGATCGCGAACAGCACGGTGAACATGCGGGTCGGGAAGCCCATGGCCTTGTAGATGACGCCCGTGTAGAAGTCGACGTTCGGGTAGAGACGACGCTCCTTGAAGTAGTCGTCCTGGAGGGCGAACTGCTCGAGCTCCTTCGCGATGTCGAGCAGCGGGTCGGCGACGCCGAGGCCCGCGAGCACCTCGTCGGCCGACTGCTTGACGATCGTGGCGCGCGGGTCGTAGTTCTTGTAGACGCGGTGCCCGAAGCCCATGAGCTTGACGCCGTCTTCTTTACGCTTGACGCGCTCGACGAACTTGCCGACGCCCTCGCCCGAGTCGCGGATCTGCGCGAGCATCTGCAGCACGGCCTCGTTGGCGCCGCCGTGCAGCGGACCCGAGAGCGCCTGGATGCCTGCCGAGATCGACGAGTACAGGTTCGCGCCCGTCGATCCGACGAGTCGCACGGTCGACGTCGACGCGTTCTGCTCGTGGTCTTCGTGCAGGATCAGCAGGCGGTCGAGCGCCTTGGAGAGCGTGGGGTCGATCTCGTACGGCTCGGCCATGTTGCCGAAGTTCAGTCGCAGGAAATTGTCGACGAAGCTCAGCGAGTTGTCGGGGTACAGGAACGCCTGCCCGAGGCTCTTCTTGTGCGCGTACGCGGCGATGACCGGCAGCTTCGCGAGCAGTCGGATCATCGTGAGCTCGACGTCGTCGGGGTCGGAGCCCTCGTAGTACGTCGACAGGGCCGAGACCGCGCTCGAAAGCACCGACATCGGGTGCGCGGTGTGCGGCAGCGCCGAGAAGAACCGCTTGAGGTCCTCGTGCAGCAGCGTGTGCCGACGGATCTTCTCGTCGAACTCGCCGAGCTGGTCGGCGGTCGGCAGCGTGCCGTAGATGAGCAGCCAGGCCACCTCGAGGTACGTGGAGTGCTCGGCGAGCTGTTCGATCGGGTACCCGCGATAGCGCAGGATGCCCTGGTTGCCGTCGATGTACGTGATCTCGGACTGCGTCGAGGCCGTGTTCACGAAGCCGTAGTCGAGGGCGGTCAGCCCGGTCTGTCGCGTCAGCGTCGACAGGTCGATGCTCGAGGCGCCGTCGACGGCCGCCCGGATCGGGAACTCCGCGGTGCCACCGGGGAAGTTGAGGGTCGCCTGAAGGGGCTTCTGGCCTTCGGCGTTGTTCAGAGCGTCGCTCACGGCGCCTCCCGTGATCGTCATGTGCGGTCACCTGCTTTCCGTCACGCAGCCCGGTTCGACCGCGATCCGAACTACAGCCTAGACGTGGCCGGGGCACACTGTCGCATCCGCCAAGACATCCGCTCTGGTGTTGCCGGATTCGACAGTCGACGCCTCAGCGAACCCGCTCATCGCTGTGCGAGACCACGAATTGGTCGGAAGTTCAGGCGACGGATGCCGCGAGTCGACGCGCTGCCGCCGCGATCCGTTCGTCGGTGGCCGTCAGCGAGAGCCGCACGTGCTCGGGGTAGTGCTCGCCGTAGAAGTGGCCGGGGCCGGCGACGATGCCGAGGTCGGCGAGTCGCCCGATGGACTCCCACGCATCGCGCCCCTCGGTGGCCCACAGGTAGAGCCCGGCCTCGCTGCGGTCGATGCGGAACCCGGCAGCCTCGAGCGCCGGCAGCAGCACGTCGCGGCGAGCCCGGTAGCGCTGCTTCTGCACCGCGACGTGCTCGTCGTCGCCGAGCGCGGCCACCATCGCGGCCTGCAACGGCGCCGGCAGCATCAACCCGGCGTGCTTGCGCACGTTGGTGAGCTGCTCGATCAGGCGCCCGCAGCCGACCACGAACGCGGCGCGGTATCCGGCCATGTTCGACTGCTTGCTGAGCGAGTACACGGCGAGCGTATTGCTGCGGTCTTCACCGCTCACGCGGGGGTCGAGGATGCTCGGGACCCGCTCGGCGTTCCAGGGGGCGTCCCAGCCGAGCTCGGCGTAGCACTCGTCGCTCACGATGGTCGCGCCGAGTTCGCGCGCCCTGGCCTGCGCCGCGCGGAGTTCGTCGACGTCGAGCACGCGACCGTCGGGGTTGCCGGGGCTGTTCAGCCAGACGAGCTTCGTCGCGGCGGGCCATTCGGCCGGGTCGTCGGATGCGAGGGCGTCGGCCCCGGCGATCGCAGCGCCGATCGCGTACGTGGGGTAGGCCGCACGCGGATGCACGACCACGTCGCCCTCGCCGACGCCGAGCATCAGCGGAAGCAGCGCGACCAGTTCCTTCGAGCCGATCGTCGGCAGCACGTTGCGCTCGCTGAGGCCAGTGCCGACGACGCCGCGGCGCCGTTCGAACCACTCGACGATCGCCCGGCGCAGCTCGGGGGTGCCGATCGTCTGCGGGTACGAGTGCGCATCGGTCGCAGCGGAGAGCGCGTCGCGGATGACGGCGGGCGTCTCATCGACCGGCGAGCCGATCGAGAGGTCGACGACGCCGTCGGGGTGCGCGGCCGCACGCTCCCGGTACGGGGTCATGAGGTCCCACGGGTAGTCGGGGAGAGCGCCGAGCGCCATGCTCAGTGCGCCTGCGGGGGCAGGGCGGAGATGACGGGGTGGTCCTTCGCGATGACGCCGACCTTGGCGGCGCCGCCGGGCGAGCCGAGGTCGTCGAAGAACTCGACGTTGGCCTTGTAGTAGTCGGCCCATTCGTCGGGGAGGTCGTCTTCGTAGTAGATGGCCTCGACCGGGCAGACCGGTTCGCAGGCGCCGCAGTCGACGCATTCGTCGGGGTGGATGTAGAGCGAACGCTCACCCTCGTAGATGCAGTCGACCGGGCATTCGTCGATGCAGGCGCGGTCTTTGACGTCGACACACGGAAGGGCGATGACGTAGGTCACGGTGGCTCGCGGTCCTTTCGGAAGACTGGGACTTCAGTCTATGCCGCGCCGAACCCTACGCGACGCCGTAGCCCGGCGACGTCGGCCGCGCGGCCGCGCGAGCGGGCAACCGCGGCCATGCCACGACGAACACCGTCACGAGTGCAGGCCCGATCGACCAGATCGTGCCCGTGAGGTCGCCGACCACGAGCACCGAGCCGCCGGGGCCGGGGAGGGTGAGCAGCCCGACCATGAGGATCACGCCGAGCCCCGCGACTGCCGCGACCAGCCGGCCGCCGCCGATCGTGCGGAACGCCACCAGCAGCGCCGCGACGCCGATGAGCGCCACGACGAGCCCCCAGGGGAGGCTGACATCGCCGACCTGCCAGACCTGACGGTGACCGACGGTGCCGAGCGTGCCGTAGACGGCTCCGACGAGGAGCGCGAGCACGAGCGTCGCGATGCGACTCCAGAGGCTCGCGCCGTCGACCGCGCTCACTTCGGCGTCACCGTGTACGAGACCGTGTCGTCCTGCACCGCGAGCAGGACGACGTAGGTGCCGTTCGAATAGACGTTGGCGTCGAGCTGGCCCCCGGTCAGCGCGTCGCGCTGCTCCTGCGTCATCGACGTGTCCTCGGCGAAGCCGGCCTCCTCGAGCGCCGACGCCGCGGCTGCCGCGGGGTCGGCCTCGGTCGAGGTCACGACCACGACCCAGCCGTTCGAGTCGCCCGTGCCGATGCCGACCGTGATCTGCCCCTCGACGATCGGGATCTCGGCCGGGAACCCCTCGGGCAGTTCGCCGCCGAGGCTCACGTCACCGCCCGTGGCTCCCTCGATCGCGTCTTCGACGCCGTTCTGCACGAGGTCTTCGACGGGGTTCACGCAGCCCGTGAGCATGCCGGCGGCGAGGCCCGCCGCGGCGATCGCGAGGAGGCCGCGGACGGCTGCGCGCGGCATCCGCACCGCGGTCTGGGATGAAGGCATCGGAACTCCTCGGTGGTTTCGGGGTGTCCTCGGATCCTACCGGCGCGCCGATGCGGCGGCCACGGGCGCACCGGCCCGACGCGCGCGGCACGATGCCGTAGCGTGAGGGCACAGCCCATCGAGAGGACCGATCGACGATGACGACGCCCGAATCCGAACCCGCCCGTCCCGAGGTCGACCTCGCGTTCGACGGCGACGTGGCGATCATCACGATCGACCGCCCGAAGGCGCTCAACGCGCTCTCGGCGAGCGTGCTCGAGGCCCTCGACGACGCGTTCGTGCGCATCGCGGAGGCTTCGGCATCCGTTCGGGGCGTGCTGCTCGTGGGTGCCGGCGGACGCGCGTTCGTCGCCGGCGCCGACATCGCGGGCATGGCGGGAGCGACGCCCGCGGAGGGAGAGCGATCGGCACGCCTCGGGCACCGCGTCGCGGCGCGCATCGAGGCCTGCCATGCTCCCGTGATCGCCTGCGTCGACGGCTTCGCACTCGGTGGCGGCCTCGAGCTCGCGCTCGCGTGCGACATGATCTACGCGACGGATGCCTCGGGGTTCGGCCAGCCCGAGGTGCGACTCGGGCTCATCCCCGGGTTCGGCGGCACGGTGCGCCTTCCGCGCGTCGTGGGCCCGGCGCACGCCAAGGAACTCATCTACAGCGGACGACGCATCGGCATCGACGAGGCCGTCGAGGCGGGCCTCGTGCTGCGCCGCTTCGCCGACCGGGAGGCGTTGCTCGCCGGTGCGCGCGAGACGGTGGCGCAGATCGCGCAGAACTCCCCCGTCGCCGTCGCCAATGCCAAGCGCGTGCTCGTCGAAGCCGCCGGTCGCAGCACCGCCGAGGCCGTCGCACGCGAGATCGCGGGGTTCGGCGAGGCGTTCGGCACCGACGACATGCGCGAGGGCGTCGCGGCGTTCCTCGAGAAGCGCGCACCCGGCTTCAGCCGCTGACGCCGGGCGCGACCCGGCGGCCCGGGCCTCGGCCGGTCGTGCCCGTTCGCGGCGCTCAGCCGGTGACGCGCATCGCCAGCCAGGCGAAGCCGTCGAACCGCACGCCGTCGGTGCCGAACATCTCGAGGTGCAGGTGGGGTCCGGTCGACTGACCGGTCGTGCCGACGAGCCCGATCTGCTGCCCGGCCGTGACGTGGTCGCCGACGCCGACCGTCATCGAGCCGCTCTGCATGTGGGCGTACGACGAGGTGACCAGCGTGCCGGCGATGTTGTGCTGCACCTCGATGTTCACGCCGAGGCCGCCGCTGTTCTCGGTCGCGAGCACGACGACGCCGTCGGCGATCGCCATGACCGGTGAACCGTTGCCGGGGTTGAAGTCGACGCCGTCGTGGTTCGTCGAGCAGCCGGCGCACGGCGCCGACCGAGGGCCGAAGCCGTCGCTCTGCCGCTCGGGCGTGAGCACGGGCCACACGATGCGCTCCGACTCGATGAGCGAGACCGAGCCCACGCTCGCGACCTGGGAGACGATGGGCGGCGGTGCCGCCTCGACCGCGTACGAGCTCGCGCCGGCGACGGCCGCCGGCATCACGACGTCGCTCGCGACCTCGACCGTCTGGGGGGCGAGCTCGACGGTGTCGCCCGAGTACTCGGCCGGCGCGTAGACCGAGGCGGTCGTGTCGGCGGCACTCACGGCGAGAGCCGGGACGCTCGAGCTGACGACCATCGCACCGACGAACCCGAGCCCGAGGAGCACGAGGACGGAGCGGCGCGGCAGCAGGTCGCGTGCGGATGGCACGGTCGCGACGGCGGCGCGGAACGCCTCGGAGGAGAAGGGCGAGCGGATGCGGTGTCCGCGAACGGCCGCGCGTGATCGCGCTGCGGCTCGGCGGCCGGTGTGGGGGAAGGTCATAGCTGGTGCAGGGATTTCCGGTCGGGGCGTCCAGGGGAACCATTCCAACGTATGAAACGTTTCTGGACAAACCCTCAACTTCTCATGCGCAACCCGTGTGTACGCCCCACCGACCAGCGCCTCCGGAGACGCGAACGGGGCGGATGCCGCAGACCCAGGCCCGCGGCATCCGCCCCGTTCGAAGCGACTAGCCCTGCTTCTTCAGGCGCGACGTCGTGCGAGCACGGGTCGTCGCGTCGAGCTCGACCTTGCGGATGCGCACGGCGGCCGGGGTCACCTCGACGCACTCGTCTTCGCGCGCGAACTCGAGGCACTCCTCGAGCGAGAGCTGGCGCGACGGAGTCATCGACTCGAAGTTGTCGGCCGTCGACTGACGCATGTTGGTCAGCTTCTTCTCCTTGGTGATGTTCACGTCCATGTCGTCGGCGCGCGAGTTCTCGCCGATGACCATGCCCTCGTAGACCTCTTCGGTGGGGTTCACGAAGAAGGTCATGCGCTCCTGCAGGGCGATGATCGCGAACGGGGTCACGACGCCGGAGCGGTCGGCGACGATCGAGCCGTTGTTGCGGGTGACGATCTGGCCCGCCCAGGCGTCGTAGCCGTGCGAGATCGCGTTGGCGATGCCGGTGCCGCGCGTGGTGGTCATGAACTCGGTGCGGAAGCCGATGAGGCCGCGGCTCGGAACGATGAACTCCATGCGCACCCAGCCGGTGCCGTGGTTGGACATATTGTCCATGCGGCCCTTGCGCGAGGCGAGCAGCTGCGTGATCGCGCCGAGGTACTCCTCGGGTGCGTCGATCGTGAGGTGCTCGTACGGCTCGTGCGTCTTGCCGTCGACCTGCTTCGTGACCACCTGGGGCTTGCCGACGGTGAGCTCGTAGCCCTCACGGCGCATCTGCTCGACGAGGATCGCGAGCGCGAGCTCGCCGCGGCCCTGGACCTCCCACGCGTCGGGGCGTCCGATGTCGACGACCTTGAGCGACACGTTGCCCACGAGTTCGCGGTCGAGGCGGTCCTTGACCATGCGCGCGGTGAGCTTGTGGCCCTTGACCTTGCCGACGAGCGGCGAGGTGTTGGTGCCGATGGTCATCGAGATGGCGGGCTCGTCGACGGCGATGATGGGCAGCGGGCGCACATCTTCGGGGTCGGCCAGGGTGTCGCCGATCATGATGTCCTCGAAGCCGGCGACCACGGCGATGTCACCGGGGCCCGCGCTCTCGGCGGGGTAGCGGTCGAGGGCCTTCGTGAGGAAGAGCTCGGTCACGCGGACGTTCTGCACCGAGCCGTCGTGCTTGACCCAGGCGACCGTCTGGCCCTTCTTGATCGTGCCGTGGAACACGCGGAGGAGCGCGAGGCGGCCGAGGAACGGAGACGCGTCGAGGTTGGTGACGTGCGCCTGCATGGGGTGCTCGTCGTCGTAGACCGGGGCCGGGATGTGCTCGAGGATCGCCTCGAAGAGCGGCTCGAGGTCGTCGTTGTCGGGCAGTTCGCCGTCTTCGGGCTTGTTGTGGCTCGCGGCGCCGTTGCGGCCCGAGGCGTAGACGACGGGAACGTCGAGGATCGCGTCGAGGTCGAGATCGGGCACGTCGTCGGCCAGGTCGGAGGCCAGGCCGAGCAGGAGGTCCTGGCTCTCGGCGACGACCTCGTCGATGCGCGCGTCGGGGCGGTCGGTCTTGTTCACGAGGAGGATGACCGGCATGCGGGCCTCGAGCGCCTTGCGCAGCACGAAGCGGGTCTGGGGCAGCGGGCCCTCGCTCGCGTCGACGAGCAGCACGACGCCGTCGACCATCGACAGGCCGCGCTCGACCTCACCGCCGAAGTCGGCGTGACCCGGGGTGTCGATGACGTTGATCGTGACGGGGCTGCCGCCCGAGTGCTTGCCGTCGTACGAGATCGCCGTGTTCTTGGCGAGGATCGTGATGCCCTTCTCGCGCTCGAGCTCGTTCGAGTCCATCGCGCGCTCTTCGACGTGGGCATGCTCGGCGAACGAGTGCGTCTGGTTGAGCATCGCGTCGACGAGCGTGGTCTTGCCGTGGTCGACGTGAGCGACGATCGCGACATTGCGCAGGTCGTTGCGGGTGGCGTTCGCCATGTTCGGTCCTCTGGGCTGGTGGGCTTCGAATGCCGCACCCCGCGGCCGCGAGGGCGGCACGACGGAGAACGCGGGAAGCGCTTTGGTGAAGGTCTGGGGATGCGCGACCGAGATCGACGGCCCGCGCCCGACAAGCCTACCTTGCCGAGCGGACGTTCACCTGAGAACCGCGGAACGCCCGGCATCCGTGGGTGGATGCCGGGCGTTCCGGACGCGCAGCGGACCGCGCAGAGCGTGCGGCGGGTTAGGCGCCGAGCTCGATGTTCGCGCCGGGGATGGCGGCGAGCAGGTCCTGCGTGTACTGCTGCTTCGGGTTGTCGAACACCTCGTCGGTCGACGATGCCTCGACGATGCGGCCGCGCTGCATCACCGAGACGTGGTCGGCGATCACGCGGACGACCGCGAGGTCGTGCGTGATGAAGAGGTAGGTCAGCCCCAGCTCGCCCTGCAGATCGGCGAGCAGGCGCAGGATCTGGGCCTGCACGAGCACGTCGAGCGCCGAGACGGCCTCGTCGAGCACGACGATCTCGGGCTTCAGTGCGAGCGCACGCGCGATCGCGATGCGCTGACGCTGGCCGCCCGACAGCTCGTTCGGGTAACGGCTGACCAGCGTGCGCGGCAGCGACACCTGGTCGAGCAGCTCGAACACGCGCTCGCGACGCGAGGCCCGGTCGCCCACGCTGTGCGTCGAGAGCGGCTCCGAGATCGTGTTGCCGATGTTGCGCAGCGGGTTCAGCGAGCCGTACGGGTCCTGGAAGACGGGCTGCATGCGGCTGCGCAGGTCGAACAGCTGCTTGCCGGTGACGCTCGCCAGGTCTTGACCGCCCACGACGATCTTGCCAGAGGTCGCGTCTTCGAGCTTCAGGAGCATCTTCGCGACGGTCGACTTGCCCGAGCCGGACTCGCCCACGAGCGCCATGGTGGTGCCCTTGGGGATCTGGAACGACACGCCGTCGACCGCGGTGAAGTCGCCCGCGCCACGGATCTTGTAGACCTTGGTCAGGTTCTCGACCGTGATCGCCGGCGGAGCAGGCTCGGCCGTGGCGAGCGCCTCGGCACGCGCCTCGGCCGTGGCGAGCAGGTCGATCTCGTCGCCGGCTGCGGCCTCGGCATCGGACTGCATCGCGGCTTCAGCGGCCGCGATGCTGCCGGTCGACTGGATGCGACGCGACGCGAGGCTCGGAGCCGCCGCGACGAGGCGCTGCGTGTACGGGTGCTGCGGGTTCTGCAGGATCTCGACCGAAGGACCGGACTCGACGACCCGACCCTTGTACATGACCACGAGCTGCTCCGCACGCTCGGCCGCGAGGCCGAGGTCGTGCGTGATGAACAACAGGGTCGTGCCGAGCTCGCGGGTCAGCGACTCGAGGTGATCGAGGATCACGCGCTGCACCGTGACGTCGAGCGCCGAGGTGGGCTCGTCGGCGATGAGCAGCTGCGGGTCCGCCGCGAGTCCCATGCCGATGAGCACGCGCTGGCGCATGCCGCCCGAGAACTGGTGCGGGAACTGCTTGAGGCGACGGTCGGCGTCCTGCAGGCCGGCCTGCTTGAGCACCTCGATGGCGCGCTGCTTGATCGCCTTGCGGCCGGTCGCGATGCCGTTGGCCTTGATGGCCTCCTCGACCTGGAAGCCGATCGACCAGACCGGGTTGAGGTTGGACATCGGGTCCTGCGGCACGAAGCCGATCTTGCGGCCGCGGATGCCCTCCATCTCCTTCTTCGACGCCTTGGTCAGGTCCTGACCGTCGAGGAGGATCTGGCCGCCGGTGACCTCGCCGGTACCGGGGAGGAGGTTGATGATCGCGTGCGCGGTCGTCGACTTGCCCGAGCCCGATTCGCCGACGATCGCGAGGCTCTGCCCGCGGTAGAGCGTGATGTTCACGCCGTCGACGGCCTTGACGAGGCCGTTCTGGGTGTTGAACCCGACCTGGAGGTCCTTGATCTCGAGGATCGGACGCTCGTCGCCATCACGGCGCACGGTCGGTTCGGTCGCGTTGCTGATGTCGGTCATCGACGTGCCCTCGCCTTCGGGTCGAGCGCGTCGCGGACGACCTCGCCGAGCATGATGAAGCTGAGCACCGTGATCGACAGCGCGATCGACGGGAGGATCAGCACCTGCGGCGCGGTGCGGAGGTCGGTCTGTGCCGCGCTGATGTCATTGCCCCACGACATGGTGCTCGACGGCAGGCCGACGCCGAGGAACGACAGGGTCGCCTCCGCGACGATCGCCGAGGCGAGCGAGATCGTGGTGATGACGATCACGGGCGCGATCGAGTTGGGCAGCACGTGGCGGAGCAGGATCCGGAACTGCGAGACGCCGAGGGCGGTGGCCGCCATGACGTAGTCGGAGTTCTTCACCCTCAGGATCTCGGCTCTCAGCACACGCGCTGTGGCCGGCCACGCGAATATGCCGATGGCGAGCGAGATCACCCACACGTTCGCGTACTTCGAGAACACCGACATGATGACCACGGCCGCGAGGATGTAGGGGATCGAGAAGAAGATGTCGCCCAGGCGCGAGAGCACCGAGTCGATCCATCCGCCGTAGAAGCCCGCGAACGCGCCGAACGTGATGCCGAGCACGGCCACGAGCACGGTCACGATGATGCCGACCGAGAGCGAGGTCGACGTTCCGTGGATGATGCGCGAGTAGATGTCGCAGCCCTGCTTCGTGAAGCCGAGCGGGTGACCGTCGGTCGGCCCGCCGTTGCTGTTCGAGAGCTGGCAGTCGTTGTTCGGCGGCACCTGCGTGAACAGGCCCGGGAACAGTGCGACGACGACGACGAGCACGATGAGCGCCGACGAGATCCAGAACATCGGGCGACCGCGGACGTCGGCCCATGCGTCGGTCCACAGGTTCGTGGGCTTGCCCTCGGCCTTGACCTTGTCGATCGCGACGAGGGGGGTCTCTTCCAGCGGCGCGACGAAGTGCTGCTGATCGGGTCTGGTGTTACTTGGCATAGCGGATCCTCGGGTCGAGAACGGCGTACAGCAGATCCACCAGCAGGTTCACCACGAGGTAGATCAGCACCATCACGGTCACGAACGAGACGACCGTGGGGCCCTCGCCGCGAATGATCGCCTGGTAGAGCGTGCGTCCCACACCGGGGACGTTGAAGATACCCTCGGTCACCGTCGCACCGACCATGAGCACGCCGAAGTCGACGGCGAGGTAGGTCACGACGGGGATGAGGGAGTTGCGCAGGATGTGCACGGGGACGATGCGCCCACGGGACAGGCCCTTGCTCGCGGCGGTGCGAACGAAGTCCTGGCCGTCGGTCTCGATGACTGACGCCCTCGTCAGTCGAGTGATCTGCGCGAAGCTGATCGTCGCGAGCACGATGGCCGGGAGTATCAGGTCTTGAGTCGGAGCACCTGGCCCGACCGTGGTTCTGAACCACCCCAGCTGGATGCCGAAGATGAACTGGGCGACGAAGGCCACGACGAACACCGGCAGCGAGATGAGGATCAGGCTCACGACGAGCGCGCTGGCGTCGAAGATGCCGCCCTTGCGCAGGCCCGAGATGAGGCCGACGGCGATGCCGAACACCATCTCGATGACGACCGCCATGAGCGCCAGGCGCAACGTGACCGGGAAGGTCTCGGCGAGGATCTCGGAGACCGGCTGACCGGAGAACGACGTACCGAGGTCACCGCGGAAGATGTTGCCGAGGAAGATGAGGTACTGGACGATGAACGGCTGGTCGAGGTTGTACCGCTCGCGGAGCTGTTCGAGCACCTGAGGCGGCGGGGTCTTGTCGCCGAACAGGGCGACGATCGGGTCGCCCGGCATGGCGAAGACCATGAAGTAGATCAGGAACGTGGTGCCGAGCAGTACAGGGATCGCCTGCAGCAGTCGGCGCGCGATGTAACCGGCCATCGATCAGGCCTCGCGCTTCGGATTAGTGGACATTGTGGAGAAACCTCACCCTTATGCGAGTTCGTCCTCACGATGCTACGCCGATCGAGCGAACACCGGAGGATACGTGAGTGTGGGGCGGCAGCCGATGGCTGCCGCCCCACGGGCGCCTCAGAGTCTAACCCCGAGACATCCCAGATCGAGAATTACTCGCTCTTGGTGATCTCGTAGTACAGCGGCACGGAGTTCCAGCCGAACTGCACGCTCTCGACGTTCTGGCTCCAAGCACCGTTGACGGTGGAGTACCACAGCGGGATCGCGGGGAGGTCCTTGAAGAGGATCTCCTGCGCCTGCTGGAACTTCTCGTTGGCGCTCGCGAGGTCGGTGTCCGCGCGGCCCTCCTTGAGGAGCGCGTCGAAGTCGGCGTTCGAGTAGTCGCCGTCGTTCGAGCCGGCACCCGTCGCGTAGATCGGGCCGAGGAAGTTGAACAGGGCCGGGTAGTCGGCCTGCCAACCGGTGCGGAACGCGGTCTCGATCGTGCGGTCGGTGATCGCGGTGCGGACCTCGGCGAAGGTCGGGTACGGAGCGCCCGACGCGTCGATGCCGAGGTTGTTCTTCAGCTGGTTCGCAACAGCGTCGACCCAGGCCTGGTGGCCGCCGTCGGCGTTGTAGGCGATCTGGAAGGTGCCGCTCCACGGGGAGATGGCGTCGGCCTGAGCCCACAGGTCCTTCGCCGCGTCGGCGTCGAAGTCGAGGACGTCGGATCCGGGGATGTCCTCGGAGTAGCCGTCGATGACCGGCGACGTGAAGTCGTGTGCCGGGGTGCGGGTGCCCGAGAAGATCACGTCGGTGATCTCAGCGCGGTCGATCGCCTTCGAGATGGCGGCACGACGGAGGTTGCCCTCTTCGCCACCGAAGTGCGCGAGACGCGACGGAACGGTGAACGACTGGAAGATCGCCGCGGCCTGGGTGACCGAGCGGTCGCCGAACTCGTCCTGGAAGGTCGAGAGCGCGCCGTCGGGGATGGCGTCGAGGACGTCGAGGTTGCCGCCCTGGAGGTCGGCGTACGCTGCCTCCTGCGTGGCGTAGAAGACGATGTCGAGGCCGCCGTTCTTCGGCGTGCGCGGGCCGTCGTAGTCGGGGTTCGCGACGAGGCTGATGCGCTCGTTGTGCTTCCACGCGCCTTCGCCGTCGAGCATGTACGGGCCGTTGCCGATCGGGTTCTCACCGAAGGCGTCGATGTCGTCGAACGCCGAAGCGGGCAGCGGGTAGAACGCCGAGTAGCCGAGGCTGAGCGGGAAGTCCGACTCGGGCTGGATCAGGGCGACCGTGAACGTCGTGTCGTCGACGACCTTGAGGCCGGGGAGCTCCTCGACGGCCTCGTCGTAGGAGAAGCCCTCGATGTCGGCGAAGAAGTACTGCGAGAGCTGCGGGCCGTTGGCCGTGTTCGCGCCGTAGTTCCATGCGTCGACGAAGGAGCTCGCGGTGACGTCTTCACCGTTGGTGAACTTCAGGCCCTCGCGGATCTTGATCGTGTAGTTCTGCGCGTCTTCGGTGTCGATGGACTCGGCGACGTCGTTGTGCACGGCGCCGTCGGCGTCGTAGTACACGAGGCCAGCGAAGATCGAGTCGATGATCTTGCCGCCGCCGGTCTCGTTGGTGTTGGTGGGAACCAGCGGGTTCTGGGGCTCGGAGCCGTTGGTGGTCACGACCGCGGACGTGCTCGCCCCGTCGGTCGCCTCGGGCGAGCCGCTCGTGCAGCCGGTGAGCACGAGGGCTCCGGCCGCAGCAAGAGCAATGGCTGCGACGCCGATTCTCTTGATCTTCAATGTTCCTCCTGTAGACGTGCGTCGGCAGTGCGGCTTCTGGCCGCCCTGGCGCGCGGGATGAGTCGAGACTATGAATCGCAAACCCTCGAAGCAAACTCCTGCGCAAACCGTTACCGACGCGCAACCTTGTGGGGGGAACGTGCGACAGATTCCGTCACACTACGCAGGATCTTTGCGCCACGTGACGATATGCGAGGATCACTGCATGTCGGCTGCTCGTTTGCGCATCGAGATCGTCATCGTGCTGGGGCTCTCGCTCGGCGCCTCGGCGGTGTACTCGGTGGTCTCCATCATCGCGAAGCTCACCGCCGAGCAGGCTCTCGGCGACCAGTCCGTCGCGCTGAACCCCAGCCGTTCGCAACGCGAGTGGCTCGACTTCACGTACCAGTTCCTCGACGTGTTCTTCGGGTTGTTCGCGGTGGCGCTCGTGCTGTACCTGCTCTGGCAGCCGGGCCGCAGCTCGTTCCGCCGCATCGGCTTCGACCTGACCCGGCCCGGCCGCGACGTGGCGTCCGGCCTGCTGCTCGTCGCCGTGATCGGCGTGCCGGGCCTCGCGCTCTACGCGGCCGGCCGCGCGCTCGGCATCACGGTGGCCGTCGAGGCCTCGCCCGCGGACTGGCTGTGGTGGACCGTGCCGATCCTGGTGCTGCGCGCGCTCGAGGCCGCGCTCACCGAGGAGCTCATCGTGGTCGGGTACCTGTTCACGCGACTGCGCGAGCTCGGCGTCGGCCCGTGGGCGACGATCGTCTCGAGCGCCCTGCTGCGCGGCACGTACCACCTGTACCAGGGCTTCGGGCCATTCGTCGGCAACGCCGCGATGGGCATCGTCTTCGGCTGGTGCTACCAGCGCTGGGGGCGCACCATGCCGCTCGTCGTCGCGCACTTCGTGCTCGACGTGATCTCGTTCGTCGGCTACCCGCTGGCCGTGGCGTGGTGGCCGGGGCTGTTCGCGGCCCCCGCGGCCTGAGGTTCGCGCGACGGCTCGGGCTGCGGATGCAGCGGCTCCGGTTGCGGATGCCGCGGCCGCACGCGCGGCACGAGGTGCGTGCCGTCGGCGAGCGCGAGCACCGTCGCGGGCATCGGGGGCAGCGCCTCCTCCGGCGGTTCGACCCGGAGGTCGGAGTCGCTCGCGCGAACCCGCGCCATGTCGAGTCCGCTGCGGCGCGACGGCGTGCAGACGGCCGAGATGCCGTCGGCTCCGTAGCCTGCGAACGCGAGCGAACCCATCGCGTCGGCGCGCCGCAGGGCCTCGGCCCGGCCGGGGTCGCGTCGATCGAGCAGGCCGGCCTGCTGCTCGAAGCCGAACATGCGCGAGGCCGCCGCGCTGCAGACGACCATGGCGGCGACGAAGCCGACGCCTCCGACGATCGAGACCAGATCCATGAGCATGCCGGACACCCCCTCGTGAGAGTGCCCTCAGTGTAGACCTGAGGACACCTCACGTACAGGGGATGTGTGCCGCATGGCGCGGGCGACCCGGAAGGCGGTTCCCGGATGCCGCGGGCGGCCGCCCGCGGCATCCGGAACCGCCTGCTCAGCGGCGCGTTACGCGAACGCCTCCACCGGCGGGCAGGCGCACACGAGGTTGCGGTCGCCGTAGGCCTGGTCGATGCGGCGTACGGGCGCCCAGTACTTGTTGCGCACGAGCGAGTGCACGGGGTACACGGCCTGCTCACGGGTGTAGGGGTGGGTCCACTCCCCCGCGATGACCGACTCGGCCGTGTGCGGGGCGTTGCGCAGCGGGTTGTCGTCGGCCGGCCACTCGCCGCGCCCGACGGCGTCGGCCTCGGCCTTGATGGCCACCATGGCCTCGACGAAGCGCTCGAGCTCCGCCAGGTCTTCGGACTCGGTCGGCTCGACCATGAGCGTGCCCGCGACGGGGAACGACATGGTTGGCGCGTGGAAGCCGTAGTCGACCAGTCGCTTCGCCACGTCGTCGACGCTGACCCCGGTCGACGCCGTGAGCGGCCGCAGGTCGAGGATGCACTCGTGCGCGACGAGGCCGTTCTCTCCCGTGTAGAGCACCGGGTAGTGCTCGCGCAGGCGCGAGGCGACGAAGTTCGCCGCGAGCACGGCCGACGCGGTCGACTGCGCGAGGCCCTCAGCCCCCATCATGCGCACGTAGGCCCACGAGATCGGCAGGATCGACGGGCTGCCGTACGGCGCCGCCGAGACCGGGCCGCCGCCGTGCACGAAGCCGCCCGCGTGGTCGTCGCGCTGGGCCATCGGGTGGCCGGGCAGGTAGGGCGCGAGGTGCGCCTTGGCCGCGACCGGGCCGACGCCCGGGCCGCCGCCGCCGTGCGGGATGCAGAACGTCTTGTGCAGGTTGAGGTGCGACACGTCGCCGCCGAAGTCGCCGAAGCGCGCGAAGCCGAGCAGGGCGTTGAGGTTCGCGCCGTCGACGTAGACCTGCCCGCCCGCGTCGTGCACGGCCTGGCAGATGTCGCGCACGTCGTGCTCGTAGACGCCGTGCGTCGACGGGTAGGTGATCATGAGCGCCGCGATGGATGCCGCGTGCTCGGCGATCTTGGCCCGCAGGTCGGCGAGGTCGACGTTGCCGAGCTCATCGCAGGCGACCACGACGACGCGCATGCCCGCGAGCACGGCGGAGGCCGCGTTCGTGCCGTGCGCGCTCGACGGGATCAGGCACAGATCGCGCTCGGCCTCGCCGTTCGCGCGGTGGTAGCCGCGGATCGCGAGCAGGCCCGCGAGCTCGCCCTGGCTGCCCGCGTTCGGCTGCAGCGACACGGTGTCGTAGCCCGTGACCTCGGCGAGCCAGCTCTCGAGCTGCTCGACGAGTCCGAGCGTGCCCACGACGTCGGCCTCGGGCGCGAACGGGTGCAGGTTGGCGAACTCGGGCCAGGTCACGGCCTGCATCTCGGTGGCCGCGTTGAGCTTCATCGTGCAGGAGCCGAGCGGGATCATGCCGCGGTCGAGCGCGTAGTCGCGGTCTGCGAGGGTCTTGAGGTAGCGCATCATCTGCGTCTCGGACTGGTGCGTGTTGAACACGGGGTGCTCGAGGTACGCGCTCGTGCGACGCAGCCCCTCGGGAACGCTCGAGGGCAGCGACGACAGCGACACCGGGACATCCGCCCGCTCGCCCAGGCGGAACGCCTCGACGACGAGCGAGAGCTCGTGCTCGGTCGTCGTCTCGTCGACGGCGACGTGCACGGTGGCCTCGTCGGCCTCCCAGAGGTTCAGGCCGAGCTCGTGCGCCTTCGCGACGACGTTCTTCGCGAGACCGGGCACGTGCACGCGGATCGTGTCGAAGTAGTCGTCGTGCGCGAGCGTCAGGCCGTAGCCGGTGAGCGCGTCGGCGAGGGCCTTCGCCTTCGCCGCGGTGGTCACGGCGATGTGGCGGATGCCGCGGGGGCCGTGGTAGACGGCGTACATCGACGCCATGACGGCCAGCAGCACCTGCGCGGTGCAGATGTTCGACGTCGCCTTCTCGCGGCGGATGTGCTGCTCGCGCGCCTGCAGGCTGAGGCGGTAGGCGGGGTGGCCCGCTGCGTCCTGCGAGACGCCGACGAGGCGACCGGGCAGCTGGCGCTCGAGGCCCTTGCGCACGGCCATGTAGCCCGCGTGCGGACCGCCGAAGCCCATGGGCACGCCGAAGCGCTGGCTCGTGCCGACCGCGACGTCGGCACCGAGCTCGCCGGGGCTCGTGATGAGCGCCAGGGCGAGGAGGTCGGCGGCCACGACGGCGAGCGCGCCCTGCGCCTTCGACGCGGCGATGACGGATGCCGGGTTCCACACGCGCCCCGAGGCGCCCGGGTACTGCACGAAGACGCCGAAGTGCTCGCCGAGGGCGGCGACATCCGTGCCCTCGTGCAGGTCGGCGACGACGAGCTCGATGCCCACGGCCTCGGCGCGCGCGACGAGCAGCGCGTGCGTCTGCGGCAGCGCGTCGGCGTCGACGACGAAGCGGTTCGACGACGACTTCGAGCCGCGGCGGGCGAGCAGCATGCCCTCGACGACCGCGGTGCCCTCGTCGAGCATCGA
The DNA here is from genome assembly GCF_900113185.1 of Agromyces sp. CF514. Classification (NCBI taxonomy): domain Bacteria; kingdom Bacillati; phylum Actinomycetota; class Actinomycetes; order Micrococcales; family Microbacteriaceae; genus Agromyces; species Agromyces sp. CF514. The sequence goes on along the minus strand of NZ_FOZD01000001.1, from coordinate 1,897,506 downwards.
CGCGTTCGCCGTGTCGAGGCCCGTCAGATCGGTCACCATCGTCTGGAAGTTGATGAGCGCCTCGAGCCGGCCCTGCGAGATCTCGGGCTGGTACGGCGTGTAGGCGGTGTACCAGCTCGGGTTCTCGAGCACGTTGCGCTGGATCACCGCGGGCGTGATGGTGCCCGAGTACCCGAGGCCGATCATCGAGGTGCGCACGGTGTTCTGGTCGGCGAGGGCCGCGAGCTCGGCGAGCGCCTCGCGTTCGGTCGCGGCCTCGGGGATGGCCGAGTTCAGCACCTCCGCCATGCGGATCGACGACGGCACGGCGGCCGTCATGAGGGACTCGAGCGAGTCGTAGCCGAGCTCGGCGAGCATGAGGCCGTGGTCGCTCGGCGTGGTGCCGATGTGGCGACGCCCGAAGGCGTCGAGGTCGAACGTGGAGGAGGTGCTCATCGGGTGCGGTCCTTACTCGGGGGTCACTCGCCCGTGAGGGCGCGGTACTCGGCGTGGCTCAGCAGCTTCGGCAGCTCGGGCGCGGTGATCTTCAGCAGCCAGCCCTCGCCGAACGGGTCGGAGTTGACGAGCTCGGGCGAGTCGATGACGGCCTGGTTGGGCTCGACGACCTCGCCGTTCACGGGCGCGAAGAGCTCGCCGACCGACTTGGTCGACTCGATCTCGCCGACGACGGTGCCCTCGGTGACCGCGGTGCCCGCGGCGGGCAGGTCGACGTAGACGATGTCGCCGAGCTTCTCGGCGGCGTAGTCGGTGATGCCGATGGTGACGGTGTCGCCGTCGACCAGCACCCACTCGTGCTCTTCGGTGTACTGCAGTGCGGTCTGATCGGTCATGGGGTTCTCCTCGAGTGTTGGGTGTGCCGGTGGAGCCCGGCCCGGGTCGCCGGCCTCGATGCCGAGCCGGCGGACGTCGGGGTCAGGCGCTGCGCTTGTAGAAGGGAAGGGGGACGACGGATGCCGCGATGCGCGTGCCGCGCACGTCGACGTAGAGCGGGCCGCCCGTTGCGGCGGGCTCCACGAACGCCATGGCCACGGGGTGGCCGAGCGTGGGCGAGAGGGCGCCGCTCGTGACGACGCCGACGAGTGCGGCGTCCGCGGCGTCGCCGTCGTAGACCTCGTAGTCGGCGCGCGGCGCGCGACGGCCCTCGGTCGTGAGTCCGACGAGCACTCGGGCGTCGTCGGCAGGGCCCTCGGCGGTCGCCGCGCGTCCGACGAAGTCGCCCTCCTTGGCGTGGGCGACGACGCGGCCGAGACCGGCCTGCGCGGGGAGCATGTCACGGCCGAGCTCATGGCCGTAGAGCGGCATTCCGGCCTCGAGGCGGAGCGTGTCGCGGCTCGCGAGCCCGCAGAGCACGACGCGCGGACCGCCGGTCTCGACGAGCGCGGCCCAGAGCGACGACGCGCGATCGGGGGCGACGTAGAGCTCGAAGCCGTCCTCGCCGGTGTAGCCGGTGCGTGCCACGAGCACGGGCTGCCCCTCGAAGGTCGCCGGGAACGCGCGGTAGTACTTGAGGCTCGCGATGCTCGCGTCGAAGTCCTCTTCGTCGTTGCCGGGGCCCGCGACGCCGAATCCGGGCGTCTCGAGCAGCACGGCGCGGGCGTCGGGGCCCTGGAGCGCGATGAGCGCGACGTCGTCGCTCTCGTCTTCGACGATGGTGTCGAACCCGGCGGCGCGGACGCGCAGCTCTTCGGCCACGACCGCCGCATTGGATGCGTTCGCGACGACCATGAAGCGGTCGTCGCCCGTGCGGTAGACGACGAGGTCGTCGATGATGCCGCCGTCTTCGGCGAGCAGCAGCGAGTACTTCGCCTGCCCGACCTCGATGGCCGACAGCTTGCCCGCGAGGGCGTAGTCGAGGGCCGCGGCGGCCTGGGGGCCGATGAGGACGATCTCGCCCATGTGGGAGAGGTCGAACAGCCCGGCGCGCTCGCGCACGGCATGGTGCTCGGCCAGGTCGGACGAGTACCGCACCGGCATGTCCCAGCCTGCGAAGTCGGTGAACGACGCCCCGGCCGCCTCGTGCACCGCGTGCAGCGGGCTCTGTCGTGGCGTCGATGCGCCCTCTCGTGTCGTCTCGCTCATGCGGACCTCCTCAACATTCCACCACATTGACGGCGAGCCCGCCCATGGCGGTCTCCTTGTACTTCTCGCTCATGTCGCGCCCGGTCTGGCGCATGGTCTCGACGACCGTGTCGAAGGACACGCGGTGCGAGCCGTCGCCCCACATGGCCATCTTGGCCGCGTTGATCGCCTTTCCGGCAGCGATCGCGTTGCGTTCGATGCACGGGATCTGCACGAGCCCGCCGACGGGGTCGCACGTGAGCCCGAGACTGTGCTCCATCGCGATCTCGGCCGCGTTCTCGACCTGGGCCGGCGTGCCGCCGAGCACCGCCGCGAGCGCGGCGGCGGCCATCGACGACGCGGAGCCGACCTCGCCCTGGCATCCGACCTCGGCGCCCGAGATCGACGCCCGGCGCTTGACGATGCCGCCGATGGCGGCCGCGGTCAGCAGGAACTCCACGGCGAGGTCGTCGAGGTCGTCGCCGCGACGCGCGCGCGGCGTGTAGGTCGACGCGTAGTGCAGCACCGCGGGCAGGATGCCGGCCGCGCCGTTCGTCGGCGCGGTGACGACCCTTCCGCCGGCCGCGTTCTCCTCGTTCACCGCGAGGGCGACGAGGTTCACCCAGTCGAGCGCGTCGGCGGGGTCGCGGTCGGGGTCGTGCTCGAGCAGGTGCGCGTGCAGCGCCGGCGCTCGACGGACGACGCCGAGCCCTCCGGGGAGCGTGCCGTCTCGCCGCAGCCCCGACTCGACGCACTCGTGCATCGCGTCGCGGAGGTGCAGCACCCGGGCTCGCACGTCGGCCTCGGTGGCCTGCACCGTCTCATTCCGCATCGCGAGTTCGGCGATCGACACGGACTCGCGCTCGCAGGTCGCCACGAGCTCGTCGGCGGTGCCGAAGTCGTGGGGCACGAGGCGGCTCGCATCGCCGACGACGATGCCCGCCGTCTCGCCCTCGCGCTCGATGAAGCCGCCGCCCACCGAGAAGTAGGTGGCGTCGTCGAGCAGGCGGCCGTCGGTCGCGTGCGCGACGAGCCTCATGGCGTTCGGATGCCGCGGGTGCACGGTCAACGGCCGGAGCACGATGTCGTCGACGCCGAAGGCGACCTCGGCGAGCCCTCCGACGCGGATGCGGCCGGAGGCGGCGGCCGCCGCCAGGCGCTCGTCGATCTCGTCGACCGCGATCGAGTCGGGCCGGCATCCCTCGAGGCCGAGCAGCACGGCGGTCATCGTGCCGTGTCCGCGGCCGGTCGCGGCCAGCGAGCCGAAGAGCTCGACCTCGACGCGCACGATCTCGGCGGCGTCGGGCCCGAACCGGTCGACGAAGTCGGCGGCCGCGCGCATCGGCCCGACCGTGTGCGAGCTCGACGGGCCGATCCCGATCGTGAACAGGTCGAACACGCCGATGTGTCCGGCGAGCGGGATGACGGTCATGCGCGGTCCGAGAGCGCGGCGACGGCGCCGTCGTAGAGCGGGAACCGGGCGACGAGCTCGTCGACCCGTGCGGCGAAGCCGGCGAGGTCCGCGTCGTCGCCCGCGGTCAGCACGCTCGCGATGACGTCGGCGACCTCGCGGAACGCCTCGTCGTCGAAGCCGCGCGCCGCGAGCGCGGGGGTGCCGATGCGCAGGCCGCTGGTGACCATGGGCGGGCGCGGGTCGTCGGGCACGGCGTTGCGGTTGACGGTGATGCCCACGCCGTGCAGGCGGTCCTCGGCGGTTCGGCCGTCGATTGCGCTGTCGCGCAGGTCGACGAGCACGAGGTGCACGTCGGTGCCGCCGCCGACGACGCGGACGCCTGCCGACGCGCAGTCGGGCTGTGCCAGCCGCTCGGCGAGGGCCTGCGCTCCGGCGACGGTGCGCTCCTGGCGGTCGCGGAACCCCTCGCCGGCGGCGATCCTGAGCGCAACGGCCTTGGCCGCGATCACGTGCTCGAGCGGTCCGCCCTGCTGGCCCGGGAAGACCGCGGAGTTGAGCTTCTTCGCCAGGTCGGCGTCGTTCGAGAGGATGAGCCCGCCGCGCGGGCCGCCGAGGGTCTTGTGGGTGGTCGTGGTCGTGACGTGCGCGTGCGGCACGGGCGACGGGTGCAGGCCCGCGGCCACGAGCCCGGCGAAGTGCGACATGTCGACGAGCAGGTAGGCGCCGACCTCGTCGGCGATCGCCCGGAAGGCGGCGAAGTCGAGAGCCCTGGTGTACGCCGACCAGCCCGCGATGATGAGGGCCGGGCGATGCTCGAGCGCGACGGCGCGCACCTCGGCGAGGTCGATCTCCTCGGTCTCGGCCGAGCGGTGGTACGGCACCACCTGGTAGAGCCGCCCCGAGAAGTTGAGCTTCATGCCGTGCGTGAGGTGGCCGCCGTGCGCCAGGTCGAGGCCGAGGATCGTGTCGCCCGGGGTGATGAGCGCGTGCATGGCGGCGGCGTTGGCCTGCGCGCCGGAGTGCGGCTGGACGTTCGCGAAGCCGGCGCCGAACAGGCTCTTCGCCCGCTCGATGGCGAGCGTCTCGATGACGTCGACGTGCTCGCAGCCGCCGTAGTAGCGACGGCCGGGGTAGCCCTCGGCGTACTTGTTGGTGAGCACCGAGCCCTGGGCCTGCATGACGGCGACGGGCGCGTGGTTCTCGGAGGCGATCATCTCGAGGCCGGCACGCTGGCGGCCGAGCTCGGCGTCGATGGCGGCGGCGACCTCGGGGTCGAGGTCGGCGAGCGGCGCGGTCAGCTCGTCGGCCGCGAGGAGGGACGGGGAACGGGACATGGGAGAACTCCTTCGATGGGCATCTGCGATGATGCGATGAGTTCCTCCCGCTCTGTCATTGGCCTGAGAGTTTCGCGAGGCCGAAGCCCGCTTGCACCGACGGCGGGCACCCGGAGGCGCCGCTTTTCAGAGTGACCTGCCGCCACGGTACGTGTGCCTGAGAGATTCCGGGGAGGGTTTGCTCCTACGGCAGCCGCATCGATCGCGGCGTTCTCCCGTGACGGGTGAATGGTCGTGTTCAGTTTGGTGTCGATCATAGCCGCTCGTCGCAACGGGCGGCGGATGCCGGGGGCCGGCGGTTCGACGGTCCCCGGCCCCCGGTTCGGATCAGCCGATCAGCGCCCGCTCGGCGTGGTCGGACGCGATGACGTGCGCCTCGTTGCCCGCACGGAGCGGCGGCGCGACGACGCCCTCGGGGATCGGGCAGTCGTACGGCGTCTCGGCGATGATGCCGTCGAACTCGGCCCGGGCCGCGGCGAGCAGCTCGGGGTCGGTGAACAGGTCGATCGCGGTGGCCGCCATCGCCTTCGCGGCGTGCAGCATGCCCTTGTGCGCGGCCGGCAGCTTGCCCTGTGCGACCATCTGCCACGAGTGGGCGGGCGTGCCGATCGCGGCGGTCGCACCCGTGATCTGCACGGTGGGCACGGTCCAGCTGACGTCGCCGACGTCGGTCGAGCCCGTCATCTGCTGCCGTTGGTTCGGGTTGCCGAGGGGCAGCACGCCATCGTGCAGCACGGCGCCGGCCGGCAGGCCCAGGAAACGGCGCATGCCGACGACCTCGCGCTCGGGCACGGTCGCGGTGAAGGCAGCCGCGAGCTCGCGGTCGGCGTCGTCGAAGGGCACGCCGCCGATGGACTCGACGTTGGCCTGGAGCGCGCGTTCGAGCGTCACGTTGGGCAGGATCTCGGCGCACGCCCCGTCGAAGTCGATCTCGAGGGTCGTCTCGGTCATGAGCGCCGCGCCCTGCGCGATCTTCACGACCCGCTCGTAGAGCTCGCGCATCTCGCCGACGGTGTTCGCCCGCACGACGTAGTAGGCGCTCGCGTGCGCCTGCACGACGTTCGGCGAGTCGCCGCCGGCATCCGTGATCGCGTAGTGCACGCGCGCCGTGTCGGGCATGTGCTCGCGCAGGAAGTTGACCCCCACGTTCAGCAGTTCGACGGCGTCGAGCGCGCTGCGGCCGTGCGCGGGGTCGGCGCCCGCATGCGCGGCGACGCCCGTGTAGCGGAAGGAGACCTGCGCGTACGCGAGCGTGAGGATCTGCGTTGCCGTCATGACCGGAGCCGGATGCCACGACACTGCGCCGTCGACCCCCTCGAAGGCGCCACCCTGCACCATGAACGTCTTGCCGGCCGCGGCCTCCTCGGCCGGGCATCCGTAGTAGCGCACCCGCCCGGGCAGCCCCTGCTGCTCGAGGTACGCGGCGGCGGCCGCTGCCGCGAGCAGCGACCCGCTGCCGAGCAGGTTGTGGCCGCACCCGGCGCCGTTGGTGTTCGCGGTCTCGGGGTTCGGGGTGGGGCTCGCCACGCCGCTCGCCTGGCTGAGGCCGGCGAGCGCGTCGTACTCGCCGAGGAACGCGATGACCGGACCGCCCTCGCCCTTCTCGGCGAAGAACGCGGTCGGGATGCCGCCGGCCTCGCGCTCGATGCGGAAGCCGTGCTCCTCGGCCGCCTCGATCTGCTTGGCCATCGAGCCGTACTCCTGCCAGCGCAGCTGCGGGTCGTCCCAGATCTCGTCGCTGAGCCGGGTGAAGCGTGGACCGTACGACTCGACGATCCGTTCGATGGGGGTGGTGTCCTGCATGGCACTCCGTTCTTCGGTCGTCACCGAGTGAACAACGGTGGCGTTTCGCCAGCATTTCACGAAGATGTCGGCCATGGAAAGACTTTGCATTGATCTTTTCAGCCATCATTGCGCCATCACGGACAACCGGAGGTCGGCCGGCGAAACCCTCGCCCGCGACGCGAAGACCTCATGGTCGGCGGGCGGCCGTCACACGATTTCACTTCGTGTCACCCCGACTGTAAGATGGACCAACACTTAGAGTCACGATGACACGAAGGAGGCGCGGATGTCTCGAAAGATCGAACTGGCCGAAGCACGCCTCGCCGTGTCGACCGTGATCTTCGCGCGCGAACCCGGCGTCGTGCCCGGCGAGCAGGCCGAGGCGCCCGTGCAGCCCGCGGAGCCGGCCGACCGCTCGCTCTGGATTCCGCTCGTGCGCCGGCTCCGCGAACCCGGCGAGGGCCGGTGGGCACTGCCAGGCGGCTGGCTCGGCGCGGCCGAGAGCCTCGAGGGGGCCGCGGCGCGGACGCTCGACGAGACCACCGGCGTCACTCCGCGCTACCTCGAGCAGCTCTACACGTTCGGCGCCCCCGACCGCTCCCCCGACGAACGCGTCGTGTCGGTCGTCTACTGGGCGCTCGTGCGTCCTGAAGAGACGAGCGGCGCCATCGAGGACCCGAACGTGCGGTGGTTCGACGCCGACGCCCTGCCCGAACTGGCCTTCGACCACGACGAGATCGTCGCGTACGCGCTCGGGCGCCTGCGCACCAAGCTCGGGTACTCGCAGATAGCGCACGCCTTCCTCGACGAGACGTTCACGCTCGCCGAACTGCGCGAGGTCTACGAGACCGTGATGCGGCGCCGCCTCGACCCGGCGAACTTCCGTCGCACGGTCGAGGCCTCGGGCGCCCTCGTCGAGACGGGCGAGGTGCGCACCGGCACCCCGCACCGCCCGCCCAAGCTGTACCGCCCGGCCGATCCCGCGGAGGCGGGCATCCAGGGCGCGTTCCGAATCCCCGTCGCACCGCACCTGAGGAGACACCCATGACGCTCGTCCAGCCCGCCGACACGCGGCTCGCGGCATCCGTCGACCGTTCGATCCAGCTGATCCAGACCGGCAGGGCGGCGGGCAGCACCTGCTCCCCCGACCTCGCGAAGGGGCCGTGGGAGTTCGACGCGGGTCCCGTCGCCTACGGGCCCGGCTCGTCGATGGGCGACGTCATCCCCACCGGTTCGCCGCGTCAGGGCGCGCTGCCCGAGTCGTACAAGACGGCGACCGACGCCGAGCTGCACGACCGCATCCGCGCGGCCAAGGCGACCCTCGGCGAGCGCGTCGTCGTGCTCGGGCACTTCTACCAGCGTGACGAGGTGATCGAGCACGCCGATTTCGTGGGCGACTCGTTCCAGCTCGCGAACGCCGCGCTCACGCGTCCGGATGCCGAGGCCATCGTCTTCTGCGGCGTGCACTTCATGGCCGAGACCGCCGACCTGCTCTCCACTCCCGAGCAGGCCGTGATCCTGCCGAACCTCGCCGCGGGCTGCTCGATGGCCGACATGGCCGACGAGGAGTCGGTCGAGGCGTGCTGGGCGGAGCTCGAGGAGGTCTACGGCGATCTCACGGCGACGGATGCCGCGGGGCGCGTGCCCGTGATCCCCGTCACGTACATGAACTCCTCGGCCGCGCTCAAGGGCTTCGTCGGGCGGCACGGCGGCATCGTCTGCACGTCGTCGAACGCGAAGACGGTGCTCGAGTGGGCGTTCGAACGCGGGCAGCGCGTGCTGTTCTTCCCCGACCAGCACCTCGGCCGCAACACCGCGAAGGCGCTCGGCGTGCCGCTCGAGCAGATGCCCATGTGGAACCCCCGCAAGGCGCTCGGCGGCTCGACCGCCGAGGTGCTTGAGGATGCCCGCGTCATCCTCTGGCACGGCTTCTGCTCGGTGCACCGGCGGTTCACGGTCGAGCAGATCGCGCAGGCGCGCATCGACCACCCCGGCGTGCAGGTCATCGTGCACCCCGAGTGCCCGATGCCCGTCGTCGATGCGGCGGATTCCGCGGGCTCGACGGACTTCATCGTGAAGGCCATCCAGGCGGCGCCCGCCGGCTCGACCTTCGCGATCGGCACCGAGATCAACCTCGTGCAGCGCCTCGCCGCCGAGTACCCGCAGCACGAGATCTTCTGCCTCGACCCCGTGGTGTGCCCGTGCTCGACGATGTACCGCATCCACCCCGGCTACCTCGCGTGGGTACTCGAAGAACTGGTCGCCGGCCGGGTCGTCAACCGCATCACCGTGGGCGACGACGTCGCGGAGCCCGCACGCGTGGCCCTCGAGCGGATGCTCGCAGCGAAGCCGCCGGCATCCGTCTCGCCGGCACCGACCGACGCCGTGCCGACCGGAGCCTGACCATGGTGCACGTGCTCGTCGTCGGCGGCGGCATCGCGGGGCTCTGGACCGCGGTGCGCGCGGCCGACGCGGGCCACGACGTCGAGCTCGTCACGAAGACCGAGCTCGCCGACGGCAACACGCGCCACGCGCAGGGCGGCATCGCCGCGGCACTCTTCCCCGACGACTCCGCGGCCCGGCACTACGCCGACACGCTCGCGGCCGGCGCCGGGCTCTGCGACCCCGAGGCCGTGCGCGTGCTCTGCGACGAGGGGCCGGCGCGCGTGCGCGACCTCATCAGGTTCGGCGTCGCGTTCGACCACGGCGACTCCGGGCTCTCGCGCGGACTCGAGGCGGCGCACTCGCGCGCCCGCATCCTGCACGCCGGCGGCGACGCCACGGGTGCGGCCATCGAGCGCGCGCTCGTGGCGACCGTGCGGCGCCGGGCCGTGCGCATCCACGAGCAGACGATGCTCGTCGACCTGCTCACCGAAGGCGCGGCCGGTGGCGACGCTCCCGCCGACGGCGGTGGCGACAGCGGCGCCGACAGCGACCGGCCCGACGGCGTGCGCGTCGTCGGGGCGCGCCTGCTCGCGGCATCCGGAGACCTGATCGAGGTGCGCGCCGACGCCGTGGTGCTCGCGACGGGCGGCGCCGGGCAGCTGTTCCGGCACACGACGAACCCCGACGTGGCGACCGGCGACGGCGTCGCGGCGGCCTGGCGTGCGGGCGCCGAGATCGCCGACCTCGAGTTCGTGCAGTTCCACCCGACCGCGCTCGCCGCCCCCGGCACGCCGCTCATCTCCGAGGCGGTGCGCGGCGAGGGCGCCGTGCTGCGCGACCGCGACGGGAACCGGTTCATGCTCGAGCTCCATCCCGAGGCCGAACTGGCGCCGCGCGACGTCGTCGCGAGGGCCGTCTGGCGACGCAGCCTCGAGCAGGGCGGCGAGCCCGTGACCCTCGACGCGACCGCGCTCGGCCGCGAGTTCCTCGACCGCAGGTTCCCCGGGCTCGGGGCGGCGTGCCGCGATGCCGGCCACGACTGGGCGGTCGAGCCCGTGCCCGTGACGCCCGCGGCGCACTACGCGATGGGCGGCGTGGTGACCGACCTCGACGGGCGCACGAGCCTGCCCGGCCTCTACGCCGTCGGCGAGACGGCCCGCACCGGCGTGCACGGCGCCAACCGGCTCGCGTCGAACTCCCTGCTCGAGGCCGCCGTGTTCGCCGACCGGGCCGCGCGCGCGCTCGACGCCGATGCGCTCTCGTCGGCTTCCCCCCTCCCATCCCTGCATTCGCCGAATGTCGGATCGATCGAACGGCTCGCCGGGCACGGCGCCCACGCACGCGGCGCGTCGCTGGAGGCATCCGACATTCGGCGAATGCCGATGGGGGCTGCGGAGCAGGAGCGAGCCTCGGCACGCGCCGCCCGGGAGACCGGGGAGCCGGTCGACCGGGCCGCACTGCAGGCGCTCATGTGGGAGCACGTCGGACTCGAGCGATCGGCCGAGGGCCTGGCCGAGGCATCCGACGCCCTCGAGGGCTGGCGTTCGCCCGAGGTGCGCGACCGCCGCAGCGCCGAGGACCGCAACCTCCTCGACCTCGCACGGCTGACCGTCGCCGCGGCGAGCGCGCGCAGCGAGAGCCTGGGCGCGCACTTCCGATCGGATGCCGCGGCGACCGCCGCGCGCATTCCCGCCGAGCCAGGGGCCGGCGACGCGCACGGCGCGCCCTCGGGCTCCGCACCGCTCCCCCTGCACGACCTCGTGCCCCTGGAAGCCGACGCCGAGGAGGCAGCATGAGCACCGACCGCCGCGAGATCGATCGCATCGTGACGGCCGCACTCGACGAGGACGCACCATGGGGCGACCTCACGAGCGAGACCCTGATCCCCGCGGATGCCACGGCCACCGCCGCGCTCGTCGCACGCGAGCCCGGCGTGCTCAGCGGCGTCGAGGTCTTCGCCGCGGCGTTCCGCATCGTCGACCCGGCGATCGAGGTCGAGCGGCTCGCCGCAGACGGCGACCGGTTCGCGGCCGGCGACGTGCTCGCCCGCGTGCACGGGCCGGCCCGCGGCATCCTCACCGCCGAGCGCGTGGCGCTGAACCTCAGCCAGCGCATGTCGGGCGTCGCGACGCTCACCGCGCGGTACGTCGCCGCCGTGACCGGCGTCGCCGGTTCGCGGGCGCGCGTCGTCGACACCCGCAAGACGACGCCCGGCCTGCGAAGCCTCGAGCGGCAGGCCGTGCGCGACGGGGGCGGGCGCAACCACCGCCGCTCGCTCTCCGACGCGATCATGGCCAAGGACAACCACCTCGCCGTGCTCACGGCCGGCGGCGTCGACCTCGCCACGGCGCTCCGCGGCGCACGCGCACGCATGCCGCACACGGCCCACCTCGAGGTCGAGATCGACCGGCTCGACCAGCTCGACGCCGTGCTCGACGGCGGCGCCGACACGATCATGCTCGACAACTTCGACCTCGACGACCTGCGCGAGGGCGTCCGACGCATCGGCGGCCGCGCGGTGGTCGAGGCGTCGGGCGGCGTGAACCTCGACACGATCGCGGCGATCGCGGCGACCGGCGTCGACGTGATCTCGGTCGGCGCGCTCACGCACTCGGCCCGCGCGCTCGACCTCGGGCTCGACATCGACATCGCGCTCGGCCGGGCCTCGGACGGCACGGCCGGCGGGGCGCGCCCGGAGCAACCGTGATCTACCTCGACCACGCCGCAACGACCCCGGTGCGCCGCGAGGCGATCGAGGCCATGTGGCCGTACCTGACGGGCTCGTTCGGCAATCCGTCGAGCCGGCACGAGCTCGGCGACGAGGCGGCCCGCGCGCTCGCCTGGGCGCGCGCCGAGGTCGCGGCGGTCATCGGATGCCGGCCCGGCGAGATCGTCTTCACGAGCGGCGGCACCGAGGCCGACAACCTCGCGATCAAGGGCATCTCGCTCGCCCGACCGCGCGGACGTCACCTCGTGATCTCGCCGATCGAGCACGAGGCCGTGCTCGAATCCGCCGCCCACCTCGTGCGCCACCACGGTTTCACGGTGACCGAGGCGGCCGTCGACTCGGCAGGCCTCGTGCATCCCTCGGCGCTGGCTGCGGCGATCAGGCCCGACACCGCCCTCGTGTCGGTGCAGCTCGTGAACAACGAGATCGGCACGATCCAGCCGGTCGCCGAGCTCGCCGCGATCGCGCACGCCGCGGGCGCCCTCATGCACACCGACGCCGTGCAGGCGGCCGGGCACCTCGACCTGCGACTCGACGGGCCGTCCGGGCTCGGCGTCGACGCGCTCTCGCTCGCGGGCCACAAGGTCGGCGCGCCGAAGGGCACCGGCGTGCTCGTCGCGCGCGGCCGCGTAGCGCTCGAGCCCGTGCTGCACGGCGGTGGACAGGAGCGCGGCCGGCGCTCGGGCACCGAGAACGTCGCCGGCGCGGTCGCGTTCGCCACTGCACTGCGGCTCGCCGAGCAGGAGCGGGCGGATGCCGCGGCGAGGGCGGCCAGGCAGGGACTCGAGTTGCGCGAGCGCATCCTCGCCGGCGTCGACGGCGCCCGGCTCACGGGCGACCCCGACCGGCGCCTGCCCGGGACCGTCTCGTTCGTCTTCCCCGGCACGAGCGGCGAGGCGGTGCTGCTCGAGCTCGATCGGCTCGGCGTGACCTGTTCGAGCGGATCGGCGTGCGCAGCCGGCAGCAGCGACCCGTCGCATGTGCTCACTGCCATCGGCATCCCAGGCGATCTCGCGCAGACCGCCGTGCGGTTCACGCTCGGCCCGACGACGACCGACGAGGAGATCGCGGATGCCGCAGCATCCGTCGCCCTTGCCGTGTCGGCGGTGCGGTCTATCGTGGAGTCATGACCGACGCGAACACTCCAGAGAAAGACGCCGACGCGGCTGCTCCGGTAGATCCGGAGCTCGAAGAGCGACTGCGTTCCGAACTCGCCCCCGAAGAGGCGATGTTCAAGGATTGGCTGCCCCGCCCGTCGCCGATCGACGGGCCGGCACCCGCCCCCTGATCCACCGCTGCGGCACCGGTGTTCGATGCATTGCGATGCATCACCCCGATCGGGAATAGTCCGCCGAGCGCCTGCGGTTGTCTCTGTGGTCGGTGACTTCCGTCACAGCTGACGCCCAGTTTGCGCAACGACGCGCGACTCCATTTTCTGCCGATTGGATCCGCACCGTGACCGAACGCGCCCTTCCAGACGTCTCACCAACCACCCGATCGGCCGACGACGTCGTGTCGTCACCGTCGGCGGTCGCCGGCGAGCACCACCACACCGACGCCGAAGCCCTGCACGGAGCGCGCAACTCGCGCGTGATCTGGCTGCTGCTCGCGGCCGCCTTCGTCGTGATCCTCAACGAGACGATCATGGGCGTGGCGATCCCCCACCTCGTCACCGATCTCGGCATCACGATCTCCGAGGCGCAGTGGCTCACGACCGCCTTCATGCTCACCATGGCGGTCGTCATCCCGATCACCGGCTTCCTGCTGCAGCGCTTCTCGACCAGGGCCGTCTTCATCGCGGCCATGGGGCTGTTCTCCGCAGGCACCCTGATCGCCGCCCTCGCGCCCGGCTTCGAGGTGCTGCTCGGTGCGCGCGTCGTGCAGGCGTCGGGCACCGCGATCATGATGCCGCTGCTCATGACCACGCTCATGACGCTCGTCGCGCCCTCCGACCGCGGCCGTTTCATGGGCCGGGTCTCGACCGTGATCTCGGTGGCACCCGCGATCGGCCCCACGATCTCGGGCCTGATCCTCAGCTTCCTGTCGTGGCGCTTCATGTTCTGGCTCGTGCTGCCGATCGCGCTCGCCATGCTCGTCATCGGCATCCGCCGTGTCGAGAACGTCAACACGCCGAAGCGCCTGCCGCTCGACGTCTTCTCGGTCGTGCTCTCGGCGATCGGGTTCGGCGGGCTCGTCTACGGACTCAGCCTGATCGGCGCCGAAGCCGCGGGCACCGCGACGCCCGCGCAGATGTGGATCTCGCTCGGCGCCGGAGCCCTCGGCATCCTCGGATTCGTCGTCCGCCAGCTCGTGCTGCAGCGCGGCGACCGTGCGCTGCTCGACCTCCGGACCTTTAAGTCGGCCAACTTCGCGATCTCGATCGCGCTCATGACGGTCATGATGGCCGCGCTGTTCGGCACGATCATCCTGCTGCCCATCTACCTCCAGAACGTGCTGCACCTCGAGCCGATCGTGACCGGCCTGCTGCTGCTGCCCGGCGGGCTCGTGATGGGCCTGCTGGGGCCGACCGTCGGTCGTCTCTACGACCGGTTCGGCCCCCGGCCGCTGCTCGTGCCGGGCAGCATCGTCGTGAGCGGCGTGCTCTGGTCGTTGACGCTCGTGAACGAGTCGACCTCCGCGTGGTGGCTGCTCGCGGCGCACATCGTGCTGTCGGCCGGCCTGGCGTTCATGTTCACCCCGCTGTTCACGACCGCACTCGGCTCGGTCGAACCCCGGTTCTACGCGCACGGATCGGCCATCGTCGGCACCGTGCAGCAGGTCGGCGGCGCGGCCGGCACGGCGCTCTTCATCACGGTCATGGCCGCGGCGAGTGCCGCTGCGGCGCCCACCGCGGCTTCGCCGGAAGCTGCCGAGGCCGCCGGCATCCACACGGCGTTCCTCGTGGGCGCGATCCTGTCGCTCTTCGCGATCGTGGGCAGCGCGTTCGTGCGTCGTCCGGCCGACTCCGAGGCCGAGTTCGTCGCGCACTGAGCGCGCGACCCACGAGAGACGGATCGGGCCCGCCCGGCGCAGTGCGCCGGGCGGGCCCGATCCGTTCGTCAGGTCACCCGCAGTTCGGGCGGCAGCTGCGCTGCGAGATGGCGTCGACGAGCACGATGCCGAGGTCTTCGGGCTTCGACGCCGAATAGGCGCCGCCCTTCGTCACCTCGGCGATCTTCTGCATCGCCGCGAGGTCGGTGTCGGGTCCGAAGCCGATCATGATCACCGGAACCGGCTTCGTGCCGTCGTCGGCCTTCTGCAGCTCTGCCAGCAGCGTGTCGAGGTCGATGCCGTTCTCGTCCTCGTTCTTGCCGTCGGTGATGAGCAGCACCGCGTTGACCTTCTCGGGGTCGTATCCCTCGCGCACGCGGTTCACCGACGCGAGCACGGTGTCGTAGAGTCCGGTCGCACCGCCGAGCCGGCTCGGCAGCGACTGGATGATCCCCGCGATCTGCTGCGTGTGCGCGGCATCGCCGAGCGGCGCGATAGGCGCGAGTTCCTCGTAGTCGAGGTCGCCGTTGCGCATGGTCGAGAACGCCCAGACGCCGAGGTCGACCTCGCCCGAGAACTTCGAGACGGCGTTCATCGCTGCCTGCTGGAAGATGTCGATGCGGCGCAGGCCGTTGGCGGCCGGCTCCTCCATGGATCCGGAGACGTCGACCACGGCGAGGTAGCGTGCGCGGAGCGAGAGCACGCCCCACGTGCGCAGCAGCGTGAGCGCCGTGGCCGAGTCGACGGGCACGACCTGGGCGGCGGGGCCCTCGGGCGCGATGCCGAGCGTGTCGATCTCGCCGACGCCGTCGGCCGTGCGGAATCCGGCCGCGTTCAGCCGCTCGGTGGCGGATGCCGCTGCCTGCTCGAATGCGGCGAGCATGCGCGCTCGCGCCGACGGCTCCGCCGTCGCAGGGAGGTCGTCGGTGCCCTCGGTCGTGTACGAGGCGGTGCGGACCGCACCGGACGCGTCGCCCGCGGCCTCGGGGGCCGGGGTCTCGGTCGCGGGGGCGTCGGCAGGGGCTTCGGTGGCCTGCTGCGCCTCGTCGGCGGCGACCGCTTCGTCGGCCGCGTCGCCGACGAGCACGAGCGGGTAGTCGAGCATGAGGGTGCCGTCGGTCGGGTACCCGGCGGTGAGGGTCTCGGTGGGGCCGTCGGAGTTGTACTCGGCGACCTGGGCCTCGCTCGTGAGCACGACGCTCGGCGTCTCGGCGGACGAGAGCGCGCCGAACGCCGCGCTCGTCGAGGCCGGGATCGACTTGCTCAGGGCGATCATCGCCGCCGCGAGGGGCCGAGGGTCTTCGGCGGGCGCGTGCGCGCCGAGACCGACGAGGCTCGAGAGGCTCGCCGCGGATGCCTCGGGGTCGGGCAGGATCGCAGGCAGCGTGCCGTCGAGCACGCGCGTCCAGGTGAGGGGTTCGGCCGCGACCTCGGCGGCGTCGGAGGCGGTCGTCGCGAACACGACCGGCGAGGCGGCGAGGGTGTCGCCCACGTAGGCGTTCGGCGTCGCGCGGCCCAAGGAGGCCGCCGTCGCGGCCGCACGATCGACCCAGACGGCCGACTGCGGCACCCAGGCGTCGGCGTCGAGGCCTCCTGAGGCGAGCACGGCTGAGGTGTCTGCGGACTCCTGCGCGGTGATCTCGGTCGTGACGCAACCCTCGTTTGCGGCGTCGAAGTCGGAGGCGATCACGGTGAGCACCGACGCGATCGTCGTGTCCGCCACGATGTGCAGCTGCTCGGCGCTCTCGCACTCGGAGCCCGCAGCAGCCTGATCGGGGTCGAAATGCCCGCCGATCCAGAGGTAGACACCCGACGCGACGACGCCGACGACGACGACTGCGGCGATCACGGACAGGTAGAGACCGCGTCTCGACGTCTTCGTCGGCGCGGTGACGCTGTGACGCCCCACGGACACTCCAAGCTCGACGGCAGCAAGGGCACCGTCGCATCCTTCGGTTCGGGTTCCCCCGGGCAGGGGAAAGGAATTCGTTCAGTGTAGGTTACGCACGCCCTGAGGCGAAAAAAACTCGTGTTCGCCGTCGGTGGGCGACGGTCCGCCGCCGCCGGGTGAGCACCGGCGACGCTTGACGCCTGGAGCCGCCGACGGTAGGCAGGGCGCAGGGACGGTCATGACGCAACGGGTGTTCGAGGATCGACGTGACGCGGGGCGCCGGCTGGCGCACCTGCTCGAGGAGCGCGGCCCGTGGCCGGGAGTCGTGGTGCTCGGACTGCCTCGCGGCGGCGTTCCGGTCGCAGCGCCGATCGCCGAGGCGCTCGAGGCGCCGCTCGACGTGCTCGTGGTGCGCAAGCTCGGCCTGCCGCATCACGAGGAGGTCGCCATGGGTGCGATCGGCGAGCAGGGCGTCCGCGTGGTCAACGAGCAGGTGCTGCGCTTCGAACTCGTCGACGACCGCAGTCTCGCGGCGGTCGAGCGGCGCGAGCGCGCCGAGCTCGAGGCGAGGATCCGGCGGTTCAGGGGTGACGCGCCCCCGGTCGACCTCGCCGGCCGCACGGCGCTGCTCGTCGACGACGGCGTAGCGACCGGGGCGACCGCGAAGGCGGCGAGCCTCGTGGCGCGAGCGCTCGGCGCGGCATCCGTGGTGCTCGCCGTGCCCGTCGCGTCGCCGGATGCCGCGATCGACCTCGTCGCGTGGCCGGCGGTCGACGAGCTCGTGTGCCTCGCGACGCCCGCGGGGTTCATGGCCGTCGGGCAGTCCTACCTCGACTTCACGCAGACGACGGATGCCGAGGTGCAGGCGCTGCTCGCCGCGCACCGGTGACGGCGAGCAGGGGCAGCCGCGGCCATGCCGGGCGACCACTGGCGGGCGACCACCGTCACGCGACCGTTGTCACGCGACGTGCAGGTCAGCCGAGGTCGGGCGAGGCGGAGCGGGTGCCGACGACGACGGTGCCGCCGCGCTCGTCATCGCGACGGACCTCGGTCGCGAGGCCGCCCGCCACGACGAGCGCCTCGGTGGCGGCGGCCTGGTCGCGGCTGGTCTCGAGGAGCAGCCGGCCGCCGGGCGCGAGCCAGTCGCGTGCGGACGCCGCGACGCGCCGGTGCACGTCGAGGCCGTCGCCTCCCCCGTCGAGCGCGACGAGCGCCTCGTGGTCGCGCGCCTCGGGCGGCATCATGGCGATCTCACCCGTCGGCACGTATGGCGCGTTCACGGCGAGCACGTCGACGCGTCCGCGGAGGTCGGCCGGGAGCGGCGCGAAGAGGTCGCCCTCGACGACGCGCGCGCCGCGGGATTCGAGGTTGCGCCGGGCGGCGCGCACGGCCGCCGGGTCGACGTCGGCCGCGACGAGCTCGAGCGGCGCCGCGGCATCCAAGATCACGGCTCCGATCGCGCCCGCACCGCAGCAGAGGTCGACGACGACGGCCGGCCGATCGGATGTCGCGACCTCCGCAGCGAACCCCGCGGCCGTCTCGGCGAGCAGCTCGGTGCGCCGCCGCGGCACGAACACGCCGGGTTCGAGGAGCACGCGGATGCCGCCGAACTCCGCCCAGCCGAGCAGCTGCTCGAGCGGGTCGCCGACCACGCGCCGGGCCACGAGGCGTTCGAGTTCGACCGCGGCATCCGAGCCGCCTTCGATGGCTCCGACCGCTCCCGCAGCTCCGACGCCGAACCGCTCTGCGATCGCGGCTTCGAGCAGGGCCGCCTCGTCTTCGGCGAACACGCAGCCCGCGGCGCGCAGCCGCGCGACGAGCATGGCATCGGGTTCGGGGTTCGTCACCCCCGCATGCTAGTCCGCCGAGGTGCCGCGGCGCCGGTCGGACGACCTCGCGCGACGGCTCGGGATGCGCGCCGCGCTCCGATGCCCTAGCATCGAGCGCATGACCGCGTCGACCTGCAGCTGGTGGCCCGCCTCCTAGGCGGACTCCACGTTTCGACGTACGACGACCGCCCGAGGGCGGTCGTTTCGCGTTTCTGCGGAAGGTTCCGGCCCGAGGGCCCGAAGACCACCGGAGACCCCATGAACGCACCGCACACGGTCGGCGCGAACGCCGCAGACCAGCCCGCCGACCGGCCCGTCGATCGGCCCACCGCACTGCTCGCCTCGCTGCTCGCGGCCGGCGCGGACGCACCTCCGTTCGCGGTGATCCGCCGCGAGCACGAGCCCACGCTCGACGTGCTCGTGGGCGAGGTGATCGACGTCGACCTGCTCGCCGACATCCCGCTCGACGGCGCGGAGGTGCTGGCGCTCGTGCCGTTCCGCCAGGTGCGCGAGCGCGGGTTCGAGGCGCACGACGACGGCGCGCCGATCCGGTGCCTCGTGGTGCGCGAGCGGGTCGAGCTGCCGGTGGCCGATGCGATCGATGCGCTGCCGCGGCATCCGATCGCCGTCGACCTCGACGTGGACGTGAGCGACGAGGCCTACGCCGACATCGTGCGCCGCGTGATCGACGAGGAGATCGGTCG
Source organism: Agromyces sp. CF514 (assembly GCF_900113185.1). Taxonomy (NCBI): domain Bacteria; kingdom Bacillati; phylum Actinomycetota; class Actinomycetes; order Micrococcales; family Microbacteriaceae; genus Agromyces; species Agromyces sp. CF514. The sequence continues at coordinate 1,878,387 of NZ_FOZD01000001.1, read as the reverse complement.
CGGTGAGGGAGCGAACTTCGTGATCAGGCGCGAGTTCGTCGGTGGGGTCGACGTGGCTCCCGCGATCGCGGTGCTGGGTTGGCTGCGGGCCCTGCTCGAGCACGAGCGTGGTGCGTTCTGGACCTTCGCGGTGCACACGCCCGGGCTCGCGGCGGTCGGCGCGACGCCCGAGAGGCACGTCTCGTCGATCGACGGGCTCGTGTCGATGAACCCGATCAGCGGCACGTTCCGGCACGACGTGCTGACCGAGGCGGATGCCGCGGCCGTCTCGCTCGAGGACCGTCTGACCGCGTTCCTGCACGACGTCAAGGAGCGCGAGGAGCTCGTCATGGTCGTCGACGAGGAGCTCAAGATGATGAGCGCGGTGTGCCCGGAGGGCGGCCGCATCCGGGGGCCGTTCCTGAAGCGGATGTCGCGGCTCACCCACACCGAGTACCTGCTCGAGGGGCACTCCGACCTCGACCCCCGCGAGGTGCTGCGTCGCACGATGTTCGCACCGACCGTCACCGGATCGCCCATGGGCAACGCGTGCTCGGTCATCGCCCGGCACGAGCCGACCGCCCGCGGCTACTACGCGGGCGTGTTCGCGCGCTTCACGCCGACGGCCCGTGGGTACGACGTCGACGCGCCGATCCTCATCCGCACGGCGTACCTGCGCGACGGACGTGTGAGCGTGCCGGTCGGTGCGACGCTCGTGCGTCACTCCGATCCCGTCGGCGAGGTCGCCGAGACGCGCGCGAAGGCGGCGGGCATGCTCACGGCGCTCGGCGCGATCCCGCGGGCGGAGCTCACGACCCGGCCCTCCCCGGCGGAGACGGGCCCGTCCGGCCCAGCGAGCTCAGCCGGCCCGGCCGTGACCGGCGACGCCGAGCCGCACGCCGACCTCCTCGCCGCCCGCAACGACCACCTCGCGGCGTTCTGGCGTGCACCGCAGCAGGCGCACGCGTCGCGCGGCGTCTCGGCGCTCGTCATCGACGCGAACGACGACTTCACGACGATGCTCGCCCACCAGCTGCGTCACCTCGGTCTCGACGTGCGGCTCGTGCCGTGGCACGAGGCGCCGGATGCGGCATCCGACGATCTCGTGGTGTTCGGTCCAGGCCCGGGCGACCCGCGCGACGCGGGCGACCCGCGCATCGCCCGCATGCGCGAGCTGATCGCCGCCCGCCTCGAGACGGGCCGGCCGCTGCTCGCGGTGTGCCTCAGCCACCAGGTGCTCGCCGACCTGGCCGGGCTGCCGCTGGCCCCGCTCGCGACCCCGCGCCAAGGCGTGCAGATCCCGGTCGACGTCTTCGGCGAGCGCGCCGCGATCGGCTTCTACAACACGTTCTCGGCACTCGCTCCCGACGGTTCGACGACTCCCGAGCTCGATCTCGAAGTGGCCGCGGATGCCGCGACGAACGTCGTGCATGCGCTGCGCGGGCCCGGCGTGGCATCCGTGCAGGGGCACCTCGAATCGGTGACCTCGCCCGACGGGCTCGCGCTGCTCGAGCGGCTCGTCGACGGCGTGCTGACACGGGCGGCGCTGGTGCCCTAGCCTGCTCGCATGGGTGATGGGCGCTCGCGCGAGGTCGAGCTCGAGCTGTGCCTGCCCACCGGCGAGATGCTGGGCACGACCGCGTCGTTCACCGCTGCCGAGCCGTGGACGCAGTTCGTGCACCCGGTCGTCGCGGCCGCCCGCGAGCAGCTCGGGCTCGACGTGACGGTGCTGCGCGTGCGCGACGTCGAGACGCTGCCGATCTGGGCGTCGGCATCGGCGTCGGCGTCGGAGCCGGCCTCGACCTCCACGTCGGCCCCGGCCTCGGCGTCGGCGCCCGTTCGCGTGCGATACCTCGCGGAGGTCGCCGCACGCCCCGACCCGTCACTCTCGCTCCTGCCGGTCGACGCCGAGGCGGCTGCGGCGACCCGTCCCGATCCGCTGCGCATGCCGTGGGCGACGCCCGGCGGACCGGCGACGACCCTGAGCTGGGCCGATTCCCGCCTCGCCGAACTCTGCGTCTCCCGCGTGGCACCCGCCGTGCAGGTGCGCTCGTGGAACCTCTCGAGCCTGTGGCTGCTGACCACTGATGCGGGCACGGTCTGGCTCAAGCAGGTGCCGCCGTTCTTCGCGCACGAGGGCGCCGTCATCGAGCGGATGTCACGGCACGCCGTGCCGCGCGTGCTCGCCAGGCGCGACGACGCGGTGCTGCTCGCCGAGATCCCGGGCGAGGACCTGTACGAGGCGTCCCGGGCGCAGCTGGCGACGATGATCGACCTGCTCGTCGCGATGCAACGCGACTGCATCGACGACGTCGACGACCTGCTCGCCCTGGGGTTGCCCGACTGGCGGCTGCCGGCGCTCGCCGAGCTCGGTTCGCACGCCCTCGGAGTCTGGGCCGATCGCCTCCCGCACGAGCTGCGCACGACCGTGGAGTCGCTGATCGCGGGCTTCGACGACCGCGCTCGGCGACTCGACGCGTGCGGCCTGCCCGACACCCTCGTGCACGGCGACTTCCATTCGGGCAACGTCCGGGGCATCGGACTCGACCTGACCGTGCTCGACTGGGGAGACTCGGGCGTGGGGCACCCGCTGCTCGACGTCGCGGCCTTCACGCAGCGCCTGCCGTCAGCCGACGCGGCCTTCGCCCGTGCGCACTGGATGCGCCGCTGGGCCGACACCGGAGCCGACGCGGCCGAAGCGCTGAGACTGCTCGATCCGGTCGCCGCGTTGCGGCAGGCGATCATCTACCAGGGCTTCCTCGAGCGGATCGAGGCCGACGAACGCGTCTACCATCGCGACGACCCCGTGCCGTGGTTCACGCAGGCGGCCCGGCTCGCGGGCGATGAGCGGGCGGCCGGCTGAATCGGCCCGGCAGCGGCTCAGCCGAGTGCGATGACGGCCTGCAGGGTCTCGTCGGCGAGCGAGCGGTCGGCGAAGACCAGGCGCTCGAGGTGCGTCGTGTCGTCGGCGGAGGCGGGCGCGGTGCTCGAGGTGCCGCTCCAGACGAGATCGAGCTCGAGACGCTCGAGCACGCGGACCGAGGCGGGGTTGTTCGCGAGCACGCGCGCGGTGACGGGCGCCTCGGGCTGCGTCGATCGCGCAGCCTCGAGCGAGACACGCGCCGCTTCGCCCGCAAGCCCATGACCCCAGGCTTCTGGCGCGAACCGGTACCCGAGATTCCAGGCGCCGAACGGCAGCATCGATGCCCCCGCAGACCCGATGAACGACCCGGGCGCGAGCCCGCCGACCGGTTCGCGCAGCACCACGGCGCAGTGTCCGAAGCCGAACTCGCGAAGACTCGCCATGGATCGTTCGATCGCGCGGGCCGAATCGCCGCGGCTCGTGTGCACGCCGCCCGGCAGGTGCTCCCACGTGCGCGGGTCTCCGTAGACCCGGAAGTAGTCGTCGACGTGGTCGAGGGTGAGCGGGGTGAGCAGCAGGCGGTCGGTGTGCAGTTCGTCGGTCATCACCCGCAAGTGTGGCAGCCGCATCCGACACTCCCGCGCGGCGACTACTTCAGCAGACGCGACAGCACGCGGTCGGCGAGCGGCTTGCCGCCCGTCTGGCAGGTCGGGCAGTACTGGAACGTCGAGTCGGCGAAGCGCACCTCACGCACGGTGTCGCCGCACACCGGGCAGGCCTGACCGGTGCGGCCATGCACCTGCATGCCCCGGCGCTTCGCGTCTTTGAGATCGGCGGGCGGTCGACCGGATGCCACGGCGACGGCCTCGGCGAGCGTGTCGCGCAGCGCCGCGAAGAGCGTCTCGACCTGTTCGGGCGAGAGCTTCGCCGCGAGCGCGTACGGCGACATGCGCGCCGCGTGCAGGATCTCGTCGGAGTACGCGTTTCCGATGCCCGCGAACACCGACTGGTCGCGCAGCACGCCCTTGATCTGGGTGCGCCGCCCGTCGAGCACCGCACGGAAGTCGTCGAGCGTGAACCCGGGCGCGGTCGGGTCGGGTCCGAGCCTCGCGATGCCCGGCACGTCGGCCGGGTCGCGCACGACGTAGACGGCGAGCGACTTCTTGGTGCCGGCCTCGGTGAGGTCGAAGCCCGAGCCGTCGTCGAGCTTCACGCGCAGTGCGATCGGGCCCTTGCCCGGCTTCAGGATCGTCTTCGGCACCTCTTCGAACCAGCGGAGCCAGCCTGCCCTGGCGAGATGGAAGACGAGGTGCACCGGCTCGGCGTCATCGCCGCCGGAAGCCCCGGCAGCCCCGGCCGCCCCGGCCGCCCCGGCCGCGTCGGAAGCAGGGCCGACGGTCAGGTCGACGAACTTGCCGTGGCGTGCGACCCCCGTGATCGTGCCGCCCGTGAGCGCGGAGAGCGGCGGATCGAAGGTCTTCAGCGCCGAGAACGCCGTGACGACGGCAGAGGTGACCGCGTGCCCGACCGCTCGCTCGCGGAGGAACGCGGCGAGCGCATCGACCTCGGGGAGCTCGGGCACGCACCCCATGCTGCCACCGACCGCCGACGCGGGCCAGCGATCCCGCCGATGGCGTTCCCCGCACGCGACCGTCGGGCTCGTCGCCCGTGCGGACCGACGTTCCCCTCGGACCCCACCGCGGTTAGGGTCGAGGCATGCCGAACGAGCAGCGCAACGACATCCGCGTCTTCGCCCTTCCTGCCGAAGGCGAGCCGATCGCGACCGAAGACGACGCGATCGATCTCATCGGCAGCGTCTGGTCGCACGAGGCGAAGACCGCGGCCGTGCCCGTCGAACGCCTCGACCCCTCGTTCTTCGATCTGAGCACCGGTCTCGCCGGCGCGTTCACCCAGAAGCTCGTGAACTACCGCGTGCGGCTCGTGATCGTCGGCGACATCGCCGAGCACACCGAGGCGAGCCGTGCGCTGAGCGACTACGTGCGGGAGTCGAACCGCGGCGACCACGTGTGGTTCGTTCGCGACGACGCCGAGCTCGCGAAGCGGCTCGCCGCGCTCGGCTGACCCCACGAGGGCGACGGATGCCGCGGCTCGGCGCCCGCGGTATCCGTACACTCGTTCGAATGTCGGTGGTTGGTGAGAAGCTCTCACTATGAAGACGATCGAGCTGCGGCAGGCCCGCCACCTCGAGGTGGGCGACACCCTCGTGAACGTCGCCGGCCATGTCTACGAGGTCACCAAGGTGACCCGTATCGGCCGGGGCATCCGCGTGCAGTACCTGACCAGCGAGGGCCAGCCGGGCCGATTCACCGCGGCGCCCGAGTCGCTCAGCCGGGTCTACGCGAGCGGCACGTCGCGGCAGGCGCCGATCTCAGCGTGAGCCGCACTGCGGCACGCGCGCATACGGCACGCGCGCGCACGCCAGGCGTGCACGGCACGCGGGCGCACCACCACGTCGACGACGACGCGCGGCCCGGCGGTCACGGCTCCCGGCGCGGGCACGGGCCCGGGCGAAGTCATGGCTTGAGCGGCAGGTGCTCGCCGCCCGTCTGACAGGTCGGGCAGTACTGCGCGGTCGTGCTCGCGAACGAGAAGTCGGCGATCGTGTCGCCGCACACCGGACACGCCTCGCCTGCGCGGCCGTGCGCGCGCATGGCGGCGACCTTCGCAGCCTTCAGTCCGGCGATCGGCACCCCCCGCCGCTCGGCGATCGCTGCACCGATCACCCCGACCGTGGCGTCGAACAGGCGGTCGAGGTCGTCGGTGCCGAGCCCCGATGCATGCCCGATGGGTGAGAGCTTCGCCCGATGCAGGATCTCGTCGGAGTAGGCGTTGCCGATGCCGGCCAGCGACTCCTGCTCCTGCAGCACGGCCTTCACCTGCTTGCGCCGGCCGACGACCGCCGCATCGAACTCGGCGCGTGCGAACTCCGGCGCGGCCGGATCCGGCCCGAGCTTGGCGATCGCCGGCACCTCGTTCGGATCGTCGACGACCCAGCATCCGAGCGAGACCCAGGCTCCGGCGTCGGTGAGCTCGAGCGCCGCGCCGGCGTCGAACTCGAGCGTGGCGAGCGTGGGGGGCGGCGGCTCGGACTCGTGTGTCGAGGCAGCGGAGTCCGGGTCGACGACGGATGCCGCGGCATCCGCCTCACCCGCCCATCTCGCCCACCCGTGGCGACCGAGCGAGATGACGAGGTGCCCGGCTTCGCCGAACGACAGGTCGAGCAGCTTGCCGTGGCGCACGACGGCCCGCACCGTCGAGCCGACGAGCGACTCGGGCGGCCTGCCGCGCGTCTTCGTGATGCGGAACTCGATGACGTCGACCCCGGCGAGGGTGCGCCCGGCCAAGCGGGCGTCGAGTTCTTCGGCGAGGACCTGCACCTCCGGTGACTCAGGCATGCCGACAGCCTTGCACACCCCTCCGACGCCGCTACGATCTCGCTGTGGACCCGATCACGGCGCGGCGCGTGCTGCGCATCTTCCCCGACGCCCCGCTCACCGCCGACCTCGTCGAACGCGCGTATTCGACGGAATCCGCGGCGCGGCATCCGTCGCTGTACCCGGATGTCGAACAGCGTGCGCAGGCCGAGGCGTGGGCGTCCGAGCTCGCCTCGGCACGCGCGACCCTCCTGAGCGAGGTCGGCCGGCCGGTCTGGCTCGGGGCGCCGGTCGAGCCCGCCGCTCCCCCGGCCGCCCCCGCGCCGAACGCGCTCACGTACGGCCCGCCGTCGGCGCACACTCGCATTCCCGACCCTGCCGTTCCAAGTGGGCCGACGACCCCGCGGCCTCGAACCCGGCTGCGATGGCCGGCCGTCACGGGCATCGTCGCGGGCGCCGTCGTGCTCGTCGCGCTCATCGTGGTCGCGGTGATCGGGGCGGCAGGCCTCGTGACGACCGCGGTGACCGACGCACGGCAGGAGTTCGAGCAGTCCTCGGTCGAGCGCTACCAGTCCGGCGAGACGGGCTACGCGTTCCCCGCAGCGCTCGAGTACTACTCCGACGGCCGGTACGCCGACCTCTGCGAGGCGAGCCTGTCCGGCGGCTGCTGGCAGGCGGCGCTCTTCACCGAGGCCGACTGCGAACACCTTCAGGTGCTCATCGCCTACACCGACGACGCCGACGCGTGGACGGGCGATCTCGAGGAGACGATCGAGATCGACGACGTCGTGGCGTACGAGGCGACCCCGGTCGTCTACGGCAACGACGCCTACGCCTACGGGTGGCCGCAGCAGGTCACCTGCCTCGACGCGCCGACCACCTGACCGAGCGGCACCGGTGTGCCCGTTCGCGACGGATCAGTCGGCGAACGAGAGCACGAGCGCGGTCGAGCGCGACTCGGGGTCGCGTGCCTCGCGCGCCGTGCGGATCTCGCGGTAGCGGTCGCCGTACTTCGCGGTGAGCGCGTCGTCGAGCACCGTGCGCACGTCGACGGCGTCGTCGATCAGCGCCTCGGCCTCGAAGACGACCGCATCGTCCTCGAGCTCGCCGCGGACATCGGATGCCACGAGCTGCACTCGCCCGGTGTGCGCGATGCGCTTGACCTTGCCCGATGCCGCGACGGTCGTGACGAGCAGGCGTTCGCCGTCGCGCACGACCCAGACGGGCGTGTGCACGGCCGCCCCGGTCCGGCGGAAGGTCGTGAGACGGATGTAGGGCGAGTCGCCGAGCTCGAGGAACCCCTCGAGCGCGGCAGGCGTTGCGGAATGCGGCATCCCTCGATTCTCCCCCAGGCGACCGTCGACCACGGACCGCGGACGGATGACCGCTGACCGCCGGGCCGAGGCCCGGGTGAGCGGACCGGTCGCGATACGGCGAGCCGGGCCGGCGGTCAGGCCGCGCGGCGCGCGACGTCGACGAGGTCGTCGAGCAGCTCGCGCCCCTCGGGCCACTCGCCGATGCCGCTCGCGGCGTTCAGGTGCCCGAGCGGGCCGACCGAGACGAACCCCGCGCCGAGGCGCTCGGCCAGTTCCGCGGCGAAGGCGCGACTGCCGTATGGGTCGTCGTCGCTCGCGACCACGAGCGCGGGCAGTCCGAGCGGCCGCACGCCGTCGCACGCGAACTCCCGCGCCTGCTCGGGGTACTGCTCGCCTTCGGGGTCGGGTGGCGCGACGAGCAGCACGGCCGACGCTCCCCCGGGGTTCCGCGCGAGCCACTCGGCGACCGCGAGGCATCCCATGCTGTGTGCGACGATCACCGCATCGGGTCCGGCCGACTCGCTCGCGCGATCGAGTGCCGCGAGCCAGTCGTCGAGGCGCGGCTCGTCCCATGACGACGGCGCGATGCGTACGCTCTCGTCGAGGTCTCGCTCCCAGAGCGTCTGCCAGTGGGTCGGTCCCGAGCCGCCGATGCCGGGCACGATGAGGTGGGTCATGCGTCCATGGTGCCGAATCGGGCCGGCCGCGGTGCGTCGTATGACTGCCGGTGTCCGCAGATTTCCTGCCGTTGCGCCGACCGGGCCGCGCCCGGGAGCCGCGGCGGCCCCGGTCGAGCCGCGCGAGGCGGTCAGGCTTCGGTGACCAGGCCGCCCTCGACGTGCCAGCGCCGGTCGAGGTTCACGTGCTCGAGCATGCGGCGGTCGTGGGTCACGAGCAGCAGCGTGCCGTCGTAGCTCTCGAGGGCCTGCTCGAGCTGCTCGATCGCGGGCAGGTCGAGGTGGTTCGTGGGCTCGTCGAGCACGAGCACGTTGACGCCGCGGGCCTGCAGCAGCGCCATGCCGGCGCGCGTGCGCTCCCCGGGCGAGAGGTCGTCGACGGGTCGCAGCACGTGGTCGGCCTTGAGCCCGAACTTCGCGAGCAGGGTGCGCACCTCGCCCGATGCGAGATCGGGCACGAGCGTCTCGAAGGCGTCGGCCAGCGGCATCCGCCCCGCGAGTTGCGAGCGGGCCTGGTCGATCTCGCCGATCGCGACCGACGAACCGAGGCTCGCACGACCCTCATCGGGTTCGATGCGACCGAGGAGCAGCCCGAGCAGGGTCGACTTTCCGGCGCCGTTCGGCCCGGTGATGCCGATGCGATCACCGGCCTGCACCTGCAGCGAGACGGGACCCAGGGTGAAGTCGCCACGGGTGACGGATGCCGCGGCGAGCGTCGCGACCACGGACGACGACCTGGGCGCGTGGCCGATCGTGAACTCGAGCTTCCACTCCTTGCGCGGCTCCTCGACCTCGTCGAGGCGGGCGATGCGGCTCTCCATCTGGCGCACCTTCTGCGCCTGCTTCTCGCTCGACTCGCTCGCGGCCTTGCGACGGATCTTGTCGTTGTCGGGCGACTTCTTCATGGCGTTGCGCACGCCCTGGCTCGACCACTCGCGCTGCACGCGGGCCCGGGAGACGAGGTCGGCCTTCTTCGCGGCGAACTCGTCGTAGTCCTCGCGTGCGTGCCGGCGAACGGTCTCGCGCTCCTCGAGGTAGGCGTCGTAGCCGCCGCCGTACACGCGGTTCGAGTGCTGTGCGAGGTCGAGCTCGAGCACCTTCGTGACCGTGCGCGCGAGGAACTCGCGGTCGTGGCTCACGAGCACGACCCCGCCGCGGAGTCCCGCGACGAACGATTCGAGCCTCGCGAGCCCGTCGAGGTCCAGGTCGTTCGTGGGCTCGTCGAGCAGCACGAGGTCGAAGCGCGAGCAGATGAGCGCCGCGAGGCCGACGCGCGCGGCCTGCCCGCCCGAGAGCCCGGTCATGAGCGACTCGGGCGTGATCGCGGGTCCGTCGCCCGGGCCGGTGGCGCCGCCGGCGCCCGTTCCCACGGCGAGGCCGAGTTCGGCGAGCACCGCGGGCAGCCGCTCGTCGAGGTCGGCGGCGCCCGAGGCCAGCCAGCGCTCGAGGGCGACCGAGTACTCCTCGCCCGGGTCGACCCCGGCGGGCGGCTCGGGCAGCGCGAGCAGGTCGGCCGCGGCGTCCATGCGGGCGGATGCCTCGGCGCAGCCCGTGCGGCGTGCCACGTACTGCGCGATGGTCTCGCCTTCGACACGCTCGTGCTCCTGGGGCAGCCAGCCGACGAACGCGTCGGAGGGCGCGAGCGAGACCGTGCCGGCGAGCGGCGCGACGGCCCCGCCGAGGATGCCGAGCAGGGTCGACTTGCCCGCACCGTTCGCGCCGACGACGCCGACGACGTCGCCCGGCGCGACCGTGAGGTCGAGTTCGTCGAACAGCGTGCGGTGGGCGTATCCGCCGGCGAGCCCCTGGGCCACGAGAGTTGCAGTCACCGGACAACCCTAGCCAGCGCGGGCTGGGAGCTCGGCCGCCCTGACGGGCCGGGAGCCATCCGACCGGCGCTACGCGCGGGCGATGCCGGCGATGTGCGTGTTGAACGGCAGCAGGGGCGTGTGCACGCGGTAGCGCTCGACCTCGACTGCGGCGAACCCGGCGGCGCGGAGGGACCGCTCGAGGTCGCGCTCGCACGAGCATCCCTCGAAGGTCCAGGCCCACGGCCGTCGGACCAGGCGCTGCGCGAACCGCGTCGCCGTGCCCTCGGGCGCGGCCACGTGCTCGACGAATCGGTAGGTGCCGCCGGGTCGCAGGATCCGGCCCACCTCTGCCAGCACGGCGTCGAGATCGGCCACCGTGCAGAGCACGAGCGAGGAGATCACCGTGTCGACGCTGTGGTCGGGCAGGCCGGTGCGCTCGGCCAGGCGATCGCGGAGGTCGAGCCGCACCCCGTGATCGCGCGCGGCCTCCCGCAGGGGCGCGTGCATGGCGCGGTTCGGCTCGATCGCGATGAGGCTCCCGCCGGGCGGGAGGTAGCGGAGGTTGGCGCCCGCACCCGCGCCGAGTTCGACGACCTCGTGCGGCAGCGCGCCGAACGTCGCGCGCTTGTGCGGGCCGAGGCTCCGTTCGAGGATCGGGTCCATCGTGCGGAAGAACGCGGCGTTGAACCGCCCGCGAAGGGGGTGCTGCTCGAATTCGGCGAAGGCCGCGTTCGCGGTGTCGGTGTCGGGGTGGGTGCCGGGGTGGGTGTCGGTGTCGGGCTGGATCTCGCTCATGCCCTCATGGTCGCCGGGCCGCCTCGACGCGCGCAGGCGTGGAACCACCCCAGTTCAGCGTTCGGCCCGAGCCGTGAACCACGTGGCGATCTGAGCCCTGGAGTGGAATCCGAGCCTGAGCAGGATGCGCTCGACGTGGCCCTCGGCCGAGCGCTCGTCGATGCCCAGGCGGTTCGCGATCTCCCGGTTCGTCAGGCCCTCGCTGACGAGCGCCGCCACCTCGACCTGCCGTGCCGTGAGCACCCGGCCCGCCCGACGCGAAGCCCGCAGGCCCAGGAAGCGTCGGATCGGCGCGACGACGCTCGCCGCATCGCCCTCGTAGGGCAGGTGCGAGCGCCCGGGCAGCACGACGAGCCGAGACCCGGGGATGCCTCGGGCGAGCGCCTCGGCCTGGGCCACGGGTGCGGCCCGGTCGTGTCGCCGGTGCAGCACGAGCGTCGGCGCCCGGACGTCTGCGAGCAGGTCGGCGACGTCGAGCCCGTAGCTCATCGCGAGCAGCCCCCGTGCGGTGGCGGCGTCGGAACTCGCGCGCTGGTACCCGGCGAACCGCTCGCGCGACGCCGCCGGCGCATCGGGCGCGAAGATGTCGGTGAGCACGTCGGAGGCGAGCCCCCAGTGGGCGTCGATCAGGCCGAGCAGGTGCGCCTGCACGGCGGGCGGTGAGACCTCTGCGCCGCTCGCCCAACCGCCGTAGAGCACGAGACGCCGGACGGATCCAGGATGCGCCGCGGCCCAGGCGGCGGCGACCAGGGCGCCCATCGAGGTGCCCATGAGATCGAACGGCTCGGATCCGAGCGTGTCGACGACGGCGGAGAGCTGCTCGAGCTCGGACTCCATCGACGGCGGCCCCGCCGCCGGGCCCGAGAGACCGCATCCGGCGCGGTCGTACCTCACGAGACGACCGCCCTCGGCGAGGCTCTCGAGGAACGCGCGCTCCTCGGGCAGCTCCCAACTCAGCAGCAGGTGTCCGAGCCATCCGCCCACGTACACCAGCGGGCGGCCCGTGCCGACGGTCGCATACGCCAGGTCGGTGCCGTCGGCCATCGTGAGGCGGTCGATGTGCTGCTGCACGGCTCCATTATCGCGACGGCGTCCGACACGGGCGAGGGCCGGCTTCGGAAGGCGCCCGCCTGGGACGGCTCACCGCCGCCAGAGGTAGGGCGTCGTCGTCGAGACCTTGACGAGTCCGGAACGTTCGAGGATCGGGCGCGAGAACGCCGTCGAGTCGCTGTGGATCAGCGTCTTGCCGAGCGCGACAGCCGAACGTGCCCGCGCCGCGGTGAGCGCGCGGTAGATGCCCCTGCCCCGCCAGGGCTCGAGCGTGGCGCCGCCCCAGATTCCGGCGAAGTCGGTGCCGGCGACGGGCTCGAGGCGCCCGGCGCTCACGATCTCGCCGTCGGCGGTCTCGGCGACCCAGAGCTCCATGCCGTCGTCGAGCGCGAGCCGTCGGAGGATCGCGTCGGCCATGTGCTCCGAGACGGGGTCGCCGAACGCCTCGTCCTGCATGGCGCTCATCCGGCGCACGTCGGGCTCGCCGGTGACGCGTCGCACGGTCACGCCGGCGGGTAGCGGCACGTCGGCGATCAGGGCGGCGGCATCGCCGATCATGATCGACTCGGGCTCGTCGGCCGCCAGGCCGTGCGCGAGCAGCGCCTCGTGCAGGCCGGGTGCGAGGTCGTGGCCGCGCGTCTTCCACTCGAATCGGGTGATGTCGGGTGCGGCCTCGTAGTATGCGACGGCGCCGGCGACGAGTTCGGCGATGCCCGCGGCATCCGCCCCTCCGAGGTCGCGGTACGTGACGAACCCGCGGCCGCCCGCGAAGGTCACGAGCCGCAGCGGCCCGAGGCGTTCGACCGTGATCGCACTCGGCGTCTCCGCATCCGTTCGAAGCTGGTCGTCGTAGGCGCGCAGCAGTCTCGAGCGGTCGGCCGTCGCGCCGCTCGCACCGACCGTCACGCGAACACCGGCGCGAGGAACCGGCGCTCGTACCGGCGGATGCACTTCGTCTCGACGGCGAACCGGTACGCCTCGATGCATTCCGCATCGGTCTGGGCGGCGAGGCGGTACTGCTCGTAGGCGGCGAGCGAGGGGAACGTGAAGAGCGCGAACGCCTCGTCGCTGTCGCCCTCGCTCGGCAGGAAATAGCCGTGATGGGTGCCGCCGAGGCGGTTCACGAGGCGGATCCAGCGCTGCCCGTACTCGCGGAACTCCGCGAGCCTGTCGGCATCGATCTCATAGCGCAGGTGCACGGTGACGGGGTTGTCCATGCTCGAAACCCTACCCACATGCCGCGACGGTCATATGCGACCGCATACGGTTGCCGGATGCTCCGACGACTCGCCTCCAGCGTGTACTGGGCCTGCAGCCGGTGGCAGTTCACCAGCGAGCCCGCGCCCGACCGCCCCACCGTGCTGATCGGCGCGCCGCACACCTCGAACTGGGACTTCGTGCTCATGCTGGGCATCGCCTGGCGGCTCGGCATCGACTTCCGCTGGCTCGGCAAGAAGAGCCTGTTCGCGGGCTGGCGCGGTCCGATCATGCGCGCACTGGGCGGCATCCCGGTCGACCGCGACGACCCGAGCCGCGTCGTCGGCGAGGTCGTCGAGCGCATCCGCGACGGGGAGGTGTTCGGCCTCGTCGTGACGCCCGACGGCACCCGGAGCAACAGCGGCTACTGGAAGTCGGGCTTCTACCGCATCGCACGTGAGACCGGCATGCCCGTCACGCTCGGCTACGTCGACCGCACCACGATGACGGCCGGACTCGGCCCGACCATCGACCTGACGGGCGACGTCGCGGCCGACATGGACGCGATCCGCGCCTTCTACGCCGACAAGGCGGGGCTCCGCCCGGAGTTCCGAGCCGAGCCCCGCCTGCGCGACGAGACGGCCGCGGGCATCTGAGATCCCAACGCGGGCCGTGCTCCCCGCCGGCCCGCACCCGGATCGGGCCGGGAGGCTCCCGGCCCCCCGGGTCACTCCGCGGTGTTCGAGAAGTCGAGCATCGAGTCGGCGACCGCGATGACCGACCACGTGCCGCCGCCGGCATCCGTCAGCTCGTACGCGGGCACGACGAGCACGCTGCCGTCGGGCTGCCACTGGCTCGCGAGGCCGAGACGTGCGCTCACGATCTCGACCTCGTTGACGGGCCACGAGACGACGGTTCCGGATGTCGGCGCCGCGGGCGGCTCGGTCGGCGGCACCCACTCGGTCGACGTCGCGGCGACGTCGCCCTCGCGATACGCGATCGGCAGGGCCGTCATCTGCGCTCCGAACCGGGGGTCGGAGAGGCGCTCGAACGCCTGCTGCTCGCTGACGACCTCGTAGTCGCCGAGCGGCACGATCTCCGCGAGCGCTCCGTACGCGCTCAGCAGCCCTTCCTCGGAGACCTCGGCGGTCCAGCCCTGGTCGAGGCGCTGGCCGTCGATCACCGGGTAGGCCTGCGCCGTGCGGGTGACCGAGCCCTCCCACGTCTCCGACGTGTACTCGAACGCGTCCGCGTCACGGCCGGTCGCCGTGATGATCCCGCGCAGTGCGTCGATCGCGGTGGCCTCGCTCGGCGCGGATCCGGTCGGCTGGCAGGGCTCGACGATGCCGGGCTCGATGCTCGGGTCGGTCTTCGGGTCGACGGCGTCGGCGCCGTCGGAGCTGCCGTCGCCCGTGGCCGGGCACGACCACGGGTCGAGGGTCGGGTCGTAGAACGAGAAGCTCAGCGTTCCGTCGAGCCCGACGGTGAGGCTCGCCGCGGTGCCGTCCTGCGGGCCGACGACCCACGAGCCGTCCTTGAGCTCGGGGGTGCCCTCGACGCCGAGCGCCGCGGCGAGGGTCGCGACCGTCTCGGCATTCGATGCCGAACGTGCGTCGTAGCCGTAGCCCGCTGCGCTGCCCGACTCGGTCGACAGGCCCGACGCGCTGAACACGTTCCGGCCCGAGCCGTACGGGTACATCATCGAGTCGGCCGCTCCCCCGGCTGCCATCTTCTGCGACTGGCCGATCGCCGAGTCGGCGCCCGAGGCGGCCTGTTCGGGCTGGGCCCCGCCCGCCATGCCGCCGTTCATGCCCTGCAGCGAGATCGCGGGGGCCGCACCGCCCGCGAGGTTCGACGAACCGCCGCTCGCCGCGCCGACCGCGTAGCCCGCCCCGCCGAACACGACGAGGGAGGCCGCGACCGCCGCTGCCGGGATCCACCACGGGCGCCTGCGGGCACGCTCGGCTCCCAGGTCGGCGACGGGCGCGGCAGGCGCCTCGGGCGCGTCGGAGGCCGACGCGTCCGCCTGCCGGGCGTCCGCCGCCGCGGAGGCGACCACCCCGTCGACGAAGCCCGCGCCTGGCTCGACGCCGGCGGCCGGGTCTGCGGCGCGCAGCCGCGCCTCGGGGTCGAGTTCGTGGTCGTCGTTCATCTGGATCACCCTCCGATGTGCGGTGTCGAAACCTGTGGCGTGCAACCCGGACTGCGCCAGAATCCGCCTTCACCTAGGCATATGTCGTCGGCGGCCCCGGCCTTGCACGGCGGCACGATCGGCCGCCCGGACCTCCGGGAGCCGCTAGAACGACAGTCGCTCGCCCCAGGCCTCTCGCAGGCGCTTGCGGGCTCGCGACAGCGCGGCATCCGCCCCTGATCTGGAGATCTCGAGCACGGCGGCGAGCTCTTCGCCGTCGAGCCCCTCCCAGGCGTGCAGCAGCAGGATGCGCCGGTCGCGCTCTCCGACGCTCTCGAGCGCGCCGCGCAGCTCGGCGTCGAACAGCGCGCTCAGCTCGGGGTCCTCGGCGACACGGGCCGAACCGGTCTCGGGCACCTCGTCGACGGGCAGGTCGACGTGCTTGCGGCGGTGGTTCGCGAGCGTGAAGCCGGCCGTGCGGTACAGCCACGGCAGCACGGCCTCGCGCGGCACGTCGTCGCGACGGCGCCAGGCCGTGGCGAACACCTCTGCAGCGAGGTCCTCGGCGTCCTGGCGCGGACCTCGACGCGCGAAGTACCTCACGAGCGCGGTCGAGTGCTCGCGGGCGACCTCGGTGAACCACGCGAGGTCGCCGGCCCCCGGCGTCGGGTCGGGCGGCGCGGGCTGCGCGGTGTCGGGCATCGCGGCCTCCCGGGTCGTCTCGGCGGCGTCGGCGTCGGTGCTGGCGGTCGTCACGAACAGATTGTGTCGCGAGGGCCGCGGATCTTGCACGGCGCGCCGACGAGATGCCGTTCCGCATAGTCTGGGGGTGGAACGGACCCGCGCGTCGCGACGTCCGAACGACGAAAGGCCCCTCGTGAAGCTCGTGCACCTGCAGCGGTTCGTCGCCATCGTCGATGCCGACCTGCACGTGCCGCGTGCCGCCGATGCCACCGGCATCCCGCTCGCGTCGCTGTACTCGGCCATCGACACGCTCGAAGAGGAGACCGGACAGCCGCTCTTCACGCGCGCCAAGTCGGGCTGGGGGCTGACCGAGGCCGGTGCGCTGCTGCTCGATGAAGCGCATCGGCGCATCGCCGAGGCTCCGACGCCGACGACGACGCCTGCAGTGGCCGCAGGAGGCAAGGCCAAGGCGTCGAAGGGCAAGGGCCGCGCGCCCATCGTGAAGGGCCAGCCCAAGCCCTACAAGAAGCGCCAGGGGCGCTGAGGCGACGCGTGCCGCGGGCGCATGCCGCGGGCGCAGGCCGCGGGCGCAGGCCGCGGGCGCCACGCCGCGCCGCCGCCACGCCGCGCAGCCGGTGACCTGATTCCGTCGATCGCAGCCCGGCGAAACGCTCACAGCGTTCTCACCGCGGCCGCACAGAGAGACCGAATCCGCGCGCGCTAGCGTGCGAGCATGCAGACCCCCGGCGCGGCAACCTCGAACGACGACCGCACCCTTGGTCTCTCGCTGAGCGGCGGCGCGGCGTTCGGCGCCGCGCACGTGGGCGTGCTGCTCGAACTCGAGGCACGCGGCATCCGCCCCGGTCTCGCGGTCGGCACCAGCTCGGGCGCCATGGTCGCCGCGGCCTACGCCGCCGGATTCGACGCGCAGCAGATCGAGCGCGCCGTGCTCGATTTCAGGTGGCGCGACATCGCCGACTGGTCGTTCGCGCCCCGACTCGGCCTGCTCGACTCGAACGCGATCACCGTCGGCATCCACCGTGCGCTCGGCTTCGACCCGCTCATCGAGGAGCTCCCCCGCGGCTTCGGCGCCGTCGCCACCGACCTGCGCACGCGTCGGGCGGTGACGATCGACCGCGGCCCGTTGAGCACGGCGCTCCGCTCGACGATCGCCGTGCCCGGACTCCTCTCCCCCGTACGCCGCGACGGCGCATGGCTCGCCGACGGCGGCATGGTCGACAACGTGCCCGTCGAGGCCACCCGCGAGATCGGCGCCGAACGCGTGATCGTGGTGCGCCTGCACGCGAAGTTCGAGAACGTGCGCATGATGCGCACCGTCAGCCGCACCGCCGACCTCGTGAGCGACCCGTCGGTCGTGCTGATCCAGCCCGAGATGGAGCGCATGGCGCAGTGGCGCATGGTCGACGCCGCACGCCTCATCGCCGAGGGCCGTCGCGCCGCAGCGTCCGCACTCGACGCCGCCGACGCCCGCGCCCTGGCGCCTGCCGTGCCCGCGGCCGCCTCGCACGGCTGACCTCGATCGCCTGACCTCGCACCGGTTCCCCGCACTGGCCGCCTGCCATCTGCCGAACTCCGGATCGCGGCATCCGCGATCGGCGTGTCGTGCCGCGACACGCGTGCCGAGGCCCGACGTGTCCGGAGTTGCGCCGCTTGACGCCTGCGGCCCGCCTGCCACGATGGGTGCATGACGCGATATGCGATCGATGCGGATGCCGCGCTGCTGATCATCCGCGACGGCGTCGCCGTGAGCCCGGCCCACCAGCTCGTGGCGCCCTCGGTGCTGCGCTCGCACGTGCTGTCGCTGCTCTACCGCGACGTGCGCGAGGGGCGGCTCGACGAACGGAGCGGACGCGATCAGCTCGAGCGCCTCGCCGAGCTGAAGATCCGGCTGCTCGGCGACCGCGTCTCCCGCTCGACGGCCTGGAAGCTCGCCGCGCGCCTCGACTGGAGCGACACCCCGCTCGCCGAATACCTCGCGGTCGCCTCGCTGCAGGCCGATGCCCTCATCGCGTTCGACGAGCGCCTCGTCGGCGCGGCCGACGGCATCGTGCCGCTCGCGACGCTCGACGACCTGCGCGCCTGATTCGGTCGCTCCGCGCTCGCTCGCGGCCGGGTCGCTGCTGCCCTCCGGCAGCGCCGACCCGAGACGTCCGGCGATCGCACGAATCGAACCCGCGCCCGCGTGCATGGCAGAGATGCGGGCGCGCCACAACCCCTTGGTGCCTCCGCGAGGTCGGCGGTTGAATGACCCGGAACGCGAGAAAGGCTGGTCTCATCATGGACACGAGCATCTGGATCTGGATCGTCGTCGCGATCGTCGTCATCGTCGTCATCGTGGTCGTCGCGGTCATGGCCTCGTCACGACGGCGGGCGCAGGGCAGGATCGAGGCCGACCGCCGGCGTTCGGCCGAGCTGAGGGCGAAGGCCGAGGCGACGGAACGCGACGCCCGCGAGCAGGCGGCCGCCGCCGCCCAAGCCGAGGCCGACCGCCTGGCCGCCCAGTCGAGCGCCGCTCAGGCGGAGGCCACCGCGGAGCGCGCGCGGCTCGAGGCCGAGCGGCTCGAGCGCGAGGGCGCCGAGCGAGCGGACCGCGCGGCGGGCCTGCGCGAAGAGGCCGACGAGCACGCCCGCCGCGCAGCGGACCTCGATCCCGACGTGCCGGCGCCGACGCCGGCGCCGGACGACCGTCGCGATGCGCCCGTCGCGGCGGATCGGCCCACGACGACCCCGGTCGACGAGCACGATGCCGACTCCGCCCGCGTCGAGGCATCCGGCATCGAGGCATCGGATGCCGCAGCGCACGCCGACGCCACCGGAACACGCCGCGCCGAGCACCGTCGCGACGACCGCACCGGCCCGAGCGGCACTGGCCAGAGCGGCACCGGCATCTGACGGCGTCTGCGGTCGGCAACTCAGGACGAACGGGCGCCCGCCCGGCGTGTGCTCCTGCGGCGCTCGGCGCGTCGCCCGTTCATCCTGAGTTGCGCGCACGCGAGCATGCCCGTGTGCGGGCGACTACACGTTGAAGCGGAACTCCAAGACATCGCCGTCACTCGACTGAGCCACGGACAGTGTCTCTCGCAGCCTGGAGCAGCCGGTCGTAGTCCTTTCGGAACGGCGCAACCAGCGCCTTCTCCAACTGCCCGATGAGACTCCAAAGAACCAGTTGCTCTGCTTTGTCCGCGAAGGCCGGTTCCAGCGTCTCGTCGTCCTCCTGCTCGGCTCGGGTGAGCCACTCGAAAAGCACCAGCGCTTCCTCGGAGCTGAGTTCGAGGACGATTCGCTCACGACGTTCGACTTCCGACACTGAAGGATGCTCATCCAACCCGAGCCCTCCATTCGGCGTTGTCCAACAGGACGCCCGTCACACTAGACGTTGAAGCGGAACTCTACGACGTCGCCGTCCTGCATGACGTAGTCCTTGCCCTCCATGCGGGCCTTGCCCTTGGCGCGCGCCTCGGCGACCGAGCCGGTCTCGACGAGGTCCTCGAACGAGATGACCTCGGCTTTGATGAAGCCGCGCTCGAAGTCGGTGCTGCTCAAGGTTGAACAGCCAGCCGACAACCGTGGTCGCGCTGAACGGTACAGCGCGCATCTTTGCGGTAGTTCCGCTGCGCCTGCCTTCCGCAGAAGCTGCGTCGCGCGTTCGTCCGCCCCCCGCGCGACTAGAACCAGATCGTCGGCCAGAACGGCGCGCGTTTCGCGCTCACGAGGGATGTGAACTCCTCCCGCGGCTTCAGCGCCGGCATCATCGAACTAGGCCGGCGCAGTTGCAGGCGACCCCAATATTTGATCGCTCATCACGAACCACACCGTTTGAGGAGAATCGGCTCAGGACTTGTCGTCTCGTCCAGGGTCGTTGCCTCCGGTGACGCCAAAGAGCTTCACGACGGTGGCCAACCAGTCGGTCGGCTTCTGGTAGATGATCGATCGCTTCTCCACGGTCCCGTCGGGCAGCTCTCGTTTCACCACCTCGGAGTCAACGCCTCCGGTGGCGATGTAGTGGATCGTGTACATGATGAGTAGCACCCCAAGCGCGGTCTCCACGACTGCGAGTTTCTTGGAAGCCTGCTCGATGTCGTCGCGCAGCATCGCAGAATCCTGCTCGTCCTTGAGCAGCTCAGAGACGACAAGAGCCGTCGCCGCGCGTGCCAGCTCAGGCTCGCCAAGTTGGTCTAGAAGTGGTTGTAATTCGACCCCCAGGGGCAGAGCGCGCGCGAGCTGCCTGCGAAGGTCAGCTTCAGTAGCGAAGCCACTCTTTCGGGCCGCAAAGTACTCTAGCCCGACTCGTATGCGCTCGTCGTTCAGGTTCTCGTCCTCCAGTCGAAGGTCCCACCCGTTGCTCATGCGTCCTCCATCGCCGTTCCTTGGTGGAACAGGGCCCATGCTATCCAACGTGGCAAGCGATCCGCCGCGCTTCGGCAGGCGAGCTGCGTAGCAAGAACGGGATCCTCGCCGCCTAGTATTCGGTCGGCGATGTCGACGAGAATCGGCAGAATCTCGCCAGCGGGGACATCCCATCGGGGCGCGATTAGCGACGTGGTTCCATGACGTCGAAGTGCGCCGAATAGCCCAATCTGCTCTCCGACACCCGCATATTGCGCCACTCCGCTCGAGCACGCGGCGGACAGCACGACGCGCGCCGTTGATGCGAGTTGGTCGCACTCGACGGCCGTGATCCGATGACCTTGAGCGCCCGGCCCTCCCCCGAAGCGACCAGCGGGCGGGAGCACACCGTTATCGGCAACGAGCCACGCCATGGAGCGAGAACCGGCGTCAAAGACGCCGTGGCAAAGGAAGACGGCCATGTCGGCCTGGCTGAGGAGGTCGAGGCACGCAACGCGATCCGCCTCTGCTCCACGAAGGACATGGGTTCGAGATGCGGAGGCTAGTTCGGCGATCGCCGACGCCGCGTTATCAAGCTCAGCCGAGACCGCCGGTTGGTCCCCATACCGCGAGACGGCAACGGCCCCAATTCGCCCGAACTCGATCTTGGATGAACTCGCGAGGAGCAAACTAACAGACGGAACGCAAGTTACTGGGCAGTGAGGTCCGAACAAGACCTGCCACGGAACCTCCACATAGCGCTCGTGTTCCACGATCACGAGTCGCTCAATGCGGAACTCGCTTGCGAGCCAACGCACCCACATCTCGGCCCCGTCCCACGCGGGAATCGCAAACGGCTCGTTGGGGTCATTCGGCTTCCAATAGCGGAGTCTAGGTAGCAACTCGGCGCCGAGGGTGTCAAAGAGAGGTGGCATGTGTATCGCCACGGTTTCCGGATGCGCACCGGTTCTTAGAGTCGTAACAAGGCAGAGGATCTCCTGGCCGCTTTCGAGCCATTCCACGATCGTCCAGCCTCCGTGGCTCGTCGAGAGCACGTCATCCCAGGGCAGGGCGAACTCGACGGGCTTTCCAGTTGCCGTGCGGCCAAGCAAATCGCGCGAAAGCTCTGCGAGGACCCGGCCCAGCTCGGTGGAAGCACCGCGTTCGAGAACCGAATCGACGAGAAGGTCGAGAAGGTTCTGGAGCACCGATGTTGTCGTCGCCGTCAGGGAAACGTTTGCTGCCTCTTTGAACCGACCGACAAGCGCTGCAGACACCTGGTCGAGGTGGCGGCGAAGTAGCCCCATGTCCTCTCGTCGCCACGCCTCGAGGGCCAAGCCGATGAGCGCCTCGGGGGATGGAACACCATAGATGTTCCGCGAGAGACGGTCGAGTTCCAACCATCCTTCGTGCGCGCTCATAGCACCCTGCAGCTCACGACGAGTCGTTCGCACCAGCAGTAGGAGTTCGCGTACGTAAGTGTCGCCAGACGAGCCCTCGTCGTCAAGCACTTCATCGAGAAGGCCCCAAATGGAGCCCTCCCAGCTCGGGCCAATCGACGACTCACGCATATCCAAGTTCAAGAGAGTGACGCAGACTCGAAGAAGTGTGGTGATGTTCGCAAGATGCTCTCGTTGGATGCTCCTAAGCGCCTCGCGCGCGCCGGTTGTGTCCCCGCTCATCGATCGGCACTGCGCCACGAGCGCCAGCGCTGTTCCCCGTTGGGAGCCAGAGCTGCTCCACTCAAGCGCGGACTCGGCCGCCTCGCGTGCAAGTTCGCTTCTGCCAAGAGAGACGTATGACACGGCGAGGCTCGAGTAGAGGTCTGTGCGTTTGTGTTCCGCTACCCCCGGCAACAAGGCGAGAAGTTCGACCAGCGAACCCTCATGATCGTGAGCGTCACGCCGAATGATCGCAATGTTCCGACAGATCAGGAAGATTTGGTCCTGCTTTAGCCGCGATTCCGGCGACGCCTCAACTAATCGACGCATTCTATTGAGCTCTTCGATCGCGGTCTCGAATCGGGACTTTAGCCGCAGCGCGTTCGACCGCTCAGCAGCAAGGGCGAATCGATGCTCCAGGTCCGCCGCATCCTCCCAGTCCCGCGGCGATTCGCCGACGCGGGCAAGAAAGGCATCCGGGAGGCCGTGATCCTTAAGAACCTCGCCAACCCAAGCCTCGACCCGGAGCTGGAGGTTCGGCAGTTCGGAAGGGACACAGTCCCTAAGCAAGGCGTCGGCGAGCGCCCAAGCTGTTCCCGCCCAGTCGGTCGTATCTGCATGATCGACCAACGCGCGGGCAAGTGTCAGCCGAACCTCGAATTCCTGCCCCGCGGCAAAGTGCTCCAGGATTTGCACGCCATCGTCAGGTCCCGTCGGCCGCCCAAACGCGCCAAGAACCTCGAATAGCAAATTGTGCAAGAGATACGATCGGCCGACGGCATCGAGGCAGAAGCTGAGAAAGACTAGTTCCCCAAGATCCTTCCGCGCGATGACGCCTAGGTAGCGGCGAAAACTCTCTGGGCTCGTGGTGGCAGCGACCATTTCTGGGTCCACCCGTCCCAGATCATCCAGCCGCCCCTCTTTCGCCAGCAACCGCTCGCGGTTCAACCACAGTGCCGACCACTCTTGCTCGAATTCGATCGGAATGCCCGCCTGCCAGCCCACGTATGCAGCGATAGCGGCAGCCGTATAGCGGATCTCTCGCTCCGCACCGTCATCCAAGACGACGACCCCCAACCGGGCGAGGACTACGTCTAGGGCTGCGGCTCTCACGGAAGCAGGCACGACGCGGGAAACCAGGCTCTCTGTCAACGGCCGACTGGCCGAAACAGCGTGTATCCAGCTG
The DNA here is from genome assembly GCF_900113185.1 of Agromyces sp. CF514. Taxonomy (NCBI): domain Bacteria; kingdom Bacillati; phylum Actinomycetota; class Actinomycetes; order Micrococcales; family Microbacteriaceae; genus Agromyces; species Agromyces sp. CF514. The sequence continues at coordinate 1,855,295 of NZ_FOZD01000001.1, read as the reverse complement.
AGCCACACCATTTCGTCAAGTTGTGCCGACATAAGTTCGAGTGCCTGAACTGCGTCCGGCATCGTCGTCTCGCCATCGAACCCCCACGCCCCCACACCCAAATGCGAACCAATAGGGGGAGCAACCGTCATCGCGTAGAGAGCCGCGAAGAACTCAGGCGTCCAGTCCTCCGTGCCCACGGCGAGATCGTCGGTCAACATCACGCGCATTCGAAATGCCTGATGCTCGTTAAACCGCTGAAGATGGCCGCTCCGCCAAGCGCTTAGCCAGGCTGCAACGGCGGATGTCGATGTCGCGACTCGGGTGTCGATCGACTCGCCAGCCATCGCGCGTTCGCAAATCTGTGCAAGCTCCGCGAGACGATCGTCGGTTGGGAAGAGCAGGCAAGTATTCTGCTCGTAAGACCTCAGTGCCACCACTCGCGCCACACGAATCGCCTGTCCGCACGCCGAGTTACTACAGACCACCAGGTCCAGCTCGCCACGCTGCGCCGCAACCACCGATGGTAGGTCGTCCATCCGAACCTCGTGGACTGTCGTCGTTGGCGTGGGAAGGGGGGTCCCGCATGCAGGGCAAAGTACACGGGGCGTTTCGAACAAGTACGGATCTGCAGGGTGCCCGTCGTACCCAGACGTGTCCCGCCGACGAAGATGCTCGATGTACTCCCGCAGACTTTTTTGTGGCGCACCATCCATTGCGACCGGCTCCCTCCAACGGCGACACGCGCCGCCATGGGCCGCATTATCCCCTGCATACAATGACGAACGATACGTGGGACTGCTGCCGCGTTAGTTGACTCGTAGGGTTTAGGCCGCGAGTGCGACGTTGGTGATCATTTCATACCCGATCGAGGTGAACTTTCCGAGGCCGCGTTGGCGGTGGTAGCTCCGCTCGTTCCCGGTCAACGATTTGCAGACGTGGCTCTTGCCGTTTCCGCCACCTGTCAGGACGTACTTCTGCAGCAGTGAGACGAAGGACTCCATGACGGCGTTGTCGCCGCAGGCGCCGACCCTGCCCATCGATCCCGTCAGGCCTTCCAAGCGGAGGAGCTCGACGAAGGCCTGGTAGCTAAATTGCCCCGCAATCCGAATGCGGAACTGTCCCGTCGGGTTCCCGAAGCGCGTCCGTGTCCCGGAGTGCCGCGACCGCGAGTTGCGCGGTCATACGGGAGACGATCGAGTAACCGACTATCCGACTGAAGTAGACGTCCTTGATCGCGCAGAGGTACAGCTTGCCCTCGTCGGTCCATTGCTCGGTGATGTCGGTCAGCCTCAACTCGTTCGGTGCTGACGCGGTGGAGTCCCGCGCAACGAGGTTGCAATACACCGGCGGGCCGGCCTTCCTATGCAAACCGCGCTACTTCGAGAGCACACACCACAACCGCTGCTCCGAGCACAGTCGCCAGACCCGTCGCTCGCCAGCCGGGATGCCGGACTCGCGATCAACTGGTACCCGAACGCGGGCTCATCGGCATGGATCGCTGCCGCCGCGTTAGTCAGATGCGCGTTGTCCCAGTCTCGTTGCGTGACCGGCTCGGCCCGCCAGGCATAGAACGCCTGTTTGAGAAGCCCAGCACCCGACAGTCCACCGCGACCGGCACCCGGGCGGGCACGTCGACCACGGCAAGGTCACGGACCAGCGGGCAAACTATTCTGGGAGCGAAGCCGCAGCTAGATAGGCCACGGCCCGCCGCCGCACCTCGTTCTCCTGCTCGTGCAGGCGGATGTGCTTCTGGGCATCGCGCAACTCAGCCGCGTCGGCTTGGGTGGCCCCGGGCTTGGCGCCGTCTTCGATGTCGGCTAGCTTCAGTCAGCGTTGCGGGCCCGACTCGGAGATCCCGAAGTTCTTCACCGCCCGGACGATCGGAGCTTCGGCCTTCCGAGTAACCGCGAGAACATCACAGCGGAACTCCAGCACAGGTCAGGAGTCAACAAAACCGACAGCAGCCCCCTTCGACGGCTACCGCTGATCTGCGGACTCTGCGTATCCGACCGCCTGCTGAAGCCTGATAACGACAACATCAATGCCCATGAATACGTCGAGCAGCACTTGGAGCAAGGGCTGTCTCGATGAAGACGGCACGATCGAAAGGACTGCCGGCCATTCTCGCTATGAGGTACTCAGCGCACGCCCACTAGGTCGCAAACAAGCCAATTATCACTTTGAGTACCGCTAGAGCGCACGACTCTGCCGAGCTCCCGCCGAACTAGCCTTTGACATTAATGCGGAGACAAAGCCATCGCAACCACGTTGCGTCCCGCCTCCAACGCCGGTAGAACCCATCGGGCACCGACTAGACGTTGAAGCGGAACTCCACGACGTCGCCGTCCTGCATGACGTAGTCCTTGCCCTCCATGCGGGCCTTGCCCTTGGCGCGTGCCTCGGCGACCGAGCCGGTCTCAACGAGGTCCTCGAACGAGATGACCTCCGCCTTGATGAAGCCGCGCTCGAAGTCGGTGTGGATCACACCGGCAGCCTGGGGAGCCTTGTCGCCCTTGTGGATCGTCCACGCGCGCGACTCCTTGGGGCCGGCGGTGAGGTAGGTCTGCAGGCCGAGCGTGTCGAAGCCGATGCGGGCGAGCTGGTCGAGGCCCGACTCCTCCTGGCCCGTCGAGGCCAGCAGCTCCGCGGCGTCCTCGGGGTCGAGGTCGATGAGCTCGGACTCGATCTTCGCGTCGAGGAACACGGCCTCGGCGGGGGCGACGAGCTCGGCGAGCGACGCCTTCTTCGCGTCATCCGTCAGCACCGACTCGTCGACGTTGAAGACGTAGATGAACGGCTTGGCGGTGAGCAGGCCGAGTTCGCGGATCGGGGTGAGGTCGACGGATGCCGCGGACAGGGGCGTGCCCTTCTGCAGCTCCTCCTGCGCGGCCTTCGCCGCTTCGAGCACTGACGGGTCGAGCTTCTTGCCCTTGATCTCCTTCTCGTAGCGCGGGATGGCGCGCTCGAGGGTCTCGAGGTCGGCGAGGATCAGCTCGGTGTTGATGGTCTCCATGTCGGCCTTGGGGTCGACCTTGCCGTCGACGTGCACCACGTCGCCGTCGACGAACCCGCGCACGACCTGCGCGATGGCGTCGGCCTCGCGGATGTTCGCGAGGAACTTGTTGCCGAGGCCCTCGCCCTCTGACGCGCCGCGCACGATGCCGGCGATGTCGACGAACGACACGGCCGCGGGCAGGATGCGCTCGGAGCCGAAGATGCCGGCGAGCACCTGCAGGCGCGGGTCGGGCAGGTTCACGACGCCCACGTTGGGCTCGATCGTCGCGAACGGGTAGTTCGCCGCGAGCACCTGGTTCTTGGTGAGGGCGTTGAAGAGGGTGGACTTGCCGACGTTGGGCAGGCCGACGATGCCGATAGTGAGAGCCACGGGGGTCTATCGTACCGGTGCCGTGCCATCCGGCATCATTCGCGGGCGGATGCCGCCGGCTGGCGCATCCGCATCGCAGCCGCCGTCGGCCCGGGCAGCCTCAGCCGAGTCGCGCGCGGAAGCACCGCGTGAGGTACGGCACCTCGAGCTCGACGGCGCCCGAGACATCCGGATGCGTGTCGAGCAGCGTCTCGAGGGCGGCGATCGTCGCGGCCTGCTCCTCGGGCGAGGCCATGAGGAAGTACGAGCGAGAGCGCACGAGGTCGAGGAACCGCGCGCGCGTCATGCGCTCGGTCCAGGCGACCGTGTGCTCGTCGACCGGGCCGAACGGCGGGCCGATGCGCACGTACGACTCGAAGGTCTCGCTCGCGTCGTGCCGGTCGTGCATGATCTCGCCAGCCTCGCGAAGCCAGTCTGCGCTGAGATCGCGACTGTTCCAGACGAGCCCGAGCACGCCGCCCGGTCGCAGCACGCGCGCGATCTCGGGGATCGCGCGGTGCGGCTCGAACCAGTGCCAGGCCTGGCCCGCCACGACCGCGTCGACCGAGTCGTCGTCGATCGGGATGTCCTCGGCCGTGCCGAGAATGCGCGGCACTCCGGGCACCGCGAGCTCCAGCTCGTCGAGCATCTCCTCGACCGGGTCGACGGCGAGCACCTCTCGGTCGAGCGACACGAGCGCCTCGGTGAGCTTGCCGGTGCCGGCCCCGAGGTCGAGCACCTGCACGGCGTCGCCGACGAGCCAGGCAGGCCACCGCTTCCTCGGGATAGCCGGGCCTCGCCGCACGGTAGACGGATGCCGCGAGCCCGAAGCTGCGCGCAGGGTCGTCGGTCATGCGCCCATTCCACGCCCGCGGCGAGGCATCCGTCAACCGTCGGCGGGTCATGGCACGATTCCTGTCGTGCCAGTGGACTTCACCGCGATCGACTTCGAGACCGCCAACCCGTCGAGCGCCTCGGCCTGCTCGATCGGACTGGTGAAGGTGAAGGACGGCGTCGTCGTCGATCGCCTGCACCGCTACATCCGCCCGCCGTTCCCCCACGACGAGTTCTCGGAGTGGAACGTGCGCGTGCACGGCATCACGCGCGACATGGTGTCGGATGCCGCGGGCTGGGCCGAACTGCTCCCGGTCTTCCGCGAGTTCGCCGGCGCCGACGTGCTCGTCGCCCACAACGCCGGCTTCGACATGCGCGTCATCGCGGCGACCAGCGAGGCCGTCGGGCTCGAGGTTCCGAACCACCGGTCGCTCTGCAGCCTGCAGGTCGCGCGCAAGACGTACCACCTCGACTCCTATCGGTTGCCCGTCGCGGCGATGGCCGCCGGGTTCGAGGACTTCTCGCACCACGACGCGCTCGCCGACGCCGAGGCCTGCGCGGCGATCATGGTGCACGCCGCGGCGCGGCACGACGTCGACGACCTCGACCGGCTCGCGCACGTGACGCGCGTGGCGTTCGGCGCCATCGGGCAGGCCGCGACCGCCGCCCGTGCGGCGTCGCACGGGCCGATGGCGCTGCAGTAGCCCGGCTCCGAGCGAGTCTCGTCGGCCCGCTCGCGGCCTCGCCGGGCGACGTCACCGACGATGTCGGCGGCCCCTGCCACACTTGGCGCCATGGAGATCCTGCTGCTGGTCATCGGCCTCGTCGTCGGCATCGCGCTCGGCGCGCTCGCCACGTGGTTCCTCGCCTCCAAGCGGGCGACGGATGCCGCGGCCGGCGCCCCGGCGGTCGAAGACCCCGCGCTGGTCGAGGCCCGTCACCAGGCCGCGATCGCGGCCCTGCAGGCCGGCGGTTCGGCCGAGCAGGCGCGCATCCGCGCCGAGGAACAGCAGGTCCAGTCCAACCTCCGCGCCGAGCTCGCCGCGGTCGAGGCCACCGCGTCCGGGCTCCGCGAGCAGATCGAGTCGGCCCGCGTGCAGTACCGCGAGATCGTCGAGCGGCAGCGGGCCGAGCAGCAGCAGCGCGAGGCGCGCGAGGCCGCCGACAGCCGCGTGCTGCAGGCGCTCGCCCCCGTGAAGCAGACCATCACCGAGATGCAGGCCAAGGTCACCGACCTCGAGACCCAGCGGCACCGCCAGCACGGCGAGCTCAGCGAGCAGCTGCGCATCGCCGCCGAGAACGAGGAGCGGCTGCGCTCGACCGCCGAGACCCTCGCCTCGGCGCTGCGCTCGAACAGCACGCGAGGCGTCTGGGGCGAGACGCAGCTGCGCAGCGTTGTCGAGGCGGCGGGCCTGCTCGAGCGCGTCGACTTCGACACCCAGCACTCGATCAACACCGACTCGGGCGCGGGCCGCCCCGACATGGTCATCCACCTGCCCGGCGGCAAGAACATCGCCGTCGATGCCAAGGTGCCCTTCAACGCCTATCTCGAGGCCAGCCAGATCCCCGCGACGGCGACCGGCGCCGAGGCGGCGCGCCGCGAGGCCCTCATGAAGCAGCACGTCAAGGCCGTGCGCGATCACATCACCGCCCTCGGCGGCAAGACGTACTGGGCCGGTCTCGGCGCCTCCCCCGAGATGGTCATCGCGTTCATTCCGAGCGAGTCCCTCGTCTCGAGCGCGCTCGAGACCGATCCCGCGCTCATGGACTACGCATTCTCGAAGCGCGTCGCGCTCGCGTCGCCGGTCACGCTCTGGTCCGTGCTGAAGACGGTCGCCTTCAGCTGGCAGCAGGACGTGCTCACGAAAGAGGCGAAGACGCTCTTCGACCTCAGCCGCGAGCTCTACACGCGACTCGCCGTCACCGCGGGCCAGATCGAGAAGCTCGGCCGCACCATCGAGCGCACCGTCAAGGACTACAACGCCTTCGTCGGCTCGCTCGAGACCCGCGTCATGCCCACCGCCCGCAAGCTCAAGGCACTCGACGAGACCAAGGTGCTCGCGCAGCTCGAGGGCATCGAGGAGAGCCCTCGCGAACTCACGGCCTACGAGTTCACCGCCGCGGCATCCGGAGAGACGCCCGCAATCGAAGCCGACCCGTCCAACTCCCACGGGGTCGACCCGCTCGGCGTCGACACGGTCGCGCTCGACGTGACGGCGCTCGAGCACGGCACCGACTCGACGTCGTCAGCCGACGCCGCGCTCGACCTCGGTGCCGAGTTCAGCGCCGACATCGACCCCGAGATCCGCTCGATCTGATCAGTCGCGCCTGCGAAGGCGATCGGGGTCGAATCCCCGCGTCGTCAGCTTCAACGGCCGAAGCCGCACGACCTCGTCGACGACCTCCAGCTCGGCCGGGCCGTCGCCTCTCAGGTCTGCCGTCGCATCCGCGAAGCGCAGGCGACGCGCGTCGTCCTCGCCGACCTCATCGAGCAGCGCTCGGCGACGGGCCCGCTCCCCGTCGGGTGCCGAGAGTGCATCGTCCTCGCCGACGAAGGTGTGGCCGAACACGGCACGTCCGCTCTCCGGATCGAACAGCACGCTCGTGCGCTGACGGGTGACTGCGTCGTCACTGCTCGCGGTCTCATCGAACATCGGTCCGTCCTCACCAGAAGTTCCGCGCGACGCGGCCGCGCGCGAACGAATTGACGACGAACATCCGCACGCTGACGCTCGTCACCCCATCGCGGGCGAGCACGGGTGGACCGTCGTCGCCGAAGTCCTCCACTCCGTCGTCGCTCACGATCTGCGAGATGCCGAAGCGCGCGAACGTGCCGTCGTCGTCATCGACGCTGTTCACCGAGGTGAGGGCGACCTCGACGATCGTCCTGCCCGGATGGGTCACCTGATAGGTCCAGGTATGCGTGTAGACGCCGCCACTCGACGCCCAAGGCGAATTCAGCTTCTGCCCGTCCATACGTCGGGTCTACCACCCGGCCTGTGAGCCCGGAAGGCGCTCCCCCGCGGTCTGCCCGGTCGGGCAGCATCGATCACCCGCTCGGCTGGAGCGGGCTCGGCGTCAGCTCTGGATCAGGCTCAACACGTTGCCGGCGGGGTCGCGGAACCAGCAGATGTCAGGCCCCTGGCCCGAACCGGACCCCCACGCGATGCCGCGCTCGTCGGTGCCGAACGCGTGCGGATCCGTGTAGATCTTCGTCACGACGCCCTGCGCGTTCAGTGCGTCGACGGCGGCGCCGATGTCTGGCACCTCGAAGTTCAGGATGGTGAAGGAGGCCGGCTGGTGGTCGTCCTTCGGATACACGAAGACCCCTTGCCCCGACGGCAACGAGAACTGCAGGCCGCCCATCTGCTCGCGCACGTCGAATCCGAGCACGTCGCCGTAGAACGAGCGCGCGGCACCGACGTCGTCGACGCTGAAGCCGGGGAACGCGTCGTTGATCTCCACCATGAGAACCCTCCCTGTTCGCGCCAACCCTCGCATATGCGCCGGCCGCCGTCGAGGGCTTGCCTCAGTCGCGCGACGGCTCACTGTCGGCGACGCGCGGGTGCGGCTCGTCGACAGGCGCCGCGAACCCCGCCGCCGCCTCGGGGCCGGTGGCGATGCCGGCATCCGTCGGGGGTGCCGCGTCGAGCGGATGCGCGAGCTCGTCTTGGCCGAGCCGGGCGATCGCGAGCGTCGCGAAGGCGATGAACGGCGGCACGAGGCCGGCGATGAGGAACGCGGGCGCGATGCCGATCGCCTCGCCGACCGGCCCGGCGACCGCCATCGAGACGGGCATGAGCGCCAGCGAGACGAAGAAGTCGAGGCTCGAGACCCGCCCGAGCATCGACGGCGGCACGCGTCGTTGCAGGAGCGTGCCCCACACGACCTGCGCGCCGTCGAACAGGAGCCCGACCAGGAATAGCGCGATCACCATCACCCAGAGCTGCGAGGTGTATCCGATGATCGCGAGCGGGAGACATCCGACGCCCCACGCGAGGATCATGAGCGTGAGGTAGCGACGCGGCAGCCGGAACGACGCGACCGCGAGCGAGCCGACCGCCCCGCCCACGCCGAATGCGGCGAGCGCGAGGGCGAACGCGCCCGCTCCGCCGCCGGTCTGGTCCTTCACGGCGAACGGCAGCAGCACCTCGATCGGCCCCATGATGACGAAGACCAGCGCGATCGAGAAGACGAGCGTCGCGAGCAGCCACTTCGTGCCCAGCAGGTAGCGGAACCCGTCGCGCAGGTCGACGAACACCTGTCGCACCGGGTGCTGCACGACCTCGTCTGCTTCGCGTCGCACCGGCGTGGAGCGCATGACGCCCAGCACGATCGCGGCGACGACCTGCATGCCCGCGACGGTCGCGAACGCGAGCCACGGCCCCTGGAGCGCGATGAACGCGCTCGCGATCGCCGGACCGGCCGCCTGCATGACGGCGGGGCGGAGCACGCCCTCGATGCCGTTCGCCGCGAGCAGCTGGTCGGCGGGCAGCAGGGCGGGCAGCCACGCCGAGTACGCGGGATAGAAGAACCCGTCGGCGAGGCCCAGCACGAACGAGATGAGTGCGATGTGCCACACCTCGATGACCCCGGTCGCGGCGAGCACCGCGGCGACCGCGAACGCGGCGCCACGCACGATCTCGACCGTGATGAGGATGCGTCGCTGCGGGATCCGGTCGGCTGCGACCCCGCCGACGAGCACGGCGAGCACGAGCCCGAGGCTCGACCCGACCGCGACGAGCGAGAGGTCGATGGGGGTTCCGCCGAGCTCGACGACCTGCCAGACGGCCGCGACGAGCCAGGCGCCCGCCGAGAGCAGCGAAGCCGCGAGCGCGACCGCGAGCAGCCGGTACTGCCCGGCCTCGAAGGGACGCAGGGCGCGCGGCAGCGAGCGGGAGCGTTCGGTCATGCCTCCATTGTCGAGGGCCGCACCGTCATCGGCGACCCCTCAGACGGTCACCGGTCGGCGTCGTCCAGCCACTTCTCGACGAGGTGGTCGGCGACGATACGCCGGATCGTGCCCGACTTACCGCGCAGCACGATCGACTCGGTGCGGATGATCGGGCCCTTCTTGCGCACGCCCTCGAGCAGTTCGCCGTCGGTCACGCCCGTGGCGACGAAGAAGGTGTTGTCGCCGCGCACGAGGTCGTCGAGCTCGTAGACCCGGTCGCAGTCGAGTCCGGCCGCCTCGCCGCGGGCGCGTTCGGCGTCGTCCTTCGGGGCGAGCACGCCCTGCATGAACCCGCCGAGCGCCTTGATCGCGCACGCGGTCGTGATGCCCTCGGGGCTGCCGCCGATGCCGACGCACATGTCGATGCGCGACTCGTAGCGTGCGGCGTTGATGCCGCCGGCGACGTCGCCGTCGCTCATGAGCCGCGTTCCGGCTCCCGCTTCGCGGATGTCGGCGATGAGCTGCTCGTGTCGGTCGCGGTTCAGCACCGCGACGCGAAGCTCGCCGACGTCCTTGCCCTTCGCGGCGGCGAGTGCGCGCAGGTTCTCGCCGATCGGGCGGCGGATGTCGACGACGCCGATGCCCGAGGCATCCGTCACGATCTTGTCCATGTAGAAGACCGAGGACGCGTCGAGCATGGTGCCGCGGTCGGCGACCGCGATGACCGAGAGCGCGTTGTGGCGGCCGGCGGCCGTGAGCGAGGTGCCGTCGATCGGGTCGACGGCGATGTCGCACGCTGGGCCTCGGCCGGTGCCGACGCGCTCGCCGTTGAAGAGCATGGGGGCGGCGTCCTTCTCGCCCTCGCCGATCACGACCACGCCCTCGAAGTCCACGGTTCCGAGGAAGGCGCGCATCGCGTCGACGGCCGCGCCGTCGGCGCCGAGCTTGTCGCCCTTGCCGATCCAGGGGTAGGAGCGGATCGCCGCGGCCTCGGTCGCTCGAACGAGCTCGATCGCGATGTTGCGGTCGGGGTGCAGGAACAGGCTGTCGTCGGCAGGTGTCATCATCGGGCGTCCTCCGGGTTGGTGCGATGGCCTCGAGCGGCCCCTCGCGGGCCGTCGGCTCCGTGCGCGCTCACCGTCAAGCCTAGGCACGTACACCTCGACCTCGGCGGTTTCTGCACGAACGTGCGCCGAAAGAACCTTGATTCTTAATCGCTGGGCAAGGCGGCGGTCACCAAGGCGGGCGCCCGGTCATCGACCACGACCAGCGGCGACCTGGCCGGTGCGAGCGCGCACGCCGTGACCGGCGCGATGACGACGAGTGCGGATGCCGCGCACAGGCGTGCGAGCGCGATTCCCCGCGGTGCCGCCAGTCCTCGTTCCGCGGCGTCGGGCGCGAGTCCGTCGGCGAAGGCCGCGACCCGATCGGCTTCGACTGCGGACTGCGGCGCGAAGCGGGCGAGCATGACGCCGCCGTGCGCGCGCACGATCGCCGCCTCGAGCAGCCCCTCGGGCGCGCCGCCGATGCCGAGCAGCAGGTCGAGGTCGCCCTCGGCCGCGGCCGCGTACGCGACGCGTTCGACGTCGCCGTGCTCGAACCGGTGGAGGATCGCTCCGGCGGCACGCACGGCGTCGGCCACGGCGGCGTTTCGGGGGCGCGCCTGCACGGCGACCCGCAGGCTCGAGACCGGGCGGTCGAGCGCGGAGGCCAGACGTGCGAGGTTCTCGGCGACGGGCAGGTCGAGCGAGAGCCCCGCGTCGGGCGGGCCTCCGGCGACAGCAGCGGGCCGCGCGTGCACGAGCTTGTCGAGGTAGAAGGCGGGACCGGGGTCGGCGTAGGCGCCGCGCGGCGCGACCGCGAGGATCGCCATCGCCCCCGGGCGTCCGGCGGCAGCGAGGCGCGTGCCGTCGACCGGGTCGACGACGAGATCGAGCGCAGGCCCCGCCCCGGTGCCGAACCGCTCGCCCGGGTGCAGCATCGGCGCATCGTCCTTCTCGCCCTCGCCCGAGACGACGCGGAGGTCGGCCGGCACTGCGGCGAGCGCGAGGCGCAGCGCGTCGACCGCGGCGGCATCCACCGCATCGCCGTCACCCCCGCCCACGAGCGGACGCGCCGCGTCGGCGGCCGCGCGCACTGCCGCGAGCAGCGACGCGCGCAGGTCGTCGTCGAACGCGGGTTCGGTGATCGGGGGCACCGACCCATCATGGCCCAGCCCGCGGCATCCGCTCTCCGCTCACGGCCCCGGGCGCGCAACGCACGTGAGCACTCCTCGCGACCTCGGTAGACTCGCTGGTGAATCCTGTTGCCTTCCGAAGGAGCGCCATGCCCATCGCAACCCCCGAGCAGTACGCACAGATGCTCGACACCGCCAAGGCGAAGGCATTCGCCTTCCCGGCGTTCAACGTCTCGTCGACGCAGACCCTCAACGCGGTGCTGCAGGGCCTCACCGAGGCCGGCTCCGACGGCATCATCCAGGTCACCACGGGCGGCGCCGACTACTTCGCCGGCCACACGGTCAAGGCACGCGCCACCGGCGCCCTCGCCTTCGCCGCCGCCGCGCACGAGATCGCGAAGAGCTACCCCGTCACGGTGGCGCTGCACACCGACCACTGCCCGAAGCCCGCGCTCGAGGACTTCGTGTTCCCGCTGCTGGCCGCGTCCGAAGAGGCCGTCAAGGCCGGCGGCAACCCGATCTTCCAGTCGCACATGTGGGACGGCTCGGCCGTGCCGCTCGCCGAGAACCTCGAGATCGCGCAGCAGATCCTCCCCCGCATGAAGGCGATCAACGCGATCCTCGAGGTCGAGATCGGCGTCGTCGGCGGCGAAGAAGACGGCGTGAAGCACGAGGGCTCGAACGAGGCGCTCTACACGACGCTCGACGACGCGATCTCGACCGTCGAGGCGCTCGGCCTCGGCGAGCAGGGCCGCTACATGGCCGCCCTCACGTTCGGCAACGTGCACGGTGTCTACGCGCCCGGCAACGTCAAGCTCCGCCCGTCGCTCCTCAAGGACATCCAGGACGGCCTCGCCGCCAAGTACGGCACCGGCCCGAAGCCGCTCGACCTCGTCTTCCACGGCGGATCGGGCTCGACCGACGCCGAGATCGCCGAGGCCGTCGCGAACGGCGTCGTGAAGATGAACATCGACACCGACACGCAGTACGCCTACACGCGTGCGATCGCCGACTACATGTTCAAGAACTACGACGGCGTGCTCAAGGTCGACGGCGGCGTCGGCAACAAGAAGCTCTACGACCCCCGCGCCTGGGGCAAGGTCGCCGAGACCGCCATGGCCGCTCGCGTGGTCGAGTCGACCCGTCAGCTCGGCTCCGCCGGCAACTCGATCTCGGCGTAAGGCAGTATCCGCATGACGCACGACGAGGCCGCTCGCACGACCGGAGCCGCGGGGCAGGATTCGCCTCGGCCGACTCCCCCGATCGACGAGCGGCCTCGTCCGCGCTACGGCGAGTACGCCCCCGAGGGGTGGACCTGGCAGCCGCCGGTCGACCCGAACGCGGTTCCGGATGCCGCGGCGGCAGTCGCAGCGAACGACCCGTCCGCCGCAGCGACCGCAGCACCCGGTGCGCATGGTGCAGCTGGTTCAGCTCCGGTGCCGGCGACCGCGCCCGCCGTGCCGAAGGACCGCCTCTGGACCATCGCGCTGCTCGTCTTCGGCGTGTTCGGTGCGATCTACAACATCATGGCCATCGTGCAGCTGCCGGCGACGGCGCTCGAGTCGGCCAAGCTGTCGTCCGCGATGCTCGGCGTCGACGGACCCACCTCGTTCACGCCGGGCCCGGCCGTGCCGACGATCCTCGCGACGGGCGTGGTGCTGCAGATCGCGCTCTGGATCGGCGCGCTGCTGTGGTCGCGCGCGCGACTACGCGCCGGCCGCCTGTCGTGGTGGATCCCGCTCGTGGCGGGCGTCGTCGCGTTCGTCGTCGTCACCGTCATCGGCATCCTCGTGTTCGCGAGCGACCCCGAGTTCCTCACCTCCCTGAGCACCGCGAACGTCTGACCCGCGCGACAGCTCGCGACAGGGCGCGGCAGGGCAGGCAAGGCAGGGCAGGGCAGGGCAGACGACAGTCGCGCCCGAGCCGCGTTCTGCGCTAGCTTGACGGTCGATGCCGTCACCACTCTCGCGAATCGGCGACCGCACCTCGCGCGTCGCGTCCCGTGTCTCGACGATCGAGCTCCTCTTCGACCTCGTCTTCGTCTTCACGATCAGCCAGGTCGCCTCGATCGTCGTGCACGATCCCACCTGGCCGGGCGTGGCTCGCGCAGCGCTCATCCTCGGCCTCGTGTGGTGGATGTACGACGCGTTCGCGTGGCTCACGAACCAGACCACGCCCGACACCGCGCCCGTGCGCGTCTGGCTCATCGGCGCGATGGCCGCGTTCCTCGTGATGGCGCTTGCGATCCCAGAGGCGTTCGGTGAGACGGGCGTGCTCTTCGGAGCCGCCTACATCGTCGTGGCGATCATCCACGCGTCGTTGTTCGTCGCCCGGGGCGGATCGGGCGCCGCGCGCCGCATGCTCGCGGTCGGCACGTCGAACGTGCTCGTGGGCGTGCTGCTCGTGTGCTCCGGGTTCGTCGAGGGGCCGATCGACTGGGTGCTGTTCGCGCTGCCGTTCCTCGCGTTCCTCGCCTCGGCGTTGCAGAGCATCCGCGGCGGGTTCGATCCCGGTGCGGCGCACATGGTCGAACGCCACGGCCTGCTGATGATCATCGCGTTCGGCGAGTCGATCGTCGCGGTCGGCATCGTCGCGTCGGAGCATGCGCTCGACGTCGCGGTCATCGCGGGCACGGTGCTGTCGGTGGCCACGGTCGCCGCGCTCTGGTGGTGCTACTTCACGGGCGACGACCTTCGCGCCGAGCGCACGCTCGAGCAGGCCGATGCCCGCACCGGCACCCGCCTGGCGCTCGTGGCGTTCTACCTCGAGCACCTCGCCATGATCTTCGGCCTCGTGCTCCTGGCGGCCGGCCTGCACGAGGTGCTCGAGCACGCCGCCGAGCCGGCGTCCGCCACGGCCGCGGTGCTCGTGAGCGGCGGCGTCGCACTCTACCTGCTGGCGGATGCCGCGTACCGCCGCACCCTGGCGCTCGGCCCGATCGCGTGGCGGCTGTCGGCCGCCCTGCTCGTGGCGCTCGCCGCGTTCGCCGGCATCGCGCAGTCGGGGCTGCTGCAGCTCGCGCTGATCGTGCTGGTCGTCGGCGGGGCGCTCGCGATCGAGGCCCGCACGTCGCGCCGCCGCGGCGCGACGGCCGCGGCGGCGCCTGCCTGAGCGCGCGGCCTAGGCGCGCGTGCGCCCGCCGAGCGCGCGCTCGTCGGGCTTGCCCGCGAGGTCGCGGCGGAGTTCCTTGGGCAGCGAGAACATGAGGTCCTCCTCGGCGGTCTTCACCTCGGTGACCGCGCCGTAGCCGGCGTCGGACAGGGCCTCGAGCAGTTCGTGCACGAGCTCTTCGGGAACGGATGCCCCGCTGGTCACGCCGACCGTCTCGACGCCGTCGAGCCATTCCTGCTTGACCTCGCTCGCGTAGTCGACGCGATAGGCCGCCTTGGCGCCGTACTCGAGGGCGACCTCGACGAGGCGAACGCTGTTCGAGGAGTTCGCCGAGCCGACCACGATGACGAGGTCGGCGTCCTGCGCGACCTTCTTGATCGCGACCTGTCGATTCTGCGTGGCGTAGCAGATGTCGTCGCTCGGCGGATCCGCGAGGTTCGGGAACCGCTCGCGCAGGCGTCGCACCGTCTCCATGGTCTCGTCGACCGAGAGGGTGGTCTGCGAGAGCCAGACGACCTTGTCGGGGTCGCGCACGTCGATGTTCGGCACGTCGTCGGGGCTGTTCACGATGGTGACGTGGTCGGGCGCCTCGCCCGCCGTGCCCTCGACCTCTTCATGGCCCTCGTGGCCGATGAGCAGGATCTCGAAGTCGTCGCGTGCGAAGCGCACGGCCTCGCGGTGCACCTTGGTGACCAGCGGGCAGGTCGCGTCGATCGCGTGCAGCCCGCGGTCGGAGGCCGCGTTGACGACGGCCGGCGAGACGCCGTGGGCGCTGAAGACGATGTGGGCGCCCTCTGGCACCTCGTCGACCTCTTCGACGAAGATCGCGCCCTTGGCCTCGAGCTCGGTGACCACGTGGATGTTGTGCACGATCTGCTTGCGCACGTACACGGGGGCACCGTAGTGCTCGAGGGCCTTCTCGACGGCGATCACGGCACGGTCGACGCCGGCGCAGTATCCGCGGGGGGCTGCGAGCAGCACGCGCTTGTGTCCGGGGACGGGGATATCCTTGAGCCGGCCGCGCAGGCCGGGCACGCGGGGCATCCCGAGGCCGATCTTGGGGGTGGTGGTCGTCACCGTCCCATCCTACGCGGGGCCGACCGGGCGTCCGCCGACCACGGCCCAGCCGCACGCACGAACCTGAGGAGACCCACGATGACGGATGCCACGGCCACCCGCGAGGCTCCGTGGCCGGTCTCGACGCTCTCCGGCAAGCTCAAGGACTGGATCGAGCGGCTCGGCATGGTCTGGGTCGAGGGCGAGATCACGCAGTGGGGCGGCTCGGGCGGCAACGTCTACGGCAAGCTGAAGGACCTCGAGGCCGACGCGACGATCTCGTTCACCATGTGGTCGTCGGTGAAGGCCAAGCTCACCGAGCAGTTCAAGCAGGGCGATCACGCCGTGCTGCTCGTGAAGCCCACGTGGTGGGTCAAGGGCGGCTCGCTCTCGTTCCAGGTCTACGACATGAAGCACGTCGGCCTCGGCGACCTGCTCGAGCGGCTCGAGCGGCTGCGCGCGACCCTCGCCGCAGAGGGCCTGTTCGCGGCCTCCCGCAAGCGACCGCTTCCGTTCCTGCCGGGAGTGGTGGGCCTCGTGACCGGCCGCGACAGCGACGCCGAGAAGGACGTCCTGCGCAACGCCCGCCTGCGCTGGCCGGCGGTCGAGTTCCGCACCGTCTACGCGACCGTGCAGGGCGACCGCACGCCATCGGAGGTCGTGTCGGCGATCCAGCGGCTCGACGCCGATCCCGAGGTCGAGGTCATCATCGTCGCGCGCGGAGGCGGCGACTTCCAGAACCTGCTCGGCTTCAGCGACGAGCGGGTCGTGCGCGCGGCCGCCGCCGCGACGACGCCCATCGTGAGCGCCATCGGGCACGAGGCCGACCGCCCGCTGCTCGACGAGGTCGCCGACCTCAGGGCCTCCACGCCGACCGATGCCGCGAAGCGCGTGATCCCCGACGTCGGCGAGGAACTCGCGAAGGTCGACCAGGTGCGCGCCCGCCTCGGCATGCGGCTCTCGTCGATCCTCGCGCGCGAGATCGACCGCATCGGGCACCTGCGCCAGCGCCCGGTGCTCGCCGACGGCTCGTGGATCGTCGACCGCCGCGCCGAAGACCTGACGCGCTGGGTCGCCCGCGGATCCGAGCTCGTCGACCGGCAGATCGAGCGCCAGACCTCGCGCCTCGGCGAGCTGCGCGGCCACCTGCGCGCCCTCTCGCCGCAGGCGACGCTCGACCGCGGCTACGCGATCGTGCAGGGGCCCGACGGGCACGTCGTGCGGGGGCCGGCCGGTGCGCCCGCAGCGACCCGCCTCACCGTCACGCTCGCCGAGGGCACGATCGCGGCCGACTCGCTCGGCGCCCTCGACGCGGGCGCGACCCCGCACGCGCCCGACGACGCGCTCGACGCCCCGCCCGCGGCATCCGCACCGCAGATCGCCCCGGTGACGCCGGCCGACGAACCTGTCAGCGGCGCCGAATAGAATGGCGGCCATGCCCCCCACCACGGATGTCTCCGAGCTGAGCTACGAACAGGCGCGTGACGAGCTCGTGCAGGTCGTCGCCGAGCTCGAGCAGGGGTCGGCGACCCTCGAGCACTCGCTCGCCCTGTGGGAACGCGGCGAGGCCCTCGCGGCCCGCTGCGAAGAGTGGCTCGTCGGCGCGAAGGCCCGGCTCGACGCGGCGCGCGCCGCGGCGGCCACGGCCTCGACCGGCCGCGCTGCGGCATCCGACGAGGGCGCGTTCTGATGGCCGAACCCGGCCAGGGGCCGATCGTCGCCGAGCTCGGTCGCCCCGAGACCCCCGCAGAGACGGCCGCCCGCAAGGCGAAGAACTCCCGCGAGTACCGCGAGCGCAAGACCGTGAGCAACCTCGTGTACGCGCTCGTCGCGTGCGTCGCCGTCGTGGTCGTGATCGTGCTGGCCGTGCCGCGAAGCGACGAGCCGATGCACCCCGACGTCGATGTCGCGACCATCGCAGAGCAGGCCCAGGCCGTCAGCGGCGAGCCGCTCGCGGTGCCGGTGCTGCCAGAGGGCTGGAGCGCGAACGCCGCAGAACTGCGTCGCCAGAGCGACGGCATCACCGCCTGGTACACCGGCTACCTCACGCCGAGCGGCGAGTTCATCGGCCTGTACCAGGGCCTCGACGCGAACGCGACGTGGTCGGCCGACCTGCTCGCGCGCACGCTCGCGACGGGCACCGTGCAGGTCGACGGCGCCGACTGGACCATCTACGACAACCGCGATTCGAGCGACGACGTCGGCAATGCCCGATACGGCCTCACGACCGAGGCGGGCAGCACGGTCTTCGTGCTCGCCGGCACCGCGACCGATGCCGAGTTCGCGACCCTGGCTGCGGCGATCGCCGACACGGTGACGGCGCAGCAGTGACCGGCACCGCCGGTTCGTCGAACGTCCGAACCGCACTCCGCACGACCTGATGAGCACCGCCCCTATTGCACGAGGAGCAGCAGTGACCGAAACCCCCGTTCGCCCCACCACCCCGGCCGAGACCTGGCGCGAGCTGCGCAGCGGCAACGTGCGCTTCGTCTCGGGCAAGCCGCTGCACCCTCGCCAGGACGTCGAGCGACGCGCTTCGCTCGCCGAGGGGCAGCGCCCGCTGGTCGCGATCTTCGGATGCGCCGACTCCCGCCTCTCGGCCGAGATCATCTTCGACGTCGGCCTCGGCGACGCCTTCGTGGTGCGCAACGCCGGCCAGGTCATCTCCTCGTCGGTCGTGGGCTCGCTCGAGTACGCGGTCGGCGTGCTGCACGTGCCGCTCATCCTGGTGCTCGGGCACGACGCGTGCGGTGCGGTCAACGCCGCGATCACCTCGCAGACCGCCGACGCCGAGCCGCTGCCCCCGCACATCGCGGGGCTCATCGCGAGCATCATCCCGTCCGTCCGCCGCGTCGCCGGAGGCGACCCCGACGCCCCCATCGACCTCTCGAAGGTCGACGCGGGCTACGTCGGGCGCGAGCACCTGCGCTCGACCGTCTCGCGCCTGCTCGAGGAATCCGAGATGATCAGCGACGCGATCGCAGCGGGTACGCTGGCCATCGTGGGCGCGAACTACCGCCTCTCCGAGGGATTGGTCGACACCGACGTCGTCGTCGGTCAGATCTGACGCTCGCCCGAGGCATCCGCCACACTCATCCCGCCCGCTGCACGAGTCTCACGGGCACGCGAACCGGAAGGAACCACACCTTGGTCGACAACACCGCCGACTACCGCATCGAACACGACACCATGGGCGAGGTGCGCGTTCCCGCCGCAGCGCTCTACCGTGCGCAGACGCAGCGCGCCGTCGAGAACTTCCCGATCTCGGGCAAGGGCCTCGAGCCCGCCCAGGTCGCCGCGCTCGCGCGCATCAAGAAGGCCGCCGCGCAGGCGAACGCCCAGCTCGGCGTGCTCGACGGCGCCATCGCCGACGCGATCGTCGCGGCAGCCGACGAGGTCATCGCCGGCAACCACGGGTTCATCGAGCACTTCCCGGTCGACACCTACCAGACCGGTTCGGGCACCTCCTCGAACATGAACATGAACGAGGTCCTCGCGACCGTCGCGACGCAGAAGCTCGGTGCCGAGGTGCACCCGAACGACCACGTCAACGCGTCGCAGTCCTCGAACGACGTGTTCCCGACCTCGGTGCACATCGCCGTCACCGCAGCGCTCATCGACGACCTGATCCCGGCGCTCGACCACCTCGCGGTCGCGCTCGAGGCCAAGGCCGAGGCCTGGGCCGAGGTCGTCAAGGCCGGCCGCACGCACCTCATGGACGCGACCCCCGTCACGCTCGGCCAGGAGTTCGGCGGCTACGCGCGCCAGATCCGCCTCGGCATCGAGCGCGTGCGCACGGCGCTCCCCCGCGTCGCCGAGGTGCCGCTCGGCGGCACGGCCGTCGGCACGGGCATCAACACGCCCGCCGGCTTCCCGCAGCTGGTCATCGAGATCCTGCAGCGCGAGACCGAGCTGCCGATCACCGAGGCCGCAGACCACTTCGAGGCCCAGGCCAACCGCGACGGCCTCGTCGACGCGTCGGGCGCGCTCCGCACCATCGCCGTGAGCCTCACGAAGATCTGCAACGACATCCGCTGGATGGGCTCGGGCCCCAACACGGGCCTCGGCGAGCTGCACATCCCCGACCTCCAGCCGGGTTCGTCGATCATGCCCGGCAAGGTCAACCCCGTCATCCCCGAGGCGGTGCTCATGGTCGCCGCGCGCGTCATCGGCAACGACGCGACGGTCGCCTGGGCAGGTGCCTCCGGCTCGTTCGAGCTCAACGTGCAGATCCCGGTCATGGGCACCGCACTGCTCGAGTCGATCCGCCTGCTCTCGAACGCCTCGCGCGTGCTCGCCGACAAGACCGTCGACGGCCTCGAGGCCAACCTCGAGCGCCTCACGGCCCTCGCCGGCATGTCGCCGTCGATCGTGACCCCGCTCAACAAGCTCATCGGCTACGAGGCCGCGGCGAAGATCGCGAAGCACTCGGTCAAGCAGGGCATCACGGTGCGCGAGGCCGTCATCGACCTCGGCTACGTCGAGCGCGGCGACCTCACCGAGGCGCAGCTCGACACCGCGCTCGACCTGCTCTCGATGACGCGCCCGCCGCAGGCGAAGTAGTCCCGCCGAAATCGCCGCAGGGCGATTCGATCGAACCCGGATGCCTCGGGCCGCACGTCGGCCCGAGGCATCCGTCGTCTCCGCCGCGCCACGCAGTCAGGCCGGAATCATGCGGTTTCTGACCGGAGTCCGACGGTAGTGCCCTCGAAACCGCAGATCGCCGGGCGTAGGTTGGCGGTATGGATCACGGAGGCACGCCCGTCACGTCCGTCACCGAACTCGAGGAGCTCGTCGGTCGACCGTCGCCGGCCGTGCGCGACAAGTCCCGCACGTTCCTGCACGAGATCGACCGGCAATGGCTCGAAGCCTCACCGCTGTGCTTCGTCGCGACGGCCGACGCCGCCGGCAATCAGGACGTCTCGCCGAAGGGTGACCCGGCCGGCTTCGCGCTCGCGCTCGACGCCCACACGATCGCCCTCCCCGAGCGCCCCGGCAACCGACGCGCCGACGGGTTCCACAACCTGCTCGAGAACCCGCACGTCGGGCTCGTCTTCGTGATCCCGGGGCGCGGCGACACGCTGCGCGTCAACGGCACGGCACGGGTCCTGCGCGATGCGCCCTACGCCGAGCGCATGCGCGTGCGCGGCCACGTGCCGGCCCTGGTCGTCGAGGTCGCCGTCGAGGGGGTCTTCTTCCACTGCTCGAAGGCGTTCCTGCGTTCGAAGACCTGGCAGCCCGAGACCTGGCAGCCGGATGCCGCGCCTCGCCGTGCGGTCATCGCGCAGGCGCTCGAGCGGCCGACCGAGACGCTCGAGTCCCTCGAGGAGTACTACGGCCCGTCGTACGCCGAGAAGATCTACGGGTAGCACCCACGAAATGCGGAGGAGATTCGCGCGAGGGGAGGTCCTTGCGCGCCAAAGGTCTCCTCCGTTAGTGCGAATCTCCTCCGCAGGAAGGCGGCGCGGCGGCGCAGCGGCGCGATGGCCCGCCGGCGCGTGACGGCCGTCCGCAGACGACGGATGCCGGCGGCTGGTCGCCTGCCACCGGCATCCGTCGTCCGATCCTCCGGTCGGGTCAGGTCAGTTCGGCGCCGTCGAGCATCTCCGAGACGAGGGCCGCGATCGCCGAGCGCTCCGAACGGGTGAGCGTGATGTGCGCGAAGAGCGGATGCCCCTTCAGCGTCTCGATGACCGAGGCGACGCCGTCGTGCCTTCCGACGCGCAGGTTGTCGCGCTGCGCCACGTCGTGGGTGAGCACGACCCGGGAGTTCTGCCCGATGCGCGAGAGCACCGTGAGCAGCACGTTGCGCTCGAGCGACTGGGCCTCGTCGACGATGACGAACGCGTCGTGCAGCGAGCGTCCGCGGATGTGCGTGAGCGGAAGCACCTCGAGGATGCCCCGATCGACGACCTCGTCGAGCACGTTGTCGGAGACCACCGAGCCGAGCGTGTCGAAGACCGCCTGCCCCCAGGGGTTCATCTTCTCGCCCTGGTCGCCGGGCAGGTAGCCGAGCTCCTGCCCGCCCACCGCGTAGAGCGGGCGGAAGACCATGATCTTCTTGTGCTGCTGACGTTCGAGCACCGCCTCGAGCCCGGCGCAGAGCGCGAGCGCCGACTTGCCGGTGCCGGCGCGCCCGCCGAGCGAGAGGATGCCGATCTCGGAGTCGAGGAGCAGGTCGATCGCGAGGCGCTGCTCGGCCGAGCGTCCGTGCAGGCCGAACACGTCGCGGTCGCCGCGCACGAGGCGCACCTCGCGCTCCCCCGTGACGCGCGCGAGCGCCGAGCCGCGGTCGGAGTGGATCACGAGGCCCGTGTTCACGGGCACGCCCTCGACCTCGGGGATCGAGAGGTGCTCGTGCTCGTACAGCTTGGCCATGTCGTTGGAGCCGAGCGTGAGTTCGCTCATGCCGGTCCAGCCGGAGTCGTGCGCGAGCTCCGCACGGTACTCCTGCGCGTCGAGGCCGATCGAGGCGGCCTTCACGCGCAGCGGCAGGTCCTTCGAGACGACGGTGACGGCGATGCCGTCGTTGGCGAGGTTCGCGGCGCACGCGAGGATGCGCGTGTCGTTGTCGTTCAGCTGCAGGCCGCTCGGCAGCACCGAGGTGCTCGAGTGGTTCAGCTCGACGCGCAGCGAACCGCCGTCGCCGACCGGGATCGGGAAGTCGAGACGCTCGTGCTCGATGCGCAGCTCGTCGAGGATGCGCAGGGACTGGCGCGCGAAGTACCCGATCTCGGGGTCGTTGCGCTTGGCCTCGAGTTCGGTGATGACGATCACCGGCAGCACGACCGCGTGCTCCGCGAAGCGGAACAGCGCACGGGGATCCGACAGCAGCACGGAGGTGTCGAGCACGTACGTGCGCTCGTCCTGCGCGACGCCGGCGGGCGTTGCGGCATCCGGTCGCTGCTCGCGCCCGGTTGACCCTGCGACGGACTTGGAGGTTTCGAGTGAGGCCACGACCGCTCCTGCCCCGAGCGTTTCCGCTCGGCTCTCGCGCCGGCCGGCGAATCCTCCTACGAGCGCTTCACGAGCCGACTCGTTCGGGCACCTTGCCCGATGTGTGCGACGCTACGTCCGTCGTTCGCATTCGCGTCGAGCGACACGCGGCGAGTTGCGGCGACGTCACACAGAGTTCACATTCGTCGGCGAGCGGATGCCGCGGGCAGGCGCAGGCGGCCAAGCCCGCGTCCGCGCGGCGGCCGGGAGACGGCCGCGGGAATCCGCCCGACTCGCCGTCAGTACGTCGCGGCGGAGCCGTACGACACGAACGCGGAGCGCAGCATGTCGAGGGTCTCGGCATCCGTGCCCGCGTGGGCGCTGAGTCGCACCTGGCCGAGGCGGGTGGTGGCGGTCACGCCGTGGTTGTGCAGCGACGCCGTGAGCACCGAGAGCTGATCGGCCGGCGGCTCGAGCACGACGATGCCGGCTCGCTCGTGCTCGTTGCGGGAGGAGGCGACCGCGATCGCGAACTCGTCGGCCAGGTCGATGACGCTGCTGACGTTCGATGCGACCGCGGCGTTGACGTTCGCGACGCCGACCGCGGCGAGCTCCTCCATGGCGGCGGCGAAGCGCGCCTGGGCGATGGGGTCGGGATTCGACACCCGGAAGGCCCTGGCACCGGGCGCGGGCGGCGGCACGAAGCCCCACGGCTCGACCTCCTCGGTGGCCGAGAAGCCCGAGAACACGGGGGTCAGCTGCTCGATCGCCCGGTCGGACATCGCGAGGAACCCGGTGCCCCACCCAGCCCGGCACCACTTCTGGCCACCGGTGGCGACGACATCCGCCGCCTGCCACGGCGCGTCGACGACGCCGAACCCCTGGATCGCGTCGACGATGAGCAGCCGGTCGCCGATGACCTGGCGGATGCCCTCGATGTCGCACAGGTAGCCCGTTCGGGCGTCGACGAGGCTCACGGCGACAGCGCCGACGCCGTGTTCGAGCTGGTCGCGGATCTGCCCGGGGGTCACCTTGCCGTGGTCGGTCTCGAGCCAGACCGGCTGCACGACGTTGAGCGCCTCCTGGGCGCGCACGGCCGCGATCGGCAGGCTCGGGAACTCGTCGGGCGAGAGGAGCACGCCGCCGGTCAGTCCGAACAGCGCGTGCATCAGGCCGGTGCTCGTGTTGGGCGTGAAGACGACCTGGTCCGCGGGGAAGCCGGTCAGTGCGGACGCCGCTTCGCGCACGCGCGCATCCTGCTCGAGGAACACCGACGAGCTGCCGTGGCGCGAACGCTCGAGCACATGGGTGAGGGCGTTGCTCTCCTCGGCGGCGACACGCGAGAGCGGCCCGAACCGCCCGTAGTCGAGGTACCCGGGTTCCTCGCCGAACCCGTCGACGAACGCGTCGATGCCCATTCATGCCCCCATTCTTCGAGCGATATCATGGCACGCCGCGGCGCCCCGTGTGCAAGCGGAGTTCAGCCGCCGAAGCGGCGGTGTCGCTTCGCGTAGTCGCGGATGGCGCGCAGGAAGTCGACCTGCCGCAGGTCGGGGCCGAGGGCCTCGACGAAGTAGAACTCGCTGTGCGCGGCCTGCCAGAGCATGAAATCGCTGAGGCGCTGCTCGCCCGACGTCCGGATGACAAGATCGGGGTCCGGCTGTCCGCCGGTGTAGAGGTGCTGTCCGATGAGGTCGGGCGTGAGCCGGTCGGCGAGGTCGTCGAGGCTCCGCCCCTCGGCGTGGTGCGCGGCGACGATCGAGCGCATGGCGTCGACGATCTCCTTGCGGCCTCCGTATCCGACGGCCAGGTTCACGTGCATGCCGCGCTTGTCGGCGGTTCGGTGTTCGGCCGCGTCGAGCGCGGCGACGAGCGGCTGGGGCAGTCCCGCGTCGGATCCGACGTGCTGCACGCGCCAGTCGCGGTAGTGCGAGAGCTCCTCGGCGAGCTCGGCGATGATCTCGATGAGCGCGGCCAGCTCGTCGCTCGCCCGGTTTCCGAGGTTGTCGCTCGACAGGAGGTACAGGGTGACGACCTGGATGCCGAGGTCGTCGCACCACTCCAGGAACTCGCGCACCTTCGCGGCACCGGCCCGGTGGCCGTGCGCGGCCGAGTCGTAGCCGAGCTGCTTGGCCCATCGCCGGTTGCCGTCGATGATCATCGCGACGTGTCGAGGCAGCGACTCCTGCTCGAGTCCGCGTCGGAGGCGGCGCTCGTACAGCCGGTAGAGGATGCCGCGACCGAGGGGCGGATCGCTGGATTGCACGCGACTACGCTACCGCTACTGGGGCTCCAGCACTCACAGCGGACCGTGACCGGTGAGGCCCTACGCTGTGAGCATGACCCCCAAGCGCCACCGCGAGTCCGCCGACCTGGCGCACGAGCTGACCCGGCCCGTCGCACCGGAGGACCCGACGGACGCGGCGATCGACGCCGAGCAGCACGGCCCCGACCTGCCGAACATCCCGCTGCTCGACGACGCGATCGCGCACCCGACCGAAGACGTCAAGCCGACGTGGCGCGGCTGGATCCACGCGGGCACGTTCCCCGTCGCGATCGCCGCGGGCATCGTCCTCATCGGCCTCGCGCAGGGGGCGCCCGCCAAGTGGGCCTCGGCGGTCTTCATGCTCACGTCGCTGCTGCTGTTCGGCAACTCGGCGCTCTACCATCGCTTCAACTGGAAGCCGAAGACCAAGGTCGTCCTGAAGCGCATCGACCACGCCAACATCTTCCTGCTGATCGCCGGCACCTACACGCCGCTCGCGGTGCTCGCGCTGCCGCCCGAGAAGGGCTGGGTGCTGCTCGCGGTGGTCTGGGCGGGCGCGCTGCTCGGCATCGGGTTCCGCGTGTTCTGGATCACGGCGCCGCGCTGGCTGTACGTTCCCCTCTACCTGCTGCTCGGGTGGGCCGCGGTGATGTACCTGGGCGACCTGCTCGCCGCGAGCGTCGCCATGATGGTGCTCGTCGTCGTCGGCGGGCTGCTCTACACGGTCGGCGCGGTGATCTACGGCTTCAAGCGCCCCAACCCGTGGCCGGGCGTGTTCGGCTTCCACGAGATCTTCCACACCTGCACGGTGCTGGCGTTCATGTGCCACTGGACCGCGACGCTCATCATCGCGGTCGCACCCGTCTACCACGTGGGCTGAACCGAGCCCGGGTCGCCCGCCGTCGCGGTCGCGTACGTCGGCGCACCTCGTTCAGCGGGTCGGTGCGTCTCCGGATGGCGCGTCGTCGGCGTCGCCCGACGGATCGACTCCGTTCGGTCGAGCGCCGTCTTCCGAACGGTCGGATGCCGCGGCATCCGTCTCGGGGTCGATGCCGTCGACGCCGGTCTCGGCCATCTCGCGGGCGAGCTCCGCCTGCACCTCGGCGCGGTAGTTCGTGCGGCGGATGCGGCGCGTCATGTCGAGCACGAGCAGCAGCACGACGACCATGATCGCGAACGTGATGACGAAGCCCCAGACGCCGGGCGTCACGTCGTTGGGATCGACCTCGTCTTCGGCCGCGCGCACGATCGGGGCGACCGCGACCTGCGCCGCGACGAGCGCCGTCGCCGCGCTCACAGACGAATCCGGAGGGTCGGACGGGCGGCGGATTCGGAGCGCATGGAACTCTCTCTCACGGCGGATTCTGGCGGTGCCAGTGCGGGTTAGGCTTGAAAGGCAAGCCTAATCGATCCGACCCCCGAGGATTCCGAGTGTCCAGCACCGAGACCGACCCGCTCGCCGCGCGATACGGGCGCACTCGGCGCAACCGGCGCCGCGAGCTGACGATCCTCATCGCCGCAGGCATCGCCTTCGCGATCGTGCTGGTCTCCTGGGTCGTCTGGGCCGGTCTCGACGGCCAGCAGGCCGCCGTTCAGGCCACCGACACGTCGCACGTCGTCCGCAACGACGAGCGCTCGGTCGAGGTCAACTGGACCCTGTCGGTGCCCGCAGGCGAGACCACCGCGTGCGCGGTGAAGGCCCTCGACGACGACTTCACGGTCGTCGGCTGGAAGGTCGTCGAGATCCCGGCATCCGATCGACCGCTGCGCAGCCTGACCGAGACCGTCAGAACCGCCCGCGACGCCGCGACGGGTTTGATTTCGAGCTGCTGGCTCACCTAACATGGGGCATTCGCCTCGACAGTCGTCGGGGCGTCACGTCTATTCGGACGCGTTCATCGACGCGTCCCCGCAGGAGGGCATCATGGCGCAGGACGCCACCGTCACCTGGCTCACGCAAGATGCGTACGACCGGCTCGCCGCCGAGCTCGAGCAGCTCTCGACCACGGGTCGCGAGGAGATCGCGAAGCGCATCGAAGCGGCGCGCGAAGAGGGCGACCTGAAGGAGAACGGCGGGTACCACGCCGCGAAAGACGAGCAGGGCAAGATCGAGGCTCGCATCCGCCAGCTGAAGGGACTGCTGAAGACCGCCGAGGTGGGCGACGCTCCCACCTCGAAGGGCATCGTCGAGTCCGGCACCGTCATCACCGCGGTCATCGCGGGCGACGAGGAGACCTTCCTCATCGGCAGCCGCGAGATCGCGGGCGACTCCGAGCTCGACGTGTGGAGCGAGCAGAGCCCCCTCGGTGCGGCGATCCTCGGCCTCAAGGTCGGCGACAAGACCAGTTACACGGCGCCGAACGGTCGCGAGATCGCCGTGGAGGTCACGGCCGTCGAGACCTGGGGCGGGCAGTAGCACCCGCTCGACCACGTGAGAACGGCGCCGACCGCATGGTCGGCGCCGTTCTCGTTCTTCCGGCCCGGGTGGAGGGTCGGGCGGGCTACTCCGAGACGATGCGCGGCTCGTAGCCCGCGCGCCGCAGCACGTCGACGACGGAGGCCCGGTGCGCGGGCCCGCGCGTCTCGACCGAGAGTCGCAGCGCCACCTCGGAGATCTGCAGGCCGTTGCCGTGGCGGGTGTGCAGCACCTCGATGACGTTCGCGTGCGCCTCGGCGAGCAGTTCCGCGATTCGGGCGAGCTGCCCGGGGCGGTCGGGCAGGCCGATCTCGAGCGTGAGGTAGCGATCGGATGCCGCGAGGCCGTGCGCGATCACGCGCTGCATGAGCAGCGGGTCGATGTTGCCGCCCGACAGCAGCGCGACCACCGGTCCGTCGGATCGGATGCGCCCGCTCATGAGCGCCGCGACCGAGACCGCACCGGCGGGCTCGACGACGAGCTTCGCGCGCTCCAGGAGCACGAGCAGGGCGCGTGCGATGTCGTCGTCGCTCACGGTGAGGATCTCGTCGACCGTCTCGCGGATGATCTCGAACGTGAGCTCGCCCGGCTTGTACACCGCGATGCCGTCGGCGATCGTCGGCACGACGGGGATCTGCACCGGGTGCCCCGCCTCGAGCGAAGGCACGTACGGCGACGCGTTCTCGGCCTGCACGCCGATGACCCGCACGACGCGTCCCTCGAGCGCGGCACGCTGCTTGACGGCGCTCGCGACTCCGGCCGCGAGACCGCCGCCGCCGATCGGCACGACGATGGTCGCGGCATCCGGGACCTCGTCGAGCACCTCGAGGCCCAGGGTGCCCTGGCCGGCGATGACGTCGGCGTGATCGTACGGCGGGATCATCACCGCGCCCGACTCGGCCGCGAACGCGTTCGCGGCGTCGAGCGTCTCGCCGAACGAGTCGCCGTGCAGCACCACCTCGGCGCCGTACGCCCGCGTGGCGTCGAGCTTCGGCAGCGCGACGCCGACCGGCATGAAGATCGTGGACGAGATGCCGAGCTCGCGCGCGGCAAATGCGACACCCTGCGCGTGGTTGCCCGCCGAGGCCGCCACGACGCCGCGGGCCTGCTCCTCGGGGCTCAGGGCGCTCAAGCGGTTGTAGGCGCCGCGCAGCTTGTACGATCCGGTGCGTTGGAGGTTCTCGCACTTGAGGTGCACGGCGACGCCGAGCCGGTCGGCCAGGTACCGCGACGATTCCATCGGCGTGCGTTGCACGACCGCTGCGACCACGCCACGTGCGCGTTCGAAATCGGCGAGGGTCGGTCCCGGGATGGTGCTGATCACGCGTTCATTCTCCTCGTTGGTATCCGGGGCGTTGCGGGACGGTGCGCCAGAGCGGCGACGCGATCTCGGTCAGGGGCGGTGCCGGGGAATGCTTCCACGTGCCGCCGGCGACGTAGTTGATCATGACGTTGAGCACGGCCGCGATCGGCACTGCGAAGAACGCCCCGGCGATGCCGGCGAGGAACGATCCGGCGGCCACGGCGAGCACGACTCCGAGCGGGTGCACCTTCACGGCGGTGCCCATGATGAGCGGCTGGAGCACGTGACCCTCGAGCTGCTGCACGAGCAGCACGACGCCGAGCATGGCGACCGCGGGCCACAGGCCGTTGTAGACGAGCGCGACGAACACGGCGAGCGCGCCGGTCGCCACGGCACCGACGATGGGCACGAACGAGCCGAGGAACACGAGGATGGCGATCGGGACCGCGAGGGGCACGCCCAGCAGGAACGCGCCGAGGCCGATGCCCACCGCGTCGATCGTGGCGACGAGGATCTGCACCTTCACGAAGTTCTGCAGCGTGAGCCAACCGGCCGCACCGGCGCCGTCGACCGCCGCCCGGGCGCGCCGGGGGAAGATGCGCACCACCCACCCCCAGATCCCGCGCCCGTCGATCAGGATGAACAGCGTCGCGAACAGCGCGAGCAGCATGCCCGCGAGGAAGTGCCCGACCGTGGTGCCGACCGAGAGCGCGCCGCTCACGAGCACCCCGCTGCCGCTCTGCACGGCCTCGACGGCCTGGTTCACGAAGTCGTTGAGCTGCGCCTCGGTGAGATGCAGTGGCCCGCTCTCGAGCCAGTCGCGGAACTCGTTCCACGCGATCACCGATTGCGCGGCGAGTTCGTCGGAGCCGCGCACGATCTGCCAGATGCCGAGCGTGAGCAGGCCGCCCACGACGGCGAGCGCGCTCAGCATCGCGGTGGTGATGGAGAGCCACTTGGGCCACCGGTGACGCTGGAGCAGGCTCGAGAACGGCACGAGCAGCGCCGAGAGGATCACCGCGACGAGCAGCGGGATGACGATGAGCCGCAACTGGATGACCAGGAAGATCACGACCGCGACGACGCCGCCGACCAGCAGCAGGCGCCACGACCATGCCGCGGCGAGCCGCATGCCGTAGGGGATGGCTGCGCTCACGTCGGGCGTGGATTCGCCTGCCGTTCCGGGCGCAGCGGGAGTCGATGCCTCGGGCTGTTCGGGCGCGCGGCCGACCGTGCGTCTCCTGCCGACGAACCTGCCCCGACCCTGGCCCATCGCTCCAGTCTAGGCGCGGGGCATGCGCGGGACGGCATGTGCGGTGTCGGCGGCCGCGGGTAGGGTGCGAACACCATGGTCGAACGTGTCAGTCCTCCTCTCGCCCGTCGCATCGCGCTCGCCGCGCAGGGTTTCGGTCGCGCGACGTCTCCCCAACCGGGGCTCCGTCAGGTCGGCGGCGTGCTCGACCGCCTGGGGCTCCTGCAGATCGACTCGGTCAACGTGTTCGAGCGCAGCCACTACCTGCCGGTGTTCAGCCGGCTCGGCTCCTACGACAAGGCGCTGCTCGACCGGGTGACCACCGGCAGGCGAGGCCGCACCCTCGAGTACTGGGCGCACGAGGCCGCGTTCGTTCCGCGCGAGCTGTGGCCGCTGTTCGAGTTCCGGCGCGAGGAGTACCGCAGGCACGGCGAGGCGTGGGGCGGATGGCTCGTCGAGAACCGCCAGCTCGCCGACTGGCTGAAGGCCGAGCTCGCGGCCAACGGCCCGATGCGCGCGAGCGAGATCGAGCACGACGCGAATCAGCGGCGTGGCCCCTGGTGGGGCTGGTCCACGGTCAAGCGCACGCTCGAGTGGATGTTCCGCGTCGGCGAGGTCGTGTGCGTCGAACGGCGACGGTTCGAACGCGTCTACGCGCTGCCCGAGCAGGCGCTCGCGTCGGAGCTGCTCGCTCCCCCGCCCACCGAGGCCGACGCGATCCGCGTGCTGGTCGAGCGCGCGGCCTCCGCCCTGGGCATCGCGACCGAGGCCGACCTCGCCGACTACTGGCGCATGAAGCGCGCCCAGGTGCGCGACGCGGTCCGCGATCTCGAAGACGCGGGCGTGCTCGTGCCCGTCGAGGTTCCCGGGTGGAACGTCGGAGGTCGCCAGGCGCCCGCCTGGGTGCACCGCGACGCCCGGCGACCCCGACGCATCGACACCGCGACCCTGCTCTCGCCGTTCGACCCGGTCGTGTGGTTCAGGCCCCGGGCCGAGCGCATGTTCGACTTCCACTACCGCATCGAGATCTACACGCCCGAGCCGCAGCGGGTGTTCGGCTACTACTCGCTGCCGGTGCTCATCGACGACGACGTCGTGGGCCGCGTCGATCTCAAGAACGACCGCAAGAACGGGGTGCTCCGCGTGCAGTCGGCGTGGAGCGAGGCCACGGCGCCCGCAGACACGGCGGCCCGGCTCGCCCCGGCCCTGCGGCGGGCCGCGGACTGGCAGGGGCTCGGCGAGATCGTCGTCGCCGATCGCGGCAACCTCGCCCATGCGCTCCGACCCGAGCTCGCGGCATCCGCCTGACGCGTCGATTCGTCGGGCCGGGAGGCCTCGCGTGCGGAGTGCGAGCGAGCGGAACCGCTAGAACGAGCCGCCCATGCTCTCGAGGCGCTTGACGCGTTCCTCGATCGGCGGGTGCGTGGCGAAGAGCCGGCTGAGTGCGCCGGGCTTCAGCGGGTCGGCGATCCAGAGGTGGGCCATCGACGAGTTCTGGCGCTTCATGGGTCGGCCGTACTGCTCGAGCTTCTCCAGTGCACTGGCGAGGGCATCGGGATGCCGCGTGGTCATGGCACCGGTCGCGTCTGCGAGGTATTCGCGCTGGCGTGACACCGCGAGCTGCACGAGGCTCGCCACGAGCGGCGCGATGAGCATGGCGACGAGGCCGACGACCATCATGATCGGGTTGCCGTTGTTGTTGTTGCGGCCGAAGAAGGCCATGCGCACGAACATGTCCGAGATGAAGCCCACCGCGACGACGAGGCCGAACACGATCATCGACAGCCGGATGTCGTAGTTGCGCACGTGCCCGAGTTCATGCGCCATGACGCCCTCGAGCTCGGCGTCGTCCATGATCTCGAGCAGGCCCGTGGTCGCGGCGACGACCGCATGCTCGGGGTCACGCCCGGTCGCGAAGGCGTTCGGCGCCGGATCGGAGACGACGAACACGCGCGGCATCGGCGTGCCGGTCGCGATCGAGAGGTTCTCGACCGTGCGCCAGAGGCGCGGATGGTCGGCCCTGCCCTGCAGCTCGACGGCCCCGGACATCGCGAGCGCCTGACGGTCGGCCGTGAAGTACTGGAACGCCGCGTACGCCGTCGCGATGGCCACCGTGACGATGACGATCGTGACGTCGCCGTAGACGGCCGCGGCGAGCCAGCCCAGCCCGCCGACGACGGCGAGGAAGAACAGGATGATGAAGACCGTGTTGCGCTTGTTCTTGGCGATCGCCCGGTACAACGCCGACCCTTAGAACTGGACGCGCGGCGGCTCGGCGATGGCCGCCGGCTCGGTGACCTCGAAGAAGTCGCGCTCGTTGAATCCGAGGCCGCGTACGAACAGCGTGTTCGGGAACACCTTGATCTTCGTGTTCAGCTCGCGCACGCCGCCGTTGTAGAACCGACGCGAGGCCTGGATCTTGTCTTCGGTGTCGACCAGCTCGGACTGGAGCTGGAGGAAGTTCTGGCTGGCCTGCAGCTGCGGGTACGCCTCGGCGACCGCGAAGATCGACTTCAGGGCCTGCTGCATGTGGTTCTCGGCGGCGGATGCGTCGGCCGGCCCCTGAGCCTGCAGGGTCTCGGCACGGGCGCGCGTGACGTTCTCGAACACGGCCTTCTCGTGTGCGGCGTAGCCCTTGACCGAGTCGATGAGGTTCGGGATCAGGTCGGCGCGTCGCTTCAGCTGCACCGTGATGTCGCTCCACGCCTCGTCGACACGCACGTTCAGCGTCACGAGCGAGTTGTACGTCGCCCAGAGGTAGATGCCGATGATCAGCACGAGCGCGACGACGATGATGACGGGGATCAGCCATTCCATGGCACGGGCTCCTCAGCGATGCTGCGACGATCGCGTTGCTGCGACGATCTTGATGTCCCCCGATTCTATCGATCGGCTGAGAAGACCTCCGGGGTTCCCATGAGACTCGAAGGAACCGGAGAGTGTTCTCCCGGCGAGCACGGGCGACGCGACGCCGCGGCGGCGCCGCGAAGTTGCCCCTCGACACGCGGGGTGCCGTGGGCGAAGAATCGCCACATGAGCAACAGTGCGGATGCCACGGCCGGCGCGGCCGTCATCGTCGACGACCTGCACGTGAAGCGGGGTTCGACCGCGGTGCTCGAGGGGCTCTCGCTCGCCGTGCCGGCCGGAGCGATCGTGGGCCTGCTCGGACCGAGCGGGAGCGGCAAGACGACGCTCATGCGTTCCATCGTGGGCGTGCAGGTCGTGCAGTCCGGCTCGATCGAGGTGCTCGGGCTTCCGGCGGGCACCGCACCGCTGCGCACGCGCGTCGCCTACGTGACGCAGCAGGCGAGCGTCTACGACGACCTCACGGTGCGCCAGAACCTGGTCTACTTCCGCCGTGTGCTCGGAGCACCGGCATCCGATGTCGACCGGGTCATCGAGCGCACCGACCTCGGCACGGTCGCCGATCGGCTCGTCGGGTCGCTCTCGGGCGGACAGCGCGGTCGGGTCTCGCTCGCGGCGGCGCTGCTCGGCGAGCCCGAACTGCTCGTGCTCGACGAGCCGACGGTCGGCCTCGATCCGGTGCTCCGCGTGCAGCTGTGGGACCTGTTCCGCAGCCTGGCCGACGACGGACGCACGCTGCTCGTGTCGAGCCACGTCATGGACGAGGCCAAGCGCTGCGACCGGCTGCTGCTCATGCGCGACGGCGAACTGCTCGCCGACGACACGGTCGAGGGCCTGCTCGCCTTCACGGGAACCGACGACGTCGAGACGGCGTTCCTCCGGCTCATCGAGCGCGGCGCCCCCGACCTCGCGCCGCGAGCGCCCGATCGTCCGGGGCCGCGGCATGCGGCGGAGGGGCCCGACGAGGCGCCCGAGCCCGGTTCGGAGGCGACCCGATGAACGCCACCCGGACGTTCGCCACCGCCGGGCGGGTGCTCGAGCAGATCCGCCACGACCCGCGCACGATCGGCCTGCTGCTCATCGTGCCGAGCCTGCTGATCGGGCTGGTCGCGTGGATCTTCAGCGACACCGACGTCTTCGACGACATCGGTCCCGCGATGATCGCCCTGTTCCCGTTCATCGTGATGTTCCTCGTCACGAGCATCGCGACGCTCCGCGAACGCCGCAGCGGCACCCTCGAGCGCCTGCTCTCGATGCCCATGGGCCGGGGCGACTTCCTGCTCGGCTACGCGCTCGCGTTCGGCCTGCTCGCGGTCGCGCAGACCGCCATCGCGGTGTCGTTCGCGGTGTGGGTGTGCGGGCTCGACATCACGGGTTCGATCTGGCTGCTCTTCGCGGTCGCGGTCGCGGACGCCGTGCTCGGCACCGCGCTCGGGTTGCTCGCGAGCGCGTTCGCACGCACCGAGTTCCAGGTCGTGCAGTTCATGCCCCTGCTCGTGCTGCCGCAGATCCTGCTCTGCGGCATCTTCATCCCGCGCGATCAGCTGCCGGACGTGCTCGAGGCGATCGCCGAATGGCTGCCGCTCAGCTTCGCCATCGACGCCCTGCAGGCCGTCGCAGCCGACTCCGAGAGTGCCGAGTGGATCCTGGCGAAGGTGCTCGTCATCGTCGCGTGGATCGTCGGCTGCATCGTGCTCGGCTCGATCACGCTGCGTCGACGGACGCCCTGACGCCGAGCACGCGGTCCAGGTAGGCGTTCCGGAAGACGCCGTCGGGGTCGAACTCGTCTCGCACCGCGAGGAAGTCGTCGAACCGGGGGTACTTCTCGCGAAGCGCGGCATCCGTCTGCGTGTGCATCTTTCCCCAGTGCGGCCGGCCGTCGTGCGCGTGCATGATCGCCTCGACCGCGGTGAAGTACTCGGTCGGGTCCTCGCGGAAGTACCGGTGCACGGCGATGTACCCGGTGTCGCGGCCGTGCGCGGTCGAGAGCCAGTTCTCGTCGGATGCCGCGGCGCGCACCTCGAGCGGGAAGCTCACCCGCCATCCCTTCCGCTCGATGAGCGAACGCACCTCGCCGAACGCCGAGGGCACCGCCTCGAGCGGGATCGCGTACTCCATCTCGCGGAACCGGACGGTGCGGTTCGTGGTGAACACCTTCGGCGAGACGTCGCTGAAGTCGCGGTCGCCGCTGAAGCGGTCGACCTGGCGGGCGAAGAACGGCGTGGTCGCGGGCGCGACGCGGCCGAGGGCGCAGATGCCGCGGTAGAGGCCGTTGGCGAGCAGTTCGTCGTCGACCCAGCGCGAGACGCGTCCGAGCGGATCGCGTGGCGCGTCACCCGGCAGCCGCGTGTTGGTCTTGGTCTGCGCGGTGCCCGTGTGCGGGAACCAGTAGAACTCGAAGTGGTCGGCGGAGGCGACTCTCTCGGTCCACTGCCCGAGCACGGCGTCGAGCGGTTCGATGCGCTCCTCGGCGTGCAGCACGAACGCCGGCACGAGCTGGAGCGTCACCTCGACGAGCACGCCGAGCGCGCCGAGGCCGACGCGCACCGCGGGCAGGAGCTCGGGGCGGCTCGTCTCGCTGATCTCGACGGGTTCGCCCGTGCCGGTGACGAGCTTGGCCGCGACGATCTGCGTGGCGAGGCCTCCGAAGCCGAGGCCCGTGCCGTGCGTTCCCGTGGAGGTCGCGCCGGCGATCGTCTGCCGGTCGATGTCGCCCATGTTCTGGAGTGCGAGCCCGTACGGGGCGAGCAGGCGCGGCAGGTCGTACAGGCGCGTGCCCGCTCCGAGCGTGACGCGGCCCGTCGCGGGGTCGGCGGCGATGACGCCCGAGACGTCGCCGAGGTCGAGCTGCACGCCGGGGGCGACGGCGATGCCGGTGAAGCTGTGGCCCGCGCCGACGGGCTTGATGCGCAGTCCGGATGCCGCAGCCGCCGCGACGGCCCGCTGCACCGCTCCGGGCGAGTCGGGGCGCTCGACCCGCACGGGTCGCACCTGCTCCGTACGCCCCCAGTTGCGCCACGTGGCTCCGGTCGCGGTCACAGGAACACCTTGCCTTCACCGCGGTAGGTGGGCAGCACATCGACGATGCGGTCGTCGTCGACGAGCTGGAACTCGTTCAGGTGCTCCGAGAGCTCGCCCGACTTGGTGTGGCGGAACCAGACCCGGTCGCCGGGGCGCAGCTGACGCGCTGCGGCGCCCGTGACGGGCGTCTGCACCTCGCCGGCCGCCTCGCGGGGCATCATCTCGAGCCCCTCGGGCCAGACGATGCGCGGCAGGCGATCGGGTGCGGGCGGGCCGGAGGCGATCCATCCGCCGCCGAGGATCGTGGCGTGCCGTGGGCTCGGCCGACGCACGACGTCCATGGCGAAGGCGGCTGCGGGCGCCGGCGTGAAGTGCGCGTACCCGTCGAACAGGTGACCGCCGAACAGGCCGGACCCGGCCGCGATCTCGGTCACCGACCCGTCGGCCGACGTCGCCTCGAGCGAACCCGTGCCACCGCCGTTGACAAACTCGAGGTCGGCGTGCTCGCGCACGGCTGCCACGGCGCGCGTGCGGCGCTCGACGAGCTCGGGCATCGAGCGCGACTGCATCCAGCGGTTCACCGCACCGTCGACGGGCTTGCCGGCCGGCTGGTTCGTGACGCCCGCGATCTGCGCCTCGTAGCCCATCATGCCGACGAGCCGGAAGCCGGGCCTGGTGACGATGTACGCCGCGAGGGCGCCGGCGTCCGCCGGGTCGTGCACGGGCGAGCGGCGCACGCCGAGATGGCCGAGCACGGGCGCGTTCCACGAGGCGTCGAGCTCGAGCGCGATGCGGATCGGCTCGCGTTCGGCAGGCGCGATCACGGCGTCGATGAGGTCGAGCTGCGCGATCGAGTCGACCATGAGCGTGATGCGGGCCGCGAGTGCCGGGTCGGTCGCGAGGCGACGGATGCTGCCGCGTTCCGCGGTCGGGTAGCCCACGACGATGTCGTCGATCGTGTCGGCCAGCCAGATCGCCTCGGCGAGGGTGTAGGCGAGCACGCCGTGATAGCCGGGCATTCGCAGGAGCGCCTCGATCACGCTCCGCACGCGGATGGACTTGGAGGCCACCCGGATCGGTTTGCCGTGCGCCCGCTGCAGCATGTCGGCCGCGTTGTGGCGCAGGGCACCGAGGTGCAGCGCGCCGACGGGCGCGTCGAGGTGGGCGGTGGCCGCCGAGAGCCCCGGCCAGTAGCGCGACGGGGTCGCCCACGGCGAGGCATCCGTCGCCGTCGGCGCCGCTTCGAAGAGTGAGAGGTCGATCATCAGCGCACGCTCCGAACACGTGAGACCGCGACGGCGCCCGCGAAGGCGAACAGCGCGCTCAAGACGAAGACCGGCACGAACGAACCGGTCAGCACCACGGCGCCCGCGCCGATCAGCGGTGCGATGGCCTGCGGCACCGCGGTCGCGATGTTCATGATGCCGAGGTCCTTTCCGCGCGACGCGGCATCGGGCAGCACCTGCGTCGCGAGCGCCTGGTCGACCGAGAGGAAGCAGCCGTAGCCGAGGCCGAGGATGCCGGCCGCGACCACCGCGACCGTGAAGTCGGGCACGAGCGCGAGCAGCAGCGCCGCGATCGCCTGCAGGGCGGATGCCACGAACACGAACGACTTGCGGCGTCCGAGCCTGTCGGAGAGCCGCCCGCCGAACAGCGACGCCGCGATGACGAACACCATGTAGACGAGCGTGAGCAGGATGAGGTCGTCTTCGGCGTTCTCGTCGCCGAGGCCGAACATGAGGAAGTACAACAGCAGGCTCGTGCCGAGCGCGTTGCCGACCGAGACGAGCACGCGGCTGAGCAGGGTCCAGCCGAAGTCGGGGTGCTTGCGCGGGCTGATCCAGAGGCTCGCGATGACGCCCTTGGCCGTGACCCGCGTGCGCTCGGCCGCGGCGAGCGGCTGGTCGTGGCGCAGCAGGAACGGCACCGCCAGCACGAGCATCACCGCACCGAGCACGAGGTAGCCGAGCGCGCGGTCGGTGACGAGCTCGGTCACGAGCAGCAGCCCCGCGATGATACCGACCGCCTGGGGCGCCGACATCCAGCCGGACACGAATCCTCGCTGGCCGACCGGCACCTGGTCGGAGATCGTCGCCGTGAGCGCCGCGGTCATGATGCAGAAGCCGACGGAAGCGCCGACCCACGAGGCGCCGATCGCCCAGATCTCGGTCTGCAGGCCTAGCACGGCGAGCGAGACGGCGAACACGACGCCGCCGATGACGATCCACGGGCGACGGCGACCGAACCGAGAGGTCGTGCGGTCTGATGCGGCTCCCGTGAGCGGGTAGGCGATGATCGTCGCCACGGCCGCGATGCCCGAGATGATGCCGAACGCGAGGACGCTGTCGACCCAGTCCTCGGGGTGGAGGGTCTCGTCGATCTGCGCGGGCAGGAGCAGCTGCACGGGCGTGAGCTGCGCCATCCAGATGCCGAACCAGAGCGCGGCGAACGACGCGATCCAGCCGGCGGGAACGCGCCGGGTGGGTTCGTCGAGCGCCGCGGGCGTCGTGAGGTCGAGGCTCGTCATCGGGGTTCGGCCATTCTCGAGAGGGCGTCGGCGGCCGCGTGCGCGACCGCCAGTGCTGCGTCGTCGTCGCGATCGACGAGCCAGGTCACCGTCAGTCCGTCGGTGAAGGCGACGAGCGTGCGCGCGACGCGCGCGATCGGCACGGTCCACACGCTGTCGGAGTGCTCGGCCGCGAGCTCGAGGGACTGCTCGGCGAGTTCGACGTAGCGGGCGTACTGGGCGCGCGCGAGCGGATGCCGCTCGGGCGAGCGCAGCGCGTAGTGCGTGAGCTCGAGCATCGCCTGCTCGTGCTCGGGGTCGGCCCTGAGGTGTTCGAAGTAGCGCACGATGCCCGCCTCGAGCACGTCGACGAGCGTGCCGCCTGCGAAGTCCTCGGGCATGACCGCGCCGCGGGTGCGATCGATGACGGTCGTGATGAGCTCGTCGATGAGCTCGTCGCGCGAGTCGAACGCGTAGTGGAAGCTCGCGAGGCTCATGCCGGCCTCTGCGACGATGGCCCGGGTCGTGGCCTGCGCGATGCCGTTCCTCGACACGACGCGAAGGGCCGCCTCGATGAGCGCGACGCGACGCTCGGGCGCGGGAATGCGGGTCACTCGGGCTCCTTCACGACGACGCTGCCGAAGTCCGGGTCGCCCCGGACGAACTGGGACGATCGTCCCAGTTGCAACAGTATGCACCAGAAACCCGGGTTCGCGAACGCCCGTCGGCGAATCCGTCGACCGGCTTCGCTCATCCGCGCAGTCCGACGCGCGCACGGAGGGAATCGGTCGAGCACTACGCTCGCAGCATGCGCCTCGGAGTCCTCGACGTCGGATCGAACACCGTCCACCTGCTCGTCGTCGATGCGCACCCCGGCGCGCGCCCGATCCCGGCGGCCTCGCACCGCTCGGTGCTGCGCGTCATGCGCTACCTCGAACCCGACGGCTCGATCGGCGCCGACGGCGTCGAGGCCATCCTCACGGCCGTCGGCGACGCCGTCCGGGTCGCCCGCGAGTCGGGCATCGACGAACTGCTCGCGTTCGCGACCTCCGCCATCCGCGAGGCCGCCAACGGCGAGGCCGTGCTCGCGCGGGTCACCGCCGAGACCGGCGTCGAGCTGCAGGTGCTCTCGGGCGCCGACGAGGCCCGCATCACGTTCCTCGCCGTGCGTCGCTGGTACGGCTGGTCGGCCGAGCGGATCCTGCTCTTCGACATCGGCGGCGGTTCGCTCGAGATCGCGAACGGCATCGACGAGATCCCGGATGTCGCGCGCTCGCTCCCCCTCGGCGCCGGGCGCTCGACCATCGCGTTCCTCCCCGACGACCCGCCCACGCCCGAACAGGTGCAGCGCCTGCGGGACCACGCCGCCTCGGTGCTGCGGCCCGCGCTCGAGGAGTTCGCCCGGCTGCCGAAGCCCTCGCACGTCGTCGGCTCGTCGAAGACCATCCGCTCGCTCGCACGCCTGGCCGGCTGGACCGAGGAGGGCGTCGGCCCCGACGAGCGCAGCATCCTGCGCCGCAAGGGACTCGACGACTGGATTCCCCGCCTGGCACGCATCCCCGCGGACGCACGGCCCGCGCTGCCCGGCATCACGGCCGACCGCACGTTCCAGATCGTCGCGGGCGCCGTCGTGCTCTCCGAGGCGATGCGGGCGTTCGGCGTGAACGAGCTCGAGGTCTCGCCGTGGGCGCTCCGTGAGGGGCTCATCCTGCGGCGCCTCGACCGCATGGCCTGAACGCGTCGGTGACGGATGCCGCGGCAACCGTCACCAGAGCCGGCAGGGCCCGCCCGCGGCATCCGTCGTCCGTTCGCGGATGCCGCTGGTTCGGTCACCAGGTGCCGACGTACTCCGAGACCGGCAGCACCGCGCTGCGCACGACGGGCAGGCCCCGGTCGATCGCCTGGTCGATGCGCGCGCGCAGGTCGGCCGAGTCGACCTGGTAGTCGACGAAGTCGGTGTCGCTCGCGTAGACGCCGATCGGCAGCGTGAGCGCCTGGAAGAACGAGAACAACGGACGGAACTGGTGCTCGAGGATGAGCGAGTGACGATCGCTGCCGCCCGTCGCCGCGAGCAGCACGGGCTTGTCGATGAGCGCGTACTGCCCGACGAAGTCGAACACGTGCTTGAACAGCCCCGTGAACGATGCCCGGTAGACCGGGCTCGCGACGATGAGCAGCGTCGCCGACTCGATGCGGCGCAGCGCCTCCTCGGCGGCAGGCGGCAGCGCGTCTCGGCTGAGCACGCCCGCGAACTCGGGCCCGATCTCGGACAGTTCGATGAGGTGCGTCTCGATCTCGAGATCGCGGCCGCTCCCCGATCGGAGCGCGGTCGCGAACCCCTCGAGGATCTCGCGTGTGAGGACCGTGGTCTTGGACGGTGCGTGCAGGCTTCCGGAGACGGCGACGATGTTGATGCTGGGCATGGGGCGACACTAACCCCGTGTCTCCGGCACCGGAATCGGCCGTGACACCCGCAGTAAACGGGAGCAACACGCCTTCACAGTGCGTCCTCCGATGACGCGTCGGCTCGTCGCGAAGTGGTCGCGCAACGCGTGCAGATGTCTTCCCTCGACGCGATTCGCGACGATACGATCATCGCGAGCACCGCTCGGGGCTCACTGTCGAGGGGGAAGATCGGCATGAGCGAACAGTCGACCGTTGCAGGAGCCGCAGCCGCACCCGGGGGCGGTGCACCGACCGAGACCGGATGGTGGGCCCTCCCTCCCTCGGAGGTGACGGCCGAGCTCACGACGGACGATCGCACGGGCCTCGCAGCGCAGGAGGCCGCCCGCCGACTCGCCGACCTCGGTCCCAACGCACTGCAGAGCGCACCTCCCCCGAGCGTCTGGCGCATCGCGCTCAGCCAGGTGCTCGAGCTCATGACGCTCATGCTCATCGCCGTCACGATCGTGTCGCTGCTCATCGGGCAGGTCACGACCGCGATCATCGTCGCGGTGCTCGTGCTGTTCAACGTCATCACGGGCACGCAGCAGGAGGTCAAGGCCCGCCGCAGCGTCGACGCGCTCGCGAAGCTCCAGACGCCGAAGGCGAGGGTGATCCGCGACGGCACCCTGGTCCAGATCGACGCGACCGGCCTCGTGACCGGCGACATCGTCGATCTCGAGTCGGGCGACCTCGTGCCCGCCGACGGCCGGATCCTCCGTTCGGCCAACCTCGAGACGCAGGAGTCCTCGCTCACCGGCGAGTCGCTGCCGATCCCCAAGGGCCCGAGCGAGAACCCCGCCGACACGGCGCTGGCAGACCGCACGTCGATGGTGTTCCAGAACACCTCGGTCACGCGCGGCACCGCGCGGGTCGTGATCGTCGAGACCGGCATGCGCACCCAGATGGGCCGCATCGCCTCACTGCTCACGCAGGTCGGAGACAAGAAGTCCCCGCTGCAGCTCGAGCTCGACTCGCTCACCAAGGTGCTCGGCATCATCGCGTGGAGCGCCGTGCTCGTCATCGTGCTCATCGGCTTCGCCCGCGGACAGAGCCTCGACGAACTGCTCTTCCTGGCGACCGCCGTCGCCATCTCCGCGATCCCGACGGGCCTGCCCGTGTTCGTGCAGAGCCTCCTCGCGTGGGGCGCCTCGAAGCTGGCGAAGGAGCGCGCGATCGTCGCCTCCCTCAACGACGTCGAGACGCTCGGCGCGACGAGCGCGATCTGCTCCGACAAGACGGGCACCCTCACGCTCAACAAGATGACGGTGCGCACGGCGTGGTTCGGCGGCAACACCTACCGGGTCACGGGCGAGGGATACTCGTTCGACGGGCGGGTGCTCGGCGCCACCGACGAGCCGCTCGACGCCCCCACGCTCGGGCTCGCGATCAGCCTGCCGAACGACGCGACGGTCTCGGCCGACGGCGAAGTCGTCGGCGACCCCACCGAGGCTGCGCTGGTCGTGCTCGGCGCCCGGCTCGGCATCGACGCCGACCAGGCACGCAGGGACTACCCGCGCCTGGCCGAGGTGCCGTTCGACTCCGACTACAAGTTCATGGCGACGCTCCAGCGCATCCCGGTCCGCGGCGAGACGCGGCTCGTGCTGCTGGTGAAGGGCGCACCCGACGTGGTGCTCGCCCGCTGCACGACGATGCTCGGCGAGTCGCGCGAGGTCGTGCCCGTGGCATCCGATTCCGCGACCGCGGAGCTCGAGCGCATGTCAGCGACCGGCCTGCGCACGCTCTCGATCGCCGCGCGCTTCCTCGACGACGCCGACGAGGCGAAGGTCGTCGCCGACCCGATGTCGTGGGTCGCCGACCTGTCGCTCATCGGCATCGTCGGCATCGTCGACCCGCTGCGACCCGAGGCGAAGACCGCGGTCGACATCGCCCACCGCGCGGGCATCGACGTGCGCATGATCACCGGCGACCACGCGGTCACCGCCGGCGCGATCGGCGCCGAACTGGGCCTCGGCGCCGGAGCCGTGAGCGGCGCCGACCTCAAGCGCATGAGCGACGAGGAGCTCTCGCAGCGGCTGCCCGACCTGCACGTCTTCGGCCGTGTCACCCCCGACGACAAGCTCCGCCTGGTCGGGCTGCTGCAGCAGGGCGGCGCCATCGTCGCGATGACGGGTGACGCCGTGAACGACGCCGCGGCGATCAAGCAGGCGAACATCGGCGTGGCCATGGGCTCGGGCTCCGAGGTGACGAAGCAGGCCGCCAAGCTCGTGCTCACCGACGACAACTTCGCGACCCTCGTGCACGCCGTCGAGCTCGGCCGCATCGTCTACTCGAAGATCACCGCCTACCTGCGGTTCCAGATGACCCAGCTGCTCAGCCTGATCATGCTGTTCCTCGCCGCGAGCGCGTTCTCGATCGCGGAGGGCGTCGCGCTGTTCCCGGCCCAGGTGCTGTTCATCAACTTCTTCGTCGCGCTGTTCGCGGTGCTCGCGATCGCCGCCGACGCCAACCCGCCCGGCATCATGGACCACCCGCCGCGCGACCCGAAGATCGGCGTCGTGAACCCGGTCTCCCTCGTGGAGTGGCTGGTCTACGGCGCGGTCATCTTCCTCATCGCGCTCGTGCCGCTGGTCTGGGGACCGGATGCCCCGAGCCCCGTCGAACCGACCGCCTCGATGACCATGGCGTACGTCGTGCTTGGCCTCGCCACCGTGCTGAGCGCGGTGCTCATGCGTCGCACGCCCGAATCGGGCCTCCTGCCGCCGATCGCGGCCGTGGCGAAGATCCTCGTCTGGCCCGTGCTGCTCATCGTGGCGTCGACCGAGATCCCGTTCCTGCAGCGCATGCTCGGCACCGTGTCGCTCACCGGCTGGCAGTGGCTCGGCTGCATCGGGCTGACCCTGATCCTGCTGGTCGTCGTCGAGGGCGACAAGTGGATCCGGCGGCGCCGCGCCGCGGCTCGCAACGCCTGAGCCGTCGGGTGCGGGGCTGGCGAGTGCGGCCCGCACGGCCGGCTGGCCGGGCTCACTGATCGAGCGGTGCTCCCGCTGGGATTCGAACCCAGACTGAGGCGAGTTTAAGTCGCCTGCCTCTGCCGATTGGGCTACGGGAGCGCGGCGCCGCCCGAAGGCGACGCCGCGTCAAACCTACTTCGCTTCGAAGCTCACTTCGAGGCTGCGGCCTCGGCCTTGGGCTTCGCCGCGGCCTTCGCCTTCGGCGCGGCCTTCGCCTCGACCTTGGGCGCGGCCTTCGTCTCGACCGGAGCAGCTGCGACCGCGGGACGCGGGCGAGCCGCGAACGCCTCGAACTGCGCGCGGGGCTGCTGCACGGCGCTCAGCGAGACGAGGTCGCGACCGAGCCAGAAGTTGTTCCACCAACCCCAGAACACGCGGAACTTGCGCTCCCAGCTCGGCATGGCGAGACCGTGGTAGCCGCGGTGCGCGAACCAGGCGATGAGGCCCTTGAGGGCGATCTTGCCCGACTGGAACACGCCCGAGCCGAGGCCGAGGCCGGCGACCGCACCGAGGTTCTTGTGGAAGTACTGCTTGGGCTCCTCGCCGCGCAGGACCGCGACGATGTTCTTCGCGAGCAGCTTGCCCTGACGCACCGCGTGCTGGGCGTTCGGCACGCAGTAGCCTCCGACGCCGCCGCCCGTGAGGTCGGGGACCGCCGAGATGTCGCCGGCCGCCCAGGCGTCGGCCACGATGTCGTCGTCGTCGCCCACGCGGAGGTCGGCACGGGTCTTGATGCGGCCGCGCTCCTCGACGGGGAGGTCGCTCGTACGCACGATCGCCGGGTTCGCCATGACGCCCGCGGTCCAGACGATGAGGTCGGACTCGAAGCTCTCGC
This sequence comes from Agromyces sp. CF514, assembly GCF_900113185.1. Lineage (NCBI taxonomy): Bacteria > Bacillati > Actinomycetota > Actinomycetes > Micrococcales > Microbacteriaceae > Agromyces > Agromyces sp. CF514. Next base: position 1,811,061 of record NZ_FOZD01000001.1, on the reverse strand, counting down.
CGGTGGAGAGCTCGATGACGCCGTCGACCGCGCTCTGCAGCTGCGTGTCGAGGTGGATCTCGGCACCGCGCTGCGCGAGGTGCTTGATGACCCAGTGGCTGGTCTCGAGCGAGACCTCGGGCATGATGCGCCCCATGGCCTCGATGAGGTGGAAGTGGGTGTCGTCGAACGAGAGCTGCGGGTAGAACTCGAGCAGCGAGCTCGCGAACGAACGCAGCTCGGCGAAGACCTCGATGCCGGCGAAGCCGCCGCCGACCACGACGAACGTGAGCAGGCGGTCGCGCTCGGGACCGGCGGGGAGGTTCGACGCCTTGTCGAAGTTCGTGAGCACGCGGTCGCGGATGGCGACGGCCTCTTCGATGGTCTTCAGGCCGATCGCGTTGTCGGCGATGCCCGGGATCGGGAACGTACGCGAGACCGCGCCGCCCGTGACGACGACGATGTCGTAGTCGAACTGCCACGGTTCACCGACCTCGGGGGTGATGGTCGCGGTCTTGGACGCGTGGTCGATGCCGGTCACCTTCGCGGTGACGACGTTCGTCTTCTTGAGGTGACGACGCTGGGCGACGACGGCGTGGCGCGGCTCGATCGAGCCTGCGGCGACCTCGGGAAGGAACGGCTGGTACGTCATGTACGGCAGCGGGTCGACGATCGTGACCTCGGCCTCGCCGGCGCGCAGCCACTTCTCGAGCTTCCACGCCGTGTAGAACCCCGCATAGCCACCGCCGACGATGAGAATCTTGGGCACGGTGAATGGACTCCTCAGTTTCTGATGCTTGCGATCACGGCTCGCGTACGCGAGCGGCCCGCCTGGTATGCCGAGCGGCACCGATGCCCAACAGCGCTGCTAGCGTACCAAACCCGGCGACCAGTGAGAGCGGCAGGGTGATGTAGGCCAGCGTCCACGGGGTCGGCAGCAGCGTCTGCGTCTCGACATCGACGGGTGGAGGCGGATCGGCGATCGGCACGATCTCCTGCGCTTCCGGCGCATCCGTGTCGACCGGGGTGTCGGCTCGACGGTGCAGCGTGATCCACGCCGCCATGCTGCCGAGCGGGTTCTCGGCGATCGGTTCGACCTGCGCGGTCAGCGCCGGGACCGGGTCGATGATGCCGAACCCGTAGAGCGGGCTCGGCACGTCGTGACCGTGCGGGTCCGCCGTCTTGATGAGCCGTTCGATCACGTTCGCGGCATCGAGGTCGGGATACTCGGCGCGGATCAGTGCGACGAGCCCCGAGACCAGCGGAGCGGCGCCGCTCGTCCCGTCCCACACGGCGTACTGCCCGTCGGGCAGCACCCCGACGAGGTCTTCGCTCGGGGCGGCGACGGCGAGCGTGATGCCCTGCGAACTCGCGTCGAAGCTCGCGTTCTTGTCCTTGTCGACCCCGGCCACCGCGACCACGCCGGGGATCGTCGCCGGTGCGCCGACCTCGCTCGTGCCGCTGCCGCGGTTGCCGGCTGCGGCGACGACGACCACGTCGTGCTCGAACGCGTACATGAACGCGTCGTCCCAGCTCTCGGGCCAGTCGCGGGTGTTGCGGGTCAGGGACATGTTGATGACGTCGGCGCCGTTGTCGACCGCCCAGTGCACGGCCTCGGCGATCTGGTCGTCATTGGACTGGGTCGCCCCCGTCTCGACGCCGAACGCGACGGAGACCGCCAGCAGGTCGGCCTCGGGCGCGACGCCGATGACGCCGTTGCCGGCCCCGGTTCCGCGTCCGGCGAGGAGCGACGCCACCATCGTGCCGTGATCGGGGTTGTCGCCGACCGGGGTCTGGCCGTCGGGCGTGCCGATGCCCGAGACATCCGTGCCGCCCTTGACGACCCCTCGGAGCTCGGCGACGTTGCCGTTCACCCCGGTGTCGATGACGGCGACCGTCACGCCCTTGCCCTTGGTGGTGTTCCACGCGGTCGTGAAGCCGTAGTCGGCGAGCCAGTACTGGTAGTCGCGCACGGTGTCGGCCTGCGCGGGGGCGGCCCCGACGAGCGCCACGACGACGCCCACCGCGACGGCTGCCGCGAGCCGGCCGATCGTGCGCGACCCGGTCACGCCGACTCGCGCCCGCTCGTGCCCGCGTCGGCGCCGGCGCTCGCGCCCGTGTCGGCGCCCGTGCCCGTCTCGAGGTCGTCGACGCCGTAGTCGGGGCACTGGCACACGTCTGGCGACCACGTCGAGCGCTCGAGTGCGAGGTCGCCGATCGGGTTCGCCCCGGCCCCTGCGGAGAGCGTGTGGGCGACGACCGCGTGCAGGCACTTCACGCGGGTCGGCATGCCGCCCGCGGAGATCCCGGCGAGTTCGGGCACGATGCCGAACGACTCGCGGTCGGCCAGGTAGTCGAGGTGCGCCTGCGCGTACCCCGCAGCGACCGTCTCGTCGCTCGCGAGCAGCTCGTTGGCCTCGACCATGAGCTGGGCGGCCTCGAGGAACGACATCGCGGCCGTGGCCGCAGGGTGCGACAGGTAGTAGAACGTCGGGAACGGCGTGCCGTCGGCCAGACGCGGCGACGTCGCCACGACGGTGGGCGCCCCGCACACGCAGCGTGCGGGGATGCCGACGACGTTGCGCGCCTCACGGCCGAGCTGGGCGGACACGATGCGGATGTCCCGCTCGGTCACGGGTTCGAACGGCGGCCGAGTCATCCGGCACCTCCTGCGGCGGGCGCGAGGCCCGCGGTCATCACGGACGACAGGATGGTGCGCATCCAGTCCCCCTTCGTTTCGGTGACCTCGGCCGAGACCGGGGTCTCGGCGTCGGCCCTTGCAGCCTCGGCGCGGTCGTCGATCACCAGGTAGCTCACCTCGCCGGGCATCACGTACGTCAGCCGTTCGCGCGCCTGCGTCATGATGTACGTCTCGTCGTTCCAGCGTTCACGCTCGTCGCGCAGGCGCTGCACGTCGGATTCCTGCTGGGAGACGGTGGCCTGGAGTTCGGCGATCTGCTGGCGCTGCTCGGCGAGCTGCGCGATCGTCGGTGCGAGCACCACGACCGCGAGCACCAGGACTCCCATCATGATGAGCGAGAAACCTGAGAATCGGATGCCGCCGAGCCACCCGGCTGCGCCGCGGCCCCCCGTCGCCCGGGGCGGCGCGACCTGCGGCGACGATGCACGTGAGGTCGCCGCGCTCTTGACCCTGGCGGATCGGGCGGGCTTGCCGGTGACCTCGCCTGCTCCCTTGGCCGCGCCCTTGGCGGTCGCCTTGCCTGCGGACGTGCCCGTCTGGCCCGCGGCCTTGCCCGTGGACCGCGTCGACGGCTTCGCACCCGAGGCGGCGCTCCTGGAGGACGCCGTGGGCGCCTTCGGGGAGCCGGTCGACGGCCTCGTCGGTCTCTTCGCCATCGTCCCTCCCCTCATCTGAGCCCGGACGCGAACCGGCGGGGGCGGCCATTCGGCCACCCCCGCCAGTCTGTGCAGTCGGAGCCGATCAGGCCGTGAACCGCGGGAACGCCGAGCGACCCGCGAACACGCCGGACTCGCCGAGCTCTTCTTCGATCCTCAGGAGCTGATTGTACTTGGCGACGCGCTCGCTGCGGGCGGGCGCGCCAGCCTTGATCTGACCCGCGTTCGTCGCGACCACCAGGTCGGCGATCGTGGTGTCCTCGGTCTCGCCCGAACGGTGCGAGAGCATGGCCGTGTAGCCCGAGCGCTGCGCGAGGCTCACGGCGTCGAGAGTCTCGGTGAGCGTGCCGATCTGGTTGACCTTCACGAGCAGCGAGTTCGCGACGCCGCGCTTGATGCCGTCGGCGAGGCGCTGGGGGTTGGTGACGAACAGGTCGTCGCCGACGAGCTGCACCTTCGAGCCCAGCGCGTCGGTGAGGCTCTTCCAGTTGTCCCAGTCGTCTTCGGCGAGCGCGTCTTCGATCGTGACGATCGGGAAGTCGCGGACGAGCTCCTCGTAGTAGCCGATGAGCTGGTCTGCGGACCAGTCCTTCTGGTCGAGGCGGTAGACGCCGTCGTTGAAGAACTCGGTCGCCGCGACATCCAGACCCAGCGCGATGTCCTTGCCGGGGGTGAAGCCGGCCTTCTCGATCGCCTTGACGAGGAACTCGAGGCCCTCTCGGTTGCTGGGCAGGTCGGGGGCGAAGCCGCCCTCGTCGCCGAGCCCGGTCGCGTACCCGGCGGCCTTCAGCTCGCCCCGGAGGGTGTGGTAGACCTCGGTGCCCCAACGCAGGGACTCGGAGTAGGTGTCGGCGCCGATCGGTGCGAGGAAGAACTCCTGCATGTCGATGCCGTTGTCCGCGTGCTCGCCCCCGTTGATGACGTTGAACAGCGGAACGGGCAGCACGTGCGCGTTCGGGCCGCCGAGGTAGCGGAACAGCGGCAGGTCGGCCGAGTCGGCCGCGGCCTTCGCGACGGCGAGCGAGACGCCGAGGATCGCGTTGGCGCCGAGCTTGGACTTGTTGGGCGTGCCGTCGGCCTCGATGAGGGCGGCGTCGACGAGGCGCTGGTCGCTCGCGTCGAGGTCTTCGACAGCCGGGCCGAGCACGTCGAGGACACCCTCGACGGCCTTCTGCACGCCCTTGCCGAGGTACCGGCTCTTGTCGCCGTCGCGCAGCTCGTACGCCTCGAACGCACCGGTGGACGCGCCCGAGGGCACCGCCGCCCGGGCCAGCGAGCCGTCGTCGAGCAGGACCTCGACCTCGACGGTCGGGTTGCCGCGAGAATCCAGGATCTCGCGTGCGCCTACAGCTTCGATGAATGCCACAGTGAACTCCTCTGTGATGGGTGTGTGCGTTGGACGACTCCGTCGTGATCCGCAGGCCAGTCTAGTGAGGCTCGCTCACGCATGACGTTCCACGTCGCCCGCCGCGCTGCTCGCACAGGGCCTCGAGAAGTCGCAGATGGCGACTCCAAGGGCCGCATCATCGCCATCTGAGACTTCTCGAGGGGTCAGCTGTCCCGACAGCGCAGTGCGATGACGTCTCGAACTCGCGCGATGAAGGCCGCGGGGTCGACGAACAGGTCGTGTGACGTCACCCGGATGACCGCCCATCCGGCGGCCTCGAAGTCGCGCTGACGACGGATGTCGCGCTGCCACTGCGATCGACTCGTCCGGTGCCCGTCGCCCTCGTACTCGAGAACGATTCGCCAGCGCTCCCATTTGAGGTCGGGATGCAGGACCAGTCCGGCGCGTACGGAGGTCGGATCGTTCGCGATCGGCTCGGGCAGGTGGTGCTCCACGAGCAGCAGCCGCGTGAGCGACTCGGGTCTCGACTCCGCTCCGACGCGAACGCGGAACAACGCCCAAGCGAGATTGCGTGCACCTCGCCCGCTGCCCCATATCCGCACGGCACCACGGAGATCGTCGAACGTCGCCAGCGCCGAAGCCCGATTCCGGCCTTCGCGCCGCCCGGTCACGAGGGCGTCCCCGACGGCCACGAGATCTTCCCGCCGCAGCGACGCCGCGAGCTGACACCACACGATGGCGGGTGGCACGACGGGCAGCCCGTGGACGACCCGAATCGGAACCGCCGTGCGGGTCGTATGACCGGTCACTCCTCGGGTACGCGATCGCGCCGAGCCGACTCCGGCCAGGACGTGCACGAATCGCGAAGGGCTGGGAAGGGGAAGGCCGTACAACCCCGCGGCGGTCTCGTGGCTGAAGGCATCGCCCTGTCGCAACAATGGCTCGTAGGCACGACAGCGATCGAGCACGGCCTCGAGGTCGAGCCCGACGGCGCGCACCCCGGTGAACGGACGCTGCACGTCACGTCCGCGGAGTCGGCTTCGCGTCGCCTCGTGGAAGTGCACGTCGGAGGCGAGGAACGCGGCACCCTGCAGATGCGAGGGCAGCCTGGACGCGGGAATCATGTCATCGATGCTGCTGGACCCCCGCGATTCGCGGGCAAGCTCTCCACAGCCCCGCAACACGACCATCGCGGCGTCGCAGATGGCGACCATCCGCGCACGGATGTCGCCATCTGCGACCTCTCGCTGAGGGCTAGGCGGTGAGGTCGCGGAACGCGAGCGACGCGGCATCCGTCGTCTCGGGGGTCACGTTCGCGACGGCGTCGAAGCCGTCGGCGGCGACCCGCTCGAACAGGGCGCGGGCGTTCTTCACGCGGCGCTCGAAGCGCACGCGGGTTCCGGATGCCACGAGCTCGTGCTTGAGCTTCAGCAGGGTCGCGGGCTCGACGGCGGGGTCGTAGACCAGCACGACCGAGCGGGGGCGCCCGTCGTCGCGCACGGCGAGAAGGTCCACGATGCGCTCGAAGCCGATCGAGAAGCCGCACGCGGGCACGTCCTGCCCGAGGAACCGGCCGATCATGCCGTCGTAGCGGCCGCCGCCGCCGAGCGAGTAGCCGAAGTCGGGGTGCGCGATCTCGAAGATCGTGCCCGTGTAGTAGCCCATGCCGCGCACGAGCGTCGGGTCGAACTCGATGGCCGCGTCGGCGAGGATCTCGCGCAGCGCGACGAGATCGGCGTAGGCGTCGAGGTCGAGCCACGAGGGCGGCGGCACGATGCCGTCGGCGAGGTGCCAGTCGGCGTTGGTCAGCGCCTCGAGCTCGGCCGCGACATCCGCCCCCTCGTCGACGATGCCGAGATCGCGGAGCTCGGCGGCCACTCCCCCGGTGCCGACCTTGTCGAGCTTGTCGATCGTGATGAGCGCACGCTCGCGCAGCTCGTCGGGCACGCCCCACGAGCCGAGGATGCCGGCGAGGATGCGCCGGTCGTTCAGTCGGATGGTGCAGCCGCCGAGCCCGAGCCCGTCGAGCGCCGCGAGGGTCGCCGTGAGCAGCTCGAGCTCGGCGAGGTGGCCGGACTCGCCGATGATGTCGATGTCGCACTGCACGAACTGGCGGTACCGCCCCTTCTGCGGGCGCTCCGCACGCCACACGGGCGCGATCTGGATCGAGCGGAACACCGGGGGCAGCGCCGCGCGGTGCGTCGCGTAGAAGCGCGCGAGCGGCACCGTGAGGTCGTACCGCAGGCCCAGGTCGGCGAGCGAGAGGGCGTCGCCGGATGCCGCGGCCGCCGTCAGGTCGTCGGAGGTGATGCCGCGCTTCATCACGGCGAACGCGAGCTTCTCGTTGTCGCCGCCGAGGCCCGCGTGCAGGCGCGAGGCGTCTTCCATCACGGGCGTCTCGATCTCGTCGAAGCCGTGCGACGCGTAGACGCCCCGGATCACGCCGAGGGCGTGCTCGCGACGGGCCTTCTCGGCGGGGAGGAAGTCGCGCATTCCGCGCGGAGGAGTGACGGATGCGGCCATGCCGACCATTCTTCCAGCACCGCGGCGCGGCTCACGAACGCGTGGCGCGGCTCACGAACGCGTGGCGCGGCTCACGAACGCGCAGCGCGGCTCACGAACCCGCGGCGACCTCAGCCGAACGCACCTCGTCCTCGAACGCGCGCACGGCTCCGCGCAGCGCGCGCTCGGCGTCGAGGCCCTGCGCCTTCGCCGACGCGGCGAGCGCGAACAGCAGATCGCCGAGCTCGGCTTCGGTCGCCGGAGCCGTGACGTCGCCCGCGGCATCCGCCCCGACGCCGGCCTTCTCGGCCTTGCCGAGCACCTTCTGCGCGAGCGCGAGCGCGGGCATGCCCCGCGGCACGCCGTCGAGCACGCTCGTGCGGTGCGGCTTCTCCTCGGCCTTGAGGTCTTCCCAGAACGCGACGACATCTTCGGCCGTCTCGGCCTCGCGATCGCCGAAGACGTGCGGATGCCGCGACACCATCTTCGCCGTCATGTGCCGCGCGACGTCGTCGATGTCGAACCGCTCGCCGTCGGTGTGCGCGGCGATGTCGGCGTGGAAGAGCACCTGGTAGAGCACGTCGCCGAGCTCCTCGATCATCTCGGCCCGGTCGCCCGACTCGATCGCGTCGATGAGCTCCCAGCTCTCCTCGACGAGGTACTGCACGAGGCTCTCGTGGGTCTGGTCGGCGTCCCACGGGCATCCGCCGGGCGCCCGCAGCAGGGCGACCGTGGCGATGAGCTCGTCGAGCCCGGGGTGCGGCGAGTCGCCCGGGGATGCGGCTGTGTGCGTCATCCGTTCAGCCTAGGCATGCCGGGCGACGACGCGCCCGGCACCTCACGCCAAGGACGCCGGACATCCGGACATCCGGACACGCGGGTCAGTGGATCGCCGCCAGCGCGACGCCCACCGCGAGGAAGAGCGAACCGAACACGCGGTTCAGCACCGTCTGCCCGCGCGCCGACCTCGTCACTCGGCGGAACGACCTCGCCGCCACGGCGAAGAAGCCCCACATCACGACGACGTCGACGAGGATCACGGTCGCGGCGACCACGAGGTACTGCGGCAGCAACGGCTCGCCCGGTCGGATGAACTGCGGCAGGAAGGCGAGGAAGAACACGATCGCCTTCGGGTTCAGCAGGTTCACGAGCAGGCCGCGACGGAACAGCGACCACGCGGACTCGCCGACCGGGGCGTCGAGGCCGCCCGCGGCATCCGGACCATCCGTCGCCTCGACGGAGCCGTCGACGACGGGCTTCGCGAGGAACTGCCGGATGCCGAGGTAGACGAGGTAGGCGGCGCCCGCGTAGCGGATGGCGTCGAACGCGACCGGTGAGTTCGCCACCAGCACGCCGAGGCCCGCCGCGACGATCACGATGTGCACGACGAGCGCAGCCTGCTGCCCGAGGATGCCCCACCACGCGCGGCCCAGCCCGACCTTCAGGGCGTTGCCCATCGTGTTGATCGCCCCAGCGCCGGGGGTGAACGAGATCACCACGCTCGCCGCGAGCAACGCGACCCAGACCGAGAACGACACCGCACGAGTGTACGTGCCCGATAGGCTTCCACGAGGAGTGCCGGGAAGTCTGGTCGGCCGGCGGGAGACCGCCGAAACCGACCCGTCGACCCGGAACGCCGTGCCAGCGCCTGCCGAAGCACCGTCCCGCGTCGCACCCGACGAACGGAGTGCCCCATGAAGATCCTGAGATCGGAACGCTGGTCGGCGGTGCTGCTGTTGATCGCCGCAGTGCTCGGCCTCGTGCTCGCCAACCTGTCGTTCGGGCCGGTGCTCGTCGAGCTGAAGACCGCGCACCTCGACCTCCCCTGGCTCGGTCTCGACCTCTCGCTCGGCCACTGGATCAGCGACGGCCTGCTCGCGGTCTTCTTCTTCATCGTCGCGGTCGAGCTCAAGCGCGAGCTCGTCATCGGCGAGCTGAACTCGCTCTCGAAGGCGCTCCTGCCCGCGATCGCCGCGGTCGGCGGCGTGCTTGTGCCGGCCGTGATCTACGTGGGCTTCACCGTCGGCACCGATACGGTCGACGGCTGGCCCATCCCGACCGCGACCGACATCGCCTTCGCCCTCGGCGTGCTCGCCGTGTTCGGCAGGTTCATCCCGACGCGCGTGCGCGTGTTCCTCCTCGCGCTCGCGGTGCTCGACGACCTCATCGCGATCCTCATCATCGCCTTCTTCTTCACCGCGGATGCGAGCATGGCCCACCTCGGGCTCGCCGCCGTGACGATCACGCTCTTCGGCGCGTTCAGCCGCATGCTGAAGCCCCGGTCGTCGTGGGTCCTCTCGCGCCGCGCGCAGTGGCCGATCATGCTCGTGCTCTGGGTGCTCGCGGTGCTGACCTGGTATTTCGTCTACCAGTCGGGAGTGCACGCGACGATCGCAGGCGTCGCGCTCGGGTTCGTCATGGCTCGCCGACCGGGCGGCCGGGCGGTGCACGGGCTCGAGCCCGTCTCGAACGGGGTCATCCTGCCGCTGTTCGCGCTCTCCGCCGCGATGGTGCCGATCCCCCAGGTCAGCCCGAGCGAGCTCGACCCGGCGTTCTGGGGCATCCTCGTCGGCCTCCCGGTCGGCAAGATCGTGGGCATCATGCTCGCCGGCGGCATCGGCCTGCTCGTGGCGAGGCGGCGCACCGGCCAGTCGCTCACGATCGGCGACCTCGCCATGGTCGGCACGCTCGGCGGCATCGGGTTCACGGTCTCGTTGCTCATGAACGAGCTCGCCTTCGCCGGCGACACCGAGGTCGCCAACGAGGGCACCCTCGCGGTGCTGCTCGGCTCGGGCATCGCGATCGTGCTGTCGGGCCTCGCCGTCACCGTGCGGTCGCGGCAGTACCGCACGCAGGGCGCGGCGGGCGGGCCGGGCGGTCCCTTCTCGCGCTGACTGTAATTCAGGACGAGCGGATGCCGCGGGCGAGCGGATGCCGCGGCCAGGCCACCGCGGTCTAGGCGACTCCGCCCGCGGCCGATGCCGTTCCCGTCGCGCCGGCCGCACCCGCCGCCTCGGGCAGCGGGAAGATCGCGGTGATGAGGTTCGAGACCCACTCGATGAGTTCGGCGTCGCCGGGCATCTCGCCGCCCCGCACGGGGAACGGCACGAGGATCACGTCGCTCGCCGCGACGAGCTTGGCCCCCGGGTACATGCGCTCGAGACGAACGCGGCGCGAGTCGGGGATGTTCGCGGGCGCGATGCGCAGCTTGGTGCCCGTTGCGATGACGTCGGAGAGCCCCGCGAACTGCGCCAGCCTGCGAAGCCTCGACACGGCGACGAGGTTCTGCACGGCCTCGGGCGGGGCGCCGTAGCGGTCGACGAGCTCGTCGACCACATGGCCGAGCTGCTCCTCTTTCGCCGCGGGTCCGCTCGCGGCGGAGAGCTTCTGGTAGGCCTCGAGGCGCAGGCGCTCGGAGTCGACGTAGTCCTCGGGGATGTGCGCGTCGATGGGCAGCTCGAGTCGGAGCTCGGTCTGGCCCTCGGCGACGTCGCCGCGGAACGTCGAGACGGCTTCGCCGATCATGCGCAGGTACAGGTCGAAGCCGACGCCCGCGATGTGGCCGGCCTGCTCGCCGCCCAGCAGGTTGCCCGCGCCACGGATCTCGAGGTCTTTGAGGGCGACCTGCATGCCCGAGCCGAGATCGTTGTTGGCTGCGATCGTCGAGAGCCGGTCGTGCGCGGTCTCGCTGAGCGGCTTCGCCGGGTCCCAGAGGAAGTACGCGTAGGCGCGCTCCCGACCTCGGCCGACGCGACCGCGCAGCTGGTGCAACTGGCTCAGGCCGTACTTGTCGGCCCGGTCGATGATGATCGTGTTCGCGTTCGAGATGTCGAGGCCGGTCTCGATGATCGTGGTCGACACGAGCACGTCGAACTTGCGCTCCCAGAAGTCGTTGACGATCTGCTCGAGCACGTGCTCGTTGAGCTGGCCGTGCGCGACCGCGATGCGCGCCTCGGGTACGAGCTCGGACAGCTGCGCCGCGACCCGGTTGATCGACGAGACGCGGTTGTGCACGAAGAAGACCTGCCCCTCGCGCAGCATCTCGCGCCGGATGGCGGCCGCGACCTGCTGCTCGGAGTAGGGGCCGACGAACGTGAGGATCGGATGCCGGTCTTCGGGCGGGGTCGCGAGGGTGGACATCTCGCGGATGCCGGTGACCGCCATCTCGAGCGAACGAGGAATCGGCGTGGCGCTCATCGCGAGGATGTCGACGTTGGTCTTGAGCTTCTTCAGCGCGTCCTTGTGCTCGACGCCGAACCGCTGCTCTTCATCGATGATGACGAGGCCGACGTCTTTGAACACCACCTTCTCGGTGAGGATGCGGTGCGTGCCGATCACCATGTCGACCGTGCCGTCGCCGAGGCCGGCGATGGTCTCGCGCGCCTCCTTGTCGGTCTGGAAGCGGCTGAGGGCGCGCACGTGCACGGGGAACCCGGCGAAGCGCTCGGTGAAGGTCTCGAGGTGCTGCTTCACGAGCAGCGTGGTCGGCACGAGCATGGCGACCTGCTTGCCGTCTTGGATGGCCTTGAAGGCCGCACGCACCGCCACCTCGGTCTTGCCGAAGCCGACATCGCCCGCGAGCAGGCGGTCCATCGGGATCGGCCGCTCCATGTCGGCCTTGATCTCGTCGATGGTCTGCACCTGGTCGGGCGTCTCGGTGAACGGGAACGCCTCTTCGAGCTCGTGCTGCCACGGGGTGTCGGGGCCGAACGCGTGGCCCTTCGCCGCCATGCGCGCCGAGTAGAGCTTCACGAGCTCGACGGCGATGTCGCGCACGGCCTTGCGAGCCCTGCCCTTGGCCTGCGACCAGTCGCTGCCGCCCATCTTGGAGAGCGAGGGGGCCTCGCCGCCGACGTAGCGCGAGAGCAGGTCGAGCTGGTCGGTCGGCACGAACAGCCGGTCGCCCGCCTGGCCGCGCTTGGAGGCCGCGTACTCGAGCACGAGGTACTCGCGCACGGCCTTGGGCTGCTGGGCGATGCCCGCCCTGCGGCTCGGGCCGGTGGGGCGGCTGCCGGTCGCGACCTCGCGCTGCACCATCTCGACGAACCGGCCGATGCCGTGGGTCTGGTGCACGACGAAGTCGCCGGCCTTGAGCTGCAGCGGGTCGACGACATTGCGACGCCGCGGCGCGAGCTTGGCGCTGCGGCGCGCCTCGTAGCCCGCAGCGCGCCCGTAGAACTCCGCCTCGGAGAGGAGACCCAGCTTGACCTCGGGCACCTCGAAGCCGCGTGCGGCGCCCGCGCGGACGAGGTAGGCGACACCCGGCTCGAGCTCGTCGGGCACGGCCTCGACGGTGCGGGCCGCGAACCCTGCCTCGGAGAGCACGTCGCGGGCGCGTTCGACGAGCCCCTGACCCTCGGACGCCACGACGAGGCTCCAGCCGTCGCGCAGTCGCTGCCCGACGTGCTCGACCGCGCCCGCGACGTTGCCCGCGAAGCTCGGCATCGCATCGGCCGCGACGCGCACGTACTCGGAGGCGAGGCGGGACGCGGACTCGGCCGCCTCACCGCCGGCCGACGCCGCGACGACGGCCGCGGCGTCGCCCATGTCGAAGTTCGTGAAGGTCCACCACACGCGCTTCGGGTCGGGTTCGCCCGGCGCGCTGAACAGCACGGCCTCACGGAACTCGCGCACCGTGAGGAAGTCGCCCGAGGCGAGGTCGATCGGCGCGTCGGCGCCGGCCGTGGCCGCGCTCCAGGCCGCGCCGAGGAACTCGCGGTTGGTCTCGGCGAGGCTGACCGCACGCCCCGAGACGCGCTCGGGGTGCAGCACGGCGACGGCCGCGCCGACCGGCAGGTAGTGCGCGAACGGCACGAGGCGTTCGAGCAGCGCGGGCGCCAGCGACTCCATGCCCTCGACGGGGATGCCCTCGGCGATCTTCTCGAGCAGGCCGGCCATGCTCGGGAACTCGTGCACCATCTCGCGGGCGCGCTGACGCACCGACGGCGTGAGCAGCAGCTCACGGCTCGGCGCGAGCTCGACGCGCTCGACGACGTCGGGCAGCGAGCGCTGGTCGGCGACCGAGAACGCCCGCAGCTCTTCGACCTCGTCGCCGAAGAACTCGACGCGCACCGGGTGGTCGGCGGTCGGCGGGAACACGTCGAGGATGCCGCCGCGGAGCGCGAACTCGCCGCGCCGCGACACCATGTCGACGCGCGCGTAGGCGAGGTCGACGAGCGTGCGGGAGATCTCGGGCAGGTCGTAGCCCCGACCGCCCGGCACGAGCTCGATGGGCGCGTGCTCGGTGAGGTTGTCGGCGAGCGGTTGCAGCGCAGCGCGCACCGAGGCGACGATCACGAGCGGATGCCGCGAGCCGGCCTGCTGCCAGTCGTGCATGCGTCGGAGGGCGTGCAGCCTGCGACCGACGGTCTCGGCGGAGGGACTCAGGCGCTCGTGCGGCAGGGTCTCCCATGCGGGGAACTCGAGCACCTCTGCGCCGTCGAGGTACGGCGCGATCGCGGTGCGCACCTGCTCGCCCTCGCGGCTCGTCGCGGTGATGACGAGCAGCGCCGGCGCGAGCCCGGCCTCGGTGCGGCGCTGCAGCAGGCCGGCCAGCAGCGGCGCGTCGATGCCGTCGGGCGCCGAGAAGTCGGCGCTCCGTAGAGCTTCGCCCAGGGCGCGGTCGATCGTGGAGGCGCGCGAAAGCGCCGTGTTCAAGCCCTGCAGAATCACCTTGCGAGTCTACGCGCGGCCTCGGACACGGCCGCCGCCCGGCCACGACCGAACGGCGGTCGGGCTGCCGTCGGTGCCGCCCGATACGATGGGCGCCGCACCGAACCCCCTGGAGGACACCCGTGATCACTGCCGCCGCCGACGGATCCGCCCTCGGAAACCCCGGCCCCGCCGGGTGGGCCTGGTACGTCGACGACGACCGCTGGGGCGCCGGCGGATGGAAGCACGCGACGAACAACCAGGGCGAGCTGAAGGCCGTGCTCGAGCTCTTCCGAGCGACCGCCCACCTCGACGACGACCTGCTGGTGCTCTGCGACAGCCAGTACGTCATCAACTGCATCACGAAGTGGATGCCCGGCTGGAAGCGCAAGGGCTGGCGCAAGGCCGACGGCAAGCCCGTGCTCAACGTCGAACTGCTGAAGGAGCTCGACGACGAGCTCGTCGGCCGCCGCTACCGGTTCGAGTGGGTCAAGGGCCACGTCGGACACCCCATGAACGAGGCCGCCGACACCCGGGCCCGCGCGGTCGCCGAGGCGTACCGCAGCGGCAAGGCGGTGATTCCATCCGGTCCCGGGTGGCGCGACGGCTCCGGCGGAACGGATGCCGCGGCCGCCGTCGAGGCGATCGACGACGTCGAGCTCGAGCTCGACGCGGCATCCGTCATCGATGCCTCGGTTCCGGTGGCCGCCGAGGCCGCGGGTGCCGAGGACGACGCGCTCTTCTCGTTCGACGACGCGCCCGACGCCTGGCACCAGCTCACCGTCGAGCTCTCGACCGAGGAGCACGACCGGCTCCTGCAGCGCTCGCGCGCCGCGGGGCTCGCGCCCGAGGAGTACCTGCGCTCGCTCATCTGAGCGCGGCCGTCGGTCGCCGTCGGCACACCGCTGAGGACGGTCGAGACCGCCGCCCGCCCGATCAGGCCGGCGAGTGGAACTTCTGCTGCGCCGCCACGAGACCCACGTCGGCGATCGCCTCGACGGCGTCTGCGGCATCCGAGATCAGGTTGGGCAGCGTCGCCCGCTCGGTGCCCGAGAAGTCCTTGAGCACGTAGTCGGCCGCGTCCTGGCGGCCGGGCGGGCGCCCGACGCCCACGCGCACGCGAGTGAAGTCGGCATTGCCGGTCGCCTTCAGGATGTCGCGGAGGCCGTTGTGGCCGCCGTGCCCGCCGCCCGCCTTGAGGCGCACGGTGTCGAATGGGATGTCGAGCTCGTCGTGCACGACGATGAGGCGATCGGGCTCGAGCCCGTAGAACTTGAGCAGCGCCGAGACGGGCCCGCCCGAGGTGTTCATGTAGCCGTTCGACTTCGCGAGCACGAGCTTGGGACCGCCGGGCCGAACGAAGCCCTCGGCGACGCGCGACGGCGTCTTGTGCGTCTTGAAGGTCGCCCCGATGCGGGTCGCGAGCTCGTCGACGACCATCTGGCCGACGTTGTGCCGGTTGCCGGCGTAGGGGGCTCCGGGGTTGCCGAGGCCCACGACGAGCCAGGTGTTCGCAGCCACGGTGGGGTCTTCCTTCCGGCGGGGGCGGAACAGGTCGGTCAGACCCATGGTCGGCCTCCGTTCGATGCGGGCGAGCCGGTGCTCGCGGGTGGTCGGTGCGGCGGGCCGCGAAACGGGAACGGGCCCGCGGCCCGCATCCGAGCGTACCCGGATGCGATGCCGCAGGCCCGATCGGCGTGCGTGCGCTGAGATTACTCGGCTGCAGCCTCTTCGGCGGGAGCCTCGGCAGCAGCCTCGGCCTCGCCCTCGGCCTCTGCGGCCTCTTCGCCGAGGTCGGCCTTCTGCGGGGTGTGCACGTTGACGACGAGGGCGTCGCCGTCGGTGACGAGCGAGGCGCCCTTGGGCAGCTCGACGTCCTTGGCGTGGATCTGCGAGCCCTCTTCGAGGCCCTCGACCGAGACGACGACGCTCTCGGGGATGTGGGTCGCCTCGACCTCGAGGAGCAGCGTGTGCGAGTCGACGTCGGCGATGGTGCCGGCAGCGGTCTCGCCCTCGAGGTGCACGGGGACCTCGACCTGGACCTTCTCGCCCTTCTTGATGACGATGAGGTCCATGTGCTCGATGATCTGGTGCACGGGGTCCTTCTGCACGTCCTTGACGAGCACGAGCTGGCCCTTGCCCGCGATGTCGAGCTCGAGCACTGCGTTCGCCTTGCGGATCAGCAGCGCGACCTGGTGGCCGGGCAGCGTGACGTGCTGGGGCTCGGTGCCGTGGCCGTAGATCACGGCGGGGATCTTGCCGGCGGCGCGGATCTTGCGGGCAGCGCCCTTGCCGAATGCGTCGCGGACGTCCGCGACGACCTTGTTGTCGTCAGTCATGATGTTCTCCTTGCGGGCCCAAGCTCGGTGCTCTGGCGGCCCAGATCGTGGGTCTGATGTCTTCAACTCGAACGCCGCTGCATGCACGATGCGCGGATGCGTGAGGAATAGCCGTGGAGCCTGCTCCCACCGCGTCGATCACGGATGCCGTGCGCCGCCCGATCGCTCGGATGGCGCGGGATCCCTCGCCGAAGTTCGCAGCCGAGTCTACCCGATGGATCCCGAGGGCGCGTCGACGGCCGGATCGTGCGCCTGATCGGCCGTGAAGTCGAGCAGCACCTTCGATGAGACGGAGGCATCGGCCGCGATGCCGAACGCCTCGATCGCCCGCTCGGCCGGCAGCACGTGCGTGACGATGCCCGAGACGTCGAGGCTGCCGTCGGCGAGCGCCGCGATGACGTCGTCGAACTCGTCGGCGAAGCGGAAGGACCCGGTGATCGTGAGCTCGCGGGTGATCGCCGTCGCGATCGCGGCGGGGACGTCTCCTGCGCGCTGCAGGCCGAGCAGCACGATCGTGCCGCCGCGTCGGCAGGCCGCGATGGCGCTCGCGAGTCCCGGCACGGTGCCGCTCGACTCGACGACGACGTCGGCGTGGAGCGCGGCGATGGCCGCGGCATCCGTCGCGTCGATCGTGCTCGCGCCGTGCTGCTCGGCGAGTCGCCGCGGCAGGTCGTGCAGGTCGGTCGCGACGACCTCGGCTGCGCCGTGGTGGCGGGCGACGGCGACGACGAGTTGGCCGATGGGTCCGGCTCCGATCACGAGCACGCGCGCGCCGCGCACGTCGCCCGCGCGTTCGAGGCCGTGCCACGCGACGGCGGCCGGCTCGGCGAGCGCGGCGACCTCGAGCGGCAGCCCGTCGGGCACGGCGTGCAGCAGGCGCGTGGGCAGCGCGACGCGGCGGGCGAACCCGCCCTGCGTGTGCGGCAGGTGCAGCGCCGAGCCGAGGTAGCTCGAGGCCGGTGCGAGGTTGGGCCGGTCCGCGGGCCACGGGGTCGCGCCGTCGCCCTTCGGCGTCAACGGGTGCACCGCGACCCGCGTGCCGACCACCGGGCCGGATCCGTCGAGGGCAGCGACCACGACCGTGCCCGCGATCTCGTGGCCGAGCACCATGGGCTCGCGCAGCACCGAGGCGCCGGCCGCACCGTGGCGCCAGTAGTGCAGGTCGGAGCCGCAGACGCCGCCGTAGGCGATCTCGAGCACCGCCTCGTCAGCGGCGGGTGAGGGTTCTGGCAGCGCTTCGACGCGCAGGTCGTCGGCCGCGTGGGCGACGACGCCGAGGTTCGACACGGGATCTCCTGGGTTGCGGACGGTTCAGCGGGTCGGCGTGACGAGTCGCACGCCGGCGACCACGATCTCGACGATCGCACCGGGGTCGATGGGCGCCTGCGAGGTCGGCGCCCCGGTCATGACGACGTCGCCCGGGCCGAGCGTGGTCCACTCGGCGAGGTAGGCGAGGCACGCACGCGGCGACGAGGGCAGCGCGCGGCTGCTCGTCGCGCCGGCGAGCACGCCGTCGACGAAGAACTCGAGCGACACGTCGTCGAGGTCGGCGCCGGTATCGATCACCGGGCCGAGCGGCGTGTACCCCTCGCCGGCCTTCGGTTCGAAGTTGCGCGGGTCGACCGCGGCCCGGTCGGGGCTCGACAGGTCATTCACGGCCGTGACGCCGAGCACGTACTCGTGGGCGTTCTCGAAGGTGAGGCCCGTGGTGTCACGACCGATGACGATCGCGATCTCCCCCTCGGCGACCGTGACGCCCGCGTCGCGGCGCAGCGTCACGGGCACTCCGGATGCCACGACGGACCGCGGACTCTTGAGCCACGCCTGCACGGGCGAGGCGTGCTCGGGCCCGTTCTGGGCGATGCCCACGACGACGAGCGGCGCGCTCGGGGGAAGGAGCTCGCCGAGGATCGGAGTCCCAGCGTCGACCGGGCTCCTCCCCTCGGCGAACGCGGTGTACGGGTCCTCGATCGGCACCCAGCCGTCGACGGACTCGCGGACATGGACCGGCCCGGCGGGCGTGGCGAGCCTGGCGATGCGCATCAGACCACCGCCGTCATGCCGCCGTCGACGTGGATCGTCTGGCCGTTCACGAAGTCGCTCGCGCTGCTCGCGAGGAAGACGAGGGCGCCGACGAGGTCGTCGACCCGCCCCCAACGCCCGGCGGGGGTGCGTCCGCGCACCCAGGCGGAGAACTCCTCGTCGGCGACGAGCGCCTTCGTGAGCTCGGTCTCGAAGTACCCGGGGGCGATGGCGTTGGCCTGCACGCCGTGCGGCGCGAGGTCGGCGCAGAGGCCCTTGGTGAGCATCACGATCGCGCCCTTCGTCGCCGCGTACGGGGCGATCGAGGGCCGTGCGAGCAGCGACTGCACGCTGCCGATCTGGATGAGCTTGCCCGAGCCGCGTTCGATCATGCCGCGGGCCACGCGGCGCGAGAGGCGGAACGCGCTCGTGAGGTTCGTCTCGACGAGGTCGTGCCAGTCCGCGTCGGTGAACTCGGCGATCGGCGCGCGGCGCTGGATCCCGGCGTTGTTGACCACGATGTCGGGCGTGCCGAGCTCGGCCTCGACGGCGGCGATGCCGGCGTCGACCGCCGCGGCATCCGTCACGTCGAAGACCGCGCTGAGGGTGCGCGCACCGGTCGCGGAGGCGATCTCGTCGGCGGCGCGCGCCGCCTTCCCGGCGTCGCGCCCGTGCACGACGACCGTCGCACCCGCGGCTGCCAGGCCCGCGGCGAGCGCCCTCCCGATGCCCTGGCCCGACCCCGTGACGAGCGCGGTGCGCCCGGTGAGGTCGAAGGCGGCGGAGCCCGTCACCACTGGATGGTCCGGATCGAGAGCGTGGTCGCGTCGACGTCGTCGCCGGACTCGGTGCTCGAGACCTTGATCGCGTCGTCGGTGCGGGTGAGGTCGCGGCGCAGCGTCTCGGGCACGAGGAACGTGGCGGCGGTCGTGATGAGGGCGAGCACGATCATGTAGATCGCGAGCAGCAGCCAGTTGCCGCCGCTCACGGCGATGAGGTACGCGCCGAGCACGCCGGCGACGCCGCCGGCCAGCACGGCCGAGAGCTCGCGGGCCATCGCGACGCCGAGGTAGCGGTGGCGGTTGCCGAAGAGCTCGGGCAGCATCGCGCACTGCGGGCCGAGCATGGTGTTCACGGCGATGCCGATGCCGACCGCGACCGCGGCGATCGCGACGGGGTAGCTGCCGAGCGAGATGAGCCACCAGGCGGGCACGGCGTAGAGGAGCATGAACACGGCGCCGAAGCGGTAGACGTTGCGGCGGCCGACGCGGTCGGAGATCGCACCGGTGAGCGGCACCGTGAAGATGCCGAGCAGCGAACCGAGCGTGACGCCCCAGGTGAGCAGGCTCTTGTCGGCGTCGGGGCCGACGACCGACACGAAGAAGGCGAGCGCGAGGGCCTGGAACATGTAGGAGCCGCCGTTCTCGGCCATGCGCAGGCCGATGCCGACGATGACGCCGGGCAGGCCCTTCGTGAAGATCTCCTTGACGGGCTTCTCGGCGATCTGCTCGTGCTTCTCGAGCTCGACGAACGTCGGCGTCTCCTTCAGGCGCATGCGGATGAAGAGCGCCACGAGGATCAGCAGGAACGACGCGAGGAACGGCACGCGCCAACCCCAGCTGAGCAGCGCCTCCTCGGGCAGCAGCGTGATGAGGCTGAACACGAGCGCGGCGAGCAGCGTGCCCGCTTGGATGCCGATGAACGGCAGCGACGAGAAGAAGCCGCGGCGGCGCACGGGCGCGTACTCGGCCATGAGCACGGTCGAGCCGGCCTGTTCGGCGCCCGCTCCGAAGCCCTGGAGCAGGCGCATCGTGACGAGCAGGATCGGCGCCCAGATGCCGATGGCCTCGTAGGTCGGCAGCAGGCCGATCGCGGTCGAGGCGCCGCCCATGAGCATGATCGTGACGACGAGCACCCACTTGCGGCCGAGTCGGTCGCCGAGGCGTCCGAAGAAGAGGCCGCCGAACGGGCGGGCGAGGAAGCCGACGCCGTAGGTGGCGAACGCGGCGACCGTGGCCATGGCCGGGTCGTCCTGCGGGAAGAACAGCACGTTGAAGATCAGCGCCGTCGAGAGGCCGTACAGCGCGAAGTCGAAGTACTCCAGCGCACTGCCGATGCTCGACGCGTAGGTCGCGCGCTTGAGGTTCGCGGCGTACTCGGGATCGTCGTTCACCGCGGTGGGTGCGGGGGCGGTACCGGTCATGTCCCATCTCCTTTGATCGGCTCGCATGGGGTGCGATGACGGCCACTGTACCAACCTGATGTACAGAGTTCAACCCTTTGAACCGCTTTCAGGCGAGCGGATGCTGCGGGCACCCGCCCGGGCACGCCGAAGGCACGCCGATGGCACGCCGAAGGCACGCCGTCGCATGCGCGGCACGAAGGGAGCGAGCGGATGCCGGCCGCGGCCGCCAGCCCGCGCGACGCCGTCCGGGGCTCAGCGGGCTCGAGCGCCGGCCAACGGGTTCGTCAGGCGAGCGGCGGCGTCGACGAGCGCCGCGGCGACGGAGGCCACCCGGCCGGGCGTCGCCTCGGCGACCGGCAGCGCGACGCCGAGCGCGAGGCTCGGGTCGCTCGGCGCCCAGCCCTCGAGCGGCACGGCGACCCCGACGATGCCGGGGAAGGACTCCCCGTCGTCGAGTGCCCAGCCTCGGTCGCGCGCGGCG
This sequence comes from Agromyces sp. CF514, assembly GCF_900113185.1. NCBI lineage: Bacteria > Bacillati > Actinomycetota > Actinomycetes > Micrococcales > Microbacteriaceae > Agromyces > Agromyces sp. CF514. The sequence goes on along the minus strand of NZ_FOZD01000001.1, from coordinate 1,790,197 downwards.
GCGAGCTTCACCAGCAGGTCGGGGATGTCGCGGATGCTGCGGTCGGTGAGCCGCGGGAACGGCGCGGTGCCCTCGAGGAGCGTCGCGACATCCGCATCGCTCATCGACATGAGCAGGGCGTTGCCCGTCGCGCTGAGGGCCGCGGGCAGGCGCGACCCGAGCGGCGTGCCGAACCTGACGCTGCGCGAGCCCTCGTGGCGTGCGAGGTAGAGGGCCTCGGTGTCGTCGAGCATCGCGACCTGCACGACCTCGTGCACCAGCACGGGCGACGTCTCGCAGACCGTGTAGAACTCGCGCACCTGGCTGAACTGCGCCGCGTACGCCCCGCCCAGCTCGATCGTGCGGCGGCCCAACTGGTAGCCGAGCGGCACGCGCTGCACCATCATGGCCGACTCGAGCGCGAGGCAGAGGTTCATGGTCGACGACTTCGCGAGCCCCAGCCCGCCCGCGATCTCGGTGAGGGTGAGGGGTCCGGATGCCTCGGCCAGCAGCCCGAGGATCGCCATGCTGCGCGTGACGGCGGGCGCCGGGTCGCGTCCCTGGCGGTCGGCCTTCGCGTCGGACTCGTCGGACATGCCATCCCCTCCGTCCGCGGGCAGCCGCGGGATCAGTAGAACTCGACCGTGTCCACCACGCTGCGCATCGGCAGCCCGTCGAGGAACCGGGAGGCGTCGTCGGCGAACCGTCGGGCGATGCGCTCCTCCTCCTTGCGCGAGAGCGCCGCGGTGTGCGGACTCACGAGCACGGAGGGGTGCGACCACAACGGCGACTCCACCGACAGCGGCTCGGACTCGAAGACGTCGAGCGCGGCGAAGCCGACCCGCCCGTCGTCGAGCGCCGTGATGAGCGCCGCCTCGTCGATCACCGTACCGCGCCCGACGTTGGCGACGATGACGCCCGGCCGCACGGCGGCCAGGATCCGTTCGCCCACGAGGTGATGGGTGGCCTCGGTGCCCGGCAGCGTCGTGACGATCGCATCGACCTGGCCGACCGCACCCTCGAGCTCGTCGATCGGCACGAGCCGGTCGACGCCGTCGACGGGCTCGCCGCTGCGGGTCGTGCCCCAGACGCGGGCGCCGAGCGCGCTGAACCGGCGCGCGCACTCGGAGCCGATGCCGCCGAGGCCGACCACGAGCACGGTCATCTCGTCGAGCTGGCGCATCTCCCAGCGCTCGGGCCAGGTCTTCGACCGCTGGTCGGCGATGAGCCTCGGCAGGTGCTTCGCGCCCGCGAGCACGCCGAACACGGCGAACTCGGCGAGCGGCCCGCCGTGCACCCCCGCACTGGTGGTGAAGGCGATGCGATCGAGCAGCTCTCGCTCGAGACCGGCCGCCTTGACCTGGCTGCCGCCCCCGGCCGCGGTCGTCATGACCCACCGAAGGCGCGGGTTCGCCCGCGCCGTGCGGGCGAGGGCCGCCGGCTCGACGTCGGGGATGCCGAACAGCACGTCGGCGGAGTCGACCATGGCGTCGAACGCGGACTGCTGCTCCGGCGTGCGCTTGTGAGCCGGGTCGCCCGACCAATCGGCCGGGCCGCGCATCGGACGCACGAGCGCGTGGTCGCGCACGACCTCGAGGCGCGGCTCGAGCTCCTCGACGAGCCGGCACAGCTCCTCTGAGAGCGGCACCGCCACCACGGCGCGCAGGCGGTTGTTCGAGTCGGGCATCCGGTCTTCCCCTTCGTTGCGGCGGGCCGTGCAGGCCCCTCCGGAGCGGTCTGGCACCCAGCATACCCGAGATTCATCATGTTGAACGATGTTCGACAGGTTGGCTGTCGGATATGCTGTCGACATGTCCAACGCCGAACATCACTCCCCCGCCCGACCCGCGACCGGGTCGCCCCGCACCGACCTCGCCATCGGCATCGTCGGGCTCGGCTCCATGGGCGGCCGCATGGCAGAGCGCCTCATCGGCGCGGGCGGGCCGGTCGTCATCACCGCGCGCCGACCGCAGCCCGACCTCGTCTCGCTGGGCGCCGAGTGGGCCGGGACCCCGCGCGAGCTCGGCCTCCGCTCCGGCGCCGTGCTCGCGATGCTGCCCGACCTGCCCCAGCTCGAGCAGGTGCTCGACGGGCCAGAGGGACTCCTCGCCGGCCTGCTCGAACGCGAGGGCGACTCGCTCCTCATGATCGGGTCGACCTCGTCGGCGCCCGAGGTGCGCGCGCTCGCCGAACGGCTCGCCGCGGCATCCGACGGCCGGATCCACGTCGTGGACTGCCCGGTGTCCGGCGGTGAAGACGGCGCGACGGCCGGAACGCTGTCGATCATGCTGGGCGGCGACGGGGCCGACGCGGCCCGCGCCGCCGACCTGCTCGCCCCGTGCGGCACCCCCGTGCGCCTCGGCCCGCTCGGCGCGGGCGAGGTCGCCAAGGCGTGCAACCAGCTCATCGTGTCGGCCACGATCCTCGCCCTGGGCGAGGCCGCGGTGCTCGCCGAGCGTTCGGGTCTCGACCTCGAAGCGCTCTTCAGCCTGCTCGCGGGCGGCTACGCCGGATCGAACCTGCTCGCGAGCCGCATGGAGAAGCTCGTCTCCGGAGACGACTCCCCGTCGGGCGTCGCCGAGTACATGGTCAAGGACCTGCGCTTCGCCGCAGAGGCGGCGGCCGCCACCGGCACCGACCCAGTGCTGCTGCCGACCCTGCGTGCGGCCTTCGACGAGCTCGTCGAACGCGGTCTCGGCGGGCGCGACATCGCGGTCACCCGCCGGTTCGTCGCCGAGCGGTCGTCGTGACCTCTCAGCAACAGCGCGCAACGGTGAGGCGCGCTCACAGTACGCTTGACTCATCCCCAGCAAACTTCACGAGGAGTGTGTTCGTGCCTGAAGCCGTAGCCAACATCGGAGTCGTGGGACTCGCCGTCATGGGTTCGAACCTCGCCCGCAACCTCGCGAGCCGCGAGGGCAACACGGTCGCCGTGTTCAACCGCTCCTACGAGCGCACCGCGACACTGCTCGAAGAGCACCCCGAGGCCGGATTCGTCGGTTCCGAGACCTACGACGAGTTCGTCGCCTCGCTCGCCAAGCCCCGCACCGCGATCATCATGGTGCAGGCCGGCAAGGGCACCGACGCCGTCATCTCCGAACTCGCGAGCCGATTCGAGCCCGGCGACATCATCGTCGACGGCGGCAACGCGCTCTTCACCGACACCATCCGCCGCGAGAAGGCGGTGCGCGAGACCGGCATCAACTTCGTCGGCGCCGGCATCTCCGGCGGCGAAGAGGGCGCGCTCAACGGCCCCTCGATCATGCCCGGCGGCTCCGACGAGTCGTGGGTCACGCTCGGCCCGATCCTGAAGTCCATCGCCGCGATCGCCGAGGGCGAGCCCTGCGTCACGCACATCGGCCACGACGGCGCCGGCCACTTCGTGAAGATGATCCACAACGGCATCGAGTACGCCGACATGCAGCTCATCGCCGAGGCCTACGACCTCATCCGCCGCGGCACGGGCAAGACCCCCGCCGAGATCGCCGAGGTCTTCGCCGAGTGGAACCGCGGCGAGCTCGAGTCCTACCTCATCGAGATCACCGCCGAGGTGCTCAAGCAGGTCGACGCCGAGACCGGCAAGCCGCTGGTCGACGTCATCCTCGACGAGGCCGGCTCGAAGGGCACCGGCGTCTGGACCGTGCAGACCGCGCTCAGCCTCGGCACGCCCGTCTCGAACATCGCCGAGGCCGTCTTCGCCCGCGGCCTGTCGTCGCACCCCGAGCAGCGCGCCGCCGCCAAGGGCCTCACCGGCCCCGACGAGGCCGACCGCATCCCGGCCGACCAGGTCGACGCGTTCATCGAAGACGTGCGCCTCGCGCTCTACGCCTCGAAGATCGTCGCCTACTCGCAGGGCTTCGACGCGATCCGCGCCGGCGCCGTCGAGTACGACTGGAACATCGACCTCGGCGCCGTGTCGAAGATCTGGCGCGGCGGCTGCATCATCCGCGCACAGTTCCTGAACCGCATCGCCGACGCCTACGCCGAGACGCCCGACCTCGAGCTGCTGCTCTCGGCGCCGTACTTCGCCGAGGCGTTCACGCGTGCGCAGGCCGCCTGGCGCCGCGTCGTCGTGCGCTCGGTCGAGACCGGCATCCCGGCACCGGCATTCGGCTCGTCGCTCGCGTACTACGACGGCCTGCGCGCCGACCGCCTGCCGGCCGCCCTCGTGCAGGGCCAGCGCGACTTCTTCGGTGCGCACACCTACAAGCGCATCGACAAGGAGGGCGTGTTCCACACGCTCTGGTCTGGCGACCGCACCGAGATCGCCACGACGCCGTCGACCCACTGACCCGGTCTCGCGGGTAATCTTGGCCCCGGGCGCGAGCCCGGGGCCGAGTGCGTTTCGGGCCCTGCCCACCCGCCCCGGCTTCGGCCGATCCAACGACGAGTGAGGGTGCATGCGCAAGGCGAGGTGGCAGAGCGAGGGCCACGACCCCGACTACCGCTTCACGCTGGCCAACGAGCGCACCTTCCTCGCCTGGATCCGCACCGCGCTCGCGCTGCTCGCCGGCGGGGTGCTCCTGTTCGAGTTCGCCCAGCAGATCGGCCCGCGCATCGTGGTGCTGATCCTCGCCGTCGGCCTGGCGATCGTCGCCGCGATGCTCGGCGGCCTCTCGTACGTGCGCTGGCGCGCGAACGAGATCGCGATGCGCACCGGCCGACCGCTCCCCCAGAGCATCGCGATCCCGCTCCTCTCGGCCATCGCGCTCCTGGCCGCGGCCGTGATCGCCGTCCTGATCCTGATCTCCCGATGAGCCGCGCATGACCGCCGAGACGCACGCATCGCTCCCCCGCGACCCGGGACTGCAGCCCGAGCGCACCGCGCTGGCCTGGAGCCGCACCGGCCTGGCCATCGCCGTGAACGCCGTGCTCGCGCTCCGCGACGGCCTGAGCTCGAACCAACCGGCCCTCTCCACCGCCGGCGTCGTGCTGTTCGTGCTCGCGGCGGTCGCGGTCGCCCACGGCACCGTGCGTCGACGGCAGCTCGGCGCCCGGCGCGAGATCGTTCCGCCCTCCCCCCTGGTGATGCTCGGCGTCGCCGCCACGGTGCTGCTCGCGGCCGTCGCCGGCATCATCTCCATCTCGATCGAGGCGACACGATGACCGACGAACACCCCGAACTCGCCGGCTACGAGCCGGCCGACCGGCCACGACGCCCCGGGCGCCAACGCGCGATCCGCATCGCGGTGCTCGTCGCGCTCGCCGGCATGGTGCTGCCGATCGTGCTCTCCACGTTCTCGGTCGCGACCTCGACCGCCAGGTCGACGTGCGCGGCCTTCGCGGCGGCGGCCACGGGCAGCACGACCGACGACGTGACGACCGAAGCCCCGTTCGAGCTGTTCGCGGCAGGCGGCCCGGGCTGGCAGTGCTACGTCACCGCCCAGAACGGCGACCGGCGCCACCTGGCGAACTTCGGGATGTTCCCGGCCGCGCCGCGCTACGGCGTCGGCACGAACACCTGAGTCGCCGGTCGCGCGGCGGGCGTGCCGGCGCCGGGTGCACAGCGCGCGCGGGGGCCGTGACGGCGCCGGGTGCGATGCATCCGCGTTCCGCCATGAGTGAACCACGCGTCCCGGCCGACGCGCTCGCCGGTACCATCGCCCGGTGACCGACCAGGACGACGACCTCTCCCGCTGGCTGCGCACCCACGCCCACGACCTCGCGACGACCGATCCCGATGCCGACGACGACCGCGATCTCGAGCGGTTGCTCGACATCGTGGGCGACGCCCGCATCGTGGCGATCGGCGAATCGATGCACCGCGTGCACGAGTTCCTCGACGTGCGGCACCGCATCCTCCGCTTCCTCGTGCGCCGTGCCGGATTCACCGCCCTGGTCATGGAGGGCGGATTCGCCGAGGCGCTCACGGTCGACCGCTGGATCAGCACGGGCGGCCCGGGCGTGAGGCGGGTGTTGAACCGCGGACTCACCTATCACTTCGGCAAGAGTCAGGAGATGCTCGACCAGGTGGCGTGGATGCGTGCACGCGCCGTCGGGCCCGAAGCCCCGGTGCGCCTCTACGGCATGGACCTGCCGGATTCCGCGGCCAGTGCGCTCCCGGCGGTGCAGGCCGTGCTCGAACTGCTCGACGAGGTCGACGTCGAGTACGCCCGCCACGTGCGGGCGGAGCTCCTCCCGATCTTCGACTACCTGCCCGGCGACCGGTCGGGCCTCGCCCAGGCCGCCCCGGACATCCATGCCTACCTGGCGCTGCCCGCCTCGACGCGGCACGAACTGACGGCACGCATCTCGGACCTCGTCGAGCGCGTGGGCGCGCGCAGCGTCGAGTCGGTCGCTGCGACCGGCGATCCGGCTCGCGTCGCCGTCGCCGTCCGTGCGGCCGAGAGCGCCCGCGCCGCGGACGCGTTCCTCGCCGCGATGACGGCGGGGCCGACGCGCACCTGGCCGCCGGCCAACATCCGCGACCGGGCGATGGCCGACACCGTCGACTGGATCCTCGAACGCGAGCCGCGCATCGTCGTCGCGGCCGCGAACGGCCACGTGCAGAAGTCTCCGTTCCTCGCGCCTCCCTTCGTCACGCAGCCCATGACCACGCTCGGCCAGCACCTCGAAGACCGCTGGGGCGACGACTACGTCGTCCTCGGTTCGGCGTACGGCGGCGGCAGCACCTGGCTGCACCGCCCGGCGCCCGAAGATGCCCCCGGCCACTCCACCCCGTTCATCGCCGCGCTCGCGGAACCCGATGCCGAGAGCCTCGACGGAGCACTCGGGCGAGCGCGCCCCGGCCGCGACTACTTCGTCGACCTGCGCACGTCGAGCGACCGCGCCGCCGCGGCGCTCGATGCGACCAAGGGATCGCAGCAGGGCGACCACGTGCAGCTCCTCGATGCTCGACGGGCCTACGACGGCGTGATCCGGCTCGACCGGGTCTCTCCGTGGCACACGTGGATCGACGAGCACGGGCTCGCCGACTGACCCCGGATCCCGACCCTTCGATGCGGCGGGCCGCACCGCGCACCTTCGGACATCGTGCGGGCGCCGATCTTCGGCCGACACTCGGTGTGCGCTGCTAGTCGCCGTCGGCGGTGTCGGCTGCGGCCTCGAAGAACACCCGCTTGTACGAGCGGCCGTCGGGCAGCGTGATGGTGCGCGCCTCGACGAGTCCGCGGTTCACGCGCTGGTAGACGGCGTTCGGGGTGACGCCCAACCGCCTCGCAGCCTCGGACACGCTCTCGCCCGGCAGGTCGGTGGGCACGCTCGACGGGCGTTCGCGCTTGCGCTGCCGGCTCGCCTCCTGGCGGTCGGCGATCGCGCGATCGTCGCCGGCCCACCGGTACTTCGCAGCAGAGGGGCTGAGACCGGCGGCATCCGCCACGTCATCCCAGGTGGCACCATCGGCGACCGCCTCGCGGGCGGCGTCGAGCGCGGCCTCGTCGGCCTCGAGCGCGGTCACGAGCGAGCGGATGCCGCGCAGCCGGTCCAGCGGCGCGGGATCGCCCTCACCCGCCTGCATGGCCGCCAGCGCCGCGAGGGCGGCGGCGGCATCCGGAGACAGGAAGGACATGCGGGCGAACCGGGTCAGCCGGCCAGGAGCCGGTTGCGCACCTCGCGGCGCAGGACCTTGCCGATGAGCGACCGCGGCAGCTCGTCGAGCTCGACGACGCGCTTGGGCACCTTGTACGGCGTGAGTCGCTCACGCGCGAACTCGCGGATCGCGGCCTCGTCGAGGCGCTGGCCGTCGGCGAGCACGACCGCTGCGACGACCTGCTCGCCCGAGTGCGGGTCGGGCAGCCCGACCACGGCGACGTCGTCGATGCCGGGATAGGTGCGCAGGGCCTCTTCGACCTCGGTGGGTGCGACGTTGAAGCCGCCCGTAATGATGAGCTCCTTGATGCGGTCGACGACACGCACGAAGCCCTCGTCGTCGATCGCGACGATGTCGCCCGTGCGGAACCAGGGCGCACCGCCGTCGGGGTCGGCGACGAAGACGGCCTCGGTCTCGACCGGCTTCTTCCAGTACCCCTGGAACACCTGCGGACCGCGCACGAGCAGCTCGCCCTCGCCGCCGGGCGGCACGTCGGCCGTCGGGTTCTCGGGGTCGACGACGCGGCACTCGGTCGAGGGCAGCGGCAGGCCGATGGTGCCCTCCTTGCGGTTGGCGGCGACCGGGTTGGCCGAGATCACGGGCGAGCACTCGGAGAGCCCGTAGCCCTCGACGAGCACCCCGCCGGTCGCGGCCTCCCAAGGCTCGACGACCGCGGGCGTCAGCGCCATGGCACCCGAGATCGCGATCTGGATGCCCTCGAGCGAGACGCCCTTGGCCGCCGCGGCCTTGGTCAGCCGGTCGTAGATCGGCGGCACCGCGGGCAGGAAGGTCGGCGGCCGCTTCTTGATGACCGGCAGCACGAGGTCGGGATCGAACTTCGGGAACAGCACGAGGCGTGCGCCCATGCTCATCGCGAACGTGAGGCAGAGCGTCAGGCCGTAGGCGTGGAACATCGGCAGCACGGCGTAGACGACGCAGTTGCCGCGCTCGATGGTCGGCACCCACGCGCGCGACTGCGCCGCGTTCGCGAGCAGGTTCAGGTGCGTGAGCGTCGCACCCTTCGGCGACCCGGTGGTGCCGCTCGTGTACTGGATGAGCGCGACGTCGGATGCCTCGGGCGCGACGACGTGCGCGTCGATGCGCTCGGCCTCGACGAGGTCCGACCACGTCGAGGTGCCCTTGGCGCCCGAGGTGAGCGCCGCGCGCGACTCGCGGGCCTTGGCGATCGGCAGTCTGAGGGCCGCGCGCGTGAGGAACGGCATGGCACGCGTGACGTCGACCGAGATGACGTGCTTCACGCCGAGGTCGACCGGGAACTCGCGGATGCTGTCGACCACGTTGTCCCACGCGATCGCGAAGCGGGCCCCATGGTCTTCGAACTGGTGGCGGAGCTCGCGCGGCGTGTAGAGCGGGTTGTGCTCGATGACGATCGCGCCGAGGCGCAGCACCGCGTAGAAGGCGACGATGTGCTGGGGGCAGTTCGGCAGCACGATGGCGACCGTGTCGCCCTTCTGCACGCCCAGCAGGCGCAGCCCCTCGGCGGCGCGCTCGACCTGCTCGCCGAGTTCGGCGTAGGTGGTCTCACGGCCGAAGAACTCGAGCGCGACGCTCGCCGGGTGCTCGGCGACCGAGGTCGCGAGCAGGTCGTACAGGGAGCCCTCTGGCAGCTCGAGGTCGTCGGGAACGCCGTCGGCGTAGCTCGCGAGCCACGGCCGGGGAGTCGTGATGCTCATCGGGGCTTACGCGGCCCCGTCGAACATGCTCGTGACGGAGCCGTCTTCGAAGACCTCGTGGATGGCGCGAGCGAGCAGCGGGGCGATGGGCAGCACCGTGAGGCGGTCCCAGCGCTTGTCTTCGGGCACGGGCAGCGTGTCGGTGACGACGACGCGGTCGATGAAGTCGGACTGCAGGATCTCGGTGGCGGGCGGCGAGAACACCGCGTGCGTCGCCGCGACCACGACGCCGATGGCGCCGGCGTCCTTGAGCGCTTCTGCGGCCTTCACGATCGTGCGTCCGGTGTCGATCAGGTCGTCGACGAGCAGGCAGACGCGGCCCTTCACGTCGCCGACGATCTCGTGCACCGAGACCTGGTTCGGCACGAGCGGGTCGCGGCGCTTGTGGATGATCGCGAGGGGGACGCCGAGCTTGTCGCTCCAGATGTCGGCGACGCGCACGCGGCCCATGTCGGGCGAGACGACCGTGAGGGTCGACGGGTCGAGCGAGTTCTTGAACTCCTCGAGCAGCACGGGCATGGCGAAGAGGTGGTCGACGGGACCGTCGAAGAAGCCCTGGATCTGCGCGGCGTGCAGGTCGATCGACATGATGCGGTCGGCGCCCGCGGCCTTGAACAGGTCGGCGACGAGGCGCGCCGAGATCGGCTCGCGGCCACGGCCCTTCTTGTCTTGGCGCGCGTACGGGTAGAACGGCGCGACGACGGTGACGCGCTTGGCGGAGGCTCGCTTGAGGGCGTCGAGCATGATGAGCTGCTCCATGAGCCACTCGTTGATCGGCGCGGTGTGCGACTGGATGACGAACGCATCGGAGCCGCGCACGCTCTCGTCGAATCGCGCGTAGATCTCGCCGTTGGCGAAGGTGCGCGCGTCGGTCGGCACGAGCTCCGAGCCGAGCTCACGTGCGATCTCCTCGGCGAGCTCGGGGTGCGCACGCCCCGAAACCAGCACGAGCCGCTTCGATCCGGTGGTTTCGATTCCCGACATGTGGTGTGTCCTCTCCACCTGCGCTGGGCGCGGCGTGTTCAGTCGGCGTCGGAACCGGATGCCTCGGCGGCGGCGGCGGCGTCGGCCGCCGCGGTACCGGCCCGGTGCTTCTGGACCCACTCCTCGATGTTGCGTTGCGGTGCCACGTTCACGGCGAGCGCACCGGAAGGGACGTCTTTTCGGACGACGGTTCCGGCGGCCGTGTAGGCGCCGTCACCAATCCTAACGGGCGCGACGAACACCCCGTGAGACCCGGTGCGCACGTGCGATCCGATGTCGGAGTGGTGCTTGCGCACGCCGTCGTAGTTGGCGAAGATCGAGCCCGCACCGATGTTGGAGTGCTCGCCGATCGTGGCGTCGCCGACGTAGGACAGGTGCGGAACCTTGCTGCCCGTGCCGATGCTGGCGTTCTTGGTCTCGACGAACGCGCCGATCTTGCCGTCGGCACCGAGCACGGTGCCGGGGCGCAGGAACGAGAACGGCCCGACCGTGGCACCCGCGCCGATGACGGCGAGGGTGGCGTCGGTGCGACGCACGTCGGCGTTCACGCCGACCTCGCAGTCGGTGAGCGTCGTGTCGGGGCCGACGACGGCGCCGGTCTCGATGAGCGTCGCGCCCTTGAGCTGCGTACCGGGGCGGATCGTCACGTCCTGCGCGATGCGCACGGTGAGGTCGATCCACGTGGTGGTCGGGTCTTCGATCGTGACGCCGTTCAACTGCCAGCCGCGGATGATGAGCGCGTTCAGGCGCGCAGCGGTCTCGGAGAGCTGGGCACGGTCGTTGATGCCGGCGACGAGCCACGGCTCGGACACGGGCACGGCCTCGACCTCGGAGCCCGCCGCGCGCAGCAGCTGGATCACGTCGGTGAGGTACTTCTCGCCCTGTGCGTTGTCGGTCGTGAGGTTCGCGAGCTGGTCGCGCAGTGCCGCCGCGCCGAACGCGTAGATGCCCGCGTTGATCTCGCCGATGCCGCGCTCGGCGTCGTTCGCGTCCTTCTGCTCGACGATGCGGTCGAACTGGCCGGCGTTGTCGCGCACGATGCGGCCGTACCCGGTCGGGTCGTCGTAGAGCGCGGACATGACGGATGCCGCGGCGGAACGCGCGCGGTGCAGCTCGAGGAATCCGGCGAGCGTGTCTGCGTTCAGCAGCGGCACGTCGCCGTTGAGCACGAGCACCTCGCCGTCGAAGTCGGCGGGGAGCGCGTCGAGCGCCTGCTCGACCGCGCGACCGGTGCCGGGCATCTCGTCCTGGTCGACGATGAGCACGCCGGGCAGCTCGGCCTCGACGGCTGCGGCGACGAGGTCTCGCTCGTGGCGCACGACGGCGACGACATGCGCGGCGTCGAGTGCACGCGCCGTGGCGAGCACGTGTCCGACGACGGGGGCGCCCGCGAGCGGGTGCAGCAGCTTCGGGGTCGCGGACTTCATTCGCGTGCCCTGGCCTGCGGCGAGCACGATGATGGCGAGGCTCTGGTCCATGCTCCGCCACCAGGATTCGAACCTGGACCGAACAGCTCCAAAGGCTGTCGTGCTGCCGTTACACTATGGCGGACCACCCGCGCGGCTTGCGCACGAGCGCCCTCCAGTCTGCCAGACCGACCGCGGTGTTCGGTGCGTCGCCGCCGACGTTCGCCGCGCGGCGCGCGCAGTTCCCCGGGCCGCGGGATACTGGTCGGATGACGCATGCCGACGAGGTCGATCGCATCGTCGAGGACTGGGAGCGCGAGCGCCCCGACCTCGACTTCGCACCGCTGCAGGTGCTCTCGCGCGTGGCCCGCCTCTCGAAGCACCTCGACCGCGCCAGGCGCCAGGCGTTCGCGCGTTCCGAGCTCGAGGCGAGCGAGTTCGACGTGCTCTCTGCGCTGCGGCGTGCCGGCGCCCCGTTCCGGCTCTCCCCCAAGCAGCTGCTGCAGCAGACGCTCGTCTCGAGCGGCACGATGACGAACCGCATCGACCGGCTGGCCGAGCGCGGCCTCGTGAGCCGTCAGACCGATCCGAACGACGGCCGCGGCATCCTCGTCGAGATGAGCCCCGCCGGACTCGCCAGGGTCGATGCGGCCATCACGCGACTCGTCGACGCCGAGGCCGAGCTGCTCTCGGGGCTCCCGGCGGGCGAGCAGAAGCGACTCGCGGGCCTGCTGCGCAAGCTGAGCCTCGGCTTCGACTGAGGGGTCGGCGCACCGGCCGAGGCAGCGGCGCGCCGACGACGACGAGCGGATTCGCGGACGACCGTCGGGACATCCGCTCGGTTCGTCCTGCCCGGTTCGTAAATTGATAATGATTTTCATTAACGATAGCGTTCCCGGCATGATCACCGATCGAAGGCCGCCCAGAGGCCGCCTCCTGTCCATCGCCCCCGCCCTCCTCGTCGTCGTCGCACTGGCGGCCTGCGCCTCGCCCGGCACACGCGAGGGCCCCGCCGAGGCATCCGACCGAACGACGCCCGACGCCGCCGAGGCCGAGGTCGCCGCCCCGCGGATCGTGGCGACCTACGACGGCGGCGTGCTCGTGCTCGAGGGCGACTCGCTCGAGGTCGTCGACGACATCCCGCTCGCGGGCTTCCTCCGGGTGAACCCGGCCGGCGACGGCCGACGCGTGCTCGTCTCGACCGACGACGCCTTCCGGGTGCTCGACACCGGGGTGCGCGTCGAGGCGCACGGCGACCACGACCACTACTACGCGGTGGCGCCCGAGCTCACCGATCTGGCCTTCCCGGCGTCGCATCCCGGGCACGTGACGACGAACGCCGACACGACCGCGCTCTTCGCCGACGGCACGGGCGAGGCGCAGCTCTACGCGGGCGACGACCTGCGCAACGCCCGCGATCTCTCGGACGTCGACCTCGTCGTGCACGAGAGCGAGTCCGCCCACCACGGCGTGGTCGTGCCGCTCGCGGACGGCGCCCTGCTGACGACCGTCGGCGACGAGACGTCTCGCTCCGGCGCCGCGGTGCTCGACGCCGAGGGCTCCGAACTCGCCCGCACCGACGCCTGCCCCGGCGTGCACGGCGCCGCCGTCGCCGCCGCCGGTACCGTAATGCTCGGATGCGAGGACGGCGCGATCGTCTGGAGCGGCGGCGCGTTCTCCAAGGCGCGGTCCGCCGATCCGTACGGCCGCATCGGAAACCCGGCGGGCAGTGCCGCGTCGCCCGTCGTGCTGGGCGACTACAAGGTCGACCCCGACGCGGACCTCGAGCGGCCCACGCGCGTGAGCCTCATCGACACCGGGTCGGCGACGATCCGGCTGGTCGACCTGGGCACGAGCTACAGCTTCCGCTCGCTCGCGCGCGGGCCGCTCGGCGAGGCGCTCGTGCTCGGCACGGACGGCGCGATCCACGTGCTCGACCCCGACTCGGGCGAGACGCTCGAGCGGATCGAGGTCGTCGAGGCGTGGACCGAGCCGACCGAGTGGCAGCAGCCGAGACCCGCGATCGAGGTGCACGGCCATCGCGCCTACGTGACCGACCCGGCCGCATCCTCGGTCCACGTGGTCGATCTCGACACGGGCACCGTCACGGCGACCGCGGTCCTGCCTCGCGTGCCGAACGAGCTGTCGTCGGTCGGCGGCTGAACGACGACGGGGCGGATGTCACGGGCGGCCGCCCGCGGCATCCGCCCCGCTCGTGCACGGGGCCGGCTCCTCGCTCCGAGCCTCAGCCCGGACCGATCGCCGACGCTACTCGGCCCGGCGGAGTCGGCGGCGCCGGATCGTCCCGGCCGTCAGCAGCAGCGCACCGCCGAGCAGCATCACGACGGCGAGCCAGCCGAGCCGAGCGGACTCGACGCCGGTGACGGGGATCGCCCCCGCCGTGACCGACGCGCTCCCCTCGGCGCACCGCTCGCCCGCGGACGCGTCGGACGGATTCATCCAGCACGCGGTCGCGGTGTTCGTGATCTCGCCCGACGCGCCGGCGGCGACGAGCACCGAGAGGGTGATCGGCGGGGCCGACGAGGAGACGCCGAGTGCGGCCGAGAGGTCGCAGGTCAGGGTGCCGCCGTAGCCGTCGGCGTCGGAACCGACGATCGCGCAGTCCTGCCAGTGCGGGAAGCCCGACTCGGCCGTGTCGATGGCGGTCACCTTCAACTGCGAGGGGATCGGGTCGGAGAGCGTCACGGGATACGCGACGCCGAGGGTCGAGTCGTTGCGGACGTCGATCGCGTACGAGAACGTCTCACCCGGCTTGATCGTGGAGCGGTCGGCCGTCTTCACCACGTGGAGGTCGGGGTCGCGCGGGACCGCGCACCCGGCGGGTGTCACCGCCGGGTAGTCGACGGTGGCGACCGCCTGCGGGTTCATCTCGAAGGTCACCGTCATCGCGTTCCGATAGGCCTCCGACGCGAGACTCGTGTCGCGGATCTGCGTCCCGTAGATCTCCGCCCCTGGCGCCAGCGGGAAGTCCGACGGTGCGAGCGCGCGCCAGCCCGGCCAGCCGATCGCGACGTCGTCGCCGTTCAGTACCATCCCGGGCCAGAGGAGTTCGCCGGTGAGCTGCCCTGCCGGGATCGTGTCGACGCGGACGACCGTACCGGTCGCCGTGCGCCAGGTGACGGTCACGGGCAGGTTCTCGGCATCCGGCACGTTCTTCGAGCTGATCGAGTACGTGAGGTACGCGGCATCCAGTCGGCAGTCGTCGGCGACGTCGACGATCAGCTGCGTCACGTCATGGGTCGTCGTGCAGTCCTCGTCGGCGATGCAGATGCCGTCGGGCGTGCCCGGCACGACGACGTTCGTCAGCGTCGTCCCGGCCGCCGAGGCGTCGACCGTCACCTGATAGGTCACGGTCACCGCACCTCCGACCGCGATGTCGGGGATCGCCCACGTGAGGGTGCCGTCCGGGCCGGGCGTCAGGCCGGGGTCGAGCGGCTCGACCAGGGTCACCCCGGTCGGGAGCGTGTCGACCGCGGTCGCCCCGGAGACCGGTGCCGACGACCGGTTCGTGGCGGTCAGCGTGTAGGTGATCGCCGACCCCACGTCGACGGCGCTTCCGGTCACGGGATCCGCGGTCTTCGCGAGCACCCACGACGGGGTGGGGTGCGTCGTGGTGCAGTCCGCGGGCAGCGTGCACTCGCCGCCCGTTCCCGGCGTCGCGACGTTCACGAGCGTGACGCCGATCGCGTCGGCGTTCACCGTCACGGTGTACGAGAGCGTCGCCACGTCTCCCGGCTGGAGCGTCGGGACGGCCCACGTCAGCGTCGTCCCGGAGAGCGACCCGCCGGACCCGATCGTGCCGATCGTCGCATCGTCGAGCACATCCGACAGGTCGTCGATGACGACCGCGCCCGAGAGGACGCCATCGGAGTCGTTCGTCGCCGTCAACGTGTACGTGACGGTGTCACCCGGCAGCACGATCGTACCGGACGCCGGATCGGAGGTCTTCTCGAGCACGAAGTGCGGCGTCGGGTGCGTCGTGGTGCAGTCCGCGGGCAGCGTGCACTCGCCCCCCGTTCCCGGTGTCGCGACGTTCACGAGCGTGACGCCGATCGCGTCGGCGTTCACCGTCACGGTGTACGAGAGCGTCGCCGCGCCTCCCGGCTGGAGCGTCGGGACGGCCCAGGTCAGCGTCGTCCCGGTGAGCGACCCGCCGGACCCGATCGTGCCGATCGTCGCATCGTCGAGCACATCCGACAGGTCATCGGTGACGACCGCGCCCGAGAGGACGCCGTCGGAGTCGTTCGTCGCCGTCAACGTGTACGTGACGATGTCACCCGGCAGCACGGTCGCACCGGACGCTGGATTCGAGGACTTCTCCAACACGAAGTGCGGCGTCGGATGCGTCGTGGTGCAGTCCGCGGGCAGCGTGCACTCGCCGCCCGTTCCCGGCGTCGCGACATTCACCAGTTCGACGCCGAAGGCGTCGGCGGCGACCGTCACGCTGTACGTGACGCTCGCGGTGGAGTCCAGATCGCCGATCGTCCAGGTCAGCGTGGTGCCCTCGAGCGTGAGGCCCGCCGGGAGCGGCTCGACCAGGGTCGCATGGAGCAGCACCGCCGAGAGGTCGTCGGTCGCCTGCACGCCCACGGGCGTCGCCGTGCCGGCGACATGTGTAGCGGTGAGCGTGTACGTGATGACGTCGCCCGGCTGGACCGTGCTGCCCGATGCCGGGTCCGAGGACTTCTCCAGGGTCCACTCCGGCTCGACCGGGGTGTTCCGGAACGTGCAGGTGATGTCCTGGTCGAGCGTCTTCGGCAGGGCGAGCGACCCGTCGGTCTCGCCGGCCGTGTAGGTCAGCGTGCCGTCGTCGCAGGTCAGCGTCGTCGTGTAGTCCGGGTTCGGGCCGCCGATCTGCTCGCTCAGCGTCGCGGTGTCGCCGCTGTACGCGATGACGGTCACGGTCTCCGAGGATGTGCCGGTGCCGCCGGGCGGCACCGTGGCCACGGCCGAACCGCTCCCGGTCAGCCCCTGCCCGTCGATCTCGATCACGGCGTCGTTCAGGGACACCCCGTCGACCCAGTCCTTGGTCAGCGTGAGCGCGACCGCGGTCCGACTGTTCGTGACCGTGCACGTGACGTCCACCGGCTGCTCGGGCACCACGTACGTGCCGCCGCGGCCGTCTGCGTTCGGGGTGAACCCGCCGGCGGGGCTGCACGAGATCGCCGACGTGTAGGAGCCGGTGTTCGCGTCGGACAGGACCTCGCCCAGGTTGACGGTCTGCCCGGTGCTGACCGTGACCGCCACGTCGTCGGCCGAGACGCCCGATCCGCCGGGAGGCACCGTCGCCGTCGCGGAACCGGTGGCCGCCCCCGTGATGCCGAGGGCCGCCGAGTCGCCGGCGGCGCCGTTCACCCAGGACTTCTGGAACGTCAACGTGGCCGTGGCGACGGTGTTCGTCATCGTGCAGGTCGCGTCGGCACCGGGTTGCAGGCTGATCGTGTCGGGACCGGTGAACGTCCCGCCCGTGCACGACCACGTCGTCCCGTTGACGTACCCCGGCACCGTCGACTCCGAGAGCGTGTACGACGTGTTCGCGCGGACGACCTGATCGGTCACGTCGGCCGTGTTGCCCGCTCCCGAGAAGCCGTCGGTGCCCGACGCCGTGAGCGTCCAGCGAGCGGCCAGCTCGGGCGTCGTGATGTCGCCCCCGGCTTGGTCGAGGACGCGCTTGACCAGGGTCAGGTGCGGCGCGTCGTCATCGTTGGTGAACGTGCAGAAGCCCGCCTCGCCGACCGCGAGGACCACTTGGGAGACCACCCGCGGAGTGGCGTCCGTCGTGGTGTAGCACTCCAGGTCCGTATTGGAGTAGCCCGTGACGGTCGACTCCGAGAGGTTGTACGGCTGGCCGGGCCGCACCCAGACGACCGTTCCGGTCTCCGAGCCCGCGACGGTCTGGGGCCCCAGGCCGGCCGGCACGGCCGGAGGCGTGGTCGGGGTCGCCGTGAGGTTCCACGCCGAGGCGTCGAGCGATCCGCCGTCGTCGTTGACGACGTGCTTGATGAGCGTGAGCGGTGCCGACTGGTTGCGGGCGACGCAGTTCACCGCGTAGCCGCGAGGTGCCGTCACCCCGCCGTTCAGGCCGTCGGAGAAGCCCGCGATGACCACGCCGGTGACCGGGTCGACCTGACTGCAGAACCAGCTGACGGTGGAGCCCGGGATGGCGTTCGCGCCGATGCCGACCTGCTGCACGTAACGCGGGTCGCCTCCCGTCTCCGAGAGCGGATACGTCGTCAGCGGCGTCACGGGGTGTGTGACCCCGCTCGTCCCGGATGCGAACGGCAAGGCCCCTCCGGGCGCCGTCGCGTTCAGCGTCCACGCATCGGCCGTGGCCGGCCCGTTCACGACCTGCTTGGTCAGCGTGAGCCGGGACGGACAGGTCGCGGTGTTCGTGATCTCGTACGAATTGAGCCCAGCGACGAGGGTCGCGGTGTACGGCAACGGCAGGTCGACGGTGCCGCCGTTGACGCTCGTCACTCGGCTCGACGTGATCGTGCACAGCGACCAGGACTCGATGCTCGTCGATTCGGAGACGGCGAGCGTGTCGCCGGCCGTGAGGCCGGTGCGCTGGGTCCCCCAGTCCTGCGCAGTCCCGCCCATCGCGAGCAGGGCCTGGAGTGCGGGCGGCTGGGTGCCGTTGTCGAACACGACCCCGTCGATGATCCACCGCTTCGCGGCGATCGCCGCGGCGGGCGGCTGCTGGGCGACGTTGTACACGGTGCAGCTGATCGGCACGTCGGCGGCGACCGGGACCGAGAACGACGTCGCCCCGGTGTTCGTGACGGCGACCGCCGCACCGGTGTCCACGCGCGTGCAGACGGCGTTGTTCCCGCCGATCTGGTTCAGCGTGTACCCCGCCTGCTGGGTCTCGCCGAGCGTCACGGTCCCGCTCGTGACGCCCCCGGCGAGGGTGAGGCCGAAGTTCAGCGCGCCCGTGGCCGTGTCGGTCTGCCCGCTGCCCGGAGAGACGGAGACCCCGGTCGAGCCGGTCGCGGTGAACGTCCAGCCGCCGGTCGGCACGCCGCCGGCGGTGCTCCCCGCAGCGGTCCCCGGCGGCTGCACCTGCTTGACCACGGTGATCGTCCCGAGGCAGTTGCCGAGCGCCAGCGCCCGGAGCGCGGCCCCGGCTGCGCTGTAGTCGGCGGTCTGGAAGTAGTCGGAGTTGAGGGTCGTGCCCGAGATGGAGCGCAGGTTGAGTCCTGCCGATGCCGAGCCGATGCCGGCTCCGACGCCCATGGCGATCAGCCGGCTGCCCTCGGCCTTCACGGCGTTCGCCGAGAAGATGCCGTTCTCGACCTCGCGGAAGCGGGTCTGCACCGGCGAGGTGTTCGTTCCGTAGACGGTCGGGTTCCCGTCGGTGATGACGACGACGACGTCGTAGTGCTGCGTGGCGTCGGCGACCGCGGCGAACGCCCGATCCCAGTTGGTGTACTGCTGGGTGCCGGTCGGGATCACCCAGCCGTTGATCCAACCCTTGACCGTGCTCGCTCCGGCGGTCGTCGACACCGCGGTCAGGCCGGGTCGGTTGACGTTCGTCCCACCGGCCGCGGGCGACGTCGTCGCGAAGGTGAACAGCGAGACGGTCGACGGGGTTCCGGTGAGGGCGTCGACCAGGGTGTTCGCCGCGCCCTTCAGGTTCGGCAGCTCGCTGCCGACCGATCCGGAGAGGTCAGCGACGATGGCGACGCTGAGACCGCACTGGGCGCTCAGGGTCGGGTTGATGCGGCTGTTCTGCCACACGCCGCCCGAGACGTTGGCGGCGGTGCCCGTGCCGACCATGAAGCTGCTGCTCGAGGCGTACGTCTGCCCGGCCTGCAGCTGGGTGCCGGTCTGGAACTGGTAGGTCTGCGACGTGGTCCCGCCCTGGGCGTTCTCTGCGCCGAGCGTGAGGTTCGCGTAGTAGCCCGGAACGGGTGGGGAGATCTGGCGCACCCAGAACCGCCGGTTCAGGTTCGCCCCACCGGTCTGCGTGTCGGCGATGACGAAGGAGCAGTCGCCGTCGGCGTCCGACACGCAGGTCGTCGGGTTGCCCGTTCCGGCCGACTGGGTCGTGGCGGTCGCGCTGTCGAACAGCGCGAGGGTCGCGCCGGCCAGGTTCGTCACGCCGCTCACGCCCGTGCGATCACTGCCGACCTTGACGGTGATGACCGAGGTGCTCGCCGTGGGGCCGGGTACGACCAGCGGCACGACGGCGGCATCGAGCGGCGCTGCATCGGCCGTGGCGTCGGTCAGCGCCTTCGCCTGCGGTGCGTCGGAGTCACGGGCTGCGCCGTCGCCGTCTCCGGCGTCACCGGCAGCGGCATCGGGCTCGTCCGTCGGCTCTGCTGTCGGTTCTTCCGTCGGGTCGGTCGCGGGATCCGACGAGGCGGCGGTCACGGTCAGTGCCGTCGCACACGCGTCGTCCGGTTCGCAGGCGGCCGCACCCTCGACGGTCGCCGCCGTCGCGAGCGTGGCGCCGTCCTCCGCGTCGTCGTCGACCGTGACCGCGAACGACGTCGTCAGCGCAGCGCCCGCCGGCACCGGCGCGGTCGCCGTCCAGGTGATGGTCTTCGCGGTCGCGTCGAACACGAGCCCTGCAGCGGCCAGCTCCTCGGTCGTGCTCGAGACGGTCGCGTCGTCGAGCAGCCCCGACAGGTCGTCGACCACGATCGGAACGGTGCTCGCGTCGGTCGTGGTCGAGAGGGACAGCGTGTGGGTGAGGGGATCACCGGGCGACGCGCTCGTCGCCCCGGCCGGGTCGACGGCGGCCGTCACGGTCCACTCCGCGCCTGCGGACGCCCCGCCGGCCGCCGTCGCGTCGTCGTCGGCGGATGCGCCGGTCGCGATCAGGGTCGTCGAGAGCAGTGCGAAGATGCCGCCGACGGCAGCCCCTGCTCGCCACCCCCACCGCTCCCGCCGTCGAACGGACGCCGACCGCCGACCATGCACCCTCTGCGACATCACGGCACCTCCACCCCGACCGGGTCGCGAGGATCGGGCCGTCAGGCGTGACACGGCAGTGGATCGACGCAGACCTGAGAGAATCTCTCGAATCGCGGTCATTCTGTCGGATCGGCGCCGAAACCGGTAGGGCAAGCCCGGGGGTACCGCGCCGCATCACCACCCCACTTCGGGGCGGACGGCGTGGGCGGATGCCGCGGGCGGCCGCCCGCGGCATCCGCCCCGCTCGCTCCCGGTCGCCGACCTCAGCGGCGCAGCACCTTGCGGGCCAGCGCATTGCCGAGGAACTGGGCGACCTGCACGAAGACGACGATGAGGATGACCGCGGCCCATGTGATGGCCGGTTCGAACTGCCGGTAGCCGTACGTCAGCGCGAAGGCGCCGAGGCCGCCGCCGCCGATGGCGCCGGCGACCGCGGTCATGTCGACCAGCGCGACGAGCACGAAGGTGTAGCCGAGGATCAGCGGCCCGAGCGCCTCCGGCAGCACGACCGTGCGGAGGATCCGGTACGGACCCGCCCCCATCGCGCGTGCGGCCTCGATCACGCCGGGCGAGACCGTGAGCAGGTTCTGCTCGACGATGCGCGAGATCGCGAACGACGATGCGATCGAGAGCGCGAAGACGAACGCGTCGTTGCCGATGCCCACGCCGATCACGGACCGCGCGAACGGCTGCACGGCCGCGATGAAGATGATGAACGGGATCGGCCGGAAGAAGTTGATCACGACGTTCAGGATGTTGAACACCGGACGGTTCGAGAGCAGGCTGCCCGGCCGCGTCGAGTAGAGCACGATGCCGAGCAGCAGGCCGAAGAACCCGCCGATGAGCAGCGTGAGCGCCACCATGTAGAGCGTCTCGCCCGCGGCGACCCAGAACTCGCTGCCGAGTTCGAACAGGCGATCCATCACGCCACCTCCGTGACCTCGGCGCGAGCGCCGATCGTGGCGAGCACGCGGTCGACCGCGTCATCCGCCCCCCTGATGGCCAGCGTCAGGTGCCCGAACGCCCGCCCCTGGATGTCGTTGATGCCGCCGTAGACCAGCTCGAACTCGAGGCCGGCGTGAGCCAGGTCGAGGAACACCGAGGCCTGCGACGCGTCGCCGTCGCGGAAGGAGATCGTCACGATGCGGCCCTCGTGCCGCTCGCGGAGCACCGCGAGCTCTGCCGGAGAGGGGATGCCCTTGACGACGGTCGAGACGAACCGCGCCGACGAGGGATTCTTCGGCGCCGAGAACACGTCGAACACGTTGCCGCTCTCGATGACGCGCCCGCCGTCCATCACCGCGACCTTCGTGGCGATCGACTGGATGACGTCCATCTCGTGGGTGATGACGACGATCGTGATGCCGAACTCGCGGTTCACGCGCTTCAGGAGCGCGAGCACCTCCTGCGTCGTCTCGGGGTCGAGGGCGCTCGTCGCCTCGTCGGCGAGCAGCAGGCGCGGCGACGTGGCCAGGGCGCGCGCGATGCCGACGCGCTGCTTCTGCCCGCCCGAGAGCTGCTCGGGGTAGCTCCTCGCCTTGTCGGTGAGGCCAACGAACTCGAGCAGTTCGTCGACGCGCGCGCGGATCTCGGCCTTGCTCCAACCGGCCACCGTCAGCGGATAGGCGACGTTCTTCCACACGGTCTTCGACGAGAACAGGTTGAACTGCTGGAAGATCATGCCGATGCCGAGACGGATGCCGCGGAGCTCGCGCTCGGGCATCCGGGTGAGTTCGCGGCCGTCGAACGTGATGCTGCCCGAGGTCGTGGGCTCGAGCGCGTTGATGAGGCGCACGAGCGTGGACTTGCCGGCGCCCGAGTAGCCGATGATGCCGTAGACGTCGCCGGGTTCGATGTCGAGCGTGACGGCATCGACGGCGACGACCGGTGCGCCCCCGCGGTCGGCGGGTGGATACGACTTCGTGACGTCGGTGAGGCTCACGAGGGCCATGGGTGGTGCTCCTTCCAGCACGCACGAAACGGGCGACGGGACCGGACGAGGTCTCCGCCGCCCGCTCGCGCGGACGATCCGCTGTCGCGGACGTCGATGATCAGCCCTTCGCGGCCTTCGTGTCGGCCTCGACCTTGGCGAGCGAGTCCTGCAGGTCTGCGACCGGGGTCACGAGCGGCACCGCGGTGTTGCCCGAGGCCTCGAGCAGGCCGGCCTGCACGTCGGCGTCGGTCTGGAAGATCTCGACGAGCTTGAGGTAGGTCTCGTTGTCGGCGTCTTCGGCGCGCGTGGCGAAGATGTTCACGTAGGGCAGGGCGTTGGGGTCGCTCGGGTCGTCCTGCGCGAGGGCGTCGTCGAACGAGAGACCGGCGTCGGCGACGTAGTCGTTGTTGATGATCGCGGCGGCGACGTCGGGCAGCGAGGTCGGCGTGAGCGAAGCCTCGAGCGCGGTGACCTTGACCTTGGACTTCGCCTCGTCGATGTCGGCGAGGTCGGAGAAGATCGAGCCGCCGCTCTTCAGCTCGACGAGCCCGGCCGACTGCAGCACGAGCAGGGCACGTGCCTGGTTCGATGCGTCGTCGGGAACGGCGACGGTCTCGCCCTCCTTGATGTCGGCGACGTCGTCGTACTTCGTCGAGTAGAGCCCGAGCGGGTAGATCGCGGTCGAGCCGATGGGCGTCAGGTCTTCGCCGGCCGACACGTTGTAGTCGGCGAGGTACACGATGTGCTGGAACTGGTTGAGGTCGAGCTCGCCCTCGGTCGTGGCGGGGTTCGGCTGCGCGTAGTCGGAGAAGTCGACGAGTTCGATGTCGATGCCCGCCTTCTCGGCGACCTTCTCGAAGGCGGTCCACTGCGGGTCGGCCTTGCCCACGACGCCGATCTTGACGACGTCGGATGCCTCGTCGGCGGCGCCTGCGGAGGCGCAGGACGCGAGGCCGAGCACGAGGGGGACGGCTGCGAGGGCGGCGATGAGCTTGGTGCGGCGAAGTGCCATGAGGGTTCCTTTCACGTCGGCGCGCACGTTCTGATGCTGATGGCTGTGGAGCAGGCATGGCTCCGCCACGGTCGGTCACAGTGGGGGCTTCGATGCCGCGAACGCGGGCGCACTCCTACGCTAGGCGAAGATTCTTTGCGCGAATGCCTGCGCGGACGTATTGCGTCACAGAACCTGCGAAGCTATGCCTCGAGAATCTCAGAAACTTCGAGCCAGCGCGTTTCGAGGTCGACGACGGATGCCTCGAGCGCACGCAGTTCGTCCGTCCACGTCACGCTCGACTGCGCAAGCATCCCTAGTCAGCTCTCGCGGAGCGGAGCATCAGCGCGACGCCGACCCAAAGAGGCAGGGAGAGTCGCGAACGAACGGCTTCATCTTCGATCAGTTCGTCCACGCGTTCGACGTCGGGTTCGCCTACGGGATCGACAACCCTGACTGAGCGCTTCCGCACGGAGAAGGGCCGATCGTCCGCAGGGATTTCACGACGGGTCGCAGTGTCGGAGTCGATCCCGAGATGGACGAGAGTGAACGCCTCGGGCTTTGCCGCCTTCTGGACCCACCGACCGATTCCGAGGAATTCGTAGCCGACGATGTCCGTTTCGAGGATTCCCGCTTCTTCGCGCAGCTCCCTCATCGCGCCCGTGGCGAGAACCTCAGCGAGTCCGAGTACTCGAGAACCGCCGAAGTCTTGCGGCTCAAGCGAACCGGAACCGCTCGGAGCGAG
This sequence comes from Agromyces sp. CF514, assembly GCF_900113185.1. Lineage (NCBI taxonomy): Bacteria > Bacillati > Actinomycetota > Actinomycetes > Micrococcales > Microbacteriaceae > Agromyces > Agromyces sp. CF514. The sequence continues at coordinate 1,765,973 of NZ_FOZD01000001.1, read as the reverse complement.
AAGGCCCCCGCTCGACTCGTTCTTCGTCGACTGCTCGACGAGCAGGACCTTGCCATCGGTGGTCAAGGCGATCGCCGATGTGCCGACGGAATTCAACAGCCAGCTCGACTCGAAGCTCCGAAGCCTCGCCCGCCGGTCGACGAAGAGTCGACGTCCGAACTCGCTACGTCGTCGACCTGCGACCACAACGTCGTGCATCGCGAAGATGTCGCTCGAGAGATGGTCCCGGTAGGTCGCCGGTGTCAGCCGGACCACTCCCCCACCTGTCGGACCGAGATCGACATCGTTCGAGAGACCGAGCACCGCGCCATTGTAGAAATCGATGCGCGCCGCTCGGCGCTTCTCGAAGACTCTGCCGAAGTCGCTCAACTCCGGTGCGAGCTCGTACGGCTCGTCCATGAGCTCGGCAGTGACGAGACCGTGACGGACGGCGTTGCTGCCATCACGGTCGAAGACGAATGAACCGCACGGCATTCGCCAGAATTCGTAACGGGAATCGGTCGAATAGCTGGCCTGGACGTCTCGGAACTGATCGGACGGACGGCCTGGAAAGTCGATCTCCCCCCGCGCGCGGAGATAGCCGCGGAACTCGATGACGAGCATGACGACGGCGAGCAAGGCGAGGAGCAGATTCACGACGAACGGCAGAGCCACCCAGACGCTCACGACGCCGACGAGAACGACCGCGAGGCTCAGGAGGATCCATCGATGGTCGGAGAGGAAGAAGACCGATCTCGCTCCGACGGCTCTGACCCTTCTGGACCACACCGACCCGCGCCGATCGCTCATTCGAGCGTCTCAGAAACTTCGAGCCAGCGCGTTTCGAGGTCGACGACGGATGCTTCGAGCGCACGCAGTTCGTCGCCCAGCGCGCCGAGCCCGACGTAGTCGCTCTGGTCGTGGCGGGCGAGCTTCTCATGGGCGGTCGCGATCTCGGACTGGAGCTTCTCGAGCTTGCGGTCGATCGAGGAGAGCTCCTTCTCGGCCGTGCGGCGCTCGGCGCCCGCGAGGGCGGGCGTCGCGGGTGCCGGCGCGGAAGCCGCGGCCGCGGGCGCGGCTTCGGCACCGGGTGCGGCGCCCGTCGGTGCGGCATCCGCACGACGCGAGTCGGCCGCATCGCTGCGGCGCGCGGCATCCGTCGCCCTGCGCAGCTCGAGGTACTGGTCGACGCCGCGTGGCAGGTCGCGCAGGTGCCCGTCGAGGATCGCGAACTGGCGGTCGGTCACGCGCTCGATGAGGTAGCGGTCGTGCGAGACGACGAGGAGCGTGCCCGGCCAGGTGTCGAGGAGGTCCTCGATGGCCGCGAGCATGTCGGTGTCGAGGTCGTTCGTCGGCTCGTCGAGGATGAGCACGTTCGGCTCCTGCAGCAGGATCAGCAGCAGCTGCAGCCGCCGCTTCTGCCCGCCCGACAGGTTCTTCACGGGCGTCGACAGCTGCGCGTTCGTGAAGCCGAGGCGTTCGAGCAGCTGCCCGGGCGAGAGCTCCTTGCCGCCGACCTCGTAGCTCGTCTTCTGCTCGGCGACGACCGCCGAGACGCGCTGGTCGGCCCACTCCGTGAGCTCGGCGAGCTCTTGGCTGAGGGTCGCGATGCGCACGGTCGTGCCGCGCTTGACCTTGCCGGAGGTGGGCTTCACCGCACCCGTCACGAGCCCGAGCAGCGTCGACTTGCCCGCGCCGTTCACGCCCAGGATGCCGGTGCGCTCGCCGGGCGCGATGCGCCACTCGACGTCGCGCAGCACGGTCTTGACACCCGACGGTTCGCCCGCCGCATCCGTCGCCGGATACTCGACCGAGACGTCGATGAGGTCGACGACGTCCTTGCCGAGCCGCGTGACCGCGAGCCGGTTCAGCTCGATCGGGTTGCGCACGGGGGGCTCGTTCTCGATCAGCTCGTTCGCCGCGTCGATGCGGAACTTCGGCTTCGACGTGCGCGCAGGAGCGCCGCGACGCAGCCAAGCGAGCTCCTTCCGCATGAGGTTCTGGCGCTTGGCCTCGGAGGCGGCCGCCATGCGGTCGCGCTCGACGCGCTGCAGGATGTACGCCGCATAGCCGCCCTCGAACGGCTCGACGATGCCGTCGTGCACCTCCCACGTGTCGGTGCACACCTCGTCGAGGAACCACCGGTCGTGCGTCACGACCACGAGCGCGCCCTGGGTCGAGGCCCAACGCTGCTTCAGGTGCCCCGCGAGCCAGGCGATGCCCTCGACGTCGAGGTGGTTGGTGGGCTCGTCGAGGAACACGACGTCCCAGTCGCCCACGAGCAGGGCCGCGAGCCCCACGCGACGGCGCTGGCCGCCCGAGAGGCTCGAGATCTGCGCCTGCCACGGCACGTCGGCGAGCAGGCCGCCGATCACGTCGCGCACCTTCGCGTCGCCCGCCCACACGTGCTCGTCGATACCCCCGACGACGGCCTCGGCGACCGTCTGGCCCGGGTCGACGACGTCGGCCTGGTCGAGCATGCCGATGCGGATGCCGCGGCGCATCGTCACGCGTCCGCCGTCGGGTTCGAGGCGGCCCGCCAGGAGCTTCAGCAGTGTGGACTTGCCGTCGCCGTTGCGGCCGACGACGCCGATGCGGTCGCCCTCGTCGATGCCGAGGGTGACCTCGTCGAAGACGGTGCGCGTCGGGAATTCGAGGTGCAGGCGCTCGGCGCCGAGGAGATGTGCCATGTCCCGTCGAGCCTAGCCGCCGCGCCTGAACGCGCGGCACGCGCGCTCGGTCGGGAGGCGCGGGCCCCGTCAGCTCGAGAGCACGCGGGCGCCGTGCACGGCGCCGTGCACGTGGATCGCCGTGAGCCGCGCGGCCGAGAGCGCGACCTGCAGCTCGAGCGCCGTGTCGGCGTCGGCCGCGAGGAAGGCGACGGTCGGCCCGGAGCCCGAGACGAGGCCGGCGAGCGCGCCGTGGCCCTCGCCGAGGTCGAGGATGCCGCCGAGGCCGGGCGCGAGCCGCAGCGCGGCCTCTTGGAGGTCGTTGTGCATCGACTGCGCGAGCAGCACGGGGTCGCCCGCGCGGAGCGCCTGCAGCACCTCGGCGTCGACGACGGGCGAACGCGGCACGTTTCGGCCGTCCTCGTCGCGGATGCGGTCGAGCTCGGCGTAGACGCCGGGCGTCGAGAGGCCGAACTCGGCGACCGCGAGCACCCAGTGGAAGGATCCGGTGGCCAGGGCAGGGCTCAACCGGTCGCCGCGACCCGTGCCGATCGCCGTGCCGCCCGTGAGCGAGAACGGCACGTCGGCGCCGAGCTGCGCCGCGAGGGCGAGCAGTTCGTCTTTGGGCAGGGCCGTGCCCCAGAGCGCGTCGCAGGCCACGAGGGTCGCCGCGGCATCCGCGGACCCGCCGCCCATGCCGCCCGCGATGGGGACGTGCTTCTCGATCTCGAGCCGCACGCCGCCCGAGACGCCCGTCGCCCGTGCGAGCAGCTTCGCCGCGCGGATCGCGAGGTTCGACCCGTCGGTGACGAGGCCCGAGGTGTCGATGCTGCCGCCGAACGCCACGCTGAACTCGTCGTCGGGCCAGGCCCGCACGTCTTCGTAGAGCGAGACCGCCTGGTAGGCCGTCGCGACGTCGTGGTAGCCGTCGGGCTGCACGTCGCCCACGCGCATGAAGACGTTGATCTTGCCGGGCGCTCGCACGTGCACCGCTTCTTCGGTCCAGGCGATGGTCACGGGATCAGGCCCCCTCGAAGGCCCGGGCGATGCGGAGGAAGTCGCCGATCACGAGCTGCTCGCCGCGGGCCTCTGGCGCGACGCCCGCGCGTTCGAGCACCTCGCTCGCCGCGGCGGCAGACCCGCCGAGCGCGCCGGAGAGGGACTGGCGCAGCATCTTGCGGCGCTGCTGGAACGCGGCATCGATGAGCGCGAAGGTCGCACGGCGTTCGGCGATCGTGCCCGGCTGGGTGCCGCGCTCGAAGCCGACGAGCACGGAGTCCACGTTCGGCACGGGCCAGAACACCATGCGCGAGACCTGGCCGGCCGTGCGCCACTCGCCGTACCACGCAGCCTTCAGGCTCGGAGCGCCGTAGACCTTCGAGCCGGGTTCGGCGGCGAGGCGGTGCCCCACCTCGGCCTGCACCATGACGATGCCCGACTGCAACGAGTCGAAGTGCTCGAGCAGGTGCAGCAGCACCGGCACGGAGACGTTGTAGGGCAGGTTCGCGACGAGCCGCACGGGCTCGCCCGGGAGCTCGGTGACGCGCAGCGCGTCTTCGGTGACGACCGTGAGGCTCGTGCCGGGCTGCATGACGCCCGCCGTGTGCGGCAACTGCGCTGCGAGGCGCTTGTCGATCTCGACGGCGATGACGTCGGCGCCGGCCTCGAGCAGGCCGAGCGTGAGGGATCCGAGTCCGGGCCCGATCTCGAGCACGGTCTCGCCGGGCTGCACGCCGGCGACCTGCACGATGCGCCGCACGGTGTTGCCGTCGTGCACGAAGTTCTGGCCGAGCTTCTTCGTCGGCGTCACGTCGAGCAGTTCGGCGAGGTCGCGGATCTCGGCCGGCCCCAGCAGGCGCGCGATCGCCGGCGCACCCTCGGCCTCATGGCGATGCGCGTTCACGCGTCGCACCTCACGCCGGACGCCCCACGGCCGATCGGTCGTTCACTCCCCCACACGGGCTTCATCCTCCCACGAGCCGTACACGCGGCGCGTGTTCGACGCGAGATCGGAGCAGAGCTCGTCGAGGTCGGCGCCGAGCACGTCGGCCATGAAGCGCACGGTGTGCGGCACGAGGTACGGCGCGTTCGGGCGCCCGCGCAGCGGTGCGGGGGTGAGGTACGGGGCATCCGTCTCGACGAGGATGCGATCGCGGGGGGCGACCCGCAGGGCGTCGCGCAGGTTCTCGGCGTTCTTGAACGTCACGTTGCCCGCGAACGAGAGGTACCAGCCCTCGGATGCCGCGAGCCGCGCCAGCTCACCGCCGCCCGAGAAGCAGTGGAACACCGTGCGCTCGGGCGCGCCCACCCGTCGCAGGGTCGCCACGACGTCGTCGTGCGCGTCGCGGTCGTGGATCTGCATGGCGACGTCGTGCCGCTTGGCGATGTCGATGTGCGCCTCGAACGCGCGGAACTGGGCCGGCCGGCCGTCGTCGCCCGTGCGGAAGAAGTCGAGCCCCGTCTCGCCGACCGCCCGCACGCGGGGCTGCGCGGCGAGCTCGTCGATCACGGCGAGCGCGTCGTCGAGCGTGCCCGCGGCCTCGAGCTCGGGGGCCTCGTTGGGATGCAGGGCGACCGCGGCGAGCAGGCGCGGCTCGCGCGCGGCGGCCTCGGCCGACCACCGGCTCGTCGCGACATCCGTGCCCACCTGGACCGCACCGATCACGCCGACGGATGCAGCGCGCTCGAGGTGCTCGTGCACGCTCAGCGGCAGCGCGCCGTCGGCGATCTCGAGGTGCGTGTGGTTGTCGTAGACGCCGACCGCGAGGCCCTCGGGCGGCGGCGGGTACTCGACCGGCCGCCCGCCGTCGTCGCGCGTGCGCAGGTGCTCGGCGGTCACGGCGTGCACCCGGTGGTCGCCCGCACGGCCGCCGTGTCGCCCGAGCGGATCACTCGGCCGTCTCGACGCGGGGGAACAGCGCCTCGAGCGGCGCGACCCGGGTGCCGGGCGTCCACTCGTTCGCGCGGTCGATGCGCTGGCCCTGCACGGTGCCCTCGGCGCCGAGCGCGGTCCAGAGCTTCTCGGCGGCCTTGGGCAGCACGGGCGAGAGCAGCACGGCGAGCGTGCCGAGGCCGTGATAGGCCGTGGCGAGGACGGTCTCGAGGCGCTCGCGGTTCGCGGGATCCTTCGCCAGCGCCCACGGCTCTTCGGAGGTGATGTAGCCGTTCAGCGCGTCGACGAGCTCCCACGACGCGGCGATCGAGTCGTGGATCGCGATGCGGTCGATGGCCGCCCACGCCGACTCGGTCGCCCGCTGCTCGATCGCGACGATCTCGCGGTCGGCATCGGTCGTGGCCGACTCGACCGCGGTCGGCACGGCGCCGTCGAAGTACCGCGTGATCATGGCGACCACGCGCGAGGCGAGGTTGCCGAAGCCGTTCGCGAGCTCGGCCTGGTAGCGCGCCGCCAGGTCCTCCCACGAGAACGAGCCGTCCTGGCCGAACGAGATGGCGCGCAGGAAGTAGTAGCGGAACGCGTCGGAGCCGAAGACATCGGTGATCTGCGACGGCGCGATGCCGGTGAGCTTGGACTTCGACATCTTCTCGCCGCCGACGAGCAGCCAGCCGTGGCCGAACACGCCGCGCGGCACCTCGAGGCCGGCGGCCATCAGCATGGCGGGCCAGATGACGGCGTGGAAGCGGAGGATGTCCTTGCCGACGATGTGCTGCGCGGGCCAGCGGCTCGCGAACGCCTCGTCGTCCTGGCCGTAGCCGGCGGCCGTGATGTAGTTCAGCAGCGCGTCGAACCACACGTAGACGACGTGCGACTCGTCCCACGGGACCTTCACGCCCCAGTCGAAGGTCGAGCGCGAGATCGAGAGGTCGTCGAGGCCCTGCCTGACGAACGAGACGACCTCGTTGCGCGCGGATTCGGGCTGCACGAAGTCGGGCTGCTCGTCGTAGAGCGCGAGCAGGCGGTCGGCGAACGCGGACATGCGGAAGAAGTAGTTCTTCTCGTGCAGCAGCTCGACCGGCTTGGAGTGGATCTCGCACACGAGCTGGCCCTCGTACTCGCCGGTTCCCGGCACGAGCTGCGACTCGGTCTTGTACTCCTCGCAGCCGACGCAGTAGTAGCCCTCGTACTCGCCCGTGTAGATGTGCCCCTCGTCGAAGAGGTGCTGGAGGAACTTCTGGACGTTCTCCTCGTGGCGCGCGTCGGTCGTGCGGATGAAGTCGTCGTTGGCGATGTCGACGGTCTCGAGCAGCGGCTTCCAGGCCTCGGCGACAAGCTTGTCGGCCCACTCCTTCGGGGTCACGCCGTTCGCGGTCGCGGTGCGGAGGATCTTCTGGCCGTGCTCGTCGGTGCCCGTCAGCGACCAGGTGCGCTCGCCGGCCTGTCGGTGCCAGCGCGCGAGCACGTCGGCAGCGACCTCGGTGTACGCGTGCCCGATGTGGGGCACGTCGTTGACGTAGAAGATGGGCGTGGTGACATAGAACGAGGAGGCGTCGGCCATGACGTCAATCCTACGGGCGAGCGGATGCCCCGATCGCCGCGTTACTCGCCACCGGCATCGGCCGTCGCGCGGGCGTTCGCCTCGCGACGACGACGCCGTACGCTGCCGTCTCCGATCGCCGCCGGAACGGCCTCCTCGACGTCGACGTGGGCGTGCTCGGTGGGCACGCCGAGCGTGACGTCCTGCTGCTTCAGCTCGGGCTCCCTGACCTTCTGGTTGGGGTAGTCGACCACGCGCATGCCGAGCACGATCTTGCCCGGCGCCTCGCGCTTCTCGAGCGCGCGGTAGGCGTCGCCGACGCGGTCGAGCGGGAAGATGTCGGCGATCGGCAGGCGGATGCGGCGGGCGGAGACGAGCGCGGCGACCCTGCTCAGCGCGATCACGTCGCCCGCGCCGGCACGCACGGCGTCCTCGCGCTCGACGGCGTCCCAGTCGGTGAGGGTGAACACCCGCGACGGCACCACGCCGAGGGCGCGCGCCTCCGCGGCCTCGCCGCCGAGGAAGTCGAGGAACACGCTCACGGGGTGCGGGGCGAGTTCGCGCACCCGCTCGGCGAGGTCGGGTCCGTACGAGACCGGGATCACGCCGAACTGACGCAGGAAGTCGAATCGCGCGTCGGGCGCGGTGCCGATGACCGCTGCGCCGCGCAGCCGTGCCAACTGCGCCGCGAGGCATCCGACGCCGCCCGCCGCGGCCGTCACGACGACCGTGTCGTTGGGCTGGAGCCCGAGCCCCTCGATGATCGTCCATGCCGTGGTGCCCGCGGTGTAGAGCGAACCGGCGACCTCCCACGAGAGCGCGGGCGGGCGCGCGATGAGGTTGTCCTGCGGCACGACCACGTGCGTGGCCTGCGCGCCGCGGTCGACGAATCCGAGCACCTCGTCGCCGCGCGCGAACCGAGTGGCGCCCGGACCGGTCGCGATCACCTGGCCCGCGAGGTCGCGGCCCTGGCCCGACGGCGGTTCGACCCGCCATCGCTCGGGATGCTCGCCGCGGCGGATCGCGCTGTCGACGGGGTTGAGCCCGGCCGAGTACACCTCGACGAGCACCTCGCCCTCACCCGGCTCGGGAACCGGCATCTCGGCGATCTCGAGCACCTCGGGGCCGCCGAACGCTGCGAACCTGACTTCGTGGGCCATGTCGCACCTCCTTGTGCTGTACTCCCATTGTCCGCCAGAACCCCCCGAAATGGGGACGGAATCTCAGGTATTGCCAGCCGGGGCACAGGCGCCGCGCGACGTCAGCGCGATCGGGCCGCCAGGGCCGCCTCGTAGAGGTCGCGCTTGCCGAGACCGGTCTCGGCCGCCACGAGCGAGGCCGCGTCCTTCAGCCGGGTTCCGGATGCCGCGAGCTCGAGCACGCGGTCGAGGGCCGTCGTGGCATCCGCCGCCTGCGCCTCGGCTCCGGCGACGACGATGCAGATCTCGCCGCGCACGCCCGCTTCGGCCCACTCGGCCAGCTCGGCCAGCCCGCCGCGCCGCACCTCCTCGTGCAGCTTCGTGAGTTCGCGGCACACCGCCGCCTGCCGATCGGGGCCGAACGCGTCGGCGAGCGCGGTGAGACTCGCCGCCAGGCGCGACGGGCCCTCGAAGAACACCAGCGTGCGCCGGTCGCCCGCGAGCTCGGAGAGCCGCCGCGAGCGATCGCCGGCCTTGCGCGGCAGGAAGCCCTCGAACGAGAACCGGTCGGTCGGCAGGCCCGCCACGGCGAGCGCGGTGATCACCGCGCTCGGCCCGGGGATCGCCGTCACGTCGACGCCGGCGGCGACCGCGGCCTGCACGAGCGGGAACCCCGGATCCGAGACGGTCGGCATGCCCGCGTCGCTCAGCACGAGCAGGTCCGTGTCGCGCGCCAGCTCGACGAGCTCGGCCGCCTTCTGCCGCTCGTTGTGCTCGTGCAGGGCGATGAGCCGCGGCCGGTTCGCGATGCCGAGGCCCGCGAGCAGGCGCTGCGTGACGCGCGTGTCCTCGGAGGCGACGACCTGCGCCTCCTCGAGCGCCTCGCGCAGGCGCACCGACGCGTCGCCGAGGTTTCCGATGGGCGTCGCCGCGAGGATGATCATGTCCACCAGTCTCCCGCACGCGGCCGTGTGGAGTGTCGGCTCCCCGACGCGCCGCCCGGGTTACTCTGGGGCGCATGACTTCAGGAACGGATGCCGTGGGCTCCCCCGACACCCGGCCTGTCGCCGCCGAGCAGCCCGCCGCGGCATCCGTCGACCTCGCTGACGAGCGCGCCCGCGAGGCGGCCGGCGCAGACCTCGGGACCGATGCAGGCGCAGGGGCCGTGCTCGCACCCGAACCGGAGCCCGCGGCCGACGCGGAGCGCGCGGCCGAAGCGGAACCCGTGGCCGATGCGGAGCCCGAGTCCCGCGGCACGCGGCTCGACGACTGGTGGGCGCGCATGCTGGCGACCCCGCGCCGACGCGCTCTCTGGTACTGGGGCGGCCCGGCCCTCGTGGTGCTGCTCGCGGCGGTGCTGCGATTCTGGAACCTCGGGCACCCGCAGGCGATCGTCTTCGACGAGACCTACTACGTGAAGGACGCGTGGAGCCTCTGGAACAACGGCTACGAGTCGACCTGGCCGGACGGCGCCGACGAGGGGTTCGCGAACGGCGACACCGACACGTTCTCCGATGACGGCGTGTACGTCGTGCACCCGCCGCTCGGCAAGTGGATGATCGCGCTCGGCATGGGACTCGGCGGCGCCGAGAGCGCGTTCTGGTGGCGCGCGACGACCGCGCTCGCGGGCACGGCGGCGGTCTTCATCCTCATGATGGTCGCGCGCCGGTTGTGGCCGTCGACGATCCTCGCGGTCTTCGCGGGCCTGCTCTTCGCGATCGACGGCAACGCGATCGTGATGTCGCGCGTGGCGCTGCTCGACAACTGGGTCATGCTGTTCGCCCTGCTCGGCTTCTGGTTCGTGCTGCTCGACCGAGGCTGGGCGCGCGACCGCCTGCATCGGGGCCTCGACGCGGCCAGGGCCTCGGGCTACGAACCGCATTACGGTCCGGCGCTCTGGTCGCGGCCGTGGGTGATCGCCGCGGGCGCCGCGTTCGGCGCCACGACCGCGGTCAAGTGGTCAGGGCTGTGGTTCCTCGCCGCGTTCGGCCTCTACCTCGTGCTCGTCGACCTGCTCGCGCGGCGCCGCGCAGGCGTGCCGTTCTGGGCCACGGGCGCGCTGTTGAAGCAGGGCCCGGTCACGTTCCTGCTCTACGTACCGGTCGCGTTCGTCGTCTACCTCGCGTCGTGGACCGGCTGGCTCACCACCGACGGCGGCTACGACCGGCACTGGGCCGACGACCCCGCCAACCGGGCGACCGGCGTGTTCTCGTGGGTGCCGCTCGCGCTGCAGAGCCTCTGGAAGTACCACGATTCGGCCTATCAGTACCACATCGGCGTGCACGCGGAGCATCCGTGGCAGTCCAACCCGCTCACCTGGCTGTTCATGATCCGGCCCACGAACATGTACTTCGCGTCGACCGACGACGGGTCGGGCGGATGCGGCGGCGACACGTGCTGGTCGTCGATCATCGGCCTCGGCAACCCGCTCATCTGGTGGGCCGCCGCGGCAGCATGCCTCTACCTCGTCTACCGGCTGGCCCGCTACCGCGAATGGCAGGTCGGACTCATCCTGCTCGGGCTCGCGGCCGGGTACCTGCCGTGGCTCATGTACCTCGACCGCACGGTGTTCCAGTTCTACTCGATCGCGTTCGAGCCGTACCTCATCCTCGGGCTGACCGCGGTCGCCGGGCTCATCCTCGGCGATCGCGACGACGTCTGGTGGCGCCGCGAGCGCGGCATCGCCACCGTCGGCGTCTACCTCGTGCTCGCGGTGCTCGTCTCCGCGTTCTTCTACCCGCTCTGGTCGGCGATGCCGATCACGCCCGACTTCCGGCAACTGCACTTCTGGCTGCCGTCCTGGGGCTGAGCCTTCACGGGTCGGCGCGAGCCGCGGACGTCGGGCGCCGTTCTGCGAGGCATCCGCTAGATTTCGCGTAACACCTTCTGAAGTCGACGACGGAGGGGTCATGCGCTTCAGGGCGACGGCGGCCGCGGCAGCGGTCGCGCTCACGTTGAGCGGTTGCGCGACCGCCCTGCCGAGCGCGCCCCCGGATTCCTCAGAGCGCCCGGCACCGCAGAGCGGCATCAGGTCGGGCCTGGTCGCCATCGGCGACGGGCGCGAGATGTTCCTCGCCTGTCGCGGGTCCGGGTCGCCGACGGTCGTCTTCGTCTCGGGTACGGGCGGCGGCGCCGACGAATGGAGCACCCTGCCGAGCACGGGCGCAGGCTCGCCCTCCGGTTCACCGGCGTCGGAACCCGCCGTCGAGCCGGTCTTCGCCGCCGTCGCCGAATCCACCAGGGTCTGCGCGTACGATCGCCCGGGCGTGACCCTTGACGACGGCTCTCCGACGTCCAGCACGCCGGTGCCCCAGCCGACGACCGCCCGGCAGGGGGTCGAGGACCTCGACGCGCTGCTCACGGCTGCCGACGAGACCGGCCCCTACGTCTTGGTGGGCGCCTCGTGGGGAGGACTCATCGTTCAACTGTTCGCGCGCACGCATCCGGAGTCGACCGAGGGCCTCGTGCTGGTGGACTCCGCGTCGACCCACCTCGAGCAGAGCCTCACCGCCGAGCAATGGCGGGCGTGGATGGGCGCCATCGAGGGCGCCCGCTCGGGCGATGCCGAGAGCCCCGCCTACGTGCCCACGCTGACGGAGTTCGACAGCGCCGACGCACCGCCCGCCGTGCCGACCGTCGTGCTGTCGTCAGATCGGCCGTGGGATCTGCAGGTGACGCCGGGCGAATCGACCTGGCCTGCCTGGCTGGCCGCCCAGTCCGAGCTCGCCGAGTCGCTGCACGCGACGCACGTGAGCGATACCGACAGCGGTCACGGAATCCAGGTCGAGCAGCCGGCTCTCGTCACCGCGGCCGTCGAAGACGTCGTCGATGAGGTCCGGAGCGGGTGATCGACCGACGGGGTGATGGACCCGAACCGGCCGGGCGCGAATGCCGGTTGCGACCCCTGTTGCGAGCACGACCCTCAGCGCGCCTCGAGCACGAGCTTGCCTCGCACCCGGCCGGCCAGGAAGTCACGTGCGGCCGAAGCCGCTTCGGCCAGCGGAACCACTCGGTCGATCATCGACCGGATGCGTCCGTCAGCGACCAGCCCGACGAGCGCCTCGAGGTCGGCGACGTCGCGAGCAGCGGCGAGCGGCCTGAGCGCGACGGGCGTGAACGGATTGCGCACGGTCGCCGCGAGCAGTCGTGGCATCGGCCCGAGCCATCCGTCATCGCCGCCCGCCGACAGCACGACCGTGCCGCCGCGACGCACGAGCCGCGCGAGTTCGCCGAGCGCCTGCGCGCCCGCCAGGTCGAACACCGCGTCGTAGGAGCCCTCGGGTTCGGCCGACGCCCACGCCGTGCGGCGATCGAGCGCGGCCGAGGCACCGAGCGCGAGCACGTGCTCGGCCTTGTCGGCGCTGCCGACCCCCACTACCTCGCACCCGGCGAGGGCCGCCAGCTGCACGGCGAAACCGCCGACGCCACCCGAGGCGCCGATCACGAGCAGCCTCGGCCGCGCCTCGCCGCCCTCGGCGGTGTCGGCGCCCGCCCGGCGCACGGGGTCGATGCCCGCGAGGCGCAGGCCCTGCAGTGCGGTGCCCGCCGAGACGGGCAGCGTCGCGGCATCCGCGAATCCGACGTGGTCCGGCACGCGCACGGCGAACCGCTCGGGCAGCGCGACGAGCTCGGCCCAGCCGCCCTGCGACGACTCGCCGCACACCCGGTCGCCGACGGAGAACCTCGTGACCCCCGCCCCGATCGCGACCACGACGCCGGCGATGTCGCGGCCGACGGTCGGCACCCGAGGTCGGCGCAGCCCGAAGAAGGCCCGCAACAGCTTCGGCTCGCCGCGCATGACGCGCACGTCGCCCGAAGCGACGTCGGCCGCGTGCACGGCCACCAGGATCTCGTCGGCCTTCGGCACGGGCGCGGGAACCGTCTCGAGGGCGAGCACCTCGGGCCCTCCGTACCGGTGCTGCACGACCGCCCGCATCGTGGTCTCGACGTGTTGCCGGTTCATGGTCGTCATGTCTCGTTCACTCCCCTGCGGGGTACTGGAACACGTCGTCGAGCGCGACCCCGAACGCCCTCGCGATCTGGAACGCCAGCTCGAGCGACGGCGAGTAGCGCCCCTGCTCGATGGCGATGACGGTCTGGCGCGTGACGCCGATGCGGGAGGCCAGGTCGGCCTGGGTCATCTCGCCGTGGGCGAACCGCAGGGCGCGGATCGCGTTGGTCACGCGGGTGGGCTTCACCATTCCTGGAACCCCCCGGTGCGATAGGCCGCGAGTCTCGTGAGGCTCGCGAGGATGCCGCTCACCACGAAGCACAGGTAGATCGCGTTGGCGATCCAGAACCAGTCGACCTCGAACCAGGCCATGACGAGCGCGGCGAGCGCGCCGATCACGACGAACGAGTTGCCGACGCGTTCTCCGGCGCGCTCGATCTCGCGGTCGCGCTGATCGGCGCGATGGGTCTCGCTCGGCGCGACGATCTCGATCAGGATGCGCGAGACGATGCCCGCGACGATGGCGCCGCCGATGGTCCACACCATCGGCCAGACGTAGTCGACCTCGCCGATCGGAGTGCCCGCGAGTCGCGGGAGCAGCAGGACCAGGTAGACCGCGTAGCCGATGACGGCGATGGCCAGGAACGACCAGACGCCCTTCTCTTCGTACGACACTGCCGCCCCCTTCAGATATGTCAAGGATTCTTGACACGCCCAAGGTAAGCGATTCTCGACATCATGTCAAGAATTCTGTACACGATGATCATCGGACCACTCTTGACAAGTTTTACTGTCAAGAAGTACAGTGAGCGCATGGACGAGGTGCGAGTACTCGCGGACCCTGCGGCCGTCGAGGTCGCGCTCGACCCGATGCGCGCGTCGATCCTCGAGGCGCTGGCCGAGCCGGGGTCCGCCACGACCGTCGCGGCGGCGATCGGATCGACCAGGCAGAAGGTGAACTACCACCTCAAGGCGCTCGAGGCCCACGGGCTGGTCGAGCCCGCCGAGACGCGCGCGTGGGGCGGCATCAGCGAGCGCTTCGTCCGTCGCTCCGCTCGCCGGCTCGTCGTCGCGCCGGGCGTGCTGCAGCACAGCGCCGCCGACCCCGACGAGGTCGCCGACCGCCTGTCCGCCGCGTACCTGATCGCCGTCAACGCGCGGACCGTGTCCGAGATCGGCGGCATCGTCGACTCGGCCGGGTCCGGCGCGCGGATTCCGACGCTGACCGTCGACACGGTCATCGGATTCGCCTCCGCCGACGATCGCGCGGCGTTCGCCGCCGACCTGCAGGCGGCCGTCGCGGCCCTCGCCGCGAAGTACCACCACGACGAGGGGCGCCCGCACCGCCTGACCGTCTCGTCGTACCCACGACCCAAGGAGGATTCGCCATGAACGACCGCGAAGACGCAGGCCGAGCCGAACACCGCATGGAACGCACGTACGAGCTGGCGGCGACGCCCGACGAGGTGTGGCAGGTGCTCGCGACCGCCGACGGCATCTCCTCGTGGATGGCGCCGACACGGTTGGAGCCGCGCATCGGCGGCGAAGTCGTGTTCGACCTCGGCGACGCCACGTCGGTCGGCACCGTCACCGACTACGCGCCCGGTCGCCGATTCGCCTACGAGGAGCCGTGGCCGATCGCCGAACACCCGGAAGACCTCGCGCCCGAGATGGCGCAGTGGTTCGAGAGCATCGGCGTCCCGCTGTCCGAGGTGTACGACGGGCTCCCGCTCGTCACCCCGATCGCGACGGAGTTCCTCATCGAGGCGGCTTCCGGAGGCACGTGCGTGGTTCGCGTGGTGACCAGCGCCTTCGGCTCCGGCGCCGACTGGGAGCAGGAGTTCTTCGACCAGATGGTCGAGAGCTTCGGCCCGATGCTCGACGCCCTCGCCGCGCGCTTCCCGGTCGAGGCGCGACGATGACCTCCACGACCGTCATACCCGTGCACGTCGCCGACCTGCACGTCGAAGGCGAGACGATGCCCGTCGTCGTGCACCTCATCGACCACGCCGACGCGCGCGTGCTCGTCGACACCGGGTTCACGCGGCTCCATCCGGCCGTGGCCGACATGGATCCCAGCATCGTCCCGCTGCGCGACCAGGGATTCGACCCGGCGAGCGTCGACCTCATCGTGAACACCCACCTGCACTTCGACCACTGCGGCGGAAACCACCGCTTCCCCGGCACGCCGATCCACGTGCAGCGTCGGGAGCTCGAAGACGCCCGCACCCTCGACGACTACACGATCCGCGAGTGGGTCGACGAGCCCGGGGTCCGGTACGTGCCGGTCGACGGCGAGTTCGAACTGCTCCCCGGCCTGCGCCTGGTTCCCGCGCCCGGCCATACCCGGGGCTCGCAGATCGTCGTCATCGAGACGGGCGAGCACCCGGTGGTGATCGCCGGAGACAGCGCCGTCTGGTTCGGCGAGCTCGACGAGCCTCGTACCGAGGGGCAGCGGCTCATCCGCTCGCTGGAACCGGCCGAGGTCTGGCTCTCGCACGTGCTCGAGCCGTGGCGGCCGACCGTGCGGTGAACGGCCCCGTGCGGTCGGGTTGCGACGCGATCCCCGGATAGCCTTGAGCACGTGCGTGAACGGATGCCGGGACTCGCCGTCGCGGCTCTCGCAGCCGTCGCGGCGTGGCTCGTGCACCTCGCCGTGCCCGCGCTCCCGTTGCTCACCGCCGCGGTCGCGATCGGCATCGTCGTCGGCCAGGTGCCCGCGGCGCAGCGATGGCTCGACGGGCAGCTCGCACCCGGCCTCCGCACGGCCTCGCGCAGCCTGCTCCGCGCCGGAATCGTGCTGCTCGGGCTGAAGCTCAGCCTCGTCGACATCGCGGACCTCGGCTGGGTGACCATCGCCACGACCGTCGCGGTCGTGGTGCTCACCTTCGTGGGCACCATCGGGCTCGGGCGGGCGCTCGGACTGCCGGGTCATCAGCCCCTGCTCGTCGCGAGCGGCTTCGCGATCTGCGGCGCCTCCGCGATCGGGGCGATGGGCTCGACCGTGCGGGCACGCCCCGAAGACCAGGCGGTGCCGGTCGCGCTCGTCACGCTGTGCGGCACGCTCGCCATCGCCGTGCTGCCGGCGCTGTGGCATCCGCTCGGCCTCTCGAACGCGCAGTTCGGACATTGGGTGGGCGCTGGCGTGCACGACGTCGGCCAGGTCGTCGCCACCGCCCAGATCGGCGGACCCGTCGCGCTCGCGATCGCCGTGGTCGTGAAGCTCACGCGCGTGCTGATGCTCGCGCCGATGGTCGCCGTGACCGCCGCGGTCGAGCGACGACGCCACGTCGCCGCCGACGGCCCGCGACCGGCGATCGTGCCGCTGTTCATCGTCGGCTTCCTGGTCGCCGTGCTGCTCGCGACGTTCTTGCCGCTGCCGGAGGTCGTGCTGTCGAGCGCCGACACCCTGCAGACCGCCTTGCTCGCCATGGCGCTCTTCGCGCTCGGCGCGTCGATCCGGTTCGCCGACCTCGCCGCCACGGGGTGGCGCGCGCTCGTGGTCGGGCTCACGTCGTGGGCGCTCGTCGCGACGCTCGCCTACGGCGCGGTGCTGCTCGGCTGAGCGGGAGGGTCGATCTCCGGGTCGGCCTTGGGTCAGTGTCCAGCGCCGCCGTCGACGAACTTCAGGCCGACGACGCAGCCGACGAGGCCGACGAGCAGCGCGAGCTTGGCCCACGAGACATCCGTATCGCCCGTGACCATCGCCCAGACGACCGTCAGGGCCGCGCCGATGCCGACCCACACGGCATAGGCGGTGCCGGTCGAGATGTCGCGCATGGCCCACGCGAGGCCGCCCATCGAGGCGACGAGCGCGACGCCGAAGATCACCGACGGCCAGAGCTTCGTGAAGCCCTCGGACTTGCCGAGTGCGGTGGCCCAGACGGCCTCGAGGACACCGGACGCGATGAGGACGATCCAAGCCATGACTGCTCAACTCCTGAGCCAGTCTTGTCGCGTTCCGGGTACTGGGTGCCCTCGTCCGGAGGCCGCAGTGGCGGCGCTCCCGAAAGACTAGCGAAGCATCCTGTTCAAGCCCTGTGCAGACGCGATCAGGCCCGGTGCCGCCGGGATCGGGCCGGTGCCGCCGGGATCACGCCCGGTGCACCTCGGCGAAGTGCTCCACCACGGGGAACGGCTCGTAGAAGCGGTGCAGCAGCGAGCGCCACCGCTGGTACTCGGGCGACAGGCGGAAGCCGACCTCGTGCGCCTCGACGCTCTCCCAGTTCACGAGCAGCAGGTACGTGGACGGCGATTCGACACCGCGTGAGAGCGTCAGGTCGACGAATCCGGGCATCGACGCGATGATGTGCCTCGCCTCGTCGAACGCGGCCTCGAACTCGGGCTCGAGACCAGGGATGACGGGCAGCAGCGCATGTTCGAGGATCATCGGATCAGCGTAGCCACCGCCGCGCGCGCGCCCGCGACATCCGGCGTCCGGACACGATGGACGCCGCGACGGCGCAGGTCTAGCATCGGCCTCGTCCGCACCGCCGTCGACGACGACGGGCCATCGGGGAGGTCGCCATGGACACGTCATCGAGCACGCCGTCGTACACGCCGTCGAACCCGCCAACGAATCCGCCCTCGAACGAGGAGCTCGAGGCCTTCATCGAGCAGACGGCCGAGGCGAAGGCCCCGCCGACCGCCGCGTCGGCGAAGGACGCGAGGGAACGAGCCGACGCGGATCGCGAGAGCGCCTGGCTCGCCCGTTCGGTGCTCGCGAAGGGCGGCACGGACGCCGACGCGCTCGACGCCCTCGCCGAGCATCGCTCCGGCGAGCGTCGCACCCGCGCCGCCGCCGGCCACCGGGCGGCCGTCGAGGCATCCACGCGCATCGGGGCGCACCTGGCCGAGCTGACGCCAGTGCTCCCCGTCGATCCCGGATCGCAGAACGTGATCCTCGACCGGCCCACCTTCATCCGCACCTTCGCGGGTGCCGGGTCGCTCGCCGACTCGAGCATCGGGTCGCTCGACAGCTGGGCGCGCTACCGCTTCGACGCCTCCGCGGGCGCGGTCACCGAGACGGGCACCGGGCGGCTGAGCTTCTTCACGCTCTGGCAGAACCCGCGCAGCACCCCCGCCGTCGTGAACGCGGGCGCCCGCCTGGTCGTGAACGCCGACGTCTCGGCGGACGCCGACTGGAACGGCGTGGCCGCGTGGTTCATCTCGGGGTCGGAGGCGCGCGCGACGGTCAGGGCGCGCACGACGGTCTGGTCGGTGGCGAACTCGGCCGTGAACGGCATCGTGCACGACGAGATCCTCGCCGACGTCGGCGCGGCCGGGGACTTCTTCGGCGACGACGACGCCACGTCGATCGCATTCAACGAGTTCCTCGTGGCGAGCGCGTTCCCGGTCGGCGCGAACGAGTTCATCCTGATCGAGGTCGAGGTGCTGACCGAATTCGTGGCCACCAGCGGGTCGGTCTCGTTCGACGGCGCGAGCGGCGACTTCCTCGTCTCGCTGCCGCACCTGATCCTCACGCTCAGCTGATCTCCGGCGTCGTCGTCGCATGCGGCGCGCCGCCGGCATCCGAGACATCCTCGCGGTCTGATTGCTCTGCATTACGGATGCCGGCGGCGGCCCCGCGCGGCATGACTAGCGTTGCCGTATGGCAGACCGCGAATACGGCTTCAAGACCCGCGCCATCCACGCGGGCAACATCCCCGACCAGGTGACGGGCGCCCGCGCCCTGCCGATCTACCAGTCGAGTGCGTTCGTCTTCGACGACACGGCCGACGCCGCGGCGCGCTTCGCGCTGCAGAAGTACGGCAACATCTACTCGCGACTGGCCAACCCCACGGTCGCGAGCTTCGAGGAGCGCGTCGCGAGCCTCGAGGGCGGTCTCGGCGCCGTCGCCACCGCCTCCGGCCTGTCGGCGCAGTACATCACGTTCGCGAGCCTCGCGGGCTCGGGCGACCACATCGTCGCGTCGGCGAACCTCTACGGCGGTTCGATCACCCAGCTGGATGTCACGCTCCGCCGCTTCGGCATCGACACGACCTTCGTGCGCTCCTCCGACCCGGCCGACTACGCGGCCGCGATCACCGACAAGACCAAGGCGCTCTTCGTCGAGACGATCGCGAACCCGTCGGGCGAGATCGCCGACCTCGAAGGCCTCGCCGACGTCGCGCACGCGCACGGCATCCCCTTCATCGTCGACTCGACCATCGCCACGCCCTACCTCAACCGCCCGATCGAGTGGGGCGCCGACATCGTGACCCACTCGGCCACGAAGTTCCTCGGCGGGCACGGCACGACCCTCGGCGGCGTCGTCGTCGAGTCGGGCCGCTTCCACTGGCACTCCGAGAAGTTCCCGCTGTTCGGGCAGCCCGTGCCGAGCTACGGCGGACTCGAGTGGTCGGGCAACTTCGGCGAGTACGCGTTCCTCACGCGCCTGCGCGCCGAGCAGCTCCGCGACATCGGCCCGGCCCTCGCCCCGCACTCGGCGTTCCTGCTCGCGCAGGGCGTCGAGACGCTGCCGTACCGCATCCAGGCGCACATCGACAACGCCCGCGCGGTCGCCGAGTGGCTCGAGTCCGACCCGCGCATCGAGAACGTCTGGTGGGCCGGCCTGCCGAACCACCCGCACCACGACCGTGCGCAGAAGTACCTGCCCAAGGGCCCCGGCTCGGTCTTCAGCTTCGAGGTCAAGGGCGGCCGCGCCGTCGGCCAGAAGCTCATCGAGTCCGTCAACCTCGCCTCGCACCTCGCCAACATCGGCGACGCGAAGACGCTCATCATCCACCCGGCGTCGACCACGCACGCGCAGCTCACCGAGCAGCAGCTCGTCGACGCGGGCGTGCTTCCGGGCGTCGTGCGGATTAGCGTGGGCATCGAAGACGTTGAAGACATCATCGACGACCTCGACCAGGCCCTCACGGCCGCGACTGGAGCAGCACGATGAGCACTGCACTCGACACCGAGACCACGAGCACCACCGCCACGGATGCCGCGGCATCCGACACCGAGACCGTGCGCCTCGTCAACGGCCTCTCGTGCGACCTGCCCGCCGACTCGCCCCTCGCGAAGCTGCTGAAGTCGCAGCGCACCTGGGTCGGACCCGACGCCAAGGCGCGCCTGCGCATCCTGAACGCGGCGAAGTCGGTCGCGATCGTGGGCGCCTCGCCGAAGCCGCAGCGTTCGAGCTTCTTCGTCGGCACGTACCTGCAGCAGTCGAGCGACTACCGCCTCTACTTCGTGAACCCGATGGAGACCGAGATCCTCGGCCAGCCCGCCTACGCGAGCCTCAAGGACCTGCCCGAGGTGCCCGACATCGTCGTGGTGTTCCGTCGTGGCAGCGACATCCCGCAGGTCATCGACGAGGTCGTGGCCGCCGGCGCGAAGACCGTCTGGGTGCAGCTCGGCATCTGGAACCAGGATGCCGCGTACTACGGCGAGGAGCAGGGCCTCACGGTCGTCATGGACCGCTGCATCAAGGTCGAGCACGCCCGGTTCCACGGCGGCCTGCACCTGCTCGGCTTCGACACCGGACAGATCACGGCGCGCAAGACGATCCGCTAGGCGCGTCGCGACCCGCACGCACCGGATGCCCCGGAACCGCTCGGTTCCGGGGCATCCGCGTTCGCCGGGGTATCCGCGTTCGCCGCGGCATCCGCTCGCTCAGCCGATGCGCCGCATGGCGCGCTCTCGGCGCTCGGCGACGCGCGAACCCGACTCGCGGCGGGTCATGCGCCGCAGCACGATCGGGGCGAGCACGAGGCCGGCGATCGCCCAGGCGCCCAGCACCAGCGCGGTCTCGACGGGGCGCCACGTGCCGCCGAGCTCGAGCGCGGCGGCCGAGTCGGGAAGCAGCGCCGAGCGCATGCCGAGGCCGAGCCAGTAGACGGGGAAGGCCTGGGCGATCCAGGCCAGCCACGCGGGCAGCGCCGCGATCGGGGCGAAGACGCCCGAGATCGCGATGAGCCCGAGGATCGGCAGTGACGCGTACCCGGCCGCACGCGAACTCGGGACGAGCGATCCCACGACGGCCCCGACGCCCTGCGTGGCGATCAGGCCGAGCAGTACGACCCACGCGAACGTCAGCCAGGAACCCGGCCGGTCGAGGGCCAGCCCGTCGACGAAGAACAACCCGGGCACCAGCACGATCACGAGATAGGCGACGATCGTCGCCGAGATCTGCACGAGCTTGCCCAGCAGGTACGCGGGGATGCCGTTCGGCGTGACCTTCGCGCGCAGGAGCGACCCGTCCTCGCGATCGGCCGCGAGCTGCTGCACCACGAGCAGCATGCCGAGCGCCACGAACATCCCGAGCGCGCCGGGGAGGATGTACGTGTCGAGCGTGGCGCCGCCGCCGGTGCCGCTTCCGTCGCCGATCGGCACGTCGCGCAAGAGGAAGACCGCGACGAGGGTCACGAGCGGCCAGAGGCACTGCCCGACCAGCTCGGCCCCGCTGAACGCCTGCCGCAGTTCGACGCGTCCGCGGGCGAGTCCGGCAGACGCCGCGGTACTCGTGAGGCTCACGAAGCTGCTCCGACCCGGTCATGCGAGGCGGACCTGGGAGCGCCGTGGTCGTGGGTGCCGTCAGCCGGCGATTCGGCGGCCCGCACGATGCGCAGGTAGGTGTCCTCGAGCGATGCCCGGCGCACCTCGAGATCGCTGATGCCGTGCTCGTTCCGCAGCAGTAGCTGCCGCACGAAGGCGGTCGCATCGGGCACGTGGCGCGCGAACGGACGTCCGTCGAACGCCCAGCGCACCTCGTCGTCGCCGACGATCCCCCGCGCCAGTTCATCGGCGGTGCCGTCGGCGACGATGCGCCCGTCGGCGAGGATCACGATGCGATCGGCGAGCTGCTCGGCCTCCGCGAGGTCGTGCGTGGTCATGAGCACCGTCGCCTCGAAGTCCTGTGCGACCCGGCGCACGAGGTCGTGGAAGTCCCGCCTGGCCTCAGGGTCGAGGCCGGCCGTCGGCTCGTCGAAGAAGACGAGCTCGGGGCGTCCGACGAGGCCGATCGCCACGTCGAGCCGTCGGCGCTGGCCGCCCGAGAGGGCGCGGACCGGTCGCGCGGACTGCTCGCCGAGCCCCACGGCGGCGAGCAGCGCGTCGACGTCCCATGGCCGCGGGATCCGGTCGGTGGCGAACGGGGCGTAGAGCGACCCCTGGTAGGCGAGGAGCTCGCGCACGCGCCACTTGGCATGGTCGCGCCACGACTGCAGCACGATGCCCACCCGCGCGCGCCAGCGGTCGTCGGCGCGCGCGGGGTCGATGCCGAGCACCTCGACGACGCCGGCCGAGCGCCCGCGCAGGCCCTCGAGGATCTCGATCGTGCTCGACTTGCCTGCGCCGTTCGGACCGAGGAGCGCGAGCACCTCGCCATGCCGCACGTCGAACGAGACGTCGCGGAGCACCTCGTGCTCGCCGTACCGCATGCGAAGGCCCTCGACGGAGATCACGGGGAGGGCGGTCTCGGTCATCGCAGCGCCTCGAGCCGGGTCACGAGCGCGGCACGATCGATGCCGGCGTAGGCGAGGGCGCGCGGCACCGTGCCGACCTCGGCGCGGAGCACGCCCACCAGCGCGTCCGCGACCGCGAGCCGCTCGCGCACGGCGTGCGGGAGCCCGCGCCTGGCGCGGAAGCTCGCGCGGCCCAGGGCCTCGCGGATCGACGCCCCCCAGGCCGGGCGGGAGTCGCGCGTGGCGCACAGCCGGTCGTCGGCGACGGGCTCGACGCCGGCGGAGGCCAGCGCATTCGTGCGCTCGACGCGCAGCGCCGTCTCGATGCCCGCGTAGTCGAGGCCGGCCTCGGCGAGCACCGCCGCCGCGACGTCGCCGCTCGCGGCGATGGAGAGCAGCAGGTGCTCGGACTCGACCTTCGCCGCGCCGCGCCGGGTCGCCTCGTCGATCGAGCCGACGACGACGGACTTCAGGGTCGCGCCCAGCTCGTCGTGCAGGAGTTCAGGCATTCGAGCGCCTCCTCAGTTCGATGCCGGCGACCTCGAGGCGCCGGAGGTGCTTCTTGTGCACGGCCTGGCGGGTCACGCCGAGGGCCTCGGCGACCTGCGTCCAGCTCCAGCCGGCCCGCATGGCGCGTTCGACCGCGGCGTCCTCGAGCCGGTCGGCGAGCTCGCGCAGTGCGACGACCGCGGCGAGGTCGGTGGCCTCGACGCCCGTGGGGTCGGGCGACGGTCGCGTCGGTGATTGCGGCGGCGGAGGGGTCATGGAAGCAAACTTATGTTGCTTATTCGAGTTTGTCAACCCGTGTTGCTTAAGGCGAACGGATGCCGCGGCATCCGCTCGCACTACTCCCCCGAACCGCCCCAGAACGCGACCAGCGCGTCGGTGATCTCGTCGCGCACCTCATCGTCGGAGGCCGTCGCGACCCCGTCGCCCGGCTGCACGCCGTAGTCGCCGAAGCTCGCGTGGTTCGCGCCCTCGATCTCGACGAACGTCGCGTCGGCGGGCAGCAGGTGCGCGGCGCCCTCGATCTTGTCGGGGGTGCTCAGGCCGTCGTCGCTGCCCGAGATGCTGAGCACCGCGAGATCGCTGTCGCTGACGTCGTTCGAGCAGTACGACCCGAAGAAGACCAGACCCGCGACCTCCTCGTCGGCCGCCATCATGCAGGCCTTCACGCCGCCGAGCGAGTGCCCGCCGACGAACCACTCGTCGACGTCGGGCGCGTGGCGCGTGAACGTGTCGAGCGGGCGCGTGTCGAAGAACGCCAGGTTGAGCGTGGGTTTCGTGATCACGACGGTCGTGCCGGTCTCGGCGACGGCGTCGACCAGCTTCGCCAGGTAGGCGTACGGGTCGACCTTGGCCCCCGGGATGAACACGAGACCGCGGTCGGATGCCGCATCGATCGGGGTCATGACGACCGAGTCGTCGAACGACTCGATGCTCACCCGGTCATCGGTCCACGCCTCGAGCGCCGCAGGCCGTTCGCCCTGCATGACGGCCTTCGCCCAGACGAGGAAGCACACCACGACCAGCGCGAGCACGACGAGCACCGCGATCAGGATGCGGATGACGCGGCGACCGGTGGAGCGTTCGGATGCGGGCCCGCTGGGCGAGACGTTCGTCATTCCTCGAGTCTCGCAGGCCGCGCGCCGCCCCGCGTCAGCCTTTCGACGGGTCGTCGGAGTGCAATGCGACCGGACCCTCCCCGCGATCGCGCCGCAGGAGGCTCAGCGACGCTCGACGGTGTTGCCGTTGCCGCTCACCCGCACGGGCTGCGGGTCGTTGCCGGCCTCGACGTCGTTGTCGTCGCCGGCGATCTCGACCGAGCCGACGGTGTCGGCCTCGAGGCTGTTGTCGTTGCCGGCGACCGAGATCGAGGCGATCGTGCGAGCCTCCACGTCGTTGCCGTTGCCCTTCACCGTGACCGCGCCGAGGTCGGAAGCCGATTCGACGTCGTTGTCGCGTCCGTCGATCGAGAGCTCGGTCGCCGCCGCCAGGCGCACGTCGAGATCGTCGCCGCGCACGATCACCTCGGCGCAGTCGCCCACGACGTCGTAGTCCACGCGCTGCCCGTCGAGCGTGACGCGCGCGGAGTCGGCGCAGGACACCTGCTGGCGACCGCCGTGCATCGGCCCGCCCGGCTCCCCCGAGCCTGCCGAGCCTCCCATGCCCGGGAACGCGCATCCCGCGAGCGCCAGCACCCCGGCCAGCGCGAGCACGGCCTTCACCTGCGTCCTCATGTCGTCCCCCATGCACCCAGCCTAGACAGCGGTCGGATCCGAGCCCGGACGTGCCGTCGCAGATCGGCGGAACACGCAGGAGGCCCGGAAAGCGCTTCCGCGACCGCTCCCGTGGCGGGCCGCGCGGGTAGGCTCGTGCCGTGCACACCGCCCCCGCCGAGCCGCCCCGCGTGCGGGTGCTCGGCCCGATCTCGTTCGAGGGGGCCGACGGCGGCCAGGTCGAACCGCCCGGCACGCTCGCGAAGGCGCTCATCGCCGTGCTCGCGGTGCTGCCGCTGCAGGCGGGCGGCGGAGTGGGCGTCGACGCGATCGTCGACGAGCTCTGGGGCGACGCCCGGCCGCGCAATGCGAAGGCGGCACTGCAGACCCTCGTCAGCCGGCTGCGCACGGTCGCCGCCGACGGGTTGCTGCGCTCGGTGCCCGGCGGGTACGCGCTCGGCGTCGGCACCACCCAGCTCGACCTCGCGCTCGCGACCGAGTTGTCGACGGATGCCACGGCCGGCCCCGACGACCTCGACCACGCCCTGGCGCTCTGGCGCGGCGAGCCGGGCACCGACCTCGGCGACGCGCCCGTCGCCGACGCCCTCGCGGAGCGCGCGGCGGCGGCGCGATCCGCGCTGCTCGAACGACGGGCGCGCGTGCGCGCGGCGAACGGCGACCACGCGGGAGCGGCCGACGACCTCGGCGTCCTGCAGGTCATGCACCCGCTCAACGAGCAACTCGTCGCGGCCCAGCTGCGGGCCCTGGCCGCATCCGGTCGTCGCGCGGATGCGATCGCGACGTTCGCCGCCTTCCGCGCACGGCTCGCCGACGAGCTCGGCGTCTCGCCGTCGGCGGAGCTGGTGAAGCTGAATGCCGACCTGCTCCGCGACGAGCCGGCTGCCGGTGCGGCTTCAGCCGGGACGCCGTCCGCACCGCCGGCTCCGCGGCGCCGCATCGGACTGCGTGCCGCCCCGAACACGCTCATCGGCCGTGACGACGACCTCGCGGCCGTCGAGCACGCCATGACGGGCCATCGGCTGGTGACGGTCCTCGGCCCGGGCGGGCTCGGCAAGACCCGGCTCGCGCAGGAGCTCGCGCTCCGGTCCGAGGCGCCGTCGGTCGTCGTCGTCGAACTCGCGAGCGTGCGCACCGGCGATGACCTGGCGCTCGCCCTGGGTTCCGTGCTCGGCGTCCGCGAGACGAGCGCGGGCCAGCGCCTCGGCGAGGCCGCGATCACCCGGCGCGATGCGCGGACGCGCATCATCGAGCAGCTCGCCGAACGCCCGACCCTGCTCGTGCTCGACAACTGCGAGCAGATCGTCGAGGGGGTCGCCGCGTGGACCGCCGAGCTGCTCGCGGCCGTGCCGTCGCTGCGCGTGCTCGCGACGAGCCGCAGTCCGCTCGCGATCGGCGCCGAGCAGGTGTATCCGCTCGCCGCACTGGCCGCCGTCGGGCGCGACGCCGAGCCCGGCCCGGCCGCACGGCTGTTCCTCGAGCGTGCGAGATCGGCGCGCCCCGCGGCATCCCTCCCCTTCGACGTCGTCGAACGACTGTGCGACCGCCTCGACGGGCTGCCGCTCGCGATCGAGCTCGCGGCGGCGCGCGTGCGCTCGATGAGCGTCGAGCAGATCGAGGCGCGACTCGCCGACCGGTTCACCCTGCTGGCGAGCGGCGACCGATCGGCACCCGAGCGCCAGCGCACGCTCGCCGCCGTCATCGAGTGGAGCTGGGCGCTGCTCACGCCCGCCGAGCAGTCGGCGCTGCCGCGGCTCGCCTGGTTCGTCGACGGCTTCGCGACCGAGGCCGCCGATGCGGTGCTCGGCACGCCCGACGCCGTCTGGGTGCTCGACGGCCTCATCGCCCAGTCCCTGCTCTCGGTCGCCGACGACGCGCTCGGGCAGCCGCGGTTCCGCATGCTCGAAACGGTGCGCGAGTTCGGACAGCTGCGCCTCGACGCCGACGAGCGCGATGCGGTCTCGGTCGCGATGGCCGCCTGGGCGTCCGGCTTCGCGCGCCGATCGCTGGCGCACGTGCGCGGACCGGAACAGCTGCGCACGTTCGCCGCGATCGCGATCGAGCAGGACAACCTCGTCGCCGTCCTCCGCACGGCCCTCGATCGCCGCGACGCGCCCACGATCTTCTCGGTGTTCGCCGCGCTCGGCTACTTCTGGACGGTGCGGAGCGCCCACACCGAGATCCTCGGCCTGAGCGAGGCTGTGCTCGAGGCGACTCGGGGCGCCGCCACGACGGCCGAGGACGCCGAGCCGACGGCCCTCGGGCTCATCCTCATCGCCGGCACCAACTTCGCCGCGGAGACGCCGAGCGGACTGCGCGCCCTCGCACGGCTGCGTCGCGTGGCGGCGCTCGGGCATCCGGTCTCGCCGTGGATCGACGCGATCTCGCGCTTCCTGCTCGCCCTGCCCGATCTCGAGTTGGCGGGGGGCCTGATCGCCGGCATGGCCGACGCCGACGACCCCGAGACCGCCCTGCTCGCCAACATCCTGCAGTCGCAGTTCACCGAGAACGAGGGCGAACCCGACCTGGCGGCCGAGCACGCGCTGCGCACGCACGAGCTGGCCGAGCGCGTCGGCGACGCCTGGGCGACGGCGATGTCCGCCCTCATGCTCGCCGAGCTCGCCGGTCAGCGCGGCGCATCGACCGAGGCCCTCGAGTGGGCGACGGAGGCTCGCGCGGGCATGGTCCGGCTCGAGGCCACCCAGGACCTCCTGCAGATCGACTGGATGATCACGAGCCACCTCATCTCGGCCGGTCGCCTCGACGAGGCCGAGCAGCGCCTGCTCGTGCAGGCCGCCGACGACCGCGTCACGAGCGACGGCATCCCCCAGGCGATGACGGCCCAACTCGGCCTCGTCGAGATCGACCGGCTTCGCGGCGACGTCGACGCCGCACTGGCGCGCGCACCTCGCGTGCTCGAGGAGTTCACGCAGCCGCGCCAGCGCTCGTCGCCGTGGTTCCAGATCATGCTCGCCACGCTCGTCGCGGGCGGCGTGCAGTCCGGCTGGCCCGAGGCCCGCATCGCCGACTGGGCGGAGCGGATGCGGCGGCGCACGGTCGCCGCGCTCCGCGCTCGGGGCGGCGTCTTCACCGACCGGCCGGTGCTCGGCACGGCGTCGGCCGCGTGGGGCGCGTGGGCCGTGCGGCATCCGTCGCTCCGCGATCGCGCGGTCGAGACGTTCGCGCTGGCCGAGGTGCTGCACTCGCGTCAGGACCTGCCGGCGCTGCGACTCGAGAACATCGCGGCGGTCATCGCCGAGCACGCGGGGGCCGACCGTCTCGCCGCGGCGCGCGCCGCGGCATCCGTGCTCTCGAATGCCGAACGCACGGAACGGGCTCGCGCGCTGATCGCGGAGCCCGTTCCGTTCCCGCCGGTCGAGTAGGGCGCAGCCCGTCTCGAGACCCGACGGCTGCATCACGCCTTGCGCATGTACGCCTTCACCGTGAGCGGTGCGAAGACCGCGACGATGACCGCCGCACCCAGCAGCGAGAGCCAGGCGTCACCGCCGAACGTGCCCGAGTCGAACAAGTCGCGCACCGCGGTGACGAGGTGCGACACCGGGTTGATGTTGACGAACCACTGCAGCCAGTCGGGCATGGTGTCGGCCGGCACGAAGGCGTTCGAGAGGAACGTCAGCGGGAACAGCACGAGCATCGAGATGCCCTGCACGCTCGAGGCGGTGCGCGCGATCACGCCGAAGAAGGCGAAGATCCAGCTGATCGCCCACGAGCACGCGATGACGAGCACGGCGCCGCCGACGACGCCGCCCGGGCCGCCCTCGGGCCGCAGCCCCATGATGAAGCCCATCGTGATCGTGAGCGTCGTCGCGATGAGGTAGCGCACGGTGTCGGCGAGCAGTGCCCCCGACAACGGGGCGATGCGGGCGATGGGCAGCGAGCGGAACCGGTCGAACACGCCCTTGTCCATGTCCTCGCGGAGCTGCGTTCCGGTCACGACCGAGGTCGTGATGACCGTCTGCACGAGGATGCCGGGGATGATGATCGGCAGGTAGCTCTGCACGTCGCCGGCGATCGCGCCGCCGAAGATGTACGTGAACATCAGGGTGAAGATGATCGGCTGCAGCGTCACGTCGAACAGCTGCTCGGGCGTGCGCCGGATCTTGAGCAGCCCGCGGTACGCCATCGTGAACGTGTGCGAGAGGGTCTCGGGGATCGAGACGCGGTTCTTCAGCGTGCGCTGCACGCCGGGGGTGATCGGCGACGCGGTCGTCGCCTTCGGGGCTGGGGCGGTGGTGGTCATGCGCGGCTCCCTTCGAGCTCGGCGGATGCTTCGGCTCCGGCGTCGTCGGTCTCGACGCCGTGTCCGGTGAGGGTGAGGAAGACCTCGTCGAGCGTGGGCTTCTGCACGCTCATCTCGGCGAGGTGGATGCCCTCGTCGCGGAGGGTCACGAGCAGTTCGGTGACGAGGTCGGGGTTGTTCATGGGGGCGGTGATGCGGCCGGCCTCCGGCGAGACGGAGGCGGTCACGCCGAGTACCCGCTGGATCGCGACGCGCACGTCGTCGGCATCGCCGAGGTTCGCGAGCCGCAGCTCGAGGGTCGACTCGCCGACCGAGGCCTTGAGCTCGTTGGCGGTGCCCTCGGCGACGACCCGGCCGCGGTCGATGACCGCGATGCGGTCGGCCAGCTGGTCGGCCTCGTCGAGGTACTGCGTCGTGAGCAGCACGGTCGAGCCCGACGACACCAGGCGGCGGATCGTCTCCCACATCTGGATGCGGGTGCGCGGGTCGAGGCCCGTGGTCGGCTCGTCGAGGAAGATGAGCGGCGGCTGCGCGATGAGGCTCGCGGCGAGGTCGAGACGGCGGCGCATGCCGCCGGAGAAGTTCTTCAGCGGGCGCTTGGCGGCGTCGGTCAGGCCGAACTCCTCGAGGAGCTCCGACGACTTGCGTCGCGCGGCCGCACCGCCCAGGCCGTGCAGCCGTGAGAAGAGGTAGAGGTTCTCGGTGGCCGAGAGAGTCTCGTCGACCGAGGCGTACTGGCCGGTGACGCCGATGAGCTGGCGCACGACCTGGCTCTCGCGCTGCACGTCGTGCCCGAAGATGCGGGCGCTGCCGCCGTCGGGGCGCAGCAGGGTCGCGAGCATCGAGATGGTGGTGGTCTTGCCGGCGCCGTTCGGGCCGAGCACGCCGTAGACGGTGCCGGTCGCGACGCGCAGGTCCACGCCGTCGACGGCGCGGTTGGATCCGAAGGTCTTCACGAGACCATCGGCCTCGACGGCCCAGCCGCCCGAGGCGGTGGCGTCGTGTGAAGTGAATGTGGTCATGACGACCATGCTCCGCGCGAGCGCTTGCACGGCGCTTGCACGGCGCTGACACCGCCGTCGACACGGTGTGAGGGGCGGATGCCGCTGGCCGGCGTCAGGCGCCGTCGGCCGACCGCAGCACGGACGGGCCCCGCCGCGGCGGAGCCCGTCCGATCGGAATCGCTGCCTGTGCGCGCGTCAGGCCGCGAGCGCCTCCTGCCACTCGATGAGGTCGGCGATCTTGGCGACGAGCACGGCGTCCTGGATGCCGTGCGCCTTGCCCTTGGCCTGCTTCAGCACGTGGATCGCGCCATCGTGATCGCCCGCGTCGGCCGCGGCCTCGGCGGTCTCGAGGTACGCGGTGACGTCGCCCGCGAGCTTCCGGTTCTTCTTCGACTCGCCGGCGAGGTCCGTGAGGATCCCGTCGACCTCGCCGAACGTCACGCAGTCGCCGCCGCCGGTCACCTTGCCTGCGGTCCACTCGATGCCGCCCAGCACGTGGCTGAGGAAGAGCGGGTCGGTCCACGAGGCGTCGGTGTGTCCGGCGCCCTCGTACCAGGAGCGGCCGCCTTCGAAGTTCTGGCACCACGCGAGCGGGTGGTCGGCGCCCATCGCACCGTTGCCCGGGTTGTACGTCGACTCGTCGAGCGTGATGAGCACGTGGACGTCTTCGCGCGGGTTGGCCGTGAAGTTGTACCACTCGTCGAAGCGCACCCATTCGGCGGGCAGCATGGTCGTCGACGGATGCCCCGGGCTCTCGACGCGCATGGTGGCCGTCTGCTGGGCGGGGTGGTTGCGGAACCGGGCGCTGCCGCCGGTGAGCTCGCTGTACCACGGCACGGTGTGCATCGAGTCGGTCGCGGCGTGGAGTCCGACGTACCCGCCGCCGCCGCGGATGTAGCCCTGGAACGCGGCCAGCTCGGTGTCGTTCAGCAGGCGCGGGCGGTTGGGGTCGAGGTTGTTCGTGGCGTCGACGGGCGACGCGAAGATGATCGTCGCGTACTTCGACAGGTCGGCCGCGGTGGTGAACGGCGAGCTCGCGAGCGTGAGCGCCGGCTGGCCGGGCGAGCTGCCTTGGGGCGGGTCCCAGACGTCGACGCCGAAGCCGTGCTCCTGCCCGAGCTCGATGATCGCGCGGGTGGTGTCGTCGATGTGCGAGTGGCGGAATCCGAGGGTCTCCCCCACGACGAGCACGTGGTACTCGTCGTCTGCGGCGTTCGCGGGGGCCGCGGCGATGCCGAGGCCGAGCGTGACCCCGACGGCGCAGAGCCCGGTGATCGCCCGTTGGACGTGTTGCTTCATAGGTCGTTCTCCCCTTCGAGTGGACCGTGCTTCGAGCTGGACCGTTCGCCGCGTCCGGCGGATCGGTCGAATATGTTGCCGTACGCGACATATCTACGCTCCCGAGCCTATTGCGACCATCCGAGCAATGTCAACGGATGACGGACGATACCTGTGCCAAGGCCGCTCATCTTTCGCACAGATCTCAGCAGAAGTCCGACGTAACGACGAGTGTCCCTCAGACGCCCGGGTTCCGCGACGATCGGCTCGTCCACGCAAGATCCGTGCACGAACACAGCGGATGCGTGCACGGTCTGCGGCGTACCCTTGACGTGTGACAGCGTTCGTCTCAGCCCTCGATCTCTTCTCGATCGGGATCGGCCCCTCGAGTTCGCACACCGTCGGCCCCATGCGGGCGGCCAGGGCGTTCGTCGATCGGCTCGCCGACGATGGGGCGCTCGACCACGTCGCGCGCATCACCTGCACGCTCTACGGCTCGCTCGGCGCGACCGGGCTCGGGCACGGCACGCCCGACGCCGTGGTCGCGGGCCTTCGCGGGCTCCGCCCCGACGACTGCGATCCCGACGAGGTGCGCAACGCGTGGAGCCGGCTCGGCGAGGGCGCCGAGGTGAGCGTGGCGGGGCGGCATCCGATCACCATGACGACCGAAGACGTCGCGTTCGCACCGCGCACGCGTCTGCCCGGGCACCCGAACGCGATGACGCTGCAGGCGTGGCGCGCCGACGACCCGTTGCCCCTGCTCGAGGAGACGTACTACTCGGTCGGCGGCGGGTTCATCCGCCGCGACGGCGACGCACCGCAGGAGTCCGAGGTCGTGCGCTACCCGCTCCCCTACTCGAACGCGGCCGAGCTGCTCGAGCTCTGCGAGCGGCACGGGGTGTCGATGTGCGACATCGTGCGCTCGAACGAGGTCGCCCTGCACGGCGAGGCGGGCATCGATGCCGGCCTCGACGCGATCTGGGCCGCGATGGCCGTGTGCGTCGAGCACGGGCTCGCGACCGAGGGCACGCTGCCCGGCGGCCTCAAGGTGAAGCGCCGCGCGCCCGACGTGCGCCGCCGCCTCGAGGCGTACGAGCGCGACGAGACCGGGCATCCGGGCGCACGCGACACGTCGACCGAGTGGCTGCACGCGTTCGCGCTCGCTGTGAACGAAGAGAACGCGTCGGGCGGGCGGGTCGTCACGGCGCCCACGAACGGCGCGGCCGGCATCATCCCCTCGGTCGGCCACTACTACCTGCGCTTCGTGCCGGGGGCGGATGCCGCGGGTATCCGTCGCTTCCTGCTCACCGCCGCGGCGATCGCCTCGCTCGTCAAGCGCAACGCCTCGATCTCGGGCGCGGAGGGCGGATGCCAGGCCGAGGTCGGCTCGGCGTGCGCGATGGCCGCCGGCGCCCTCTGCGCGGTGCTCGGCGGCACGCCCCGACAGGTCGAGAACGCGGCCGAGATCGCGATCGAGCATCACCTCGGCCTCACGTGCGACCCCGTCGGCGGGCTCGTGCAGGTGCCGTGCATCGAGCGCAACGCGATCGCGTCGTCGACCGCCGTCTCGGCGGCGCGCCTCGCGCTGCACGGCGACGGCACGCACCTCGTCTCGCTCGACACGGTCATCGAGACCATGCGCCAGACCGGCCTCGACATGAAGTCGAAGTACAAGGAGACCAGCCTCGGCGGGCTCGCCGTCAACGTCGTCGAGTGCTGAGCGGGCGGCCCCGGCCGTCCCGAGCCGCGGGCTGCCCGCTCAGGTCTTGATGCGCCGCGTCAGCAGGCGCAGGTGATGCCCGTGTCGATCACGGTGACGGATGCCGGCGCCCCCGCTGCGGCATCCGCCCCCGTGAGTCCGGCCGGCGCGACGTTCGTGAGTCCGTCGGGCAGGCGCTGCGCGAGGCCCTCGGCGGTGTCGAACGCGAAGCCCTCGCGCACCCAGTACTCGAATCCGCCGATCATCTCCTTCACGGGGTAGCCGAGCGTCGCGAACTCGAGCGCCGACCTGGTCGCCCCGTTGCATCCGGGCCCCCAGCAGTACACGACCACGGGCGTGCCGACCGGCACGACGGATGCCGCGCGCAGGCCGATGTCCCGTCGCGGCAGGTGCACGGCCCCGGGCACGTGCCCCTGCGCCCAGGCGGCGTCGCTGCGCGTGTCGATGAGCACGAACGGCTCCCCGCCCGCGAGTGCAGCCTGCACGTCGGAGACGTCGGCCTCGAATCCGAGGCGGCCGCGGAAGTGCGCGATCGCGTCGACGGGCGAGGCGACGTGCTCGAAGAGGGATGCTGCGGTGGCCGTATGTTGCGTCATGACTCGATGCTGCCACCCCTGCCGCGCGGCGCGCTCGCGATATCCGGACGCCGACCCGCGACATCCGGCCACTCGGCTCAAGCGGGCGTGAGGAACGCCGTGGCGGCTGCCGCGAGGGCGGCGAGGTCGTCGACGTGCGAGAGCTCGCGCGCCGAGTGCATCGACAGCAACGGCGTGCCGACGTCGACGGTGCGGATGCCGAGGCGCGTCGCGCTCAGCGGCCCGATGGTCGAGCCGCACGGGATCGCGTTGTTCGACACGAACGGCTGGAACGGCACGCCCGCCTGCTCGCAGGCCCGGGCGAACAGGGCGGAGCCGTGCGCATCGGTCGCGTACTTCTGGTTGGCGTTGAGCTTGAGCAGCGGACCGTCGCCGAGGTGCGGGCGGTTCACGGGATCGTGGCGGTCGGGGTAGTTGGGGTGCACGGCGTGCCCGGCATCCGACGACAGCAGCCACGAGTCGGCGAACGCGCGGCGGCGCTCGTGCTCGTCGGCGCCGAGGCCACCCGCGATGCGCGCGAGCACGTCGACGAGGAACGGGCCGCTCGCGCCCGAACGGGACTCCGAGCCGAGCTCCTCGTGGTCGAAGGCGGCGAGCACGCTGACCTGGTCGGAAGCCACGGCGTCGCCGGCCGCGAGGAGCGCGACGAGTCCGGCGTGCACCGAGGTCAGGTTGTCCTGACGCCCCGCGGCGAAGAACACGTCGTCGAGGCCGAACCGGGCGGGCGCGGCGGTATCGGCGACGAGCACGTCATGCCCGGCGATCTCGTCGACGTGCAGGCCCGCGATGCCCGCGAGGTGCGCGAGCACGTCGCCCTCGGCGCCCGCACCCCAGATCGGCTGCACGTGGCGCTGCCGGTCGAGCGTCAGGCCCTTGTTGACCTCGCGGTCGAGGTGGATCGCGAGCTGCGGGATGCGCAGCAGCGGGCCGGTGCGCACGAGGTGCTCGCTGCCGTCGGCCGTCACGAGCCGGCCCGCGAGCTCGAGCTCGCGGTCGAGCCACGAGTTCAGCAGCGGCCCCCCGTAGATCTCGACGCCGGCCTGCAGCACGCCCTCGGAGCTCGTCGAAGCGCCGGGCTTCAGCTTGAACGACGGCGAATCGGTGTGGGCGCCGATGATGCGGTAGGCGCTCGTGGCCGTCGCGGCCTCGGGCTGCACCCACGCGATGACCGCGCCGTCGCGCACGACCACGCGTCGACCGGGGCCAGTCGGCCACTCGTCGCGCTCGTCGAGCCGCTCGAATCCGGCGGCGACGAGGCGATCGGCGACCGCGGCGGCCGCGTGGTACGACGAGGGCGATTCGCGGATGAACGCGGAGAGGTCTTCGATGTGGGCGTCGCGGTCGATCAGGGGCATGGGTCAATCCAACACCGTGCCCGCGGCCAGCGCGAACCGGCGGGGGTCTCGGCGCTCGCGTCGGGCCTAGGCGAACCGCACGCTCTGCTGCAGGCGCGTGCGCACCTCCATGACATCGGCGCCGCCGATGAACGGGGAACCGGGGATGCCCTCGCGGATCGCGCTCGCGAGCCGCGACGCCCGTGCCAGCACGACCACCGCGCCGCGGTTCGTGCCGCCGACCTGCAACGGCTCGTCGGCGAACTCGTCGGGCACCACGACGACGAGTCCGGTGGGCTTGACCTTCGCGGCGCGGCCGATCGCCTTCGCGCGCGCGGCGAGCGCCCGGATCGGACGCTCTCCGGCCAGCGCCTCGCCGATGAGCTCGCCCCGGCGGAAGCGTACCGGCCCGCCCCAGTCCTCGGACTGGATCGCGAACAGGCCCGTCGGGCCGAGCACGAGATGGTCGAGCTTGGGCGGCAGCCCCGGCCCCGCGGCATCCGTCGCCAGGTCGTGCCAGACCGTGAAGGCGATGCCGAGCGTCGAGAGCGAACGCGCCGTGGCCTCCTCGGCGAGCGCGTCGGCGAGCAGGTGCCGGATCTCGCGCGGCGCGCGGCGCACGAGCGTGGGATCGTACGGGTCGGGGATCTCGTCGCCCAGCCCGACCCACTCGCGGATGCCGTCGAGGTAGCGCTGCCTGGTGAGTCCGCCGGGGTGCCCGTAGGAACGCGCGAGCGGGCGCGAGTCGCGGGGCGGGCGCGGCGGCGCCGGAGCCCAGGTCGCCCGCGTGGGCTCGGCGGCCGCATCGGCGCGCCCGTTGCGGTCGAACGCGGCCCGGGCCGTGGGCGTGCCGACGAGCGTCCAGGCGCGTTGCACGGCGTCGAACTGCGTGGTGGAGCCGCCCGTGTCGGGATGCGCGTGCCGCAGCGCGCGGCGGTAGGCGCGTCGGAGTTCGTCGGCGTTCGCGTCGGCGCGGACGCCGAGCACCTCGTACGGTGAGGCGGAGAGCGGACTGTCGGGCATGGGCTCGCTTTCGTCGTGCGCAGACGAGAATACCGCCGCGCCGCTGGGTTGCGGCCGCGCCCGACGCAGGCGCGGCGCGTGGCGCGGCCTGCCGCCGGACAGCGAGGGGGCCGGCCTCCCCGAGTTCGGGAGACCGGCCCTCGACCGGTGGATCCGGCGATCAGCCGACGGGCACGGTGCCCGACGAACCCTTCACGATCGTCTGGTAGCCGCTCAGCGTGCCCGTGACCAGGACGGAGACCGACTTGCCCTTCTGCGCCGTCGCGAGCGTGTAGGTCGACGCGGTCGCACCCGGGATCGCGGTGCCCGCCGCGTACCACTGGTACGTGATCGTCGTACCGGCCGTCCAGGTTCCGGACTTGGCCGTGAGCGTCGAGCCGACCTTCGCCGTGCCCGAGATCGTCGGGGTCGCGACCGTCGCGACCTTCGGCGTCACGTCCGACGTCTTCGTGATCGTCGAGTACCCCGACAGGGTGCCCTTCACTGCGAGGGTGATCGTCTTGCCGGCGTGCGCAGTCGTGAGCGGGAACGTCGACGAGGTCGCACCCGAGACCGCCGCACCGTTCACGTACCACTGGTACGTGAACGTCGTGCCGGTCGTCCACGTGCCGGTGTTCGCCTTCAACGTCGACCCGACTGCGATCCACTCCGAGATCCACGGCGTCGCGGTCGTCGCGACCTTCGCCGTCGCAGCCGACGTCTTCGTGATCGTCGGGTAGCCCGACAGCGTGCCCGTCACCGCGACCGTGATCGCCTTGCCGGCCTGCGCGCTCGTGAGCTTGAGCGTGGAGGCCGTCGCCCCACTGATCGCGGTGCCCGACTCGTACCACTGGTACGTCAGGGCCGTGCCCGTCGTCCACGTGCCGGTCGACGCCGTCAGCGTGGATCCGACGGCGAGCGTGCCGGAGATCGTCGGCGTCGCGGCCGTCGCGACCGTCACGGTCGCGGCCGACGTCTTCGTGATCGTCGGGTAACCCGACAGCGCGCCCTTCACGGCGACCGTGATCGTCGTGCCCTCCTGCGCGCTCGTGAGCTTGAACGTCGACGCCGTCGCACCCGGGATCGCCGTGGCCGACGCGTACCACTGGTACGTGAACGTCGTGCCGGTCGTCCACGTGCCGGTCTTGGCCGTCAGCGTGGAGGCGACCTCGGCGGTTCCCGAGATCGTGGGCGTCGCGACCGTTGCGACCTTCGCCGTCGCCGCCGAGGTCTTCGTCACCGTGGCGTAGCCCGACAGCGTGCCCTTCACCCCGACCGTGATGGCCGTGCCGGCCTGCGCGCTGGTGAGCTTGAACGTCGACGCCGTGGCGCCGCTGATCGCGGCGCCCGAGGCGTACCACTGGTAGGTGAGCGCACTGCCGGCCGTCCATGCGCCGGGAGTCGCGGTGAGCGTCGATCCGACGGCCGCCGTTCCGGCGACGGTCGGGGTGGTCGCGGTGGCGACCTTCGCGGTCGCAGCCGACGGCTTGACGGCACGCGTGTTGCCGCCGAGCTTGCCCGTGACGGTGACCGAGATGGTCTTCCCGGCCTGCGCGCTCGTGAGCTTGAACGTCGACGCCGTGGCACCGCTGATCGCGGTGCCCGAGGCGTACCACTGGTAGGAGAGCACGGTGCCCGAGGTCCAGGTTCCGGTCACGGCCGTGAGCGTCGAGGCGACGGCCGCGGTGCCGGAGACCGTCGGCGTCGGGGCCGTGTAGCCGTCGGCCTGGCTCGGGCCGATGCCTGCGCTGCGTCCGGTCGCGGGCTCGTACCCCGCCAGGGTGCCGGTCACGACGACCGCGACGAGCCGTCCCTGCTGCGCCGAGGTGAGGACGAACGTCTTGCCGGTCGCACCGGCGATGTTCGCGCCGGAGGCGGTCCACTGGTAGGTGAACGTCGTCCCGGTCGGCCACGTGCCGGGCGCGGCGGTCAGGGTCGCGCCGGTGACCGTGGTGCCCGTGATCGACGGCGTGCCGGCCGTGATGAGCCCCTTCGAGATCGTGCCGACCTGGATGACGTCGGTCGCCGAGACGTACCCGGCCTTCTCACCGACGAACCGGACGCTGACGGAGGCGCCGACCACGGCTGCGGTCGGGGTGTACGTCGACGCGGTGGCGCCGGCGATCGCCGTGCCGTTCGCGAGCCACTGATACGAGACCGTGTCGGGCTGCGTCTCCCAGGTGCCCGTGACCTGGAGCACCGAGCCGACCTGACGCGATCCGGTCACGTTCAGGCTGGGCGTCGTGAGGCCGGCCGAGACGTCCGCATCGAACCCGGTGAGCGCGCCCCCGGCGACCTCGATGCGCGTCGCGGAGGCGAGGTCGCCCTGCAGCTTCCAGTACTGGTCGCGGTAGGTGCCGGTGTTGAACTGGAGAGTGTAGGTACCCGCCGCGAGCCCCGAGAACTCGTACGGTCCGTCCGTCGGGACGTGCTGGTACCCGGCCTGCGACCACTGGCCGGTGTCGTCGAGCTTCCAGGCGATGACGTTCGCCCCGCTCTCGGGTACAGCGGACAGCGTTCCGGAGATCGAGCCGGCCTGCGCGAGCGTCGCGTCGATGCCGGTGAGCTGCTGTCCGGCCGCGAGCGTCACGGTCTTGGCGGAGGCGAAATCGGCCGCTCCTCCGTACCATCCGGGCACCACTGACGGCTCGTTCCATGCCCTGAACTCGAGCTTGTACGTGCCGGCTCCGAGCCCCGGGACGGTGAAGTCTCCGGTCGGCGAGATCGACCCGCCCATCGAACTGTTGTCGACGGAGGCTTCGAACACGCCGACCGAGAGGCCGGCCGTTGCCGGGTCGATACCGGCGGGCAGCGTGATGTGGCCCGAGATGCTGCCGGTCCCGCTGGGGATGGCGGCCTGGGCCGGCGCAGCGGAGAGGCCGACGCTCGCGAGCACGAGCGCGATGACCGCTCCGAGGACGGCCCAGGACCGTGGTCGTCCGGACACGAGGATGTTCAAGCGATGCCTCCCAGCATGCGACGCCCCGCCCGCCCCGGCGCAGGCACGGTTGCGGATCGAGTCGCTCAGGCCGGGCTGTCGTCATCATCACACGAAGGTCGGTCGCAGCGGCATGGGGAGCACTCCCCTGTGACTCCCGGCGTCTACTCGGCGAAGCGCAGCATCCCGTCGTCGACGAGCGTGCGCACGGCCGGCAGCAGGTCGGCTGCGAGCG
Source organism: Agromyces sp. CF514 (assembly GCF_900113185.1). Taxonomy (NCBI): domain Bacteria; kingdom Bacillati; phylum Actinomycetota; class Actinomycetes; order Micrococcales; family Microbacteriaceae; genus Agromyces; species Agromyces sp. CF514. The sequence continues at coordinate 1,726,784 of NZ_FOZD01000001.1, read as the reverse complement.
CCGCGGCGTCGACCTCGAGCAGGTGCGCGATCGCCGCGACGATCTGGCCGACCTCGAGCTCGCCGTCGCACGCGCCGATCAGGGCGGCGAGCCCGGTGTCGAGCGTGATCGCGCGCCCGAACCCGCCGCCCTGGCGCAGCAGCATGGCGGTCGGGTTCTCGTCGCCTGGCCAGTGGTGGCGCTCCTCGGTGACGTCGGGTGCGACGACGAGGCGGGTGCGCGCGAGCTCGGCGTCGGCGAGGCGGGCCTGCACGTCGTGCGCGGCGAGGCACTCCGACAGGTGCGAGCCGAGCGCCGCACCGTCGCCGCCGAGCGGCCCGTGCAGGCGCTCGAGCCTGGCGAGTCGCGGGGCATCGGATGCTGCGGGCTGCCGCAGGAGCACGTATCCGAAGCCCACCTCGCGCACGCCGCGCTCGGCGAAGTCGTCGAGCCAGGCGTCGTAGAGCCGGTCGAACTCGGGGCCGGGGCGGGTCCCGCCGTCGCGGATCCACGTCTCGGCGTACTCGGTGACGTGCTGCACCTCGCGCTCGACGATCCAGTGGTCGAGCCCGCTGCGCGCCACCCACTCGGCGACCCGGTCGAATGCGTCGTCGCGGCCCCGGTACTCCCAGTTGCCGAGCAACTGCGCGACGCCGCCCGGCTCGAGGTGCTCGGCGACGCCCGTGACCACGGCCTCGACGATGCCGTCGCCGACCATGCCGCCGTCGCGGTAGTCGTACTCCGGCACGCCGTCGCGTCGCGGGGTGATCACGAACGGCGGGTTCGAGACGACCCGGTCGAACCGCTCGCCGACGACCGGTTCGAAGAGGCTGCCGAGGCGGAACTCCACGCCGTCGATGCCGTTCAGCTCGATGTTCATGCGCGCGATCGCGAGCGCCCGCTCCGAGATGTCGGTCGCGACGATGCGGGAGGCGAAGCGGGAGGCGTGCATCGCCTGGACGCCGCACCCGGTGCCGAGGTCGAGCACGCTCGCCGCGGCATCCGGCAGCATGAGGCCCGACAGCGTCGACGACGCCCCGCCGACGCCGAGCACGTGCTGCTCGCCGAGCGCGTGCCCGAGCGCGAGCTCGCCGAGGTCGGAGATGATCCACCAGTGCCCTGCTCCGCGCGCGTCGGTGAAGGCGTAGGGGCGCAGATCGAGCAGGGTCCGGATGCCGGTGGCCGACGTCTCGGCTCCCCTGCCCGGCTCGTCGACCTCGCCGACGAGCCCGAGCTCGATCGCCCCGTCGACGCCGAGCGTCGGCAACGCGTGCGCGAGTTCGCCGCGCGGGATCGGCAGGCCGAGTACGAACAGCTCGGCCAGGCTCGCAAGGTCGGCGGATGCCGCGTGCTCGGCGCGTCGGGCGTCGAGCACGCGGCGTGCGGGCACGCGCTGCGCGCGGTGCAGTGCGGCGGCCGCCTCGGCGCCCCAGAGCGACTCGAGGGCGGCGACGGTGAAGTGCGCGGAGGCGAGGTCCGCCCGCAGCATTCCGAGCAGCTCGCTCCGGCGGTCGGCGCTCGCGGAGCCGATGCGGTCGGGATCGGATGCAGCGCGCGCGTTCATCCCTCCATTGAAGCGCACGCCCGCCCGGAGCCGCCCGACACGAGGCGTCATGCACGCGTCATCCGTTGGCCATCTGGGGTCACCTCACGTAACCCGCGCGACACACGGCCCCCGTACCGTTGGCTACGATCTAGACAGCGAGGGGAGGTCGCCATGACACACGCGACGACGCTGGAGAACCTGCGGCAGGATGCCCGCGACGAGCTCTCGGCGCTCATCGAGCTGCGCTGCCGACTCGGTGAGGACCCGTGGGTCTTCCTTCCCGACCTGCCGTCGGTCGACGAGCAGGTCGTCGCGACGCTCCGCGAGGAGCGCCTGCACTCCGAGCGGTGGAGCCCCGCGCGCGCCAGGGCCTACCACCCTGCGGCACGCCAGGGCGCGGCAGCGCAGTTCGAGTTCGAGTTGCTGCGCGAGATCGCCCTCGAGCATCCCGAGCTGAGCTCGGCCGTGTGGTCGGTGCTCGACCGGATCCCGTCAGCCTGGTAGTTCCGACGCGGCCGCTGCCGCAGCGGCGCGGCGCTGCACGCGCATCCACGTGATGAACCCGAGGATCGTGAACGCGCCGTAGAACAGGTACAGGAACGCCGACGCGTAGTACCCCGCGCTGATGAGCAGCGGCACGCCCACGAGGTCGACCGCGACCCAGATCAGCCAGAACTCGGTCCACCCCTTGGCCATGCCGTAGGTGGCGAGCAGCGAGCCCATGAAGATCCACGCGTCGGCCCACACGGGCTCGAACGAGCCGAGTGCCCGGAAGATCGGCGTGAGCACGAGCGTGCCGCCGACCATGCCGGCACCCAGGGCCACGCGCACCTTCCAGCTCGCCCAGCGCGGCTCGACCGCGGGCGTGTCGCCTCCGCCGGCGCGCTGGTGCTGCGACCAGCGGATCCAGCCGTAGATCGAGACGATGATGAACATGACCTGGCGAGCGGCCTGGCCGAGCAGGTTCACGGGGTTCGGCGTGTCGAAGACGGCGCCGAGGAACACCGTGAAGAGCAGCGCGTTGCCGACGATGCCGACGGGCCACGCCCAGATCTTGCGCCGCAGTCCGCCGAGAGCGCTCGCGAGGCCGAACAGGTTGCCGACGATCTCGCGCCAGAGGATGACCTGGTCGCCGATGACGAGCTGCGCGTCGAACAGCCACTCGATGGGGTTCACGGGGCGGGCGTTCCGGATGCCGACGCGGAATCGGATGCCGCGGGGCGGACGCCGCCGCGACGGCGCGCACGCACGACGAGCAGGGCGATCGCCCGCCAGCCGAGCAGCAGCACGGCGAGCGTGACGGTGGCGACGACGATGAAGGCGACGGCCGTCCCCTGGCCGGAGGCCAGGCGGAGCAGCATGCCCACGACGACCGTCGACAGCCAGATGACGACTCCCGTCGGCCACACCGCGAACGGCGCACGCCAGGCGCGCACGACGAGCCAGCCGACCGCCGCGCCGACGAGGAACGGCCAGGCCGTGCCCCAGACGCCCGCGAGGTCGAGCCCCTCGGCGTGGCTGCTGCGGCCGATGACCGCGAACACGACGACGAGCGCCGCGTCGAGCGCCGCCGCGAGGGCGACGACCTGGGGAGCGGCGCCGACCTGGCGCGATGCGTCGAGGGGTGAGGTCACGCTGACATGCTATTCCCGCTCGGTCTCGCGCCCCGGTCCGGCCGGTGCGAGACTGGCCGCGTGCCCGCAATCACCGCCGTGCTCGGCGACATCACGACCCAACAGGTCGACGCGGTCGTGAACGCCGCGAACAACGGCATGCGCGGCGGGGGCGGCGTCGACGGCGCCATCCACCGGGCCGGGGGGCCGGCGGTGCTGCGCGACTGCATCGCACGGTTCCCGAACGGGCTCGCGACGGGCGATGCCGGATGGACGACCGCCGGCGAGATGCCGGCGACCTGGGTCATACACACCGTCGGTCCGAACTTCGCGGCGGGCGAGCGCGACCGCTCGCTGCTCGTGTCCTGCTATCGCCGGGCGCTCGAGGTCGCCGATGAGCTCGGAGCGCAGAGCATCGCGTTCCCGCTCATCAGCGCGGGCGTCTACGCCTGGCCGCTCGACGACGCCGTCGCGGCCGCGGTCGACACGATCGCCTCGTCGTCGACCGGGGTCGACGACGTTCGGATCGTGGCATTCTCGCCCAGGGTGCACGACGCGGTGGAGCGCACGCTCGACCAGCGCAGCGCACGCTGAGACTCGCACTCGAACTCGCACGAGTGAACCGCCAGTTCCGCGTCAACGATCCGAATCTCGGCACTCCGGCACTCCGGCACTCCGGCACTCCGGCACCGGATTCCCGACCTTCAGTCCGCGAGGGCGGCGAGGGCGTCGGCGGACCGCACGGGCAGCGCGCACACGAACGACTCGCAGCGGTATGCGGCAGCCTCGCCGGCGATCGACGTTCGACCCTCGAACAGCTCGAAGCCCGCGGCAGCGAAGGCGCGGGCCTGCGCATCGGTGACGATCGCGGTGACGGATGCCGCGTGCCGACGGGTCTCGGCCACGAGCTCGTCACCGGACGCGGGCGTCACGGCCGCGGCATCCGGAGCCGGGTCGGGAACCACCGTCACGAGCTGCACGAGCGGTGCGGCGAGGCGGGCCATGAGCGCGAGGGAGCCGCCGAACGCGATCGGGCGCTGCACGGCGATGCCCGCGACCTGCTCCATCGCGCGCTCGGCCGCATCGCGGTACGCGTCGCCCGCGCCGAGCGCGAACAGGCGCCAGGCGGCATCGGCGCAGGCGGTCAGGCCCGACGGGGTCGCGCCTTCCGAAGGATCGTCGGGCAGCGCGAGGCCTCGGGCGGCGAGCACCGGGTCGGCCCCACCGGGCGGCGAGAACCCGCCGTCCGCCGCGATCGCGCTGTCGAGGAGTGCGCGGGCCGTCACGGCGGGCGACGCCTCACCGGTCGCGAGCGCCAGGTCGAGCAGTCCGCCGGCGAGCATGCCGAGGTCCTCGAGCGTCGCCACCGCTTCGGACACCTCGCCGCCGAGCGAGGCGCGCACGAGCGTGCCGTCGGCTCGCAGGTGCAGACCGAGCACGTGGTCGGCCGCCCGGCGGGCCGCGACTACGGCGACGTCGCCGTCGGCTCCCCCGACGACCGCGCCGTAGCGGGCGAGCGCGCCGATCGCGAGCCCGTTCCAGCCCGCGAGCACCTTGTCGTCGAGCGCGGGCGGCGGCTGCGACCTCCGCTCGTCGCGGGACAACGCGTAGTAGCCGCCCTCGCTGCGCACGCCGTCGACCGGGCTCTCGGAGTCCTGCGCGCTCGCGAACCCGCCCGACGGCAACTGCATCACCTCGCGGAGGAACCCGGCGATCCCGGCCGCGAGGTCGGCGAGCGTCGGGGGTTGCGGCACTGCCGCCGGCGCAGTCGCGGGCGGCCGGCCTGCGACATCCGCCTCCGTCAGCAGCTCGGCGAGCACCCGCAGCAGCTGCGCGTTGTCGGTGAGCATGCGCTCGTAGTGCGGCTCGCTCCAGTCGGCGCGGGTCGCGTAGCGGAAGAACCCGCCCTCGACCGGATCCCGCAGCGGCGAGCGACCCATCGCAAGCATCGTGCGTTCGGCGAGCGCGCGCCCGGCGGCGCCTGAGGCGGCAGCAGTTGCCGAACCCGCGAGGCCGGGTTCGCACAGGAAAGCGAGCACGGGCGCGACCGGGAACTTCGGCGCCCCGCCGAATCCACCGTGCACCGGGTCCTCATCGGCCTCGAGCAGCGCGACGGCCGCGGCGAGTTCGACCGCACCGGGCAGGTCGCCCCGCGTCTGGGCGACGGATGCCGCGGCGAGCGCCTCGGACACGGCTCCCGCGGTCTCGTCGAGCTCGGCGCGCCGCTCGCGCCAGGCATCCGTCACCGCGACGAGCACGTCCATGAACGCAGGGACGCCCTGCACGGTGCGCGGCGGGAAGTAGGTGCCGGCGTAGAACGTGCGGCCCTCGGGCGTGGCCAGTGCCGTGAGCGGCCACCCGAGCTGCTTCATGAAGGCCGATGCCGCGGCGAGGTAGCTCGCGTCGACGTCGGGGTGCTCCTCGCGGTCGACCTTGATCGCCACGAAGTGCTCGTTCAGGTACGCGGCGACGGCCGGGTCGCTGAAGCTCTCGCGGGCCATGACATGGCACCAGTGGCAGGTCGCGTAGCCGATCGAGACGAGCACGGGCACGTCGCGTTCGCGCGCCGCGGCGAACGCCTCCTCGCCCCACGGGTACCAGTCGACGGGATTGTCGGCGTGCGAGCGCAGGTACGGACTGAGCGCCGCGGCGAGCCGGTTCATCCGCTCAGTTGACCTCGTCGGGGTGCGAGCTCACGCGGCCCTCGCGTTCGAGGCCCGTGATCGCCACCATCTCGTCGCTCGTGAGCTCGAAGCCGAACACGTCGAAGTTCTCGGCCATGCGCTCGCGACGGTTCGACTTCGGGAAGAGGATGTGGCCGCGCTGCAGGTGCCAGCGGATGACGACCTGCGCCGGCGTCACCCCGTGCGCGACGGCCGCGGCGGTCACCTCGGGCAGTTCGAGCAGGGGGTACTTGCCCTGCCCGAGCGGGCCCCAGGCCTCGATCGCGATGCCGTTCGCCTCGGCGTAGTCGGTGGTCGCCCGCTGCTGGTGGTACGGGTGCAGCTCGATCTGGTCGACGGCGGGCACGATGCCGGTCTCGGAGATGAGGCGCTCGAGGTGGTGCGCGAGGAAGTTCGAGACACCGATCGACCGCGTGCGGTCGGTGTCGCGCAGCTGCTCGAACGCCCGCCAGGTCTCGACGTAGCGGTCGCGTGCGGGCGTCGGCCAGTGGATGAGGTAGAGGTCGACGTAGTCGAGGCCGAGCCGGTCGAGGCTGGCGTCGAAGGCGGCGTGCACCGTCGCCGCATCGCCCTGGTCGTCGTTCCAGAGCTTGGTCGTGATGTACAGCTGTTCGCGCGGGATGCCGGAGGCCGCGATCGCGCGCCCCACTCCCGCTTCGTTGCCGTAGATGCGGGCCGTGTCGAGGTGCCGGTAGCCGACCTCGAGCGCCTCGCTCACGATGCGCTCGGTCTCGCCCGGATCGACCTTGAACACGCCGAACCCGAGCTGCGGGATCGAGAAGCCGTCGTTGAGCTGGATGCGGGTCACGAGCTGATCGGTCATGCCTCCATCCCACCACGCGACGCGGGCGCGCGACAGTGGCGCTCGCATACGATGGAGGGCTGATGTCCTCGCCTGCTCAGATCCCCGTGATCGCCTACCCCGCCGAACTGCCCGTCTCTGGGCAGCGCGAAGAGATCGCGCGCGCCATCCGCGAGCACCAGGTCGTCATCGTCGCGGGTGCGACCGGGTCGGGCAAGACCACGCAGCTGCCGAAGATCTGCCTCGAGCTCGGGCGCGAGTCGATCGCGCACACGCAGCCCAGGCGGCTCGCGGCGCGCACGATCGCCGAGCGCATCAGCGAAGAGCTGCAGGTCGACCTCGGCGACCTCGTCGGCTACCAGGTGCGCTTCACCGACAAGGTGAGCGCGGCGACGCGCATCAAGGTCATGACCGACGGCATCCTGCTGAACGAGATCCACCGCGACCGCGAGCTGCGCAAGTACGACACGATCATCATCGACGAGGCGCACGAGCGCAGCCTCAACATCGACTTCCTGCTGGGCTACCTCGCGCGGCTGCTCCCCCGGCGACCCGACCTCAAGGTCATCATCACGAGCGCCACGATCGATCCCGAGAGCTTCGCGCGGCACTTCGCGACGACGACGGATGCCGCGGGCGCCCCGCTGCCCGAACCGGTGCCCGCCCCCGTCATCGAGGTGTCGGGCCGCACGTATCCCGTCGAGGTGCGCTACCGTCCGCTCGTCGCCGAGACGGGTTCGGCCGGCGGCGACGATAGCGACGACGAGGGCGCCGCGGCCGACGACAAGGACGTGCAGCGCGGCATCCTCGACGCCCTCGACGAGCTCGACCGCGAGTCGTCGGGCGACGTGCTCGTGTTCCTCTCGGGCGAGGGCGAGATCCGCGACGCCGAGGCCGCAGTGCGTGCGCACTACGGCACCGCCCGAGGCGGGCGCGGCGGCGAGACCGAGGTGCTCCCGCTGTACGGGCGACTCTCGTCGGCCGACCAGCACCGGGTGTTCGAGCCGTCGAAGGTGGCGGGCCTCCGCCGACGCGTGGTGCTCGCCACGAACGTCGCGGAGACCAGCCTGACCGTGCCGGGCATCCGGTACGTCGTCGACGCCGGCACGGCGCGCATCAGCCGCTACTCCGTGCGCTCCAAGGTGCAGCGACTGCCGATCGAGCCGATCTCGCAGGCCTCGGCGAACCAGCGGTCCGGGCGGTCGGGCCGCACGAGCGACGGTATCGCGATCCGCCTGTACTCCGAGGAGGACTTCGAGCGCCGCCCCGAGTACACCGACCCCGAGATCCTGCGCACGAACCTCGCGGCGGTCATCCTGCAGATGGCCTCGCTCGGGCTCGGCCCGATCGAGGAGTTCCCGTTCCTCACGCCGCCCGACGGGCGCGGCATCCGCGACGGACTCGACCTGCTGCGCGAGCTCGGCGCCCTCGAGGACGACCGCGGCGACCGGGCCGGGCGCGGTGATCGCGACGCACCCGATCGCGACGGGCGAGCGGATGCCGCGGCCGCGCGCGGCCCGCAGCTCACCCGCATCGGCCGCCAGCTGTCGCGCCTGCCGATCGAGCCGCGGTTCGCCCGCATGGTGCTCGAGTCCAAGACGCAGGGCGTCTCGCGCGAGGTGCTCGCGATCGTCGCGGGCCTCACGGTGCAGGATCCCCGCGAGCGTCCGCTGGAGCGGCGAGAGGTCGCCGACGAGTTCCACCGACGCTTCGTCGACCCCACCAGCGACTTCCTCTCGCTGCTGAACCTCTGGAACCACCTCGAGGCCAAGCAGCGCGAGCTCTCGGGCAGCGCGTTCCGGCGCATGTGCAAGTCGGAGTACCTCAACTACCTGCGCGTGCGCGAGTGGCAGGACCTCGTGCGGCAGCTGCGCAGCCTCGCGAAGCCGCTCGGCCTGCACGTGGCGAACGAGGCGGGCGAGCCGAACGGCGACGGCATCCACCGCGCGCTCCTGGCCGGCCTGCTCTCGCAGATCGGCCTGCGCGACGACTCGAAGACGTCGACCGGCCGGGGCGGCGCCGGATCGGCCCGAGAGGCCGAGCGCAAGGGCCGCCGCCAGCAGGCCGAGTTCATCGGCGCGCGCAACGCCCGGTTCGTCGTGTTCCCGGGGTCGGCGCTCGCGAAGAAGCCGCCGGCCGCGATCATGAGCGCCGAACTCGTCGAGACGAGCCGCCTGTTCGCCCGAACGAACGCGGCCATCGATCCGGCGTGGGCCGAGCATCTCGCCGGCCCGCTCGCCAAGCGCTCGTTCAGCGAGCCCAGGTGGGAGCGCCGCCAGGGGTCCGCGGTCGCCGACGAGAAGGTCACGCTCGTCGGCGTACCGATCGTCGCGAAGCGCCGCATCCAGCTGGCGCGCGTCGACGCGGAGCTCGCGCACGAGCTGTTCGTGCGGCACGCGCTCGTCGAGGAGGACTGGGACTCCGGCAGGCTCGACCGCCGCGTGTTCGGGTTCGTGCGTGCGAACCGCGAGCTGCTGCGCCGGCTCGGCGAGGTCGAGGAGCGCACGCGTCGCCGCGACCTCCTCGTCGGCGACGAGACGGTCATGCGCTTCTACGAGACGCGCGTGCCCGCCGACGTCGCCGACGTGCGCTCGTTCGAGCGCTGGTGGCGCGCCGAGCACCGCCGCACGCCCGACCTGCTCACGATGACCCGTGCCGACCTGCTCGGCGAAGACGCGGCGGCCGATTCGGGCGACGGGTTCCCCGACCGGTGGAAGCAGGGCGACCAGACGTACTCGCTCGCCTACCGCTTCGAGCCCGGCACCGACGACGACGGCGTGACCGTGGTCGTGCCGATCGTGCTGCTGCCGCGCATCAGCGCTGCCGGGTTCGACTGGCAGGTGCCCGGCCTGCGCGACGAGCTCATCACGGCGATGCTGCGCACGCTGCCCAAGGTGATCCGGCGCCAGGTCGTGCCGGCGGCCGAGTGGGCCGCGAAGATCGCCGCCGAGCTGCCCGCGGGCCCAGAGCGCGGCGAGGAGCGCGAGCCGTTCACGGCGGTGCTCTCGCGCATCATCCGAGCCCTGACCTATGCGCCGGTCGACCCGGGCGACTTCGACCTCGAGCGCGTACCGCCGCACCTGCGCGTCACCTACCGCGCGGTCGACGAGCGCGGCCGCACGCTCGGCACCTCGAAGGACCTGCCGACGCTCCAGGCGAAGCTCGCCGAGCGCACGCGCGAGGCCGTCGCCAAGGCGGTCACGGCGACTCCGGATGCCGGTGGCCGGCGCCGCCCCGCCCGCGACGCGTCGCCAGGCCAGGCGCCCGACGCCCGCCGCAGCGGCCCTTCGGCCCCGCAAGCGCCGGTCGACCCATCGCTCGCCGAACGCTCGGGCATCACGGCGTGGGAGTGGGACGAACTGCCCGCGCACCTCGACACCCGACAGGCCGGCAACGTGATCCGCGCCTACCCGGCCCTCGTCGACGAGAAGACGGGGGTGGCGCTGCGGCTCGTCGCCACGGCCGACGAGCGCGACCGGGCGTCGCGCCGCGGCATCCGTCGCCTGCTCGTGCTCGCGACGCCGACGCCCGTCGCCTACGTGCAGGAGCACCTGTCGAACGACGAGAAGCTCGCGCTCGCGACGAGTGCGTACACGGGCACGCGGGTCCTGCTCGACGACTGCGTCGCGGCCTGCGTCGACGCGGAGCTCCGCGCCCGCCACCCCGACGGACTGCTGAGCACGCGCGCCGAGTTCGAGGCGGTGCGCGACGCGGTGGCCGCCTCGATCGTCGACCGCATGTTCGAGACCGTGGCGCTCGTCGCCCGCATCCTCCGCACCGCACGCGACGTCGACCGCGCGATCTCGAAGGCGTCGAGCATCCAGCTCATGTCGGCGCTCGGCGACGCGCGGTCGCAGCTCGAGGCGCTCGTGCCCGCGGGGTTCGTCTCGGCGACCGGGATCGAGCGGCTGCGGCACCTGCCGCGCTACCTCGACGCGATCGCCGCCCGCATCGCGAAGCTCGTCGAGAACCCGGGCCGCGACCGGCAGGCGATGAACCAGTTCACGCCGTCGTTCGAGGCGTTCGAGGCCGCGGGCGGTCGCGCGCCCATCGACCCCGAGGCTCCCGAACGGCTCGTGCGCGTGCGGTGGATGCTCGAGGAGCTCCGCGTGAGCCTGTTCGCGCAGGAGCTTCGCACCGCCGAGACGGTCTCGCCGCAGCGCATCGCGAAGGCGCTCGCGGGCTGACACCGGGCCTCGAGCCGAGCCCGCCACGGCGTCCACCCGCCGGCGGGGAACGCGCCCCTGCGTACCCTCGCCCGCGACATCCGCCTCGATAGAGTGGTGCCACCGTGGCTAGCTACACCGACCTGCTGAAGACCCCGGGCGTCGCTCGCATCATCGCCGCCCAGCTGACCGCGCGCTTCCCGTCCGGCATGCTCTCGCTCGCGTTCCTGCTGCACATCGAGCAGGTCACGGGCTCGTACGGATCCGCGGGGCTCGTGCTGGCCGCGACCTCGATCGGCCAGGCCATCGCCGGCCCGCTCACGAGCCGCCTCATGGGACGCCTCGGCATGCGGCCTGTGCTCATCGCCACGACGATCCTCTGCGTCTCGGGCGTCATCGCGATCGGCGTGCTCCCGCTGACCGTACCGCTCTACATGACGGTCGGCTTCATCACCGGGCTCGCGACGCCGCCCGTGCAGCCCGCCGTGCGCACGATCTACCCGAAGATGGTGAACTCCCGCCAGCTGACGCCGCTGTTCTCGCTCGACGCGTCGGCGCAGGAGATCATCTGGGTCGTCGGGCCGGTCATCACGACGCTCGTGGCGACGCAGATCGGCACGATCTGGGCGATCCTGCTCGCGGCCGTGCTCATGGTCGGCGGCGGCGCGTGGTTCATCAGCTCGCCCGAGCTCGGACGCGTGCGCATCCCGCGGTCGAAGCGCGCGTTCGGCAAGGTACTGCTACGCCCGCCGGTCATGCTCGCGACGATCGTCGGGTTCCTCCTCATCGGCGCGTGCGCCGCGGTCGAGGCGGGCGTCGTCGCGGTCTTCGGCCACGGCGGCCCAGAGGCCGGCATCGTGCTCGCGATCTTCTCGGTCGGCTCGCTCGCGGGCGGCCTGCTCTTCGGCCACATCCCGATCGGCCCGTGGGCGACCGCCCGGCGCATGTTCATCGTGTTCGCGGGCATGGCGCTCGCCGCGTTCGTCATGGACTTCTGGTGGCTCTCGGCGACGCTCTTCATCGCGGGCATCGGCATCGCGCCGGCCCTCGCCGTGCTGTTCTCGATCGTGTCGTCGAGCGTCAAGTTCTCGGACACGGCCGAGGCCTACGGCTGGGTCGGAACCGGCCAGCTCATCGGCGCGGCGCTCGGCTCGGCGCTCGCGGGCTTCTTCATCGACGGCTACGGCGCGCAGGGCGCGTTCTGGATCGCCGCGGCGTTCGCCTTCGTCGGCGTGCTCGTGCCGACGTTCGGCCGTCGCTGGCACCCCGACCTGCGCGGCCGCGACGCGAGCCCCATACCCGACACCGAACCCGTGCCGCTGCAACCGAGCTGATCGGAGCCCCCGAATGACCGACGCACCGCTTCCCGTCGCCCCGCGCCTCGACCTCGCCGACGGCGCGCGCATCCCGCAGCTCGGCTTCGGACTCTACAAGGTGCCGGCAGCGGATGCCACGGGGCTGGCGCTCGCGGCCGTCGACGCCGGCTACCGGCACCTCGACACCGCCGCGTTCTACGCGAACGAGGCGGAGGTCGGCCGCGCGGTGCGCGAGACCGACGTCGCGCGCGAAGACCTCTTCATCACGAGCAAGGTCTGGAAGGACGACAACGGGTTCGACGCGACGCTGCGCGCGTTCGACGCGTCGATGGCGAGGTTCGGCCTCGACGCGATCGACCTGTACCTCATCCACTGGCCGGTGCCGTCGACGGATCTCTACGTCGACACCTGGCGCGCGCTCGTGCGGCTCCAGGCCGAGGGCCGGGTGCACTCGATCGGCGTCTCGAACTTCCACGTGCACCACGTCGATCGCATCGTCGCCGAGACGGGCGTCGCGCCGGCGGTCAACCAGGTCGAGCTGCATCCGTGGCTGCCGCAGCGCGAGCTCCGCGCCGATCACGCGGCACGCGGCGTCCTCGTCGAGGCGTGGTCGCCGCTCGCGCGCGGGCGCGTGCTCGACGACCCGACGCTCGCGCTCATCGCCGCCCGGCACGACCGATCGCCCGCGCAGGTCGTGCTGCGCTGGCACATGCAGCAGGGCGTCATCGCGATCCCGAAGGCGTCGTCGCCCGCACGCCTGCGCGAGAACCTCGACGTGTTCGACTTCGAGCTCGACGAGGTCGACCTGGCGGCGATCGCGGCCCTCGAGTCGGGCGAGCGCACCGGCCGCGACCCCGATCTCGACTGAGCGGAACGAACGGGCCGCGCTGTTCGTTGGGGTCGTCCGACGACTCACAGCGAAGCGCAATGCGATCGTGATCGCACTCCCAGTCGGCGCCCAGACAGCGGCATCGCGCCCGCCGCTACGGTGTGCGCATGAGAGCCTCGCAGCGCAGCAACCGCCCCGGAGTCGAGCGTCATGAGCAGCCCGAGACGGGCGTCGGCGAGCGCCGGCATCCGCTCGGAAGGCGACGATCGCGCGGCACCGTCGCGATGGTCGCTGGAGCGGGCGCGGCCCTGATCATCGCGGCGCTGGCCGGCTGCTCGGCGAGCAACGGCTCGATGTCCGCCGATCGGGCGCCGATGGACGCGCCGGCCGGCGCCGAGTCGCTCGACGGCGCGGTGACGCTCGAGGCCGAGGGGGCCGCCGACGCCGCAACGGGCACGATCGACGTCGACCGCGCCGTGGTCACCACGGGCGACGTGCGCATCACGGTCGACGACCCCGTCGAGGCCGCGGCCGAGGCGGTGCGCCTCACGCAGCAGGCCGGGGGCCGTGTCGACCAGCGCACCGAGAACCCCGGGCCGGCCGGCGACCCCGAGTCGGCCTCCGCGTCGCTCGCCCTGCGCATCCCGGCCGACGCCCTCGACGCCGTGCTCGACGACCTGCGCGAGCTCGGCGACGTGACCTCGGTGACGATGGACGCGACGGACGTCTCGCAGCAGCACGACGACCTCGACGCCCGCATCAGCGCCCTCGAGACCTCGATCGGGCGCATGACCGCCCTGCTCGCCGAGGCGGAGGACATCGGCGACCTCATGGCGATCGAGTCCGAGCTCACGACGCGTCAGGCCGACCTCGACGCGCTCGTGCAGCAACGCGACGGACTCGACGACCGCATCGCCTACTCGACCCTCACGGTCGGGCTCACGACCGTCGCCGTCGTCGTCGCGCCCGAGCCCGCCCCCGAGGGCTTCTGGGGCGGACTCGTCGCCGGCTGGAACGCCCTGCTGTTCTTCCTCGGCTGGGTGGGCGTGGTCCTCGGGGTGCTGCTCCCGTGGCTGCTCGCCGCGCTCGTCGTCGCGATGGTCGTCGTCGCGATCGTCCGGGTCGTGCGCGGCGGTCGCGCTCGAGGGGCGGATGCCGCGGCGGAGGCGGCCGACGGCGACGCGCGGGTGTCCGGCGATCCCGGCGATGAGGCGCGCGACGGCGGCCCGTCGGGCGCCGAGGCATCCGACCACGGCCTCGTCCCCCGGGCGTAGTCTGGCGACGTGACCGCGACGACGCCAGACGCCCCCGAGACCCTGCTCGACGACGACCTGCTCGAACGCTTCCGTGAACGCGCGGCACGCTACGACCGCGACAACGTGTTCTTCGACGACGACCTCGCCGAGCTCCAGCAGGTCGGCTACCTGCGCGCACTCGTGCCGACCGCGCACGGCGGCCTCGGATGGGGGCTCGACGACGCGGTCCGCGGCCAGATGCGGCTCGCGGGCGCGGCACCGGCGACGGCGCTGGCCGTGAACATGCACCTCGTCTGGACCGCGGTCGCGAAGATCCTCGCCGACCGGGGCGACGACACGCTGGCGTTCGTGCAGCGCGAGGCCGGCGCGGGCGAGGTGTTCGGCTTCGGCATCAGCGAGGCCGGCAACGACCTCATGCTGTTCGGCTCGCGCACCGAGGCCGACCCGCAGCCCGACGGCGGCTACCGGTACACGGGTCGCAAGATCTTCACGTCGCTCTCGCCCGCGTGGACCAGGCTCGGCACCATGGGCCTCGACACGGCGTCGGCCGATTCCCCGAAGCTCGTCTACGGCTTCATCGACCGCGAGGACCCCGACGTGAAGGTCCTCGACGACTGGAACACGCTCGGCATGCGCGCGAGCCAGAGCCGCACGACCGTGCTCGACGGCGCGTACGCCGCGCCGGATCGCATCGTGCGCCGCCTCGACCCCGGCCCCAACGCCGACCCGCTCGTCTTCGGCATCTTCGCGAGCTTCGAGCTGCTGCTCGCGTCGGTCTACGCGGGCATCGGCGCGCGGGCGCTCGACCTCGCGGTCGCGGCCGCCCACCGCCGCACCTCGATGAAGCGCGACGGCGCGCCGTACGCGCACGACCCCGACATCCGCTGGCGCATCGCCGACGCCGCGCTCGCCCAGGACGCCCTCGAACCGCAGCTGCTGGCCGTGGCCCGCGACCTCGACGGACTCGTCGACCACGGCTCCAAGTGGTTCGCGAAGCTCGTCGGCGTCAAGATCCGCTCGACCGAGACCGCCAAGCAGGTCGTCGACCAGGCCGTGCGCGTCACGGGCGGCTCCAGCTACTTCGCGGGCTCCGAGGTCGGGCGGCTCTACCGCGACGTGCTGGCCGGCATCTTCCACCCGTCCGACGACGAGTCGGCGCACTCGACCGTCGCGAACGCCTGGCTCGGGCCGGTTCCCGAGTGAGGGGTGGGCGGCCCGCGGCATCCGCTCGATAGACTGCACTCGTGCGGCGCAGCGCCGTGCACTCGTCGAGGAGGTCGTCCGTGAGCGCCGTTCTGTTCATCATCGCCATGGGCGTGTTCGTGTTCGGCATGTGGCTCATGGGCAACGCGACGCACATCGTCGGATTCGAGGCGATCGTGTTCTTCGCCGGCATCGTGTGCATCTCGATCTCGATGGCCATCCCGATGAGCTTCCTCGGCCGCAGCGACAAGGCCTGAGCGCCGCCCGATGACCCTCCCCTCGCAGGACACCCGCGTCTCCTACCCGTCCGGCGAACTCGTGCAGCGCGCGACCGTGCTGCACGTCGAGCCCGTGGCCGGCGGCCGGCTCGCCGTGATCGCCGATGCGACGGGCTTCCACCCCGTCGACGCGGCCTGGCCCGATCAGCCCGCCGACACCGGCACCCTGTCGGCGAACGGGGCCGAGCTCGAGATCCTCGACGCGGTCGTCGCCGCGACCGACGGCGACGCGCTCTTCATCGGTGCCGACATCCCGGCGCGCAAGGGCACCGAGGGGTGGGCGTTCCTCGTCGCGCACTTCGTCGACGCCGCGCAGCCCGGCGCCAAGGCCATCGCGGCGGGCGACGAGGTCGTCATCACTGCGGATGCCTCGGCGCGGCGCGCCCTCTCGCTCGGGCACACGGCCTGCCACGCGGCATCCCTCGCCCTGAATGCGGCGCTCGAGTCGCGCTGGTCGAAGCCCGCGCGCACCGATGCGCTCGGCCGCCCCGACTTCGACGGCATCGCGATCGCCTCGAGCCGCATCGAGCCGAACGGGTCGGTCGACCGCTACCGGCTGAACAAGTCGCTGCGGCGCGCCGGATTCGACGTCGCGAGCCTGCTCGACGAGGCGGGCGACGACGGCGACGGCCTCGACTCGCTCGCGCAGACCGTCACGGCGACGGTCGTGTGGTGGGTCGCCGAGGGCTCCCCCGTGCGCATCGACCGTGACGGCGAAGGCCTCACCGACCGCCGTTCATGGGTCGCCGAGCTCCCCGACGGCACGGCGCGCATCCCCTGCGGCGGCACGCACGCCGGCTCGCTCGCCGAACTCGGCGAGGCCCGCGTGTCGTTCGTGCTCCTCGACGACGCGGGCACGCCCGTGCTCGAGATGCGCACGGTCGTCACGGGCTGACATCCCAGCGCGGGTCGCGAACGGCGAGCCGCGCGCAACCGGACGGACGCCCCCTCAGCGGGGTTACGATATCCGCTGTGGGCATCCGAATCGAGAAGGTCGACCTGCCGGGCATCGGCTTCCGTCACGACCTCGTGACCGAGAGCGGGCGGCGCATCAGCGTCGTCTCGCACCGCGACGGCGAGCGAGACCTCGGCGTCTTCGACCGCGACGACCCCGACGAGTGTCGCGACTCGATCCAGCTGAGCGACGACGAGGCCGCGGCCCTCGCCGACGTGCTCGGCGCCTCGGTCATGCTGAGCCGCCTGACGAGCCTCAGCGACGAGACCGCCGGGTTGTACACCGAGCAGATCCTGCTGCCGACCGACTCGCCCTACCTGAACCGCACGCTCGGCGACACCAAGGCACGCACGCGCACGCACGCGTCGATCGTGGCGATCGTGCGCGACGGATCGATCATCCCCTCCCCGACGCCGACCGACCACCTTCGTGCCGGAGACGTCATCGTCGCCGTCGGAACACGAGAAGGACTCGACGGAGTAGCCAAGCTGCTCGCCAACGGCCCCGACTGATCGCCGGGCGCCGCCGATGCACGACACCACGCTGCTGCTGATCGAAGTCGGCGCGCTCCTGCTCGTCATGAGCCTCGCGGGGCGACTCGCGCTGCGCATCGGCATGTCGCCGATCCCGTTCTACCTGGTCATCGGGCTCGCCTTCGGCGAGGGCGGGCTCATCCCGCTCGACGCGAGCGCGGAGTTCCTCGAGGCCGGGTCCGAGATCGGCATCATCCTGCTGCTCGCGCTGCTCGGACTCGAGTACACCGCGACCGAGCTGTTCGAGAGCCTGAAGTCCGCGCGGGCGGCGGGCATCGTCGACGGGCTCATGAACGCGATTCCGGGCGCGCTCGTCGCGCTCATGATGGGCTGGGGCCCGCTCGCGGCCGTCGCGCTGGCCGGCGTGACGTGGGTCTCGTCGTCGGGAGTGGTCGCGACGATCCTGCGCGACCTCGGCCGCCTGTCGAACCGCGAGACGCCGGCGGTCCTCGGCGTGCTCGTCATCGAGGACCTGGCGATGGCGTTCTACCTGCCGATCCTCTCGGCGCTCGCCGTAGGCGCGAGCATCCTGCAGGGCGCGATCGGCGTCGCCATCGCGGTCGGCGTCGTGAGCGTGATCCTGTTCGTCGCACTCCGCCACGGGCACCTCGTGTCGCGCCTGTTCCCGGCCGACGAGTACGAGCCGCTGCTGCTCGGCGTCCTCGGCCTGACGATGCTCGTCGCGGGCCTCGCCGCACAGGTGAGCGTCTCGTCGGCGGTCGGCGCGTTCCTCGTCGGCATCGCGCTCTCCGGGCGCGTGGCCGCGAACGCGAGTCGGGTGCTGACCCCGCTCCGCGACCTGTTCGCGGCCACGTTCTTCGTGTTCTTCGGCATCACGTCCGATTCCTCGGCGCTCTGGTCGATGCTGCTCCCGGCGTTCGTGCTCGCGGTCGTGACGATCGCCACGAAGGTCGTGACGGGGGCCTACGCCGCCCGCCGTGCGGGCGTCGGCGCGCTCGGCCAGTGGCGAGCGGGCTTCGCGCTCGCGCCGCGCGGCGAGTTCTCGATCGTCATCGCCGGCATCGCCGTCGCCTCGGGCGCGGCGCCCGAGCTCGCCCCGCTCGCGACCGCGTACGTGCTCATCACGATCATCTCCGGCACGTTCCTCGCGCGGGTTCCGGATGCCGCGTGGTTCCGTGCGTTCGTGCGCCGCCGCGCCGCGCGGGCGGCCGCCGCCCCGACCGGCGGGTAGGCCCGTCGGGGTCGGCTACTCCCCCGACGATCCGCGCTCGGCCGCGGCATCCGCTCGGTCCCGTGCCGCGAGGTCGCGCGCGGCGGCGAGGTCCGCATCGACGTCGACATCGGCGGCGAGCAGCTCGCGCACGCGTGGCACGACCCGGGTCGCGTAGCGCTCGATGCTGCCCATGATCGCCTCGTGCGAGAGGCCGCCGTTCGAGACCTTCATGTCGAAGCGCGTGGCGCCCGTGACGCGCAGGGCGTCGGCGATGCGGTGCGCGACCGCCTCGGGCTCGCCGGCGTAGAGGGCTCCGTGCACGGCTTCGCTCTCGAAGTGCCCGCGCGTGGTCGGACCCCAGCCGCGTTCGGCGCCGATCTTGTTCATCATGGCCTCGTAGTGCGGCCAGAGCGTGTCGAGTGCCTCGGCGCGGGAGTCGGCGATGAACCCGGGCGAGTGGATCGCGACGGGCTTCGGATCGTGGCCGAACTGCTCGAGCGCACGACGGTAGAGGTCGGCGAGGGGTGCGAAGCGCGCGGCGCTGCCGCCGATGATGGCGAGCACGAGGGGCAGCCCGTAGTGGGCGGCGCGCACGACCGACTCGGGGCTGCCGCCCACGCCGATCCACGTCTTCAGCGAGCCGTGCTCGACGGGCGGGTACACGAGCTGATCGGTGAGCGCGGGGCGCAACGTGCCGCTCCAGGTGACGGGTTCCTGCGGCAGGAGCGCGGCGAAGAGCTCGAGCTTCTCGTCGAAGAGCTCCTGGTACTGCGCGAGGTCGTAGCCGAACAAGGGGAAGGACTCGATGAACGATCCACGCCCGAGGATCACCTCGGCGCGACCGTTCGAGATGCCGTCGAGGGTCGCGAAGCGCTGGAACACGCGCACGGGGTCGTCGCTGCTCAGCACCGTGACGGCCGAACCCAGGTGGATGCGCTCGGTGCGGGCGGCGATCGCCGCGAGCACGACCTCGGGCGACGAGACGGCGAACTCATGACGGTGGTGCTCTCCGACGCCGAAGAAGTCGAGGCCGAGCCGGTCGGCCAGCACGCCCTCCTCGACGACGTTGCGCAGCACCTGCGCGTGCGGGAGGCGTGCTCCGTCGGCGTCGAGGGCCACGTCGCCGAAGGTGTCGACGCCGAATTCGTACTGGGTCATGCTGATGCGCTCCGTTCGTATGCGTTCGCATGGATCAAACCGGGCCTCCCCCGATGGTATTCCCGGGAATGCGGCATCCGCTCTCCCGGTTGCATCTCATGCGCACGCATGGAACATCACCGTTCCGAACGCAGTGCGCGGGAGAATGGAGACATGCACGTGGCAGACCGGCCGTCGATCGGCATCTTCGGAGCGGGCAAGGTGGGCACCGCCCTCGCCCGACTGCTCGTCGCATCCGGATACGAGGTCGTCATGGCGGGCTCGCCGCGCCAGACGGCGCTCGACCTGCTCGTGTCCGTGGTCGCCCCCGGAGCCCGCGTCGCGACGCCGGCCGAACTCGTGGCCGGTGCCGACGTGGTCATCGTGGCCGTGCCGTTCGGCAAGGCCGGCAGCGTGCCGTGGAGCGACTTCGGCGACCGCATCGTCGTCGACGCGATGAACTACTGGCCGCCGGTCGACGGGCACATCGCCGAGATCGACGCCGACGAGCGGTCCACGAGCGAGATCAACGCCGCCCGCAACCCCGGTGCACGCGTCGTCAAGTCGTTGAACCACCTCGGCTACCACGAGATGGAGGACGACAGCATGGACGCCGGGTCGCCGCTGCGCCGCGCCCTCGCGGTCGTGGGTGACGACGCCCAGGCGCGCCAGGTGCTCGCGGGCATCATCGACGACCTCGGCTTCGACGCCGTCGACGGCGGCCCGCTCGCGAACGGGCGAGCACTGGAGCCCGGGCATCCGGCGTTCGGCCGCGAACTCAGCGCCGCCGAGCTCGAGGCGCTCCTGGCGCCGGCCGCGCACCTCGCGGCCTGATCCGGCTTTCGGCCGTCGTACGCTGGGTCGCATGCCCGACTCCGCCCACACCCCCGTGGTCGCCCCCACCGCGCCCACCGTCCGCCTCGGCGCCCCCGAACGCCTCTCCCGCATGATCGCCCTGCCGACCGTGTCGGCCGAGCTGGAGCAGCGCGGCATGGGCGACTTCGACGCGTTCCGCGACCTGCTGGCCGAGCTGTACCCGCTCGTGCACGAGCACCTCGCGCTCGAGCAGCCGCATGAGCTCGGCCTGCTCTTCCACTGGCGAGGTGCGAGCGACGCCGACCCGCTCGTGCTCATGGCCCACTACGACGTGGTGCCCGCAGTCGAGGCCGACGGCTGGACCTTCCCGCCGTTCGAGGGCCGCATCCACGACGGCTCGGTGTGGGGCCGGGGCGCGCTCGACGACAAGGGCCCGATGCTCGTGCTGCTCGAGGCGGTCGAGAACCTGCTCGCCGACGGCTTCGTTCCCGCCCGCGACGTGTACCTCTCGTTCGGCGGCAACGAGGAGGACCACGGCAGCGCCGGCCGCGCGATCGCCGATCTCTTCCACGAGCGCGGCATCACGCCGTGGCTCGTGCTCGACGAGGGCGGCGCGATCGTCGACGCGCCGCTGCCGTTCGTCAAGGTGCCCGCGGCCATGGTCGGCGTCGGCGAGAAGGGCATCGTGTCGCTGCGCCTCGAGGCCGAGAGCAAGGGCGGGCATGCGTCGGCGCCGCCGACGAACACCCCGACCGACCGCATCGCACGCGCGGTGCACCGACTGCACCCGAACCCGTTCCCGAAGCGCGTGCCGGTCTCGGCGCGCGCGATGCTGCGCAGCTTCACGCCGCACACGAAGGGCGCCCCCAGGGTGCTGCTGCAGGCGTTGACCGCGATGCCCTGGGTCACGGCCCGGGTGTTCGCGAGGCTCGGCGGCGAACCGGCGGCCATCGTGCACACGACCGTCGCGGCGACGATGCTCGAGGGCGGCACCGCGCACAACGTGCTCCCGTCGCAGGCGGCCGCCGTGCTGAACCTGCGCATCGCGCCGGGCGAGACCGTCGAGGGCACCGCCGCGCGGGTGCGACGCGTCATCCGCGACCGGCACGTGAGCGTGACCGTGCTCGACGGCAACGACCCCTCCCCCGAGTCCGCGACCGACAGCCCCGCATTCCACGCGATCGAGGCGGCCGTCGCCGCGTCGTATCCCGAGGCGATCACCGCGCCGTACCTCGTGATGGCGGCGACCGACTCGCGCTGGTTCCACCGGTTCTCGCCCGCCGTGTTCCGCTTCGCACCGCTCGCCATGACGGCCGCGCAGCGTGCGGCGATCCACGGCGTCGACGAGTCCGTCACGTTCGACAGCCTCGAGCGCGGCGAGCGGTTCCACCGGGCGCTCATCGAGTCGCTCGAGGCCTGACCTCAGCGCTCGAACCGGCACGCCTGACGCGTGGGTTCCGGATGCCGCGGCGGCCCGTCGCGGCATCCGACCAGGTGTGATCGAAGCGTGACCATCACGCCGTCCGCTCGGCGTTGGAGCGCTCCCACGAGGGCTTAGGGTGTATCCACCCCCAACCCGAAGGAGCCCCCGATGCCGCGTGCCGTCAGCCTCGGACCCCTGGCCGCGATCGTCGGATTCCTCGCGTTCGTGGAGTTCACGAGCGGCATCCTGCAGGGCTTCTACACGCCCATGCTCACCGACATCGCGCGGCACCTCGGCATCCACGACGCCGACGTGAACTGGCTCGAGGGCACGCAGCTCATGCTGTCGGCGCTCGTGGTGCCCGCCTTCGCGAAGCTCGGCGACATGGTGGGCCACAAGCGCATGCTCGTGTGGTCGACGGCCATCACGGCGGCCGCGTCGTTCGTGCTGCCGTTCACCGACTCGTTCGCCGTGTTCCTCGCGGCGTGGGCGCTGCAGGGCTTCTACGTCGTCTGGCTGCCGCTCGAGATCGCGCTCATCTGGTCGCGCTCGCGCCGGGCCGGGCACCCGGCGTCGCTCACGATGAAGTCGGCCGGCGTGCTCGTCGCAGCGCTCGAGATCGGCGCGATCACCGGTGCGCTCGCCGGCGGCGCGCTCATCGACGCACTGCCGCTCACGGTCGTGCTGCTGATCCCGGCGATCGCGGTCACGGCCTGCTTCTTCGTCATCGTCTTCGGCGTGAAGGAGTCGCCCGAGCTCACCGGCGGCCGTCTCGACTCCGTGGGCCTCGTCCTCATCTCGCTCGCGCTGCTCGCCGTCACGGGCGGCCTCAGCTTCCTGCGACTGAACGGCGTCGGCGATCCGCTCTCGTGGGGACTCATCGTGCTCGGCGTCGCGCTCGGCGCGGTCTTCGCCCGGTTCGAGCTGCGCCACGACGACCCGCTCATCGACGTGCGCATGTTCGCCTCGCCGTCGCTGCGTCCGGTGTTCATCACCGCCGGCCTGTTCGGCGTCAGCGTGCTCGGCGCGCAGGCCCCGCTCTCGACGTTCGCGCGCACCGACCCCGAGGTCTACGGATACGGACTCGGAACACAGGGCTTCCAGACGTCGCTGCTCATCGGCGTCTACCTCATCGCGATGATCGCCGGCGCGCTGTCGTACTCGTCGGTCGCACGCCGGCTCACGCCCCGCATCACGCTCATGCTCGCGTCCTCGCTCGTCGCGATCGGCTACCTGCTCTTCGTGCCCCTGCACGACACCTACGCGCAGGCGCTCACGAACATGGTCATCGCGGGCATCGGCTCGGGTGCGCTCGTCGCAGCCCTCCCGGCGGCCGCGGCGGCTGCCGCCCCGCCGACGCAGACGGGGGTCGCGACGGGGCTCACGAACTCGGTCAAGACGGTCGGTGGCGCGATCGCGTCGTGCGTGTTCGGCATCGCGCTCGCGAGCCACGTCATTGGAGGCGGCGCCGCAGACGGCGCCGAGGGCACGGCGGGTTCGCTCTCGGGTTACCTCACCGTCTGGATCGTGTGCGGCCTCACCGCGGCCGTGTCGGTCGTGCTGCTGGCGTTCGTGCCGAAGCTCGCGTTCTCCGACGCTCCCGAGGTGCGAGAGGCCGCTGCCGTAAGCTGACGCCGTGCGCGGGAGGGGGCGCGAGATGACGGATGCCGCGGGGCCGACCCATTCGGAGGCTCAGGTCGATGCCACCGCGCTGATCGCGCGGCTCGAGGCGCTCGCCAGCGCCGAGGAGCGGCAGAAGTACACGCGGTACTTCCCGCCCGACGAGTCGGCGCCCTTCATCGGCGTGCGCATGGGCCAGGTGTTCGACCTCGCCAAGACCGCCCTCGACCTGCCGGCCGCCGACCTCGAGGCACTGCTCGAGGTGCCCACCCATGAGGTCCGTGCGCTCGCGTGCAGCATCATGGGCAAGTCGGCGGCGCATCGCCGCACGTCCGAGACCCGCCGGCACGAGCTCTACGAGCTCTACCTGCGCCGCCACGACCGCATCGACCAGTGGGATCTCGTCGACCTCGCGGCGCGAGACGTCGTCGGCGGCTGGCTGCTCGAACGCGACCGTGCTCCGCTGCGCGCACTCGCGGCATCCGATGCGTGGCCGGAGCGCCGCACCGCGCTCGTGGCGACCTTCGCGTTCCTCAAGCGGGGCGAGCTCGACGACGCCTACGCGATCGCCGACGTGGTCGCCGCCGACTCCGAACCCTACGTCGCGAAGGCGCTCGGGTGGGTGCTGCGGACCGCCGGCGACGTGGATCGCGACCGGCTCACGACGTTCCTCGAACCACGGACCGCCGCGATGCCGCGCATCGCCCTGCGCGCCGCGCTCGAGCACTACGACAAGCCCGAACGCACGCGGATCCTCGCGATCGCCTGAGCCACGGGCGCCGCCGAGGCGTCCGGACCGGCGGTCGGTGACGAAGCTACCCGACCGCTGCCGCGTCGTCGCCCTGCGACCGCTGCCGACGCCGAGAACCGAGGTCGGCCACGCCGATGCCGAACGCGATCGCGATGAGCACGGCCACCGCGAGCATGCCGTAGCCGTACGCGTGGTGGTACACCTCGAGATCGGGCCGGCCCTCGGACTCCCGGTAGATCGTCGAGTAGAACAGCGACAGCGTGACCGCCGTGCCGATCGCGGTGCCGATGCGCTGACCGAGCTGCCCGACCGAGCCGGCGAGGCCGCCCTGCTTCACGGGGATCTCCATGAGCGTGAGCGTCTGGTTCGGCGAGACCACGAGCCCGCCGCCCGCGCCCGCGATGGCCATCGCCCCGGCCATGGCCCACGGCGTGATCTCGGCCGGCGTCGTGATCGCGACGAGCACGAGCAGGCCGATGCCGACGAGCAGCAGCACGAGGCCGACGACGACGAGCGGCCGCCCGAACCGGTTCACGAGGTTGCCGCCGACCCATGAGGCGATCGCGCTCACGAGGGCGAAGCCGATGCTGACCATGCCCGCGAACACGGCTTCGAGCCCCAGTCCGTCCTGCAGGTAGAGCGTCGTGAGCAGGAACATCGACGGGATCGCCGCGAAGTAGACGCTCGCGAGCGAGATGCCGTTGCGGAAGGACGCGACCCCGAACAGGGCGAGCGGCACGAGCGGCTGCCTACCGGATGCCGCGTAGCGCCGTTCCCACGAGAGGAACCCGATGAGCCCGAGCACGAACACCACCAGCACCCACCACCGGGCGGGATTGTCGCTCGGCGAACCCGTGGTGAACAGGAACGGCCACATGAGCGCCAGCACGGTCACCGCGAAGAGCGTCAGCCCGACCGGATCGAGCGAGAGCGGGTCGGTCGACGGGCGGCGGGTCACGGGCAGGAACCAGATCGCGAGCACGAGCGCGACGACCACGAGCGGCACGTTGATGAGGAAGATGCCGCGCCACCCGTCGGTCGGGCCGCCGATCGCGATCATGAGTCCGCCGAGCGTCGGGCCGAAGGCCGTCGCGAGGCCGATCACGGCCCCGAAGAGCCCGAAGGCGCGGCCGCGCTCCTTGCCGCGGAAGAGCTCCTGGATGATGCCGAGCACCTGCGGCATCTGGATGCCGGCCGCGACGCCCTGCGCGAGCCGTGCCACCAGCAGCACGGTGATGTTCGGGGCGAGGGCGGCGATGAGGCTCGTGACGAGGAAGAGGCTGAGGCCCGTGACGAACAGCGTCTTGCGCGAGCGCTGGTCGCCGATGCGCCCGGCCGGCACGAGGGTGAGGCCGAACGTGAGCACGTAGCCGGCGACGATGAGCTGCAACTGCGTCGCCGAGGCGTCGAACGCGGACTCGATCGACGGCAGCCCCACGTTGACCTTCGACAGGTCGAGGATCGTGAGCGCCGCGACCCCGACGCAGATCCAGTACGCGCGCCACCGATGCTGCTCGGAGACGGGGATCGACCTGGTGAGCGGTGGCTGCGACATCCGTGCCAGCCTACGCCGCATGATTCCGAGACCGGAGGAGCCACGGCTGTGGAGGACGGATGCCACGGGCCGCCGGCCGTGGTCAGGACCTACCGCATCGGCGGGGCGACGTTCACGAAGCGGGGCTCGCAGTCGTACGAGCTGGTCGACCGCTGTTCCTGACCCGCATCGGGCCTCGAAGGATCCGGAGCATCGCGACGAAGGCGAAACCCGGCGAAACAGGAATCGCCCCGGATTTCTCCGGGGCGATTCTGGTGCTGGTGGACCCAGGGGGATTCGAACCCCCGACCTTCTCATTGCGAACGAGACGCGCTACCAACTGCGCCATGGGCCCGAGCGAGTACGAGCCTATCACCCTGCGAAGGGTGGTTCTGACCACACCTCGCGCCGGCTCGTCGACCGTTCAGCCGACCTTGCGCCGGCGCTGCAGCACGGCGTCGAGGTCGCCGAAGCGGCGCTGCGGCTCGCCGACCACGCCCATGCCCGCGTAGGGGCTCACGGGCTCTGGAGCCGCCTCGACGGCGTCGGCCTCGGCCCGCGCGGCCGGCGCCGGTGCGGCGGGCACGATCGTGCGCACGGGCGTCGCGAGCTCGTCGATGCGCTTCGCCCGCTCCGCCTCGGCAGCGATGCGCTGGAGCTCGGCAGCAGCCTCGATCGAGGCCATCGCCGTCGCCGCGATCGTGCCGCGCGAGAGCGTGAGCGGCTTCGGCAACGGGCGCGGGGTCCAGCCCTCGTCGTGCCGCACCTCGTCGGCCAGCTCGACCGGCTCGAACGGCTCGGCGATCCGGCGCTCCACTGGCACTGCGACGGGCGCAGACGGCCGCACGCGGGCGAGCGCGACGAGCCCGCCGAAGGCGAGCACGGCCGCCACCGCGCCGCCGAGGGCGATGAACGGCGAAGCTCCGAGGGCGAGCGCGACGAGGCCGCCGGTCGCCGTCAGCAGGCCGAGCAGCAGCGTCAGCGAGCACAGCGCGCGACGACGACGCAACGTGCGGCGCGAAGCCCGGTTCGCCGGCGCGGCGTCCTTGCTCGACGCGACGGTCGGCGCAGCATCCGGCACTACGGTCTCGATCGGCTCGGTACGCGCATGCGCGAGCTCTCGAGCCTGTGCGACGACCTCCGCGGCGGCTTCGACCGCGGCACCCGCCGCGATCTCGGCGGCCTTGCGCTCGGCGATCGCGAGTCGCTCAGAGGTCTGCGCCTCGAGACGCGCCGTGCGCTCGTGCTCGCGCAGCACCTTCTGCTGCAGCGCGACCTGCCGGGCGTTGGCCTCGATGAGCACGGGCTCGGGCGTCTCGGAGGTCTCGGCGAGGATGCGCAGCGTCTGCTGCAGCCGAACCGCGTTGCGCTCGGTCGCCAGGTACTGCCGCCGTCGCAGCCAGATGGGCATGAGGTACGCGATCCACAATGCCGCGGCCACTGCCACGAGCAGACCCCCGCCGATCACACCCATGTGAAGAGGCTATGGGACACGGCCGACGGATGTCGCGCGCAGGCTCGGGCGTGTCAGCGATCGGAGACGCGAAGCGGGTGCGCTGCCGCCGTGCGGTCCTCGGCAGGGATGCGCGCGGCATCGATCGGCACCCGGCCGTCGCGCCACCGCTTCAGGACGCCGCCCGGCACCTCTTCGGCGACGAGCGCGAACGAGAAGTGGTCGCGCCATGCGCCGTCGATGTGGATGAAGCGTCGGCGGAGCCCCTCGTAGCGGAACCCGAGCTTCTCGACGACCCTCAGCGACGGTCCGTTCTCGGGACGGATGCAGATCTCGATGCGATGCAGGCGCAGCACCTGGAAGCAGTAGTCGGTGGCGAGCGCGACGGCCGTCGGCGTGATGCCGTGGCCCGCGGCGCTCTGCGCGACCCAGTAGCCGATGGATGCCGACGACAGCGACCCGTAGGCGATCGACGAGACGTTCAGCTGCCCGACGATCTCGCCGTCGACCTCGAGCAGGAACGGCAGGGCGTGGCCGGCGCGCGAGTGCGCGAGCAGGTTGCGGATGCTCGCACGCGTGTCGATGATCGTGCCGCCGCCGGGATACGTCGCCTCCCATTGACGCAGCCAGGCGCGGTTGTCGAGCAGTACGCGTTCGAGTTGCTTGGCATCGCGGGCCCGGATGGGGCGCACGACGAGCTCGCCGTCGCGGAGCGTCGGGATCGCGGCGGCCGCCATCGTCAGGCGCGCCCGAGCCCGGCGACGTACTCGGCCAGCCAGGGCTTGAGCTCGGGGCCGAGGTCGTCGCGGTCGGCAGCGAGCTGCACGACCGCCTTGATGTAGTCGAGCTTGTCGCCCGTGTCGTAGCGGCGACCGCGGAACACGACGCCGTAGACGCCGCCGGTGGCCTCGACGTCGCCGGCCATCTCCATGAGCGCGTCGGTCAGCTGGATCTCGCCGCCCTTGCCCGGTTCGGTGCGCTCGAGCACCTCGAACACCTCGGGCTTCAGCACGTAGCGGCCGATCACGGCGTAGTTGGAGGGAGCGACCTCCTTCGCCGGCTTCTCGACGAGCCCGGTGATGCGCACGACGTCGCCCTCGTCGGTCGCCTCGACGGCAGCGGCGCCGTAGAGGTGGATGCTGTCGGGGTCGACTTCGAGCAGGGCGACGACGGTGGCGTCGCGTTCGGCGTGCACCTCGAGCATGCGGGTCAGCAGCGGATCGCGCGCGTCGATGAGGTCGTCGCCGAGCAGCACGGCGAAGGACTCGTTGCCGACGTGCTTGCGGGCGCGGAGCACCGCGTGCCCGAGCCCCTTCGGGTCGCCCTGGCGCACGAAGTGCACGTCGGCGAGGTCGCTGGACTCCTTGACCTTCGAGAGCTTCGAGTCGTCGCCCTTCGTCTCGAGGGTGTGCTCGAGTTCGGTCACGCGGTCGAAGTGGTTGGCCAGGGCGTTCTTGTTGCGCCCGATGATCATGAGCACGTCGTCGAGACCGGCCGCGACCGCCTCCTCGACGACGTACTGGATCGCGGGCTTGTCGACGACCGGGAGCATCTCCTTCGGCATCGCCTTGGTCGCGGGGAGGAATCGAGTGCCGAGGCCGGCTGCCGGGATCACTGCCTTGGTGATGCGTTCAGTCATGCGATTCAGCGTATCCGGAAGCCTGTTTCCGCGCGGTCACGAAATCCGAACATCGTCTTAGGATGAGTGCCATGCCCGACGATCCGTCCGTTCAGAAGCGCATTCTGCGCGCCGAACTCCGTGAACGCCGCCAGAACATGTCATCGCACGAGCGCCGCCTCGCGACCGAGGGCTTCACCGCGCGGCTCGAGGAGCTCGTCGGATCGACCGATGCCGCGTCCGTCTCGTGCTACCTCTCGATGCCGTCCGAGCCCGACACGCGCCCGTTCGTCGAGTGGGCCGAGGCCCACGGCATCCGGGTGCTGTTCCCGGTGACCCGCGAAGACGGCCTGCTCGACTGGACCGTGGGCGAGTCCGACGACGAGCGGCTCGGGCTGCACGGCACCCCCGAGGCCGTCGGCGAACTGCTCGGTCCGATGGCGATCAACGACGTCGATCTCATCATCGTCCCCGCCGCCGCGATCGACGGCACGGGCATGCGATTGGGCTGGGGTCGGGGCTATTTCGACAAAACCCTCGGTTCGATGGGAAAATGTCCTCCGGTGTACGCCGTGGTCTTCGACAGCGAGTTCGTCGAAGAGGTTCCGCGCGAGGTGCACGACCAACCGGTGAACGGCGTCGTGACGCCCACGCGCATCCACGCGTTCTGACCGGCGTCGCACCCCCTCGAGCCGAAAGATCCTCATGCCCACCTATTCGTACCGCTGCACCTCGTGCGGCAACGCCTTCGACATCCAGCAGTCCTTCGCCGACGACAGCCTCACGGTCTGCGAGGCATGCGGCGGTCCGCTCCGCAAGCTGTTCAGCGCGGTCGGCGTCACCTTCAACGGGTCGGGCTTCTACCGCACCGACTCGCGTTCGGGGAGCTCTGCGGTGCCCGCGTCGAAGAGCTCGTCGGGCGATTCGTCGAAGGGTTCGTCCTCCGGCGGGTCGTCGTCGGGCTCGACGGGGGGCTCGTCGTCGGGTTCGTCTTCGGGCGGTTCGACCGCTAGCGTGGCCTAGACCTATCGACGAGACAGCAGGGGGCAACGTGCTGAAGGGCTTCAAGGAATTCATCCTCCGGGGCAACGTGATCGAGCTGGCCGTCGCGGTCGTCATCGGCACGGCGTTCACGGCCGTGGTGACCTCGATCGTGAACAACCTGATCAACCCGCTGATCAGCGCGGTCTTCCGCGCCGACAGCCTCGACACGGCGTTGGTCGTCTCCATTCCGACGCTCGACGGCGGCACCTCCGACGTGAAGTTCGGCGCCGTGATCGGCGCGATCATCACGTTCCTCATCGTCGCGGCGGTCGTCTACTTCGTGTTCGTCCTCCCGATGAACACGCTCAAGGAGCGCACCGAGGCCAAGCGCAAGGCCGGGGCGCCCGACCCCGACGAGCCCGAGACGGAGCTCACGCTGCTCTCCGAGATCCGCGACCTGCTCGCCGAGCGTCCGGCCGACGGGCCGCACCAGCCGCGTCACTGACGCCGGCACAGTACTGACGCCGTCGCCGCACTGACGCCGACGCGCCGATGGCGACCGCGAGCCGTCGCACCGGGAACGACCCTGTGGTCACCCCCAGTGCGGCGGCTTCTCGCGTCTCAGTCGCTCGTCTTCGGGGCGAACGGATGCCGCGCGCCCGGCGTCCTCGTCGTCGGCCCCGACGTCACGGCCGGGCACCGGGGCCTCGGGCGTCGGGTCCGTGCCGGGAGCCGGCGTCAGCCGCGCCCGCCGGGCGCGACCCTTCGCCCGCTCGACGCGCTGTCGTTCGTCGCTCATGCGGATGCGGCATCCGCCGGCAGCACCGGCGGCTTGCCGAGGAGCGTGGCGACCCGGTCGGCGACGGCCTCGGGGTTGCCGAACAGCTCGAAGCTGTGCACGCGGAGGTAGTGCCAGCCGAGCCGGCGCAGCACGTCGGGGCGCAGGCGCAGCGACTCGCGCAGGCTGTAGCCCGTGAGCACCTCGTCGGTCTCGACGACGACGGCCTTGCCCGCGTTCGCCGCCGCGAGCGCCAGGCGCCCGCGGTGCCCCGAGCTGACTCGGATGCCACGGCGCTCGAGCCGCGCGGCGAGGTCGTCGAGCATCGAGGCGCCCGTCGTGCCGCTTCCGTCGTCTGCGGCGCGCTCCTCGGTCTGGCTGAGGATGCTCGCGAGGGCGAGCACGCCGTGCGACTGCCGCTCCTCGTCGATGTCGTCAGGTCGGAACGCCGAGACGATGTCCATCGAGCGGCGGGCGCGCGTCATGCCGACCGCGAGCAGGCGGTCGCCGCCGGGTTCTCCGAGCGAGCCGAAGTTCGAGAGCAGGCGGCCGTGCGGGGTGCGCCCGTAGCCGACCGAGAAGATGACCCGGTCACGGCTCTGCGCCACGGACTGCTCGAGCGTGAGCACGGTGAAGGGCTCCGCACGGTCCTTCAGGATGAAGTCCGACAGGTCGGTGCGCTTGGCGAACGCCGCGAGCACGGCCTGATGCACGCGCGCGGCGTGCCGCGTGCTGGCAGTGACCACCATGAGCGACTCGCGCGGGCGCTTGACGGCGTGCTCCATGACGAGCTCGACGACCTTGGCGACCTCCGAGTCGATGCTCTCGACCGTGCCCGTCACCTGGTCGGGCAGGCCATTGCCGCGCACGTAGTGCAGCCCGAGGCTGCCGTGCCCGAGGAAGCTGCCCGCCCACGGCAGCGACTCGATGCGGCCGCCGTAGAAGCGCCGGTTCACGAGCTCGGCGAGGTCCTCTCCCCCGGCCCGATAGCTGCGCGTCAGCGTCATCGTGGGCAGCAGCTCGCCCAGGCGCGCGAGCGCGGAATCGGCGTGGAGCGCGTCGACGCCGTCGGATTCGCGCTCGACGGCCGCCGCGGCATCCGTCGTCGCATCGGGGTCGTCGAGGCCGGTCTCGAAGATCGTCGGCGTCTGGGTCACGGGGTCGCCGAATGCGACGACCTGCTTGGCCCGGCGGATCGCGCCGAGGTTCTCGGCCATGGTCGTCGAGCCCGCGTCGACGAGGATCACGGTGTCGAACCCGACCGAGGGGTCGATCGCGGCGACGTCGTAAGGCGAGGCGAGCCAGATCGGGGCGAGCGCACGGAACAGGTGCGGCGTGTCGTGCTGGAGCCTCGCCGCGTCGACGCGATCGCCGCGAAGCATGCGCTTGAGGTGCCCGGCCTCTTCGGGGTGGTCGACGAGCGCGACCTTCCAGTTCTCACCGAGATGCCACGCCAGCTGCGGGCCCGCGGAGGACGCGTGCGCCTCGTCGACGAGCCGGAAGTCGCCCTCGAGCCGATCGAGGAGCGCGGTGTCGGCGCCGAGCAGCGCCGTGTCGGTCGCCAGCATCTGCTCGAGCACGGACTGCCACCACGCGAGTTCGAGTTCGGCCGCGACGACCTGCTCCGGCACGTGACGCCTCGCGAGGTCGACGAGCAGCGGGTCGAGCCCGAGGTCGCGCAGCGTGCCGAGCAGCGCCGTGCGCTCCTGCAGGTTCGCGAGCACCTCGGACTCGGCGGCGAGGCCGGAGAGCATCGTGGTGAGGTCGCGTACGGGGCGCGCGGCGAGCCGCCGCGGCGTTCCGGTGAGGCCGAGCGGGCTGTCGAGCACGCCGAGGTCGTGCTCGACCGACCGGTGGGCGACGTGCACGTCGTCGAGTCCGACCGGCACGCCAGGGATCGATCCGGCCTCGGAGTAGCGCTGCCAGAGCGTGCGCTGCTGCTGGATGCCGCGCAGTGCCGCGTTGAGGTCGGTGACGTGCACGCCGGGTCGCACGTACTCGAGCGCGTGACGGCGAAGCCGGCGACGGTTCGCGCCCGACATTCCGGGTGATTCGCGGCGCGGCGAGGTCGCGGCGATGAGTTCGCCGAGCGGTCGGTCGAACACCGACGGCCGGAACCGGTCGAGCGTCTCGCGGACGTCGAGGAGGAGCCGCAGGAACACGCCGAGCTCGGCGACCGACTCGAACATCCGCAGGCGCGTCTGTCCGATGAGCGTGCGGCCGCGGTCGAGCAGGCGCGGCACGTCGACGTCGCTCAGTCGCTTGGCGAGCTGATGCGCCTCGGTCGCCTCGCTCGATGACGCGAACGAGGCGCCGTACCAGGGCGAGTCGCCCGGTCCGTACTTGAACTCGCCCAGCGCGGCGGCGCGCACGAGGTCGCGGGAGACGCGGTCCCGCCCTTCGGCGAGCGCGACGAGCGACGCGTGCGAGAGCCGCGCCGTGGTCGAAGGCGGTGCCGGAAGGAGTGCGAGCCTGGCGAGCTCGCCGAGCGCATCGAGCACCGAGACCTTGAGCTCGGGCTCGGGGCGGGTGAGTGCGGAGCGATAGTCGACGAGCGCCTTGCGGAGCCGCACGAGCGCGTCGTCGACATCGGCGACCCTGGGGCGCTCGACCTTCTCGTTGCGGGAGATCGACGTGATGAGGTCGCGTCGGAGGCTCGCGGTCGTGACCGCGGCACCGGCGAGGCCGACCTGGGTGAGGCGGTGGACGATGCCGTCGAGGCTCGCCCTGCGGGCGCCCACCACGAGCACGCGGCGGTCCTTCGCGACGAGTGCGCCGACGGCGTTCACGATGGTCTGCGTGCCGCCGGTGCCCGGCAGCGTCTTCACGACGAGCGACGTGCCGGCCTCGATCTCGGCGACGACGCGCTCCTGCTCGGGATCCGCGTCGAGCAGGAGGGTGTCGGTCGACGGCGGCCGCTCGTCCTGCGGCACCGGGCGCACACGCTCGCCGAAGCCGACGAAGGCCGCGCGAGCGGTCGGGTTGCCCGCGATCGCGTCGACGAGGGGATGGTCGGGCTCTGCGGCATCCGCTGCCATGGCCGGACCGACCTCGGCGAACGAGGAGACCACGAGGCGCGGGGCGACCTGGAACCAGGGCAGGTGGCTCGTCAGCCCGCGGAGCCGGTCGATGACGGGCTGCGGCTTGAACACGCCGTTCGTGATCGCGAGCGCGACGAATGCGTCGGCGTCGAGCGTGATCTGGAACTGCTCGCGGAGTTCGCGCGCGAGCGCGGGGTTCAGGAACGGCTGGCCCTTGAGCTTGAGCTCGAAGTCGCGGCCGTATCGGCGGATCGCGAGCGGACGCAGCAGCACGGGCGCGAGGAACTCCTCGCCGCCGTTGCGCCACGACGCGAGGCCGATCGCGAGGTGCACGGACTCGACGCCTCGCACGGAACGCAGCTCGACGCCCTTCTGCGTGATCTCGGCGGCGGCGAGGCGGGCGTTGCGCAGCGCGAGCTCGTCGCGGATCAGGCTCGAGAGCAGCGTCGAGCGCCCGGTGATGAATTGCGGCAGGCCGCCGGGGTGCGTCGTCGAGAGCTCGATGCGCGTGCGCGGCGTGTCGACGAAGCGCACGAGCGGCGAACGGCCGCCGACGGTCTCGAGCTCGCGCTGCCAGCGGCTCCATGCGGGTTCGGCGACGTTGCCCGCGACGAGGTCGGGGTCGCCGAGACTGACGCTGTGAGGGCTCGTGAGGTTCTGGGTCATCGCTTCCGGGGTCGATTCGACGGCAGCGGCAGCCGCGTTCTCGCCGAGGGTCAGGTCCTCGTCATCGTTCCGTTCGAGCCGCCGCACACGGACACGATAAGGCCATGACGCCCGATTCGTGGGATGCATCGCCGTTCCGGGCAGCTTCGGATACCCCACGGGTATCGTGGTAGCCTCGACCGCCCGTCCGTGCCGCTCCGAGCGCACGGCCCGACCCGGAGGAACCGCCCGATGCACGAGATCACCGCCACCGAAGTGCACGCCCTCGACGGCGCCGTCATCCTCGACGTGCGCGAACCGCACGAGCTCGAGCGGGCGCGCATCGAAGGCGCACTGCACATCCCGCTCGGCGAGCTCGTCGCACGCGTCGACGAGGTCCCCCGCGACACGACCGTGTACACACTGTGCCACGTCGGCGGGCGCAGCGCGCAGGCCGCCGTCTACCTCGAGAGCCTCGGCGTCGACACGGTGAACATCGAGGGCGGCATCGTCGAGTGGCACCGCCTGGGGCTTCCGCTCACACTCGGAACCGACCGGTGACGACGACGGATGCCGCGGTGGACTCGCCCGCGCCGACGGACGACGCCCAGCGCCGCATCCTGAACCGCCTGAAGCGTGCCCGCGGCCAGTTGAACGCCGTGATCGACGCCGTCGAGACCGGATCCGACTGCCGCACGGTCGTGACGCGGCTCTCCGCGGTCTCGAGCGCGCTCGACAAGGCGGGGTTCGCGATCGTCGCCACGGCGATGCGCGAGTGCGTCGACGACGATCGCCCGGGCGCGGAATCCGCGGCACCGGGCGATCGGCTCACGATCGACGAGCTCGAGAAGCTGTTCCTGACGCTCTCCTGAGCCCGTCGACCGCTTGCAGGGTCACGGGGCGGTCTGCAGCTCCAGCCCGTGGGCGAGTGCGACGCCCTCGTTCGTGAGGCGACCGGCCGTGGCGTTCAGCCCCTTGGCGAGCGCGGGGTCCGCGGCGAGCGCGGCCTGCCAGCCGAGGTCGGCGATGCGCACCGCATACGGGAGCGTCGCGTTCGTGAGCGCGGGGGTAGAGGTCGCCGGAACCGCGCCGGGCATGTTCGCCACGCAGTAGTAGATGGCGTCGTGCACGCGGAAGGTCGGCTCGGCGTGCGTCGTCGGGCGCGAGCCCTCGAAGCATCCGCCCTGGTCGATGGCGATGTCCACGAGCACGGCGCCCGGCTTCATGCGCGAGACCATCTCGTCGGTGACGACCTTGGGCGCCGCGGCACCGGGCACGAGCACGGCGCCGACGACGAGGTCGGCGTCGGCGACCTGACGGGCGATCTCGTAGGGCGACGAGGCGAGCGTCTTGATGCGGTGGTCGTAGCGCGCGTCGAGCTCGCGGAGCTTCGGCAGCGAGATGTCGAAGACGGTCACGTCGGCGCCGAGACCGAGCGCGGTCGCGGCGGCCTGCTCGCCGGCGACGCCGCCGCCGATGACGACGACCTTCGCGGGCGAGGTTCCGGGAACGCCCGCCAGCAGCACGCCGCGGCCGCCCTTCGAGGCGAGCAGTTCGGCCGCACCGACTTGGGGAGCCAGGCGCCCGGCGACCTCGCTCATGGGCGTGAGCAGCGGCAGCGAGCGGTCGGCGAGCTGCACGGTCTCGTAGGCGATGGCCGTGACGCCCGAGTCGAGGATGGCGCGCGTGAGCGGCAGATCGGCGGCGAGGTGCAGGTAGGTGAAGAGCGTGAGGTCTTCACGGAGGAACCCGTACTCGGCCTCGATCGGCTCCTTCACCTTGAGCACGAGCTCGGCGGACCACGCGTCGGCTGCGGTCGCGGCGATCTCGGCGCCCGCGGTGACGTACTCGTCGTCGGTGAAGCCGGCGCCGAGGCCGGCACCCGACTGGATGGCGACGCGGTGGCCGCGCTGCACGAGCGTGTGCACGCCCGCGGGGGTCATCGCCACGCGGAATTCGTTGTTCTTGATCTCAGCAGGCACGCCGATGTACATGGGGGCTCCGAACGATATGGGACTGTGCGAACCATTTTCGCCGCTTGTTCGACGCACCGAAAGGTCGACCGAACAGAATTCGGTAGACTCGCAACATCCGATTCATATGTTCGAAAGGATGCCGCGCCGTGACCGACTCGCCGCAGATCAGCACAGCCCCGGTCGGGCCCGATTCCGCCGCCGGCCGGGTCGCCGGTCCGGCCGACCTCGACGAGGTCGACCGCGCGATCATCGCCAGGCTGCACGAGAACGCACGGATCCCGAACGTCGACCTCGCCAGGGCCGTCGGCATCTCACCCTCGACCTGCCTCGCACGCGTGCGATCGCTCCGCGAACGAGGCGTGATCGTTCGCTACACCGCCGAGATCAACCCCGTCGCGCTCGGATTCACGCTGCAGGCCCTCGTGAGCGTGCGCATCCGACCGGGTGCGAGGCATCTCATGGAGCAGATCTCCGACGAGCTGCGACGGGAGCCCGAGGTCGCGCAGCTCTTCTTCCTCGGCGGTACCGAGGACTTCCTCATCCACGTCCGCGTGCGCGACAGCGAGCACGTGCGGCAGTTCGTGCTGAAGAACCTCTCGGCCAACCCGGCGGTCGCCCTCACCGAGACCAACCTCGTGTTCGAGCACCACACGGCCCTCTCGGCGGGACTCCGCGCCGTGATCTGAGTACCGCGAACCTCCGGGGGTCAGCGCACGGGCGTCAGCGCACGGGCGTCAGCGCACGGGCAGGATCTGCGACAGGTCGAGCCCGTCGGGCGACTCGAGCTGCTCGTACGTGCACGACGCCGCTTCCCGATCGGGCCGCCAACGCTTGAACTGAGCCGTGTGGCGGATGCGGTCCCCCTCCATCTGGCTGTACCCGACCTCGACCACGAGCTCGGGGCGCAGGGGCACGAACGACAGGTTCTTGCCGGCCGACCAGCGACTGACGGCTCCGGGCATGCGCGAGCCCTGCCTGTCCTGCGCGGCCCACTCGCCCCACGGATGCCGCGACAGGTCGGATTCGACGTAGGGCTCGAGCTCCTCGACGAGCTCTGCGCGCCGCGCCATCGAGAACGACGCGGCCACGCCGACATGGTGGAGGCGGCCGTCGCCGTCGTACAGGCCGAGGAGGAGCGAGCCGACGACATCCCCGGTCTTGTGCCAGCGGAAGCCGGCGACCACGCAGTCAGCCGTGCGCTCGTGCTTGACCTTGAACATCGTGCGCTTGTCCGGCAGGTACGCGCCGTCGAGCGGCTTGGCGACCACTCCGTCGAGGCCGGCGCCCTCGTACCGGGTGAACCACTCGCGCGCCTCGGCGAGGTCGGAGGTCGCCGGGGTCACGAATACGGGGTCGGATGCCGCGGCGAGCGCCCCGACGAGCAGGGCACGCCGTTCGGCGAACGGCCGCTCGGTCAGGTCGTCGTCCCCGAGCGCCAGCAGGTCGAACGCGACGAACGACACCGGCGTCTGCTCGGCGAGGAGCTTCACGCGTGACGCCGCCGGGTGGATCCGCTGTTGCAGCGCGTCGAAGTCGAGCCGCCCGTCGCGCACCAGGATGATCTCGCCGTCGACCACGCAACGCTCCGGCAGGTTCGCGCGCAGCGCCTCGACGAGCTCGGGGAAGTACCTCGTCATGGGCTTCTCGTTGCGGCTGCCGAGTTCGAGCTCGTCGCCGTCGCGGAACACGATCGTGCGGAAGCCGTCCCACTTCGGCTCGACGTGCCCGACGTCCGGGATCTCCTTGACGGCCTTCGAGAGCATGGGTGCGACTGGAGGCATCACGGGCAGGTCCATCGCTCCATCATGCTCCGCGAGCGACGGTTCGCACAGCCCTCGACGCCCCCGTTCAGACTTCCCGGTCTCCCTCTGTGCACGGTCGGCATCGTGGCGTAGAGTCATTCGCGGTCGACCCCGACGATGTGGCCGGCCAGAACGAGGAAACACACATGCACCACCGCACGACGGCCGCTTCGCCGGCTCTGACCACTCGCCCCTCGACGGGCCGCCTGCCCGCCGGAACCACGCCCATCGGGCTTCCGCCCACCGGGCTTCCGCCCATCGGATCGTGGTGGACCCTGCTCGACCGAGGTCTGCAGCGCGAGATCCTGGCGAACCCGACCGCTCCCCTGCGCCCGTTCGCCGTGCGCCGCATCTTCGAGCTCTGCGGGCTCAACGCCGACACCGCGCCCGCCCAGCCGGTGCGGCTCGGCGCGAACGAGCGCGCGTACATCGCCGGATGGGCTCACGCGGTCGACTGGGCGTGAGCCGCGGCATCCGATCAGGTCACTCGAGCGATGCAGCCGCCGCACTGGGGCCGGCCGCCGTCAGGATGAAGCCTCCAGTCGCTTTGCGAGCGCAGTGAGATTCGGCCAGACCTCCTTGCCGGCTTCCACCCGCCTGTGGTCGATGAACGGGGTGCCGGTGTCGACTGCGGCGGCGATCGCCCGGCCCCAGAGTTCGGCGATCGGCTCGTAGTCCAGATGTCCTTTCGCGACGAGGAATCCCAGGAGGTCCAGCTCGGCCAGCCCGCCGTTGATCAGATCGTACGTAGC
Organism: Agromyces sp. CF514; assembly: GCF_900113185.1. Classification (NCBI taxonomy): domain Bacteria; kingdom Bacillati; phylum Actinomycetota; class Actinomycetes; order Micrococcales; family Microbacteriaceae; genus Agromyces; species Agromyces sp. CF514. The sequence goes on along the minus strand of NZ_FOZD01000001.1, from coordinate 1,688,120 downwards.
GGGCTCGCGTCGGCGAAGCCGTTCGAAGTCCAAGCCCGGCTTCACCCTGTTGTGGATCGTGCGACGGCGCTGCTGCGACTCCGGAGCGCTGAGGCGTCCGCTCAGCTCGACGAACAGGCGGCGTTTGTCCGCTCTCGATTGCAGGAAGAGAGTGAGCACCGACACGAACAGGGCCACTGCAGCGATGCCGATCGCCCAGATCTCGATATTCATGTCGCGAGCATAGGTGCAGCCGGCGTCTCGGCGAGGGGCAGTTCCCAGCCCTGAGCGCCGGGGCACTTCGACGGGCCGTCAGTTCGAGCGGAACCGAAGGTGCCCCTGGAGGGACTCGAACCCCCAACCCTTTCCTTAGGACGGAACTGCTCTTCCATTGAGCTACAGAGGCTGACCGCAGAATCCTACCCGAGTCGGTCAGCCTTCCGGTTCCGAGGTGTCGGCGTGCACGCACCCCGGAGGCTCCGAGTTGCCGCTCAACGTGAAGTCCTCGCACGTGAGGAAGCCCGACTGGTTCAGCCCGAGCACGAAGCTGATGACCGCGATGGCCGCGATGGCACCGACGCCCAACGCCACCGTTCGTCTCGAGAGGCCCCGCCTGATGCCGGGCCAGAAGATCCCGGCGAGCACCCAGAGCGTGAACGGGATGCCTGCGATGGCGACGACGAGCGCGAGCAGGTCGATGAACGCGATCACGAGGTCGTCGCCCGTGTCGGGCAGGAACGAGAGCACCAGCCACAGGGTCGGAACCATCAGGGCGATGAGGCGCCTGGTGCGGTGCGGGAACGGGCGAGGCTGGAAGGCGACCACGACGAACGCGGCCGTCGAGGCGACCCAGACCATCAGCGTCTGGTCGAAGAACAGCTCGCCCCAGGCTCCGAGGGTGAAGGCCGGCCACCAGACCGACAGGCTCGCCGCAACGACCACGATGCCGTGCATCGGGCGGCGCGCGAGCGCCTTCGCCTCGCGCCGCCCGTCCGCATCGCCCGGGCGTGCGCCCGTGTCCGCCCCCATGAACGCCATTGTGCCGATCATGCGGCGGCGTCCCCCGGCGACGCGCTGGGCCGGCTGACCGCGATACCCTTTCCGACGGCGTTGCACGCGGTACCGGCGACCTGCCCCGGCGCGCGCACCCAGAAGGGCGGAGAACGATGAACGGCGACGGCACGAGGTTCTGGGTGGGCGCGTCGACGGTCGGTGCGCTCGGATCGCCGGCCAGCGGCATCCGCCCGCTCGACGTCGCGAGCGACGGAACGGCGACGCTCGGCGATCCGGTCGAGGTCGGCGAGAACCCGATGTTCCTCGCGGTCTCCCCCGCCGGCGTGCTCGCCGTCGTCCACGAGCTCACCGACGGTCGTCTCTCGACGTGGGCCATCGACGGCGACACGTTGCACGCGTTCGGCGCCGAGGGAACCACCGACGCCGCCGACCCGTGCCACGTCGCGTTCGACGCGAGCGGCGACCGGGCGTTCGCGGCGAACTACTCCGGCGGTCGCGTGACCGCGCATCGCATCGCTCCGGATGTCCCGGCCGACGCCGTGCAGTCCATCGCGTTCAGCGGCACCGGGCCCGACACCGCTCGGCAGGAGTCCTCGCATCCGCACCAGGTCGTGCTCGACGCCGCGCGCGGACGCCTGCTCGTGCCAGACCTCGGATCAGACCGCATCCGCGTGATCGGGCTCGATGCCCAGCCAGGCACCCTCTCGCGGCGCGAGGCCGACGACATCGTGGTGCACGCCGGCGCCGGCCCCCGTCACCTCGTCGTGATCGGCGACCTCGCGATCGTCGCGAACGAGCTGGACCGCACGGCGAGCGTCATCGACCTGGTCGAGGGGCGCGAAGTCTCTTCTGCGCCCGTCGACGATCGCGTGCCAGGGCGCGGCCTCGGCCTCTCGGCCATCCGCGCGACGCGCGCGGGCACCGTGCTCATCGGCGACCGCGACGCCGACGCGCTGGTCGCGCTGCGGTTCGACGCCGACGAGCGCACGCTGGAGCGGGTCGCTTCGGTCTCGACCGGTGGGCGGCACCCGCGCGACCTGCACATCACGCACGACGAACGATTCGCGCTCGTCGCCGATCAGGGATCGGATTCGATCACCGTCGTCGCACTCGAAGCCGGTGCGCCGGTCGAGGTCGTCTCGACGCTCTCGACTCCTGCGCCGGGGTGCCTCGCGCGCCTGCCCTGAGGACGGGACGAGCTCAGTTGTAGCCGAGCACGACGATCGCAGAGGTCGTCGGTGAGAGCTCGTCGACGAATGCGCTCTCTTCGAGTCGCCATTCATCCGAAGGTTGCGTCATCGCGTTCACCTGTCTCTGCGTGGGAAGTGTCACCACGCTACGGGAGCGCTCGCGGGACTTCATTGTCCATGACGTCCAACTTTGCGAACGGCATTCGCCGGAATGTCACAGTCCCGCGCATTCGGCGCCGAGGTACCAGACCTCGAGCCGGTCAGGTGGGCGGGTACAGGTAGAGCGCGTCGGCCTTGGCGATCGTGCGCCGGTGGTACGAGTGGTCGGAGTTCTGGTTGTACTCCTCGATGTTCACCGTGCCGTCGTCGTTGATGGACTGCACATAGGCGACGTGGTTGTACGGGAACCATGCGACGGCGCCGACGACGGGCTCGCTGCTCGTGGGCCAGCCCTTCGAGACCCACTCGTCGGCCCAGACGTAGGCGCTGCCCGACGCGAGGTTCGACCAGTCCCACTTCCAGGGGGCGCTCGTGACACCGGCGTCGCGGTTGAGGCGCCACGCGACGAAGTCGACGCATTCGCGGTAGTAGTAGCGAAGCGGCGAGAGACCTCCGCCGTAGTCGTCGGGGATCTGGTCCCACCAGGGGTAGTCGTCGCCTTCGGCCTTGACCGTGTAGATCGCGTAGCTGCCGGATCCGCGCGAGGCGAGCTCGGCCGCCCACGCGGCCTGCGCCGCCTCTTCGGCGTCGAGCGCCGCCTCGTCGATCTCGGCCTTCGTCGTCACGGCGTAGGCGTCTGAGGAGAGGGGCGCACGGCTCGCCTCGGCCGAGACGTCGAGGTCCTGCGCCTCGGCGACGGCGAAGCTGAACGCGCCGCCGGGCTGGAATGCGTCGCCGCCCGGCATGAACGCGTATGCGGGCACGGCGACCGTGCCGAAGATGGCCGGCACCACGAGCAGGGTCGCGAACACCCGCACCGGCCCGGTGCGACGCACCTGCGCGGGCTTGCGCATCGCGCTCGTGGCCGCGGGCGTGCCGTTCGGGTTCATCGGCAGGGGGGCGGATGTCTCGGCGCCGCGCCGATCTGCACGGCCGGCGCCGCCCGTGCGGCGAGGCCCTGCGGCCGCGGACCGACGGCTCTCCGCGGCCTCCGCGGCGCGCCGCTGCGAGCGAGACGGCTGCTCGGCGTGGTCACCTTCGTGCAAAGTCGATCCTCCGGACACCGCCCGGCCGCGAGGCGGCTCGGTTCGGGTTGACGTGCTGTCGCTGCGGTCGGGTGCTCCGGCGACTCGTTCCACCTTAGGGGAAAGGGCCGCCGGAAGTCACCTCGCGCTCACGCAGCCACCGAGAGGTACTCGTCCCATTGCGGGAGCGTGCGCTCGAATCCACGCACGACCCAGCTTCGCCCGTGCGGCATGCGCGGGGTGAAGCGGAGTTCCCACCCCATCTCTGCCGGGGTGTGGTCGCTCTTGAGGTTGTTGCATCGCAGGCAGCACGCGACGAGGTTCTCCCAGGTGTCCCGGCCGCCGCGCGAGCGCGGGAGCACGTGGTCGATGGTCGCGGCCGATCGAGCGCAATAGGCGCACCGGTGCTCGTCCCTGCGCAGGACCCCTCGGCGGCTCACGGGCACCGAGTGCACGCGTGGCGTGCGCACGTACCTGGTGAGCACGATCACGCTCGGTCTCTGCCAGGAGCCGCTCGCGGCGCAGACGGGATTGCCCTCGTCGGCCTGGATCACGGTCGCCTTCTGGTTCATGACCAGCAGCAGCGCCCGCTTGAACGAGATCACGGCGAGCGGCTCATAGCCGGCGTTGAGCACGAGTGTGCGCATGGAGTGCCTTTCGATCGGGGCTGGATGGCTTCCAGCCGCGTGAACGGGTCGACGCTCCGGCGGCGCTGCGGCCGCTCGATGGCACGGACGTGACGGATGCCGTTCGCCGCCGACATCCGCCCCGAAAACGCAGAACGGGCACCGTCATGAAGACAGTGCCCGTCGAAACGTCGGCTCGTGCGGTACTCGGCTGACTCCCGCGCCGTTGGTCGAATTGCGCGCGCGCATCCGCGGAATGGATGCTGCACGTGCGGACCATCGGCGTTCCCCTCGCCCGGATCTCGGATCGTCAGGGCTTCAGGTTACGGCATGAACGGCGCGAAGGGGGCATCCCTCCGCGCCGTTCGAGCGCCGTGTCACGCGATGTTCACCGATCAGATGCCGATGCGCACGATCGTGTAGTCGCTCGTCCAGATCGGCTGCACGCGAACCGAGGCACCCTCGTACGGCGCGTGCAGGATCATGCCGTTGCCGGCGTAGAAGCCGTCGTGGCCGTCCATGATCACGAGGTCGCCGGGCTGCGCGTCGGCCTCGGAGATGACGGTGCCCATCGCGCCCTGCCCAGCGGAGGAGTGGGGCATGGCGACGCCGAACTGGGCGTAGACGTACATGACGAAGCCCGAGCAGTCGAAGCCGGCGGGCGTTGCGCCGCCGTAGACGTACGGCGTGCCGATGTACTGCGTCGCGACGCCGTACACGCTCGCGAGGTCGAAGCTCGGGTACGGCGGGTTCGCGAGGAAGTCGCCGACCGACGGACCCGCGTACGATGCGGCGTACGAGGTCATCGCGGTCTCGGCGGCGACCCGTGCCGCCTCGGCGGCGGCCGCGGCCTCCTCGGCCTGACGCTTCGCCTCGGCGGCCGCGTCGATCTCCGCCTTGGTGACGGCGGCGAAGCCGTCCTTCGTGACGGGAGCCGCGATGACGTCTTCGGCGACCTCGACGGACTGCGCCTGCGCCTTCGTCATGCGGGTCGCGTCGGTCGTGGCGAACTGCGGGTCGTTGCTGCCCGGCGCGAACGCGTAGGCGGGGATCGCGAGCGTGCCGACGATGCCCGCGGCGATCGTCATGACGGCCACGTTCGCGACGCCGCCGCGACGGAGCCGACGGGTCGATGCGAGCGGGCGCTGCACGACGGCGGCGGGCTGGGGTTCTGGGGTGACGCGCGGGGCCACGGCCTTCGAGGCGCTGCCCCGCTTCGGTGACGTGAAACGGCGGCGTGGGGTGAATCGAGCCAAATCGGGTTCCTCCACCGCCCCACGGAGTCGGACTCCGTCTCACCTGGTGCGCTCGAGGCGCGTCTTCGTCCTGAATCGGGCGGTGGGTGCCGAGGGGCGATCCCGATCCTGGTCCGACGACCGGCTTCGTGCCGTCGGACTCGACCGAGGATACGCGAGGCTCGCGTGAATGTCACATTCCGATCACGGTTTTTCGCGATCCCTTGCGAACGCTCAGGTTCGAGCGGGTCTATTCCGCGACGAAGATGTGACCGGCGACCTCGTTCGGCAGTTCGAGCGCGCCGTCGATGCCGTCGACCTCGACGGCGACGTATCCGCCGCTGCGGGTGAACGTCGCAGACGCACCGGGCATGATGCCGGCCTGCTTGAGCTGGAGCAGCAGTTCGGGGTCGAACTGCACCGGCTCGCCGAGGCGTCGGACCACGCCGCGAACCGCGGCATCACGCTCGGCGATGGCGTCGGTGACCCGCACGACGCCCGACATGAACGGGTCGGCGGGCGCGAGTCCGAGCTCTTCGAGACCGGGGATCGGGTTGCCGTAGGGCGACTCCTTCGGCTCGCCGAGGATCTCGATGAGTCGACGCTCGACCTGTTCGCTCATGACATGCTCCCAGCGGCATGCCTCGTCGTGCACGTACTCCCACTCGAGGCCGATGACGTCGGAGAGCAGGCGCTCGGCGAGGCGGTGCTTGCGCATGACGTGCACGGCCTTGCTGCGACCGTCGGCGGTCAGCTCGAGGTGACGGTCGTCGGAGACGACCACGAGCCCGTCGCGCTCCATGCGCGCCACGGTCTGCGAGACCGTCGGGCCGGAATGGCCGAGGCGCTCCGAGATGCGGGCGCGCAGGGGGACGATGTTCTCCTCTTCGAGGTCGAGGATGGTGCGGAGGTACATCTCCGTCGTGTCGATGAGATCGGTCACCAGCAAGCCCTCCTGTCGCAGCCCGTCATCAAGCCTAGCCGGATGCGGAGGCTCGATAGACTTCCGTGCATGCCGAGCATCGTGATCCCCAGCGACCTCCTGCCCGCAGACGGACGATTCGGCTGCGGCCCCTCCAAGGTGCGCCCCGAGCAGCTCGCCCACCTCGCCGAGGTCGGCCCCGCGCTGCTCGGCACCTCGCACCGCCAAGCGCCCGTCAAGAACCTCGTCGGACGCGTGCGTTCCGGCCTCTCCGACCTCTTCGCGCTGCCCGACGGCTACGAGGTCGTGCTGGGCAACGGCGGCTCGACGGCGTTCTGGGATGCCGCGGCATCCGGACTCATCGAACGTCGCGCCCAGCTCTGCTCGTTCGGCGAGTTCGGGCAGAAGTTCGCGGGCGCGGCCGGCGCACCGTGGCTCGAGGCTCCCGACGTGCGCAAGGCCGACGCCGGCACGAGGTCGAACCCCGAGGCCGTCGAAGGCGTCGACGTCTACGCGTGGCCGCACAACGAGACCTCGACGGGTGTCATGGCGCCCGTGCAGCGGGTGTCGGGCGACGACGGCGCGCTGACCGTCATCGACGCGACGAGCGCCGCGGGCGGCGTCGCCGTCGACCCGACGCAGTTCGACGTCTACTACTTCGCACCCCAGAAGAACTTCGCCTCCGACGGCGGCATCTGGTTCGCCCTCTTCTCGCCGGCCGCGATCGAGCGCGTCGAGCGCATCGCGGCAGGCGACCGCTACATCCCCGAGTTCCTCTCGCTGAAGAACGCGGTCGACAACTCGCGCCTGAACCAGACCCTCAACACGCCCGCGCTCAGCACCCTTCTGCTGCTCGAGAACCAGCTCGAGTGGATGAACGCCTCGGGCGGTCTCGCCTGGGCCGACGCCCGCACGCGCGAATCGTCATCGGTGCTCTACGACTGGGCCGCACGCACGTCCGTCGCGACCCCGTTCGTCGCCGACCCGGCCGACCGCTCGCAGGTCGTCGTCACGATCGACTTCGACGAGACGACGGATGCCGCGCGCATCGCGTCGATCCTCCGCGAGAACGGCGTCGTCGACACCGAGCCGTACCGCAAGCTCGGACGCAACCAGCTGCGCGTCGCGACGTTCACCGCGATCGAGCCCGACGACGTGCGCGCGCTCACCGCATCGATCGACTACGTGCTCGAGCAGATCGGCTGAGTCCCGTGCGCCTCTGGCTCCCCGAGTCGGAGCGTCGGCCCGATCCGGCGCCCGCGAGGGCCGACGCGCGCAAGGCGGTGCTGGCCGGCACCGCGCTCTGGCTGGTCGGGCTCGTCGCGTGCCTCATCGTGCGCGACGTGCTCGCATCGGCCGGGCTCGCATGGCTCGTCTGGGCATGCGCGACCGGAGTGCTGCTCGGCCTGGCCGCGCTCGTCTTCGTGCAGGCGACCAGGCGGCGGCGCGCACGTCAGGGCGCGGGCGTCTCGTCCTGACCGTCGGCGCCTTCGAGCGCGCGCTCGTCGGCGTCGGCCTCGTGTCCGGCGTCGGCCTCGTGTCCGGCGTCGTCGTCGTGTCCGGCGTCGTCGTCGGCGTCGTGCTCGTCGTCGAACTCATGGTCGTCGTGCTCGTCGTCGAGGTCGTGCTCGTCGTCGAAGTCGTCGTCGCCGACCTCGAGTTCCTCGGATCCGTCGTCGGGCACGAACTCGAGGTCGTCGCCCTCGGGCTCCTCGCCGGCGGCTCGCGCAGCGGCGGCCGCTGCGGCCTGCGCGGCCCGGTAGTCGGCGAGCCGCTCGGACCACGGCACCCACGCCGGCGCGAGCAGAGCTCGCTCGCCCGGCAGCAGTTGGGTCTCGATGATCGTCGGCCGGTCGTCCTCGACGCGCGCGATCGTCACGCTCCAGTGCCACCCGGGGTAGCCCGAGAGGTCGGAGGCGAAGTGCAGCGTGAGCACGTGCTCGTCTTCGGCGATGTGGCCCACGACGGACCCCACGGTCTCGGGCGCGGTCGTCTCGAGCAGCGCGCTGCGGGCGAGGTCGACGGCAGCCAGGAGCACGGGATCGGGTTCGAAGACGACGGGCTCGGGCTCGGCATCGACCGGCTCGGCCTCTGCCTCGGCATCGACCGGCTCGGACTCCGCGGGTTCGACCGGCTCCGGCTCCGGCGTCGCATCCGCGGCATCCGCCTCGGACGGGACGGACGCGGAGTCGACCGGCTCGACGACCTCGGTCGCCTCGTCAGTCGCGTCGACCTCGGATGCAGATGCCGCGGCATCCGTCTCGGGCTCGGTGAACTCAGGCATCCAGATCGTCTGCCACCTTGCGCAGCACGGTGGCGACCGTGCGTGCCTTGGACTTCTCGGGGTAGCGACCGCGGCGCAGGTCGGCGCCGATCGAGTCGAGCACCTTGACGACGTCTTCGACGATGATCGCCATGTCGTCGGCGGGCTTGCGGTTGATCTTCGCGAGGCTCACGGGCGCGTCGAGCACGCGCACCGACAGCGCCTGGGCGCCGCGCTTGCCCTCGGCCACGCCGAACTCGAGTCGGCTGCCCGCGCGCACGGTCGCACCGGCGGGAAGAGCGGATGCGTGGAGGAAGACCTCCTGGCCGTCATCGGAGCTGATGAAGCCGAATCCCTTCTCCTCGTCGTAGAACTTGACCTTGCCGGTGGGCATGTGGAACCTCGCTCATGTCGGGGATGGCACGCGGGAACGCGCGCGCCGTGCACGCACCAGTCTAGAGTCCCGCCCCATGCGGGCGGCGCGCTGCCCTATCCTTGCAGGGTGAGCGAAACCCAGCAGTCCGGCAGTCAGCGCGTCGAACGCGTCCTCGCGTTCATGTTCGCCGGGTTGGTGCTCCTCTCGATCGCGGCGTTCATCACCGTGATCTTCGCGACCGTCGCCGGCGTGGCCGAGAACGACGGCTTCAGCCAGGGTGTCTGGCCGGTCGTCATCATGCTGCCGTGGTTCGGCCTGCCGATCGCGTTCCTGCTCCTCATCGCCCTGTTCATCGTGCACGCCGTGAACCGCTCGCGCACCACGCGCGCCCAGACGAACTGATCGGAGACGATGCTCGAACTCGCCGCGCGACTCCGCTCGCTGCCCCGCGACGACCTCGGGGCGGCGCTGGCCACACGCGAGTTCGAGGGCTCCGGCGTCCGCGATCTCTTCGACCTCGCCGAGGTCCTGCTGGCACCCGACTCGCTCGACCACGTGCTCTCGCGTCTCGACCGACCGCGCCTCGCGGTCCTCGCGGCGACGGCCTCGCTGACGGCCGACCACACCGACACCACGGTCGAGGCGATCACCGCGGAACTCGCACGGCTCGGCGCATCGCCAGAGCTCACGGCCGCCGTGCCGGCCCTGATCGCGCGCCTCTCGGACTCGCTGCTGGTCGTCGCCCACGACGACGACCGCGTGCACCTTCCCGCCGCGGTCGGCGCCCGCCTCGCGGTACGCACCGAACGGGACATCCCCGACGCTGCCGAGCTCGCCGCTCCCGCTCCGCCCGTGCTCGTCGGCATCGACGACGTCGACCGCACGCTGCTCGAGCGTCGGGCGGCCGAAGCGGCCTACGCGACCGTCGCCGCCACCGCCGAGCTGCTCGCCGCCGTCGGCGCCCAGCCCGCGCGCGAGCTCGCGAAGGGCGGACTGACGCTGCCCGACTCCAAGCGCCTCTCCGAGGCGTGCGGCGTCGACCTCGACGCCCTGCCGCGACTGTTCCACCGGGCCGACGAGGCCGGGCTGGTGCTCCGCGACGGCGCGTACTGGCTCGAGTCCGACATCGGCGCCGAGTGGGCGCAGCTCGGGTCCGCCGCTCGCTGGCAACGGCTCGCCGAGCAGTGGCTCGCGCGCATCCCTCCGTCGCTCCGCGACCTCGTCGCGCGACGCAGCGAGTCGATCTCGGCGACCGACCTCCGTGACGACGTGCGGTGGCTCTACCCGGCGGGCGGAAAGTGGCTCGACGACGGACTCGACCGGCTGGTCGACGACGCCGAGGCGCTCGGCCTCGCGGTCGCCGGCGAACCCGTGGCGTCGGGCCGCCTCGTGCTCACGGGAGAGGTCGCCGCCGCGGCCGCCGAGCTCGCGGTGCACTTCCCGGCCCAGGTGTCGAAGGTCTACGTGCAGCACGACCTCACCATCGTCTCGCCCGGTCCGCTCGAGCCCGTGCTCGACGCGCGCCTGCGCGGCATCGCCGACGTCGAAGGGCGCGATCTCGCCTCGACGTATCGTGTGAGCGCCGCATCCGTGAACCGCGGGCTCGCGGCCGGCGAGACCGCCGAGACGATCCTCGAGTTCCTCGGCGAGATCTCGCTCACGGGCATTCCGCAACCGGTCGCCTACCTCGTGGGCGAGGCCTCCCGACGATTCGGCAGCGTGCGCGTCGCCGCCGCCGACCAGGCCGACCTGCCGGCTCGCACGATGGTGCGTTCCGACGACGAGCAGCTCATCGGCACGCTCGCGGTCGACCAGACGCTGAACGCCGTCGGCCTCAGGCTGGCCGGACCCCACCGCCTGCTCTCGCGCTTCGCCCCCGACGTCGTGTTCTGGGCGCTGGCCGACGCGAAGTACCCGGTCGCCGCCGAAGACCACGACGGCACGATCGTGCGCCTGCACCGCCACCACCTCGCGCAGTCGCCGACGCCGCAGCCCGCATCCGACCAGGTCGCGGCGCTGCTCGACCGACTCCTCGCCAAGCACGACGACGACGCCACCGACGAGGTCGCGTGGCTGGCCAGGCAGCTCGAGGCCGCCGCACGCTCGAAGGAGACGCTCACGGTCACCGTGCGCATGCCGGGCGGCACGACCGCCGACTACCTCCTCGCCCCGGCGAGCGTCGCGAACGGACGCCTGCGCGCGCGCGACCGCAAGGCCGACATCGAACGCACGCTGCCGCTCTCGGCGATCGCGGCAGTTTCGCCCGCCCCGTCGAACGTGTGACGCCGGCCCGCCGCTCGGGCGCGCCTCGAACGGCGCCGTGCCGCGGCATCCGCTCGCTCGAGCGCCCTCATGAGCGCTGCGCCGGCGGCCGCGAATCGCCGACGATCGGCGATGGGCACATGAACCGGGCGTAGACTCGACCGTTATGTCAGACGGCCCCCTCATCGTGCAGAGCGACCGCACCGTGCTGCTGGAGGTCGCGCATCCCCTCGCTGAAGATGCGCGCCACGACCTCGCGGTCTTCGCCGAACTCGAACGCGCACCCGAGCACGTGCACACGTACCGCATCACCCGACTCGGTCTCTGGAACGCTCGCGCGGCCGGGCACACGTCCGACGACATGCTCGGCACGCTCGAGAAGTACGCGAAGTTCCCGGTGCCGCAGACGGTCTCGGTCGACATGCGCGAGACCGTGTCGCGATACGGCCGGCTCGTCGTCGACCGCACCGACGACGGCGCACTGCGCCTGCGCTCCGACGACCTCGCGGTGCTCACCGAGGTCGCGAACGCGAAGCGCATCGCGCCGCTGCTGACCGAGCGCATCGACGACACCGGGTTCCTCGTCGAGGCCTGGGCGAGGGGCGCGCTCAAGCAGGAGCTCGTGAAGCTTGGCTGGCCCGCCGAGGATCTCGCCGGCTACACGCCCGGCACCCCGCACCCCATCGACCTCGAAGAGTCGAACTGGCACCTGCGCGACTACCAGCAGAAGGCCGTCGACAACTTCTTCGACGGCGGCTCGGGCGTCGTCGTGCTGCCATGCGGCGCCGGCAAGACGCTCGTCGGCGCGGGTGCGATGGCGACCGCGAAGACCACGACGCTCATCCTCGTGACGAACACGGTCTCCGCCCGTCAATGGCGCGACGAACTGCTGCGACGCACGACCCTCACGGCCGACGAGATCGGCGAGTACTCGGGGCAGACGAAGGAGATCCGGCCCGTCACGATCGCGACGTACCAGATCCTGACCGCCAAGCGGAAGGGCGAGTACGCCCACCTCGCGCTCCTCGACGCCCTCGACTGGGGCCTCGTGGTCTACGACGAGGTGCACCTGCTGCCCGCGCCCGTGTTCAAGCTCACCGCCGAGCTGCAGGCCCGCCGCCGCCTCGGCCTCACCGCGACGCTCGTGCGCGAAGACGGCCGGGAAGGCGACGTTTTCAGCCTCATCGGCCCCAAGCGGTTCGACGCCCCCTGGAAGGAGATCGAGGCCCAGGGCTTCATCTCCCCCGCCGCCTGCTACGAGGTGCGCATCGACCTGCCGCAGTCCGAGCGGCTCGCCTACGCGGCATCAGCCGACGACGAACGCTACCGCCTCGCCGCGACCGCGCCGGCGAAGCTCGACGTCGTGAAGGAACTCGTCGCCAAGCACCGCGGCGAGCGCATCCTCGTGATCGGCCAGTACCTCGACCAGATCGACGAGCTCGCCGAGACGCTCGGCGCCCCCCAGCTCACGGGCGCCACGCCGGTCGACGAGCGCGAACGCCTCTTCCAGGAGTTCCGCGACGGCCGCACGCCCGTGCTCGTCGTGTCGAAGGTCGCGAACTTCTCGGTCGACCTGCCCGAGGCGACCGTGGCGATCCAGGTCTCCGGCTCGTACGGCTCGCGTCAGGAGGAGGCGCAGCGCCTCGGCCGCCTCCTGCGCCCGAAGGAGTCCGGCCTCACCGCCAACTTCTACACGCTCGTCGCGCGCGACACCGTCGACCAGGACTTCGCGCAGAACCGTCAGCGGTTCCTCGCCGAGCAGGGGTACAGCTACACCATCCTCGACGCCCACGCGCTCGAAGCGGCCTGACCCGGCGCAACCCCGCCCGGGGCTCCGCCTCAGTCGCGCGAGTAGCGCAGCAGCAGCAGGTCGCCCGCCGGCAGGGCGTGCGCGAGCCGCATCGGTCGCGCCCGCTCGCCGGCGCCCTGTGCGATCCGCCCGGCCGCGCCGCCGACCAGGGTCGGGCTGAGCGAGAGGCACACCTCGTCGACGAGTTCCGCGTCGAGCAGTGCGCCGAACAGGTGGGGACCGCCCTCGCAGAGCACCTGCGTCAGGCCCGCCGCGGCGAGCGAGGCCTGCGCCAGCGCGAGGTCGACCTCGTCTTCACCGCACACGAGCACGTCGGCTATCTCGGCGAGCGCCGAACGCCGATGCTCGGGCGACGTCGCGGTCGTCACCACGATCGGTCGTCGCACCGCCTTCGAGAAGAACGGATGCCGCGGGTCGAGGTCGAGCCGCGACGAGACCACGGCGATGCGGGGCTGGCCGTCGAGGCCCCGCGCACGCCGCCACGCGGCATCCGCCTCGTCGACCGCGAGTCCGCCGTACCCCTCGGCGCGCACCGTGCCGGCCCCCACCAGTACGAGGTCGGCGACCGTGCGCATGGCCTGCATGGCGAGTCGGTCGCTCGCGTCGCCGAGGCCGCCGCTGCGACCGTCGAGCGTGACGGCGCCGTCGATGCTCGCGACGAAGTTCATGCGGATGCGCGGCACCCCGCGATCGCGCAGCCCGTATGCGGTGAGCAGCGTCTCACGATCGATCGCCGGGCCGCCGTTCACTGGTTGTGCTCCAGGAACACGGGTTCGCGCCATCCCTCGATGGCTTCGATCATGCGCATCGCATCGACGGTCTCTCGCACGTTGTGCACACGCACGATCCGAGCGCCGCGCATCACGCTGTAGACGGCGGCCGCGATCGACCCCTCGACGCGTTCGGAGCGCGGACGGCCGAGGCTCTCGCCGACGAAGTCCTTGTTCGAGAGCGCGACGAGCGTCGGGTATCCGAGCGCGACGACCTCGTCGAGCCTGCGCGTGAGCTCGAGCGAGTCGAGCGTGTGCTTGTTCAGGTCGTGACCGGGGTCGACGATGATGCGATCGGATGCCACGCCGCCCGCCTCGGCTCGGGCGACCCGCGACCTGAGGAAGTCGACCACGTCGGCGACCACGTCGGCGTACCGCGGCGACGGAAGCGGCGTGCGCGGCGCCGCCAGGCTGTGCGTGATGACGATCGACGCGCCCGTGTCGACGAGCACCGAGGCCATGCTCGGATCGCTGAGCCCCGTGGTGTCGTTGATCACGTGCGCGCCGGCCGCGATCGCCTCGCGGGCGACCTCTGCGTGGAACGTGTCGACCGAGATCACTGCGCCCGCATCGGCGAGCGCGGCGACGACGGGCACCACGCGGTCGACCTCCTCGGCCACGGGCACCGCCGGTCCCGGCGCGAACTTCGCCCCTCCGATGTCGATCCAGTCGGCGCCCTCGTCGATCGCCCGGAGCCCGGCCTCGACGGCCGCGTCGAGCGCATCGGTCCGGCCCCGGTCGTAGAACGAGTCGGGCGTGCGGTTCACGATCGCCATGACCGCGACCTGGCGCGCGAAGTCGAAGGTGCGCGGGCCGATCGTGCGCACCGTGCCGCCGACGGCCGGCGTCGCCGCGCTCATGCCGTGTCTCCGGCGAGCGCATCGAGCGGCACCGCGGGATCGGCGAGCTCCTCGCGGGAGACGACCCGGCCCGAGCGGATGAGGCGTTGGATCACCGGGTTCACGTCCCACACGTTCACGTTCATGCCGGCGACTACCCGCCCGTCGGCGGCGAGCCAGAAGACGATGCCCTCGCGCTTCGCGTCCGGCGCCGATTCGGCGGTGAGCGGAACGTCGCCGCGAACGACGAGCTCGGCGTCGGCCGCCGGCCCGCCATAGCCCGAGTACTCCATGCCGAGGTCGTACTGGTCGGTGAAGAAGTAGGGCACCTCGTCGAAGGCGGCCGGGGCGCCGGCCAGCGCCCGCCCGGCGGCGGCTCCGCTCGCACCGGCGTTCGCCCAGTGCTCGACCCGCAGGTGCCGCTCGAGCCGCGGGTTCCACACCGATGCGACGTCGCCCGCGGCGAACACGTCTTCGGCACTGGTGCGAAGCGATGCATCCGTCGTGATGCCGTCGTCGACCCGGAGTCCGGCGGATGTCGCAAGCTCGACGTTCGGCACGGCGCCGATGCCGAACAGCACGACGTCGGCAGGCACCTCCTCGCCCGTGCCGAGCACGGCCGCCGCGACGCGGCCGCGGTGGCCCCGCAGCGCCGTGACGGACACGCCTCGCCGCACCTCGACCCCGTGCTGCTCGTGCAACCCGCGGAACATGGCGCCCAGACCGATGCCGATCGCCGCCTCGAGGGGCTCGCCGCCGCGGACCAGCACCGTGACGTCGTTGCCGTAGCCTCGCGCCGCCGCGGCGGCCTCGAGCCCGATCCAGCCGCCGCCGACCACCACGACCCGCCGACCGCCGACGCGCAGCGCGGTGCGCAGTCGAGTGGAGTCGGCAAGCGTGCGCAGGGCGTGCACGCCGCGCAGGCCGGCGCCCGGGCCGGAGAACCGTCGGGCACGCGCACCGGTCGCGAGCAGCAGCCGGTCGAATTCGAGCGTGGCACGGCCCGCTTCGGGCGACTCGACTTCGAGCGTGTGCCCCGCAGGGTCGAGGGCGACCGTGCGGCTGCCCCGCCGAACGTCGACGTCGTGCCGCCGGTACCAGCGGAGGTCGTGCGGAGAGAGGCTGCTCGCGGCATCCGTGCCGATCAGATAGCCCTTCGAGAGCGGCGGGCGCTCGTAGGGGACGCGGGGCTCCTCAGCGATCACGACGACCTCGCCCTCGAACCCGCTCTCGCGCGCCGATTGCACGGCGCTCGCCGCGGCCAGGCCGCCTCCGACCACGACCACCCGCTCATGTGACGCCATAGGCCAAGTGTTCCATCCGTCGAACCGATTTCACGACCCTCGAAGAATGTTCAGGAAAGTTCCAGCCCATGCGCAGATGATGGTCAACATGAGCGATGGACCACGCATTCTCATCGTCGATGACGAGCCCAACATCCGCGACCTGCTCACCACGAGCCTGCGCTTCGCCGGATTCGCCGTTCGCGCCGTCGGCAACGGCGCCCAGACCATCTCGGCGGTTCTCGAAGAGGAACCCGACCTGATCATCCTCGACGTCATGCTGCCCGACATGAACGGCTTCGGCGTCACCAAGCGCCTCCGTTCGGCCGGGTACACGGCGCCGATCCTGTTCCTCACGGCCAAGGACGACACCGAAGACAAGATCACCGGCCTCACGGTCGGCGGCGACGACTACGTCACGAAGCCCTTCAGCCTCGACGAGATCGTCGCGCGCATCAAGGCGATCCTGCGCCGGACCATGCACGCCGAGGAAGACGCCGTGATCCGCACGGGCGAACTCGTGATGGACCAGGACACCCACGAGGTGCTCGTCGGCGACGTTCCGGTCGAGCTCTCCCCCACCGAGTTCAAGCTGTTGCGCTACCTCATGCTGAACCCCAACCGGGTGCTCTCGAAGGCGCAGATCCTCGACCACGTGTGGGAGTACGACTTCAACGGCGACGCCGGCATCGTCGAGAGCTACATCTCCTACCTGCGCAGGAAGCTCGACCAGCACTCCACGGAGCCGCTGATCCAGACGAAGCGCGGGTTCGGGTACATGCTGAAGTCCTCCGTCTCCAAGCCCTGACTCAGGGTCGGCCGCCTAGACTCGCCCCGCTATGCATCAGACGATCTCCGAGCGGTGGAACCGCATCTCGCTGCGCACCAAGATCACCGGTGTGACGGTGCTGATGCTGACCCTCGGCCTCCTCGTCTCCGGCATCGGCACTGCGGCCATGCTGCGCTCGTACGTCGAAGACCAGATGTCGGCCAAGCTCGGCGGCATCGCGGGCGGCAGCCTCGACAAGTACTTCCTCGACGACACCGACTCGAGCGGTTCCGACGACAAGCAATCGCGGTTCTCCGAGAACGACCAGGTCTTCGTCGCCGTCTACGACGCGACGACGGGAACGCTCGACGGCACCAACTGGGACGACCGGCCGATCGAGGACCTTCCGCGCATCCCCGAGAAGCTCACCCAGGCCGAGGTGAGCGCGATGAACGCCCAGGGCTCCGGCAGCTACACGGTGGTCCAGCTGAAGGACGCCGACGGGAACAAGACCTTCCGGGCCGTCACGGCGCTGATGGTCGCCGATCAGCACGGCGTCTACGCGCCGATCATCATCGCGATCTCGTCGAAGGACACGGAATCGCTCATCGCGGTGTACCTCACGATCTTCCTCGGCTTCGGCATCGGCGTGGTGCTCGTCGGCGCCCTGCTCACGCGCATGCTGGTGACGACCACGTTCACGCCGCTCCGCGAGGTCGAGGCCACGGCCGCCGCGATCGCCGACGGCGACTTCAGCCAGCGGCTCGGCGGCGCGACCCCGAACACCGAGGTCGGTCGCCTGAACCGCTCGCTGAACACCATGCTCAACCGCATCGATCGCGCGTTCCGCGACCGCGCGCGCACGATCGACCAGATGC
The DNA here is from genome assembly GCF_900113185.1 of Agromyces sp. CF514. NCBI lineage: Bacteria > Bacillati > Actinomycetota > Actinomycetes > Micrococcales > Microbacteriaceae > Agromyces > Agromyces sp. CF514. Next base: position 1,670,720 of record NZ_FOZD01000001.1, on the reverse strand, counting down.
GTCGCTTCGTGGGCGACGCCTCGCACGAGCTGCGCACCCCGCTCGTGTCGGTGCGCGGATACGCCGAGCTGTACCGCATGGGCGCGCTGCAGACCTCCGATGACGTCGCACAGGCCATGGAGCGCATCGAGAAGGAGGCCATCCGCATGGGCGGCCTCGTCGAGGACCTCCTCGCGCTCGCCCGGCTCGACGAGGCGAAGCCGCTCGAGCTGGCCGAGGTCGATCTCGTGCCCCTCGCCCGCGATGCGGCGCTCGACGCCATGGCCGCGCACCCGAACCGCACCATCACCGTCACGACGCCCGACGACCTCACCGCATCGGATGCCGCGCCCGCACCGGTCGACGGCGATTCGACGCTGGCCGACGCAACGCCCGGCGGCCGCCCCTCGACCGGGGCCATCTCGTTCGCAGGCGCGACGCTCGCGCGACTGCGCAACCGGCGGCCGCGCACGACCGACACTCCGGCCTCGAATCGTCGTGCGAACTCCGCGCAGGTCGACCCGACGAAGTCGACCGAACGCCCTGCGACCGCGACCCGAGGAGCGACGCGCCCCACGGCGACGAAGACGGCGAGCGGCGCACCGCAGGCCGTCGTGCTCGCCGAGGAGAACAAGATCAGGCAGGTCATCACGAACCTCATGGGCAACGCGATGCGGTTCACCGCAGAGGAGAGCCCCATCGACATCCGGATCAGCGCGGATCCCGCGACCGAGCGGGCGATGATCGAGATCATCGATCACGGCGAGGGCATCCCTCCCCAGATCCGCGAGAAGATCTTCCAGCGCTTCTGGCGCGCCGACACGTCGCGCACGCGCGAGACCGGCGGCTCCGGCCTCGGCCTCGCGATCGTGTCGTCGATCGTGGCAGCCCACAACGGTGCGGTCGACGTGGTCGAGACGCCCGGCGGCGGTGCGACCTTCCGGGTGCTCCTGCCGCTCGCCGGCAGCGCTGCCGCGCCTCAGCCGGTGTCCTCCGACTGATCCCTTCGCGTCGTGACGATCAGTCCGCCGCCGGGGATCGCCTCGAGCACCCGTCCTCCCCCACCGGGTCTGCCCTGGGCACTGCAGCGAACCGCTCTCGATCCGGTCCGCTTCGACCGGCGGCGCCGTACCTTGGCGGCATCAACTGAACGAAGGGACCCCAATGTCGAGCTACCACGTCGACGCCGCCCAAGTGTCCGCAGCGACCCAGACCGTGCAGGGCACCATCGGCCGAATCCAGTCCGAGGTCGCGTCGTTGCTCGGCCAGCTCACGGGCCTGCAGTCCTCGTGGTCGGGTCAGGCCGCCACGGCGTTCCAGGGTGCCGTGTCCGACTGGCGGGCCACGCAGCTGCAGGTCGAGCAGAGCCTCGACGGCCTCAATCAGGCGCTCGGCATCGCCGCGACACAGTACGCCGAGGCCGAGCAGGCCAACGCGCGCCTGTTCCTGCGCTGAGCACCCGACCGGTGGTCGGACCGACCCGACCACCGGCCCGCGAGCTCGCGGTTCAGCCGAGTGCGGTGACGATCGCCGCGGCGACGCCAGAGGCTTCTGCCCGGATGGGCTCCGCGGCCGTGCCCGTCGCCGACGAGAGCACGGTCACCCAGGCGCCGCGGATCGGCACGTGGACCGTGCACAGGCCGGTACCGGCCTCGAACGGTTCGCCGTTGCTCCAGCAGCTCACGAGTCCGGCGCCATCGGCACCCGACACGTCGATCGTCGTCAGCTCTGCGCTCGAGGGGATCGTGGCGAGCGCAGCCGCGGTGTCCGGGAGCACGGTGATGCGACCGCCGAACCCGCCTTCGCCGCGATACCGACAGCTGAAGCCACCGGCCGTCAGCAGCGCGACATCCCACCCGTTCGAGTCCTCGAAGGCGTACCCGACGTCGTACGCGGCAGCGTCGCCGGAGAGCGCCGCAGCGAGCGCTTCAGGCGCGAGCATCTCGTCGCAGCTTGTGGGCCCGTTCCCCCATTCCGCCGAAAGCGGGGGCAGCGGTTCCAGCGGCGGAACGGCGCCGAGGTGGTCCGAGATCTCGTCGCGAAGCGCGACCAACTGCGGCTGCGCGACGCTTCCGGAGTCGGCCCACGGCATGTCGGAGATGTAGAGGTTCACGGCGGTCGTACCGATGAACCCCTCGACCTCGCAGTGGTCGGAGATGCACCCGGTGTGCAGGGTTCGCTCGTACGGCACCGGAGTCGTCCCCTCCCGCGCGGCGAACTCCGCGATGATGCGCTCGTCGGCGTCGACCGCATCGGGAACGACCGTGAGCGAGACGCGCACGGCCCCCGTCGCCGCGTCGGACCACGAGCACGAGAATCCGCCGGCGGACCCCACCGCGGCGGGCATCTGCACCGTTGCGATCGGGTCGGCCTGCGCATACGCACCTGAGACGAGTCCGGAGCCCACCACGGCCTCGAGGGACTCGATGGCCACGATCCGATCGCACGACGAATCGATGATCTGGAGAGGTCGTGCAGGAGCGGGCGTCTCCGGAACGGGAGCGGGCGCCGCACCCCCTGATGCCGTCGCGCATCCGGCCAGCAGCGCGATCACGCAGGCCGCAGTCACGGCTGTGGTCGCGACCGGCCGGATCTTCGTCGAGCGACCTGCGAGACCAGTTCCACGACTCATTCGGCGTCATCCATGGTCCGAGCGTATCCGCACCGTTAGGGGCTGTCGGCCCGGTCGGATATCCATCAGATAACGGCTTCCGAAGAGCGCCATGGATGCCGTAGGCGGCGGGGTGAGTCCCGCTCCGGAACCCGCGTGAGCGACGACGAACGAGCGAGACCCGGCACGAACGACGAAGGGCGCCTCCGGATCGGAGGCGCCCTTCGCGCTGATCAGGCTGTGACGGCCGTGGATCGGTTCGGACTAGAAGTCCATGCCGCCCGTGGGGTCGCCGGCCGGGACCGGGTTCTTCTCGGGCTTGTCGGCGACGACGGCCTCGGTGGTGAGGAACAGGCCGGCGATCGACGCTGCGTTGAGCAGGGCCGAGCGGGTGACCTTCACCGGGTCGTTGATGCCGGCGGCCAGCATGTCGACGTACTCGCCGGTCGCGGCGTTGAGGCCCTGGCCGACGGGGAGGTTGCGCACGCGGTCGACCACTACGCCGGGCTCGAGGCCGGCGTTGAGGGCGATCTGCTTGAGCGGAGCGTCGATCGCGACGCGCACGATGTTCGCGCCGGTCGCCTCGTCGCCCGAGAGCTCGAGCTTCTCGAAGGCGGTCTTGCCCGCCTGGATGAGAGCCACGCCACCACCGGCGACGATGCCCTCTTCGACGGCGGCCTTCGCGTTGCGGACGGCGTCTTCGATGCGGTGCTTGCGCTCCTTGAGCTCGACCTCAGTGGCCGCGCCCGCCTTGATGACGGCGACGCCGCCGGCCAGCTTCGCGAGGCGCTCCTGGAGCTTCTCGCGGTCGTAGTCGGAGTCGGTGTTCTCGATCTCGGCGCGGATCTGCGCGACGCGACCGGCGATGCCCTCTTCGTCACCGGCACCCTCGACGATGGTCGTCTCGTCCTTGGTGATGATGACCTTGCGTGCCTGGCCGAGCAGGTCGAGGGTGACGTTCTCGAGCTTGAGGCCGACTTCCTCGGAGATGACCTGGCCGCCGGTGAGGATCGCGATGTCCTGCAGCTGAGCCTTGCGACGGTCGCCGAAGCCGGGGGCCTTGACGGCGACCGACTTGAAGATGCCGCGGATCTTGTTCACGATCAGGGTCGCGAGCGCTTCGCCGTCGACGTCCTCGGCGATGATGAGGAGCTGCTTGCCCGTCTGGATCACCTTGTCGACGATGGGCAGCAGGTCCTTGATGTTCGAGACCTTGCCGTTGACGATCAGGATGTACGGGTCTTCGAAGACCGCTTCCTGGCGCTCGGGGTCGGTGACGAAGTACGCCGACAGGTAGCCCTTGTCGAAGCGCATGCCCTCGGTGAGCTCGAGCTCGGTGCCGAAGGTGTTCGACTCCTCGACGGTGACGACGCCCTCCTTGCCGACCTTGTCGATGGCCTCGGCGATCAGCGCGCCGATGGTCTCGTCAGCGGCGGAGATGGAAGCGGTCGCAGCGATCTCCTCCTTGGTCTCCACCTCCTTGGCGTTGGCGATGAGCTCGGCCTCGACGGCCGCGACGGCCTTCTCGATGCCGCGCTTCAGCGAGATGGGGTCGGCGCCTGCGGCGACGTTGCGGAGGCCCTCGCGCACGAGTGCCTGGGCGAGCACGACCGAGGTCGTGGTGCCGTCACCGGCGACGTCGTCGGTCTTCTTGGCGACCTCCTTGACGAGCTCGGCGCCGATCTTCTCGTACGGGTCGTCGAGCTCGATCTCCTTGGCGATCGACACGCCGTCGTTCGTGATGGTGGGTGCGCCCCACTTCTTCTCGAGCACGACGTTGCGACCGCGCGGGCCGAGGGTCACCTTGACCGCGTCGGCGAGCGTGTTGAGGCCACGCTCGAGACCGCGGCGGGCCTCCTCGTTGAAAGCAATGATCTTTGCCATGTGTGTTTCTCGTCCCTTCTCGGACGTCTCAAAGATTCTTGTTAGCACTCGATTCGAATGAGTGCTAAAGCAATTCTGGCACTCGACCGACATGAGTGCAAGCGAGCGCCCGGCGCCTCGCACGAGGTTCGCTCAGGGCGCGAACGACACCGATCCCTCGTTCGGCACGAGTTCGATCCAGGTGTTGCCCGGAGCGAGCGGCAACGGCCGTCCGTCGTCCGCCGTCAGCACGATGGGCGTCCCCGCAGCATCCTTCGACCAGGTGCCATGGGCGGTCCGGCCGGCGGTCGACACCCAGGCCTCGCCCGTGCCGACCATCACCGTGCGAGGGACCTCGCCGTAGCTCCAGTCGATGCCGACGCGCATGGTCACCACGTTGACCGCGTGCACCTGAACGCCCGCGTCGTCGAGGTCGGGCGAGCCCTCCTGCGACCTCAGCCAGACGGATGCCGCCGCATCCCAGGTCCACGACGGGAACCGCTCCTCGGAGAAGACGTGCGCGATGCCCGTGGTCGAGGACGCCCCGAGGGCGGGGTCGGCCAGCGGATCGGCGCTGCCGTACACGAACTGCACCGCGGGCGGAGCGAGGGCGGCGTTGCGCCGGAGCGCCTCGGCCGCGTCGAGGATCACGTCGTGGGGGCCCGGCCGTTCATCGGCGCGAGCGAAGAGCCCGGTGTCGTCGAAGTCGAAGACCAGGTTCACCAGCGGCGTCGCCTGCATCATCTCGACGAACTGCTCCTGGCCGCCCGAGTACGCGATGATGCCGCCGAAGGGCGTCGCGATATCGGGGTCCATGGGTCGGATGGAGCGCACGGGCCCGAGTTCGTCCGGGATGTCGGAGTGCCATACCGCGAGGTATCGCGTGAGGCCGCCCTCGACCAGTTCCTCGAAGACGAGGTCGGTGCGATTCAGCGCGAGCTGCGGTCGCGCCTCCTCGTGGTTGTCGATCTTCGCCGCGATCGACGGATGCTGCATGGCCGCCCACTCGGCACGGGTGCCGCGCAGCGGGGCGAACGCGACCGCGACCGGGGCTGCGGAAGCACCGACGGGTCGCGCGTCGGGGGTCGGCGTCGGCGTGGCGACGACTCGTTCGGTCTCGGGAGCGCTGCACGCCGCGAGCAGCACCGCGGCGACGGCGAGCAGCACGGCAGAAGACCGCCACCTGATGGCAGATGCGTTCCGCCGCGCCATGCGCACAGCCAACCACCGCGACCCGCACGAACGCGGGCGACGCGCCGGACCGGCGCCCCGGTCGCCCGGTGCCCGCCGGCCCGGAGACGACGATGCGCCGCCGGCACGAGGCTTCTGGCGGCGCATCGTTCACGCTTCGATCAGGCGGGGCGGACGCCCTCAGCCTGCGGACCCTTGGAACCGGTGCCGACCTCGAACACGACCGCCTGGCCCTCTTCGAGGACCTTGTATCCGGCCATGTCGATCGCGGAGTAGTGGACGAAGACGTCCTGGCCTCCGTCGACGGTGATGAATCCGTAGCCCTTTTCAGCGTTGAACCACTTGACGGTTCCGTTCGCCATGCGTTGCTCCCAAATTGCCGTGTGTCGATCAGCACGTGCGCGTTGCCTGTACCGGGCCTGCCCGTCGTGCTGACGGGACCACGGGTGGTACCTGGCGTTACACGGGTTCGAGCGACCAATTCCAGATACTAATGACGCGGGCACGGCCAGGAGAAGGGGCGGGACGCACCCGAATGTCGCGGAATTGCAACGATTCTGCGAGGTGGGCCCGCGAGGTCAGCCCGCGACGCTCGCGGCGTAGTCCGAGCCGACGACCAGCACGAGCGGGGTGCCGATCTCGCCGAACTTCGCATCGAGGCGCACGTCGGCGCCCGGGATCGCCTGGGCCACGCCTCTGGCCGCCCCTTCGAGATCGGCGGTGGCGTAGTAGACGACCGACTCCTTGAGGTCGGTCTCGCTCGCATTCGCGGTGGCGCCGACCGGGACCCCGGCCGCGGTCAGGGCGTCGGCCGCCGTCGCGGCCAGTCCGCTCGTGTCCGTGCCGTTGAGCACCGTCACGGGTACGTCGGGCGCGATGGTCGGCTCGGCCGTGACGACCGGCGTCTCCGTCGCGGTCGGCGACGCCTCCGAGAAGTCGAGCCGGTCGTTGGCGACCACGACCCATGCGATGCCGAGGCCCGTGAGCACGACGGTCGCGAGGGCGGCCCAGCCGAAGGCGATCCATCGGGCGCCACGACGCTGCGGCGCACGGTGAGCGCCCACGCGCTCGATGCCGTGGGGAATCGTGTCGAAACGATCTCGAGGGGAGTTCTGCGCCATGGGTCCAGTCGTCGGGGTCGGGGCCTGCTCAGTCGAGCGTGCGGCCGTTCGAGAGTGAGCGCCGTGCCCGCGTCGCCGCGCGCGCCTCGCGGAGCCGCAGCAGGCGTTTCACCAGCATGGGGTCGTGCCGGAGCGCCGCAGGCGAGTCGAGGAGCTCTCCGAGGATCCGATAGTAGCGGGCGGCGGACATGCCGAACTCGTCGCGGATGCCCTCCGCCTTCACGCCCGGCTGCTGCCAGGCATGGGCCTCGAAGGCGAGCACGCGGAGCGCGAGCGGGTCGAGTTGCGCCTCGGGGTCGTGCGAGGGCCGTTCGAGCGTCACCGTGCACCTCCCGCGGCGACGGCGTCGCCTTCGCGTCACATCCTAGGGATGCGTTGCCGTGAGGCTGCCGAGCGTCCACGGCGTGTGTGTGCGCGAGCCTCGGCGACCTGCGACGATGGAGACATCCGCAGTTCTGAAGGGAACCCCATGGCGTATCAGGTCGAGAAGTCCGACGACGAGTGGCGCGAACAGCTCGGCGACGAGCAGTTCGAGGTCCTGCGCGAGGCGGCGACCGAACGCCCGTGGACGGGAGAGCTGCTCGACGAGGAGCGCGCCGGCGTCTACGCATGCGCGGCGTGCGGTGCGGAGCTCTTCAAGAGCGGCACCAAGTTCGACTCCGGATGCGGCTGGCCGAGCTTCTACGAGTCCGTTCGGCCCGAAGCCGTCGAGCTCATCGAGGACACCTCGCTCGGCATGGTCCGCACCGAGGTGCGCTGCGCGAACTGCGGGTCGCACCTGGGCCACGTCTTCCCCGACGGGTTCGGCACTCCGACGGGCGACCGCTACTGCATGAACTCGATCGCGCTCGACTTCACGCCCGAGCCCTGAGCGTGCGCCCGGTGCTCGAGGCGGCACGCGCGCGCCGTTCGGTGTCGAAGGTGACGGATGTCGCACCCGACGATGCGGAGCTCCTCGAGCTGCTCGGGGCAGCCGGCCGGGTCGCCGATCACGCGGCGCTTCACCCGTGGCGCGTGATCGCGCTGAGGGGCGATGCACGCGAGCGTCTCGGCGCGGCCCTGGCCGAGGCCTCGGGCCTGGGTGCGTCCGACGAGCGGAGCGCCGCCAAGCTGGCGGCCAAGCCGCTGCGCGCTCCCCTGCTGCTCGCCGTCGTCGCGGTGCGCACGCCCGACCACCACAAGGTGCCCGAGTGGGAGCAGGACGCCACCGCCGCTGGCGTCGCGCACCTGCTGAGCCTGCTGCTCGACGAGGCGGGCTGGGGCGTGATGTGGCGTACCGGCCCGCACACGCGGCATCCGGCCGTCGCGGCGATGCACGGGCTGGGCGAGCACGAGGCGCTGCTCGGCTGGCTCTACGTCGGCGGGAGGCCGGCGGGCCGGCGCGACGAGCGACGAGTGCCCCGCGACGCGTCGGATCGGTTCACGACGCTCGAGTGACCGGGTCGCCCGCCGCTGCGGGCACTGCGACGGATGCTGCGCTCAGGGCGTTCGGTCGGCCGGCGCCGCCGGCTCCACGGGTGCGACGACGTGCCTGCTGCGCGACCACCTCGTGCTCGCGATGACGACTGCGACGAGCGCGAGCGCGGCACCGCCGATCGTGGCGAGCTCCACCGTCTGATCGCCGACGGGCACGAACAGATCGAGCGCGAGCGCGGCCGTGAGCTGGCCCGCGACGCCTGCGAGCGCGAGCACGAGCACGCCGATCACGCGGACGACGATCGCCTGCACGGCGATGAAGAGGCACCCGATGAGCCCGCCGGCGTAGAGCCAGGCCTCGCCGGGCAGTGCGGTCGGCCATCCGACGAGCGAGGAGTGCACGATCATCACGACGACGAGCACCGTCGTGCCGACGATGAAGTTCACGAGCGTCGACGTGAGCGCGCTGGAGGCGGCGACGCGGATCCGGCCGTTGACCGCCTGCTGCCACGCCGACCCGAAGCCCGCGGTGAAGGGCAGGATCACGAGGAGCACGGGCACTGCCCCGCCGATCTCGGACGACAGGGTCCAGATCACGGCTGCGAGTGCGAGCAGCGCACCGAAGACCCGGGGCGCGGTGAGCGGGCGTCGACCGGCCGGCCCGAGCCCCACGAGGTCGAACACGACCCCGCCGACGGTCTGGCCCGCCACGATCGAGACCGTGAAGAGCGCGACGCCGATGACGCCCGCCGACAGTCCCTGCGTCGCGACGAACCAGGCGCCCGCGACGCCGCCGAACAGCATCCACCAGCTGATCCTGCCGGCCCGCAGCTCGCGTGCGACGTTGCCGAACCCGGCCCGCCCCGGCTTCCAGAACACGAGCGCGACGAGCAGGATCGCCAGGCCGCTTCCGAACGAGATCGCCGCGGCCGTGTAGGGGTCGCCGATCGCCGCCGAGAGCTGCCCGTTGACGCGCGACTGCACCGCGGTCAGCGCACCGCCGACCACGGCCATGGCGATCGCGATCCACGCGGGCATGCCGGGCGCTTCGACGTGGGCGTGCCGGTGCGCCTCGTTCGCGTGCGCCGCCTGCGCGGCATGGGGAACGGGTTCGTCTTCAGTCAAGAGCCGGCTGCGGGACTCGAACCCGCAACCCCCGCTTTACAAGAGCGGTGCGCTACCAATTGCGCCAAGCCGGCGAGGGCGCCCCGCGAGGGGAACCCAGGACATCCTACCGACCGCGCGGCGGAGTCCCGTGGAGGGACTCCGCCGCGCGGACCGGCTCACTGGGCCGGAGTCGGCGTGGGCGTCGGAGTCGGGGTCGACTCGGACTCGTTGAACGTCGCGCTCGTGGCCTGCACCACGAACGACTGGAACTCCTGCGCGTCGGTGAGCGAGCCGCTGTACTGCTGGCCGTTCACGAGCACGGTGGGCGTGCCGGTCACCGAGGTGAGGTCGGAGTTCGGGATGGGGCCGGTCAGCGCCCGCGTCGTGGCATCCTGCACCCACGTCTTGAAGCGCATGTCGTCGATGCACGAGGCGACCGAGGAGGCTGCGCCGGCATCTGTCGCGAGCTTCTTCAGGTCGGCGTTCGCCAGACCCACCGAACCCTCTTCGGGCTGGTTCTGGAAGAGCGCCTCGTTGTAGTCGAAGAAGGCGTCGGGCGACAGGTCTGCCACGCACGCGGCGGCATTGGCCGCGCGCAGCGAGTACTGCGTGCCGGCCGACTTGTTCGTGAGGATCGCGATGGGGTGGATCTCGAGCGTCGCCGCACCGGACTCGACCATCGTGCGCATCGCCTCGGAGTTGGTCGTCTCGAACTGGCCGCAGTAGGGGCAGAGGTAGTCGATGTAGGTCACGATGTTCGCGACCGTGCCGCTGTCGTCGGGAACCGTGGCGGTGGGCTCACCGCCCGCCTTGATGGCGGGGGTCTCGACCGCGGTGATCGCACCGTCTTCGCCCGCGACGAGCACGATGCCGTCGCTCGCCATGTTCGCAGGACCGGGGCCGGCGGGCTTGATGCTGTTGAAGATCAGCCAACCGACGAGAGCCGCGACGAGCAGCACGGCGACGATGACGCCGCCCTGGATCAGGACCTTGTTGCGCTTGTCGCGCTTCTTCTGCTCCTCGCGAAGGACTCGCGCCTTCTCTCGGGCCGCTTCCCGCTTCTCGTTACGGGTGGCACGTGGCTCTTGGGATCCGCCGTTGGTCATCGATGGTCACTCCGGGTCGCTGTGTGGGCGCGCGCGTACTGCGAACGCACCCACGATAGTAGGAAGGATGGCTGGGAATCAGCCACACGAAGGCCATGGTTGGCGTTCGGCGGCCGCCCGGCGGGCTCCCAGCCGCTTCGAGGCTGCCGTGCAGGCGAGCCCCGCCCGCGGACTCCGCGGGCCGGCGCCGAATCGGCCGTCGCCTCCTCCCGTGCAATACTGAGGGAGCGTCGACGTCGACGCAGTCCATTCACTACGGATCGTCCGGCACGTACCTGCCGGTGAAGGAGAAGCAGAACCATGGCGTCAGTCACGTTCGACAAGGCCACCCGCCTCTACCCCGGCGGCACTCGCCCGGCCGTCGACCAGCTCGACCTCGATGTCGCAGACGGCGAGTTCCTCGTGCTCGTCGGCCCCTCGGGTTGCGGCAAGTCCACGTCCCTCCGCATGCTCGCCGGCCTCGAAGAGGTCAACGACGGCAACATCTTCATCGGCGACCGCAACGTCACCGACGTGCCGCCGAAGGACCGCGACATCGCGATGGTCTTCCAGAACTACGCGCTGTACCCCCACATGACCGTCGCCGAGAACATGGGCTTCGCGCTCAAGATCGCCGGCGTCGGCAAGGAGGAGCGCGCCGCCCGCGTGCTCGAGGCCGCCAAGCTCCTCGACCTCGAGCCGTACCTCAGCCGCAAGCCCAAGGCACTCTCGGGCGGTCAGCGTCAGCGCGTCGCCATGGGCCGCGCGATCGTGCGCCAGCCCCAGGTGTTCCTCATGGACGAGCCGCTGTCGAACCTCGACGCGAAGCTCCGCGTGCAGACCCGCACCCAGATCGCCTCGCTCCAGCGTCGCCTCGGCGTCACGACGGTCTACGTCACGCACGACCAGACCGAGGCGCTCACCATGGGCGACCGCATCGCCGTGCTGAAGGACGGCCTGCTCCAGCAGGTCGGCACCCCGCGCGACCTCTACGAGAAGCCGCAGAACGTCTTCGTGGCGGGCTTCATCGGCTCGCCCGCGATGAACCTGTTCCACGCAGACCTCACCGAGGGCGGCGTGCTCTTCGGCACGGCGACGGTCCCGGTCGACCGCGACGTGCTCGCCGAGGCTTCGGCCAAGAGCGCGACCATCGGCGTGCGCCCCGAGGACATCACCGTCTCGGCGGTCCAGGGCGAGGGCCTCGCAGTCGACGTCGACCTCGTCGAGGAGCTCGGCGCCGACGGCTACCTCTACGGCCACTCCACGGTCGAGGGCAAGCGCACCGACATCGTCGCCCGCGTCGACGGTCGCAGCCACCCGAACGCCGGCGACCGCGTGTACCTCACGGCCACGCCGAACCACGTGCACCTGTTCGACATCGAGTCGGGCCTGCGCCTCGGCAACAAGGCCGTCGTCGCCTGACCTCGCCTCTCACGAACGATCGATGCCGGTCGGGCCATGGGCCCGGCCGGCATCGGCGTTTCGGGCTACGCTGAACCACGATGAGCGGCTCACTATCGATCACGTCGGCCACGACCGACCCGGCCCTGCTCGACCTCCCGTGGCACCTGCCGCTCGAGGCCTGGCCGAACGAGAACATCGCGGCGCTGCCCAAGGGAATCTCGCGCCACCTCGTGCGTTTCGCGCACCTCGCCGGCCACGTGGTCGCGATCAAGGAGACCACCGCCGAGATGGCGCGCGGCGAGTACGAGATGCTGCGCACGCTGCAGCGTCTCGAGGTGCCGTGCGTCGAGCCCGTCGCGGTCATCACGAACCGCTCCGATGACGAAGGCGACCCCCTGAAGCCGGTGCTCGTCACCCGTCACCTGCGCTTCTCGCTCCCCTACCGGGCCCTGTTCTCGCAGACGCTGCGCCCCGACACGGCGACGCGTCTCGTCGACGCGCTCGCCCTGCTGCTCGTGCGCCTGCACATCATCGGGTTCTTCTGGGGCGACGTGTCGCTCTCGAACACGCTGTTCCGTCGCGACGCGGGCGCCTTCGCCGCCTACCTCGTCGACGCCGAGACCGGCAAGCTCTACGAGGGCGGCCTCTCGAACGGCCAGCGCGAGAACGACCTCGAGATCGCCCGCGTGAACATCGCCGGCGAACTGCTCGACCTCGAGGCCGGCGGTCGCGTGGCCGACGAACTCGACCCGGTGCGCATCTCGAACGGCATCGTCGACGCGTACCGCAGCCTCTGGAGCGAGCTCACGGGCTCCGAATCCTTCTCGTCGGCCGAACGTTGGCGCATCAACGAGCGCGTGAGCCGTCTGAACAAGCTCGGCTTCGACATCGAGGAGCTCTCGATCCGCACCGACGGCGCCGGCACGACCGTGCGCATCCAGCCGAAGGTCGTCGACGCCGGACACCACCAGCGCCGCCTGCTCCGCCTCACCGGGCTCGACGCGGGCGAGAACCAGGCGCGCCGACTGCTCAACGACCTCGACTCGTACCGGGTGACCTACGGCAAGGGCGAGCTCGACGAGGAGATGGTCGCCCACGAATGGCTCGTGCGCGTCTTCGAGCCGGTCGTGCGTGCCATCCCGACCGATCTGCGCGGCAAGCTCGAGCCCGCCGAGGTCTTCCACCAGCTGCTCGAGCACCGCTGGTACCTCGCGCAGCAAGCCGGTCACGACATCCCACTGGCCGAGGCCGTGGCCTCGTACATCAACACGGTGCTGCGCCATCGGCGCGACGAGGCGACCGTCATCGACCCGCAGACGGGCGCGATCACGACGTCGATCGACGTGGTGCCGCTCGACACGTCTGCCGTGGCCGTCGTCGACCCCGACGACGAAGACGACTGGCGGCTGAAGGTCTGAGTCCGCGGGCGCTCCCGAGGTGCAGCGACGCGAACGCCCCGCTGCGCACGTGGTGCAGCGGGGCGTTCGACGGTGCAGCCGGCCTCAGCCCTCGGCGCGGAGCTTCGAGATCTCGTAGAGGGTGACGGATGCCGCGATGCCGGCGTTCAGCGACTCGGTCGCCGCGCTGATCGGGATGGACACGATCGCGTCGCACGTCTCGGCGACCAGACGCGAGAGCCCCTTGCCCTCGCTGCCGACGACGATGACGATCGGGCGCTCCGCCCACGACAGGCCGGGCAGCGACACGTCGCCGTCGCCGTCGAGCCCGAGCACGAACACGCCTCGTTCCTTGAGCGCCTTGAGCGTCTGGGTGAGGTTCGGAGCCATGGCGACGGGGATGCGCGCCGCGGCGCCCGCGGAGGTCTTCCATGCGCCCGCGTTCACGCCGACCGATCGACGCTGGGGCACGATGATGCCGTGGCCGCCGAACGCCGCGGTGGAGCGGATGATCGCTCCGAGGTTGCGGGCGTCGGTGATGCCGTCGAGCGCGACGAAGAGCGGCGTCTCGTCGCGGGCGATGACCTCATCGAGCAGTTCGATCGGGTGGGCGTACTCGTAGGGAGGCACCTTCAGGGCGAGGCCCTGGTGCACGCCGCCCTCGCCGGCGAGCCGGTCGAGCTCGGGCCGCATGACCTCGAGGATGGGGATGCCGCGGTTGGTGGCGATCTTCATCGCCTCGCGCACGCGGTCGTCCATCTCGACGCGCGCGGCCACGTAGAGCGTCGTGGCGGGGATGCGCGTGCGCAGCGCCTCGACGACGGAGTTGCGGCCCGTCACGATCTCGGACTCGTCGCCCGACTTCGAGCGTCGTGATGCACCGGACGCCCCGCGGGGTGCACCCGATCGTGCGCCCTGCCCGGCGACCTTCGCGCCTGGACGGCCCTTTCCGCCTGAGGCCGCATACCGCTCCTCGGCGGCCTTGCGCTTGCCGGCGGGGTGCCAGGCGCGGTCTTCGGCCTTCGGGGTCGGCCCTTTGCCCTCGAGCGCCTGGCGGCCTTGGCCGCCTGATCCGACCTGCTTGTTCTTCGCCTTGCGCACTGCGCCGGCGCGAGGCTTTCCGCTGCCCTTCATGATTCCAAGCTCCAATGCGTGCCGTTCTGGCTGTCTTCGATGGTGATGCCCGCGGCCGAGAGTTCGGCGCGGATACGGTCTGCGGCAGCGAAGTCCTTCGCCGCGCGTGCCGTCTGGCGGTCTTCGATGAGTCGAGTCACGAGTGTGTCGAGGGCGGATGCCGCTGGCCCGGCGTCGGGCGCCCAGTGCGGGTCTCGCGGGTCGATGCCGAGCACCCCGACCATCGCCGAGACCTGCCCGTGGAGCACCGCGGCCTGATCGAGTTCGTCGCCGTCGAGCGCCTGGTTGCCGGCACGGACGGTGTCGTGCAGGACCGCGAGGGCCTGCGGCACTCCGAGGTCGTCGTCCATGGCCGCGCCGAACGCGTCGGGGATCACGGGAGCCCCGATGCCCGCGAACCGGGTGCCTGCGAGACGGCGCTCGACGCGGTCGAGGAAGGTGCGGATGCGGTCGACGGCGGCCTCGGCCTCGACGAGCGAGGTCGGCGTGTAGTCGAGCGTCGATCGGTAGTGGGCGGCGCCGAGCAGGTATCGCACGGCGAGCGGCGAGGCGAGTTCGAGCAGCTCGGCCGCGAAGACCGAGTTGCCCAGCGACTTCGACATCTTCTGGCCGCCGACGTTGACCAGCCCGTTGTGCACCCAGTACCTGGCGTACGCGTCGCCCGCCGCGGTGGACTGGGCGAGTTCGTTCTCGTGATGCGGGAACCGCAGGTCGAGCCCACCGCCGTGGATGTCGAACTCGCGGCCGAGGTACCGGGTGGCCATGGCCGAGCACTCGATGTGCCAGCCGGGGCGGCCGTCTCCCCACGGCGACGCCCAGGACGCCGATTCCGGCTCGTCGGCCTTGCGGCCCTTCCAGAGCGCGAAGTCGCGAGGGTCGCGCTTGCCGCGCGGGTCGGCGTCGGCTGCGGCCTCCATCTTGTCGCGCTGTTGGCGCGTGAGTTCGCCGTACGCCGGCCAGCTCGCGGTGTCGAAGTACACGTCGCCCGAGGCATCCGGTGCCGCGTAGGCGTGCCCGCGCTCGATCAGCCCGGCGATGAGCTGCTGCATGTGCTGGACGCTCGCGGTCGCCCGCGGTTCGTAGGTCGGGGGGAGGATGCCGAGCGAGGCGTAGGCGGCCGTGAACTCGAGTTCGACGCGGTAGGCGAGCGCCCACCACTGCTCGCCGGTCGCGGCGTCGAGGATCTTGTCGTCGATGTCGGTGACGTTGCGCACGAAGGCGACGTCGAGGCCACGGTACGAGAACCAACGTCGCAGGATGTCGTAGACGAGCGCGCTGCGCAGGTGCCCGATGTGCGGGCTCGACTGCACGGTCGGGCCGCAGACGTACATGCCGACGTGCCCTTCGATCAAGGGCACGAAGTCACGCAGGGCCTGGGCCTTCGAGTCGTAGAGTCGCACGGTCACCCGGCAAGCCTACCGGCGTGCGGCTGAGCGCCCGATCGGCGCTCCGACCCCTCTCTCGGCGTGCGCCTGCGTCGGGTCGGCGATCGAAGCGGCTGCCGGTGCGGGATCCGGGTCGGGGCCGTCGATCAGGTGCGCGCGAGCATCGCGGTCGCGATCGCCGAGACACCTTCGCCGCGCCCCGTGAAGCCGAGCGCGTCGGTCGTCGTCGCCGCGACGGACACGGGCGCGCCGAGCACGCCCGAGAGCAGCCCCTCGGCCTCCGCCCGGCGAGGGGCGAGCTTCGGCCGGTTGCCCACGACCTGCACGGTGACGTTGACGATGCGGAACCCGGATGCCTCGACGAGTCGCCGGGTCTCGGCGAGGAACACCTCCCCGTGCGCTGCCGCGAACCGGGGATCGGCCGTGCCGAAGATCGCGCCGACGTCGCCCAGCCCGGCTGCGGCCAGGAGGGCATCGCAGATCGCGTGCGCGGCCGCGTCGCCGTCGGAGTGCCCCGAGAGCCCACCCTCCCCCGGCCATTCGAGGCCTGCAAGCCAGAGCGGCGTCGCCGGATCGTCGTCGAACGCGTGCACGTCGACCCCGGTTCCGATGCGCAGGTCGGGTACGGCCGACTCCCCCGGCCCGGTCGGCGCGGCCGAAGCCGCCGCATCGGGATGCGTCATCCCGCCCTTCGCGTCGCCGACCAGCCGTTCGGCCCGACGCAGGTCCTCGGGCACCGTGATCTTGAAGGCGCGAGCGTCTCCGGGCACGAGGTCGATCTCGATTCCGGCCGCCGCCGCGATCGCGGCGTCATCGGTGAACTCGACCGACGGGTCGGCGGCCTGGAACGCGTCGTCGAGGTCTTCGCGCGGGAATCCCTGCGGCGTCTGCACGGCGGAGAGCCGCGATCGGTCGACCGTCTCGACGATGCGCCGGCCTTCGACGCGCTTGATGGTGTCGACGACGGGCAGGCCGGGAACGACGCCGTGACCGCGGGCGCGGACGGCTGCGGCGACCTCGTCGAAGACGAGCGAGGGGGTGAGCGGCCGGGCCGCGTCGTGCACGAGCACGGTGTCGACGACGTGGGGCAGCACCTCGAGGCCCGCCGCGACCGACTCGTGACGCGACGCGCCGCCCGGCACGACGTCGAACGGGGCGGATGCCGCGGCCGCGACGTCCGCGAATCGTGCGCGGACCTCGGCGACCCGGTCGGCCGGTGCGACGACCACGATGTGCGGTGCCTCCCGCATGCCGAGCACGGCATCGAGGGCGACGCCGAGGATCGTCGAATCGCCCAACGGCACGAAGGCCTTGGGTTCTGCGCGACCGAGCCGCGTTCCGCTGCCCGCGGCGACCAGGATGACGGCGACCGTCGACGAACTCATGGTTCGAGCCTAGCCAGCCGAGGGCGCGCCCGTGTCGACCGAGCACGACGGCACGGCCGACACGACGACGTCGCGCCCGGGATCGGGCGCGACGTCGAGGAGCACTAGGAGGCGAGGACCTCGTCGAGCACCGTCGAGGCGGCCTCTTCGTCGGTCTTCTCAGCCAGCGCGAGTTCGGAGATGAGAATCTGGCGCGCCTTGGCGAGCATTCGCTTCTCACCCGCGGACAGGCCGCGGTCCTGGTCTCGGCGCCACAGGTCGCGCACCACTTCGGAGACCTTGATCACATCGCCGGAGGCGAGTTTCTCGAGGTTCGCCTTGTAGCGACGGGACCAGTTCGTGGGCTCCTCGGTGAACGGTGCACGCAGCACCTCGAAGACCTTGTCGAGGCCCTCCTTGCCGATGACGTCTCGCACGCCGACCAGGTCGACGTTCTCAGCAGGCACCTCGATGACGAGGTCACCCTGCGTGACGTTCAGCTTGAGGTAGAGCTTCTCCTCACCCTTGATGATGCGCTTCTTCACCTCGGTGATCGTTGCGGCGCCGTGATGCGGGTATACGACGGTTTCGCCAACCTCAAAAAGCATGAATATATGTCCTTCCGGCAACTTTCAGGATATCACATTCGCGTTCGTGCTAAGGTTCCGCCGCTCGCTCGCAGGCCGCGTCATCGCGTTGCGCTACACTCGGATTCGATTCCCGTGCGTGCTTCGCAACGTTCACGCACGCCCGTACTTGGAGGTTCTGTGAAGGCGCGTCTCGCGGCATCCGCTGTTCTGGCCCTGGGTCTCGCCATCGGCGCGACCGGCTGCTCGATGGTCACCTACCAGGCGACGACCGAGCACTACGACGCGAGCGACGGCGTCTCGGTCACCGTCGGCGACCTCGACCTTCGCAACATCCTCGTCGTGAGCGAAGACGGCGAAGACGGCAACCTCGTCATGACCGTCGTCAACACCGGCGACCGCGACCAGACGCTGAAGATCGAGGCCGGTTCCGCGACGCAGGAGCTCGACGTCGATGCGCACAGCACGGTCGCGCTCGGCTCCGAAGACACCGAGCCGCTGCTGCTCGAGGGCATCGATGCAGAGGTCGGCGGCCTGACGCCCATCTTCTTCCAGTACGCGAGCGAAGAGGGCATCGAGAAGCAGATCCCCGTGCTCGACGACCGGCTCTACCCGGGCCTCGCCCCGTAAGCACCCGCGACCACGCGAACGCGAACGGCTCCCGCCTCGATGGGAGCCGTTTCGCATTCCGCCTCTCGGCGCAGCGAGCCGCGCGCTCAGGCCTCGAAGCGGTAGCCCAGTCCGCGAACGGTCACGAGCTGCACGGGCTCGGAGGGCTGCTTCTCGATCTTCGACCGGATGCGCTTGATGTGCACGTCGAGGGTCTTCGTGTCGCCGAAGTAGTCGGAACCCCAGACCCGGTCGATCAGCTGGCCTCGCGTCAGCACACGACCGGGATTGCGCATGAGCAGCTCGAGCAGCTCGAATTCCTTCAACGGCATGGGCACCGGCTCGCCGTCGATCTCCACCGTGTGGCGGTCGACGTCCATGCGCACGCGCCCGCCCTCGATGAGCGACTCGTCGAAGTCGTCGGCGTCGATACGGCGCCGGAGCACCGCCCGGATGCGGGCGAGCAGCTCGCGCGTCGAGTACGGCTTCGTCACGTAGTCGTCGGCGCCGAGCTCGAGGCCCACGACGATGTCGATCTCGGAGTCCTTCGCGGTGAGCATGATGATCGGCACGTTCGAGCGTGCGCGGATCTCACGGCACACCTCGGTGCCGGGCAGCCCCGGCAGCATGAGGTCGAGCAGCAGCAGGTCGGCGCCGCTCCGGTCGAAGGCCACGAGGGCCGACGGGCCGTCCGCCGCGACCTCGATCTCGTACCCCTCGCGTTCGAGCAGGAAGCTCAGCGGGTCGCTCAGGGCGATCTCGTCTTCGACGAGCAGGATGCGGGTCACAGGGTGTCTCCTCGATCACGGGCGACGACCGTCGCCGCCCCGGTGCTGGTTTCGTTCATCGGACGGGGTGGGCTGCGCGAGCCTGCCGGGGCTCGGACGTCGGCTTGGACGCCGAGGGCTCGCCTGCGGCATCCGGAACACTCGCCGCCGGCGGCTCGGCGAGCGGGAGGCGGATCGTGAAGGTCGACCCGCGATCGGGCGTCGACCATACCCGCACGTCTCCGCCGTGGTTCTGCACCGTGTGCTTGACGATGCTGAGGCCGAGCCCTGAGCCGCCCGTGTTGCGCGATCGGGCCTGGTCGACCCGGAAGAAGCGCTCGAACACGCGATCGAGGTCTTCGCGCTGGATGCCGATGCCCTGGTCGGTGACGGCGATCGAGACCGTGTCGCCGTCGACCTTGACGCCGATGCCGACCCGGCTGGCCTCGGGCGAGTAGGCGATCGCGTTGGAGAGCAGGTTGTGCACGGCCACGACGAGCAGCGCCCGGTCGCCGTAGACCTGCGCCTTGCTGGAGGCGCGAACGCCGATCTCGACGTGCTTGGCCGTCGCGACGATGCGGTTCTGATCCACCGCTTCGGCGACCACCTCGTCGATCGAGACGAGCACGTCGGGGCGGAGCGCGTCGCGAGCCTGCAGTCGCGAGAGCTCGATGACCTCGCTCGTGATGTGCGCCAGGCGGGCGGCCTCGGTCGAGAGCCTGCCCGCGAACCTCCGTACCTGGTCGGGCTCGTCGGCCGCCATGTCGAGCGCCTCGGCCAGCAGGCTGACCGACGCGATCGGTGTCTTCAGCTCGTGCGAGATGTTCGCCACGAAGTCGCGGCGCACCTCGTCGAGGCGGTACGACTCGGTGCGGTCCTCGGCGAGCAGCAGCACGAACCGCGTGCCGAGGCGTGCCACGAGCACCTGCAGCCGCATCGTCGAGTCGCCGTACGGGCCGCGTGCGAGCGTGAACTCGTCGGCGATCGTCTCGCCCGACCGTCGGACGGATGCCGCGAGCTCGACGAGCTCGGGATGCACCAGCGAGCTGCCGCGCACGAGGCCCAGCGCGAGCGCACCCGGCGAGGCCTTCAGGACGTTGTTCGACGGGTCGATCACGATGCCCGCCGACTCGAGCACGTCGAGCACCTGCTCGACCCCGTCGGGGATCGTGGGCGCGATGACCTGCGCGGCCCGCGCGCCGCGACGCTCGGCCATGTAGAGCAGGAGGAGGAAGCCGGCCCCGAGGAACGCGCCGAGGGCGAGCGCGCCGAGGACCAGCCAGATGGAGTCCATGTTCAGTAGCGTAACCACACCCCATCGCCCCGGATCGCGAAAACGGGCGTGCACCGACGGTAGGTTAACGAGTGTTCAGGTCTACGGCACCCGGAGTTCACTTTCTCGGGCGACGATGTGCAGGTCCGGTGCGACCTCCGGACCGATCCCGCGTGCGCGCCGCGCGCGCACCCGAAAGAGGATGTTTCGTATATGCGTGAGGTGTTCCAGCAGGAACTTCGAGAAGTCCAAGACCGACTCGTCGAGATCTCCGAGCTCGTCGCGACGTCGATCGAGAAGGCGACCCGTGCCTTCAACGAGTCCGACGTGAGCCTTGCCGAGGAGGTGATCGCCGACGACCACCGCATCGACCAGGCCGCGGTCGAGCTCGACGAGCTCGCGATCACGATCCTCGCCCGCCAGTCGCCGGTGGCGCGCGACCTGCGCACGGTCGTCAGCGCACTGCGCATCAGCGCTTCGCTCGAGCGCATGGGCGACATGTCCACGCACATCGCGCAGCTGGCCCGCTACCGGTTCCCCGACAAGGTCGTGCCGAAGCGGCTTCGCAGCACGTTCTTCGACATGGGCGCGCTCGACGTCGAGATCGCGCAGAAGCTCACCGAGCTGCTGCGCACCGAAGACGTCAAGCTCGCCGAGGAGATCCGCAACGAGGACGACAAGGTCGACGACCTGCACCTCTCGGTCTTCGACACCGTGCTCGGCGAGAAGTGGAAGGGCGAGGCGGCCGACACCGTCGACGCGACCCTCGCGAGCCGCTACCACGAGCGCTTCGCGGACCATGCGGTGTCGATCGCCAAGAAGGTCCAGTACCTCGTGACCGGCGACTGGGACCCCGACATCAGCGCCGGACTCTAGTCCGCATCCGCTGCGACGACGAAGGGCCGGGGTCTCCCCCGGCCCTTCGCTCGTCTTCGGGCCGCACGCTCGGCGACGGCCCGAAGACGGACTGCGTGTCGCCTGCGCCTACTTCTTGCCCTGCGCGGCGACCGCGGCGGCGCCGGCTGCGGCGGCCTCGGGGTCGAGGTAGCGCCCGGGCGAGAGCGGGGTGAAGTCGTCACCGAGCTCGTAGACCAGCGGGATGCCGGTCGGGATGTTCAGCTCGGCGATGTCGTCGTCGCTGATGCCGTCGAGGTGCTTCACGAGCGCCCGCAGCGAGTTGCCGTGCGCCGTGACGAGCACGGTCTTGCCGGCGGCGAGGTCGGGCACGATGCCCTCCTCCCAGTACGGCAGCATGCGTGCGATGACGTCCTTCAGGCACTCGGTACGCGGCAGCTCGTCGTCGGCGAGGTCCGCGTAGCGGGGATCGCCGACCTGCGAGTACTCGGCGTCGTCCTCGAGCACGGGCGGGGGCACGTCGAACGAGCGGCGCCAGAGCTGGAACTGCTCGGGGCCGTACTTCTCGAGCGTCTCGGCCTTGTCGAGGCCCTGCAGCGCGCCGTAGTGGCGCTCGTTGAGGCGCCAGGTGCGGCGCACGTCGATCCACGCGCGGTCGGCGACGTCGAGCGCGATGTTCGCGGTCTGGATGGCGCGGGTGAGCACCGAGGTGTGCAGCACGTCGGGCAGCAGGCCCGACTCCGCGAGGAGCTCGCCCGCACGGGCGGCCTCGGTGCGGCCGAGTTCGCTGAGTCGCACGTCGACCCAACCGGTGAACAGGTTCTTCTGGTTCCATTCGCTGTTGCCGTGGCGAAGCAGCACGAGGGTGTGAGGCATGCGACCAGCCTAGCCGCGAGGCATCCTCCGTCCGCGCGCGGAGTCCTCGGGAGTCACGTCGACGCGACGTGCACGGCGCTCGTCGCCTTCCGCGACCGCGACCGGCGCGCGGATGCCGCGCGCGGCCCGTGCTGGCAGACTTGGGGCATGCCCGCGGATGCCTCGCCCCACCCTCGGCGGCTCCGACCCGGGCAGCGCGTCGGCACCGTCACGCGCGGCACCACGAACACGAACCGCCTGCGTCGGGTCGACCGCTGGATCGCGGCGCACCCCGCGCTGCTGCACGCCACGGATCCCTTCGTCGTCGATCTCGGCTACGGGGCCAGCGGTGTCACGACGCTCGAGCTCGCCTCCCGCCTGGCGCACGTGAGACCCGACGTCCGCGTGCTCGGCCTCGAGATCGAACCCGAGCGGGTGCGCGTCGCGCGCGACCAGCTCGCGAGGGTGCGGGCGGGCGAGGCGACGTTCGCCGCCGGGCTCGACGTCGACTTCGCGGTCGGCGGGTTCGAGGTGCCGGGCCCTGGCGGCGCCCGCCCGGCCGTGATCCGCGCGTTCAACGTGCTGCGGCAGTACGACGAGTCCGAGGTCGCGGCTGCGTGGACCCTCATGCGCTCGCGGCTCGCGCCGGGCGGGATGCTCGTCGAGGGCACCTGCGACGAGCTCGGACGGGTGTCCAGCTGGGTGGGCATCGGCGAGGACGGTCCCCGCACGTTCACCGTGAGCCTGCGACGCTCGGGGCTCGAGCTGCCCTCGGTCGTCGCCGAGCGCCTGCCGAAGGCGCTGATCCACCGCAACGTGCCGGGCGAACGCATCCATGCGCTCCTCGGCGACCTCGACCTGGCGTGGCGCACGCACGCGGCGATGGCCGTCTACGGACCGTCGCAACGCTGGATCGCGACCGTCTCGACGCTCCGCCACGAAGGCTGGCCCATCATCGGCGGCCCTCGACGCACCAGGCTCGGCGAGCTCACGCTGCCGTGGTCGGCCGTCGCTCCGCTCGACTGACGGCGCTCGTCAGGGACGCGCGCCGAGCCTCGGCAGACGCGGGACCTCGACGGCGGCCGACGCATCGGCAGGCACGATCTCGACCTGGGCCGCCGCGACATCCGTGCCGTGGCTCTCGACGATGAGGGGCAGGTCGGCCGGCACCTGCCGCTTGATGACCGCGAGCGCGACCGGGCCCAGCTCGTGGTGCATCGTGCTCGACGTGATGTGGCCGACGACCTTGCGCTCGGGCGCCTCGCCCGGAGCGGGTTCGGGCCGGACCTTCTCGCCGATGACCTCGTCGCCCGGGGCGGGCAGCACGGTGTCGCTGCCGTCGAGGTGCAGCAGCACGAGCCGACGCGGCGGCCGCCCGAGGTTCAGGACCTTCGCGACCGTCTCCTGGCCCTTGTAGCAGCCCTTGCCGAGGTCGACCGCGCTCTGCAGCCAGTCGAGCTCGTGCGGCAGGCTCTTCTCGTCGACCTCGGTCGCCAGGCGCGGGCGCCACGCGGCGATGCGCAGCGCCTCGGCCGCGAGCGAGCCGGCGACCTCGACGCGGCCCGCGCGCACGGCGGCGACCGCCTCGGGCAATGCGTCGCGAGCCACGATGCGCTCGATCCAGTGCCATTCGGATGCCGGGTGCCCGGCGTCGCGCGCATACCGATGCGTGCCGGGGGTTCGGGTCGACCACGGGTCGACCCAGTCGAGCGCCACGCCCGCAGGCGCTGCCGCCGGGATCGCGGCGTCGAGCGCGTCGGCGGACATGGCCGCGAGGACCGAGAACTCGGCGGACCTGTCGGCCACCTCGACGCGGAGCATGAACCGCATGCGATCGAGGAAGGCCGCGAGCGGCGCGGCATCCGCGCCCTCGACGACGAGCCACGTCGTCTCGCCGTCGTCGACCGCGTGCACGACGTGCTCGATGCGGCCGGATGCGTCGAGGAAGAGCGCCTCTGCGCCCTCGCCGGGACGCAGCCCCGTGAACGACTGGCTGGCCATCGAGTGCAGCCACGAGAGGCGATCGGGGCCGGTGACGGTGACCACGCCGCGGTCGGAGAGGTCGACGATCGCAGTGCCGCGCTCGAGGTGGCGCTGCTCGACGATCGGGTTGCCGTAGTGCCCCGGACCGGCGACGGCATCGTCGACGTCTTCGGCGGGCACGGCTCCCGGAAGCGAGAGGAAGGGCGAGACGGCCATCAGTCGACCTTGGCGAGTCGTGCGGAGGCGTGCGTGCGCAGGTCCTGGCCGAGCGCCGCGATGTCCCACGCCCACAGCAGGTGACCCTCGACGAGCCCGTAGAGGCGCGTCGCCGCGACGTAGTCCTTCGCGCCGGAGCCGCGCATGACCGCATCGGTCGCGAGGTCGATGCGCGGACCCTTGACCTGTCCGAGATAGAGCTCCGAGACGCCGCCCGGATGCACGAGGGAGACCTCGAGGTCGAACCCGCCGTCGGCGTTGCGCAGCGCCTCGACGTCTTCAGCCGAGCGGAACCGCGACTCGCCCACGCCGGGCAGCAGCGCGGGACCGGGGTCGCCGTCGCCGAGCTCGCGCGCGATGCGCCAGTAGCCGGTCTCCGTCGCGAGCGGGCGAGGGTCGCCGTCGGGCTCGTCGGCGAAGAGCCACGTGTACGACGTGTAGTTCAGGTGCGGCAGGCCGTCGTGGCTGAAGCTGATGCGCTGGCCGAACTCGTGCGTGACCTTCTCTTCACCGACCTTGTAGTCGATGACGCCGGAACCCTCCCAGACGCCGAGGAGCCACGAGAGCGGAACGAGTTCGGCCGGGAGGTCGACAGGCAGATCGATCATTGCCGCGCCTTCACCGGCGCCTAGCGCTGGCCCTTGAAGAGCTTGTAGACCACGACGCCGCTGATCCACGCGATCGAGAGGCTCGCGAGACCGAGCAGGCCGATGAAGAGGAGTTCGAGTGCGAGCAGCTGCGACATGCTCAGAGTCTATCCGCTCCGCACGACCGCGGCGGCGCTCCGGACCCGCCCGGTGCCGCGACGACGGCGATGCCGCCTACGCCGACAGCGTGGGCGTCACGGCGAGCGCGGCGACGGCGACCACGGCGGCCGCACCGCCGACGCTCGCGCTGGCCCGCACGACGAATCCCGGCGGACGCCGTGTCGCCAGCTGGGCCGCGAGCGCACCCACCACGCTCGTCGCGAGGACGACGCCGAGCGCGTCGTAGACGCCGAGCGGGCCCGAATCGCCGAACCAGGCGGCCGTGCCGGCGTAGGCGAGCGAGACCACGACCGCGGAACCCACCACGGCGACGGCCCAGACGACGCCGATGGCGAGCCATCCGGCCCTCGATTCGCGCTCCGCCTGCATGTCGTCCTCTTCGTGTCCGTCCCGGGAGCTTGGCGTCCCGTAGTATTGACGAACCTTACTCCTGGAGTGTGTGCGTGGCGCAGTTGCTGATCCTGTCGCCGGCGGCTAACGAAGAAGTTCTTCCGGCGCTTTCACTTCTGACTCACCGAACGCGGATCATCCCCGCTTCGCCTGAGCAGCTGGTCAGAGCGCCCGAATCGGACCTCGTGTTCCTCGATGCGCGCACGAACCTCGCCGCAGCCAAGGCACTGGCGCAGATCCTGCGGACCACCGGGCTCTCCTCGCCGCTCCTGCTGATCGTCACCGAGGGCGGGCTCACGGCGGTCACCCCCGACTGGGGCGTCGACGACGTGGTCCTCGAACAGGCCGGCCCGGCCGAGGTCGACGCACGTATCCGTCTCGCCCTCGGGCGAGCGGCGGCGACACAGCCCTCGGAGCGCATCCAGACCTCCGGCGTGGTGATCGACGAGGCCAGCTACTCGGCGAAGGTCCACGGGCGCACGCTCGACCTGACGTACAAGGAGTTCGAACTCCTCCGGTTCCTCGCGGCCCACCCGTCACGCGTCTTCACCCGCGAGCAGCTGCTCAGCGAGGTCTGGGGCTACGACTACTTCGGCGGCACGCGCACGGTCGACGTGCACGTGCGGCGTCTCCGCGCCAAGCTCGGCGACCTCGACAGCCTCATCGGCACGGTCCGCAACGTCGGCTACCGCTTCAACGTGCACGAAGACGACGAGGGCGCCCCGGTCACGACGCGTTGACGCGCTGTTCATCGCCCGAAACGTGCCGAATGGCATTATGAAGGGATGACCACCGACAGCGCCCTCGACGCCGACCGTACGGCGAGCGACTTCGACGACGACTTCGAACCCTTCGACACCGAAGGCGCCCCGGAGCTGCCGGCCGAGCGCTACCTCGACCGCGAGCTCAGCTGGCTCGCGTTCAACAAGCGGGTGCTCGAGCTCGCAGAGGACTCGACGATCCCGGTGCTCGAGCGTGCGAACTTCCTGGCGATCTTCGCCTCAAACCTCGACGAGTTCTTCATGGTGCGCGTGGCGGGCCTCAAGCGCCGCATCATCACCGGGCTCGCGGTGCCCTCAAACGTGGGCCGCTCGCCGGTCGACGTGCTGAGCGATATCTCGAAGCAGGCGCACGAACTGCAGATCCGGCACGCCGCGGTCTACCAGGATCTCGTCATGCCCGCCCTGGCCGAGGCCGGAATCCGCGTCGTCACCTGGGAGGGCCTCGGCACCGAGGCGCGCGACCACCTGCGCGACTACTTCTCGAGCCAGATCTTCCCGGTGCTCATGCCGCTCGCGGTCGACCCGGCGCATCCGTTCCCGTACATCTCGGGGCTCTCGCTCAACCTCTCAGTGCGCGTGCGCAACTCGCGCACCGGGCGACAGGAGTTCGCCCGCGTCAAGGTGCCGCAGATGCTGCCCCGATTCGTGCGCGTCGAACCGAGCGAGTCGATCGAGGACGCGAGGTACGTCACGCTCGAGGACCTCATCGCCAACCACCTCGGAGACCTCTTCCCCGGCATGGAGATCCTCGAGCACCACGTCTTCAGGGTCACCCGCAACGAAGACGTCGAGATCGAGGAGGACGAGACCGAGAACCTCATCAAGGCGCTCGAGAAGGAACTGCTGCGACGCCGCTTCGGCCCGCCCATCCGCCTCGAGGTCACCGATGACATGGACGAGGTGACCCTCGGCCTCCTCGTGCGCGAGCTCGACGTGACCGAGCAGGAGGTGTACCGGCTGCCGGCGCCGCTCGACCTCGGCGGCCTGTTCGACCTCTCGCGGCTCGACCGCCCCGAGCTGCACTACCCGACCCACGTCCCGGTGACCGCGGCGCAGCTGCAGCCCTCGGACTCGAACCTGCGTGCCGACATCTTCAAGGCCGTGTCGCGGCGCGACGTGCTGCTGCACCACCCCTACGAGTCGTTCGCGACCAGCGTGCAGGCCTTCCTCGAGCAGGCCGCCGCAGACCCCGACGTGCTCGCCATCAAGCAGACCCTGTACCGCACCTCGGGTGACAGCCCCATCGTCGAGGCGCTCATCGATGCCGCCGAATCCGGAAAGCAGGTGCTGGCGCTCGTCGAGATCAAGGCCCGCTTCGACGAGCAGGCCAACATCACCTGGGCGCGCAAGCTCGAGAAGGCCGGCGTGCACGTCGTCTACGGGCTCGTCGGGCTCAAGACCCACTGCAAGCTCGCGCTCGTGATCCGTCAGGAGAAGGGCACGCTGCGCCACTACTCGCACATCGGCACGGGCAACTACAACCCGAAGACGAGTCGCATCTACGAGGACTTCGGGCTGCTCACCGCCGACGACCAGGTCGGCAAGGACCTGACGCGCCTGTTCAACGAGCTCTCCGGATACGCCATCGAGAAGAAGTTCAAGCGACTGCTCGTGGCTCCGCTGCACCTGCGGAAGGGCCTGCTGAAGCTGATCGCGGGCGAGGTCGCCAATGCGAAGGCCGGCAAGCCGGCGGGCATCCGCATCAAGGTGAACTCGATGGTCGACGAGGCCATCATCGACGCGCTCTACCGGGCCTCGAACGCCGGCGTCGAGGTCGAGGTCTGGGTGCGCGGCATCTGCAGCCTGCGCCCCGGCATCGAAGGGCTCAGCGAGAACATCACCGTGCGATCGATCCTCGGCCGCTACCTCGAGCACTCCCGGATCTTCTCGGTCGTCAACGACGGCGACCCGCAGACCTACATCGGCTCCGCCGACATGATGCACCGGAACCTGGACCGACGGGTCGAGGCGCTCGTGCGGCTCACCGATCCCGGACACATCCTCGAGGTGAACGCCAACTTCGATCGCGCCATGGACGACCGGACCAGCTCGTGGCACCTCGACGGCGACGGCACGTGGAACAGGAACGCCTTCGACGAGTCGGGACATCCGCTCGAGGACCTGCAGTCGTCGCTCATGCTCGAGTTCGCCCAGCGCAGCAGTCGAACGGGTCAGCGCCGATGAGCGTCGAGACCGCCGTCTACGCGGCCGGCGCGGTGTGCTGGCGCATCATCGACGGCCGCATGCACGTGCTGCTCATCCACCGCACCGTGCACGGCGACGTGACCATCCCGAAGGGCAAGGTCGACCCGGGCGAGACGCTGCCGCAGACCGCGGTCCGCGAGATCCGCGAGGAGACCGGGCTCGAGATCGCACTCGGCGTACCCCTCGGGATCTCGCGCTACGCCATGCCCAGCGGACGCGAGAAGGTCGTGCACTACTGGGCGGGCGAGGTCAGCGACCACGCACTGCAGAACTCGACCTTCAAGCCCAACGGCGAGGTTGCGGCACTCGAGTGGGTCACCATCAAGCGGGCGAGGGGCTACCTCACCTATGCGCCCGACGTCGAGATCCTCGACAACTTCGCCGCGCTCGTCGACCAGGGCGTGACGAGCACGTTCGCGCTCCTGCTCGTGCGCCACGGCAAGGCGCTCGCCCGCAGCAGTTGGAAGGGCGAGGACACCGCGCGCCCGCTCGTCGCACGCGGGGTCGCCCAGGCGGCCGCGCTCGTCGACACGCTCTCCGCCTGGCGCCCCGAGCGCATCGTATCGAGCCCCGCGATCCGGTGCGTCACGACCGTTCGCCCGCTCTCGGCGGCCACCTCGGTCAAGGTCAAGCTGAAGCCGGCCATCAGCGAGGATGCCTGGGCGGCCGGCGACGGCGACATCCGCCGCGTCATCGGCAAGCGGATCCGCTCCGGCCGGTCGGCCGTGATCTGCAGCCACGGGCCGGTGCTTCCCGAGATCATCCGGGAGATCTCCCTCGCCACCGCGACCCCGCTCGGCTCCTACGTGACGGATGCCGCCGAGCTCGAGCCGGGCGGGTTCAGCGTCGTGCACGTGTCGAAGACGAACTCGGGCTCGGGCGTGATCGCGATCGAGACGCACGCACCGAGAGTCTGAGCTCGGCTCGTTCGACTCCCGAACCCTGTCCGAATGCTGTGAAGTCCCGCGGGATTCCGCGGGACTTCCGCGCCGGACAGCGGTCGTTCACCTTCCGTTCACCGCCGCGGCGCAAGCTCGTAAGGCGGGATGCATAGCGTCGCATGCGGGTCGGCACCCGACCCGAACCTGCACACATCTCCCCGGAAGGGAATCCTCACGTGAACCTCAAGCGTTTCGGCGTGCCTGCCGTCGTCGCCATCACGGCCGCGCTCGCCCTCAGCTCCTGCGCCTCGAACGAAGGCGGATCCGACGCTCCCTCCGAGTCGGCCTCGACGCTCTCGGGCACCATCAACGCAGCCGGCGCCTCGTCGCAGGGCTCCGCCCAGGAGGCCTGGATCGCAGCGTTCCAGACCGCCAACACCGGCGTCACGATCAACTACGACCCGTCGGGCTCCGGCGCCGGCCGTGAGTCGTTCATCGCGGGCGGCGTGGACTTCGCCGGCTCCGACTCGTACCTGAAGGACGAGGAGCTCGCGGGCGAGTTCGGCTCGTGCGCACCCGACACGAAGGCGATCGACCTGCCGGTCTACATCTCGCCGATCGCCCTCATCTTCAACATCGAGGGCGTCGACGAGCTCAACCTCGACTCCGCCACGATCGCGAAGATCTTCAAGGGCGAGATCACCACCTGGAACGACCCGGCGATCGTCGCGCTCAACCCCGACGCGACCCTGCCCGCGGCGAACATCACCGCCGTGCACCGCTCCGACGACTCGGGCACCACGAAGAACTTCGCGGACTACCTCTTCCAGACCGCACCCGACGTGTGGGACGCGGAGCCGGCCGACCCGTTCCCCTACCAGACCGGTGAGGGCGCCCAGGGCACCTCGGGCGTCGTCGACGCCGTCACCAACGGCGTGAACACCATCGGCTACGCCGACGCTTCGCGCGCCGGCGACCTCGGTGTCGCGAACATCAAGGTCGGCGACGAGTTCGTCGGCTACACGGCCGAGGCTGCTGCCGCCGTCGTCGCCGAGTCGCCGCTCGTCGAGGGCCGCGATGCGAACGACCTCGCGATCGCGCTCGACCGCACCACGACCGACCCCTCGCACTACCCGCTCGTGCTCGTGAGCTACGCGATCGTCTGCCAGGAGTACGCCGACGCTGCTCAGGGCGAACTCGTGAAGTCGTACGTGAGCTACATCGCAGGCGCCGACGGCCAGTCCGTCGCCGCCGAGCAGGCCGGCTCGGCCCCGCTCTCGTCCGACCTGTCGGACAAGGTCGCGGCCGCGCTCGAGACCGTCAAGTAACACCGGCTGCCCGGCCCGATCGCCCGTCATTGCGCGCGGCGATCGGGTCGGGCAGGCTTGGCGCACCGGCATCCGCCAGTGCGCCGCACCCGTTCCGACCGCCCCACGCAGGAAGACCCGGCCATGACGTCAGCCCCACCGGCATCCGCGATCACAGCGAAACCACGACCCGGTGATCGGGTGTTCTCCACGGCCACGGTGGTGGCCGGATCCCTGATCCTCGTCACGCTCGCGGCCGTCGCGATCTTCCTGGTCGCGCAGGCCCTTCCGGCGTTCACCGCCGAACCCGACGACTTCAAGGGCGATGCCGAGAACTTCTGGCAGTACGTCGGACCCCTCGTGTTCGGCACCCTGTGGGCCGCCGCGCTCGCGCTGATCATGGCGATCCCGGTCGCCCTCGGCATCGCGCTGTTCATCTCGCACTTCGCCCCGCGCAAGCTCGCGCAGGGTCTCGGCTACGTGGTCGACCTGCTCGCCGCGGTGCCCTCGGTGGTCTTCGGCCTCTGGGGCATCTCGGTGCTCGCGCCGGCCGTGCAGCCGCTCTACACCAGCCTCACCGAGTGGTTCGGCTGGTTCCCGCTCTTCGCCGGCCCCGTCTCGGGCACCGGCCGCACGATCCTCACCGTCGCCGTCGTGCTCGCGGTCATGGTCCTGCCGATCATCACCGCCCTCTGCCGCGAGGTCTTCCTGCAGACCCCCGTGCTGCACGAGGAGGCGGCCCTCGCGCTCGGCGCGACCCGCTGGGAGATGATCAAGCTCGCGGTCATCCCGTTCGGCCGCCCCGGCATCATCTCGGCCTCGATGCTCGGCCTCGGCCGCGCACTCGGCGAGACCATGGTCGTGGCCATGGTGCTCTCGCCGGCCTCGATCATCTCGTTCGCGCTCCTGCAGTCGCAGAACCCCACCACGATCGCGGCGAACATCGCCCTGAACTTCCCCGAGGCGCACGACGTCGGGGTCAACATCCTCATCGCGACGGGCCTGATCCTGTTCGTGATCACCCTCGCCGTCAACATGATCGCCCGGTACATCGTCGACCGGCGCAAGGAATTCTCGGGAGCGAACTGATGAGCGTCCTCACCTCGCCCCCGAAGTCGCCGGTCGGCACGCCCGTCTCGAACTCGCTCACCGCGGGCAAGCTCCCCCGGTACACGGCTGTCTGGGTCCTCATCGGATGCATCGCCGTCATGTCCCTCGTCTTCGCGATGATCGCGGTGGCGGGCGGCACCGAGTTCAACATCGTCGCCGCCGTGTTCCTCGGCGTCGTCGCCTACGTCGTCGTCATCTGGGTGCTCTCCCGTGCGGTCGAGGGATCCCGCAAGGCCGCCGACCGCTTCGTGACCGCACTCGTCGCGACGGCCTTCACGATCGCGCTGCTGCCGCTCATCTCGGTGGCCTGGACGACGATCGTCAACGGCCTGCCCCGCTTCGACATCCAGTTCTTCAGCGAGTCGATGCGCAACGTTGTCGGCCCGGGCGGCGGCGCGCTGCACGCGATCGTCGGCACGCTGCTCATCACGGGCATGGCCACGCTCATCTCGGTGCCCGTCGGCCTGCTCGCGGCGATCTACCTCGTGGAGTACGGCCGCGGCCGCCTCAAGCACGCGATCACGTTCTTCGTCGACGTCATGACGGGCATCCCGTCGATCGTCGCCGGCCTCTTCGCCTTCGCCCTGTTCGCGCTCCTGTTCGACGATCCGGGCATCCGCTTCGGCTTCGGCGGCTCGGTCGCCCTCTCGGTGCTGATGATCCCGGTCGTCGTGCGTTCGAGCGAGGAGATGCTGAAGCTCGTGCCGAACGAGCTGCGCGAGGCGGCCTACGCCCTCGGCGTGCCGAAGTGGCTCACGATCCTCAAGGTCGTGCTGCCCACCTCGATCGCCGGCATCATCACGGGCATCATGATCTCGATCGCCCGTGTCATCGGCGAGACGGCGCCGCTGCTCATCATCGCGGGCTTCACGACGAGCATGAACTACAACCTGTTCTCCGAGCGGATGATGACGCTCCCGGTGTTCGTGTACACCCAGTACGCGAACCAGGGCGCCGACACCCAGGCCTACATCGACCGTGCGTGGGCCGGAGCCCTGACGCTGATCCTCATCGTCGCCCTGCTCAACGTCATCGCCCGCCTCGTCGCCAAGGTCTTCTCGCCGAAGACCGGACGCTGACCGCGTCGGCCCACCCAGACCTGAACCCAGCCCGAGCCCAGAGAGAAGCGAAGCTCCCGTGTCCAAGCGCATCGAAGTCAACGACCTGAACGTCTACTACAGCAGTTTCCTCGCGGTCGAGGGCGTCTCGCTCGAGATCGAGCCCCGCACCGTGACGGCCTTCATCGGGCCGTCGGGCTGCGGCAAGTCGACGTTCCTCCGCACGCTCAACCGCATGCACGAGGTCATCCCCGGTGCACGCGTGCAGGGCGAGGTGCTCATCGACGGCAACAACCTCTACGACTCCTCGGTCGACCCGGTGCTCGTGCGCCGCCAGGTCGGCATGGTGTTTCAGCGGCCGAACCCGTTCCCGACCATGTCCATCAAGGAGAACGTGCTCGCGGGGGTGCGCCTGAACAACAAGCGCATGTCGAAGACCGACGCCGACGACCTCGTCGAGAAGTCGCTGCTCGGCGCGAACCTCTGGAACGAGGTGAAGGACCGCCTCGACCGACCGGGCTCCGGCCTCTCGGGCGGGCAGCAGCAGCGACTCTGCATCGCACGCACCATCGCCGTATCGCCGGAGGTCATCCTCATGGACGAGCCGTGCTCGGCCCTCGACCCGATCTCGACGCTCGCCATCGAAGACCTGATCGAAGAGCTCAAGACCGAGTAC
Source organism: Agromyces sp. CF514 (assembly GCF_900113185.1). Taxonomy (NCBI): domain Bacteria; kingdom Bacillati; phylum Actinomycetota; class Actinomycetes; order Micrococcales; family Microbacteriaceae; genus Agromyces; species Agromyces sp. CF514. The sequence continues at coordinate 1,637,342 of NZ_FOZD01000001.1, read as the reverse complement.
ACGATCGTGATCGTGACCCACAACATGCAGCAGGCCTCGCGCGTGAGCGACAAGACGGCGTTCTTCAACATCGCCGGCACCGGCAAGCCCGGCAAGCTCATCGAGTACGACGACACCACCACGATGTTCTCGAACCCGTCGGTGAAGGCCACCGAGGACTACGTCTCCGGCCGCTTCGGATGATCGGATGCCGCGGCTGACGCGGCTCGCACGAACGACGGATGCCCCGGAGCGAACTTCGCTCCGGGGCATCCGCCGTTCCGGTCGTCGGCCGGGAGGCATTCGCGCCTCCCGACCGTCGTCACCCGCGGTTCAGCAGGCGCCCTGCTTCTCCCACGGGCCCCACTGCTCGGCGCCGGGGACGTTGTTCTGCGTCCACCACTTGGCCTTGTAGGTCGAGCCCTGGTAGCTCACGACCGCGCCGCCGCTGTAGGCGGTCGCCGCAGCCCAGGCCGCGGCCGTGCAGCTGCCGGGATCAGTCGGCGGGGTCGTGGGCGGCGTGGTCGGCGGCGTGGTGGGCGGGGTGGTCGGCGGCGTCGTGGTGCACGCCCCGACGAGCGCCCAGACCGCGGCGGAGCCGGGCGTCTCGCCCTGCGTCCACCACTTGGCCGAGTACTCCGAGCCGTTGTACGACACCTTCTGGCCACCGGTGTAGATGCCCGAGGCGGTCCAGGCCGCCGCCGTGCAGCCGCCGGTGGGCGGCGTCGTGGGCGGCGTGGTCGGGGGCGTCGTCGGCGGGGTCGTGGGCGTCGTGCCTCCGACGGGGTCGGTCGCAGGGCCCTTCTTCGCCGCGCGGAGCTTGTCGGCGAGGGTGCCGACGAGCTCGCCGTTGCGGTCGCCGTCGAGCTCCCACCACATGCCGCCGCCGAGGCCGTTGTCGACGATGTACTGCGACTTGCGGGTCGTCGACTTGACGCTGTCGTAGCTCCACCACTGGTTGCCGTCGAAGCGCCAGGCCGCGCCGAGGGCGGCGTCGTAGTACTCGGTGCCGAGGGTCTTCAGCTTGTCGTAGTCCTCGTTGCCCTTCTCCCACGTGCCGGGCGCGGCATCCGTCGCCGAGGTCCAGGCGTTGGAGGACTTCGCACCCTGCCAGCCGCGACCGTATGCGGCGAGGCCGATGCCGAGCTGCTTGGGATCGATGCCGGTCTTCAGGTACTCCTTGACCGCCTTGTCGACGCTGAACCGCTGCGCGGGCGCCCGGCTGTCGGCCGGGTCGTCGAAGAGGTTCGCCTGGTGGCCGACGAGCGTCGGGTTCCACGCACCGTGCAGGTCGTAGCCCTGGATGTTGCCGTAGTCGAGGTAGCGGAACTTCTCGGGGTCGTTCCAGCCGCCGGAGGCGATGTCCGCGGGGTTCGCGGGCAGGAACGCCGACAGCTGGTACGGGTGGCCGTTCTCGGCGGTCAGAGCGTCGATCTGGGTGCGGAACTCCTTCAGCAGTGCCGTGAAGTTCGCCTTGTCGTTGACCTCGTCGACGAAGTTGCCCACCTCGCCGTTCTGCGATCCGGGCCACTCCCAGTCGATGTCGATGCCGTCGAACACGCCCGCTGCCGCGCCCGTGCCGCCACGCCCGTCGATGACCGGCAGGTTGCCTCGGAGGTAGAGGTCGACGCAGCTCTTCACGAACTTCTTGCGCGAGGCATCCGTCGCCGCGGCCTTCGAGAAGTTCTTCGACCAGGTCCACCCGCCGAGCGAGATCATGACCTTGAGGTTCGGGTGCTTGGCCTTCAGCTGCTTGAGCTGGTTGAACGAGCCGGCGAGCGGCTGGTCCCAGGTGTCGGCGGTGCCGGCGACCGAGTTGGCCGCGGTGTAGCCCATGCCGAAGTCGGCCCACGCGTCGCCGGCGCCGTCGGAGCCGTTCGGCCCGGTGCCCTGCGCCTTGTTCGCGATGAAGCACTCGAGCGTCTGGTAGTTGATGTTGCCGAACGAGTAGTTGATGTGCGTGAGGTCGGCGGCCGTTCCGGAGGTCTCGAGCTGCTTGGCCTGGAAGGCCCGCCCGTAGACGCCCCACTGGGCGAAGTAGCCGACGTTGCGGTAGCCGTTCACGGCGCTGGGCGCCTGCTCGGGGGCGGCGGCGGCCGGCAGGGCCGAACCGACCGCGGCGAGTCCGGCGACGAGTGCGCCGGTGGCGACGGTGGCGAGCGCCGTGCGCAGGCCCCATCGCGTGCTTCTCTGTCTCTGCATGGTGTCCTTCGTCGAGGAGGAACGGGCGCGGTCGCGCCCCTCGTCGTCAAGCTACGAGCGGATGCCGCGTGGCGGCGTCCGCACGATCCACATGTTCGGCCGGGCATGCGAGAGGCCGGGTACGTAGGACTACGTACCCGGCCTCGACTGCGGCGATGCGGTCGCGACGGCTAGCAGGCGGTCGCGGTGCCCCACACGTCGTTCGTGCCCGGCGTGTTGCCCTGGGTCCACCACTTCGCGGTGTACTCGGAGCCGTTGTACGACACCTGCTGACCGCCGGTGTAGATCGCCGTGGCGCTCCACGCGGGCGCGTCGCACGTGCCCGTGCCGCCTCCGCCGGTGCCGCCGCCGGCGCCACCGCCCGCGACGGGCTCGACGACCGTGACGCCCCTCGGCAGGTCGTAGAGCGTGGCGAACGTCTCGGTGCCGACCTTCACCCGGAGGTTGGAGATCTGCGCCATCGGCAGTCGCCACGAGAGCTTCGTGAAGACGCTGCCGCCCGCCGGAATCCCTCCCGAGGGCACCTTGATCGTGTACGTGTGGAAGTCGCCCTTCAGGCCTCCGACGTTCGACCCGGTGTGGTCGCTCGACACCTTCGTGATGCCCCAGCCGTTCTGCTCGCCCATTGCGCCCGTGTCGCTCGTGGCGGTGTCGAACGTGATCGTCGAACCCGCGGGGATCGCGGTCCTCGACCTGTTGGTGAACGTGACCTTCGGGTTGATCGGGTAGTTGCTGTCGCCGAGCGCGAAGTCCCCGAACGACACCTGCAGGTCGATCGCCTTGGTCGGCATCTCGACGTTGGCCTTCGTCGCGTCGTACGGCTGCGAGGCCGCGAACCGGTCGTGCAGGAGCGACACGAGGGTCGAACCCATCTCGTACTGGCCCTTCTGGGCGTTGTACTCGTAGTCGCCCGCGAGCTCCCAGATCATCGCGCCGCCGATGCCGTTGTCGGCGATGTAGTCGGCCTTCGCGCTGACCGCCTGGTCGGAGTCGCCCGAGAGGAAGGTCTTCGTGGTGGCGTTCCACCACCACTCGGTCTTCGTGGTCTGGTCGAAGTGGTGGGTGTAGGTGCCCGTGATCGACGTCGGCGCCCCGTACGAGGCCGCGTAGTCGCCCACGACGCCCTTCTGCAGGTTGAGCGCGTGCCAGATCGGATTCGCCCCGGCGCCGACCTCCGCCCCGGTCTTGTCGAGGTCGTGCCAGAGGTTGTTGATGCCGACCGCGCCGTTGCCGCACTTGGACGTGCCGCCGATCGTCGGTCCCGTGCCGGGCGGGCACTTCGTCTGGTCGGCGAGCGGCGCCTTGCCGGAGAGGCCGTTGGTGCCGCCCTGCACGCCGTCCCATCCTCGCGTGTAGAACGGCAGGCCCACGTTGATGCGGCCGGCCGGCATCGCGCCGCGGAAGTAGTGGTACGCCCAGTCGGTGTTGAGGTAGCCGATGTTGTTGTAGGCCCCGTAGACGCCGCCCGCGGCGAGCTCGGGGTCGTTGCCGTCGTCGAAGAGCGGGCCGTTGCCGCCGACGTAGTCGTTCCACGAACCGTGCAGGTCGTAGCTCATGATGTTGACGTAGTCGAGGTACGGGGTCACCTGGTAGACCTCGGCTCCGCGCAGCAGCCAGCCGGATGCCGGTGCCGCGACGGTGAGCAGGTAGTGCTCGCCGTCGGCCGCGCCCGCGCGATCGAGCTTCTCGCGGAGGGTCTTCATGAGCGACTCGTACCCGGCCCAGAGCTTCGCCCGGCGCGGCTCGGAGAACGTGAAGTCGTCGGGGCTGCCGGCCTTGCCGTTCGAGTTCGCGTACTCGTAGTCGATGTCGACGCCCTCGAAGCCGTAGGTGCGGATGAACTGCACCGCCGAGTCGGCGAAGGCGTCGATCTTGGCCTGCGAGTCGGTCATCGTGTAGAAGCCGCCGTCGGCGACGCGGTCGCCCTCGGCGTCGAAGTAGCCGCCGGTCTCGGCCCAGCCGCCGACCGAGACGAGCGCCTTCACGCCCGGGTTGGCCTTCTTGTACTTCGTCAGCAGGTTGAAGTGCCCCTTGTAGGGAAGCGTCGGGTCCATCTCGGCACCCGCGACGCCCGGCCAGGTGAGGTCGGTCGCGGCGTTGCCGGCGACGGCCTGGTTCACCGACACCTTGCCCTGCGCGTCGATGTGCGCGAACGCGTAGTTGATGTGGCTGAGCTTCTTCCACGGGATGTCGCTCGCGAGGTAGCTGGGTGCGCCGTTCACGCCGGTGCGCCAACTCGTGAAGTAGCCGATCACGCGGTTCTTCAGGCCGTTCGGCAGTTTCTCGCGACCCTGCTCGTCGTAGACCGAGCAGTACGGCACGTCGACGCCGGGGGTCTGGTAGAGGCCGTCGGGGCGGCACTTCTCATCGGGGTTCGTGGTCCAGGGCGTGCCCGTTCCGGGGTCGGGCGTGGGCGTCGGGGTCGGCGTCGGGGTCGGCGTCGGCTCGGGGGTCGTGCCGCACACGCCGTTGCTCGCCCACGGGCCCCACTGCTCGGTGCCGGGCACGTTGTTCTGGGTCCACCACTTGGAGGTGTAGTTGATGCCCTGGTACGAGGCCTTGGCGCCGCCGGAGTACGCGGTCGCCGCGTTCCACGCCGGGGCGCAGGGCTCGGCGGCATTGGCGATCGTCGCGGGGATCAACGCCGCAAGCAGCAGCCCGACCCCGGCGACGGCGGCGACGAGCCGCGCGCGCGTGAGTGTGGGAGTTCGCATGTCGTTCCTGTCTGAATCGAGATGTGTTCCCGCACGGACGCGGGCAGCCCGACGCTACGGCGACGCAGCGTCTCGCGAATCAGCGGATCCACGCATACGCAGGACTACGTACGCGATGACGACAGGCGCCCGTGCATCCGGTGCGCGAGCACCGCAAGCTCGACCCGCGAGTGCACCGAGAGCTTCGTGAACACGCGGCCGACGTGCACCTCGACCGTGCGCACCGACACGTACAGCCTCGACGCCGCCTCGCGATTCGAGCAGCCCTCGACGACGAGCATCGCGACCTCGAGTTCGCGCTCGGTGAGCACCTCGGCCCACGCGGCTCGGCACTCGTCGAGCATGTCGCCCGGAGCATGGTCTTCGGATGCCGCGGGCCCGCGCCCGACCGCCCCGGCATCGCTCGGCCCGGTCGCCCCGGCGACCGACGGGGCCTGCGGACGCGTCGCCTCGGCGGTGGCCGTACGCGCCTCGCCGGCCAGGGTGACCGATGCCGCCGCGCCCCGCCGGGCGGCGATCTGCGCCACCCGCTCGGCCGCCACCGCGCGCAGCCATCCGGTGGCGCCGCAGTCGGCGAAGAGGTGCTCAGCGGCGACGAGGTGGCGTGCGGCTGCGTCGACGGCGCCGGACGCCGCGCACACGCGCGCGAGCATGAGCTCGGTTCGTGCCCGTTCGTACGGCGACCGGATCGAGCGGGCCTGTTCGGCGATCGCCGCGTACTCCGCATCGAAGCAGGCACGTCCGATGCCGCGCATGCGGTGGCGCAGCCAGCTCGCGAGCCGCGCGTCGGGCGATCGCCTCGCGATGCCGCGACGATCGGCGTCGGACGCCGGCGACGGCCGTGCCGAGCGCTCGGTCGCGCCATGGTCGTGCGCCGCGTGTTCGGTGGCCGCATCGAGTCCGGGGATGTGCAACCCGGCTCCGAAGCCGCTCCTCGCCCGTTCGTCGGCGAGCGCCACGAGCGTCTCGGCCTCGGAGCGTCGACCGTGCAGGTGCGCCTCGACGGCCCGGTCGACGAGGTCCTCGCGTCGCACGCAGGTGGCCGTCGGCGGGAGCGTCGCCTCGACCGCTCGCGCCCACGGCCCGATCTCACCGGTCGCGACGAGCTCGAGCCTGCGCGCGAGCGCCGCGCCGAGCCCGGCGAACGCGAAGGCGATCGGCAGGTCGCAGGCGGCCTGGCGCAATCCGTTCGCGGCGCGACTCACCTCGCCGGCCCAGAGGTCGAGCAGGGCGATCGCGACCGCGCGCTCCGCACGCACGAGCGGGGAGCGCTCGAATCCCGTGACCGCGGCGCACTCGTCGATCGGAGTCGCCGTGCGGCGTGCGCCGAGCCACCGCACGGCGCCGGACGGATCGCCGCCGAGCCCGCGTTCGAGGGCGATGGCGATGGCCCGAAGCCCGCCGACCGGAGCACCGTCGGGCAACTCCTCGCCGGTCGAGGTCGCGTGGCCTGGACCGGCCGCGGCCGCAGCCGCGGGCACAGCCGGGGCGCCGGACGGCTCGGCGTCGGGTCCGCCGCCGGCGAACAATCGGTACCACGCGTGCCCGACCGCCCAATCGTCGACGGGGAGTCCGTGGCGGTCGATGAGCGCCGCCGCCTGGTCGAGGCGACGCGCCGCCCGCTGCATCGCCCCTCGCTCGGCGAGCAGCCCGGCGGCGATGGCGATCGCGCGCACGAGCGCACGAGCATGTCTCGAGGCCTGCGACGCGCCGCGAGTGCCTGCCGCCTGCTCGAACTGCTCGAGCTGCGCATCGAGCTCGGCCTCGGCCACGTCGCCGTGGAGCAGCGCCGTGGCCACGAGGGACTCGCCGAGCACGCTCGCCCGACCGCGATCGTCGCCCTGGGCCAGGACCTCGCCGAGCCAGCATTCCGCATCCTCGACGAACCCGCCGTGCAGGGCGGCCCGACCGGCGACGCGCCGCGCGAGTGCCGCCTGCTCCCCCGATGCGTGGCTCTCGGCCTCCCGCGCGACGGCGTGTGCGCGCTCGGCCTCGCCCGCGGCATCCGCTCGCCTCGCGATCTCGAGCAGGGGCGCGACCAGGTCGGGTGAACCCTCGAGCGTCGCGAGGGAACGATGCCACACGGCCTGCTCGTCGTTGCCGAGCCCCACATAGGCGCCGGCGAGCCGCTCGTGGGCGGCGGTGCGGTCGGCGAGGGAGGCCTCGGCGTGCACCCAGATGCGCATGCGGGGGTCGGCGAACGCGAAGTGGCCCGCGACGAGCAGCAGGTGGCGGCTGAGCCGGCCGTCGACGAGCTCGGACATGCTCCGGCCGGTCGCTGCGAGCAGCACGTCGCTGCGGTCGTCGGTGCAGACCGCGGCGATCACGAGCGCCTGACGCTCCCAGTCGGCGAGGATGTCGCCCTGCGGCCCGACCGCCGCGGCGATCGCAGGCACGAGCGGCAACGGGTCGGGCAGCACCGACAGGCCGAGCCGCTGCGAGGTGCGCAGCAGCGTCGTGACCTCGATAATGGCGTCGGCGTCGCCGCCGAGCGCGAGCCCCAGTCGCGAGGCGACGTGCGGGGCGACGACGAGCCGGTGCCTGGCGAGCAACTCGACGATGGTGTTGGAGTTCTCGAACGCCTCGACGCTCGATCGGTGTCGTGGCCCGGTGCGGATCTCGTCCATGCGTTGCATCGCCTCCGCTCACTTCACTGATCGCGTGCGGTTATGTTAGCAACGTTTACAAACAAGAGTCGAGAGGGAATTCACCCGATCGCAATTCCCCGTTCAGGGGACGCGAACGAGCCCCCGCCGGCTCGCGCGAAGGGTCGGCCTCGGGCGGTGGGCTCAGTCGCGCGGCTCGAGCAGGTAGGCGTTGAACGCCCGCGTCGTCTCGGCGTCGTAGGGGAACGCGGCACCGTCGAGTTCGGTGATCCCCGCGGCGAGGCGCACGCTCGACACGAGCCAGAGCGCATCGGCCGTGCCGAGCTCGTCGGCGCGGATGTCGCGGTACTCGGTCTGGCGGCCGGTCTCGGCGAGGTGGTCGAACAGGCTCATCTGCGTCGTGCCGTGCAGGATCGCGCCAGATGGCGCGGGGGTCGAGTAGACGTCGCCGTGGCGCAGGATCACGCTCGATGTCGGGCCCTCCATGACGAACCCGTCGGACGAGACGAAGATCGTGTCGTCGGCACCGCGGCGGTGCGCCTCGCGGAGCGCCGCCATGTTCGTGGCGTAGCTCAGGGTCTTCGCACCGAGCAGCAGCCAGGGCGCGTTCGCGGCCGCGTCGTGCGCGTACCCGCGGTCGAGGGTGACGACGCTGATGCCCTGCTCGCGCGGCCGGCTGAAATCGGCCGCGGGCGCGGCGTGCAGCCACGCGGTCGGCGCCGGCCCGTGCTCGACGCCTCGGCTCAGCACGAGCTTGAGCGCGAACTCGCCGGTGTCGGGCAGCAGCGCGACCGCCTCGGCGATGGCCGCGCGCCACTGCGGCAGGTTCGGTGCGGGCAGCTCGCAGATGACCGCCGAGTTGCGCAGCCGCTCGAGGTGCGGCCCGACCTCCTGCGCGTGGCCGTTCACGACCTGGATGGTCTCGAACACCCCGTCGCCGCGCTGCGTCGAGAGTTCGCCGACGCGCAGCGCGGGGGCATCCGCCGGCACCTCGCGGAACGTCGACGCGAGGTCGTCGAGGCGGGCGTCGGCGGGCAGCGGCTCGAGCAGCAGGGTGACGGTCATGCCTCGATGCTACGCGGATGCCGCCGCCCGGCCGCGCGCGTCGCACCGCCGCCCGAGGGCTCGCCGGGGTCGTCCGGGAGCGCTACGGTCGAGCCATGCACGAACTCGGCACGGGCGAGATGAGTCGTGCGTCCGGGCTGTCGTTGAAGGCGCTGCGCGTGTACGAGGCGAGGGGCCTGCTCGTGCCCGCCGCGGTCGACGAGGTCACCGGCTACCGCCGCTACGGCGAGGCCGAACTCGCGCGGGCCAGGTCGATCCAGGCGCTGCGGCGCATCGGCGTGCCGCTGGCCAGGGTGCACGCGTTGCTCGACGCACCGCCCGACGCACTGCGCGGCGCGCTCACCGACTGGTGGTCGAACGAGCGGGCCGTGTTCGCCGAACGCAGCCAGGTCGTCGACCTCGTGACGGATGCCGCGTCCCTCGCCCACCTCGATCCCGCCTCGGCGAGCGCCGTCGACGCGCGGGTGCACGCGACCCAGCGGCCGGCCCTCAAGGTCGCGTCGATCACGCACGTGGTCGAGCAGGCCGAGCTCGTGCCCACCTCGATCGCCGGCGTCATCACGCTGCGCCGGCACCTCGCGGAGCAGGGGGCCCGGCCGGCCGACGCGCACTGGTTCGTCTTCCACGATCCAGTCGGCCACGGGCTGCCGGGTCGGGTCGAGGTCGTCGTCCCGTACTCGGACACGTGCGATCCGGCTGACGAGATCGTGCTGCGCGTGCACCCCGCCACCGCGTACGTCGCGGTCGACGTCACCGCCGCCGAGCTCGTGTACCCGTCGTTGCTGCGCTTCTACGACGCCGTCACGCGAGCGGCCGAACGGCGCGGCGGCGCGACCGGCGCTCCACGCGAGCTGTACGAACGCCCGTGGAGCACGTCGCCCTGCGAGGTCGTCGCGACGATCGCACTGCCGATCGCGGGTCCGTGACCTCGGTCGGCCGCCGGTCGACGACGAGGCCCGCCCGCGGCATCCGGTGCGCGCGCTTGACCCCGCCCCTGGGGCCGACCGTACGCTCGGGCGCATGACCGATCAGCACGTCACCGACTCAGCCGCCTCAGCCGCCACAGAGGTCGGCGCGGCGCCCTCCTCGTCGATCGCCGAGGCACTGCTCGCGCGGTATCGCACGCACTCGCCCTTCACCGATCCGGGATCGCACGCCGACCTGCTGCGCGGCGTCGGCACCGACTTCGCCGCGCTGCACCGCACGGTCGAGGGTCTCGTCGATCACTACCGCGCGACGCCCGGCGGCGTCGGACCCGAGCAGGTCGACGACATCGATCGACGATGGGTCTCGTCGCAGCTCGACGCGCTCACCGCTCGGCAGGCGGGTGCGCTCGATGCCCCGCGTCCGCCGGCGTGCCGGCTCGGCGGATGCTGCCGCGACCATTCGCTGCTCGCGGTCGCGATCCTGCGCGAGCACGGCATCCCGGCGCGCACCCGGCTCGGCTTCGCGGGGTACTTCTCGGCCGGGTACCGGCACGACCACGTCGTCGCCGAACGGTGGGATGCGGCAGCCGAGCGCTGGCGCCGGTTCGACCCCGAGCTCGAGCAGGCGGGGTACGCGTTCGCGGTCGACGACCTGCCGCGCGGCGGGCACGCGGGGTTCCGCACGGCCGCGGAGGCCTGGCTGGAGTACCGCTCCGGACGCACCGATCTCGCCGACCACGGCGTCGGACCCGGGACGCCGTTCCACGGGCCGTCGTTCGTGCACCGCTACGTGATCGCCGACCTCGCGCACCGGCAGTGCTGCGAGGTGCTGCTGTGGGACGGCTGGGGTGCGATGGCCTTCCCCGGCGACGAACTCACCGCCGAGCAGGTCGAGCTCACCGACCTGGTCGCCCGCCTCACCGTCGCCGCCGACGCCGGCGATGCGGCCGCCGAGATCGAGCTCGACGAGCTCTGGGCGCACGACGCCCGGGTGCGGCCCGGCCGGTACGTGGAGACGCACTCCCCCGCCGGGCGCGGGGGCCGCACCGACCTCGCACTCCGCACGACGGTGTGGGGCGAGTCGGTCGCGGAGGTCCTCACCGTCGAGGCGGCGGGCTGAACCCGCAGGCCACGACGTGGCGCCGGCATGATGAGGCCGGCCGCAGGAACGCCTCTCGGCGCGAGGCCGCTCGGAGCGGCGAATATTGGAGCCCGGGGTTACTGCGGCCGGCCACGTCAAGTGTAAACGAGGCGAGGGGGTGCGGTATTCCGCGATGCCCGATCCGGCGTGAGGCGACGGCGAGCGGATGCCGCGGCATCCGCCCGTTCGCACGGACCCGGCTCGCGGCATCGGCGAGCGTTCGGCTCAGTCGAGTGCGTCGCGACGCCAGAGCCGCGCGCAGGCGACGAGCTCGTCGGCGAGCTGCGTGAGCCGGAGCGCACGCTGCGTGAGGCTGCGGGAGCGCTCGGGGTGCACGTGGTCGACCGCGTCGGCGTCGTCGGCCAGGCTCGTGTACCCGGCCGACACGAGTCGGCAGAACGCGGCAGCCCGGTCGAGCGCGACCGCGAAGTCGCCCACGAAGAGCCCGTGCAGGATGCGGTCGGCGAGCTCGCGCACCTCGTCGGGCCCCGCCGGAGCAGGAGCGCCCGCGACGACCTGATCGATCGTGTGCGACATCTCGGCACCCCGCTGGTAGCCGAGGCTGACTCCCTCTGGATCCTGCCGGATGAGCGTGCGCAGCAGGTAGACCCGCCAGAGAGCACCCGGGAGGCTCTTCGCCGACGCCTGCGACCAGAGTTCGGCGATCGCGTCGATGCCGTGCTCGTCGGTGTACGAGACGAGGCGCGCGATCACCTCGGGATCGGGGTCCTCGCGAACACGCGCGAGCAGGGCCGCGGCCGTGTCGTGGGCCATTCGGCTGAGCCGCGCAGGGTCTTCGCCGCCGAGGTACGAGTCGAACACGTGCGGCGGGAACTTGGTCGGACGGTGGAAGGAGTCGTCGGAAGCCATTGCCGTCAAGGGTACCCGCGTCGATGCCGTGCTCGCCTCGTCGGCTGCACGATGTGCGCCGCTTGGAGGCGTCGCGCCGGCGGCCGGCACCGTGCTTCGCCGCGTGCGATCTGGGCACGAACCGGCCCTTCGCACCGGGTAATGTGGTGACGCGGGCCTCTAGCTCAGTTGGCAGAGCAGCGGACTTTTAATCCGCGGGTCGTGGGTTCGAGCCCCACGGGGCCCACCGCGATCCGACGGCGCAGACTGCCGATCTCGGCGATCGATCGTGATCAGACTCGATCGGATGAACCGGGACACCGTCTGGCGGGAGTTCGCCCTCGTTCGAAGGTGGCGCTCCCGCCCCGACGGCCCCTCCCCAAGTGTCCCCTTGGTCCGCACGACTCCGTGCGAATTGGGATTCACCGTACGCTTCTGGACGCGCGAACACCAGTGTTTTTCAGGGACTTTTCGAGCCGGTTCGGCAAAAGTCGCGGCGCCCGTCGTGAAACGGTTCACGTGAGAGCGCGACCACGACTCGCACACGCGCGAACGCCGCCCCGGAAGCAGATCAGAGCCGGAATACGCGTCGATCCACGCAGGATTCAACCGACGATCGACCGCAGTCCCGACATCAGCGCGATGCGCTCGGCCGAGTTGCGCGCGAGCGGCGTGACCGCGAGCGTGGTGACGCCCGCCTGCCGGAACGCCGCGACGCGCTCGGCGACCTCCGACGTGGAGCCGATGAGCGAGATCGCGCGCACGAGGTCGTCGGGCACGGCGGCCACGGCCTCCTCACGACGACCCTCGAGGTAGAGGTCCTGGATGCGCGCGGCATCCGCCTCGAAGCCGTAGCTCGCGACGAGGTCGTTGTAGAAGTTCTTGCCGCGCGCACCCATGCCGCCGACGTAGAGCGCGAGCTGCGGTTTGGCGGCGGCGAGGGCGAGGGCTGTGAGGTCGGGGTCCTCGGTGATCGCGAGCGCGGGGCTCGCGAACACGTCGAGCGGGGCGAGGTCGGCCGACCGCTTCGCCGTGCCTGCGGCGAGCGCGTCGCCCCAGACATCCGTCGCCTTCTCGGGGTGGAAGAACATGGGCAGCCAGCCGTCGGCGATCTCGGCGGTCTGCTCGACGGACTTCTGGCCGAGCGAGGCGACCGTGATCGGGATGCGCTCGCGCACGGGGTGGTTGATGAGCTTCAGCGGCTTGCCGAGTCCGGTGCCCTCGCCCGCGGGCAGCGGGATCGAGTAGTTCCGCCCCTCGTGCACGACGGGCTCGCGACGCCAGGTCATGCGGCAGATATCGATGATCTCGCGCGTGCGGCCGAGCGGCGCATCGTAGCGCACGCCGTGGAATCCCTCGATGACCTGGGGCCCCGAGGCGCCGATGCCCAGTTCGAAGCGGCCTCCCGAGACGTAGTCGAGTCCGGCGGCCGTCATCGCCGTGAGCGTGGGCGTGCGCGTGTAGAGCTGCAGGATGCCGGAGGCGAGCGTGATCCTCGTCGTGCGCGCCGCGAGGAAGCCGAGTTGGCTGACGGCGTCGAACGAGTACGCCTCGGGCACGGCGATGAGGTCGACGCCCGCCTGCTCGAGCTCGGCGACCTCGTCGGCCACCTCGCGGAACCCGCCCGCATAGTTCAGGAACATCCCGACGCGCATGTCACTCCTCATCGTGTGATCGTGGTGTTGGGCCGACAGCGCGGCCACTCCGAGGCTAACCGACGCACCCCCGCCGGCCGGGGCGGTTGTGGGCCGCCCACGAGGTCGCGGGGGCAGGTGCGCGTCCGGTCGTGGAAACCGTGAACTCGGGCCTCGCCGCGGTGCGGTTCAGCAGGTTCCGAGGCGGATGCCGCAGGCTTGAGGTCCGCGCTGCACGGTCCGAGCGCGGCGCCGGCCGAGGAGTCCTCGACCGGTCACCCGGGATCACCGCATCGAGCACTGGAGGAACATGGACTGGAGCCTGCTGCTCGACGTGCTGCTCGTGCTCCTGCTGATCGGCGCCGTGGTGAACGGGTACCGCGCCGGCCTCCTCCGCACGGCGGCGGGCCTCATCGGCGTGCTGCTGGGCGCGGTCGCCGCGGCCTTCGTGATGCCGTGGGTCATGGGCCTCGTCGCGGCACCCGAGTGGCGGGCGCCCGCCGCACTGGGCTCCGCGCTCGTGCTCGTCGCGATCGGCGGAACGGCCGGCGGCGCGCTCGGCGCCGTGCTCGGCCGCGGCGCCGTGGCCGTGAAGCTCGGCGTCGTCGACCGGATCCTCGGCGCCGTCGGCAACCTGCTCGTGACCGTCTTCGTCCTGCTGCTCGTCGCCTCGGGGGTCTCGGCGATGGGCGTGCCAGTGCTGTCGCCGGCGATCGCGGGATCGCGCGTGCTGGGCGCGATCGAGGCCATCACCCCGACGCCCGCCCAGCGGTTCCTCGCCGAAGTGCGATCCGCGGCGGTCGGCGAGGCCCTGCCGTGGCTGGTCGACGTGCTCGAGGTGCCGCCGAACGCCCCGACGCTGCCCTCGGGCGGCGTCGATGATCCCGAGATCGCGCAGGCCGCGGCATCCGTGGTCCGGATCACCGGAACCGCGTTCGAGTGCGGCGTGTCGATGTCCGGCAGCGGATTCGTGATCGCGCCCGACCGCATCGTGACCAACGCGCACGTCGTGGCCGGGGTCGACGAGCCGGTCGTCGAGACGCCCGGCCTCGAAGCGCGCTCGGGTCGGATCGTCGCGTTCGACGCGGACCTCGACCTCGCGGTCATCGCGGTCGACGGGCTCGACGCGGCGTCGTTGACGGTGACGGATGCCGCAACGGGTGACGCCGTCGCGGTCGCGGGCTATCCGTTCGGCGGGCCGCTCGAACTGCGGCCCGGCCAGGTCATGTCGGTGGGGGCGGTGACCTTCCGCGAGGGCGACGGAACCGCGACGCGCGACGTCATGACGCTGGCCGCCGACGTCGACCACGGAAACTCGGGCGGACCCGTGCTCACGGGCGACGGCGAGGTCGCCGGCGTGGTCTTCGCGAAGTCGGAAAGCGTCGAGAACGTCGGCTTCGCGATCCCGGTGTCGACGCTGACCTCGTTCGCCGGCGATGCGGCCTCGCTGGAGCAGTTGGTCGACTCCGGCACCTGCTCGACGGGCTGAGCTGCCGGACCGGCTGAACACTCGGGCAGGCAGATCTGCCGACCGGCGCGGCCTGCTCGGCTACTCGGCGCTGAAGCCCTCGAAACGGATGCCCCACGAGAGCTCCCAGGCCTCGCCGGGGTCGAGCCGGCGCAAGCCGCGACCCGAGTTGAACGCCTCGGCCGGCGCGGTCATGGGCTCGATCGCGATGGCGACCTGGCCGTCTTCGCCCGGGAACCGGTGCGTCGTGTAGACCTGCACGTACGCGAACTCGTCATTCGCCCAGATCGACACGCTGCGTCCGTCTGGCGCGGTGAGCGAGTGGAGCACCTCGCCGTCGTGCGCGGTGACCTCGCCGAAGGCGTCGTCGAGCGAGAGCTCGGAGACGCGGCGGCCCTCGCGGAGGTCCCACTCGGTGCCGTCGACGGGCACCTCGCCGGTCGGCAGCAGGCGGTCGTCGACCTCGATGTGGCTCGCGGCGTCGAGTCGAAGCACGAGGTCGCCCGTCGGCACGTCGCCGATCTTGAGGTACGGGTGGGTGCCGATGGCGACCGGCGCGGCCTCGCCGCCCTGGTTCTCGAGGTGGTGCGTGACGCGGAGTCCGTCGGACACGAGTTCGTAGTGCACCGCGGTCTCGAGCAGGAACGGATAGCCGAGCTGCGGGTAGATGTTCGCTGCGAGGGTCACCGAGTCGCGCTGCTGGTCGACCACGCGGTACTCGGCGTACCGCAGGAGCCCGTGGATCGCGTTGTTGAACTTGGGCTCGGTGATCGCGAGCCGGTGTTCGACGTCGTCGTCGTCGCGCCACACGCCGTCGCGGATGCGGTTGGGCCACGGCACGAGCACGATGCCGGCGCCCATGGGGGTCGGCAGGTCTTCGGCGTACTCGGGAACGAGGTCGATGCCGTTGATGCTCAGGCTGCGGATGCCGGCGGCCACGGCCGTGATCGTGGCGCGGAGGTCACCGCTCGCGGTCGAGGTCTCGAGCACGAACTGCTCGCCCGTGGGAAGCGTCATGCCTCAACTCTAGGGTCTCGCGCGATGGCCGTCGCGAGGCCGACCTCGCCCAGTTCGGCGATGAGGGCGGAGGGCGCTGCGGCATCGGTGACGAGCGTGTCGAAGGCGTCGACGGCGGCGATGCGCCCGAGGTGCACCTCGCCGAGCTTGGTGGCGTCGGCCACGACGATCGAGCGCGCCGCGGCCTTCAGCATGAGCGTCTTCACGGAGGCCTCTGGCAGGTTGGCGTTGGTCACGCCGTGCACGGGGTCGACGCCGTTGCAGCCGATGAAGGCGAGGTCGACGTGCACCTCGTCGAGCATGGATCCGGCGAGCGGGTGCACGAGCGAGTGCTGCTTCGGGCGGAGGCTGCCGCCGGTGACGATGACCGTGAACCTCGGGATCTCGGGTTCGAGCTCGAGGGCGATCGAGAGTCCGTTCGTGAAGATCGTGAGGTCTTCGAGGTCGGCCCTGGCGCGCAGCGACCTTGCGATCTGCAGGGTGGTCGTGCCGACGTCGAGGATGATGCTCTGACCGCTGCGCACGAGCGAGGCCGCGTGCAGGCCGATGAGGCGCTTCGGTTCGACGGATGCCGCGAGCGCCTCTTCGAAGCTGGGCTCGCGTTCGGGCCGCTCGGCCTCGATGAGCGAGGTGAGCGGAACGGCTCCGCCGTGCACGCGCCGGATGGAGCCTCCGCGTTCGAGCGCGTCGAGGTCGGCCCGAGCGGTGACGGTGGTGACGCCGAACACGCTGCTGAGCTCGGCCACGCGCACGAATCCGCGCTCGGCGACGAGGGCGAGCGCCCGCTGCCTGCGCTCCGGGGCGGGGAGCGTCGCGGCGGACGACGCGGGAACGGGCAGTGGCTCGTGCGCGGCATCCGTCATGTCGGTATCTTCAATCAACCGGCGGCGTTTTGCAATACGAAACCCGGTTGTTTGCAAAACGAAAAACGCGTAGGGTGGCCGCGTGCATGACACCGAACCGGTCTTCGACCCCGCCATCGCGGTACGCCAGGCGCAGCTCGCCGACGGTCGCGACCTCATCTACTTCGACGACGCCGACACCGTGCTCGCGGCCGAGCGCTCGGTCGACGCCCGCGTGCTCGACCCGCGCCCGGCGAACGCGCACATGCGTCAGGACCCGCTCACCGGCGAATGGGTCTCGATCGCCGCAGCACGCCAGAACCGCGTCATGCTGCCGCCGGCGCACCTCGACCCGCTCGCGCCGCAGACCCCCGAGAACCCGTCCGAGATCCCGAGCCTGTACGACGTCGCAGTGTTCGAGAACCGCTCCCCCTCGTTCGGTCCCGCGCTCGCCGAACCCGGCGCCTCCGACGCCGAGGCGCTCGCCGACCTCCGTCGCGTCGGCCTCGAGCGGACGAAGACCTCGATCGGCCGGTGCGAGGTCGTGTGCTTCAGCCCCGAGCACGAGGGCTCGTTCGGCTCGCTCTCGCGCTCGCGCGCGCGCACGGTGATCGAGGCGTGGGCGCACCGCACCGCCGCGCTTTCGGCCCTGCCCGGCGTGCAGGAGGTGTTCCCGTTCGAGAACCGCGGCCGCGAGATCGGCGTCACCCTGCCGCACCCGCACGGCCAGATCTACTCCTACCCCTACATCACGCCGCGCACCGAGCGGCTGCTCGCCGCGATCGACGACTACGGCCCCACGCTCATGGGCGACATCCTCGAGCGCGAGCGCAACGGCCCCCGCGTGCTGCTCTCGGGCGAGCACTGGACCGCGTTCGTGCCGTTCGCCGCGCGCTGGCCCATCGAGGTGCACCTGCTGCCCCACCGCCACGTGCCCGACTTCGCCGCCACGACGCTCGCAGAACGCGACGAGCTCGCCGGGCTCTACCTCCAGCTGCTGCGCGGCATCGACCGGCTCTACGACTCCCCCACGCCCTACATCGCGGCCTGGCACCAGGCGCCCGTGCACGAGCACCGCGACGACGTGCGGCTGATGCTCCAGATCACGAGCCCTCGCCGTGCGGCCGACAAGCTCAAGTTCCTCGCCGGGTCCGAGGCCGCCAAGGGCGCCTGGATCGGCGACGTCGCACCCGAGGCCGCCGCCGACGCGCTCCGCAGGGCGATCGCCGCGGCGGCGGACGACGACACCCAGACGAACGCGACGACGGATGCCGCGGCATCCGAGACCGAAGGAACCCCCGCATGACCGAGAACCCCGTCGAGACCGCGACCCGCGGATTCATCGAGCGCACCGGCCACGAGCCCGTCGGCGTGTGGTCGGCGCCCGGCCGGGTGAACCTCATCGGCGAGCACACCGACTACAACGACGGCTTCGTGTTCCCGTTCGCGATCGACCAGCGTGCGAGCGTCGCACTCGGCATCCGCGCGGACCGGCTCGTGCGCGTCTCGTCGACGTTCGCCCCCGACCCGGTCGAGGTGCACCTCGACGAGCTCTCCCCCGAGGAGCTCGAGGGCTGGTCGGCGTACCCGCTCGGCGTCGTCTGGGCGCTCTCGCAGTTCGGCGCCGACCTCGAGCACGTCGGCGGCGTCGACCTGCACATCTCGAGCACCGTGCCCGTCGGCGCCGGTCTCTCGTCGTCGGCCGCGATCGAGTGCTCCGTCGCCCTTGCGCTCGACGAGCACTGGGGACTCGGCCTCGACCGGCCGACGCTCGCCAAGGTCGGCCAACTCGCCGAGAACCGCGTGGTCGGCGCGCCCACCGGCATCCTCGACCAGTCGGCCTCGCTCCTCTCGCACGCCGACGCGGCCGTGTTCCTCGACTGCCGCAGCCTCGACGCCGAGGTGATCCCGCTCGGGCTCGTCGCCGACGGCCTCTCGATCCTCGTCATCGACACGAACGTGTCGCATGCGCACGCCACCGGCGGCTACGCGGCACGGCGCGCCTCGTGCGAAGCGGGTGCTCGCGCGCTCGGCGTCGACTCGCTGCGCGACGTGCGCGTCGACGACCTCGAGCGGGCCGCGAGCGTGCTCGACGACGAGACCTTCCGCCGCGTGCGCCACATCGTGACCGAGAACCAGCGCGTGCTCGACACCGTGCGCACGCTGCGCGAACACGGCGCCGGTGCGATCGGCCCGCTGCTCGACGCCTCGCACGTGTCGATGCGCGACGACTTCGAGATCACGGTGCCCGAGATCGACCTCGCCGTCGAGACCGCGCAGGCCCAGGGCGCGATCGGCGCCCGGATGACCGGCGGCGGCTTCGGCGGATCGGCGATCGCGCTCGTGATCGACGCGCTCGTGCCCGTCGTCGAACGCGAGGTGAGGGCCGCCTTCGCCGCGCAGGGCTACCGCGAGCCGACGACGTTCGTCGTGCGACCGAGCGAGGGCGCCCGACGCGACGCGTGAGGTCGGTCGCGACGCGTGACGTCGGACGCGACGCGTGACATCGGTCGCGACGCGTGAGGTCCGACCCTGCGCCCGCGCCGACGTCGAAGCCGGGGCTCAGGCTCCGGGCGAGGACCACTCTTCCGCGAGGATCGCGTACGTGTAGCCGTCGACCCACCCGAGTTCGGCGTGCCACGAGTCGCGCACGCCGTGCTGCTCGCGGCGCATGCCGAGCTTCTCCATGACCCGCCACGACGCGCGGTTGTCGGCGAAGCAGCCGGCCGTGACGCGGTGAAGTCCGAGTTCCGAGAAGGCGAGGTCGAGGAGCGTGCGGGCGATGTCGGTCGCGAAGCCGCGGCCGGCGTGCGCCGGGTCGACGAGGTAGCCGAGCAGGCCCTCGGCCCTGCGCCAGTCGTCGCCGTCGAACTGCCCCATGCCGTCGTGCACGTCGAGCGATCCGGTGGCGACGACGCGCCCGTCGAGCACGGCGACGACGGCGTGCTGGTCGGGGTCCGCGACGCTGTCGAGCCACGCCGTCGTGAACGCCTCGGGCTCGACCGTCGTGCGCAGCAGCCAGCGCTTCACCGCGGGATCGTTGCGCCAGGCGAGCACGCCATCGAGGTCGGCACGGGTCGGCGGCCGCAGCTCGAGCTCGCCCGCCCGGCGCGGCCAGGAGACCGACGTCGAGGTCATGCGATCGCTCCCGGCTCGACCGCGTGCGGCGTGCCGCCCGTGATGCGCACGAGCTCGTCGAAGCTCGTCGGGAAGACCGTCTTCGCGTGCCCCGCGGCTGCCCACACCCGGTCGTAGCCTGCGAGGTCGACGTCGACGATCGTGCGAACGGGCGACGGATGGCCGACCGGGGCGACGCCGCCGATCACCTGCCCCGTGGCGTCCTTCACCGTCTCCTTCGTGGCACGGCCGATGCTTCCGCCGAGCTGCGCGCCGAGCCAGTCGGTGTCGACGCGGTGCGCGCCCGACGTGAGCACGAGGATCGGCTCGCCGTCGAGCGTGAACACGAGCGAGTTCGCGATCTGCCCGACCTCGACGCCGAGTGCGTCGGCGGCGAGCGGGGCGGTCGTCACGGCGTCGTCGAACCAGACGATCTCGGGCGAGAGGCCGTGGCCCGCGAGGGCTTCGGCGACGCGGTCGACGGCGGGGTGGCTGGGCGTGGTGGGCATGGGTCGATCCTACGAAGTCGGGCGGATGCCGCCGGCCACCGCCGCGACATCCGCATGCCGTAGGGTGCGACCGTGACCGACCGCCCTGCCCTCGCCCGACACCTCGGCCTGCGCGACGCCGTCGCGATCGGACTGGCGTCGATGATCGGGGCCGGCGTGTTCGCGGTGTGGGTACCGGCGGCCCAGGCGGCCGGGGCGTGGCTCGTCGCCGGCCTCGCGATCGCCGCCTTCGTGGCGTTCGCGAATGCGAGCTCGACCGGCCAGCTCGCCGCCCGGTACCCCGAGTCGGGCGGCGCCTACCGCTACGGGCGCGAGCGCCTCGGCGAATGGCCCGGGTTCCTCGCCGGGTGGGGCTTCGTGGTCGGCAAGACCGCGAGCTGCGCCGCGATGGCGCTGATCGCGGCCGACTACCTGGTGCCGACGGCCTGGGAGAAGCCGGTCGCCGTGCTCGCGGTGCTCGTGCTCGCAGGCGTCAACCTGCTCGGCGTGACGCGCACCGCCAAGGCGGCGACCGTGATCGTGACCGCCGTGCTCGCCGTGCTCGGGCTCGTGCTCGTCGCCGGCGCCGGGCAGCTGCTCACGGACGGCGTGCCCGAGCAGCAGGGCATCGACGCACCCGCACTCGGCTGGTACGGCGTGCTGCAGTCGGCCGGACTGCTCTTCTTCGCGTTCGCCGGCTACGCGCGCATCGCAACGCTCGGCGAGGAGGTTCGCGAACCCGCCCGCACGATCCCGCGCGCCATCGCGATCGCGCTCGGCATCGTCATGGCCCTGTACGCGGCCCTCGCGGTGCTGCTGCTGCTCGTGCTCGGCCCCGCCGCGCTCGCGGCATCGGGCGATGCGCCGCTCGCCGATCTCGTGGTCGTGAGCGGATGGACCTGGCTCGTGCCGGTGGTGCAGGTCACCGCGGGCGTCGCGGCGTTCGGCGCGATGCTCGCGCTCATCGCGGGCATCGGGCGCACGACGCTCGCCATGGCGCGCGACCGCGAGCTGCCCGCTCCGCTCGCGTCGGTGCACGCACGCACGCGCGTGCCGTGGGTCGCCGAGATCGTCGTCGCCGCGGCGATCGTGGCGCTCGTGCTGCTCGTCGACCTGCGCGGCGCGATCGGGTTCAGCTCGTTCGGCGTGCTGGCGTACTACCTCGTGGCCAACGCCGCCGCGCTGACCCAGCCACGGGCCGAACGTCGGGTGCCGCGGTGGCTGAGTGCCGCCGGGGCGATCGGATGCCTCGTGCTCGTCGTCACCCTGCCCGTCGAGGCCGTGGTCGGCGGCCTCGCCGTCTTCGCCGCGGGCGCGCTGTACCGGCTCGTGCGCATCTCGCTCTCCCGAAGCCGGCGCGCCGACCGCGGCTAGGCTGGCGCCATGAGCGCAGAACCGTCGGCCCGCATCCTCGCCCTCGCCGGAGTGCCGGCCCCGGTCCTCGACGCGACGGCATTCGTCGCGCCCGGCGCGGTGCTCGTCGGCGATGTGCGCCTGGCCGCGCAGGCGAGCGTCTGGTACAACGCGGTGCTCCGCGCCGAGGCCGAACCGATCTCGATCGGCGAGCGTTCGAACCTGCAGGACACCGTCGCGTGCCATGTGGACCGCGGGTTCCCGCTGGTGCTGGGCTCGGGCGTCTCGGTGGGGCACGGCGCCGTGCTGCACGGCTGCACGGTCGAAGACGACTGCCTCATCGGCATGAATGCCACGGTGCTGAACGGCGCGGTCATCGGCGCCGGTTCGCTCGTCGCCGCCGGCGCCGTCGTGCTCGAGGGCACCGTCGTGCCGCCGGGTTCGCTCGTCGCCGGGGTGCCCGCGAAAGTGCGGCGCGAGCTCACCGAAGACGAACAGGCGGGCATCCGCCGGAACGCCGAGTCATACCTCGGCCATGCCGAGCGGCACGCGTCCGCCGTCGGCTGAGCGTTCCGAGGTCACCGACCCGGCTTCAGACGCACGAACGGACTCGGGCGTCCATCCGGCCACCCGCTCCCGCACCGCCGTGGGCACGCCGCGGCGCTCCCAACGCGAACGCAGGCGCCGCACTCGGCGCACGACGCCGCGGGCCGGAACCCCGACGCCCCACGCGAGCGTGCCGAGCACGCTGCGATCGTGCGAGCCGAGCATGCGCCGCCGCTCGAACGCCGCCCGCAGCACGCCGCCCGACAGGTCGCGCCGACGCTCCAGGCGCGCGAGCGGCACGATCTCGCGCGCCTCGATGAAGGCGTCGAGCCGACGCACCCAGTCGGCCGCCTCCCGGTCGTGGAAGTAGTTGTCGGCCAGCCACGAGGCATCCGCCGACCTGAAGCGACCCTCGACGAGGTCGGCCGTCGAGCCGATGAGCCCCGAATCCTCGAAGACGAGGTTGATCATCGCCGCCGAGACGCCGTAGTCCTGGATCACGAGCGCAGGGAGCTCGAGCGCCACGGCCTCGAGCACGGCGGTCGAGCTGACGGTGACGAGCGCGGACGCCCGCGCGAGCTTCTCGGCCATCGGGCCGTCCTCGATCACCAGGTTCGCGGGCGGGTCGACCTCGGACATGAGGTCGGCGTAGTCGAACGACTCGTCGTGCGTCTGGGCCTCGCCGCGCCGGGCACGCACCTTGACGACGACGCGCCGGTCGGGTCGCCGGCGTGCCAGCTCGGCGAGCGCGCCGAGCAGGTGGACGCGGTCCTCGCGTTCCGCGGGCACCTTGGCCTGGGTCGCGAACACGATGTCGGTGCGGGCGGATGCCTCCGGGCGGGCCCCCGGCCGGTCCGCACCGTCTCTCCGGGGCGCGGCCGCGGCATCCGTCGTTCCCTGATCGGGGCCGTCGGCCGTCGCACGCGCGCCTCCGCCCGCGCCCGCGCCCGCGCCCGCGAGGAACGGCAGCGTCGCGAGCGCGAAGGTCGTGCCGAGTCCGAGTCCGGCGGCGTTCGCCCGGAACTCGCGCACCTCGCGGCGGCTGTGCAGCACCACGAGGTCGGTCTGCTCGCGGTAGACCACCGCCTTCGGCACCGCCGGGATCGTGAGGCCCGGGAACCCGCTCACCAGCACCGGTCGATTCGGACGACGTTCGATGAGCGGAGCGACGACGCGCACGAACGGACCGCGGAGCGACAGCAGCACCGCATGCGGATCGAACACGTCGAGCAGCCCGTCGAGATCGTCGAGGTGCAGGATCCGGGTGCGGGTCGGTGAGAACGCCGTGCCTGCGAGCGCGTGCGCGAGCTGCGTCGCGCTCGGCTGCACGGGCGAGGCGAGCACGACGAGCTGCACGCGCCAATGCGGCGGCAGCGTCGAGGCGAGGGTCGCACCCCACTTCACGTACGAGTCGGAGTCGGCGATGACCAGCAGGCGCCGGCCCGCGGCATCCGTTGCACCTGCGGACCTCGACCGGTCGAACATCATGCGGGCACGCGACGGAGCTTGGCGCGCGGTGCCTCCTCGCCGGGGAACACGCGCTTGACGCCGTCGCCCATGGCGTCGCCGATGATGCGGATGTCGCGCACGAGGTGATCGAACCCCTGCGGCTCGAGCGAGGCGGCCTGGTCGGACCCCCACATGGCCCGGTCGAGCGTGATGTGCCGCTCGACGGCGACGGCGCCGAGCGCGACCGCGGCGAGCGAGATCTGGAGGCCGCGCTCGTGGCCCGAGTACCCGATCGGCACGCCCGGGTACCGCGAGCCCAGCGTCTGGATCATGCGCAGGTTCGCCTCGTGCTCGGGCATCGGGTAGCTCGACGTGGCGTGCATGAGCACGAGCCGGTCGCGGTCGAGGCGGTCGACGGCCCGGTCGATCTCCTCGATGGTCGACATGCCCGTCGAGAGGATGATCGGCTTGCCCGTCGCGGCGAGCGCGTCGAGCAGCTCGAGGTCGGTGATCGAGGCCGAGGCCACCTTGTGGGCGACGACATCGAGTCCCTCGAGGAACGCGACCGAGGGGACGTCCCACGGCGAGGCGAACCAGTCGACCCCCGCGCGCATCGCGTACGAGGCGATCTCGAGGTACTCCGCCTCGCCGAACTCGACGCGGTGCCGGTACTCGAGGTAGGTCATCGTGCCCCACGGCGTCTCGCGGAGCACGTCGCGCATGTGCTCGGGCGTGGCGATCTCGGGCGTCCGCTTCTGGAACTTCACGGCCTGCGCACCCGACTCGACGGCGACGTCGATGAGCCGCTTGGCGATCTCGACGTCTCCGTTGTGGTTCAGGCCGATCTCGCCGATGACGTAGACGGGGTTTCCGGGGCCGATCAGGGATCGTCCGATGCGCACCGACATGAGCTGCTCCTCGCGTTCAGCGCGCCGCGGCGCGCACGTGGTGGGGGTGGTCGTGGGTCGCGTCGTCTCGCGCCGCGTCGCGGGTCGCGTCGTCTCGCGCCGCGTCGCGGGTCGCCCGTTCGCGGAGGGTCTGCTCGCGCGCGGCGAGGACCAGGTCGGCGAGCTCTCGCACCGCACCGTGCCCGCCACGGCGTTCGAGCACGTGCCGGGCCGCGGCGAGCACGTCGGGCACCGCGTCGCGCACGGCGACCGGCCAACCGACGAGTTCGAGCGCGGGCAGGTCGTTGCGGTCGTTGCCGACGTAGGCGATGCGGTCGAGGTCGACGCCGCGGGCCTCGGCCCATTCGGCGAGCGCCTCGCCCTTCGCATCGACGCCGTGCAGGCACTCGACGCCGAGCTTCTCGGCGCGGCGGGCGACGACCGGGTTCGCCTCGGCGCTGAGGATCAGCACCGGGACGCCGGCCGCCCGCAACCGGGCGACGCCGGCCCCGTCGCTGCGGCTCACGCGCACCGACTCGCGGCCCAGCGTGTCGACCCAGGCGGTGTCGTCGGTGTGCACGCCGTCGAAATCGGTGACGACCGCGTCGACGTCGACGATCGGATGCCGCGGATCGCCGACCCCGGCGAGCGGGTCGGCCGTCGTGGCGAGCAGGCGGGCGCGGGCGAGGTCGTCGGCGTCGTCGATCTCGATCGCGTGGTCGGCGCGCACGCGTTCGATGCCGACCCGGCCGAAGAAGCGGTGACCGGAGCGCTCGAAGTCGTCGGCGCGCATGACGTAGAAGGCGCCCGTCTCGGCGAACTCGGGTTCGCGATCCTGGCGGCGCTGGCGAACGGATGCATCGTGGTTCACGCCCCCGGCCCCGCCGCGCGTCTCGCGCCAGAGGAACACGTGGGTCGGCACGGCCGAGAAGACGACGTCCTCGCCGCCGCCGCGAACGCGCTCGACGGCCCGGTCGAGCGTCGCCGGATCGATGAACGGCGAGGTGGCCTGCACGAACGCGAGCACCTCCGGGCGGACGCCCGTGTGCGCGGCGACGCTGTGCAGCGCGTGCAGCAGGGCGGATTCGGAGCTCGCGGTGTCGCCGGACAATCCGGCCGGGCGTCGGACGACACCGGCGCCGGCGGCGCGGGCGACCTCGGCGATGTCGTCGTCGTCGGTCGAGACCAGCACCGCGTCGATGCTCCGGGCCGCGACCGCCGCTCGCACCGCGCGGGCGACGAGCGGCACCCCGCCGACCTCGGCGAGGTTCTTGCCCGGCAGCCCCTTCGAGCCGCCGCGCGCGGGGATCACCGCGACCACCCGCGGTTCGCGATGCATGGCGCGACCCGACGGCCGCCCGACTTCGAGCATGCTGCGACGCTACGAGCGGCGCCTTGCCGGTCCCTTGCCCCTGGGTGATGCCCGGGTGAACGCGCGGCGACCGGGAGGCGACGATGCCGCACTCGCGCACGCCGGCCGTCGTCTCAGTGCGGGTCCTGATGCGCGGCTCCGGGACACCCCGCTGGGCTCGTGCACCGGCGGGGCGTAGACCGTGGGCATCAGCTGCACACGACCTCGGGAGGCCACCATGCGCGCCGTCGACATTCTCATCAACCTGGGCCGGATCCCTCCGGCCGCGTGGGACGCGATCATCCCGCACACGCACCTGCCCGCCGGCGCGTTCCGTGCCCGGTTCGACGCGGTCGCACTCAACCCGCAGCCGCTCCCGCCGGTCGCCGAGGTCGCGTTCGGCGCGGCCGAGGCGGCGAGCCACATCGCGTCGCTCGCGATCGACGCCGAGGTCCGCGGCGAGTCGGCGTCGGGCTTCGTCACGGAGTTCATCGACGACTGGTGCGGCACGCCGTGGCCCCGCAAGTGGCCTGGGCCGCGTCCGCGCCCGCAGTGGACCGACCTCGACGTGAGCGTCGGGCGCACGGTCGGGGCGATGGTCTTCGCGAACCTGGGGGCGCGGCTCGGCGACTCCGAACTCGGCAAGGCCTTCACCGAGGGCGCCGAGAAGCTCGCCGAGGCGTCGTCGGTCGGGGTCTGAACCTCACGACGACCACCCCGGAGACGACGGATGCCGCGGGCGCAGGCCCGCGGCATCCGTCGTCTCGTGCGTGGTCGTCGGCGCCTACCGGAGTTCGGCCGCCTTGACGACGTTCGCGAGCAGCATGGCGCGCGTCATGGGCCCGACGCCGCCGGGGTTCGGCGAGAGGTGGCCGGCGACCGCGGCGACCCCGGGGTCGACGTCGCCCGTGAGGCGGCCCTTGCCGGTGGCCGGGTCCTCGACGCGCGTGATGCCCACGTCGAGCACCGCGGCGCCGGGCTTGACCCAGTCGGGCTCGATGAGGTGCGGCACGCCGACGGCGGCCACCACGATGTCGGCCCGGCGAACCTCGGCGGCCAGGTCGACCGTGCGCGAGTGCGTGAGCGTGACCGTCGCGTCGAGTCCCTTGCGGGTGAGCAGCAGGCCGAGCGGGCGCCCGACCGTGATGCCGCGACCCACGACGGTGACGTGACGGCCGGCGATCGGCACGTCGTAGCGCTGCAGCATCTCGACGATGCCCGCGGGCGTGCACGGCAGCGGCGAGGCGAGCTCACCCGCGACGCCGAGCACGAGACGCCCGAGGTTGGTCGGGTGCAGGCCGTCGGCGTCCTTGTCGGGGTCGATGAGCTCGAGCATCGCGTTCTCGTCGTGGCCGGCGGGCAGCGGCAGCTGCACGATGTACCCGGTGACCTCGGATGCCGCGTTGAGGTCGGCGATCGCGGCGCGCACGTCGGCCGGGCTCGCCGTGGCCGGCAGGTCGACGCGGATCGACTCGATGCCCACCTCGGCGCAGTCGCGGTGCTTGCCCGCGACGTACGACCGGGATCCGGGGTCGTCGCCGACGAGCAGCGTGCCGAGGCCCGGCACGACGCCCTTCGCGCGGAGCGCCGCGATGCGCGAGGCCAGCTCGGACTTGACGGCGGTGGCGGTGGCCACGCCGTCGAGCGTGATGGCGGTCATCGGCGGCCTACTGCGCGAGGCCCGGGTAGAGCGGGAACGCCGCCGTGAGGGCCTCGACGCGCGCACGGAGCGCCGCGACATCCGCCTCGCCCTTGAGCACCTCGGCGATGACGTCGGCGACCTCGGTGAACTCGGCGTCGCCGAAGCCGCGCGTCGCGAGCGCCGGGGTGCCGATGCGCAGGCCAGAGGTGACCATCGGCGGGCGGGGGTCGAACGGCACCGAGTTGCGGTTCACGGTGATGAGCGCGTCGTGCAGGAGGTCTTCGGCCTGCTGGCCGTCGATCTTCGAGTTGCGCAGGTCGGCGAGCACGAGGTGCACGTCGGTGCCGCCCGTGAGCACGTCGACGCCGGCCTCGCGCGAGTCGTCGGCCGTGAGGCGGGCGGCGAGGATCTGCGCACCGCGGATGGTGCGCTCCTGGCGGTCCTTGAACTCGGCGGATGCCGCGATCTTGAACGCCGTGGCCTTGGCCGCGATGACGTGCATGAGGGGGCCGCCCTGCTGGCCCGGGAACACATTGGAGTTCAGCTTCTTCGCGAGCTCGGTGTCGCGCGAGACGATGAAGCCCGAGCGCGGGCCGCCGATCGTCTTGTGCACCGTGCTCGACACCACGTCGGCGTAGGGCACGGGCGACGGGTGCAGGCCCGCGGCCACGAGGCCCGCGAAGTGCGCCATGTCGACCCAGAGCTTCGCGCCGACCTCGTCGGCGATCGCGCGGAACGCGGCGAAGTCGAGGTGACGGGGGTACGCCGACCAGCCGGCGATGATGACCTGCGGCTTGTGCTCGAGGGCCTTGTCGCGCACCACGTCCATGTCGACGAGGAAGGTCTCGGGGTCGACGCCGTACGAGACGGCGTTGTAGAGCTTGCCCGAGAAGTTCAGCTTCATGCCGTGCGTGAGGTGGCCGCCGTGCGCGAGCTCGAGGCCGAGGATCGTGTCGCCGGGCGTCGCGATCGCGGAGAGCACCGCGGCGTTGGCCGTGGCACCGGAGTGGGGCTGCACGTTGGCGTACTCGGCGCCGAACAGGCTCTTCGCGCGCTCGATGGCGAGCGACTCGGCGATGTCGACGTACTCGCAGCCGCCGTAGTAGCGGCGGCCGGGGTAGCCCTCGGCGTACTTGTTCGTGAGCACGGAACCCTGCGACTGCAGGACGGAGACGGGAACGAAGTTCTCGCTCGCGATCATCTCGAGGTAGTCGCGCTGGCGACCGAGCTCGAGCTCGAGGACCTCGGCGATCTCGGGATCGACCTCGGAGAGGGGGGCGTTGAAAACGGACTCGGCCAAGACTGGCTCCTTCAGTGACGGTACGGACCAAACGAGGGTTCCTCGTCGTGCGACTCGCGCGACAAGGCATCCGTACCGGCCCAGGCGTGCGGTCGTGTACTCGCCAGTCGCTCCCCGATGGGAATCCATCTCAACGCCAGTCGCGACCCCGCAAGCATAGCAACGGATGCCGCGGGCGCGTCGGCGGATGTCGGCAGGCCCTGTCGCTGCGTCGGCGTGGATGCCATGATGGATTCCGTTCCGCTTTGTCAGGAATCCTTCCCATATCGACGACCCACCGAGCATCCGAGGACGCATGCCCCGACGCAGCCGCATCGCACACCCGACCGCGATCGCCCTCGCCCTCGTCCTCGCGACACCCCTCACCGCGTGCACCGCACCGGCGCAGAACGGAGAACCCATGACCGGCATCGTGCCCGCGCCCGTGAGCGCCGACTACCCCGACCGGGCGCCCTTCGAACTCGACGAGACCACGCGCCTCGTCGCGTCCGGCGAGGGTGCGGCAGGCGTCGCGGAGACGTTCGCCGCGCTCGCGCGCACGTCGACGGGCTACCCGCTGCCCGTCGTCGACGGCACCGACTCGGCCGAGGGCGCGGCATCCGACATCGCGTTCGTGGTCGCCGCGGGCGAGGCACCCGACGGCGCGGCCGAGGGGTACACGCTCGAGTCGGGCTCCGACGGCGTGCGGCTCGCAGCCGACACGCCCGCCGGCCTGTTCTGGGCCACCCAGTCGCTGCGGCAGCTGCTGCCGGCCGAGATCGAGCGAACGGATGCCGAGAAGGCGCCGGCCGACGGATGGACGGTGCCCGCGGCATCCGTCTCCGATGCACCGCGCTTCGCCTACCGCGGCTCGATGCTCGACGTGGCGCGGCACTTCTTCCCGGTGCAGGACGTGCTCGACCACATCGACCGCATCGCACTGCTGAAGCTCAACGTGCTGCACCTGCACCTCACCGACGACCAGGGCTGGCGCCTGCAGATCGACGCGTGGCCCGAGCTCACGGGCATCGGCGCCTCGACCTCGACCGGTGGCGACGGCGGCGGCTTCTACACGAAGGACGACTACCGGCGCATCGTCGAGTACGCGGCCGAGCGGTTCGTGACCGTCGTGCCGGAGGTCGACCTGCCCGGGCACACGAACGCGGCGCTCAGCGCCTACCCCGAACTCAACTGCGAAGGCATCGCGCCGAAGCCCTACGAGGGCATCGAGGTCGGCTTCTCGTCGCTCTGCGCCTCGCCCGAGCGGGCCGAGGCGACCGACCGGTTCCTCGCCGACGTGCTCGGCGAGGTCGCCGACCTCACGCCCGGCCCGTGGCTGCACGTCGGCGGCGACGAGTCGCTCGCCACCTCGGAGGCCGACTACCTCGACCTCGTGCGCCGCATCACGGCGGCGGGCGCCGCGACCGGCAAGACCGTCATCGGCTGGCACGAGATGGGCGCCTCGCGCGACCTGCCGGCCGACACGATCGGCCAGTACTGGGACTTCGTGACGCCTCGCGACGACGCCGCCGCGCTCACCACCTCGTTCGTCGAGCAGGGCGGCAGCGTGATCCTCTCCCCCGCCGACGTCGCCTACCTCGACATGAAGTACCCCGACGACCCCGACGGCCCCCTCGGCACGAAGCTCGGACAGCTCTGGGCCGACGGCCCGAGCACGCTCGAGGAGGCCTACGCCTGGGAGCCCACCGCCATCGTGCCGGGTCTCGCCGAGTCCGACATCCTCGGCATCGAGGCGCCCGTCTGGACCGAGACCATCAGCACGGCGCCCGACCTGGAGTTCATGGTCTTCCCGCGCATCACGGCGATCGCCGAGATCGCGTGGTCGCCGGCGCCGGCCGACGGCGCGCGCGACGAGGCGTCGTTCCAGGCCCGGCTCGCCGCGCTCGGCACCCACCTCGACGCGCTCGGCGTCTCGTACCGCAAGGTCGGCGGGGTGCCCTGGGTCGAGTGACCGCGCGACGCTCGCCCGCGACATCCGGTTCGCAGGCACTCGTGCGCTGCTCACGCACGCACGCAAGCGCTGCATTACGCGCTGCTCAGGCACGAACGCGCTGCTCAGGCTTGAACGGCCCGAATCAGCCTGAGCAGCGCGCGAACGCCTGACCGACGCACCGCCCCGAGACCGGCGACTCGTCCTCCACGCCATCGGGTGTCGCTGAGGTTGTTCCTGCCAGGCCGGTCTCGAATGGCACTGCCCTCGTCATGCACGACACTCGGTCGATGCGCAGATCGCTCACCGAATGGCTCGACGCCGAGGGCGGAATCAGGCACGTCGATCAGGCCCTGGGTGCGGGATACACGAGATACGCGATCCGCGAGGCGGTGGCCGGAGGATCCGTCGAGCGGCTCCGGCGCGTCTGGCTCGCGACCTCGTCGGCACCGTCGATGCTCCGCGCCGCGGCGCTTGTCGGTGGCCGAGTCGCCTGCATCACGGCGGCCCGCATGCACGGGCTCTGGACCATCGACGATGACCGACCGCATCTCGCCGTGGCCCATGGCGCGTCGAGATTCGACGCTGCCGGTGCGCGCATCCACTGGAATGCAGGCCCCATCGCGTCAGGCCGCTTCGAGCTCCTCGAGCCGCCCGTCGATGCGCTCGTGCACATCGCCGCGTGCCGGCCGTTCGAGCACGCCCTCGCCACGTGGGAGTCGGCGCTGAGGACCAGGAATGTCGACCCCGGGTACCTCGCGCAACTCCCCCTCCGTCACGCGGCAGCGCGACGCGTGCGGGATTGCGCCTCACAGCTCTCGGACTCCGGTCTCGAATCGATCACGTTCAGCCGACTCAGGAGCATCGGGATCCCGGTGCGACAGCAGGTCCGGCTGGCCGGACACGCGGTGGACGGTCTCATCGGATCGCACCTCGTCATCCAGCTCGACGGCTACGGGTTCCACCGGGATGCCGCGAGCCGCCGCCGCGACATCGCCCACGATCGACGCCTCGCGCTGATGGGCTTCACGGTGCTGCGCTTCGACTATCAGCAGGTGCTCGCCGAATGGGCCGGCGTCGAACTCGAGGTTCGGTCTGCGATGGCGATCGGGCTGCACCTCGGTCGCGACGGCCGCGCAGCAGGCGGACGGTCGCTGCTCAGGCCGTTTCGAGCGACATCGGCCTGAACAGCGTGCGATGGCCTGCAGCGCGGGCGTTGTGCGGGCCGGCGACGGGCGGCGGGCGGCGACGGATGCCGCGGCGGCGGGCCGTCGACGGGCGAGCGGATGCCGCGGCGGGCCGCCGCGGCATCCGTCACCCGATCGAGGCCGCAATGCGGCATCCGGAACCTACTTGACGCTGCCCGCGGTGAGGCCGCCGACCAGGCGCTTCTCGATGAGCATGAAGAGCACCACCACCGGGATGATCGCCACGACCGAGACGCCGAACACGTAGTGCCACGAGGTCTCGTACTGGCCGACGAACTTCGTGAGCGCGACCGAGAGGGGCTGGTTGCCCGCGGTCGAGAGGATCACGAGCGAGGCGGCGAACTCGTTCCAGCAGGCGACGAAGGTGAACACGATCGCCGTCACGATGCCGGGCCACACGAGCGGCAGCTGGATGCGGAAGAGCACCGTGAGCCGCCCGGCGCCGTCGATCTGCGCGGCCTCGTCGACCTCCTTCGGCACGCCGGCGAAGAACGAGTGCATGATCCAGACGGCGAACGAGAGGTTGAACGCCGCGTTGATGAGGATCATCGCCGCCCACGTGTCGACGAGGTCGAGGGCCACGAACTGGCGGAACAGGCCGGAGGTGAGCACCGCGGGCTGCAGCATCTGCGTGACGATCACGAGGAAGAGGAACAGCATGCGCCCCGGGAACAGGTACCTGGCCGTGTAGTACGCCGCGGGCATCGCGACGAGCAGCACGAGCAGCGTCGCGAAGACGGCGATCACGATCGTCGAGACGAGGTTCTGCACGAGCGGCGTCTCAGGGGTCGACCACATGGTGATGTAGTTCTCCCAGTGCCATTCCTGGGGGAAGTACGTCGGGTCGACCGACCGGATCTGCGCCTTCGTCTTGACGGAGCCGAAGAACATGATCGTGTACGGCAGCACGAAGATCGCGAGCACGACGAGCCCGGCGAGCATGCGCAGCAGCACGCGCCCGAGCGGGACCTGGTCCTCGGTGTAGCGGCGCTTGCGAACGGCGCCCGAGCCGCGATCGGAGGCCCCGTGGCCGGCATCGGTCGCGAGCATGGCGCGGGTCTCGGTGACGGTCATCGCTCAGACCTCCTTCATGGGCTTGACGACCCGCACGTAGACGGCCACGATCACGATCACGATGAGGAACGCGACGACCGACAGCGCCGACGCGACGTCGATCTTGTGCTGGTTCTGGATGTACTTGAAGATCAGCGTCATGATCGTGTCGGCGTCGTAGCCCGGGATCGACCCGGTCATGACCTTCAGGATCGGCAGCGAGTTGAACACGTTGATGATGTTGATGAGCACGGCGACGCTCAGCGCTCCGCGCAGCTGCGGCAGCACGATGCTGAAGTAGGTGCGCGCGGGTCCGGCCCCGTCGACCTTGGCGGCCTCGATGATGTCGCCGGGCACGGTCGCGAGGCCCGCGAGGATCGTGTAGGTCGTGAACGGCAGCGACACGAACACGGCGACCACGATCGACCACGCGAACGCGGTCTCGGGGTTGCGGGTCCAGCCGTACCCCTCAGGGGTGTCGACGAGGCCGACGTCGACGAGGAACTTGTTGATGATGCCGAAGTACGGCTCGAGGCCGTAGTAGACGACCATCGTGGTCATGACGACCGAGGCCGCCCACGGGATGATGACGGCGAGACGCACGATGCGCCGCCCCGGGAAGGCCTTGTTCAGGATCTGCGCGAGCCCGAGCGAGATGATCACGGTCGCCGCGACGACCACGACGACCCAGACGATGGTGCGTCCGAAGATCGGCCAGAAGTAGGGGAACGAGAAGACCTCGACGAAGTTGTCGAAGCCGACCGAGCCCTTGTCGACGCCCGACTGCGAGATGTCGCGCGTCGAGTTGAAGAACATGACGACGGCCGGGTAGAGCACGACGCCGAAGATGAGGATCAGGGCCGGACCGATCCAGGGCAGAGCAGAGAGGATCTCTCGGCCTCTGCCACGCGGGCGTCGCCCGCCCGCTGGGCTGGAGCCGGTGCCCGACCCGGGGTCGGACCCGCCGGAGCGGGGGCGGCGCTCGGCCGCCCCCGCCTGGGTCGATGACACGTCTGACGTGGTGCTCATGAGTCGGTGGTCACCGATCCCTCCGGGTCGTGCTGGTCAGTGCTGGATGCGCTCGACGGGGATCAACCCGCGTCGGCCTGCGCCTGGACCTCGGTGAGGACCTCCTGCGCGGGCTTGGTCTGGATCTGGCCGAACAGCGCCTTGAAGGCGGAGTCCGCAGCCGACCATCCGGGGTTCGTCGACGGGTAGAACTGCGCGCCGGGCAGCACGTCGAGGAACGGCTTCAGCGACTCCTCGCCGCCGAGCGCCTCTGCACCCGACTTCGTGACGGGCAGGAAGCCCTCGGTCTGCACCCACGGCACGTACACGTCTGCCGAGTAGTAGTAGTCGAGGAACTTGGTGATCGCTTCCTTCTTGTCGCCGTCGTTCTGGAAGGCCATGAGCTGGTCCATGACGCCGAGCGTGAAGGCGCTGCCGTCCTTCGTGGGGATCGGGACGATCGAGTAGTCCAGGTCGGGGTTGTTGTCGGCGATCTGGCCGACGGTCGGCGGGAGGCCGACCTGCATGCCGATCTTGCCCTGGATGAAGATGTCCATGAGCGGCGAGCGGTCGGTCGAACCGGGGTCGGCCTGGGTCGCGCCCGCGTCGATCATCTTCTTGATCTGCTCGGCGCCGGGCAGGTTCGACGGGTCGTCGATCGTGATCGCGTCGGCGTCGCCGAACGTTCCGCCGCCGCCCCAGAGCCACACGGCCGCCTCGGCCTGCGCCTCCTCGGAGCCGAGCGGCATGCCGTAGCCCGCGACGCCGCCGCCGAGCGCGGAGACCTTCGTGGCCGCGTCGAGCAGTTCGTCCCACGTGGTGGGCGCCTCGACGCCGGCCTGCTCGAGCAGGGCGTTGTTGACGAAGAGGGCGCGGGCCGATGCGATGAGCGGCAGGGCGTAGGCCGTGCCGTCGACCTCGGCGTTGGCGAGGAACGACTCCTGGAAGTCGGAGTAGGTGTCGGCCGAGACGACGTCTTCGGCCGGGTAGAGCAGCTCGTCGGCCGCGAAGCCGGCGAAGGGGCCGCCGTTGTAGATGTCGGGTGCCTCGCCCGCCTGGATCTTCGTGGCGATGACGGTCTCGAGGTTGTCCCACGACTGCACCTCGAGCTTGACGTCGATGTCGGTGTTCTCGGCCTCGAAGCCGTCGATGACGTCTTCCCAGAGGCCCTGGGTGGCATCGGAGTAGCTCGGGACGAGCAGGTCGATCGTGGTCTTGCCCGACGCGCTGTCGTCGGAGCCGCCGCCGCCGAACCCGCACGAGGCGAGCGTCAACGAGGCTGTGGCTGCGAGGGCGACCGCTGCGCTGAGACGCAGTGACTTCTTCATGGATGCTTTCCTCACTCTGATGGGTGGTGCACCGGTGTCGACGAGCGTCCACGCCACGGTGCGTGCGATCGGATCGAGCTTCTTCGAGCACCTCACGGCACCAAGAATGCTGTTTCCTGAGCGTTTCTCCGAACAAACGAGCAGGTGCGTTCATCCGGTGCGGAAAACCTATGACTCTCGTCCAGCGGCCGTCAACCCCTTGAGAACGATCGTTACCGATTTTGTTCAGAATCTTCACAAACCGCAAGCCCTGAGCGCCGACTTTCGAAACGCGCGTCCCAATGATCATTCGACAGGCGGACCAGTCATCTGCGATCATGTATCCATCACGCTCGCACCGCGAGCCCGACGCCTCCGGGAGCAGAACACGTGACCTCCACGCCCAACCACCAGTCCACCGCGACGGCGCCTTCCGCGCACATGGCCGCCGAACTCGAGTCCCAGCCCCAGACGTGGGCCCGAGCCGCCGCCCTCACCGCCGAGCAGCGCGTGCTGCCCGCCCGCGGCGAGCGCATCGCGGTCGTCGGCTGCGGCACCTCGTGGTTCATGGCCCAGTCCTACGCGTGGCTGCGCGAATCGGGCGGCCACGGCGAGACCGACGCGTTCACGGCCTCCGAGGCGTTCGTCGACCGCGGCTACGACGCCGTCGTCGCGCTCACCCGGTCCGGCACGACGACCGAGGTGCTCCAGCTCGTCGAGCACCTGCGCGGCCGTGTGCGCACGATCGGCGTCATCGGCGACCCGACGTCTCCGCTCGTCGACCTCGTCGACGACGCGATCACCCTCTCGTTCGCCGACGAGCAGTCGGTCGTGCAGACGCGCTTCGCGACCACGGCGCTCGCCCTCTTCCGCGCCTCGCTCGGCGAGGACCTCGACGGCGCGATCTCGGATGCCGCGGCCGCCCTCGTCGAGGACCTCGACCCCGAACTGGTCGGCGCCGAGCAGTACTCGTTCCTTGGCCAGGGGTGGTCGGTCGGGCTCGCGCACGAGGCCGCGCTGAAGATGCGCGAGGCGTCGCAGTCCTGGACCGAGTCGTACCCGTCGATGGAGTACCGCCACGGCCCGATCTCGATCGCCGCTCCCGGCCGGGTGACCTGGCAGTTCGGCGAGGCCCCCGCGGGTCTCGCAGGCGACGTGCTCGCGACGGGCGCCCGCTTCGAGGCCGGCGGCCTCGACCCGATGGCCGAGCTCGTCCGGGCCCAGCGCGTCGCCCTCGCCCGCGCCCGCGCCCGCGGACTCGACCCCGATGCCCCGCGCAACCTCACGCGCTCCGTCATCCTCGACGCCTGACCATGACCGCCGACCCGCTCCCCCTCGCGCTCGGCACCGGGCCCGCCGTGCTCGCGTTCGACGTCGGCGGCACCGACACCAAGTCGGCGCTGATCGACCGCGACGGCCGGGTGCTCGGCCTGCGTCGCACGGCGACGCCGATCGATCCGGCCGACCCCGCGGCATCGGTCGTCGGCTCCCTCGCCGACCTCGCGCGCGCCCACCTCGAAGAGCAGCCGGGCGTGCGACCATCCACCGTGGGCCTCAGCGTGCCCGGCATCGTCGACGAGGTCGACGGCGTCGGCGTGTTCGCATCGAACTTCGGATGGCGCGACGCACCGATCCGCGACCTCGCCGAGCGCGTGCTCGGCCTGCCGGTCGCGTTCGGGCACGACGTGCGCGCCGCCGGCGACGCCGAGCACCGGCTGGGCGCCGCGCGCGGGTACGACGACGTGATCGTGCTCGCCATCGGCACGGGCATCGCCGGATCGATCATGCTCGCGGGGCGCCCGCTCGTCGGCGGCGGCTTCGCGGGCGAGATCGGGCACATGCTCGCCGACCCCTCCGGCGAGCGCTGCGCGTGCGGGGCCATCGGCTGCCTCGAGACCATCGCCTCGGCCGGCGCGATCGCGCGACGGTACGCCGCGGCATCCGGCACCGCGGTCTCGGGCGCTCGCGAGGTGCTCGCCGCGGCGAGCGCCGGCGACGCTCTCGCCGAGGCCGTGTGGAGCGACGCGCTCGACGCGCTCGCCGACGCCCTCGCCAGGCTCACCGCCACGATCGCCCCGCAGGCCGTCGTGATCGGCGGCGGCCTGTCACAGGCCGGCGACGCCCTCTTCGACCCGCTGCGCGAACGGCTGGACGCCCGGCTGAGCTTCCACCGCCGCCCGACCCTCGTCCGTGCGCGCCTCGGCGACGACGCCGGCCTGCTCGGCACGGCGCTCGCCGCCCGGGACCTCGTCTCGGGCCCGACCCGGGAGGACCGCGCATGATCGTCACCGTGACGCCGAACCCGGCGCTCGACCTCACCTGGCACGTCGACGGCCTCGTGCCGGGCGAGACGCATCGCGTGCCCGCCGGGATCACACGCGCGGGAGGCAAGGGCGTCAACGTCGCCCGGGTGCTGCACGAGCAGGGGGTCGACGTGCTCGCGCTCGCGACGTTCGGCGGGACCACCGGCACCGAGTTCGCCGCAGATCTCGCGGTCGGCGGCGTGCCGCACCGCCTCGTGCCGGTGACCGGGGCCACGCGCCGCAGCATCGCCGTCGTCGACACGGATGCCGCGCACACCTCGGTGCTCAACGAGCGCGGCGCGACGCTCACCGCGGCCGAGGCGGACGCCCTCGACGCGGTCACGGTCGAGGCCGCGACCACGGCGGCCGCCGCGTCGGCGGCGCGAGCCGCCCGACGTCGCGACATCGCCGTGATCTCAGGCAGCCTGCCGCCCGGATACGAGCCCGAACGCATCGGTGTGCTCGTGCGCCGGCTGGCGCAGGCCCGCGCACGCGTCATCGTCGACACGAGCGGCCCGGCGCTGCTCGAGGCCGCCCGCGCGGGCGCATACGTGCTGAAGCCGAACGCCGAGGAGCTCACCGCCGCCACCGGCATCGCAGATCCGCTGGAGGGGGCACGCCTGCTGCTCGACCTCGGCGCGACCCTCGTCATCGTCTCGATGGGGGGCGACGGGCTGATGCTCGTGAGCCGGGCCGAGGGTGGCCGACCGATCTCCGCCCGGCTGCCGAGGGTGCTCCGCGGCAACGCGACGGGGGCTGGCGACGCCGCCGTGGCGGCCGTCGCCGCCGCGATCGTCGCCCCGATCCCCTTCGACGCGGACACGGAGCAGGCCGCAGCCGCACGCCGCATGCTCGTGCGCAGGGCCGTCGCCTGGTCGGCATCTGCCGTGCTGGTGCCGGTCGCGGGATCGCTCTCCCCCGAACACGAGTCGCTCGAGCACGAGGTCGTCGTCGATCCGGCATCGACCGAACCGTCGCCGAGCACGCACCACCAGCTCCAGCTCCAGCTCCACGAGAACGCCGAGGAACCCGCATGACGCTCGCCCCCACCCAGCGACTCCTCGACGAGGCGGTCGCCGCACGACGCGGCATCGGCGCCTTCAACGTGCTCCACCTCGAGACGGCCGAGGCCCTCGTCGCGGCCGCCGAGCAGACCGGCCTGCCCGTCGTGCTGCAGCTGTCGGAGAACTGCGTGAGGTTCCACGGCGGACTCGAGCCGATCGCGCGCGCGACGCTCGCCGTCGCCGACGCCTCGAGCGCGGAGGTCGCCGTGCACCTCGACCACGCCGAAGACGCCGAGCTCGCGCTGCGCGCCATCGACCTCGGATTCGGCTCGGTCATGTACGACGGCGCGAAGCTCCCGTTCGAGCAGAACGTCGCGACCACCCGACGGGTCGTCGCCCACGCCGCGGCATCCGACGTGCTGGTCGAGGCCGAGCTCGGCGAGATCGGGGGCAAGGACGGCGCCCACGCGCCGGGCGTGCGCACCGACCCCGACGAGGCCGCACGCTTCGTCGACGCGACGGGTGTGGGTGCGCTCGCGGTCGCGGTCGGCTCGTCGCACGCGATGACCGAGCGCGTCGCCGCGATCGATCTCGACCTCATCTCCCGGCTTCGCGATGCCGTGCCGGTGCCGCTCGTGCTGCACGGGTCCTCTGGCGTCTCGGACGACCTCATCGTCGCCGGCATCCGATCGGGCCTGGTGAAGGTCAACGTGTCCACGCACCTGAATGCGCAGTTCACGGCGGCGATCCGCGACTACCTCGAGGCGAACCCGACGGCCGTAGACTCGCGGAAGTACCTCGCCGCCGGGCGCGACGCGATCGCACGCGAGGCGGCACGCCTGCTCGAACTCTTCGGATCCGCCGGAAAGGACCCCAACGGATGAACCGTGCCGAGCGCCTGAGCGCCGTGCTCGACCTGCTCGCCGAGAGCAGCCAGGTCGAGGTCGACCAGATCGTCGATCGGCTCGGCGTCTCGCCCGCGACCGCGCGGCGCGACCTCGACGCGCTCGCGCAGCAGCAGCTGCTCACCAGGACGCGCGGCGGAGCGGTCGCGCACTCGGTCGCGTACGACCTGCCGTTGCGCTACAAGAACCAGCAGAATCCCGACGCGAAGGCCGCCATCGCCCGCGCCGCGAGCGCGCTCGTGCCGCGCGGCGCCGTGATCGGCCTCTGCGGCGGCACGACCTCGACCGCGATCGCCGACGCGCTCATGGCGCGGGCCGACATCATGGAGCCCGCGCCCGATCCGGGGCTCACGGTGGTCACCAACGCCTTGAACATCGCGATGCAGCTCTCGGTGCGCCCGCAGATCAAGACCGTCGTCACCGGCGGCGTCGTGCACCCCAGGTCGTACGAGCTCGTCGGCTCGTACGTCGACGCCGTGCTCGGCAACATCACGCTCGATCTCGCGTTCATCGGCGTGAACGGCATCGACCACATCGTGGGGCCCACCTCGCACGACGAGCGCGAAGCCGCGGTCAACACGCTCATGGCATCGAGGGCCGCGCACGCGGTGATCGTGACCGACTCGTCGAAGATCGACAAGCGCGCGTTCGCCGCGATCGGCCCGCGGCGGCTGTTCACCACGATCATCACCGACGAGGGGGCGACCCTCGAACAGCGCCAGCGCCTCAGCGAGCACGGCTACGACGTTATCGTTGCCTCGTGAGCTCCGGCACGACCGTCATCCATTCCGCGCGCCTCGTGCGCGCCTCCGGCATCCTCGACGACGCGTGGGTGCGCTTCGAGGGCGACCGCATCGCCGCCGTCGGCACGGGCGGCGAGTGGGCAGGGTCCGACGCCGGTTCGCCTGATCAGGTGACGGATGCCGCGGGGCGGCTGCTCGCGCCGGGGTTCATCGACCTGCACTGCCACGGCGCCGGCGGTGCCGCTGCCGACGAGGGGCCCGACGCCGTCGAGCGGATCCTCGCCGTGCACAACGCGCACGGAACGACCCGCTCGGTGCTCTCGCTCGTGACCGCCTCGATCGACGATCTCGCCGCGCAGGTGCAGACGATCGCCGCGATCGCCGCGCGCGACCCCCGCGTGCTCGGCTCGCACCTCGAGGGGCCGTTCCTCGACCACGAGTTCCGCGGCGCGCACGACCCCACGCTGCTGCGCGCCGCCGACGCCGCATCCGTCGACCGCCTGCTCGAGGCCGGCGGCGGCACGGTGAGGCAGGTGACGATCGCGCCCGAGCACGACGGCGCTGAAGCGGCGATCTCCCGATTCGTCGACGCCGGCGTGCGGGTCGCGGTCGGCCACACGGGCGCCGACTTCGAGACCGCCCTCGCCGCGTTCGAGGCGGGAGCATCGCTGCTCACCCACGCGTTCAACGGCATGCGCGGCATCCACCACCGCACGCCCGGGCCGGTCGTCGCGGCGATGCACGCGCCGCACGTCACGCTCGAGGTCATCAACGACGGCGTGCACGTGCACCCAGACGTCGTGCGGCTGGCCTTCGCGGGTGCACCCGGGCGGGTGGCCCTCATCACCGATGCGATGGCCGCGACCGGCTCGGCCGACGGCCGGTACATCCTCGGCTCGCTCGAGGTCGACGTGGTCGACGGGGTCGCCCGGCTCGCCGACGGCGGTTCGATCGCCGGCTCCACGCTGACCCTCGACGTCGCGCTGCAGCGTGCCGTCGCCGTGAGCGGCCTCCCGCTCCACACGGCGATCGCGGCGCTCACCGAGGTGCCTGCCGCCGCGCTGGGACGCGCACACGATCTCGGCCGCCTCGAGGCCGGCTACGCCGCCGACGCCGTGCTGCTCTCCGACGACCTCGAGGTCGAGCGCGTGTGGGGCGCCGGCATCCGCCTGGTCTGAGCCCCGCCCCGCCCTGCGAGCCGCGCCCGGATCGGGTGGGCACGGTCGCCGGCTGACCACTCGAGCGGGTCCGCAGGTGTGTTCCCCTTCACCTCCGGACCCGCTCTGGGCGATCGCACCGCCGCCCCCGCGACGACCGACCATGCCGAACGACCGGATACCGGGTCGGGGCCCGGTACCTGTCGCTCGCAAGAGCGCCCCTTCGGATGCCCTCACCAGAGAAGACGACGGACAGCCGGAATCATGACGCCGGTTTCGAGGAAATCTGAGAAACTACTGCAACCCGCGCTGAACCGCGTCATGATCCGCCCGACGACGCGTCTCTCAGACGAACGCCCGTAGCCCCGCAGACCCGAAGGAGGCGGCATGGCACGCCTGCGCCAGGAGCCGTCCGCCGACGCCGCGCTCATCGAACGCGTCCGCAAAGGCGACCGCACCGCGTACGGCGAGCTCTGGCAGCGCCACGCCGGCGCCGCACGCACGGTCGCGCGCTCCTACAGCTCACTCGACCCCGACGATCTCGTCTCGGAGTCGTTCACCCGCATCTACGACATGCTGCTCGCGGGCGGCGGCCCGCAGGGAGCGTTCCGCCCGTACCTGTTCACGACGATCCGCAACACGGCATCGAGCTGGGGGCGCGCTCGTCACGAGACCAACCTCGAGACCCTCGAGTCCTTCGAGGACCCCGCGACGACCGAGTCCGCGACGCTCGACGCACTCGACCGCTCGACGACCGCGAGGGCGTTCCGTTCGCTGCCGACGCGCTGGCAGGAGGTGCTCTGGTACTCCGAGGTCGAGGGCATGACCCCGCAGCAGATCGCCCCGCTGGTCGGCATGAGCGCCAACAGCACGGCGGCACTCGCCTACCGGGCGCGCGAGGGCCTCCGCCAGGCCTGGATCCGTGCGCACCTGCGCGACGCGAAGACCGAGCCCGAGTGCGGCTGGAGCATCGAGCGACTCGGCACCTACGCGCGCGGCAAGCTCGGCACGCGCGACACCGCGCGCCTCGAAGACCACCTCGACGGGTGCGCCAAGTGCACGATCATCGCGGCAGAGGCACGCGAGGTCGGATCCCGCCTCGCACTCGTGCTGCTGCCGCTCGCAGCCGGGCTCGGCGGGGCGACCGCCTACTCCGCCTGGCTCTCGCAGGGCGCTCCCGTCGCGGACTTCGCGCTCGGCGCGGGCGCAGCGGCGGCCGGCACGTCCGGTGCAGGCGGCACTGCAGGCGCCGGCGGCACGTCCGCTGCCTCCGGAGCCGGCGGCACCGGCGCCGCCGGAACCGGAACGGGCACCGCGGCCGGATCGGGCGCGGCCGCCGCCGGCGTCAGCGGCGTCGCGATCGGCGGCGGCATCGGCGTGCTCGCACTCGCCGCCGCAGCGGTCGCGGCGGCCGTGGTCATCGCGCCGAACCTCGCCCCGACCTCACCGGCGGCGGCGCCGCCCGCTGCGGCAGCGGAGGTGCCGTCCGGCGGCTCGACGGGGCCGTCCGCGGTGCCGCCTTCCGCGCCGCCCGCCCCCGAGCCCGTGACACCCGAGCCGGTCGTCGCACCCGATCCGATTCCGTCGCCCGGCCTCTCCCCGGCCGATCCGGGGCTGCCCGCCGTCACCGATCCGTCGACGCCCGCGCTGCCGGACCGTCCGCCGGTGGATCCCGTCGACCCGGTCGACCCCGTGGATCCCGTCGACCCCGTCGACCCCGTGGATCCCGTCGACCCGGTCGAGCCTGTGGATCCCGTCGACCCGGTCGACCCCGTCGACCCCGTGGACCCGGTCGACCCCGTCGACCCCGTCGACCCGGTCGACCCGGTCGATGTCATCGCCCTGCCCCCGGTCGTCGCCGAACCCGACACCGCCGGCGGCCTCGTCGACCCGATCCTCTCGGGCACCGCCGAGCCCGGAGCGGGCATCCGGGTCACCGCCGGCGAACGAGCGTGGGCGACCACGGCAACTGCGGAGGGCGCATGGTCGCTCACCGCCGACGGACTGCCCGCCGCGACCACACCGCTCGCCGTCGCGCAGACCGATGTCGCCGGCAACGTGTCCGAGGCGACGGTGGTCGAGGTCACGCTGACGAGCCCGCAGCTCGTGCTCACGTGGGATCGATTCCGGTGGCGCGGCGAGTACCTCGGGCAACCGCACGCCGTCGTCCGCGTCGACCTCGGCGGGTGGTTCACGAGCGACGTGCGCCTCGACGCGAACGGCCGCGCCGCGGCATCCGGAACCTTCCTCGCCCTCATCTCCGACTTCGTCGACGTGACCGTGCGCTACGTCGTCGACGATCGCTCCGGCCCGTCCGCAGAGGTCACGAAGGCAGACTGAGTCACGGCTACGCTGGGCGGATGACCTCCGTTGCCTCGCCCGACCACCTGAACCACTGGGTGCTCACCCTCAGCTGCGTCGACTCGCCCGGCATCGTGCACGCCATCAGCGGAGCCATCGTCGCGGCGCGCGGCAACATCACCGAGAGCCAGCAGTTCGCGAGCACCGAGACCGGCAGCTTCTTCATGCGGGTGCAGATCGAGTCGCCCGCCGAGCGCGCCGAGTTCGAGGCGGCGCTCGAGCCGGTCACCGCCCGCTGGCAGATGTCGTGGGAGCTCGACGAGGTCGGCCGGCCGCTGCGCACGCTCGTGCTCGCCTCGACCGCCGGCCACTGCGTCAACGACCTGCTCTTCCGCCAGCGGGCCGGGCAGTTGCCCGTCGAGATCCCGCTCGTGCTCTCGAACCACGGCACGCTGCGCGACCTCGTCGACTTCTACGGCGTGCCGTTCGAGGCGTCCGCCGTCACGAACGCAGACGAGAAGGCGGCGTTCGAGGCGCGCGTGCTCGAGGCGGTCGACGCGCACGACATCGAACTCGTCGTGCTCGCCCGCTACATGCAGATCCTCTCGCCCGAGCTCTGCGAGGCGCTCGCTGGGCGCTGCATCAACATCCACCATTCGTTCCTGCCCGGCTTCAAGGGCGCGAACCCGTACCGCCAGGCGCATGCGCGCGGCGTCAAGCTCATCGGCGCGACCGCGCACTTCGTCACGAGCGACCTCGACGAGGGGCCGATCATCGAGCAGAACGTCGTGCGCGTCGACCACTCGCGCTCGGTGTCCGAGCTCGTCGCGATCGGGCAGGACGAAGAGAGCCGCACGCTCAGCCAGGCGGTGAAGTGGTTCGCCGAGCGCCGCGTGCTGCTCGACGGCGCGCGCACGATCATCTTCCGCTGAGCTCTGGGCATCGAGTCGCCCGGCGAGGGTGAGGGCGAGAACGAGGGCGAGGGCGAGGGCGAGGGCGAGCGGATGCCGCCGGCGGGCGGCCCTCCGTCGACACCGTTCGAGGCGGTTGCACGGCGCGGGGCGAAGTAGGCTGGACTCCCGTGAGCAGTGCACTCCCCCAGCCCCAGCCCAAGATCGGCCCGAACGACATCCTCCGCTTCCTGCTGGAGCTGTTCGCGTTCGTGAGCCTCGGCATCTGGGGATTCCTGTCGTTCCCGCTCCCGTGGCCCGGAGTGCTCATCGGGCTCGGCGCGCCCGCCCTCGCGATCCTGGCGTGGGCGTTGTTCCTGTCTCCGAAGTCGGTGTTCCGCATCGACGTGTTCGGCCGGGCGATCGTCGAGATCGTCATCTTCACGACGGTCGCACTCGCCTGGTGGACGCTGGGCCAGCCGGTCGTGGCGATCGAGTTCGCCGTCGTCGCCGCCGTGAGCGGCATCCTGCACGGGCGCAGCCAGCTGGCCGACTGA
This sequence comes from Agromyces sp. CF514, assembly GCF_900113185.1. NCBI lineage: Bacteria > Bacillati > Actinomycetota > Actinomycetes > Micrococcales > Microbacteriaceae > Agromyces > Agromyces sp. CF514. The sequence goes on along the minus strand of NZ_FOZD01000001.1, from coordinate 1,592,400 downwards.
CCACCCCCGACCATCGGCGAGGGCCCCGGCATCCGATCGTCGGATGCCGGGGCCCTCGCCGTCGAGCAGCCACCGCACGCGGCAGGGTCGCGGCGTTCGGTGCGGTCGGGTCAGACGGCGAGGGCCGCCTCGGCATCCGACTCCGCGCCGCCTGCGGTGCGGAAGTGGCCGACCACCGAGAGCAGCAGCCCGCCGACCGCCCACGCCCCGAGCACGAGCCACGGGAACGACGCGTCGGCCTCGGGGAAGTACGAGAGGTCGCGCAGCAGCGTCGCAGCGGCTCCCGGCGGGAACCACTGGCCGACCGCGCCCCACGGGGCGAGCAGGAACTCCTTCGGCACGGCGGCCGCCGACAGCGGGTTCGCGAACAGCAGCATCACGACCGGGCCGAATGCGATGCCCGCGCGGCCGATGAGGGCGACGAGTCCGGTGATCGGGGCGGCGATGGCGATGAGGGTCAGGCCGATCGCGGCCGCGTTCGCCCAGTAGTCGCCCTGCAGCGAGCCGAACCAGCCGCCGAGGATCCACGCGAGGAGCAGTCCGCCCGCGGCTCCGTAGACGACCACGGCCATGACCCGGCGCAGCGCTCCGATGACGACGAGCGAGATCGCGATGCCGCCGATCATGCCGCCGAGCACGAGCGGGAACATCGCCGTCGCGATGCCCGTGCCACGGGCGTCGGTGTCGGCGAGCGGCACGATGTCGGTCACGGCGACCACGATCGTGTCGGGTGCGGGCGCTCCGGCGGCTGCCGCGGCGGCCTGCGCCTGCGCGTTGACGCCCTGCTGGAGCTGGGCGGCCACGCCCGTGAGCAGCTGCGAGACGGCGAGGCTTCCACCCGAGGCGACCAGCACCTCTGGCTGCTCGCCGAGGATCACGGCGCCGTAGACGTCGCGGTGCTGGATCGCCTCGACGGCGGCGTCGCGGTCGTCGACCGTCTCGAGCGCGACCGCCCCGTCGGCCTGCTCGTCGATCGCCTCGGTCGCGGCCGTCACGGCCTGCTCTGGCCCGGCGATCGCGACGGGCAGGTCCTTCGGGTCCATCGTGACGGTCGGCCACGAGAACGCGAGCACGAGCACGCCCACGAGCGAGACGAGCCCGACGGCGAGCCCCAGAACCCGCGCGATCGGCGTGTGCGCCGTCGTGGCATCCGGATGCGACATGATTCCTCCAATAAAAACGAATATTCGTTCTTTATTGTGGGCCGAGCTCCTATGCTTGTCAAGAACGCCCGTTCGGTTTGCACGTGCGGGTGCACGTTCGAGGGGAGCACCGATGCCGAAGGTCACCGACGAGTACCGCGCGGCCCGCCGCGACGAGATCATCGAGGCGGCACTGCGGAGCTTCGCCGAGCGCGGCATCCAGCGCACGTCGATGGCCGACGTCATCGAGGCGTCCGGGCTCTCGGCGGGCGCGATCTACGGGCACTTCGCCGGCAAGAAGGAGCTCTTCGCCGCGGTCGCCGAACGCGTGCTCGGCACCCGGACCGCGGAGCTCGAGGCGCTCGGAGAGGGCGGGGCGATCCCCTCGCCCGGCGAACTCATGGCCTCGCTCCTCGGGGGCATGAGCCGCGAACCGTTCGCCGACGTCGTCGTGCAGCTCTGGGGCGATGCGGCCATCGACCCCGAGATCCGGTCGATGGTGCAGAGCGTGTTCGCGAAGCTCCGCGGCCTCCTCGAGTCCGGGGTGCTGGCGTGGGCGCAGGCGAACCCCGATCGCATCGAGGGAGACCCGACCGAGTGGGCGAAGCGGGCCGCGCCCGTCGTGCTCGGGTTCGGGCCCGGCTTCCTGCTGCAGCGCGCGCTCATCGACGACTTCGACGGCGACGCCTACATCGCGATGCTGCCCCAGCTGCTCCCCCGCTGATGGCTCCGGCCCGCCCTGATCGGGCTCAGATGCCCTGCCACTCCGGCTTGTTGTTCCACGCGTGGCGGTAGTAGTCGACGTTCTCGAGCAGCGAGGCTGCGGCCTCGTCGACGATCACCGTGGTGTGCGGGTGCAACTGCACGGCGGAGCCGGGCTGGCTGGCCGTGACCGGGCCTTCGACCGCCGCCGCGATGGCCTTGGCCTTGGCTTCGCCGAACGCGAGGAGCACGAGGTGTCGCGCGCGCAGGATGGTGCCGATTCCCTGGGTGATGCAGTGCATCGGCACGTCTTCGGGCGAATCGAAGAACCGGGCGTTGTCGACGCGCGTCGGCGCGGTCAGCGTCTTCACGCGCGTGAGCGACGCGAGCGACGAGCCTGGCTCGTTGAAGCCGATGTGCCCGGTGCGTCCGATGCCGAGGATCTGGATGTCGATGCCGCCCGCGGCGATGATGGACGCCTCGTAGTCGGCACCCGCATGCTGGATCTGCCCGGGATCGCCGTTCGGCACGCGCACGAGCTCGGGGGTGAGCCCGAGCGGCTCGACGACCTCGCGGGTGATGACCGACCGGTAGCTCTCGGGGTGTCCGTCGGGGAGCCCGACGTACTCGTCGAGCGCGAATCCGCGGACGCCGCGGACGTCGATCCGGTCGGCCGCGATGCGGCCGGCGAGGGCCCGGTAGGTGGCGAGCGGCGTCGAGCCGGTCGCGAGCCCCAGGACCGCGTCGGGCTTGCGGTGGATGAGCGAGACGATCGAGTCGGCGACGAGGTCGCCGGCCGCGAGCTCGTCTTCGACGACTACGAGTTCTGCCATGAGGGTTCTCCAACGAGGGCGGCGCCGACGGCGGCCGCGGGGAATCCGAGCGGGATGACCTGCACCCGCTCCGCGAGGTCGGTCGAGGCCAGGAAGGGCGAGCTTCCTGCCCACTCGTTCAGGATACGGCGCACGCCGAGCAGCAGCGGCTCGCCGAGCGAGGCGAGACCGCCGCCGATCACGATGTCGTCGACATCGGTGGTCAGCGCGAGCAGGCGCACGGCCGATGCGGCGCCGCGGAGGAACTGCTCGCGCACGCCGATCGCACGCTCGTCGCCCGCTGCCGCGGCGTCGAAGAGCTCGATCGCCGGCAGCGGGTGCACGGTCGGCCACATGCGCGCGATGGCGGAGCCCGACGCGAGCGTCTCGAGGCAGCCGCGCTGGCCGCACCCGCAGACCACGCCCGACGGGTCGACCGGGATGTGCCCGATCTCGCCGGCGACGCCGTGGCCGCCGCGGAGGAGTTCGCCGTCGAGCACGATGCCTGCGGCGAGTCCGGTGCCGAGGTTCAGGTAGGCCATCGAGTGCGCGGTGATGCCGTCGGCGACGCCGAGCAGGTGATGCGCACCGAGCGCGGCGGCCTTCACGTCGTTCTCGACGCGCACTGCGACGCCGAGTTCGTCGGAGAGCCGGGGGCCGAGGTCGAGGCCCTCGAGACCGAGGTTGACGGCGTGCTCGACCCGGCCGGTCGAACTGTCGACCGCCCCCGGGATGCCGATGCCGATCGACGAGAAGCTCGTCGCCTGCACCCCCGCGAGCTCGCTCATGCGTGCCACGACCTGGAGTGCGGTGGACACGACCTCGGGCGCTCCGAAGCCAGTGGGCAGCTGCACGAGGTCGCTCAACTCGCCGTCGGCGCCGATCGCCACGGCAGCGGTCTTCGTGCCGCCGATGTCGATGCCGAGTCTCATGCGACCCCCGCCTTCTCGGGCGAGAGCGCCGAACCCACGAAGGCGAGCAACGCCGAGCCGATGAGCCGCGAGGCGCCGAACGTGGCGATGTCGGCGTAGGCGCGGTCGTTCGACGGCCAGCCCATGTCGACCGTCACGACGTCGTCGCGCGTCGCACGCAGGCCCTGGATCGCCTCGACGGCGAACGGATGGCGGTGCAGGTCCTTTCCCACGACGAGCACGGGGCCCGCGAGCGAGAGGATGTCGGCGAGCGGCGCCGCCTCGGAGACGGGCACGACCGCCGCATCCGCGAACCACTGCGGAGCCTCGTCGACGAGGGAGACCGCGAACGGCCCCCACGGCGCGACGCCGATCGCGATGTTCGCGACGGTGTCGACGCGCACGACGGTGCCGATGCGGGAAGCCGACCCGAGTCGCGCGCGCGCGGCATCCGCGACCTCGAACGCGGCGGCGAACGCGGCGAGCTGCTCCGGGTCGTGCTCGGGCTCGATACCGGGCGAGATCGCGGGGATCTCGGGCAGGTCGGCGCTCAGCGCGCGCACCCGCGCCGCGGCCTCGCGCACGCGCTCGGCCGGAAGTCGTCCGGCTCCGATCGCAGCCTCGACCGCGTCGACGATCTCGTCCATCTGGGCGTCGGAGTTGTCGGAGCCGATGCAGAGCAGGTCGCAACCGGCGGCGAGGGCGAGCACGGCAGCCTCAGGGATGCCGTGCACGCCGCTCGCCCCCTTCATGTCGAGGGCATCGCTGACGATGACGCCCTCGAACCCCAGCTCCCCGCGGAGCAGGCCTTGCAGGATGCGAGGAGAGAGGGTGGCGGGGTGGTCCGCATCGAGCTGCGGCAGCAGGATGTGGCTGGTCATGATGGTGCGCGTTCCCGAGGCGATCGCGGCCCGGAACGGCACGAGCTCGCGCTCGCGGAGCGTGTCGAGCGAGACGTCGACCACCGGCAGGGCGAGGTGCGAGTCGGTCGCGGTGTCGCCGTGCCCCGGGAAGTGCTTCGCGCTCGCGGCGACGCCGGTCGACTGCACGCCGCGCACCCACGCCGAGGTGTGGCGTGCGACGAGCTCGGGGTCTGAGCCGAAGCTCCGCACGCCGATCACGGGGTTGTCGGGGTTGGAGTTCGCATCGATGTCCGGCGCGAAGGTGACGGTGCAGCCCGTCGCCGCGAGCGCCTCGCCGACCTCGCGGGCGACTCGCTCGGTGAGCTCGGACTCGTCGAGGCGACCGAGCACGGCGTTCCCCGGATAGGGCGCGCCGCGGTCGTAGAAGAGGCGCGTGACGTCGCCCCCCTCTTCGTCGATCGCGATGACGGCGAGCGGGTTCGCCTCGCGGAGGCTCGCGTTGAGGGTGCGAAGCTGCTCGGCGTCGACGATGTTCGGGCCGAACACGCAGACGCCGCCGAGACCGTCGCGCAGGCGCTCGAGCAGCCAGTCCGGCGCGCTCGTGCCTGCGAAGCCCGGAAGCAGGGTCGTATGGATGTCCCGGCGCAGGTCGTCGCCCGCGCCGGTCTGGTGCGGCGCGCTCATCCCTTGACGGCTCCGCTCACGAGGCCGCCGGTCATGCGGCCCTGCACGAAGAGGAAGAAGATCACGACGGGCAGCGCGATGAGCGTGGATCCGGCCATGACCGCACCCCAGTTCGTCGCCTCGGTGGCCGACTGGAAGGAGTTCAGCCACGGCGGGAGCGTGAGGTTGTAGCCCTTCATGAGCAGCAGCGCCATCGTGAACTCGTTCCAGCTCTGGATGAAGGCGAAGATGCCGGTCGAGACCAGGCCGGGGGCGAGCAGCGGGAAGGTGACCTTCCAGAAGGCCTGGGCCTTGGTGCACCCGTCGATCTGGGCCGCCTCCTCGAGGTCGGCCGGAACGCCGGCGACGAAGCCGCGCAGGGTCCAGATCGTGAAGGGCACGACCGAGGCGAGGTGCACGATGAACAGGCCGATGAGGGTGTTCATCAGGCGCCAGTCGTCGATCATGTTGTAGATCGTGAACATCATGGCTTCGCCGGGCACCATCTGCACGACGAGCACGCTGACGATGAAGACGTAGCGGCCGCGGAAGGCGAACCGGGCGATCGCGATCGAGGCGATGAACGCGATCAGGGCGCAGACGATGACGACGGCGATCGCGACGATGATGCTCGAGCCGAGCGCGTGCGGGAAGTCGGTCTGGCCTGGTGCGGCCTCACGGGTCCAGGCCGTCACGTAGTTCTTCATCGTGAACTCGAACGGGAAGAAGCTCGGGTTGCGGCTGATGATCTGGTTCGACGGGGTGAACGACATGTTCACCATCCAGTAGACCGGGAACACCGAGCACAGGAACACGAGGATCGCGACCGTGTTGATCACGATCTTCGGCGCGCCGAACCGGTGGGTACGCCGGGTCTTCTGGGTGTGGGGCGTCACCGACGCCGGGGTCTCGGCGAGCTGGACGGCGGGAGAGATCTGCGTGGTCACGCTTCCTCCTCCTTCAGGCTGGAGCGGACGTTGTAGTAGGAGATGCCCATGAGCAGGATGACCATGAACACGCCGATCGCGGCGGTCACGCCGAACTCGCCGAGCCCTTGGCGGAACAGGTACGTGCCGAGCACGTTCGTCTCGGAGGCGATGCCGCCCTGCTGCTGCAGCGCGTAGACCTGGGTGAAGATGCGGAGGTTCCAGATGGTCTCGAGCACGATCACCGCGGTGATCACGTTGCGGAGGTACGGAAGCACGATGAGACGGAACCGCTGCACGGCGTTGGCGCCGTCGAGCTGCGAGGCCTCGAGCACCTCGTCGGGCACCTGGCCCAGCCCGGCGTAGAAGGTGAACACCGCGAACGGGATGCCCTGCCAGACGACGATGATGATGAGCACGAACATGAACGACAGCGGGTCGATCAGCCAGGAGTGGCCGCGGAAGTCGTTGGACTGGGTGATCGTGTTCAGGAACCAGTTGACGAGACCGTAGTCGGTGTCGAAGATCCAGCCGAAGACGACGGTCGCCGAGAGCGGCGGCATCGCCCAGGCGAGCAGCAGGCCGATCGAGACGAGCAGGCGCATGCCCTTCGTGAGCCGCAGCATGAGCAGGGCGATCAGCATGCCGCCGACGACGATGAGCACGGTCAGGATGACCATGAGGGCGAGGCTCCGGGCCAGGACGGCCGGGAAGTCGGACTTCGTGAAGACCTCGATGTAGTTGTCGAAGCCGACGAAGTTCGCCGGCGTGCCGAGCATCTTGTTCTTGATCTCGAGATCGGTGAACGACGTGATGAACATCACGATGGTCGGATAGACGACCATGACCACGAGCAGCACGATGCTGGGGGCGAGCAGCATCCAGGGCGCGAACGGGAACTTCTTCTTCTTCGGATCGCGGCCGGCCGAGTGGCCGGGCTGCGGAGGACGGGTACCGGGCGTGCGCGGCGCTGCGTCGTGTTCCGTGAGGGTTGCGCTCATCGGCTGCTCCTCGGGGTGGTCGCGAGGGGATCGCGGGTGGGACTGATGGTACTGGCGCGGGAGCGTTCCCGGCAGGGGAACGGGGGGCGGAGCTGTGTGGGTCTCCGCCCCCCGCGTCGGGCTCAACAGGGTCAGCTGTTGAGGATCTCCTCGATCTGCGCGTCGAGGTCGGCCGCGATGGACGCGACGTCGCCACCCTGGGCGATCTTCACGAGCGCCTCCTGGATGATCTGCGCAGCCTCGACCTCAGCCCACTTCGGGGTGGTCGGGGTGACCTTCGAGTTCTCGAGCGCGACGGCCTGGGCCTTGGCGATCTCGGTGTCGGGCAGCTGCGCCGCCGAAGCCGTGAGGCCCGGGGTCAGGCCACCGGCGGCCAGGAGGTCCTGGTAGCCGGCGCTGGCCATGATGTCGAGCGCGGCGCGAGCCTGCTCGGGGTTGGCGCTCTTCGTCGCGACGGCGACGTTCGAGCCACCGGCGAAGATCGGAGCGGTCTCACCGGCGGTCTCGCCCGGGAGGGCGAAGGCGTGCAGGTCTGCACCGTAGGTGTCGGGGCAGCCGGGAGCCTCGGCGTCGGCCGGAGCGTTGATCGACCACTGCACCCATGCCGGCGCGGAGAGGAACAGGTCCTCACCGGCGCAGAAGGGAACCTGCGGGTCGGTCTCGTCGCCGTCCTTGGCCGCGTTGGACGCGTTCAGGTAGACGTCCTGCAGCTGGGTCAGGCCCTCGATGCCGCCCTCGCTCGAGAAGCCGGCCTTCCACTCGTCGCCGTCCTGCTCGGCGATGAATCCGCCGTGCGACCAGACGTAGGGAAGGGCGTTGTACCAGTCGCGGCCTGGAGCCCAGATGCCCGAGAGGGTGTCGGTCTTGCGCGCCTTGCCGGTCTCCACGTACTCGTCGAGCGTCGTGGGGATCGCCGTGTCGCCGAGGATCTGCTGGCTGTAGAACACGATGCGGCCGCCGGCGTAGTACGGAGCGGCGTAGAGGTCGCCGTCGTAGGTCGCCGACTCGACGAGGCCCGGGAGGTAGTCGTCGGTGTTGAAGTCCTCGAGCGGCAGGAACAGGCCCTGGTCCGCGAAGCTCGCGGTCTGGGTGTTGCCGACCTCGACCACGTCGGGCGAGTCGTTCGACTGGAGTGCCGCAGCGTACGTGTCGCTGACGTCGGCCCAGGTCTTCTCCTCGACCGTGAGGGTCCAGCCGTCGTTCTCAGCCTCGAACGTGTCCTTGAGGTATGCGCGCGCGTCCTTGGGCGTGTCGGAGCCGACGACCCAGACGGTGATGTCGCCGCCGTCAGCGGACGTGTCGCCGCCACCGGTGCTGCAACCGGCGAGGGTGAGCGCAGCAGCGGCGCTGAGGGCCACGATGCCGAGTTTCCTCATTTGCGTTTCCTTTCATGGGGTGGGGCGGCAGCGGGGGTTCGCTGCACCCTTGGTGCGTGGGGTGCTCTTACGAGACCCCGAGTTGTCCGGAGAGGACCATGACGGCCGCGCCGCGAAGGACGATGTCCTGCGCCTGCTCGGTCATCCGGAGCCTCAGATCACGGTTGTGTTCCGCCATCGTCCGCGTCCGGAGCGTTTCGACGGCCGCCAGGGCGAGGGGGCCGTCAAGCAGTTCGGCGGGGCCGCTGAGCGCGACCTCCGACAGGTTGAGCGCACCCACGACGGGTGCGAGCACGATGCCGAGCCGTCGGCCGGCCTCGGTGAGGATGGCTTCGCGATCGGATGCCTCGTGCTCGGTGTGCTCGAGGGCGTCGAGCTGTGCGGTGAGCCGGGGCACGGCGAGCCACGTCTCGAGGCAGCCGTGCTTGCCGCACGCGCAGCGGGGACCGCCGTCGGTGCCGACGACGACGTGGCCGATCTCGCCGGCTGCGAAGCCGCCGCCGATGACGGGGCGCCCGCCGATGATGATCCCGGCGCCGACGCCGTGGCCGACCTTGATGAGCAGGAGGTCGTCGCTCGTGGAGGCGCCGTGCTCGGCGAGCACGGCGACGTTCGCGTCGTTGCCGACGTGCACGGGCAGGCCGAATGCGGCCTGCAGGCGAGCCCGCAGGTCGAGGTCCTGCCAGCCGAGGTTGGGCGCGGAGCGGATGACGCCCTGCGGGTCGACGACACCGGGCGAGCCGACGCCGATGCCGAGCACGGGTGCGGTCACGGCGGCGACGAGTCGGGCGGCGAGCGCGTCGACGAGTGCGACGGCCGCCTCGCCGGTGGCGCCGTCGCGGGGCAGTTCGGCCCGTGCGACGATCGCGCCGTCGAGATCGACGACGGCGCCGAGGAACCGCTCGTGCTCGGAGAGGTCGATGCCGACGATCTGGAACGCGGCGCGGTCGACGTCGATGAGGATCGCGGGCTTGCCTGGGCGGGCGTCTTCGCGGTGGCCGAGTTCGACGACGAGCCCCTCGGCGATGAGCTCGGCGACGAGGTCGGAGACGGTGACGCGGGTGAGCCCGGTCTCGCGGGCCACGTCGGCTCGGCTCTGGGGCCCGGCCGAGTAGAGGGTCTGGAGCACGAGGGCCCGGTTGTGGCTGCGCGCGTGCTCGGGCAGCACCTTGCCGGTGGGCCGGAGTGCGCGCGACCTGGTGAAGAGGGGGGCCTGGTCGAACGGCGCGGTGAGCACGTCTGCGCCGACCCCTGGGGGGGTCGGGCTCTCGAGGGTCTGACCTCGCTGCGCCTCCGTTGACATGTTTGTTAGTAAAGCTTACGAACAAACAAACTGCAAGAGTTCGCCGGGGCTTTTCCTCGCTGTTACCGAACCGTGATCAGTCGGCCGGACCCGGAGCGGACCCGGCCGTGATCTCCGGTGCGCCACCGGCGGCCGAGCCGGCCGAGCCCGCTCCCCCGCCCGCACCGCTGACCGCTCCCCCGCCCGCGGCCGCCCGCGCGACGGGGCGCGCATCCAGGCGTCCGCCGACGGCCCGCAGCGCCGCAAGGATCGTGATGAGGTCCACGACCTCCTGCAGCAGCGCGCCGATCGTCGCCGGGATCACGCCGAACGCGGCGACGAACATGAGTGCGACGCTCACGACGATGCCGACCCAGATGCTCTGGAGGGCGATCCGCACGGTGTCTCGCCCGATCTCGACCGCTTTCGCGACACGCGAGATCTCGTCGACGAGGATCACCGCCGAAGCGGACTCGCTGGCCGCCGTGGCGCCGCGAGCGCCCATCGCGATGCCGACGTCGGCCGCGGCGAGCACCGGCGCGTCGTTCACGCCGTCGCCGACCATGATCACGGGGCGCTCCGCGATGGCGGCGACCTCGTGCACCTTGTCGGCCGGCAGGCAGTCGGCGCGCACCCGCGTGATGCCGAGCTCCGCGGCCACGTGGTCGGCCGTGGCCTTCGCGTCGCCCGTGAGCATGACGGTGCGGTGCACGCCGAGCGCATCGAGCCGGGCGAGGGTGTCGTGCGCGTCGTCGCGCAGGCGATCGCTGGCGAGCAGGGCGCCCGCGAACCGCCCGTCGATCGCCACGTAGACCGCGAGCTCCCCGGGCGCGATCGCGGTGCGCACCGCATCCGCGGCGTGCTCGTGCACGAACGCGAACTTGCCGACGACGACGTCCCGGCCCCCGATGACCGCCTGCACGCCGTTCGTCGCGGTCTCGCGCGCCCCGTCGGCCTCGACGAGCGCGAGGCCGCGTTCCCGCGCAGCCTCGATCATCGAGCGCGCCAGCACATGCGACGAGTACTGCTCGGCCGAGGCCACGGCGGCGAGCAGCTCGTCGTCGGCGAATCCGTTCTCGGCCCTGATCGCCACGAGCGCGGGCTCGCCGCGCGTGAGGGTGCCGGTCTTGTCGAACACCGCCGTCTTCGCCCTGGCGAGGAGTTCGAGCACTCCCCCGCCCTTCACGATCACGCCGTTTCGGGCCGACCGGCTCATGCCGCCGATGAACGCCACGGGCGCCGCGATGAGCAACGGGCACGGCGTCGCGAGCACGAGCACCTCGGCGAACCGCACGGGGTCGCCCGAGATCCACCAGGCGACGCCGCCGAGTGCGAGCGAGAACACCGTGAACGGCACCGCGAACCGGTCGGCGAGCCGCACGACCGGCGCCTTCGACTCTGCGGCCTCGGCGACGAGCGCCACGATCTGCTGGTACTGGCTCTCGGCGGCCGTCGCGGTCGCGACGATCTCGATCGCGGTCGAGCCGTTGACCGCCCCGCTCAGCACCTCCTCGCCCGAACCGCGTTCGACCGGCACGCTCTCGCCCGTGATCGAGGACTCGTCGAGGGTCGCGGCCTCGGATCGCAGTGTGCCGTCGACCGGGAGGATCTCGCTCGGACGCACGAGCAGCACGTCGCCCACCCGCACCTCGTCGGCGTGGATCTCGACGATGCCGTCGCCCTCGATGCGGTGCGCGAGCTGCGGCGCCCGAGTGAGCAGCGCATCGAGCTCGCGCTTGGCCCGGCGGTTCGCGTAGTCCTCGAGCGCCTCCCCGCCGGTGAGCATGAGCACCACGAGCAGCGCCGCGACGTACTCGCCGACGGCCACGGTCGCGATGATCGCGGTGATCGCGAGGACATCGAGCCCCCAGTGTCCGCGCAGCATGTCGCGGACCATTCCCACCGCCTGCCACGCGGCGATCGCGAGCGCGTAGGCGCTGAACAACCACGCCACCGCGGCGCCCGCGCCGGTCAGGGCGAGCACGATGCCGAGGCATCCGATCGCGATCGTGAGCGTGACGGCCCAGTACCGGCGGGCGAGCTTGAGGAGGCGTCCCATGCTTCCATCCTGCCCGCCAGGGTCTCGGGCGGGCAGGGCGACACGGAGATCGGATGCTGCGGCATCCGGAGACGACGAAGGGGCGGATGCCGCAGCATCCGCCCCTTCGCTCGAAACCGTCGACTACGCGGCGATGCGCGCCTTCAGGTTGTCGGAGAGGGTCTGCAGGAACTCCTCGGTCGTCTGGTAGGCCTGCTCGGGGCCGACGAGGGCCGCGAGGTCCTTCGTCATGGCGCCCGACTCGACCGTCTTGATGACGACGTCTTCGAGGGTCAGCGAGAAGTCGATGAGCTCCTGGTTGCCGTCGAGCTTGCCGCGGTGCGCGAGGCCGCGCGTCCAGGCGTAGATCGAGGCGATCGGGTTCGTCGAGGTGGGCTTGCCCTGCTGGTGCTGGCGGTAGTGGCGCGTGACCGTGCCGTGCGCCGCCTCGGCCTCGACGACCTTGCCGTCGGGCGTGGCGAGGACCGAGGTCATGAGGCCGAGCGAGCCGAAGCCCTGCGCGACGGTGTCGGACTGCACGTCGCCGTCGTAGTTCTTGCAGGCCCAGACGTAGCCGCCCTCCCACTTGAGGCTGGCCGCGACCATGTCGTCGATGAGACGGTGCTCGTAGGTGAGGCCGGCGGCGTCGAACGCCTCCTTGAACTCGGCCTCGAAGACCTCCTGGAAGAGGTCCTTGAAGCGGCCGTCGTACGCCTTGAGGATGGTGTTCTTCGTCGAGAGGTACACCGGGTAGTTGCGCGAGAGGCCGTAGTTGAGCGAGGCGCGCGCGAAGTCCTTGATCGACTCGTCGAGGTTGTACATGCCCATGGCGACGCCCGAACCGGGCGACTGGAAGACCTCGAACGACTGCGGCTCCGAGCCGTCCTTCGGGGTGAAGGTCATCGTGAGCGTGCCCTCGCCCTCGAACTTGAAGTCGGTGGCGCGGTACTGGTCGCCGAACGCGTGGCGGCCGACGATGATCGGCTTGTTCCAGCCGGGAACGAGACGCGGGATGTTCGAGATGATGATGGGCTCGCGGAAGATCACGCCGCCGAGGATGTTGCGGATGGTGCCGTTCGGCGACCGCCACATCTTCTTCAGGCCGAACTCCTCGACGCGGGCCTCGTCGGGCGTGATGGTCGCGCACTTGACGCCGACGCCGTGCTTCTGGATCGCGTGGGCCGCGTCGACCGTGATCTGGTCGTCGGTCTCGTCGCGCTTCTGGATCGAGAGGTCGTAGTACTCGAGGTTCACGTCGAGGTACGGGTGGATGAGCTGGTCCTTGATGGCCTGCCAGATGATGCGGGTCATCTCGTCGCCGTCGAGCTCGACGACGGTGCCTTCAACCTTGATCTTGGACACGGTTCGTGTTCTCCTTGCGGTCGTTCGGGAAGAATCGAGGAAGCCTCGAGAGGGCGCGCGAACGCCAACGGGCAGTTTACCGTGTCGGTCGGGATATCTTGACATCGAGACATCCGGCGGGGCTCGGCACCCGTCGGACGCCGTCGTCCCCCGTTCACGACACGTTCGCTGCGGGCGAGACTTCCGCGCTTTCCCGGTACGGCCTCGTCGGGTTAGCCTTGGCAGCATGGCTGAGCTGAGACTGGAAGAACTGTCCGCGTCGAACATCGTGGCGGCGAACACGCTCTCGTTGAAGCCCGGCCAGGAGCAGTTCATCGCTCCCGTCACCTATTCGGCAGAGGCGACGGTCGTGAACCCGGCCACCTCGTGGCAGCGCGTCGTCACGCTCGACGAGCGCGTCGTCGGCTTCATCCACGGCAACTTCGACCCCGAGAACACGCACGACGAGTTCCGCGCCTGCATCTGGCGCATCAACGTCGACGCAGGCGCGCAGGGCAAGGGCGTCGGCCGGTTCCTCGCGCAGTCGCTCGCCGAAGAGGCCAAGCGCCGCGGCTTCGACCGCATCACCGTGCTCTGGGAGCCCGGCGAAGACGGCCCCGAGGCGTTCTTCCACCGCATCGGCTTCGCCGACGTCGGCGAGACCGCGTACGGCGACGTCATCGGCGCGCTCGAGCTCTGACCCCGACGACGATTCCGGTTCCGAGCCTCGAGGGCGAGCGGATGCCGCAGCAGGCCGTCGGCTTCGTCGAGGCCGTGCTCGTCGTGGTCGCCGACATCCCACCTGGCCAGGTGGCGACGTACGGAGACGTCGCCGCGATGCTCGGGTCGCGCGGTGCACGCGCGGTCGGCGGGGTCATGTCCAGGTACGGGTCGGATGTCGCCTGGTGGCGCGTCGTGCGTGCAGGCGGTCGCCCTCCGGCCGGGCATGCCGACGCGGCGCGGGTGCACTACGAGGCGGAGGGCACGCCGTTGCTGCCGTCCACCGACGACGACGGCTACCGCATCGACCTCCGCACCGCGCGCTGGCGCGGCTGAGCCTCGACCGGCCCCGACTCAGAGCCCCCAGGCGGACGCCCCCCACTTCGCCTCGCCGAGCGGGATCCTGACCGTGATCGTGGTGCCCGCGCCGGGCGGGCTCTCGACCGAGAGCGTGCCGTCGACGGCGTCGATGCGGTCGACGATGCCGAGCATCCCGGTGCCGCCGTCGACCGAGGCGCCTCCGACGCCGTTGTCGCGCACCTCGAGCACGAGGTCGCCGTCGACGACGACGGCGCGCACCCACGCCCGCGTCGCCCACGAGTGCTTCGCCACGTTCGCGAGCGCCTCGGCGATCGCGAAGTACACGGTCGATTCGATGAGCTCGGGCAGACGCCCCTCGCCCTGCACCTCGACCTCGACCGGCACCGGGCAGCGACCCGCGAGCTCGGGCACGGCGAGCGCGAGCCCGCCCGAGCTGAGCAGGCTCGGATGGATGCCGTGCGCGAGCTCGCGGAGCTCGCGCAGCGCCTGGTTGAGCGTCACGATGGTGCGCTCGAGGTCGTCGGCGATGTCGGCGCGACCGGCGTCGCGCGCGGCGTTCGCCGCGAGCCTGAGCTGCATGCCGAGCGAGACGAGGTGCTGCTGGGCGCCGTCGTGCAGGTCGCGCTCGATGCGCCGCCGCGCCTCGACGCCCGCCTCGACGATGCGCTGACGGGACTGGCGGACCTGTTCGAGGGTTCGCTCGATCTCCGAACGCAGGCGGCCGTTGTCGACCGACAGCCTGAGCGCGCTCGAGACGCCGTCGAGGAGGCGCATGTTGTCGGTCAGCACGCGGTCGTGCCGGATGAGCGCGATGGGCGCTCCGAGGGGCGAGGACACGGGGAGGATGCTGTGGCCCGCCCGCGACCCGATGTCCTCGTCGGCGATCGGCTCGCCCGCGGCATCCGCATACCGGCCCCTGGTCTCGTCCCACCAGAAGACGCGCACCGAGGCGTCGCGCAGCGTGCGGGCGAGCGACTCGGCCCACAGCCCGCGGTCGGCTCCCTCGCGCGTGATGCGCATGAGGTCGGCGACTCGGGCGCGCATGTTGCGGGTGTGCGCGACGCCCGCGTCGAAGCTCACGGGGATCGACGCGATCGCGATGAGCGAGAACGTGGCGAGCACCATGTCCGCCTCGGCCGAGAAGAGGTAGCTCACGGCCTGCGCGGCGAGCGTGGTCGCCCACGCGAAGAGCGCGACGGGCATGAGGAACGCGACCGTGCGGGCCGGAACGCTCGCGCGGACCCAGCGCACGAGCAGGCGACCGGCGATGACCAGCGCGAGGCCGACGCCGATGATGCGGTAGCCGAGGTCGGTCACGGCGAACAGCAGGGGCGCCTCGGCGATCTGGTAGCCGTTGGGGGCGCACCCGCACGGGTTCGCGCCGGGCCCCGCGAACAGCACCACGACGAGCAGGTTCACGACGAACGACACGATCGCGATTCCGGCGATCCAGCGGTCGAACCGGCCGCTCAGCCGGCCCTTGGGATAGACGAGCACGAGCACGCCAGCGATCACGGCCCACGCGAGGTCGACGCCGCGCACGATCGGCCAGACCCACTGCCAGCCGCCGATGACGTAGTAGATCGACTGCGGGATCCAGAGCACGACGAACGCGATCATGAGTCGCGCCGGCGTGCGCGCCGGGCCGATGTGCCAGGCGACGCCGGCGCAGGCCGCGAAGACGAGCGGCACGATCGCGTGCAGCGTCGTGTAGGAGATCTCGGGGTGCTGGTCGGCAGGCGTCGCGAGGAATCCGCCGACCTCCATCGCGAGGCTGAGCGCCACCGCCAGCGTGATGGTGACGGTGCGTCTGACGATCCGGCCTCTTCGGCCGGGGGCCATCACCGTTCGCCGAGGAGGGTGAGCACGGCGAGCACGCGCCGGTGGTGCTCTGGCGACTCCTCGAGGTCGAGCTTCTGCAGGATGCTGCGCACGTGCGTCTCGACGGTCTTCAGGCCCAGGAACAGGGTCTGCGCGATGCCGCCGTTGGAGTATCCCTGCGCCATGAGTTCGAGCACCGAGCGCTCGCGCTCGGTGAGCCGCGAGATCGGGTCGTCGGCACGGGTGCGCTTGACGAGCTGCTCGACGACCTCGGGGTCGACGACCGAACCGCCGGACGCGACCGTCTCGACCGCGCGCACGAGCGTCTCGGGCTCGGACACGCGCTCCTTGAGCAGGTAGCCCGTGCCGCTGCCCGCCTGCATCACGCGCAGCGCGTACTCGGGCGTGGCGTACATCGAGAGGAGCAGCACGCCGATCGTCGAACCGCTCGCGCGGATCGTCTCGAGCGCGCGGACGCCCTCGTCGCGGTGCGTCGGAGGCATGCGGATGTCGAGCACCGCGGCGTCGATGCCACCGCCGCGCACCGCCTCGACGAGCTCGTCGCCCGTGCCGACCGAGGCGACCACGTCGATGCCGCCGCCTTCGAGCACCTTCGCGATGCCTTCGCGCAGCAGGAGCGCATCGTCGGCGATCGCGACGCGAAGCGGGCGGGCGTCGTTCATGGGGGCACCCTCCGGTCGTCAGGCACACTGCGGCGGGCTTGTCCGCTGGAGCGACCCTACCGCCAGCGCACGCGCCCGCAGTACCCCCAAACTAGGGGTAGCGACCCCGGCGGCGCCCCCGAGGCGCACTCAGTGCTGCCCCAGACGACGAGTGCGTGGAGGCACCGATGCGGCGCGCGCGGGCGTCGAACAGGCTGGCCGGCATGACCTCGATCCCCCGCGCCCGGGCACGCACCTGGCTGCTGCGCTACCTCCCGTCGGAGGTGCTCGGCACCGTCGCCGCCCTGGCCGGGGCGTGGGCCACGCACGAGGCCACCGGTTCGCTCGCCCTCGCGGCGCTCGTCGGCAGCCTCGCCGAGACGGTCGGCTACTACACGCCGGTGGTCGTGCGCGCCGTGCGCGGGCACGCCGGCTCCGGGCGCGTGCGAGCGATCCGCGCGGCGCACGGTCGCGGTCGGGCGACGCTCGCCATCGCCTGGCTCGCGCTCCGGAGCATCGCCGTGGAGTTCGGTCCGGCGGAGCTCGTCGACTCCCTGCTCGTGCGTCCCGCACTGCTCTGGATGGCCGGGGCGCTCTGGGGGCCGAATCCCGGTGCCTGGCTCGTCGGCAAGCTCGTCGCGGACGCCGTCTTCTACGCCATCGCGATCGTCTCGTTCGAGTCGGGTCGCCGCATCATCCTGCCGGCCCCCGCGCGGCCGGCGCCCTCCCGCACCGCATCAGCCCGCACCGCCACGCCGTCCGGGCCGCTCGCCCGGCCCCTGATCCCCGGAGCCTCCCGATGACCGTCACCACCACCGAGCACGGCCGGCACGCCGACCGCCGGCGCGCCGAGGTCGCGCGCCGCCTCACGAGGGCCGAACGACGCACAGCCCGACGCGAGGCCGAGGCGGAGGCCGCCGCCGAGGCCGCCGGGCACGCCGAGGCGCACGAGCTGCCGCCGCACCGCGAGCTCGTGCGGCGTCGCCTGGCCGAGTACGCCCGGCGCATCGACCTCGCAGCCCTCGTCGAGGAGCACGGCACGCCATTGCTCCTGCTCGAGCCCGACGCGATCACCGCGCAGCTGCTCGAGCTCCGGCAGCAGCTGCCGGGTGCGCACATCCACGTCGCCCTGAAGGCGCTCCCCCATCGCGCGCTCATCCGGGCCGTCGACGACTTCGGCGCGGGCTTCGACGTCGCCTCCCGCGGCGAGCTCGACCTGCTCGAACGCGAGGGCGTCGACCTGACGCGCTGCGTGCACACGCACCCCGTGAAGTCGGCGGCGGAACTCACGGGCGCCTACCTCCGGGGCGTGCGAACCTTCGTCGTCGACGACGCGGGCGAGGTCGACAAGTTCTCGGGGCTGCCCTCGGATGCCCGCGTGCTGGTGCGCCTCTCGTTCCCGAACGCGGATGCCGCGTCCGACCTCTCCGCCAAGTTCGGCGTGGCCCCCGACGCGGCGCCCGCCCTCGTCGAGCACTGCCTGCGAGCGGGGCGGGAGGTCGCCGGATTCACGTTCCACGTCGGCAGCCAGACGACGAGCGCACGCCCGTGGCAGCACGCCATCGGTCGCACGCTGAGGCTCATGCGCGACCTCGAGGGCCGGTTCGGCATCGCGTTCGACACGCTCGACATCGGCGGCGGCTTCCCGGTCGCCTACGACGAGCCGGTTCCGGGGCTCGGCGTCATCGCCCACGGCATCCGCGAGGCCCTCGCCGCGGCCCCCGCTCGATACCGCGTGATCGTCGAGCCCGGACGGTTCGTGACGGCGCCCGCGATGACCCTCGCGACCCGCGTGATCGGCACCTCCGAGCGGGCCGACGGACGCTGGGCGCATCTCGACGACGGCGTGTACGGCTCGTACTCCAACATCCCGGCCGAGGGCGTGCACGCGCTCCTGTTCCACGCCTCCGAGCTCACGGAGCGGCCGCCGTCCGACGAGGCGACCGAACGGGCGGTCCGTCGCCTGCGCGAGCGCGCGTTCGAGGCCGTGACGCTCGCCGGCCCGACGTGCGACAGCGTCGACGTCATCGCCCGCGGAGCGGCGTTGCCGAGGCTCGCCGCGGGCGACCTGCTCGTGAGCCCCATGATGGGCGCCTACACCTGGGCCACCGCGACGGGCTTCAACGGCATCGACCGCACTCCCATCCACGTGCTCGGGCGCGACGGGCAGCCCGCCGCGCACTGAGGGACCGGGCGCACGACGGCCGCCCGCGGCATCCGCTCACCCGATGGTGACGACGGATGCCGCGGGCGGCCGGTTCGCGTGCCGCCAGGCCGGCTCAGACGAGCGAGTCGCGCCAGGCCGCGTGCAGCGCCGCGAACCGTCCGTCGCCGCCGATGAGGTCGGCCGGCGAGCCGTCCTCGACGATGCGGCCGTGCTCCATGACGAGCACGCGGTCGGCGATCGCGACCGTCGAGAGGCGGTGCGCGATGATGATCGCCGTGCGGTCCGCGAGCAGCGACTGCAGTCCCTCCTGCACCAGCCGCTCGCTCGGGATGTCGAGCGAGCTGGTGGCCTCGTCGAGGATCAGCACGGCCGGGTTCGCGAGGAACGCCCGCGCGAACGAGATGAGCTGACGCTGCCCCGCGCTCACGCGACCGCCGCGCTTGTTCACGTCGGTGTCGTACCCGTTGGGCAGGCCCTCGATGAACTCGTGCGCTCCGACGGCCTTCGCCGCGGCGACGATCTCGCCGAACGACGCGTCGGGCTTGCCGAGCGCGATGTTGTCGGCGACCGAACCCGAGAAGAGGTACGCCTCCTGCGTTACCATGACGATCGCGCGGCGGAGGTCCTTCGGGTGCAGCGCCCGCAGGTCGACGCCGTCGAGCTCGAGCACGCCGTCGCTCGGGTCGTAGAACCGGGCGATGAGCTTCGCGAGCGTCGTCTTGCCCGCGCCCGTCGAACCCACGAGCGCGATCGTCTGGCCCGCGGGCAGGTCGAGGTCGAAGCGCGGCAGGATGACGCGGTCGGGCGTGTACGCGAACTCGACGTTCTCGAACCGCACGTGGCCCTTCGCCTCCCACAGGTCGACCGGGTGCGTCGGATCGGGCACGCCGGGCCGCTCCTCGAGCACGCCCGAGATCTTCTCGAGGGCGCTCGACGCCGACTGGTAGCCGTTGTAGAACACCGCGATGTCCTCCATCGGGTCGAAGAAGCGCTTCACGTAGAGCACGGCCGCGAGCAGCGCGCCGATGGCGAGCGAGCCCTCGACCACCCGGAACCCGCCGAGCACGATCGTCGCCGCCACGGAGACGGCGCCGATGAACGCGAGCGCCGGGTTGAACACCGTGAACAGCCCGAGCACGCGGGCGTTGACGTCGCGGTAGTCCTCGACGAGGTCGCCGAACTCGCGCGCATTGCGCTGCTCGGTGCGGAACGCCTGCACCGCGCGGATGCCCGTCATGGTCTCGACGAACTTCACGATGAGGCTCGCCGAGGCGACCCGCGAACGCCGGAACAGCGCCTGCGACCGCACCTGGAACCACCGCGTCGCGAGCGTCATCGGGATGAGGGCGCCGAGCAGCACGAGCCCCGACAGCGGGTCGAGCAGCACCAGCGCGAGCGCCGTGAACGCCATGTAGGTGAAGGAGCGCACGAGCACCACGAGCCCCTCGTCGAGGAGTTCGCGGATCGCGTCGAGGTCGCTCGTCTGCCGCGAGATGATGCGGCCCGACGTGTACGACTCGTGGAACTCGAGGCTCAGCCGCTGGGTGTGCAGGAACACGCGCGTGCGCAGGTCGATGAGCACGGCCTGGCTGACCCTGGCCGACTGGCGGATGTACACCGAGATGAGGAACGCGCCGACGACGCCCGTCGCGAGGTACGCGAGCACCGAGAGCCCGGCCGGGAACCAGTCCTGCTCGAGCAGCGCGGGGATGCCGCTGTCGATGCCGTATGCGATGATCGCGGGCCCCGCCGCCTGCGCCGCCGACGAGAGCACCACGGCGAGCGCCGTGAGCCACAGTCGTGAGCGCTGCGGCCGCAGCAGCGACCCGAGCAGGCGCATCGAACGGCGCCGGATCTCACGCGACTCGGCTCGCGTGTAGTCGAGGCGTTCTTCGCCCTGGACGCCGCTCACGCTCATGATGCGCCTCCCGTGCTGATCGGTCCGGTCATGGTGTTCTGCAACCTGAGTTCGCGTTCGGCCGCTTCGCGACCGGCCTCTTCGGCGTCGGATGCCGCGACGTCGCCGAATCCCGGCTGGTTCACGGCCTCGTCCTCGAGGCTCGAGATGACGAAGCGGTAGTGCTCGGACTCCCGGAGGAGTTCGGAGTGCGTGCCGACCGCGGTGATGCGGCCGTCCTCGAGCAGCGCCACCCGGTCGGCCATCATGACCGTCGAGGGGCGGTGCGCGACGACGAGCGCCGTGGTCGAGGCGAGCACCGAGCGGAGCTCGGCCTCGACGCGGGCCTCGGTCGCGACGTCGAGCGCGGAGAGCGGGTCGTCGAGCACGAGCACCGCAGGCTTCGCGGCGACGGCGCGCGCGAGGGCGAGCCGCTGACGCTGGCCGCCCGACAGGCTCATGCCCTCTTCGCCGACCTTCGTGTCGACGCCCTCTGGCAGGTCGTAGGCGAAGCCCGCCTGCGCGACCCGCAGCGCCTCGTGCAGCACCTGCTCGGCGGCGTCGCCGTCGAGCTCGGGGCGCCCGAGCAGCACGTTGGCGCGCACCGAGTCGCTGAAGAGCGTCGCGTCCTCGAAGGCCATGGCGATGTGCCGGCGGAGCTCCTCGCGGGTGAAGGCGCGCACGTCGACGCCGTCGAGCATGATGGAACCGCCGGTGACGTCGTAGAGGCGCGTGGTGAGCGCCGTCATGGTCGTCTTGCCGCAGCCGGTGAGGCCCACGAGCGCCATGGTCTCGCCCGGCCGGATGTCGAGGTCGACGCCCTGCAGCAGGTCGCCGAACCGCTCGGGCGAGTCCTGGTAGCGGAAGCGCACGTCTGTGAAGCTCAGCGCGCCCGTCGGGCGGTCGAGCACGCGGGCGGCCTCGGGGTCGACGACGGTGTTCTCGCTGTCGATGACCTCGAAGAAGCGGTCGGTGGCGGTGCGTGCGTCGAGCGCGAAGGCGAGCAGGAACCCGATCGACTCGATCGGCCACGCGAGCATCGTCGCGGTCGCGAAGAACGCGACGAGCGCACCGACCGTCATCTGGTCGTTCGCCGTGAGCCAGATGCCGAGGCCGAGGCACAGCGCGATCGACAGGGCGGGCACGAGCAGCAGCCACGCCCAGATGTTCGCGTCGAGGCGCGCCTTCTCGATCTCGGTGCTGCGCAGCGACTCGGCCTGCACGCGGAAGCTCGAGAGCGCGTGCTTGCCGCGCCCGAACGCCTTCAGCACGCGGATGCCGTGCACCGACTCCTCGACCGCGGTCGCGAGGTCGCCGGCCTGGTCCTGGCTGCGGCGCGACAGCGCGGAGTAGCGGCCCTCGAACCGGAAGCCGACGATCCAGAGCGGCGTCGCGCACACGAAGAACACGAGCCCGAGCATCCAGTTCATCGAGATGAGGATGCCGGTGCCGACCACGATCGTGAGCAGGTTCACGAACGTGAACACGAGTCCGAACGAGAGCCAGCGGCGGATCAGGCCGAGGTCGCTCACGGCACGCGAGAGGAGCTGCCCGCTCGGCCACTTGTCGTGGAAGCTCACGGGCAGGTCCTGCAGCTTGGCGTAGAGCGCATTGCGCATGCGCGACTCGACGCGCGTGCCCGGTCCGACGACGACCCAGCGGCGAAGCGCGTAGAACACGGCCTCGAGCGTGCCGAGGCCGAGGATCAGCAGGGCGAACGGCACGACGGCGTCGGCCTCGCCGTGGGCGAGCGGACCGTCGACCATCGACTCGAGCACCTGCGGGATCGAGAGGCCGATGAGCTGGCCCGCCGAGGCGAACACGGCGCTCAGCACGAACGCGGGCGCGGCGCGCCCGATGAAGGGCCGCAGACGCCAGAGCGCGCGCACGGCGTTGCGCTCGACGACGACGTCAGCGGGGTCGATGGGAGTGGGGTCTGGGTGGTGCTGGGTGGCGGACAAGCCGGATCCCTTTCGGAAACGGTTGCCGAAGACCGCACTCGGATGGCGGATCGGCAGCGCGTGAGCTGGAACAGCGTCGCGAACGACGAGAAGGCGGAGATACCGCCGTGCGGGCCTCTGATGAGGAGCACCCGCTGATCGGGCAGGCGGAGCCTGCGGACCGGGTCTGGCTACCCGTCGAGCGCGCCCTTGGCCGAGGAGACCGGACGCAGAGCGCTACCGGCCACGAACGGGCGGGCGTAGCTGTCTGTCTGCATGGTGTCCTCCTGCGTCATCGTCGTCATCTTCACCAGCGGGCCGCGGCGAGCGCAGCCAGCCCTACAGACTACGACGATTCGGGCGTGGCGTGCAACACCCCGGGTGCGAGTAGGCTGTGCGAACTCGTGCTGCGCTCGAGGGGCGCCCTGCTTCGCTCCCCTGCGTGGCGGCCCGAACGACCAATCGAGGAGATCGCGTGGGAGCGACGTCGACCGCAGTGGCGCGCGCACGCGCACACGGCGGGGTGTTCGCGGCGATCGCGAGCGTCGTGCTCGTGCTCGCCCTGCTCGGCACCGCGGTCGTCGATGCGCTGGCCGGCTCCTCGATCGGCGGTCTGCGCAGCGGGCTCGCGGCTGCCACCGGCGTCGACGGCGCCGCGCGCTGGCAGATCCGCATGTCGGCCGATCCGGTCGAGCAGGCGGATGCCGCGGCATCCGTGCTGGATCGCATGCTCGCGCCGAACGGCGCGGCGTGGGCCCGATCGGTGCAGACGACACCCGTCGAGGCCGTGGTCGACGGGCGGCCCGTCGACGTGGTGCTCCTCGCGGACCCGGGCATCCCCGGGCGCGCCACGCTCGGCGGAGGCACGTGGCCCGACGACCCCGCGGCCGTCGCGATGGCCGAGCGCGCGGACCCCGACGGCATCGCCACGACCGTGCAGGCGTCCGCCGCTGAGGCGCTCGGGCTGGGCATCGGCGACGTGGTCGAACTCGGAGGCCCCGATCCCGAACGCCTGGTCGTGGTCGGCACGTGGGCGCCCGACGACGCGTCGGAGCCGGCCTGGTTCGGCGAGCCGATCGTCGCGGCGGGCCTGCTCGACGACGCGGCCGGGCCGTTCGTGGTCGCCGACGACGGCGACCTCGCCGACGTGCCCGCCGCGGTCGTCGTGCGCTGGACGGCGACGGTCGACGCCGCCGCGGCGACGCCCGCGCTCGTCGCCGGGCTGCGCGCCGCGCTCCCGAACGTCGAGCCCGCGCTGCGCGCCGCCGACGGCATCGGCACCGACGGGCTCACCTCCTCCGGAGGTCTCGTCTCGACCCTCGATCGCCTGCTCGCGGGGCTGACCACGGTGCGTGCGATCGCTCCGCTGCCCGTGCTGCTGCTCGCGTTCGCCGGGTTCGCCGCGATCGACCGGCTCGCGGCGCTCCTCGCGGCCGCGCGTCGGGGCGAGACCGTGCTGCTGCGCGCCCGCGGCGCCTCCGCGCTCCGACTGCTCGTCGGCACCGTCGGCGAGGTCGCCGTCGTCTCGGTTCCGGCCGCGCTGGCGGGCGTCGCGATCGCGTGGGCCGTGCTCGGCGCCGTGGTGCCCGGAACCTCCCGTTCACCGCTGACCGCGGCGACCGTCGGCCTCGCCTGCGTGCTCGGGGCGATCGTCCTCGTGGGGGGCCGGGCCTGGTGGGAGGCCACGCGTCCGCTGCTCCGCGGCTCGGGCGACGAGGTGGGGCGGATGCCGCGTGCCGCCGTCGCGGGCGGCGTGCTGTTCGTCGCGGTCGCCGCAGCGCTGACGCTGTGGCAGTTCCGGCTCTACGGTTCACCGCTCGTGCCGAACGCGTCGGGCGCGCTCGAGGTGGACCCCGTCGCGGTGCTCGCCCCCGTGCTCGTGCTCGTCGCGCTCGCGCTCGTCGGCAACGCCCTGATGCGTCCGGTCGCGCACGCCCTCGAGCGGCTCGCCGAGCGCAGGCCGGGCCTCGTTCCCTCTCTGCCCATGCGGCAGCTGGCCCGCCGGGCCGGACTCTACGCATCGGCCTCGCTCGTCACCGTGCTCGCCGTCGGCGGCCTGACCCTCACCGCTGCGTTCGCGGGCAGCTGGCAGACCTTCGACCGCGCGGCCGCGGCCGCCGAACTCGGCGGCGACGTCCGGGTCGCGTTCGCGGGCAGGTCGGTCGTGGGCGGGCCGGATCCGCTCGCCCTCGACGACCCGTTCGCCGGGGTCGCCGGGGTCGACGCGAGCCTCCCGGTGTTCCGCGGTGAGGCCCGGATCGGTTCGGATCCCGCGACCCTCGTGGCGATCCCGGTCGATGAGGCGACGAAGGCCGGCATGGTCCCCGCCGGCGCCGCCGACGTGCTCGCGCACGAATCGGGTTCGAGCGGCGTCCCGAGCGGCACGTCGAAGATCGAGGTCCCGGTGACCGTCTCCGCTTCGGCAGGGGTTCCGGGCGAAGTCGCCGTGTCCGCCTGGGTGCTCGGTCCCGCCGGCGACGCGAGCCGGCTGCCCGCCGGCACGTTCGAGGTCGCCTCCGGCGGCGGCGAAGGCGTCGTCGCGCTGCCGGCGGTCGAGGGGCTGCGTCTGCTCGGCTTCGATGCGACGCTCACCGGGTCCCGAGGACTCGGCGAGGTCGAGGTGGGCTTCGGCGCCGTCTCCTTCGACGGCACGACCTCGGAACCGGACGTCGAGGCGCACGACCGCGTGCACCTGAGCGCCAAGCGCCCGACCGGCCGCACGGCCGTCGGCGGCGAGGCCGGGGCCGAGCCCGTTCCGGTCATGCTCGGCGCGGCTCTCGCGTCGCGCCTGGGCGCCGCGACCGGCGACTCGATCGCCTTCCGCGTGGTCACGGGCGGTGCGGATGTCCGGGCGACCGTCGCCGGCATCATCCCGGCGATCCCCGGTGCCGGCGACTCGGGCATGCTCACGGACCTCGGCGCCCTCTCGGAGGCGGCGTTCCTCGCCGACGCCGGAGTGCCGGCCTCGACCGAACGCTGGATCGCGACGGCCGATCCGACCGGTGTCGCCGACGACATCCGCGACGGGCGCACGACGGCACTCGTGGCGACCACCCAGGCCGACGTCTCGTCAGCGCCGCTGATCGGGCCGGCCGTGGCAGCGCTCTGGGCCGGGGCGGGCGGCGCGCTGCTCTTCGCCGCGGTGGCCCTCGCCGCGCTCACCGCAGCGCTCGCCCGCACGCGGTTCGGCGAGGTCGTCGTGCTGCGCGCGCTCGGCATGCCGTCGGCCCTGCAGGCACGGGCCCGGTTCGCCGAGCTCGCGACGGCGGTCTGCACGGCCGTCGCGGTCGGCGCGATCGTCGGCGCCGTCGCTTCCGTCGCGACGGTCCGCGAGCTCGCGCGCGCGGGCGTGGCCGGCGCGCCGGCCATGCTCTCCGTCGACCTCGGCCTCGACGTGGTGCCCTGGGCGATCGGACTGCTCGCGTTCTGCGCGGTCGCCGCCGCGGTCGGCCTCGTCGCCGCGGCGTCCGTCCGACGGCTGGCGGCGACGCCCGGCATCCGCGAGGAGGAGCGATGAGCGCCGCACATCGATCGCGCCTGTCGACCGCGGGCCTGCTGCGCCGGCACCTGACCACGGCCCCCGGTGCGTCGATCCTGCTCGCCCTGCTCGTGCTGACGGGCGCGTTCCTCGCGACGGCCGTGCCGCGCGCGGCCACTG
The DNA here is from genome assembly GCF_900113185.1 of Agromyces sp. CF514. Lineage (NCBI taxonomy): Bacteria > Bacillati > Actinomycetota > Actinomycetes > Micrococcales > Microbacteriaceae > Agromyces > Agromyces sp. CF514. The sequence continues at coordinate 1,566,157 of NZ_FOZD01000001.1, read as the reverse complement.
CGCTGCACACCGCGGCCCTGCACGAGCAGCTCGCCTCGGTGCCCGCGGCCGAGCTCGACCTCACGGCGACCTCGCGTGAGCGGCCGGGCGTCGGGCCGTCGGCCGGAACCACGACGCTCGATGACGACGTCGAGGACGTGTGGGGCGCGCAGGAGGACCGGCTCGCGGCGATCGTCGACGAGATGCCCGCGCCGCTCGCCGCGATCACCGAACCGCCGCTCGCGATGCTCACGATCGCGCCCATCCGGGCGCAGGTGCCCGGTGCGAGCCCCAGCTCGCCGTCCTACCGCATCATGCCCGGCTTCGACCCACGGCTGCGCGAGCACGTCGAGCTCACCTCGGGCGACTGGCCCGCACCCGTCGAGGCCCCCGTGCCCTCGGCCTCCCCCATCGGACTCGTGCTCGCCGACGCGGTCGCCGAACGCATGGAGTGGACGATCGGCGAGCAGCGGGTCATCGACGTCGACGGAGCCCCGCAGCCGGTCGTGCTGTCCGGCACCGTCGCGCCCATCGACCCCGACGACGGCGTCTGGACCCACATCGTGCCCGCTCTCGAGCCCTCCGTGGTCGACAACGGGCTCGCGCCTCCCGAGATCACCGCGGTCGCCTTCCTCGACCCCGCCTCGTGGTCGGACTTCGCACGGGTGAGCGTGCCGCTGACGCTCGAGGTCTGGATCCCCGTCGACACCGCGAGCCTCACCGCCGACGCAGCACCTGACCTGCAGACCATGCTCGGCCGGTTCTCGAGCGACCTGCACGTCGTCGGCGACGGCGGCTGGGTCGACGAGTACTACACGGTCGGCGAGCTCGGCTTCTCGAGCACCCTCCGCGACGAGCTCGCGATCGCGACCGCCGCGGCCACGGCGAGCGACGCACTGCTGGCCACCGTGGCATCCGGCCCGATCGGCGTCATGGTCGCCGTGCTCGTGCTCGGCGCACGCGTGGTGTTCGAACGACGCCGCGCCGGCCTCGAACTGGTCGCGGCGCGCGGCGCATCGACCGGCCAGTTGCGCGGGATCCTCGCGCTCGAGGGCGGCCTCGTCGGCGTGCCGGCCGCGATCGTCGGAGCCGTCGCGGGAACGCTGGCGTTCGACGCCGACGGCCGGCCGGTCGGCTGGCTCGTCGCCGTGGTCTTCGCGGCCACGCCGGCAGCCCTGCTCGTCGCGTCCGCCCCGTCGCTCAGCCCGCTGCGGCGTGCGCGCGCCGATCTGGGCGCCTCGGCCGGCGGCCGCCTGCGCTGGATCGGCGAGCTCGTGGTCCTGCTGCTCGCCGTGGCATCCGTCGTGCTGCTCCTGCGGCGGGGACTCGCGGGTTCCGCCGCCTCGGTCGGCGTCGACCCGCTCCTCGCGGCGGTGCCGCTGCTGCTCTCGCTGGCCGCCTGCCTCGTCGTGCTCCGCATCTACCCGCTTCCCCTCGCGCGCGTCGCGCGCTCGATGGCGGCCAGGCCGGGGCTCGTCGGCTTCCTCGGGTCCGCGCGCGCACTGCGCGACCCCTCCGCCGGGCTCGTGCCCGTGCTCGCGGTCGTCGTCGGCGTGTCGGTCGCGGTGTTCTCGTCGGTGCTGCTCGGCACGATCCGCTCGGGGGTCGACGCCGCGGCATCCCATCGGGTCGGGGCGGATGCCTCGGTGTCGGGCGTGCCGTTGACGCAGGCGCAGCTCGGCGAACTGGGCGACGCGCCCGGCGTCGAGGCGATCGCGCCGGTCTACTCGACCAGGAACGCCTCGATCTCGATCGACGGACGACAGCGCACGACGACGCTCGTCGTGATCGACGTCGCCGAGATGCAGGCCGTGCAGCAGGGCCGCCCCGATGCGACGCCGCTGCCCGACGCGCTCGCCGATCCTCCGTCCGCCGACGGAGTGCCGGTGCTCGTGTCCGGTGTCGTGGCTGCGGTGACCGCGGACGCCGACGAGATCGAGCTCGACGGCGACCCGTACGCCGTGCTCGGCGTCGTCGACGGGACCACCGCCTACTCGCCGCGCGCCAACTGGATGCTCATGGACCGCGCGAACGCCGAGCCGTACACCGACACGCTCGTGCCCCGCACCGTGCTCGTGCGCTTCGACGAGGGCGCCGACCCGGCCGACGTCGTCGCCGAGCTCGAGCGCATCGCCCCCGACAGCGCGGTCGAGACCCCTTGGAGCGTCGCCGAGACGCTGAACTCGAGCCCGACCGTGCAGGGACTCGTCGCCGCGCTCATCGCCGCGATCGTGCTCTCGAGCCTGCTGACGGCGCTCGCGATCGTGCTCACCCTCGTCGTCGGCCGCCCGGCGCGCGAGCGCCTGCTGCCGCTGCTCGCGACGCTCGGGCTCGACCGGCGCGGCGAGCGCGGGCTCGTGGCGTGGGAGATCGGGCCGGTCACGGCGGTGTCCCTCGTCGTCGGCGCCGTGCTCGGCGCCGTGCTGCCGTTCGTCGTGCTGGGCGGCATCGACCTCAGCGCGTTCACCGGCGGCGACGCCCAGCCGGCGGTCGCCTACGACCCGCTGCTCATCTCGGCGGTGCTCGCGGCATCCGTCGTCGTCACCGTCGTCGCGTCGGCGCTGGCCGCCTCGCCCGGGTCGCGCATCGACGTGGCGCGCGCGATGCGCAAGGAGGAGGAAGGATGATCACGTGGCAGACACGCTGACCCACCCGCACATCCTGTGCACCGACCTGGTGCGCATCTTCACGGCCGACGGCGTCGAGGTGCAGGCGCTGCAGGGTCTGAACCTGCGCGTCGAGCCCGGCGAGATGGTCGCCGTCATCGGCGCCTCGGGCTCTGGGAAGTCGACGCTGCTCACGATCCTCTCGGGCCTCGACACCGCCACGGCGGGCAGTGCGAGCGTCGCGGGGCACGACCTGCTCGCCATGGGCTCGCGCGAGCGCGTGCAGTATCGCAGGCACACGGTCGGATTCGTGTGGCAGCAGGCGTCGCGGAACCTCCTCCCCTACCTGACGGCGGCCGAGAACGTCGCCCTCGCCATGAGCATCGCCGGCACCTCTGGCGGTTCCGCACGCGCCGCACGGGTGGGCGAGCTGCTCGACCTCCTGCGCGTCGGCGACGTTCGCGACCGCAGGCCCGCCGACCTCTCTGGCGGCCAGCAGCAGCGGGTCGCCATCGCGGTCGCCCTCGCGAACGACCCGCTCGTGCTCCTCGCCGACGAACCGACCGGCGAGCTCGACGAGGCCACCTCGTCTGCCGTGCTCGAGGCCATGCGCAGCGTCAACGAGGAACTCGGCGTGACGACGCTCATCGTGACCCACGACCCCACGGTCTCGGGGCATGTGCGACGCACCGTGCAGATCCGCGACGGCCGCACCTCCACCGAGGTGCTGCGCTCGACGCGCGTCGACGAGCACGGCGCAGAGGAGCACGTGGCCGAGGAGTTCGCGGTGCTCGACCGCGTCGGCCGCCTGCAGTTGCCGCACGAGTTCGTGCAGCGCCTCGACCTGCGCGACCGAGTCCGCCTCGCGCTCGAACCCGACCACGTCGGCGTCTGGCCCGGCGGCGTCCGACGACCGCCCGGGCAATCCGCCGGGTCCGATCCCGCGCCCGAGCCGACGGCCGGGGCAGCGCCGGGGCCCGAGAGCACGCCCGAGCCCTCGCCCGATCTGTCACCCGAGCCCTCGCCCGAGCCGAACGAGGAGTCGCGATGAGCACGCTCGCCGCCGAACACGTCAGCCGCACCTTCACGACCGACGCCGGGGACGTCCATGCGGTCGCCGACGTGTCGCTCGAGGTGCGCCCCGGTGAACTGCTCGTCGTCACGGGCCCGTCGGGCGCCGGCAAGACGACCCTGCTGAACCTGCTCGGCGGGCTCGACCGACCGACCTCGGGCCGGGTGCTGCTCGGCGACGCCGACCTCTCGACGCTCGGCGACGACGCCCTCGCGGCGATCCGACGCGAGCAGCTCGGCTACGTCTTCCAGTCGTTCGGGCTCATTCCGGTGCTCTCCGCAGCCGAGAACGTGGAGGTGCCGCTGCGCCTGCTGCGCATGCAGCCCGCCGAGCGCGAGTCGCGCGTGGCCGAAGCGCTCGAGGCCGTGGGTCTCGGCGCGCACGGCGCACAACGGCCCTACGAGCTCTCGGGCGGCCAGCAGCGACGCGTCGGCATCGCCAGGGCCCTCGCTGCGAGGCCGCGACTCCTGCTGGCCGACGAGCCGACGGGTCAGCTCGACAGCGGCACCGCGGCGACCGTGATGGACCTCATCGGCGAACTCGTGCACGCGCGAGGCGTCGCGGCGGTCGTCACGACGCACGACCCGGCGCTCGCGCGTCGGGCCGACCGCATGCTCGAGCTGCACGACGGGGCGGCGCGCGCCGATCGGGTCAGCGCACCCGCACCGACAGGCACGTGACGCAGCCCTCGAGCTTCTCGAACTCGCTGATGTCGACCGTGACCACTCGGTAGCCGAGGTCGGAGAGCATGGCGGCCGTGCGCGGCGCCGCCGACGACATGAGCAGCGACTCGTCGCTGAGGGCGACGACCGCGACGCCCTCGGGCTCGTGGACCGGGAGGAACCTCGGGAACAGGCTCGGCACGTCGATGCGCTCGGGATCGCCGATGACGGTGCCGTCGGGCAGCGCCGTCACCGCGCTCTTCAGGTGCAGTGCCTTGGTCAACGGCACCGCGACGACCTCGTAGCCGTGCGGCGCGAGCAGTGCGCGAAGCTGGCGGATGCCCTCGGCGTTCGTCCGGCTGCTGGCGCCGACGTAGACCGTCGAGCCCACCTTCAGCACGTCGCCGCCGTCGAGGGTGCCGGGGGCGAGGATGCTCGCGACCGTGACGCCCTGGATCGAGCGCACCGCGCGCTCGACCGCCTCGGTCTCGGGGCGGCGGGACTCGGCGCCCGGGTGCGCGATGACGGCGAGGTCGCCGAACATCACGACGGCGTCTTCGACGAACACGGAATCGGCGAGGTCGGGCGCCGCGTCGACCTCGATGGTCTCCCAGCCTTCGGCGACGAGCGCCGCGCAGTAGTTGTCCCACTGGTCGTCGGCGAGCGCGTGGTCGACGGGTCGGCGCTCGACGTGCGTGAGCAGGCCCTCGTCGAGGTTCGTCGCCGGGATGCGCACGAGCGCGATGCGGCGCGGTGCGCGCTCGGGGGCGTAGTCGAGGATTCCGCGCAGCACGCGCGGCGCGAGGAACATCTCGCCGACCACGACCGCGAGGATGAAGAGCAGGTTGAGGCTCACGAGCGAGCCGATGACGAACAGGAACAGCGGAGCCGAGACGGGATACCCGATCGAGGTCGCCGTGATCGTCGTGCCGATGAGCGAGGCGAGGCACGCCGACGTGAAGCCCGTGATGAGGGTGAGGAACCACGCACGCGTCGCACCCGCGGCGTTGCCGACCGACAGCAGCGCCCAGGTGATGAACGCCATGAGCGCGAAATGGCCCGAGATCTGGCCGAAGGCCTGCGGCGACTGCGCGTTGCCGATGAAGAACGCCAGCACGGCGACGACGCCCGCGAGCCCGGCGACGGCCGCGGAGGCTGCGAACACCGCCAGGACCCGGCGTCCGAGCGTCGGCTCGGGTCTGAACCGGGCAGGGGTGGCGGGCGTGGCGGCGGGGGACGTCATGGCCACGAGCCTAGCGGCCCCCGCCGCACCCTCAGTTCGCGGCTTCGAGCCTGGCGTGCGCGAGCCGGTCGGCTGCGGCGAGCGTGGTCGTGCCGTGCTCGTCGGCCGATCGGAGCACCGAGGCGACGGTCTCGCCGATGCCTGCGATGCGCGCGTCGAGGGCGGCCTGGTCGGCACCCGGGCGGCTTGCGACGTCGAGGTAGATGACCCCGCCGGCGTTCACGACGAAGTCGGGCGCCCAGACGATGCCCCGTGCGGCGAGCAGCCCGGCCACCTCGCGCGAGGCGAGCTGGTTGTTGGCCGCGCCGACGACGGCGCGCACGCGCAGGTCGCGCACGACCTCGGGCGTGAGCACGCCGCCCAGTCCGCACGGCACGAACACGTCGGCATCGACGAGGTGCGCGTCGGCCGGGTCGACCCACGCGGCGCCGAGCTCGTCGGCGAGGGCGCGCTTGTCGGCGGCGACATCCGTGACCGTGAGCTCGGCGCCCGCGGCGGTGAGGGAGCGGGCGAGCCTGCCGCCGACCTGTCCGAGGCCGGAGATCACGAAGTGACGACCGGCGAGGTCGCGCGTGCCGAAGACGTGCTCGACGGTCGCGACGATCGACGCGTGCACCCCCGCGGCGGTGGCGTCGGCCGGTTCGCCGACGCCGCCCTGCTCGGGCGGGAGCCCGCACACGTGCTCGGTGCGCTCGGCGACGACCGCCATGAGCTCGGCGCTCGTGCCGACGTCTTCTGCGGTCATGTACGCGCCGTCGAGCGACTCGATGGCATCGCCGAGGTCGAGCATGGCGTCGTGGATCGCGCGTCCGTCGAGCGCGACGCCTTCGGGGATCACGACGACGGACTTGCCGCCGCCGCGCGCGAGGCCGGCCGCGGCGTTCTTCATGGTCATGGCCTGCGAGAGGCGCAGGGCGTCGGCGAGGCCGTCGGTCCAGCTCGCGTAGCGCCAGAGGCGGGCGCCGCCGAGGGCCTGGCCCAGCTTGGTCGAGTGCACGGCCACGATGATCGTGAGGCCGGAACGGCGGCCGTGCGAGATGAGCACGCGCTCGTGGTCAGGTGCGTCGAGCGGAAGGGCTGCTGCGGTCGCCCCGGCCTGCATCGGGTGGGCGGGGGCGTGGGTGATCGTCATCGATCGTTCTCCTTATACATCCGCCTCGTGGGCGGAACGGTGCCGGCGCCTCTTGAGCGCCTTCACCACAAGAATACTGCGATCGGGCGGTGCCACGCGGGCACGGCGGATGCCGCGGGCGGCCGCCCGCGGCATCCGTCGCCGTCGTGTCGTGGGATGCGCCGGGCGCGTGCCCGGGCGATCGGCCGCGATCAGTGGAAGAAGTGGCGCTCGCCCGTGAAGTACATCGTGACGCCGGCTGCGCGGGCCGCCTCGACGACCTCTTCGTCGCGCACCGAGCCGCCGGGCTGCACGACCGCGCGCACGCCGCCGTCGAGCAGGATCTGCAGGCCGTCGGCGAACGGGAAGAACGCGTCGGAGGCCGCGACCGAGCCCGAGGCCCGCTCGCCCGCACGCTCGACCGCGAGCTTGCACGAGTCGACGCGGTTGACCTGGCCCATGCCGACGCCGACCGATGCGCCGCCCGAGGCGAGCAGGATCGCGTTCGACTTGACCGCACGGCACGCGCGCCACGCGAACTCGAGGTCGGCGAGCGTGGCCTCGTCGGCCGGCTCACCCGCGGCCAGGGTCCAGTCGGAGGCCGGCGCGAAGTCGCGGTCGGCCTGCTGCAGCAGGAGTCCGCCCGAGACCTGCTTGAGCTCGACGGCCGTCGGCGCGAAGCCCTCGGGCAGCGTGAGCAGGCGGATGTTCTTCTTCTGGGTCAGCAGTTCGAGCGCCTCGGCCTCGAAGGCGGGCGCGATGAGCACCTCGGTGAAGATGCCGGAGACGGTCTGCGCCATCTCGAGCGTGACGGTGCGGTTCGCCGCGATCACCCCGCCGAAGGCCGAGACCGGGTCGCACTCGTGCGCGCGACGGTGGGCGTCGGCGATGGGGTCGGATGCCCCGGCCGACGCGACCGCGATGCCGCACGGGTTCGCGTGCTTGATGATGGCCACGGCGGGCGCGTCGAAGTCGAACGCGGCGCGCACAGCCGCGTCGGCGTCGACGTAGTTGTTGTACGACATCTCCTTGCCGTGCAGCACGACCGACTGGGCGATGCCGGGCCTGCCGCCGTTCGAGGCGTAGATCGCGGCCTTCTGGTGCGAGTTCTCGCCGTAGCGCAGGTCGGCGTCCTTCGACCAGGTGCCGCCGACCCATGCGGGGAACGGCGACTCCTCTGCGGGCTGGTCGGGTGCGACGACCGACCCGATCCACGACGCGACCGCCACGTCGTACGACGCGGTGTGGCGGAACGCCTCACGGGCGAGCACCTGCCGCTGTGCGAGCGTCGTGCCCCCGGCCGTGACGGCCGCGGCGATCTCGGCGTAGCGGTCGGGCGAGACGACCACGGCCACGTTCGCGTGGTTCTTCGCCGAGGCGCGCACCATGGCGGGGCCGCCGATGTCGATCTGCTCGACGACCTCGGCCTCGCCGGCGCCGGAGGCGACCGTCTCGGCGAACGGGTAGAGGTTCACGACGACGAGCTCGTACGGCTTGATGTCGAGCTCGGCGAGCTGGGTCTCGTGGTGCTCGAGCCGAAGGTCGGCGAGCAGGCCCGAGTGCACGGCGGGGTGCAGGGTGCGCACGCGCCCGTCGAGGTGCTCGGGGTAGCCCGTGACCTCGGCGACCTGCGTGACCGGGAGCCCGGCGTCGGAGATGGCCTTGCCCGTGCCGCCCGTCGAGACGAGTTCGACGCCGGCGGCGACGAGCTCGGTGGCGAGCTCGACGAGGCCGCGCTTGTCGCTCACCGCGATGAGGGCCCGGCGCACCGGCACGAGGTCGCGCGGTCGGTAGAGGCTCGGGTCGATCGTGTGTCCGCTCATCGGGCGAGCTCCTTCAAGTCGAGGTGGGAGTTGGCGATGTCGAGCACCGCCTGGATCAGCAGGCGGCGTTCGACGGGCTTGATGCGGTCGTGCAGCGACGACTCGGTGTCGTCGGGCAGCACCGGCACGCGCTCCTGGGCGATGATGGGGCCGCCGTCGACCGAGTTGTCGACGACGATGAGGCTCGCGCCGGTCTGGTCGACGCCCGCAGCGAGCGCGTCGCGGACGCCGTGCGCCCCCGGGAACTCGGGCAGGTAGGCGGGATGCGTGTTGATGAGCGCGGGCGAGAAGGCGTCGACGACCGCGGGAGGCACGAGCCGCATGAGCCCCGACAGCACCACGAGGTCGGGCTCCCACAGGCGCACCTGCTCGATGAGCTCGGCGCCCCACGCATCGCGATCGGGGTACGCGGTGAACGGCACCGTGAAGGTCGGGATGCCGAACTCCTCGCCGAGCGCCAGGCCGTCGGCGTCGCGGTCGGCGCCGATCGCGACGATCCGAGCGGGGAACTCGACGTCTCGAGCGGCCTCGAGGAGGGAACGAAGGTTGGATCCGGTGCCAGAGATGAGCACGACGAGCTTCAGCACCATACGAGCCTAGCGGGTCGTGTCGAAGGCCTCGGTGTCCTGCTCGTCGCCGCCGGGCGTGACGGGGTCGCGCCCGGGCGCATCGCGTCGCCACCATGGGGCGTCGGGGTCCCTCGGCGCAGGCTCGCTCTGCGTCACCGGTCGGGCGACGACGGGCTCGGGCCGATGGCCCGGCTCGGGGGTCCGCCGCTCGGGTTCGGCCCGAGGCGCCGGTGCAGCGCGGCCGGCCGACGCCGCGGTGAAGGCCGGCGCGGTCACCGGAGCGCTCCGATCGACGGGAGCGGGATCGGGATCGGCGCGCCAGCGGTCGCGGACCGCGAGACCGGAGCCCGCCTCCTCGCGCCGGCGCGCGAACGCCGCGTAGCCGCCCGCCAGCGTGCCGATGCCGACCGTCGCCGCGGCGACGAGCCCGACCGCGACGCCGTCGGGACCGACCTCGGCGAGCCGCCCGGGACCGACGGCTCCCGACGACCAGTTCGCGAGGAGCCCGAGCGTCGCGCCCGCGACGAGCGCGGAACCCGCGGCGACGGCGAGCGGCCACCACCACTGGGCGCCGCCGCCACCGGAGGCTCGCCGGCGGGTCGTCCCGATGATCCAGGAGCCGACGAATCCGAGGAGCACGGGCACCACGAGCCACAGGCCGCCGAGTGCGGGCGACGCCTCGGGCAGCGCACCGAGCAGCGGGATGCCGGGCACCGGACCGAGCACGGTCGCCCCGGAGGAAACGACCGACCCGGAGCCGAGCGCGAACCCCGGCCCGAGCAGCCACGCCGCCGCCCAGACGACGACGTTCGGCAGCAGCGCGAGCTCGGCCATCGTCAGTGCGATGCCGCCGTCGACGCCCGGATCGAGCGCCTGGTACAGGCCGGCGATGGTCGCGTAGTCGAGCGTGATCGCGAGCGCCACCAGCACGCCGGCGACGGCCAGCACCCCGAATGCCGCCCCGGCGCCGACGCGCACCGACACGGCGGCCACGTCGACGAGGGTCGGCGGCAGCTCGGCGACCGTGCGCCGCACGAACCCGGCCCGCGCGACATCCGTCGACGGATTGCGCACCGATTCCCCCACCGCGCCGACGAGCGCGCCGAGCCCGACGACGAACGCGGGCAGGCCGATCGACCAGCCGGGGGTCGCGTGCAGGGCCGGGGAGTCGACGAGCACCCATGCGCCGGCACCGGCGAGCGCGAACACCGCCATCGCGGCGATCGCTCCCGTGAGCGCGTGATCGGCGGCGGCCGAGCGTCGACCGATGCGGAGACCGGCCGCGAACGTCAGCAGGGCGATGCCGAGCAGGGCGATCGACATCGTGAACGGGTCGCCCGCGCCCTCGAGGCCCATGCGCGATGCCGTGACGGCATCGACCTGAGCCGTGAGATCGACCCCGTGCCCGAGCAGCCACACACCTGCCGCCGCGTGCACGAACACCATCGCGTCGACCACGAGCCCGAAGTGCACCGCCCACAGCAGCATCAACGGCACGAGCGCCAGGGCGAAGCCGATGAGCGCTGCGACGACCGCCTCGAGCGAGGCGAGCATGGCGATCGTGGTGCGTCTCATTCCTCCGGGAGCTTAGCCCGGAGTGGGCGGGTCACTCGGCAGGACGGCCGCGCTTCTTCGGACCCGTCGGCTTGGGGGCGGTGTCTCCGCCGAGGTCGAGCACGTCGGTCGCCTTCGCATCTTCGGCGACGCCTCCCTCGAGCTCGGCACCGGATGCCTCGACCAGCACGGCGGTGTCCGCGTCGCTCGAGCCGCTGTCGGTCGGGCCGACGACGCCGTCGTCGAGCACCGTGGTGTCGCCCAGCCCTTCTTCCGAGGCGGCCGCAGCGGCAGCGGCCGCCTCGGCCTCCTCCGACGCGGCGGCCGCAGCGGCATCGGCCGCCGCGACCTCGTCGGCCGGGCGCTGCAGCAGCTCGACGAGCGCGACCAGCAGCAGCGCGATGATGATCGTCCAGACCACGAGTGCGGTCGAGATCGGCCGCGAGAAGAGGATCACGGCGACCGCTCCGAGCGCGATCACCGAGAAGACGAGCACGCGCTGCCGGCCGAGCCAGGCGCCGAACGCCCCCGTCGTGAGGCCGCGTTCGGCAGCGGCGCCGCGCACCGCGCCGAACCCGGAATCGACGAAGCCGCGCAGCTTCCGCGGCAGCGCGCTCGGACCGCTGAGCCAGGCGATCAGCGCGACCGCGACGGCGAAGATCGCCAGGGCCACGGTCGTCGCGACCATCCGGTCGACGATCTGGTCGTAGATCACCTCGGCGGCCGCCGCAGGCATGATGCCCGGCGCGATCGTGCCGAGGAAGTAGAGGCGTGCCACGCCGAATCCGCTGCCGAGGATGATCATCGACACCGCGAGCGCGGACGACGTCCAGATGATCGCGGTCCGTCGTCTGGGCGCGACCAGGATGCCGGCGACGAGGAACGCGAGCGCCACCCAGGGCAGCCAGGTGCCCGCCGAGACCGCGAGGGCGTACACGAGCCGCACCGTCGGGAGCGCGTCGGACTGGGCGATGACGATCGTGCGGTCGACCTCGGGGATCGCCGACGCGAACCCGACGCCCGCATCGATGAGCCGCTGCTTGACCTCGGCCACGATCGGCCCCAGCTGGATGCCGAGCTCACCGGAGGAGCTGATGTCGAGCACCGCGTCTGGATCGCCCTGCAGCGCCGCGATCGTCTGCGTGTGCGTGACGCGCAGCGCCTGCTCGAAGATGTCGCCGAAGGCGTCGGACGTCACGAACCGGTTCACGAGCTGGCCGACCAGCGACTCGATGCCCTGGGTCGCCGGGCCCTCGAGCAGGCCGAGCGCCTCCTCCGCCCTGGGCGGGAGACCGAGGTCCTTGATGGCGTCGAACACGGCCGAGGTGTAGCCCTCGATGTCGACGGAGTCGAGGATGGCCGTGGTCGCCTCCTCGGCGACGAAGGCCTGCACGGCGGGGTCGTCGGCGAGCGGCGCGAACGTGGCGACGAACGTGTCGGTGTCGACGAGCTGGGTCTTCGCCCAGGCGCCGAGGACGGCGATCGGCGCCAGCAAGACGCCGACGATCACCAGCACGGTCGCGACGGCGACTCGACCGCGGCCGGAGCGCCTGGGCTTCGCGGGCGCGGCGGCGGGTGCCTCGACCTCGACGCGGAGCCGCGCGTTCTCGGTCTCGAGCGCCTCGATGCGTGCCAGCAGTTCCTGATCGCCTGTCTGTGCCATGCCGTCCCCCCGACGTACCGCGTTTCCCACACCATATCGGCGCGGATGCGGCGAACGCAGCCGTTCTTCGCGGGAGGATGCGAAAACGCCCGTGCGCTCCCCCACGCCGAGGCGGGGGCAGCGGACGGGCGTTCGCTGCGGACACCCGCGGCCGGACGCACCAGCGCCCGGCCGCGGCATCCGATCAGAGGGCTGCGTAGACCTCGCGCAGCAGCTGCGCGGTCTCGGACGGCGTCTTGCCGACCTTGACGCCGGCGGCCTCGAGGGCCTCCTTCTTCGCCTGCGCGGTGCCGGCCGAGCCGGACACGATCGCACCGGCGTGACCCATGGTCTTGCCCTCGGGGGCGGTGAAGCCCGCGACGTAGCCGACGACCGGCTTCGTGACGTTCGCCTTGATGAAGTCGGCCGCGCGCTCTTCTGCGTCGCCGCCGATCTCGCCGATCATGACGATCGCCTTCGTCTCGGGGTCGGCCTCGAACGCCGCGAGGGCGTCGATGTGGGTCGTGCCGATGATGGGGTCGCCGCCGATGCCGATGGCGGTCGAGAAGCCCAGGTCGCGGAGCTCGTACATCATCTGGTACGTCAGGGTGCCCGACTTCGACACGAGGCCGATCGGGCCCTTGCCCGTGATGTTCGCCGGGGTGATGCCGACGAGCGACTCACCGGGGCTGATGATGCCGGGGCAGTTCGGGCCGATGATGCGCGTCGCGTCGCCCTTCTCCTTGGCGTAGGCCCAGAACTCGGCGGAGTCCTGCACGGGCACGCCCTCGGTGATGATGACGAGGAGCGGGATCTCGGCGTCGATGGCCTCGACCACGGCGTCCTTCGTGAACGCCGGCGGCACGAACGCGATCGACACGTCGGCGCCGGTCGCCGCGATGGCCTCGGCCACGCTCGCGAAGACGGGAAGCTCGACGGGCGCGCCCGCGGCATCCGTGTGCAGCACCGTGGTGCCGGCCTTGCGCGCGTTCACGCCGCCGACCACCTGGGTGCCCGCGGCGAGCATGCGTGCGGTGTGCTTGGAGCCCTCGCCGCCGGTGATGCCCTGGACGATGACCTTGGAGTCCTTGTTGAGGAAGATCGTCATTTCTGTGCGCCCCTTACGCGTTCGCCAGCTCGGCGGCCTTGTCGGCGCCCTGGTCCATGTTCTCGGCGAGGGTGACGAGCGGGTGCGCGGCCTCCTCGAGGATGCGACGGCCCTCGACGACGTTGTTGCCGTCGAGACGCACGACGAGCGGCTTGTTCGCGGTCGAGCCCAGCTCGGCGAGTGCGCCGACGATGCCCTTCGCGACCTGGTCGCACGCGGTGATGCCGCCGAAGACGTTGACGAACACGCTCTTGACCTGCGGGTCGCCGAGGATGATGCCGAGGCCGTTGGCCATGACCTCGGCCGAGGCGCCGCCGCCGATGTCGAGGAAGTTGGCGGGCTTGACGCCGCCGTGGTTCTCGCCCGCGTAGGCGACGACGTCGAGCGTGGACATGACGAGCCCCGCACCGTTGCCGATGATGCCGACCTCGCCGTCGAGCTTGACGTAGTTGAGGTCGAGGGCCTTCGCCTGCGCCTCGAGCGGGTCGGCCGCATCCTTGTCTTCGAGCAGCGCGTGGTTCGCGTGACGGAACTCGGCGTTCTCGTCGAGCGTGACCTTGCCGTCGAGCGCGATGACGTTGCCGTCTTCGTCGAGGATGAGCGGGTTGACCTCGACGAGCGTCGCGTCTTCGCCCTTGTAGACCTCGTAGAGCTTCACGAAGACGTCGGCGACCTTGTCGACCAGTTCGGCCGGGAAGTTCGCGGCGACCGCGATCTCACGGGCCTTGGCGGCGTCGATGCCGGCGATGGGGTCGACCTCGATGCGGGCGAGCGCCTCGGGCTTCTCGACCGCGAGCTGCTCGATCTCCATGCCGCCCTCGACGCTCGTGAGCGAGAGGTAGGAGCGGTTGGCCCGGTCGAGCAGCACCGAGAAGTAGAACTCCTGCGCGATGCGGGCGCCGCCGGCGACCATGACGCGCTTGACGACGTGGCCCTTGATGTCGAGGCCGAGGATGGCCTGCGCCGCCTCGAACGCCTCGTCGGGGGTCTTGGCGACCTTGACGCCGCCCGCCTTGCCGCGGCCGCCGGTCTTCACCTGCGCCTTGACGACGACCACGCCGCCGAGCTTCTCGGCTGCCGCGCGCACTTCTTCGGCGGTGTCGGCGACGATGCCCGGGAGCACCGGGACCCCGTACTGTTCGAACAGGTCTCTGGCCTGGTACTCGTAAAGATCCACGCTCTACTTCCAATCGGTCCGCACGCGCGACCGCGCACAGTGGCTGGTGGGTGTGATGCCCGACCGGGATGTCTCGAAGTCGAGATATCCGCCGGGGCCGGGGTCTATGGTACTCCGCTCGCATGTCGCCTCCGAACGCGCCCTTCGCACGACCGAACGGGCACCCGGACGGCTGCGATACTGCGACCATGACGGATGCCTCGCCGGAGCCCCGACACGGGGCCGACCCCCACGATGCCAAGGTGCACGAGAAGCTCAACTGGTTGCGCGCGGGCGTGCTCGGGGCGAACGACGGCATCATCTCGGTCGCCGCGCTCGTCGTCGGCGTCGCGGCCGCGACCACCGATCTCGGCGCGATCGTCGTCGCCGGCGTCGCCTCGGTCGTCGCCGGTGCGATCTCGATGGGACTCGGCGAGTACGTGTCGGTGTCGACCCAGCGCGACACCGAGCGTGCGCTGATCGCGAAGGAGACGCGCGAGCTCGCCGAGATGCCCGAGCAGGAGCTCGCCGAGCTCGCCGGGATCTACCGGGCGAAGGGTCTCAGCGCGGAGACCGCGGAGCGGGTCGCCCGCGAGCTCACCGAGCACGACGCGCTCGCCGCCCACCTCGAGGCCGAGCTGCGCATCGCCGAGGACGACGTCGTGAACCCGTGGCACGCGGCAGGGGCATCCGCGCTGTCGTTCCTCGTCGGCGCGGTGCTGCCGATGCTCGCGATCCTCCTGCCGCCTCCCGAGTGGCGCATCGCGACGACCTTCGCTGCCGTCGTCATCGCGCTGGCGGTGACGGGCTGGCTCTCCGCGTGGATCGGCGGAGCCCCGCGCGGCCGGGCCGTCGCCCGCGTCGTCATCGGCGGAGCGCTCGCCCTCGTCGTCACCTGGGTGATCGGCGGCCTGCTCGGCGGTGTCGTCTAGGCGCTCGACCGCGGCCAGCCCGGGGTGGCGAGGAGCCGACGATCGAGCGTCACGGCGAGCACGTCGACGTCGAACCGCGCCGAGAGGTCGTGCAGGCCGTCGAGCCCGCCCGCGACGATGCCGGTCGCGAGCACGTCGGCCGTGACGAGGTCGGCCGCGGCCACGCTCACCTGCACGAAGGGCGAGCCCTCGATCCCCGCGACGGTCCAGATGTGGTCGCCCCGCTCGGCCGAGCCCGACGTCGCGATCGCGCGCCGGCGCATGCCGTCGAGATCGAACCGAGCCAGCAGCGCGGTCCGGTCGAGCGGGTCGGCGATGCCGACGGGCACGCGCGCTCCCGCCGCCACGAGGATGTCCCCGCCCGCATCGATCGCCCAGCCGAGGCGCCCGGCACGGTCGAGCGCGTCGCCCGCGTCCGCCACCGCGAGCGCCTTCACCACCCCGTTCAGGTCGATGACGCCGTCGCCGCGATGCGGCGTGAACCGACCGCCGGTGCGCGACCGCCAATCGAGCGCGAGCGCGTACGCGCCGCGCACCTCCGCGCTCGCCGCGTGCAGCGCGAGGTCTCCGCGCGCGATGCGGCTGAGTTCCGAACGGGGTTCGACGAGGCTGCAGCGAGCCTCCCAGCGGGCGAAGGCGACCATGACCTCGGCGAGCAGCGGGGCCGACCGGTCGACGGATGCCGCGGCAGCGGGTCCCGACCACGGTGACGCGCCCGCGGCAGCCGACCCTTCCGGAGGGTCCCCGACCCGGAGGCTGACGACCGTGCCCATCGCGGGAAAGGCGTTCCCCCGGATGGCGCCGCCGTGGACGGTCATCCCGTGAACCCGGCCTGATCAAGCGCGGACTGCAGCGACTGCAGGTACGCGGCGCTCGTGTACGTCGCCCCGCTGACGAAGGACACCCGGGCGGACTGCGCCTGCAGCACCTCGTCGCGGAGCACGGGTTCCGCCCGGTTGCTGATCTGCACCGACCGGCCGTCGTGATCCGTCAGCCGCAGGGCGGTGACCTCGGTGATGGCGCCGCCCGAGACGGTGACCTGCACCTGCACGTCGCCGAAGCGCGTGGAGACCGACGAGCCGCTGTAGGTGCCGTCGGCCGCGCCCGACGAAGCGGTGCCAGTGCCGGCCGAACCGCTCGAGCCGGCGCCCGTCGCCCCCGGATCCGTTGCGCCGGAGTCCGACGACCCGGTCGAGCCGGACGCGTCCTGACCGGGGTCGGTCGTGCCCGCGGCATCCGTCGCCTCGGAATCGTCCGACGAGACCGTCTCCACGGTGCCCGACGCGTCGAGCGAGGCGGTCTCGACCTGGCCGAGCTGCCAGCCGCCGAGGATGGCCGCGGCCGACGCCGCGGACGCGAGGAGCACCGCACGCCGTCTCACCAGTCGAACCGCTCGTGATGCACCTGCTCGGGCGCGATCCCGGCCACGCGGGCCTCGGCGATGACCGAGTCCGCCCAGGCTCGCGGCCCGCACACGTACAGGTCGCTGTCGGCGATTCCGGGCACGAGCGCCCGGAGGTGCAGCCCCTGCTGCTCGGCGTCGGCGGGGAGCCAGCCGTGGCCCCTGGGGCCGGGCACGGTGATGAGCGTCGCACCGCGACTGCGGCAGAGGGCCGCGACCTCGTCGAGCAGCCAGCCGTCGGCCGGTCCCGTCGTTCGCAGCACCACCGTCGCCTCGCCCGGGCGGAACCGCGCCTGCTCGAGCAGCGAGCGGATCGGCGTCACACCGATGCCCGCACCGACGAGCGTGATGCGACGACGGGTGCGCGCTCGCTCGCTGAAGATGCCGTAGGGCCCCTCGAGCACGACGCGCGTGCCCGGCCTCATCCCCGCGAGCGATGCCGAGCCGTCTCCGAGTGCCCGCACGGTGATGCGGAGGCGGTCGCCGCGGGGCACCGCCGAGAGCGAGTACGGGTGGGCCTGCCACCACTGGCCCTTCGCGAGGAATCGCCAGATGAGGAACTGGCCGCCCTGCGCGCCCAGCCGATCGAGCCGGCGCCCGTGCATCGTCACGGAGAACACGCCGTCGCGCGGGTCGCCGACCGGGTCGACGCGTTCGACGCGGACGCCGTGACGCATCGTCGTCGCTGCCGGCACGAGCAGTCGGAACACCGCCACCGCGCCGAGCGAGACCACGACGAGAGCCAGCCAGTACCACCGCTGCCAGCTGCCCTCGGCGAACAGGCCGCCGACGCTGAACTGGTGCGGAAGCGCCGCGAGGACGGCGGCGTACGACAGCAGGTGCACGACGTGCCACGCCTCGTAGCGGAGCCTCCGCCGCACCGTGACGACCGACGACACGACGACCGCGAGGAAGAGCACGAACCCGAGCATCGCCAGCGGCAGATCGGGCAGGCTCCAGATCGCGACCGCCTCGGCGACGACGCCTGCGCCGTCGGCGACCGCGTAGCCGCCGAGGAGCAGTGCGCCGTGCGCGAGGAGCAGATACAGCACGGGCTTGCCGAGCCGCCCGTGCAGCGCCATCGCCGCGTCGTGGCCTACGGCGCGCTCGATGAGCGGAACCCTGGACGCGAGCAGCAGCATCACCAGCACCAGGTCGGTCGCCGCGAGCCCCGCGATGATGCCCGACGACGTGAGCGCGGCGCCGAGGTCGCCGAAGCGCGTCCCACCGCCTTCGGAGAGGAACAGCGCGATCGCGACCGCGACTGAGGCCACCGCGAGCGCCTGCAGCACGTCGACGCGCCACAGCCGACCCGCGCCGATCGCCGGCCGGGCGCCGGGGCTGGTGCGCGACGGCCGTTCCGACCGTCGCGCGTCGTGGACCAGGAACGCCATGCGTCCACCGTGCGCGTGCGGTCTATCGTCAGCCGATGGGTGGCCTGTGCGATCGCTGGGAACGTGTGCGACTCCGGGTCAGCGCGGCTTCGGCCCGACGCTCGGCAGCACGCCGCTCGGCGGCGGCAGCCGGTCGGCCTCGGCGAGCCGCTTGGCCGCGAGCACGGCGAGCAACCCGACCGCGGCGCCGAGGACCGTCTCGAGCACGCGGTCGGCGAGGAGGCCGAACACCGGAACGGGCGACGCGAGGTGCACGACGACGAGGGCGAGCGGCGTCACGAAGACCAGCGCCGCCCCGTAGTGGCGGCCGACGAGCAGTTCGGCGCCGAACTGGCACACGGCGATCACGACGATGAGCACCCACGCCGGCGGGTCGGGCCAGAGCACGAGCGCGGTGACGACGACGCCGACCAGGGTGCCGGCGACTCGGTGCACGGCGCGCTGCGCGGTGTGCGCCGCTCGCGCGGGCGGGATGACCGCGACGGCGCTCACCACAGCCCAGTAGGGGTGCCCGATGCCGAGCGCGAGCGCCGCCGCCCCTGCGAGGAGCGCGGCGGCGACGTTCTGCACGACGTTGAGCCACAGCCGCGCATCCGACCACGCATGAACGCGCACCGGAGTACGACGCGGCAGGTCGCGGAACACCGCCTTCGCGCGCCCGGGCGCCGCGCGCCGGAGCACCCACCCCGACATGGCGAGCAGCCAGGCGAAGGCGGCCGCCGCCCACGCGACGCCCCATCGCTGCCACCCGGTGCCGTCGTCGATCGGCTGCGCCGCGCACACCAGCAGCCCGAAGACCGCGAACAACGGCCCCGACGGAGTGACCCCGAGCAGGTTGTAGGCCACGATGACCGCCGTGATGAGCACGGCGAGCACGATCGCCTCGACGGCGTGCGGCGCGTGCACGACCGCGAGCAGGATGCCGAGCCCGGTCGCCGCGACCTGCACCAGTGCTGCGGTCGTGACGGTCCGCAGGCGCGTGCCGTACGGCTCGCTTCTGCCGAAGATCGCGGTCATGGCGCCGAACGCGGCGTAGGCCGCCCACTCGGTGCGCCCCGTCGCGACGAGGACGGTCAGCGGAACCGCCGCGGCGATGGCCGCGCGCACGGCGACCTCGACGTCGAGCGTGCGGAACTCCCGCCACCACCCGCCGACCGAGGCCGGTGCGCTCACGACACCCGGCCCAGATGCACGGCCGCGTAGGCGAGTGCGGCGACGCTCTCGCCGTCGTCGATGACGCCGTCGCGCACGAGAGCCCACACCTCGGTCCATGGCACGGCGCTCACCTGGCTGATGCCCTCTTCGTGCTGGGTGCGCCCTGCGGGTCCTGCGAGCTCGAGCCCGGTCGCGAGGAAGACGGTCTCGGGCGCGCGCGCGACGCCGTTGAGCGCGGTCATGCGCCCGATCTCGTGCCACTCGGATGCCGCGTACCCCGTCTCTTCGAGGAGCTCGCGCTGCGCCGCCGCGAGGGCGTCTTCACCGTCGGTGCCGCCCGCCGGCACCTCGATCGACGAGCCGACCGTGTGCCGGTCGACGGTGACGAGCAGCACCTCGTCGGCGTCGGTCATCGCGACCACGAACACCGCGGGATGCTGCATCTCGAGGACGCCGTAGATGCCGGTCTCGCCGTCAGGGCGCTCGACCTCGTCTTCGACGACCCGGATCCACGGGTTCTCGTAGACGGTGCGGGTCGCGCGCGTGGGCCAGGTCATGCGGGGCTCCTCAGAGCTTCTCGATCGGGGCGATCTTGATGAGCAGTTTCTTCTGGCCGGCGGTGTCGAAGCTCACGTGGGCGATGCGCTTCGTGCCCTCGCCCGTGACCTGGTTGACGCGCCCCTCGCCGAAGTCGACGTGGCGGATGCGGTCTCCGGGCTCGAGCGTCAGGTCGCCGTTGTCGCGCACGGTGCCCGTGACCCGGTTGGCCCACTCGGCCTTGGGCTTGGCCGAGGCCGTCACGCTGAACTTCTCGAGATCGCGGTCGCGGGTGCCCCACGCGCCGCCGGGGCGGCGGGCGTTGAGCGCGCGTGGCTGCGTGCCGCCCCGCGACGTGGCCATGCCCGGCGACTGCTTCCAGTCGACGAGGCCCTCGGGGATCTCCTGCAGGTAGCGCGACGGCATTGCGACTGCGACCTCGCCGAACTGCGCGCGGCTCATCGCGAGGGAGATGTAGAGCCGCTGGCGCGCCCGGGTGATGCCGACGTAGAAGAGCCGTCGCTCCTCGGCTGGGCCGCCGGGCTCGGAGGCCGACATCTGGTGCGGCAGCAGGCCCTCTTCGAGTCCGGTGAGGAACACGGCGTGGTACTCGAGGCCCTTGGCCGTGTGCAGCGTCATGAGCGACACGGTGCCCGAGGCGTCGTCGAGCTCGTCGGCCGCGGCCACGAGCGAGACCTGGGTCAGGAAGTCGACGACCGTGGCGAGCGGGTTGTCGCGGTCGAAGTCGCGCGTCTGCGCGACGAGCTCGTCGACGTTCTCGGCGCGGGTCTCGTCTTGCGGGTCGCGGCTTCGGCGCAGCGCGTCGATGAGCCCGGAGCGCTCGAGCAGGAACACGAGCACGTCTGAGACCTTCGAGGCTCCCTCGTTCGTGCCCGCGGCGACGCCTGCCGCCGACGGCGCGAGCATCGCAGCCGCCTCGTCGAGCACGTTCGCGAGCGTCGTGATGGCGCCCGTGACCTTGGGCCCGAGGCCGAGGGCGTCGGCCGAGCGCATCGCCTCGCGGAAGGTGAGCTGGTTGGCCTCGGCGAAGCTCGACAGCGCCGTCTCGGTCGCCGGCCCGATGCCGCGCTTGGGCGTGTTCAGGATGCGGCGGAGCGCCAGCTCGTCGAGGGGGTTGGCCACCGAGACGAGGTAGGCCATCGCGTCCTTGATCTCGGCGCGCTCGTAGAACTTCGTGCCGCCGACCACACGGTACGGCAGGGCCGATCGTACGAAGATCTCCTCGAGCGCTCGCGTCTGCGCGTTGGTGCGGTAGAACACCGCGATGTCGCGGTAGGCGACGCCCGAGCGGTGCAGCGCCTCGATCTCGTCGGCCACGAACTGCGCCTCGTCGTGCGCGGTGTACCCGGTGTAGCCGGTGATCTTGTCGCCGTCGCCGACCGCGGTCCAGAGCTTCTTGTCTTTTCGGTCGAAGTTGTTCGAGATGACCGCGTTGGCGGCGGAGAGGATGTTCTGCGTCGAGCGGTAGTTCTGCTCGAGGAGCACGACCTTCGCACCGGGGAAGTCCCGCTCGAACTCGGAGATGTTGCGGATGTCGGCTCCGCGGAACGCGTAGATGGACTGGTCGGAGTCGCCGACCACGGTGAGGCTCGCGCCCGGGATGCCGCCGGTGGCGTCGGTCACGCCGCGGACGTTGAACCCGTGCTCGGACATCTCGGCGACGCGCTCGGCCGGGATCGACTGCGTGAACTCGCGGATGAGCGAGTACTGCGCGTGGTTGGTGTCCTGGTACTCGTCGACCAGGATGTGCCGGAACCGTCGCTGGTAGAGCGACGCGACCGCCGGGAACGCGCGGAACAGGTAGACCGTCTCTGCGATGAGGTCGTCGAAGTCGAGCGCGCTCGCGGCGCGCAGGCGCCGGGTGTACTGCCGGAAGATCTCGAGGAACATGACCTCTTGGGGGTCGTTCATGTTCGCGTTGCGCGCGAACGACTCCACGTCGGAGAGCTCGTTCTTGAGCTTCGAGATCTTCGACTGGGCGCCGGCCGGCGTGAAGCCCATGGTGTCGGCGTCGAGCTCCTTGATGATGCGCTTGAGCACGGTGCGCGTGTCGGCCGAGTCGTAGATCGTGAACGTCGACGACAGGCCGATCGCCTCGGCCTCGCGCCGGAGGATGCGCACGCAGGCCGAGTGGAACGTCGAGATCCACATGCCCGACGCGCCCTCGCCGAGCAGCGCCTCGACGCGCTCGCGCATCTCGGCGGCGGCCTTGTTCGTGAACGTGATGGCGAGGATCTGGCTCGGCCAGGCCTCACGGCTGTCGATGAGCCCCGCGATGCGGTGGGTCAGCACGCGGGTCTTGCCCGAGCCGGCTCCCGCCACGATCAGCAGCGCCTGGCCGCGGTACTCGACCGCCTCGCGCTGCTCGGGGTTCAGGCCTTCGGTGAAGCGGTTGCCGGATGCCGCGGGCGTGCCGTCTGCAGCGGGTGCACCGCCCGCGGCGGGCGCCTCGCGCCAGCCGGCCGGGTCGTCGGGGTCGAGGATCAGCGTCATGTCCCGACAAGTCTAGGCGCGGCATCCGACAGCGCTCCCCCGCCGCGTCCGCGACGAGGGAGCGCCGAACGCGTCAGGCGAACTCGACGACGAGTTCGACCTCGACGGGCGAGTCGAGCGGCAGCACCGCGACGCCCACGGCCGAGCGCGCGTGGCGGCCGGCCTCGCCGAAGACCTCTCCGAGCAGCTCGGAGGCGCCGTTGACGACGCCCGGCTGACCGGTGAACGCGGGGTCGGAGGCCACGAAGCCGACGACCTTCACGATGCGGGTGATGCGGTCGAGCGAGCCGATCTCGGCACGGACGGCGGCGAGCGCGTTGAGGATGCACGTGCGCGCGTACGCCTTGGCGTCGTCGGCGGGCACGAGGCCGTGCCCGTCGCCCACCTTGCCGGTCGCGGGCAGCGCGCCGGCCGTGAACGGCAGCTGGCCGGACGTGTGCACGTACGAGCCGGTGGCCACGGCGGGGATGTACGCAGCGACGGGCGGCGCGACATCCGGGAGCTCGATGCCGAGCTCGGCGAGCCGTGCCTCGAAGCCGGCCATCAGGCGCGCCCCTCGCCCTCGAAGGCCTTGGCGGCCTGCGCCGCGGCAGCGGCACCCGCGGAGGCGGCGACCGACTCCGAGCCGCCGACCGGACGCTTCAGGTATGCGACGAGCCCACCCTCGGGGCCCTGCACGACCTGCACGAGCTCCCACCCCTCGGAGCCCCAGTTGTTGAGGATCGCGGCGGTGTTGTGGATCAGCAGCGGGGTGGTGATGTACTCCCAGGTGACCATGGGACCCTCGTCTCTTCGTGACAGGCGGCTTCGGATCGGATCGGACCGGCGCCGCGCGCCGCGTGCGCACCGCTGAGTGACGGAGCAGGCGTTCGCCCAGCTTCCGTGCCGTTGATTGCCAGTCTTCTCCGTTACGCTCCACTATATGTCTGCCCAAAATCGTACGATGAGCGACGTCGGATCCGGGATCCTCGCGTTCGTCGGCATGAGCGCACTCGCCGGCGTGCTCGTGACGGCCGCAGTGACCCCTGCCCTCGCCGTCACCGGCATGGCCGCCAACAACAGCATCACGATGTTCGAGAACCTGCCCGGGTTCCTCGACATCGGCGAACTGTCGGAGAAGACCGACGTCTACGCCATGCAGGACGACGGCAAGACGCCGTACAAGCTCGCGAGCTTCTTCGAGGAGGACCGCGAGGAGGTCGCGTTCGACCAGATCAGCCAGTACGTCAAGGACGCGGCGGTCGCCGGCGAGGACCCGCGCTTCTACGAGCACGGCGGCATCGACGTGCAGGGCACGCTCCGCGCAGCGCTGAACGAGTACGTCATCGGCGGCGCGACGCAGGGCGGCTCGTCGATCACGCAGCAGTACGTCAAGAACGTGCTCGTGAACAACGCCGTGAACAGCGCGACCACCGAAGAGGAGCGCGAGGCGGCGGTCGACGCCGCGATCGAGACGACCCCCGAGCGCAAGCTCAAGGAGATGCGCTACGCGATCACCATCGAGAAGGAGTACACGAAGGACCAGATCCTCCGCGGCTACCTCAACATCGCCGCGTTCGGCGGCCGTGTCTACGGCATCGAGTCCGCCGCCCAGTACTACTTCGGCGGCAAGCACGCCTCCGAGCTGAGCCTCGCAGAGTCCGCGAGCCTGATCGCGATCGTGAACTGGCCCGAGAAGTTCCGCCTCGACGAGCCCGACAGCGAGACGAACGGCGCGAAGACCGTCGTCGACGGCCAGCCGGTGCCGTACGCCGACAACAAGGTCCGTCGCGACTACATCCTCGATCAGATGCTCAAGGAGAAGAAGATCACGCAGGAGGAGCACGATGCCGCGGTCGCGACCGTCGTCGCCCCCGTCATCCAGGAGCCGAGCACCGGCTGCCAGACCGCCGGCGGCAGCGGGTTCTTCTGCGACTACGTCACCTGGGTCATCAAGAACCAGTACGACGACCCCAAGACGCCCGATGTGAACGAGGGCACGCGCCTCCTGCAGACCGGCGGCCTCCAGATCTACACCACGCTCGACCTGAGCCTGCAGGCCACCGCCGAGAACGCGATCAGCCAGAACGTGCCGAGCACCGATCCGCGGTTCGACGTCGGCTCCGCCGCGGTCACCGTGCAGCCGGGCACCGGGCGCATCCTCGCCATGGCGCAGAACAAGCAGTTCACCAACGACCCCGAACTCGCCGCATCCGACGGCAAGTACACGGCGATCAACTACAACACCGACTTCGACTACGGCGGATCGAGCGGACTCCAGCCCGGCTCGACCTTCAAGGTGTTCACCCTCGCGGAGTGGCTGAACGAGGGCCACTCGCTCAAGGAGAGCTTCAACGGAGCGCGTCGTACGTTCACCTCGTTCCCCGCGGCCTGCTACGGCGGCTGGACGGGCAGCTTCAACCCGCGCAACGACGACGGTACCGGTGCGAACAACGCCGTCGATGCGACGAAGTACTCGGTGAACACCTCGTTCATGGCCATGGCGCAGCAGCTCGACCTCTGCAAGATCCGCGACACCGCGCAGGCGTTCGGCGTGCGTCGTGCCGACGGCCTCGACCTCGGACAGAAGTTCGAGTACGACGACAACGGCCCCGTCTACAACGAAGACGGCACCCGCAAGGTGAACCCCGACGAGGTCTTCAGCCCGTCGGCCGTGCTGGGTACCGAAGAGGTCTCCCCGCTCGCGATGGCCACGGCCTTCGCCGGCATCGCCAACAACGGACTCACCTGCACCCCGATCGCGATCGACCGCATCACGAAGGCCGATGGCACCGAGGTCGATCCGCCGAAGAGCACGTGCACGCAGTCGGTGACCGCCGAGGTCGCGCACGCCATGGACTACGCCATGGAGCAGACCTTCAACGGCGGCACGACGTCGGCCTCCGACCCGGGCACCGGCATCGCGCACATCGGCAAGACCGGTACGACCGACGATGCGAAGGACACCTGGATGATCGGGGCGAGCACCAAGGCCTCGACCGCGGTCTGGGTCGGCAACGTCACGGGCGACGCCAACCTGCGCGAACTCTCGTTCGACAGCGGCTACGCCGCCACCGCCCGTCACCGGATCTGGCCGATGATCATGTCGGTCGCCGACGGCAAGTTCGGCGGGGACGACTTCCCCGACGCACCCGACAGCATGTTCAAGGAGGTGCTCGTCGACATCCCGCAGGTGACCGGCTTGACCCTCGATGCGGCCAAGCAGGCGATCGAGGCCGCAGGCTTCGTCTTCGCCGACGGCGGCCCCCAGGATTCGGCGCTTCCCGCCGGAACCGTCACCGGGTCGAACCCGACCGGACAGGCCGGTCGCGGCACCACCATCACCGTCTACACGAGCAACGGAACCCTGAAGGCCGTGCCGAACGTGGTCGGTCAGCAGGCCGATGTCGCCGAGGCTGCGCTCAAGCAGGCCGGATACCGGGTCAAGCGCACGAACGTCGACACGACCGATGCGAGCCAGGTCGGTCTCGTGGTCTCGCAGGATCCCGGCGCCGACGGGTCGGCGAAGCCCGGCGACACGATCACCATCGGCATCGGCAAGCTCGACGACAGCGGTGGCGGCGGCGGCACCGACGGCGGCGGCACGCCCACCCTCCCGGGCGGCGGCGGTTGAGCCCTGCGAAGCAGTCACCGGCCGCGTCGATCGCACTCGCGATCGGCGCGGCCGGTGCCGCAACCCTCGCATGGGGCGTGTTCGTCGAGCGCAAGCGATGGACCCTCCGACGCGTCGAGGTGCCGGTGCTCCCGGCCGGGTCGGAACCGATCAAGGTGCTGCACCTCTCCGACCTGCACATGGCGCCGTGGCAGCGCGAGAAGCAGGCATGGGTCCGGTCGCTCGCCGAGCTCGAGCCCGACCTGATCGTCGACACGGGTGACAACCTCGGCCACGAACGCGGGCTCGAGGGCATCCGCGCGGCGTTCGAGCCGTTCCGCGGCATCCCGGGTGTCTTCGTCAACGGGTCGAACGACTACTTCGGCCCCGTGGCGAAGAACCCGTTCCTGTACTTCTCGGGTCCTTCTGGCCACGTCCGTCGCAGTGCTCGCCTCGACATCGACGCGCTGCACGCGTACTTCGCCGAGCTCGGCTGGCAGGACCTCGACAACACGGCGACCGGTTTCGACCTGCGCGGGACCCACTTCGAGTTCTTCGGCGTCGACGACCCGCACAAGGGCTACGACCGCCTCGACCTCATCGCGAGCGCGATCGACGACCTGCGGGCCGACGACCCGCTCGGCGACGAGACCTGGCCCGATCCGTCCTCCGCAGCGGCGTCGCGCCCGACGGTGACCGTCGGGGTCGCGCACGCGCCCTACCAGCGCGTGCTGAACTCCTTCGTGAACCATGGCGCGCAGCTGATCCTCGCCGGGCACACGCACGGCGGCCAGGTCTGCGTGCCCGGCTTCGGTGCGCTCGTCACGAACTGCGACATCCCGCGCGACCAGGTCAAGGGCCTGAGCGTCTGGCGGCACGGGCTGCGATCGGCGTTCCTCAACGTCTCCGCGGGCCTCGGAACCTCGATCTACGCGCCGGTCCGGTTCGCCTGCCCTCCCGAGGCGACCCTCGTCACCCTCGTTGCGTCCGCCTGACGCGCGAGTGGTCAGCGGGGCTCCGTTTATCGGCTATTCTTGTTGAGGCCCGCAAGGGCACCGGGGTGTGGCGCAGCTTGGTAGCGCGCGTCGTTCGGGACGACGAGGTCGCAGGTTCAAATCCTGTCACCCCGACACTGTGTCAGTTGAGACACGCAGATGAAGGCCTCCGCGAGAGCGGGGGCCTTCGTCGTTGCCGGCGGTGCGGTCGACCCCCATCAGGCGAGCGGATGCCGCAGCTCGGCGCCGTCCGCACCGAACCGCACGATCGTCAGCTCGGGTCTCGTGCCCGCCGCACCGCCGATCGAACGCTGCGCGACGTCGGCGAGGGTCGCGACCAGATCGACCTCGACGGTCCTCGGATCCTCGGCGAGGCCGATGCCGCGGGCCTTCAGGGTGGCCTCCTTCACGGTCCAGGCGCGCGCCAGCGCCCGGCGGCGCACCGCCCCTTCGGGTACCGCTGCGAGCGCCTCGAGCTCGCTCGGGGAGCACATGCGGCGCACGAGCTGCGGCCTGGCGAACGCGTCGAACGGCGCGGCCTCCACGTCGGCGCCGACCTGCGCTCCGAGCGCGAGGGCGACCAGCATCGTCGGCCCGCTGTGGGAGATGCTCACGTCGAGTCCGTGAGCGCCGTTCAGCCTCGGCTTCGCACCGGCCGGTGTCGGGGCGAAGCCGGGCCAGGCGCCACCGAGTCTGGCCCGCACGAGCTCCTCGGCCCACGATCGGCCCGTCTCGCGCCGTTCGCGGATGCGGCGGGCACGCTCGTCGCCGCGGGCGGATCGGGACGCCGCCGGCCCGAGGCTGAGGGAATCCGCTGCCCGCGGCATCCAGTCGCCGACGCACCACCACAGCCCGTCGTCGGCAGCGCCGAACACCCGGCCCCGCCGGTCGGGCGGTGCGAGGAGGCCAGGCGAGCCCGAGTTCACCCTTCGGCGAGCCGTTCGGAGATGCCCGCGGCGAGCTCGCCGATCGTGGGGTGGTCCCAGACGATCGTCGGGTCGACGTCGAGGTCGAACTCGTCCTCGATGTCACCGCACAGGGTCAGTGCGTAGACGGAGTCGAGCCCGAGGTCGGCGAGCGGCGTGGTGGCGTCGAACGTGCCGGCGTCGACCTTGCCGTACGCGACGACGCGTCCCATGAGCCAGGACTCGATGGTCGGGGCATCCGTGGTCATCTGGTGTCTCCTTCTTCCTGCGGAGCCGGAGCGGGCTCCGATGCTTCCGAGATGGTGAATCGCCCGCCTCGATCGACGAGGCCCCCGGCGAGGCCGAGAAGGTGGTCGACCGCGTCGGCGTCGAGCGGCGCGACCCGACCGGCGAGCCTGGACTCGAGCCGGGCGAACACGGTGGCACGAACGGTCTCGTCGTGCGGCAGGCTGCCTGGGCTCGCGTGCGCGCTGATGCCGGCCCATGCCCCGCCCGCGAGCAGCAGCGCGAGGCGGTGCCCGAGGGCGAACGCCTCGGGCGGGGCGTCGGCGCCGAGCACCGCGGGCGACGCCTCGGCGATCTCGCCGCGGAGCCGGTCGAGTTCGGCGGCGAGCCGCGCGCCCGCAGCGACGGACCGCTCGTCGAGCGCGCCCGCCACGTCGGGGTCGGTGAGCGCCGCGCCGAGCGGGTCGCTCGTGCCGGCTCCGAGGGAGAGCTTCGTGAGGTCGAGTTCGTCCAGGTGCTCGCCGAGCCGGAACAGATCGGGGTCGGTCGCGGTCGTGCGGCGGGATCGGCGCACCCACGCGGGCAGGTTCGGCAGGATCGTGAGCAGGCACGCGGTCGAGCCGGCATGCCCGATCGGCACGACCGCGAGGTCGCGCACGAACTTCTCGACGACGTCGTACGGCGCGACGCGCGCGTAGAACGTCGACCCGAACAGCACCGAGAGGTCCTGCATTGCCGCCTGCAGCAGCTGGGGCACGAGGTACTTCGAGGCCGCCGTGAGCACGAGGCATTCGGCGGGCGCCAGGTGCAGGGCGCGCACGACGACCGCGCTCAGCGCGTCGGCGAGCCAGAGATCCGCCATGGCACCCGCGAGCAGCGCTCGCGCGTGCGGGAGGTCGAGCACGGCGCCGCCGTAGAGCGAACGCTCGGCGCCGTATCGCACGGCGAGGTCGAGCGTCGCGTCGACGGTCGCGACGGCGAGTGCCGGGATCACCGCTCGGCTCACCTGGAATGCCGTCAACGCCGTCTGCGCCGCGGTGCCGGTCGCACCGACGACTGCGGAGCCGGGCAGGGGCAGCCCGTGGAACTCGGCGACCCCGATGCGGCAGCCCCGCATGCCGGCCGTGAGCACCCGACGGCCCGTGTCGACGAGCGGCCTCGTCGCGGCATCCTTGTGCCAGAGCAGCAGGGAGTGGCTGCGCGCTCCGGGTTCGGGCGAGGTTCGGGCCATGACCAGCACCGACTCGGCGCGATCGACGTTGTTGATGACCTGCTTGGCGCCGGTCACGACCCACCCGCCGTCGCCGTCGGGGCGGGCCGCGCACTCGTTCGCGAGCAGGTCGTTGCCGTGGTCGAGCTCGTGGAAGCCCACCGCGATGCGCTCGCCGCGCAGCAAGCGCGCGGCGACCTCGCGCCGCTGCGCGTCGTCACCCGCGACCCACACGTTCAGAGAGGCCATGAGCGTGGTGAGTCCGTACCCGAGCCCGAGTGCGGGGTCGCGTCGGAAGATCGGGCGCCAGCGGCGCACGAGGTCCTCGGTCGAGACCCAGCGGCCCCCGAGCGAGGCCGGCACGAACTCCGCCGCGGCCGCCCACTCGTCGAGCAGGGCCTCAGCGGTCGAACTCAGCCGTCGGGCGTCGTCGTCGGCGACGATCGACGCGTAGTCGAAGGGTCCCGGATGCCGCGGGTCGCCGAAGAGCTCGTCGAGACCCTCGACCGGGGCGGTCGTCTTGGAGGTGCCTGCCGGCAGGCGTCCGTCGAGCAGGGTCACGAGGCGTCCGCCCATCCGTCGAGCACGGACACCGCCCGGCCGCGGCCGGCCTCCTCGAAGGCGAGCTCCGCGAGCGTCGCCGCGGTCGAGGCAGCGGCGGTCGAGGGTTGCAGGCCGAGGCGCACGGCGATCCGGTCCAGCACGGCGGCGAGGCGCACCTCGGACGGCGCGCTGCCCCGTTCGGGCGAGGCGAGCTCGGTGGCGACGGCGCAGGCGGCACCGAAGCACAGCGCGATCCGTTCGGCGAGGTCGAAGGATGCCGCTGACGGTGCGGATTCCCGAGGTGCCGTGCCCGCCGCGAGCACCGCGAGCTCGGACTCCGACGCGATGCGTCGCGCGACGGCCGCGGCAGGCCGACCGCCCAGCAGGTCGACGAGGCCGGGCAGGGCGCGCAGCATGCGCGTGCCGCGCTTCGTGACGAGCCGGAGCCCGGCGGTCTCGACCCAGCCATCGGCCGGCCCGTCGAACGCGAAGTCCGCGACCACTCGACCGAGGTCGACGGGGTCGGCCTCGCGGGCGATCGAGGGGAACTCGTTGATGATCATGTTCAGGTTCACGACGGAGTTGCCGTCGAAGATGCCGACGACCCGGTTGTCGCGGGCCGCCTTCTGGAACGCTCCCGCGCCGGCGATGCCGATGAGCTGCGACCGCGCCCCGACGAACGGCGTCAGGTCGCGGAACATGAGGTCGACCGTGTCGGGCACGAGGAACTTCACGAGCGCGCTCACGAGCGACATCTCCTCCGGCGTGCGATGGGCCGCGCGGGCGCCCGCGTACATCACGGCCTCGGCGAGCAGCGAATCGGCGATCGCCGTGCCGAGGGTCGCCCGCGCGGTCGGGAGGTCGGCGAGCGTGCGGCCGAAGAGGCGGCGCTCCGACGCGAACCCGGTCGCGATCGCGATCGCGTGGTCCGCCGCGCCCAGCGAGAGCGCGGTCGTCAGCGGCCTCGTGAGCTGGAGGCTCTTCAGCACGATCTCGAGGCCGTGACCCGGCGCGCCGACGAGACGATCGCCTTCGACCCGCGTGCCGCGCAGCTCGAGTCCGCTGATGTCGGCGCCGCGGATGCCGTGCGTGGCGACCTTCGCTCGGGGGGCGAGCGTGCCCTGGTCGACGCGCTGCTTGTCGACCAGCACGAGCGAGAGCGCGCGCGGCCCGGCGTCGCCCGTGCGCGCGAGCACGGTCATCGCCCGGCCCCGCGTCGCGTTGTTGATCGGCCACTTCGTGCCGCTGACGCGGATCGTGTCGCCGACGACCGCCATGGTCGCGGTGTTCGACAGGTCGGATCCCCGCCCCTGCTCGGTGAGCCCCCACGAGACGGGGTCACCCGCCAGCACGATGCCGGCCATGTCGGCCGCGATCGGCCCCCCGGCGATCCAGGCGCCGACCGCGCCGAGGAACGTCTTGCCGTGCGCGACCGCGACGGTGAGGTCGCGGCTCGCGAGGTGGCGGATCATCATCATCGGCACGAGGACGTCGCCGAGGCCGCCGCCGTGGGCCTCGGGAACGTAGGCGCGCTGGAGTCCCCACCCGTCGACGGCGTCGACGGCCTCGCCGGGGAAGGCGGATGCCTCGTCGAGCTCGACCGACCGGTCGTGCGTGATCACCGAACCGGGCTGGTCGGTCCGCCCGAGGAAGGCCTCGAACTCCGCGACGGACGCGCGGCCGAGCGCGTCCGCGGCATCGACCGACCCGATCGTGCGCGCGGATGCGGGCGCCGCCGGCTGCGCGCTCACGCCGGTGTCCGATCGAACCCGAGGCGGACCACGGTCGCGAGCCGCTCGTCGGCCAGCAGCGACCTGGTGAGCGCACGCTGCACCTTGCCGCTCGTGGTGCGGGGCAGCGTGCCCTTCCGGATGAACACGACGCCGAGCTCGGGCAGCGTGTACTCGTCGACGACGCGCTTGCGCACCTCCTCGGCGAGACGCTCGAGTTCGTCGGCCGACACCCGCGCGGCGTCGACCTCGGCGACGAGGCCCACCGCCGGCTGGGTTCCGAGGCCCTCGAACGCCGCGCTGAGGCATCCGGAGGGCAGGAACCCCTCGGCCGTCGTCTCGAGGTCCTGCGGGTAGAGGTTGCGGCCGCGGATGATGATCAGGTCCTTGATGCGCCCCGTGATGACGAGTTCCCCGTCGATGAGCGCTCCGAGGTCGCCCGTGCGCAGGTAGCGGCGGTCGTCTGGCCCGCCCACGAGCGTGGTGCGGAAGTCCTGCTCCGTCTCGTCGGGTCGCCTCCAGTACCCCTGCGCCACGCTCGGCCCGCGTACGAGGATCTCGCCGATCGCGCCCTCGCCCGCACGCAGGCCGGAGGCGGTGTCCATGATCGCGATCTCGTGCCCGGATGCGGCGGGCCCGCACGAGACGAGTTCCACCGCCCGGCCGGCACCGGTCGGCTCGCGCAGTTCGCCGGCCTCGACGCCCTCGGCGTCGACGCGGATCGGCTCGACCGCGTCGGGGCGCACGCTCGCCGTGACGAGCAGGGTGGTCTCGGCCATGCCGTAGGCCGGGATGAACGCACGCCCGTCGAATCCGGCCGCTGCGAACCGGTCGGAGAAGGCCGCGAGCGTCGAACTGCGCACCGGCTCGGCCCCCGTGATCACGCCCTCGAGCGACGAGAGGTCGAGCGAGGCGAGCTGCTCGTCGGTCACGAGCCTGGTGCAGAGCCCGTAGGCGAAGTCGGGGCCGACCGTGTGGGTCGAGCGGTACTCGGTGATGAGTCGCAGCCAGAGGAGGGGGCGACGCAGGAACTGGCTCGGCGAGGTGAGCACGCTGTCGGCGCCGACGAAGATCGGCTGCAGCAGCTGACCGACCAGCCCCATGTCGTGGTAGTGCGGAAGCCAGCCCATCGTGCGCGACTCCGCGGTGATCCCGACCGCAGACGTGATCGCCGCCTCGTTCGCCACGAGGTTGCCGTGGCTCACCATGACGCCCTTCGGGGTGCCGGTCGAGCCCGACGTGTACTGGAGCAGCGCGAGCGAGTCCGCGGTGATCGGCGGGGGCGTCCACGCCGCGGCATCCGCCTCCCCGGCGAGGGTCGTGACCTGCGTGACGTCGGCGCCCACCGGGGCGTCACCCGGTTCGAGGCCCATCGCCGCGAGCGCGGTTCCGTCG
The DNA here is from genome assembly GCF_900113185.1 of Agromyces sp. CF514. Classification (NCBI taxonomy): domain Bacteria; kingdom Bacillati; phylum Actinomycetota; class Actinomycetes; order Micrococcales; family Microbacteriaceae; genus Agromyces; species Agromyces sp. CF514. The sequence continues at coordinate 1,533,082 of NZ_FOZD01000001.1, read as the reverse complement.
GTGAGCACGAGTCGGCTGCCCGAGTCCGCGATGATCGCCTCGAGCCTGCGGAGCGCAGCACCGGGCTGGCGCATGGCCGCCACGGGAACGGGCGAGGCCACGAGTCCGGCGTAGAACGCGGCGTACAGCGCGCGGATGAAGGCGAGACCGGGGTCGAACGCGAGGATGACGACCTCGCCGGCGGCGTACCCGCGGGCGGTCAGCGTCGCGGCATCCGCTCGCGCCTGGCGATCGAACGCGCCGTACGACCGGAACTCGGAATCGCTCGGGCTCGAGTAGAACCGGATCCCTCGCCCTTCGCCGGCCGTCGTCGCCGTGCCCATCATGACGTCGACGAATGTGGTGCTCGTCTTCACGTCGGCTCCCTCCCCTGTCGGCCGCCCGGCTGAGTTGAACGCCGTCGTCCGGAGATGACACCGGGTGCGAGGGCGAGCATATGGAGCCTTCTTGAACACCGCGCGCACACGATGTTGCGCGCATGTTACGGCTTCGTCGGAGGGCACCCCCAGCTCGGGGGACGTCGCGGGGACGCGGAGCGCATGCGGATATGCTGTGCGCCTGTCGGGGGGCCGCGTCGCGTGCCGCCCGCGCGAATGCACCCCGCCACCGGAAGGAGCCTCGATGGCCAACGGACTCGGAGCACTGCGGCAGCGTCTCTCGCAGCCGCTGCGCACCCCAGGGCTGCTCGCCGCGGCCGACCGCCTGCTGCTCTCGGGCCGGAGCGTCGCAGGGCCGCGCGACGCGCCGCACCACGTGCTGCTCGCGCCCGCCGGCGGCGGCAACATCGGCGACCAGGCCCTCGTCGAGGCGTTCATCGAGAACGTCGACGGGCGCGTGAGCGTCGTCTGCCGGCGGCCGGCCGACTATTCGATCGATGACGAGCGCGTGCGAGTGGTGCCGCTGCTCTCGCTCGTCTACGGCGACCTCGTCGGACACGTTCGCGACGTCCGCGCCTTCCGGACCCTGCTTCGCACCGCGACGTCGTTCTCGGTCGTCGGCGCCGACGTCATGGACGGCGGGTACGGGTACCGTGCATCCGCCAATCGCGCGAACCTCGCGCGCCGCGTCGCCGAGATCGGCATCGACGCCCGGATCCTCGGGTTCAGCTGGAACGGCTCGCCGCACCCCGTCGCACTCCGGGCGGTGCGCGCGGCTGCCCGGCGCGGCGTCGACACGATCGTGCGTGACCCCCGCTCCGCCGCCCGCGCTCGCGCGGACGGCATCGAGCCCGTGGTCGACGGCGCCGACATCGTGTTCCTCGCGCGCCGGACCGACCCGGAGACGGCGGCGGCCTGGGCCGACCGGGTCACGGGCCCGCTCACCCTCGTCAACTTCTCGGGACTCGTTCCCTCCGACGGCGGCCTCGAGCCCTACGTCGACGTCGTCCGCACGCTCCGCGAACGCGGCCACGGCGTGCTCCTCGTGCCGCACGTGTCGCGACCGGGCGCCGACGACCTGCCGATCTGCGCCGCAGTGGCCGACCTGTTCGCCGACGACCCCGACGTCGTGCTCGTGGACCGGCTGCTCTCGCCGGCAGCCATCCGGGGGCTGACGTCGCGGGCGAGGTTGACCGTCACCGGCCGCATGCACCTCGCGGTCATGAGCCTCATGCACGGCGTGCCGGCCGTGACCGTGGCGACGCAGGGCAAGGTCGAGGGGCTCATGGACCTCGTCGGTTCGCCCGGGCTGTGCGTGCCGTCGGATCGGATCGTCGCCGACCTCGCCCGCATCACCGCCGACACCGCCGACGCCGCCGAGGACCGCTCGCACGCCATCACCGCGCACCTCGACGAGGTGCGCGCGCTCGCCGGTCGCAATCTCGCGCGGCTGCCGAACGCAGCCCGAACTGTTACCTCCGGGTAAACAATCGGCGTCGGGCCATCGTGCCGACCACCGCGAAGGTTACGCTGATCGGGCTGGCGACTCGGCCGATGACGGACGCTCGAAGGACGTGGATTCGGATTCGGGCGTCCTGTCGGGTCTCCGCCGAACGGGAGGCGGGCGTGGACATTCTGAACGCGGTACTGCTCATGCAGCGGGCCAGGGATGCGCTCTTCTCGAAGATCGCCGCCACCGGCTTCGCGAGCTTCGGAGCGCGCACGCGGATCCTGCTGCCGTTCCGGGTGGGCAACGCGCACCGCATCGCCGTCGGATCGGACGTGCTCATCGGCCCCGGCTCGTGGCTGATCGTCCCCCGCCTCGACGGGCCGTCGCCCACGATCGTCATCGGCGACCGCGTCCGCATGAACCAGACCTCGATCTCGGCCGTGCAGAGCGTCGTCCTCGAAGACGGCGTCGCCATCGCTCGCGGGGTCTACATCTCCGACCACACGCACGGCTTCGACCAGCCCGACGTCTTCATCCGCGACCAACCGCTCGACCGTGTCGCACCCGTTCGCATCTGCCGCGGCGCCTGGATCGGCCAGAACGCGGTCATCATGCCGGGGGTCACGATCGGCGCCGGTGCGGTCGTCGGCGCGAACTCCGTCGTGCGCGACGACGTGCCGGCGCGATGCGTCGTTGCCGGAGCGCCCGCCCGGCTGATCCGGGAGCTCGCCGGATGAGCGAGCACTCCGACGCCACGTACGCCCTCTCCGAGGATGACGGCGAAGCGGATGCCGCGCGCGGCCGCCGCGGCGAGCCGACCGACTTCGTCTTCACGTTCAGCTACGAGACGTACTCCGACGCCGTCAGGCGCGGCATGATGCGGCCGCCCGACCGGATCCTGTCGAGCCTCATCCGCAGTCCCGAGGTGCGCCGGCTGCTGGTCGCGGACCCGTTCCGGTGGCTGCCGCGGGTCGCGGCATCGCCCGTGCTCGACCGGGACGTGCGGTTCCCCGCCGACGATCGCGTCGCCTACCACCGCCCGACCCGGCTCAGGCGCGACGACCCGGTCGACCTCGCCGGCGTCGCGATCGAGTACGCGCGCTACGACCGCTCGCTCGAGCGAGCCGCCGACCGCCTCGGACTCGTGGGGCCGCACGTGCTGACGACGAACCCGCTCGTGGCCGGCTTCGCACCGTTCGAGTGGGCGTCGGGCGTCACCTTCTTCGCCCGCGACGACTGGCTGAGTTCTCCGGCGAGGCGGGCGCACTGGCCCGCGTACCGGGAGGCCTACCGGCGGATCTCCGCGACCGGTCGTTCCGTGGCGGCCGTGTCCGCCGAGATCATCGACCGTATCGGACCGACCGGGCCGGCGATGGTCGTGCCGAACGGGGTCGAACCCGACGAATGGCTCGGACTGCTCCCGGCGGCTCCGGCCTGGTTCGCCGAGATCCCCGGTCCCCGGGCGGTGTACGTGGGCACCCTCGACTCGAGGCTCGACGTGCCCGGCATCGCCGATCTCGCGGCCCGCAGGCCCGAGCTCCAGGTGGTGCTCCTCGGGCCGTGCCCGGATCCCGCCTACGTGGCCGACCTGCAGCGGTTCGCGAACGTGCACGTCCATCCGAGCGTCGCGCGCGCGGAGCTCGTCGCGACCCTGCGGAATGCCGAGGTCTGCCTGCTCGCGCATCGCCGCACGCCGCTCACCGAGGCCATGAGCCCGCTCAAGGTCTACGAGTACCTCGCGGCCGGCGTGCCGGTCGTCTCGATCGACCTGCCGCCGGTGCGGGACATCGACGACCGCGTGCTGCTCGTCGACCGCGTCGCGGACTTCGCCGACGCGGTCGACGTCGCGCTCGGGCTCGGCCGTGCCTCCGAGGAGCTCCGCCTCGGCTTCATCGAGGCGAACTCGTGGTCGGCGCGGCACGAGATGATGCTCGGTCTCGCGCGTCCCTGACGTGGGTCGGCACGATCGGGTCGGGTGCCCGTCGAGTCTGCCGTGTGCTCGTGAGTGCGCCGCCTACCCCCCGTTCGGAGGGCAGGATCGACCGCTGATGGGCCGCTGACCGGCTGCTTTGTGTCGGGGGTGTAACCCCCTCCTGAAGACCCTGTGAACAGCCCGTCGCAGACCTACCGGCGACCCGGGCGGAATGCTTTGATCGCCGCAGAGCGCGTTTCGAGGTCGTCGGCTTCCCGGCCGGACACGGCCGGGGGCCGTGGGCCGGCGCTCCATCTCGACAGGGCAGCGTCCGCCCGCCAAGCACCCATTCCGCATGCGGGCTTCGGAGGTCGTCCGCGACGCCGGGTCCGCTGGGAGCCGCCCGACGTCCGAGGGGGTCGTCCGATGTCCAGTGAGGCCGAATCCATCACCCGGCTCGGCATGCCGGGCGAGCGCCTGCTCGAACGGGCGACGGCCGTCGGTCACCGCGTGGTGGCGCAGCCGAGGCGGCTCGGCTGGCGGCACCGCCTCGTGTTCGCGCTCTCGGTGACCGACGCCGCCCTCGTGATCGGGGCGCTGCTGGTGGCCCAACTGCTGCGCTTCCAGACGACCGGGCTGAAGGCTTCGACGCCGCAGTCCGATCTCGCGTACCTGACGCTGACCGCGGCGATCGCGGTCGGCTGGCTCGTCGCGCTCTCGGCGACGAGGTCGCGCATGCTGCGCAACATCGGCACCGGCATGGTCGAGTACCAGCGGGTCGTGAATGCGACCTTCCTCACGTTCGGCACGCTCGCCGCGATCGCGTTCCTGTTCCAGATCGACATCGCCCGCGGCTACCTCGCGGTCGCCTTCCCGCTCGGCCTCGTGCTGCTCCTCCTCGGGCGCATGGCCTGGCGCGGCGTGCTGCACCGGATGCGCCGCGTCGGCCGGTGCACGACGGGCGCGATCATCGTGGGCCGCCCCGACGACGTGATGCGGGTGACCGAGGAGCTCCGACGCCAGTACCGGGTGGGATACCGGGCCATCGGCGCCGCCTATGCCGGCCCCGCGCGATCGGCGAAGCGCTCGTCGATCGACCTTCCGGCCGTGGAGTTCAAGGACCTCGCGGCCACGTCGAAGCGCACCAGGACCCGCGCGGTCATCATCGCGGGAGACCTGCCCGGCGGCAACGCGACGATCCGTCGGCTCGGCTGGGACCTCGAGAACTCGAACACCGAGCTCATCCTGGTCTCGCGGCTGACGGATGTCGCGGGCCCCCGCATCCACCTGCGCCCCATCAGCGGGCTGCCCATGGTCCATGTCGACCTGCCGCAGTACTCCGGATTCGCGCATGCGGTCAAGCGGATCTTCGACGTGGTCGTGACCGGCGGGATCCTGCTCCTGCTGCTGCCGCTGATCGCGCTCATCGCCATGACCGTGCGCCTGACGAGCGTCGGCCCCGTGCTCTTCCGGCAGGAGCGCGTGGGCGTCGGCGGGTCTCGCTTCACGATGCTGAAGTTCCGCTCGATGGTGGTCGACGCCGAGGCCCGCCTCGCGGGGCTGCAGGCCCGCAACGAAGCCGACGGCGTGCTCTTCAAGGTGAAGGACGACCCGCGCATCACCCCGATCGGGCGCACGCTCCGCCGGTACTCGCTCGACGAGCTCCCCCAGCTGTGGAACGTGCTCGTCGGCGACATGAGCCTCGTCGGCCCCAGGCCGCCGCTGCCCGCCGAGGTCGACCGCTACGAGGAGGACGTCAACCGGCGACTGCTCACCAAGCCCGGCATCACCGGGCTCTGGCAGGTCAGCGGGCGGTCGAACCTCTCGTGGGACGAGAGCGTGAAGATCGACCTCTACTACGTCGAGAACTGGTCGCTCACCGGCGACATCGTCATCCTGCTGAAGACCGCGAGAGCGGTCGTCGGCAGCCATGGCGCCTACTGACCTGAAGACCGCCTTCGAGGATCGGACGTGCTCATGACCGGATTGATCGTTCAGGAATGGATCGAGGAGTCGGGGGGCGCCGAGCAGGTGCTCGACGGGCTGCGCAGCGCACTCCCCGACGCGCGGGTCGCCTGCCTCTGGAACGACGACCCGACGCGGTTCCCACCGCACGCCGTCGACGAGTCGTGGCTGGCACGCACGCCGTTGCGCGGGCGCAAGGCGCTCTCGCTGCCGCTCATGTCGGGCACCTGGCGACGCGGATGGGGCACGCTCGAGCCCGAGTGGGTCGTGACGAGCAGCTACGTCTTCGCGCACCACGCCGGGTTCGGCACGGCACGCGGGGTGCCGAAGTTCTCGTACGTGCACACGCCGGCCAGGTACCTCTGGGAACCCGACCTCGACAGTCGCACGGTCGTGCCGATGGCCGGGTTCGCCCGCGCGTACCTCCGTGGCGTCGATCGACGTGCGGCCGCGGCATCCGGCTCGCTCGCGGCGAACAGCGCGTTCGTGCGCGAGCGCATCGGCCGCGCGTGGGATCGTGACGCGCGGGTCATCCACCCGCCCGTCGATGCTGCGGCGATCGCCGCGGTGCCGCGGTGGTCCGACCACCTCACGCAGGCCGAACGCGACCTGCTCGCGGCCCTGCCGGACCACGGCTTCCTCATGGCGGCGTCGAGACTGGTGCCGTACAAGCGGCACGATGCGGTCATCCGCATGGGCGCCCGGCTCGGGATCCCGGTGGTCGTGGCCGGGTCGGGTCCCGAGCGTGAACGGCTCGAGGCGCTGGCCGCCGAGGCGCCGGTCCCGGTGCACGTGCTCGGCCGCGTCTCCGACGAGCTCATGCGCGCGCTCTTCCAGCACGCGCTCGCCTTCGTGTTCCCGCCTGTCGAGGACTTCGGCATCATCCCGGTCGAGGCGATGGCCGCAGGCTGCCCCGTGATCGTCAACCGCACGGGCGGGGCCGCCGAATCGGTGATCGACGGAGTGACGGGCGTGCACTACGACCCCGACGACCCGAGCGGGTTCGCCGCTGCGGTCGAGGCCGTGCGTGCGATCGCGCCCGACGCCGCGCGGGCGCGGGCGCTCGAGTTCGACACGTCGCGCTTCGAGTCCGAGGTGCGCGACTGGGTGCTCGGCGGTCAGGCCGCCGCGAGCTCCCTGCCGAACAGCGTGGCCTCGGCGCGCGGGTAACCGTCGACCCAGTCGGCGCGGCGGGCCCACACGGTCCGCCAGGGCGCCCGGCTGCGACGGGTGACCGTCTCGAGCCCGGCGCGCACGCCGACCCCGGCGACGAGCAGTCGCACGCCGATCGCCGCGCGCACGGGCGACCACGTCTTGCGCAGCAGCGTGACCTTGCCGGCCATGACCATGCAGCCCTTCGCTCCGCCGGCGTCGCTCGACCCGCCCACCTCGTGCACGATCTCGGCGTCCGGCACGATGACCCGTCGCAGGCCCTCGCGGGCCGCGCGGATGCTGAACTCGGCGTCCTCGCCGTAGAGGAAGTAGTCCTCGTCCATGCCGCCGAGCCGTTCCCAGTCGTCGCGGCGGATGAGGAGCAGGCATCCGGTGACGATCGGCACCTCGCGAACGGTGTCGCGCGGCCAGGCGCCGAGCGACTCGGGGTCGAAGACGGGCGAGCGCTTGAACGCGGTGGAGGCCATCGACGCGAACATCGCGAGCGACCAGAGGGTCGGTGCACCCCAGCACGAACTCGGGTCCACCGTGCCGTCGGGTCGAAGCGTGCGACCGCCGTAGACGCCGTACTCGGGATGCGCGTGCGCGAAGGCGAGCAGCGCGTCGAGCGACCCGGGCAGCGTGACGGTGTCGGGGTTCAGGAGCAGCAGCCAGGAGCCGGAGGCGGCGCGCGCGCCCAGGTTCACGCCGCGCGCGAAGCCGAGATTCTCCCCGGCCTCGATGACCGTCACCGGGTCGGCGGCGAATGCCTCGCGGAACGCCTCGACGCTGCCGTCGGCCGAGCCGTTGTCGACGACGACGAGCTCGAGGTCGACGCCCGCAGACGTGTCGAGCACCGAGCGGAGGCAGGCGACGGTCGCCTCGCGCGTGTTGTAGTTCACGACCACGATGCTGAGTTCGGGCACGTCTTCTCCGCTCCTGGGTCGAGGGACTTCAGCTGCTCACGGATGCCGGGAGGCGTCTGGCTCGCACGCCCACGGCTCAGATGCTCACGGGCGCGAGGTCGTCGCGCCTGATCACCCGACGACGCGACGCCTCGAAGAGGTCGTCGGCCGTGATCTCGTCGGCTGGGCGCACGATGGCGAGTCCGCGATCGGCGAGGAACGCGGCCAGGTCGTCCTGATGGCCGTCGACGTGTTCGCCGTGCCCGACGGATCGCGCAGCGAGCACGGGGACCTTGCCCGCGGCGAGGGCTGCGAGCGCGGTGCCGGTCCCGGCGTGGCCGATGACCACGTCGGCCCGTGCGAGTGCGGCCGAGAGCTCGGCGGACGGCACCGCCGGCCTGGCGTCGATGGCCAGGCCCGAGACATCCGTCGACCCGGTCTGCCAGAGCACCTCGGCGTCGTCGGGCAGCGCGCGGGCGGCGGATTCGAGGAGACGCCGGAAGCCGTACTCGCCGTTGCCCCCGACGGTCACGACGGCGCGGCGGATGGCCGCCGCGGCCTCCGATCCATCGCCCCCGGCCGCGTTCGCGGCCGTCTCGACGCGATACCCGTCGAACACCGAGAGCGCGTACCCCCAGCGATCCGAGGTGCGGTTCGGATACTGCACGTAGCGCCGGACCGACGGGATGCGGTCGATGAGCCGGCCGGTGGTCGACAGGCCCGTCACGCGCGTCGCGGACTCGACGTAGCTGAACGGCACGCGCCGCACGAGGGCGGGGATGAGCGCGGAGAGCGCGATCTGCGCGCCCGAGCTCACGACGCGGTCGACGTCGTGCTCCGCGATCGCGCGCCTCGCGATGCGCGTGTCGCGAAGGACCCCGATCGTGTCGCGCGGGGGCCGGGTCGGCACGTGGACGACCCGCTGGCCCTCGAGCAGCGACCGGCTCTGCGCGGTGTCGTCGGTCATCCAGACGACCTCCTCGCCGGCCGCGATGCGCGGGGCGAGCAGGTGCAGCTGCGCGAGGTGACCGCCGGAGATGGCCACCAGCATGGTCGTCATCCGTCGGCACCGCCCTTCTCGAGCGCCTGCCAGGCGATCTCGGCGATCACCCGCTGGCCCGCGACCGACGGGTGGAAGTGGTCGATCGAGGAGATCTCGTCGATCTCGAACGGGTAGGCGTAGACCGCGCCCTCGTCGTCGATGCAGCGTTCGGCGGCGGCGCACACGCGCACGATCGCCTCGTTGTACTCGACGACCCGTGCCGCGACCGCGTCGCGCCGCTCGTCCGCCGCGGCCGAGTCGTCGTCGGCCGAACCGAGCAGGTTCTTGCACGACGGGCTCGAGTTCCACGCCTGCACGGCGCTCGCGTCGGTGCGCCCGATCTCCCAGAGGTGGTGCAGGTCGGGCACCGAGAGCACGAGGACCGTGGCGCCGGGCACCTCGGTGTTCAGCTTCGTCAGCAGTGCCCCGAGGCGCGACTCGTAGTCGGCCGCCGGCGTCATCTCGTCGAGCGTCGGCGCGCACGCATCGTTGCCGCCGAGCAGCACGGTCACGAGCTCGGGCTGTGCCGCCACGACCTCATCGGCCAGGCCGAGGGCGTCCTCGACGTCCCCGCCGTCCTTGGCCGCGTTCACGACGTCCGGTTCGGTTCCGGATGCCGCGGCGAGCCGCGCGGCCACCGACCCGACCGCGGGGTCGCTGCCGCCCGACCACGACGCCTGGGCGCATTGTCCGGGCTCGGCGCACGCGTTCACGCCGAGCGAGACCGAGTCGCCGAGGATGCCGAGCGTCGCGACGGACGGCGCCGACGCCGGTTGCTCGACGTCGGCGAGGTCGGGCGGCGCGGCGGCGCTCGGCGTGCACGCGGCGAGCGCGAGCGCCGCGAGCACGACGGTCGCGGCGGCCAGTGCCTTTGTGGTCCGGGTCATGAGTCCGCCTTCCGGGAGTCGGTCATGGTGGTCGCCTCGCCTGCGGTCTCGACCGAGGTGTCGACGGCCGCTTCGAACTCGGCTTCGGCCTTCGCCTCCGCCCTCGGTTCGTCGGTCGTCCTGGCTGCTGCGGGCTTGCGCACCTGCTTGACGAAGCCGATGATCGCGGCCAGGTCTCGGCGGTAGGCGGGGATCGCCAGGCAGAGGAACAGCGGCACGACGCCGGCGGCCGCGCCCAGCACGAGCTGCACGATCGTCGGCAGGCCGTCGGTCAGGCGCTCCACCGCGAACGCGGCGCCGAAGCACAGCGGTGCGAGGATCACCGGACGCACGATCGGGCGGATGATGTCGCCGACGCGCACGAACGTGCCGACGGTGGCGTAGTAGAAGCCGGGAACGAGCAGCACGAGCGTGAGCAGGCCGTACACGAGCGCGAGCCCCTCGACGCCCGCCCACCAGATGCCGAGGAAGTAGCCGCCGATCACCATCGGGCGGGTGACCAGGTAGTACACGAGCTGTCGATGCGCACGCCCGAGCGTGATGTAGAGCCATCCGAGCACGCTGCCGATCGACTGCGCGATGCCGGCGATCGCGAGCAGGCTGAAGAGCGTCGCTGCCTGTTCCCAGCCGGGGCCGAGCAGGATCGCGATGAGCGGCGACGAGACCGCCGCCGCGACCGCGTACACCGGGATCGTGAGGTAGCCGATGATCATGAGGGCGCCGCGGATGTACCTGCGGTACCGGTCGCCGTCGTCCTGCAGCTTGCTGAGCACCGGGAGCGCGACCCGCCCGAGCGTGCCGTTCAGCTGCTGCATCGGAAGCAGGTAGAGCGCGTACGCCCGCGAGTACTGGCCGAGCGCCGCCGGCCCCATCTGCTGGCCGATGATGACGTTGTCGGCGTTCTTGGCCGCGTAGTTCAGCAGCTGGACGCCGAAGATGCTGCCACCGGTCGTGACGAGCGGCACGACCTCGCGCGAGATGTACGGCCGCCCGAACTTCGGCCGGGAGGCGACCCAGAGCGCGATGAGCCGGTACAGCTGGCCGGCGCCCGACATGACGATGAGCGACCAGACGCCCCACCCCATCGCGGCGGCGCCGATGCCGAGCACGACGCCGCAGAGCATCGACACGACGTCGATGTTCGCGAGCGTGCCGAACTTGAGGTCGCGCTGCACGCGCGCCTGCATCGGCATCGAGAGTCCGTTGATGAGCAGGATCGGCGCGATGGCGAGGGTGAGCGGGATCAGGCGCTCCTCGCCGTAGAGCATCGCGATGAGCGGGGCGCTGACGGCGATGATCGCCGTCAGGCCGATGCCGAGGGCCACCGAGAGCCACATGACGCTCATCCACATGCGCTCGCTGAGCTGCTTCGCCTGGATGATCGCGCCGGTCAGCCCGAAGTCGCGAACGAGGTCGGCGACGCCGACGATGGCCGTGATCATGGCCACGAGTCCGAAGTCGGCCGGCGTCAGCATGCGGGCGAGCACGACCGTCGAGGCCACCTGGATCAGCGTCTTGCCGCCGAATCCGCCCATCGTCACGAGGACTCCGCGCGATGACGTGTGCGCGAGCCGGTCGCCGCCCTGCCCGCTCATGCGCCCACCCTGCTCGAGTCGTCGCGCGCCCAGTCGCGTGCGGCGTCGCCGACGACCTGCCGGTGCGCGCGCACCCGCGGGATGGTCGACGTCGCGCAGTACACCGCGAATGCCGGCCAGAGGGCGGGGCGTCTCGCGACGCGGCCGATCAGGTTCGCCATCCGGTCTCCGATCGGCTCGTCGGCGTGCAGGCTCCGGTCGTCGGGGAGCTCGAGGTTGCCGCGCGCGATGCGCGTCGACCTCCGCAGGTGCGCGCCGAGCGTTCGCGCGCCACGGACGGTGAAGACGTGCTCCTCGAGGGTGCCGCGCTCGTCGTGCGCGAAGAGCTGCTGCACGAACCGGTCGTCGGCGATCACGTCGGGCCACGAGTCGAACCGTTCGCGACCGGCCCGCGTCAACGCGTAGACGCCGGAGCCGATGTGGCCGCGCCTGCGATAGTCGGTCAGCTCCCAGATGCGGTAGTGCGCCTGCACGCCCCACGACGAGGCCGTGGTGTCGACCTCGAGCCGCGGCGACGCGATCAGCGGCCCGCCGGGTTCGTCGAGCCGGTCGGCGAGCGCGAGCAACGCCGGCAGGTCGATGAGCACGTCTGCGTCCACGTAGGCCCGCGGGAAGGCGGTCGCCGCGGCATCCCCCGCCTCGAGCGCCGCGATCTTCGACGCCGTCCCGATCTCGACGACGCGCACGACCGGCTCGAAGGTGCGGGCCACCCGCACGGTCGCGTCGGTGCATCCGTTCGCGACGACGAGGATCTCGCATTCGGCCGCGCGCGGGTCGGCGACGAGCGCCTCGAGCAGGCGACTGATGACGGCCGCCTCGTCGTGCGCGGGGATGACCACCGACATCCTGGCCGTCATCGCGCAGCCTCGAGCACGTCGCCGGCGGGCGCCATCGCGTCCGTGCCGCGATTGCCGGTCGCAGGGCCGACGGATGCCGCGGCATCCGCTCGCTCTTCAGCCTTCGTCGCCGACCGTCTCGGCGCCTCGGTGAGGAGCCACGCGCCGACCGCGAGCAGGATGCAGAGGATGAAGAACGTCTGGAAGAAGCCGAACGCGTCGTAGAAGAAGATCGCGGCGACGTACCCGGAGATCGCGACGGCGATCGTGAACGCGAGGAGCGCGTGACGGCGCTCGGCCGCCTGCGTGAATGCGAAGCGCAGCAGCATGATCGGCGGCACGAGCAGGAACACCGCGAGCCCGAGCACGCCGAGCGCACCCGTCTCCATGAGCGTGCCGAGGAACTGGTTGTCGAGGATGAACGCGTTCGCGTCGTCGCCGATCACGATGCGGCTGCCGAACCCGCTGCCGAAGAACGGCTGCTGCTCGACCAGCTTCATGGCCGGGTCGAGGTCGGCCAGCCGGCCGGCACCGCCCATGCCCGCCGAAGTGTACTGCGAGGCGACGAGGGAGTCGACGTCGAGGAAGGAGAGCACCATCGACTCGAACACCTTCGGGATCACCGCGGCCGCGAGCAGCATCACCGGCAGCGCGAGCGCGAACAGCACGCCCGCGACCTTCGGATGCAGGATGAGGGTCACGAGGAACATCACGGCGAGCACGACCACCGCGGTGCGCGAGATCGCGGCCATGATCCCGCCGAACAGCATGACGGTCGCCGCGCCGTAGACGATCTTGCGGTTGATCTCGTTGAGCGGCCATGCCGCGTACTTCGCGAGGTACACGGCGAGCGGGATCAGGATGCAGAGTGCGACGGCGAGGGCGATCGGATGCTGCGCCGAACCGAACGCCCTCGCCACGCCGGCTCGGCTGACGTCGCCGCCCTCGCGGAGCAGCGTGAGCGGCAGGAAGTTGCCGAGCACGAGGAACACGTTGAACCGTGACAGGCGCTCGATGACCGCGAAGAAGGCGACGACGACGCCGGCCCAGGTGACGAACGTGATGAGCAGCATGACGTCGCGTTCGCTGCGCAGCAGCATCCGGAAGGCGAAGAAGACCGCCAGCATGAAGCCCATCTGGAGCATGCCGCCGACCGCCGTGCCGATGAGCGCGGCGTTCGCGAGGTCGGTGACGTTCACGACGAACGACACCGCGATCGTCACGAGGAAGATGCCGATCGGCCAGCCGAATGCGACGGGCCGCCACCGCACCTCGGGCTTCAGGATGAGCGAGACCACGAGGGCCACGATCACGATGCCGAGCACGAGCCGGTACGGCTCGAGCTGGAACGGCAGCGGAATGGGGATCGCGTACCGGCGGGCGGGAACGAGCATGATGACCGCCGCGAGGCCGATGATCATGGCGGTCCAGGTGAAGATGAACCGACGCAGCAGCACGATCGCGGCGACGGTCCCGAGCGCCGCCGCGGCGATGAGCGGCGGCAGCAGGAGCACGGCCGTCAACGCGACGACCGCGAGCACGAGCGCCGCCGCGACGATCCGACCGCGGCTCGGCGGACCGTCGACGGTTGCGCCTGCGGTGCCGGCCCGCGACACGTGGTCGCGGGCTCCCACCTGCGCAGTGTCCCCCTTCGGGACGCCGTGAGCGACGCTCATGGCCGCGCTCAGTCCGCTCGGGTGCCGGCGCCGACCAGGACCTGGTCGTCTTCGTCCGCGGTCTCGATCACCTCGACGCTCCCGGTCTCCGCCACGGGCATGCTGCCGTCACCGGCGGGCGTCGCGACGCGGGACCGACGACGGGAGCGGCTGCGCTTGCCGCGGTTCGAGCGGATCGCGGCGAGCACGAACGCCAGTGCCACGAACCCGAGGAACACCGCGAACCCGGTCACGACGATCGGGATGGCGGGGTTGCCCGTCTCGACGGCGACCGCTGCACTCGAGTTCAGCACCTCGAGCTCGACGCGGTTCTCGGGTGCGATCTGCTTGGCCGTCTGCTGCGCGCTCACGTAGTCGAGGAACACGTCGGTGGCGGTCGCGCTGAGCTCCTCGGCCCGTTCAGCGGTCGCCGCCGTGCCCACGATCTGGAGCACCGGCAGCTTCAGCGAGCCCGGGAAGCGCTCATCGCCCGCCGGCTGGGTCGTGCGGCGGATCGCGGTGATCGACTCGGTGTCCTCGTCGAGCGGGCCGGTGGCGGCCTCGACCTCCGAGCGCACCTCCGCGCCCGATACGAGGTACGCGTAGATCTGCGTCGCAGAGGCGAGGTCGAGCGGCTCGGTCGCCGTCACGCCCTCCTCGACCTGCTGACCCGGCACCTGCGACTGGAAGAGCGTGTCGTTCGGGCTGGTGACCAGCACGGTCGTGCTCGCCGTGTACGACTTGACCGCGCGAGACTGGATCTCGCCGTTCGTCACGCTGAAGCCCGCGAAGAACGCGGCGACCGCGGCGACGACCAGTCCGAACGCGAGCAGCCATTTGTAGCTCCACAGCGTCTGCAGGTACTTCGGAGTCTCCATGTGTTCGTCTCCCTCATGCTCGCGGACCCGGTCCGACCCACGATTCTGCGGGTGCCCCCCATGCCGATTTCTCGGAACCCGGTGCGCCGTCGCAGAAGAGCATTTCGAGGAACACTTCGTCACGTTCATGGTGCGGCCGGGGTGTTAACGGCGCCCCCGTTTTCTGTTGCGCGCCTGTTAACTCTGCGAGTCAAAGCGGCGCATTCCGTTGTGCCCTCAGCACGCGACCTCGATGGTTGGAAGGACACAGGTCTGCGTCACGGGGGTGCTCTATGGGCTCGACGAGTACGGCGGCGAGAGGCGGCGAGCGCATCTCGATCCTCTACAGCTTTCCGCATGCCCTCGGCGCACCCGGCATCGGCTGGACGGCCTGGAACCAGGTCAACGAACTCGTGCGCGCCGGTCACGACGTGCACCTCGTCGCCGCGAGCGTCGCCCGGCCCGTCGACGGGCTCACGTCGGTGACGACCTCGCTCGAGGTCGCCGGCCGGCGCATCCCGCATCGTGCGCTCGGGCGCGACCGCGCCCTCGCCTGGCACGACCGCGTGGCCGCCCGTGCCGTCGCGCGGATCCCTCACGAGGTCGTGCACGTGTGGCCGCTCGCCGCGACGCGCACGATCGAGGCGGCGCGGGCCCGCGGCATCCGCTCGTACCGCGAGGTGCCGAACACGCACACCGCGCACGCCTACGAGGTCGTCGCCGCCGAGTCGGCCAGGCTCGGGCTCGCGCCGCGCGCAGGTTCGTCGCACGCGGCCGACCCGGTTCGGCTGGCGACCGAGGAGCGCGAGTGGGCGACGGCGACCGCGCTGCTCGTGCCGTCCGATGCCGTCGCGACGACCTTCCTCGACCGCGGATTCGAGCCGTCGCGGCTCCGACGGCACCGGTACGGGTGCACGCCGCTGGGCGGAGTCCGACGCGACGACGTCGCCGGCGCCCCGCTGACCGCGGTGTTCCTCGGGCGGGTCGAGCCGCGCAAGGGCCTGCATCTCGCACTCGACGCCTGGCTCGCCTCGACCGCGAGCGAGCACGGCAGGCTGCTCGTGTTCGGCGTCGTCGACGAGCCGTACCTCGCCGTGCTCGGCGACCGCCTCTCGCACCCGAGCGTGCAGCTGCGCGGCGTCACGAGCTCGCCGATCGACGAGCTCGCCGGCGCGGACGTGCTCCTCCTGCCGAGTATCGAGGAGGGCAGCGCGCTCGTGACCTACGAGGCGCAGGCCGCAGGCTGCGTCCCCCTCGTCTCGACGGCGGCGGGCGCCATGCTCGAACACGACGTGCACGGCCTCGTGCACGAGACCGGCGACGTCGCCGCCCTCACCGCGCATCTCGACCTGCTCGACGGCGACCCCCCGACCCTCGCGCGGTTGCGCCGCGCCGCCCTCGACCACGCGCCCGAGCTGACCTGGGCCGCGGCCGCCGAGAGCCTCATCGACGCCTACCGGTCGCCTTCCGACGCCCGCTCGACGAACAGGGGCGTGAGTGCCGACGCCGCGTGATCTCGCCGTCATCGTCTGCACGCGCAACCGTGCCACGATGCTCGGTGCCGCACTCGAGTCGATCCTCGCGTCGGTTCCTCGCGACGTCGAGGTGCTCGTCGTCGACTCGGCCTCCGACGACCTCGCGACCCGTGACGCCGCGACGGCGTCGGGCGCCTCGTACGTGAGAAGCGACGTCAAGGGCCTCTCGATCGCCCGCGACCTGGGCCTGCGCACCAGCACGCGCCCACTCGTGCTCTTCACCGACGACGACTGCGTCGCCGTCACCGGCTGGATCGACCCCGTGCTCGAGCACTTCGCCGACCCGCAGGTCGGTGCCGTCACCGGGCGGATGCTCGACCACACGCTCATCGGCACGGAGTCGGGCGCGCTCCCGAAGCGGTTCACCCGCACCGTGCAGGGCATCGACGCCGGACACGGCGCGGTCATGGCGTTCCGGCGGGAACTCGTGCTCGACCTCGGCGGGTTCGACCCGGTGCTCGGGGCCGGACGCACCCTCGCAGGCGCCGAGGACCTCGACATGTTCTGCCGCATCCTCGACGCGGGCCACGCGATCGTCCACGATCCCTCGTGCACGATCCACCACATGAACACGCGCCAGGGCGAGTCGTACACCGAACTGCACCACGGCTACGGCCTCGGTCTCGGAGCCCTCGCGAACAAGCTCCTCCGCCTGCGCTTCCGCGTCGGGCTCGCGACGCTCGCCGTGCTCCTGAAGCGCACCGGCGGGCGCGCGCTGCGCCACCTCCGCGACCCCCGCCACGGCAAGGCCGACCGCGCGATGCTGCGCGGCATCGCCCGGGGGTTCCTCGCCGGCGCGGGCATGCGCCTCGACGGCTCGACGTTCGTCGACGAGCACCCGCCGACGGCGACCCCGCTCGACGCCGACGTCGGTCCACCGCTCGAGTCGGCGCTCGAGTCGGCGCTCGACGCCCCGATCGACCGAGACCCCCGGAGGACGCGATGAGCGGACCAGCGACCAAGGCCGAGCTCATCGGCACGCTCGACGAGAAGTACGTCGCGAACGTCATCGCGTTCGAGTCGATGATCGCCGCCGCCGCGCTCGTGCTCGACGGCGAGCACCTGCGCGGGCCCGACGGCTCCATCGACCTCGACGGGGTGCGGGCCAGGCTCGCGGCGCTCACCTGGCAGGTGCCGGCGATGCGCCAGCGGCTCGCACCGACGCCGCTCCGCCTGACGACGCCCGCGTGGGTGCCCGTCGAGGACCTCGACATCGCAGCGCACGTGACCTTGCATCCCGACATCGAACCCGACGATCCGAACCGGGTGGAGATCCTCACCGGGCGGCTCAACGGCCCGATGGACCTCTCCCGTCCGTTGTGGGACTTCCTGGTCGTCGAGCTCGACAGCGGTCGGGTCGCGATCGTGGCCAGGTACCACCACGTCATCGGCGACGCGCTGTTCGGGCTCAAGATCGGCGACGTCGTCGCCGGCACCGCACCCTCGTCGCTCCTGCCCGCGATCACCGACGACGAGCGCGCGGCGGTCGGAGTGCCGCCGCGCACCGGCTTCGGGATCCTCGCCATCGCCGGCCGCGCGTGGCTCGCCGATCGCGACGGATTCGCCGGCGCCTGGCACGAGTACTGGCGCAAGCCCTTCACGCGGCGGCTCCGCAGGTGGGGAGGACGCGTCATCCGCCCGCTGAAGAACCGGGCGATCGTGGCCTCCGGCGAGGCGGAGCGCCTGCTCGTGCCCCGGCATTCCCGGTACGTCGAGGTCGACCTCCCGCAGGCGACGAAGCTCGCCTACCGACTCGGCGGCACCGTGCACGACCTGACGGTCGCGGCGACGCTGCGCGCGGTGGCGATGCTCGAACCCGATTCGGAGACCGTGTCGCTGCTCGTGCCGATCTCTCGTCGCTCGCGCACCGATGACGCGGCACGCAACCACATCAGCGTCGTCAAGGTGACCGTGCCGACGGCCGATCCCCTCGAACTCGTGGTGCCGTCGGTGCGGGCGCAGGTGCAGGCGGCGGTCGACGACCGCTCCCCTCGCGACCTCGGGGCACCGGACTGGCGCGGGTACGCGACCTCCATCACCTGGGGACCGAGGCAGCGGTTCTTCGGCGAGGCCCCCGTCCGCTCGGTCACCGGCTGGCCCGCCGGAGATCCTCGCGACGACCTCGCCTGCCTCTCGTGCTCGTACGGCAGGACGCTCTCGATCTCGGTCACCGCACGGGCGACGACCGACGTCGACGCGGTGATCGCCACGATCGCAGCGTCGTTCTCGGGCGTGCCCACGACGGTCGGAAGGTGAACGGATGCCGAAGCTCTCGGGTGTCGCCCAGTCCCTGCTCGACCTGCGAACGTACGCGCACGCGTTGCGTCTCGCGCACTTCTCGAGCTACTCGCACGTGCGCCAGGTGCGCCGCCTGCAGCTCGGCGCGGGCGTCTCGATGGCGCCGAACGTGTCGTTCCGCAACGCCGAACGGATCAGCATCGGCGCCGGCAGCCACATCGGCGAGCACTCGGTGATCTGGGCCGGCAACAGCACCGGACGCATCGACATCGGCGAGAAGTGCCTGTTCGCGCCGAACGTCACGCTGACGGCGTCGAACTACGGCATCGAGCAGGGCGAGGTCGCGATCATGGACCAGCCCAAGATCGAGCAGGACATCGTGATCGGCGACGGGGCATGGCTCGGGGCGAACGTGGTCGTGCTCGCGGGCGTCACGGTCGGAGCGGGCGCGGTCATCGCGGCCGGCGCCGTCGTCACGCGCGACGTGCCGCCGCTCGCGATCGCGGGCGGCGTGCCCGCGAAGGTCATCGGCGAGCGCCCGCGAGCCGAGCTGAAGGTGATGTCGGCATGACCGGCGGAACCGAGGCGGACCGCAGCATCGGCAGCATCGGGGTCGACGCCACCACCGGCGTGAACGACGATCCGCGCGCGTCGCAGCGGCCGCTCGTGATCGAGGCCGAGCCGGCGTTCCGCACGGCGCACGCGAATCCGTACAACGCCCGCCTCGCCACGACCATCGCGGCCGAGGGGCACACGGTGCGCGACCTCTCGTACGTGCGCCTCTTCACGCAGCCGATCGACATCGTGCACCTGCACTGGCCCGAGCTCACGTTCCTCACGGGTCGCCGGTGGAGGGTGTTCGCGCGCATGACGCTCTTCCGCGCCGGCCTTCGCGTGGCCAGGCTGCGCAACGGCACGAAGGTCGTCTGGACGGTGCACAACGTCGCCTCGCACGAGCAGCGCTCGACCCCTGGGCTGCGCGCCATGCACCGTCGTCTCCTCGCGCGGGAGGTCGACGGGCTGCTGTCGCTCAGCGCGGGCGGCCTCGACGCGGCCCGCGACGCCTACCCCGAACTGGCCGACCGCCCCGGTGCCGTCACGCCGCACGGGCACTACCGGCTCGACTACGACGTGACGCTGCCGCGCGACGAGGCCCGCGCCGAGTGCGGCATCCGCTCCCACGCGCCCGTCGTCGCCTCGGTCGGCATGATCCGGAGCTACAAGAACATCCCCGAGCTCGTGCGCACGGTCGTCGAGAGCGACGCGGACCTCCGGCTCGTGATCGCCGGCAAGCCGGCGGGCGGGCAGCTCGCCGCCGAGATCCGCACCGCGGCGGCCGACGACCCTCGAGTGGTGCTCGACCTCGCCTTCCAGTCGGATGCCGCGATCATGGCGTGGATCCGCGCGGCCGACGTCGTCGTGCTGCCGTACCGGGCCATCCAGAACTCCGGATCGGCGATCCTCGCCCTCTCGGCCGATCGCCCGGTGGTGGTGCCCGCCCTCGGCGCGATGCGCGAACTGCAGGAGCAGGTCGGCGCCGAATGGGTCAGGTGCTACGAGGGCGAGTTCGACGGCGACGAGCTCGCCCGGACCCTCGAGTGGGCCGCGATCCCCCGCTCCGACCGCGCTCCGCTCGACCGGCTCGACTGGGGTGCGATCGCCCGGCGCACGGTCGATGCGTACCGATGGGTGCGGGATCCGGAGCGCGTGCCCGAGCCGGCGCCCGAGACATCCGTGCCCGTGGATCGCTGAGGCCGTCCTCCGAGACCTGCGACCGACCCGCTCGCCGCCAGGCGACGCGGTGCCGGCACCGCCATCCACCCGCAGCACACGACAGAACCGAGGAACCGATGTCAGCACTCGAATCCCCGCCGCCTTCCATGAAGCGCACTCGTCGCCGCGTCGCCGTGCTCGCAGGTCTCGCGGCCGCCGTGCTCGGCGCGACGGCGTTCTTCGTCGCGCCGGCTTCGGCTGCCGAACCGCCGCCCGCGGGCTCCTACACGGTGACGTTCACGGATGTCGCCGCGCGCGATGCGGCGATCTCCTCGACGGGTGCCACGCCCACGCGCTTGTACGACGCGATCTTCGCCGGATTCTCGGACACGCTCTCGGCCGAGCAGGCCGCGGCGCTCTCGACGGATGCCTCGGTCATCGGGCTCATGGCCGACGAGCCGGTCACGGCGCTCGCCCAGACGGTGCCGCCCGCGGTCGGCGCGGTCGAGGCCGACGAGCCGCCGGTCAAGGCGGGCGACGGCGTCGGCACGTGGACCGGTCCGGGCGTCGCCGTGATCGACTCGGGCGTGAGCACGCACACCGACCTCAACCTCGCGACGGCGGTCAACTGCATGCCGACCGGCACCGCGGCCGACGGCGACGGCCACGGCACCGGCGTGTCGGGCGTGCTCGGCGCGATCGACAACACGACCGGCATCGTGGGCACCGCGCCGGGAGTGCCGATCCACTCGGTGCGCGTGCTCGGCGACGACCTGCTCGGCACCGTGCAGTCCCTGCTCTGCGGCCTCGAATGGGTGGCCGAGAACGCCGCGGCGAAGGACATCGCCGTGGTCAACATGAGCATCGCCTACTCGGGCTCCGACGACGGGAACTGCGGTCGCACCAACGGCGACGCCGTGCACCAGGCCGTGTGCGCGTTGACCGACGACGGCATCTCGATCGTCGCGGGCGCCGGCAACTCGGGCAAAGACCTCGCGCTCTACTCCCCCGGCAATTTCGACGAGGTGCTGGTCGTGACGAACATGGCCGACTTCGACGGGAAGCCCGGAGGGCTCGGCACCGCGCCGTGCAGCGTGACCACGAAGGACGACGCGTACGCCGTGTCGACCAACTACGCGGTGAGCGCGGCCGACCAGGCCCACACGATCGCCGCGCCGGGCGTCTGTCCGTACACGACGAAGAAGGGCAACCGGTACGGCTACGTCGCGACCGGCACGAGCATGGCCACGGGCGCCGCGAGCGGCGTCGTCGTCGCGTGCTACGCGTTCGGCCCCTGCGACGGGCGCTCGACCGACCAGGTCATCGCCATCATCAGGGCTCAGGCGGCCGCAGCGGCAGCCCGCGGGCACGTCTTCTCGGGCGACCCGACGAGGCCGGTTGCCGGGAAGTACTTCGGATACCTCCTGTCCTCCGTGCCGTCCGGGTCGACGCCCACACCGACGCCGACGCCCACGCCGACGCCGACGCCCACGCCGACGCCCACTCCCACGCCCACTCCCACGCCGACGCCCACTCCCACGCCGACGCCGACGCCCACGCCGACGCCCGACCGCACCGCCCCGGTGGCGACGATCACCTCGCCGGTCTCGGGCAGCTCCGTTTCCGGCGCATTCGTGCCCGTCGTGATCGAAGCGAGCGACGACGTCGGCGTGACTACGGTGTCGATCCACGCCGGCACCACGAAGCTCGGCAACGCGACCAGACAGGCCGACGGAACGTGGCGAGCGGTCCTCGACTCGCGAAAGTACCCGAACGGTGCGTATGGTGTGACGGCGAGGGCGACGGATGCCGCGGGCAACGTCGGCACCAGTGCGCCGGTCACGATCGCCGTCCGGAACTGAGACCGGATGCAGCGCATCGACCGAGTCTTCATCGAAGAGAGGATCCACACATGAAGCTGTCCGTCATCGGATGCGGCTACCTCGGAGCCGTCCACGCCTCGGCCATGGCCGAGCTCGGCCACGAGGTGATCGGCATCGACGTGGATCCCGTGAAGGTCGACGCGTTGCAGGCCGGACGTCCGCCGTTCTTCGAGCCCGGCCTGCCCGAGGTGCTCACCTCGGCAGGTGCCACCGGCCGCCTGCGGTTCTCGACCGACATCGCCGAGGTCGCCGACGCGACCGTGCACTTCATCGCGGTCGGAACCCCGCAGTCGGCCGACGGCCACGCCGCCGACCTCAAGTACGTCGACGCTGCGATCGAGGCGCTCCTGCCCCACCTGAAGGAGGGCGACCTCGTCGTCGGCAAGTCGACGGTCCCCGTGGGAACCGCCCGCAGGCTCGCCGATCGGATCGCCGAGTCGGGCACCGGCGCGAGCCTCGCGTGGAACCCCGAGTTCCTGCGCGAGGGCTTCGCCGTGAAGGACACGATCGAGCCAGACCGGCTCGTCTACGGCGTCGACGACGAGCACGCGGCCGACGTGCTCGACGAGGTCTACGCGACGGCACTGAGCACCGGCACCCCGCGGATCGTGACCGACTACGCCACGGCGGAGCTCGTGAAGGTCTCGGCGAACGCCTTCCTGGCGACGAAGATCTCGTTCATCAACGCGATGGCCGAGATCGCCGAGGTCACCGGGGCCGACATCTCGAAGCTGGCCGACGCCATCGGCCACGACGCCCGCATCGGCCGCCGGTTCCTCAACGCCGGAGTCGGCTTCGGCGGCGGATGCCTGCCGAAGGACATCCGGGCGTTCACCGCGAGGGCCGAAGAGCTCGGCCGCGGCGAGTCGGTCGCGTTCCTGAAGGAGGTCGACGCGATCAACCTGCGTCGTCGCACCCGTGTGGTCGAACTGGCCGTCGACGCCTTGGGCGGTGCGCCGTTCGGCAAGAAGGTCGCCGTGCTGGGCGTCACGTTCAAGCCCCACTCCGACGATGTCCGCGACTCCCCGGCCCTCGACGTGGCCGTACAGCTCAAGGGCCTCGGCGCCGACGTCGTCGTGGCAGACCCCGAGGGCACCGAGAACGCCCGCCTGCGGCATCCGCAGCTCCTCTACACCTCGACCTCCGACGAGGCCCTGCGCCATGCCGACCTGGTGGTGCTCGTCACCGAATGGCCCGAGTACGTCGAACTCGACCCGGCGCACGTGAAGTCGATCTCGCGCGCGACGACCGTCATCGACGGCCGCAATGCGCTCGACGCCACGGCCTGGAAGGCCGCCGGCTGGCAGTACACGGGCATGGGCCGCCGCTGACGCGCATCGGGGCGCCGCTCGACGAGCGGCGCCCCGATCGGTCGTGCGCCTACGCCCAGATGCGCGCGAGGTACGCGTCGGTGGGCGTCGGCGTCTGCGCGTCGAACCAGGCCGCCCCGTAGGAGCTCATGGCCCGGTCGACCTGCCACCCGCCCTCGCCGGCGACGTTCTTCGACGCGGCCTTGTCGTACGAGGTGAAGCTGTTCGTGACCGAGCCCCACTTGGTGTCGTACATGGAGCCGAAGACGTACGAGTCGTTGGCGTAGAGCTGGTTCGGCTCACCGCTGCCGTTGATCGCCTGGCCGATGCTCGGGGCCTGCGCGTTCCCCGGCAGCGGGTACCTCGCGCGGATCGCGAAGACCTGCGCCGTGAGGATGGTGTGGTCGAGCGTCAGGAAGGGCGTGCCGAGGTCCGGGTCCTGGGGCTTCGCCCCGCCGACCTGCAGGGCGCTGTTGAGCGCGCCGAAGAACGTCGAGTCGCGGATCGTGAGGCCGCGGTACGCGCCGTTGCCGTACATCTGCAGCGAGTCGATGTGGTCCGAGGCACCGCTCGGGCGGAACACGGGCGCGCAATAGCAGCCCTCCCACAGGGAGTTCTTGATGACCGAGTTCGAACCCGCGGCGTAGCCGAACGGATCGTTGATGTCGACCTTCGCGTCGGCCATCACGACCTCATGGGCCGAGCATCCCTCGAGCACGCCGCTCGAGGAGGTCATGCGGAACCCGTGCGAGACCTTCGACTGCGCCCACGCGGTGCGCGTGCAGTCGGTGAGCAGCATGAACCGACCGTTGATCCGGGCGAACGTGACGCCCTTGACGCCGACGAGCCTGGCCGAGTCAGCGACCTTCACCGAGCCCCATGCTCCCTTCGGCGAGACGAGGATGTTCTTCGACGCCGTGCCGCGGCCGACCCCCTTGAGTGCGGCCGCCGACCCCGAGGACGCCCCGTACCCCGGCAGCGTTCCGGCAGCGATGCGGATGTGCACACCGGACACGATCTGCGCATCGGTGACCGAGGCGATCGCGCGCCCGATCGCCGTCCAGTCGCAGGCGACGTCGATCACGGTCTGGAACTTCGCGCCGAATTTCGGCGTGTGGGTCGGCCAGTGCGTTCCGTTCGGCCCGAACGACCGGACGGTCGTGGCCGAGACCGCGCCTTCCACGGCTGCGGGCTGCGCCGTGCTCGGGCGCCAGAAGACCGGCAGCAGCGGATCGACGTAGGCGCTGGCCGCGAGCGCCGAGGGCGCCAGCATCGCGGCACCGGTGAGCAATGTCCGTCGTGAGATGGGTTTCGTCATGCGCTTGACTCCGATCATCGGATGGACCCGCGGCGCATGCCGTGCCGGCATCCTGCGCCGATCACCGAACGCTGTCGCGCGAGCCCCCTTGTGCGACAATTCGACGCTAGTCGGGGAGCATTAACTCGTCATTACGATCGCGCGTCTTCCCCGCGACGCCGATCGGGCGCCGCAACCCGAGACATCCGGCCCATCGTCGCGCGGAAACCTCGCCGACACGCGCTCGCACTAGTCTTGACCGATGACCAGGCGGGCTTCGCATCGGCTGCGGCTCGGGCTCGCGATCGCGTACGGGGCGGCGCTCGCGCTCGTGCTGTTCTGGCCGGTGCACATCGACGGCGCGGGCGGTTTCGTGGACTTCGGGCCGCTGCTCGAGGCGATCGCGCTCTTCGGGGTGCCTGCCTGGGCGAGCTACCCGTACGTCGAGTTCGCCTTCAACATGGCGCTCTTCGTGCCGCTCGGCCTGCTGGTGGCCGTGGGATCGCGCCGCTCCGGCCTGCAGCGGGTCGCGATCGCGCTCGCGATCGGACTCGTGCTGAGCGGCCTGGCCGAGTTCGCGCAGCACCTGCTCCTGGCCAGCCGCACCACGGATGTGCGCGACGTCCTGGCGAACACGCTCGGCGCGGGGCTCGGCGCGGGCATCGTGGTCGCGATCGACTACGGCCTCCGCCGGCGCGAGACGGCGATCGCGTCGGCCGCCCGCACGAGCGCGAGGTGAGAGAGCGCCTGCGGCGTGTTGCCCGCCTGCCGTCCGGTGACGGGGTCGACCTGCTCGGCGAGCAGGCCGAGGTCGTTCGCGTAGCCGAGCAGTCGTTCCATGAGCTGTTCGGCGTCGTCGAGGCGTCCGCTGCGGGCGTACTGCTCCACGAGCCAGAACGAGCAGGCGACGAAGGCGTTCTCGTCGCCCTCGACGCCGTCGATCTCGGCTTCGGTGCGGTACCGGCGAAGCAGCCCGTCTCGCATGAGGGTGCGTTCGAGATGTGCGACGGTGCCGAGCATACGCGGGTCGTCGGCGGTGACGTATCCGACCTGCGGCAGCTGCAGCAGCGCCGCATCCGCCTCGACCGATCCCTCGGCCTGCACGTAGCTGCCGAGCCCGTCGTCGAATCCGCCGCGCTCGATGCGCTCGGCCAGGGTGTTCCGGATGTCGCGCCAGAGCTCGACCGGCCCGTCGCGTCCGTCCTGCTCGACCGCGCACACGGCCCGGTCGAAGGCGGCCCAGAGCATGACCCTCGAGTGCGTGAAGTGCCGTTCGGCCCCGCGGATCTCCCAGATGCCCGAGTCTGCGCGATCGAGTCGCCGCTCGGCCTCGCCCAGGAGCGCGCGCTGCAGCGGCCAGGCGAACCGGTCGTCGTCGGAGCCGTCGTGGCGAACGGCGTCGAGGGCGATGAGCACCTCGCCGAACACGTCGGCCTGGAACTGCTCGGCGGCGGCGTTGCCGACGCGCACGGGTGACGCACCGCCGTAGCCGGGCAGCTCGGCCGCCTGCCATTCGGGGAGACGGCGCTCGCCGGCGACGCCGTACATGATCTGCACGTCGGCCGGGTCGCCCGCGACGGCGCGCACGAGCCATCGGCGCCAGTGCTCCGCCTCGACGACGAGGCCGTGACGCAGGAGCGCCTGCAGCGTGAGCGACGCGTCGCGCAGCCAGACGTAGCGATAGTCCCAGTTGCGCGACCCGCCGAACTCCTCGGGCAGGCTCGTGGTCGCCGCGGCGACCACGCCGCCCGTGTCCTCGTGCGTGAGCAGGCGGAGCACGAGCAGCGATCGTCGCACGGCGTCGTCGTAGGCGCCGAACCAGGTCGCGTTGCCGATCCAGTCGCGCCACCAGTCGTCCGTGGTCGCGATCGCCGCATCGACGTCGAGCGGTTCCGGCACGTCGAGGTGCGACGGGAACCAGGTCAGGCGGAGGTCGACCGTCTCACCTGCGGCGACCGCGAAGGTGCCGTGGTGGGCGCGACCGTGCGCGGTGAGGCGCGGCCCGCGGAGCACGAGCGCGTCGGGGCCCGCGATGGCGACGAGCGCGGGCGCCTCGTGGCTTCCGAGCTGGCGCATCCAGGGCAGGGTCGCTGCGTAGTCGAAGCGCACGCGCAGTTCCTGCCGCATGGTCACGGATCCCCGGATGCCGCGCACCCGTCGGATCACGTCGCTGCGGGCGTCGTGCCGGCCCGACCCCGTCGGCATCAGCTCCGTGACCTCGACCTCGCCGTCGATGCACGTCCATCGGGTGACCAGCGTGAAGCTGTCGCCGTCGTACCGACGGGTGCTCAGGGCTTCGGCGTCGTCGGGCCGCAGGAGCCATCGCCCCTGGTCGGGCCCGCCGAGTAGTGCCCCGAAGACGGATGCCGCGTCGAACCGAGGCGGGCAGTACCAGTCGATCGATCCCTCGCGGTCGAGCAGCGCCGTCGTTCGGCAGTCGCCGATGATCGCGTAGTCCTCGATGGGCGCGGGCATTGGGCCTCCGTCGGTCGGTGCCCCCATTCTGTCCCCGCCGGTCGCTGCACCGCGCTTAGCATGGCCGGGTGGACGAGAACGCGACGCGCACGACGGATGCCGCGGCATCCGCAGCTCCGCCCGTGCGACGTCCACGATCGCTCGTGGCCGCCCGCGTGGTGCTCGTGCCCTACCTCGTGTTCGTGGCGCTCGTCGTGTTCCTGCCTGCGGACGACGCCTCCCGCGTGACGGGAATCGTCTGGTGGGCGGCGCACGCGCTCGCCGACCTGGGACTGCCGCTCGGCGAGACCGCGGTGGTGCTCGAGTTCGCGGCGAACGTCGCCCTGTTCGTGCCGATCGGGTTGGCGTCGCGACTCGCGTTCCCGCGGGTTCGGCCCTGGGCGATCGTCGTGGCCGGATGCCTCGGCAGCACCTGCATCGAGCTCGTGCAGCTCGCGATCCCCTCCAGGGTCTCCACCGTCTCGGATGTCGTCGCGAACACGCTCGGTGCCCTGCTCGGCGTGGCGCTCGCGGCCGTGACGTCAGCCGCCGGTCACCGGGTCGGGCGTCGCGGGCCGGCGTGAACGTCCGCTCGCCCATCGCAGCAGCATCTCGAGCGGTCCGCGCCCGACGTACCTCCGCCAGAGCCAGGCGAAGAGCATCGACCCGACGACGAGTCCGACGAGCAGCGGCCACGAGTCGTCCGTGATCGTGCCCGATGCGGGGTCGGTGCGCACGGCGAGCGCGATCACCACGAGATGCAGCGTGTAGACCGTGAGCGGCATCGACCCCATCGCGGCGACCGGCGATGTCACGGCGACGGCGACGCGGCGCGCGGCCGGCGCGACGAATCCGGTGAGCACGAGCAGCAGGGCGACCAGCGCGGCCGCGACGCCCGTGTTGGCGAGCGTCTCGAGTGAGGCACGCAACGGCACCGACCACGCGGCATCCGCGACCATGAACGGCGAAGGCAGCAGGGTCGAGAGGGGCAGCAGCACGCATGCGACGGCCGCGCCGATCAGTCCGGTGAGGAACACCGTGGTGCGCGACCCGAGGTCGAGTCGCGCCAGCGCGAGCCCGATGAGCATCACGGGCACCCACACGATCACCGGATAGGCGCCGCTCACGGCCCAGTCGACCGGGATGCGCAGCGCCCCCTCGCGGGCGGCGGCGACGAACGGCGTGCGGGCCGCGATCTCGGCGAGCGCTGGCGCGACCGCGAGCAAACCGATGCCGACCACGAGCGCCACGCGCGGCGGCAGGAAGAGCAGCGGCAGCATGAGCAGGAACGCGACGCCGTAGACGTCGAGGATGATGAACACGAGCGGATGCAGCGTGGCGGCGATGAGCAGCCCCATCGCGATCAGGATGACGGCCCTGATCGCGATCTGACGCCGCAGGACGCCGCGCTCCCCCGGCGCCTCGAGCGGTCGCACGCCTCCCGAGATGAAGCCGAGCCCGATGCCGGCGGTCAACGCGAACAGCAGTCGCGGCCGCTCGTCGGCGATGCCGATGAGCGTCATGGTCGTCGCGTCGTCGACCACGGGCGCCACATGCGCGACGAACATGCCGATGAGCGCGAGGCCCCTGGCCGCGTCGACGCCGATCACCCGCGCCGCTGCGCCGCCTGCCGTGCTCATGAGGCCATGTTGGAGTCATCCGATCGTGTCAGTGCGCAGACACGACGGAAGCCCGGATCCTGGGATCCGGGCTCCCGCAGCATACGACGCGCAGACAGGTCGTGCTGCGGACCGACGGCGTCAGTCCTGCTGGCGTGCCCGGCGCACCGTGGTCATCACGACGACGAGCGCGGCACCGAGGAGCAGTGCCCCGCCGGCGATCCAGATCCAGAGCACCGGGGCGTCGTAGCCGGTCGAGGCGATGCCGCCCGTGCTCGCGGAATCCGCCGGCACGACGGTCAACGTGCCGGTGGCGACCCACTCCCCTGCCGTATCGGTGATGGTGTACGTGCCCGGCGTGTTCGACGAGACCTGGAACGACACGGTGCCCGAGGCATCCGTCGCCCTCGAGGCGGTCGCGGCCTTCAACACGGCCAGGGTGACCGCATCGGGTGCGGTCGCGGTGGACGGCGTGTTGGGCGGAAGACCGCTGAAGGTCATCGTGCCGACCTCGCCGACGGTCAAGGTCACGTTGGTGCCCTGACCGGTGTAGCCGGCGCCTTCGGCCGCTTGTGCCGCAGCCGGCGCGGCGATGAGCACGGCCGCCAGCACGGCGACGCTTGCAAGGATCTTTCGGAACATGATTGCGTTACCCCCGTATGCTTCATGAGCACCGAGGAACCCCTCGTTCGGAACCCCCCAGAGGTGCCGCCCTTCCGAAAGGCGACACCTGCTCACCTTAGGGGAGAATCACATGAGAGCGCGACCCCGAATGTGTCGGGCGTGTAAACGAGTGGCGTCGATTCGAGGCGAGTAAGCTTCTCTCCCGATGTTCCGCCGAGGAATCCGAACCGGTATTCGGCGCTCTCGCCTGGCGCCAGAGTCGAGACGACCTTGCTGAGGGTGTAGCCGGTATCCGAGGTCGGGTGGTACCCCACCGGCTCGTCGTTCAGCAGCACGCCGAGGTTGTACGTGCCCTGCGCGCTGTACACGTGCACCGAGGTCGTGATCGAGCCCGGCGGCGTGCCGTACACGCCGCCGCCCGTGACGTACGACGGGAGGCTCGTCGCGGCATCCGCCGGCGCCGTGTTCGTGAGCTTCACGACGATGTCGTAGTTCGGCAGGCCGTCGTTGCGGCACGTGATGACCCCGGAGCCGAGCTCGACCTTCAGGTACGGGTCCATCTTCGAACCCGTCATGTCGTTCAGGTACACCCCGAACGCCTGCTCGGTCGCCGTGCTCTCGGGCAGGCCGCCGGCGATCGCCGTGCCCGCGAGCACGGCCTGCTCGTCGACATCCGCGTTCCACACCAGGATGCGGCGCTCAGAGCCCGCCTTCGCGAGCGCCTCGACCAGCTTCTGCGGATCGGCGGAGCCCGACGTGAGGGCCGAGAACACGCGGGATGCGACATCCGCGAAGATCGCGTCCTGCTGCTGCACGGGGTACTTCGCATAGACGTCGCTCAAGAGGACCTGCACGGCGTTCTCGCTCGTGAGCTGCTCGCCCGTGGCGATCGTGACGGGGCCCGTCGCGTTCAGGAGGTAGCTCAGCATCACCGGATCGACCGAGACCACGGACTGCACCTCGGTGCCGAACTGTCGCTTCCACATCTCGCGGGCGATGGTCGCCGCGAGCGGGAACTGGGGGGTGAACGTGACGTCCTGGATGTACCGCGCCGTGTTCTCGCCCCACAGGGCACGCGTCTCGACCGGCATGTCGACCACGCGCGACGGGTAGACCGGGAAATCCCGTGCCGAGGCCTGCTGCGTCATCGAGACCGTGCCGGCATCGGCATGGATGAGCGCGGACGCCCCCGGGATGCCTCCGAGCGAACGCAGTTCGGCGTTGTTCTGGAACAGCAGCAGCGTGTCGCGCGGGCCGTCGGCGCCGAGCATCGGCGGCAGCAGGTGCACCGCGTTGTCGAAGCCCACGACCGTGCCGCCCGCCTCGTCGACCATCGCGGTGAGTTCGTCGCGGGCTTCGGCCAGCGGGCCGATCACGGAGGCGCCTGCCACGCTCGGCGTCGCGAGGGCCGCGGCCGAGCTGTCGAAGGCCACCCGGGCGGCATGCACCGGCTGCTGGAGGTCGATCATGGGTTGCAGGTCGATCGCCCCGCCTGCCGGCGCGAACGTGCCGAGGCCGAGCGAGCCCGCCGTCGCGGCGAGCGGCACCACCGCATCACGCGAGATGCGGTCGACGGATGCCGCGAGCACCCGCATCACCTCGAGGTTCGGGCCGACGCCCGGCAGCACCTCGGCACCGCGCCAGATCGGATCGCCCGTCAACGAGGCAGCGGATGCCGCGTGCGCGGCGAGTTCGTCGGCCGACCGCTGCGCCGCCTGGGCGTCGCCCGCGACGAACTGCTTCTGCACCGTCTTCGCCAGCGGCACCGCAGCCTGCAGCTCGCCGACCGCGAGGAACCCGCGGATGCCGATCCAGGCGACGGCGAACAGGAGCAGGCCGGCGACGCCGACGATCGTCCAGGTGATGATGCGCTTGCGGCGCTGCTGCTTTCGCCGCTTGCTGGAGCCGTGATGGTGGGAGCGGCCGGAGCTCGAGCGCGAGCTGCCGGACCGGCCGGAGCTGGAGCCATGCGACCGGCCCGAACTCGAGCCGGAGCCCGAACCTGAGCCGTGCGATCGGCCCGCCCCGGAGCCGGAGCCGTGCGAACGACTCGAACTCGAATGGTGCGAGTCGCCGGAACGGCTCGACTCATGGCGCCGGTCGGATGCGCCATCCCCATGGTTCCGACCCGACGACTCCGAACCCCCGGAAGACGGCGTCACGATCAAGAGCGTAGCCCGGTGCAGCGCGCGGATGAAGCAGGCACGTGCCAAGTCGCGCGTCGCTGAATTCGGGCCTCGCTGCCCGGACCAACCCCGATTGACTCACCCATGCCTCGTTCACTCGATTGGTCCTGGAGTGAACTCCGACGTTCGCTCCCCTCCTGCGCGAAAGAGTTCGTGCGGAAATGCTCGCAGAATTGGCTCTGGGCGAAATACCAGCCCGTCTATGCCGCCTAGACGAATGGCGTGCTCAACGTCCCGCGCAAATTCTGGAAGTTCGCGACCCGTCCCTAGGTAGTAGTCGTCGTACTTGAAGTTGTTCTCGTAGGCAGACATCAACGGCCGGCAAGGTACACCGAACAGATCCGCCAAGACCATCGCATGCAAAGAGGAACCAACGACGAACTCGCTTGAAGAGATAAGTCGTGCGACCTCTAGCGGGTCAGCCAACGGCGAGATCGCGTGCGGATGGCTACGGTAACGCGGCATGTCATTGAGGTTGGGGACAACGAGCAGCTGACGCTGCTTTTCGGCCCCAGCGAGTCGAAATCGTTCGTCCACGTGCGAAATCAGCAGCGCGGGGTCGCCGTAGATAGAGGGAACGTCGTGGCCGTGATCCATCAGGTATCGGCGAGTCCGTGGACCGCGGACCGCATGAATTGTTAGTTCGCCACCCTTAACTCGCAGGGGTCTTGCCACCTTGCCGTTTATTCCGGACCCCCAGATGTGGTCGCCGTGTTTCGCAAAGTGCAGAACGGAACCCACCGTGACCAATCGCTCGTGCTTACCGGAAGCAGCGTCTTCAGTCAGGCCCAGCATGTCGAGCACACCTCGAACAACGATTGGGCCGAGCTCGTCTCCAAAATTATGCCGACGACGCCCGCGGATTCGACGAAGCAATGGAACGTTCACTAGTGGCAACCTGGGCCGCCAGGCATATAACTCAACGGTCAATGTCGCACCTCGATCATCCGGGCCGTCCCCAATACCCCCGCCGCCGATACTGCGGCGCGAAACCAAGTCGCCCTGAGCACCGGATATGCCCAATCATTACCCCGCCGCGCGGCCTTCGAAAGCGCCACACAAATGCGCAACAAAGCTGGGACCGTATTTCGGATAGCTACGTTGCCCAAGCGCTACATTCCTCCCCACTGCCACCCGTGCCCGTTACCGATGTCGACATCTGGATCACTGGTCACCGAGTTGACCATCGGCCTTGGACTCGCGCCGATGGCGACGACCGCCTAGCCCTGATACATAGCTGGCTGCTGGCGCTGCGGCTCGTCGGAGCACGTCGCGGTTCTCAGCACCCGCGATCAACCAGAGCAAGGCGGCATAGACGGCTCCCCCGACGAGCGCGACTGGCAAGGCAAATACCCAGGCGGCGCCCGCAACGTTCGCCCACGTTGTGGTCTGAAGCAGCGCTATCGCCACTATAGGAGGAGCGATCGCGACCCCGCATCGCGCAACCTGACCGAGGTAACTCCAGACTCGCAAGCCTATATATCGGTGCAGCAGCATTAGTCGCAATGGCCAGGTGAGGACCCGCGAAAGCCTCGAGAGCGCGACGCCGACGATCCCGAGAGGTAGCAACAGGAAGACCGCGACAATACCAAGCCCCGCCTGCAGGGCCGCAAGCCCGAGCGCAGCGCGGGCGTGGCCGGTCGAAAGCATCACGGGTCGATCGAAATACATGATCGTCCCGAATGCCCAGCCCGGCGCAAGTATCCACATCAGCGGCACGGCCGCTTCCCACCCGGGGCCAAACAGCAACGGCACGAGTTGCGGGCCAAGTACGGCGACAAAAGCAAAGAACGGAAAGCTCACGGCGGCAGCCGCAAACGTGAGTTGCCGAAAGATGCGATTGAGCCGCGGAAGGTCGTCCTGCACTCGAGAGAACGTGGTGAGCGATATGCGCGCAATTACCGAAGTCACAAGCTCGATGAGAATTGTTCCGATCCTCTGAGCGAGGTAGTAGTAGCCGAGCTCGTTGGATGTGAAGAACACGCCGATCAGGATCTTGTCTATGTTCGACTGGATCGCGTCCAATAGTTCGATACCCAGGACGCTCGAGCCCACTTTCCAGAGACCGCGAAGTGATGAAATCGAGAACTCGAATCGAGGACGCCATTCCGAGGCAGCCCACAGGGTGACAACCGCCGCGATTGCCGCTGCGAGCGATTGCAACGCGAGCGCCCACACGCCGCCCCCCAGTACCGCGACCGGAATGGCAACCATAGCGCCGGCGAAGGTCCCCGCGGACTGACGGATCGAGAGCGACTTGAAGCGGAACTCGCGTTCAAGAAGCGCTGCTGGCGTTCCCGAAAGCGCACCGATCGGCAGCACTAACCCCATCACGTAGAGGACAGGCGCAAGCTCAGGTTCGCCAAGCGCCGACGCCACCGGTACTGCCGTCAGGGCGAGAAGCCCGTAAATGGACAAGGCGATGGCAATGGACGTCCAGAACGCAGTTGAGGCATCCTTTGGCGAGAGCTCGCGCCGCTGGATAAGCGCCTTGCTGAACCCCGAATCGACGAACACCTGCAGCACCGCAATGATCGAAGTTGCGAGAGAAATCAGACCGAACTCGCTTGGTTCTAGAAGGCGCGCAAGCGTGGCGAACACCGCGAGTGTAATCAACCGCGACGACCACCGCTCGGCGAGTACCCAGCCGATTGACTGAGACGCCTTGCGCCCTAAGCCATCGGCGTTTGTCATCTCGCCCCGAATGCACGCTTGACTCCCGCGGAAAGGCGCTGAAGTGCAATCATCCCTGTCTGGAACACCGCCACGGGGCCGATCGATCGCCAAACCCGGATGGCGGCCCCCATCTGCGGCCGCACCCCGAACTCATCGATGAACTTTCGATCCAGTGGGTGTGCGACGCCCTTCATAGCCGTGCCGGAGTGATTCTCACCAGTATCTACTTGGTAGACCGCAGCCCTCATCGGATATCGCTCTAGTACCCGGCCATGTGCCGCATGCCATTCCCGGGCATCATGGTGCGCCCCGAGGATCGTCTCAAGTCGCTCGCCAAAGGCATCTGCCACCATCTGCTGACTCGCCGTAATCGCCAGACTCTCCGGAACCCCGTAGGCCTCAAACGGCAAAATAAAGCTGGTCCCGCACGTGCGATTGAACTTCGCCTGTCTGCGATAGGCGTTTCGGGCGCGCGAATACTTCCAACCCCGATCAATGACCCAGCCTCTATGCCCCGGACGCGCGGTTACGTACTCAGCGATCCCCGAGTGCACAAAATCGTCGGCGTCGAAAATCATGACGTGATCTGGCCTGAACTCGCGCGCCTTAGCCAGACCGATACCTATCTTCGTGCCTTTGTCCCACACGAACGGTGCACGAGCGGTCCGTGGCCCATCCGGCGGCGCTGGCGGCGGAAAGTCAACCGGGACGAAGTAGGCACGCTCAGGAAGCTCAAACGCCGGGCGCTTATTACCAACCACTATCACCACAAACTCGTGGTTGCTTTGGCGAGTGACCGATTCGAGCGTTTCGGCCAACAGAGCCTCAACCCGTGAATAGTCGTTGGAATTCTGCGGGTGCCGCAGCGATGTGACGAAGGCGAGCATCATTCAACCAACAATTCTTTCGCCCTCATTCGGGCGGCCTCGAGACTTGTTGCGTAGTGCGCAGTCGAAAGATGGCCCGAATACTCGTCGAAAACAGAACCGATCTTGCGATAGCTATTGTCGAGCGCGATGTGATTGATGCCGAGGAGGCCAGCGAGAACATGGGCATGAAGTCGATCCACGACCAAGAGCTGTGAACCCGCGTACAAACGCAGCGCATTCGCGATGTTTAGCGCATTTATGTCGTGGATCGCCCGCTCAGCCAGTCGATGAAGAGTATTCAGCCGCGCAAGGCTTGGCTTGCCGCTGAACCTCATGAGAGTGGCGTCTAGCTTCACGATTGCCCGGTCAATCTTCCACCGCAAGCCTGCCGCACCGCCGATCGGGCCCCAGTCGGTGAGCACCAAGTTCGACATGCCGAGCCAGTCGCTGGGGACCTCGGCCAAGCCGGAGGAACTCTCGTGGTCTCGCCGTCCGATGATTACGACTCTGTCTGCTCTCGCAACTGAGAACCCCCGCGGCTCAAAACCAAACGCCATATCGAAGCAAAACTCAATCCGAACGTCAGGAAGGTCGACCCTGGCGCGATCCATTGACTCTCGGTCTCGCAATAGAGCCGTGAAATCGGGATGCGCGCCCATCACTGAGTTGGCCCGCGCCGCTGCCTCGCGCGAACCGAAGTACACGGACTGGGGCAGGAGAACGACGCGAAACTCTTGCAGCTCGGTCACGACCCGCTCGCGATGCAATTGATGGGTCGGCCATAGATCTCCGAAATTTCCGCCACCATGCAGGAGCACCACTCCCTCCGGCATTGCAGCCCGCAGGTCGCCTGGGTGGTACCCGCGGGAGTCGGCTATATAGCGGATTCGCAGGCCAAGCTTCTCAAGGTATGCGAGTTCACCTGCCCATATGAGTGAGTCACCGACATTGCGCTGATTCGGTACATCGAGGATGGCAACGTTTGTCGCGGGGCTGCCGATAGCTCGCTTCAATGTCTCGATGGTGCTTCCCTGCAAGGTCTTCAGGTACGCGACATCACTCGTGCTCAACACGAGCGCTCCCTCGTGGACGGTACTCCGGTCTTGCTCCCGATCCAGCAGGCCGATCGAGCGCTCAATACCGAGGAACGCCGCCTAGACCAGAACCTACGAGAACAGCCAGACGCTGCCTCCAGATACTTAGCCACGTACGTCGTCCCCCTTGGGTGAGCAGATTCGCGAAGCTAGTTCTGGCCGCAAAGCGGCGAGTTGATTCCGGTTTGCGTTCGGCGGACATACTCCGAGTCCGAGCTGGTACCAGATTGAGTCGCTCGACCTGCTGTCAACCCCGTGCACCGCCGACCCCCGAGCCGACTGGCCCTACTAACTACACACGCCATTTCATCCCCCATGAATGACCCGGGCTGCGAACCAGCCGCGCGCCTCGAATCTAGCAAAGCACGCGAACTGAATGCCGTGTCGCCGCGCTGGGCCACCACATACTGAAGTCCTATGAAACTCGCTGGATCGCCACCTTCGAACGCCTCGGCACAGGTTCGAGTCTTGCAATCTGTCATCTGGAGTAAAGGAACGAACCCTTACGTACGACTTCTGGCCGAATCGCTGCCTGATGGAGTCTCACCACTCGAGTTCTCCTGGCACCGGGCGATATTCGGGCAGTACGACATTCTGCACATGCACTGGCCGGAACACCTCATACGAAGCCAAACATCGCCACTCAAGAGTCTGGTGAAAACGGTCCTTGCCTCAGCCCTAGTGGCGAGGCTCCGGTTGACTCGTGAACCGATTGTGCGAACGTTGCACAACCTCGAACCGCACGAGAAGTGGTCGAAGACGAGTCAGCGGCTGGGTCGTCGCCTTGATGCGATGACAACAGCATGGATTGCGATGGATCCAATCGATGCGACGAGCGTCGATGGCCCAGTCTATGTGATCCCCCATGGCGATTACGCTCCGATCTTCGGCAGCTACCCGGAGATCGCTCCGCATGAGGGCCTCATCGTGAACTTTGGGCATATACGACGCTACAAAGGGCTCGAGCACCTTGTCGACGTAGTTCGAGACGCTCAACCGTATAGCCAGATCCGACTGAGAATCGTAGGGCCTTCGGACGATGCCGTACTAGTCGAGTCACTCGTGCAGAGTTCAATCCGTGAGCCCTGGCTCGACGTGGACCCGAGGCTGCTCTCCGATGAGGAACTCGCGACGTCTATTCGCTCTGCGGAATTGGTGGTGCTGCCATACGAACACCTCTATAACTCTGGAGCAGCGATGCTCGCTCTCACGCTGTCCCGGCCTATCCTCTTGCCCGAGACCCCTATGTCCACCCGCCTAAAAGCAGAAGTCGGAGATCAATGGGTGCATCTGTATTGCGGAGCGCTGAGTTCCCGGCACCTACTCGATACGCTCGCAGTCGTCCGTGGCCGCCAGAAAGACTCCCACCCGGATCTTCGCATGCGCAACTGGAGCCTCCTCGGGCGGGAGTTTGCTTCGGTGTATCACGAGCGCCTAGCCGCGCCTCGCCGATAGCGTTGCACCGGGCTGCGCGGCCGCGGCGAAGCCCAACCCCAGAATCATCCAGAAGAGGGAGGGCGTCGGCGGCAGCCAGAACCCACCTTCGATAAACGATGCAACGGCGTAGACCGTGATTCCAAAGCCCACCCCTAAGGCCACACGGTCAGCAGACTTGAGGAGGCCGTGAATTGAACGAACCAGTATCGCAACCAGCAACGCCAAGGCGATGAGACCGCCGGCCAGATAGACCGCGGCGTAGGTGATCTCATACGCACCGCCCTCGTACTCGCTTATTCCTTGCGGGCCAAAGAACACGGCGATCGGATTAGTGATCGTACTTTCAATTAGTTGGGTAAGGCGAGGCGTCCGTCCCGAAAGGCGCGTTAGATAGTCCACGTTCGAACCGAACAGTCTGTCGGTCACCTGAGGAAACGCACCAAAGAGTGCAGCGCCAGCGATGATCAGGGCAATACCAGCGAAAATGCGAGCGGCGGCGGCGGCGGCGGTGGCCGACTTCGTAAAGACGAATCGAAATGCCAGGTACGCAGCCACTCCCAGCCATGCGCTTCGGGAGAGCGTAAGCATGGCAACAGCAACGAATGCGACGAGCGCCGGAAGCTTCCACTGGCGCCGCACAACCTCATACACGACAGGGAAGATCAGCAAGAGGTTAACACCTAGCAGATTGCCGTTCTGATACGTGGAAAAAAGTTTCGACCCTGACCCAACCCGATTGTGTTTCTGGAGGTACCATTCGGCACCGGTCTGATAGTCAGTGAGATTGACCGTGATTCCGGGGATCGCTACTGCGTTTACGCCAAGAATGTACTGGAGCACCGCGTAAGCGGTCACCAGCACGAACCCGACCACGAGGATCTTCACCGCAATTTCGATTTCTCGGCTTGTTGTGAGGGCATTCGAGACCAGGACGAAAAGCATCGGGCCAACGACGAGTCCCCACACGTACTCGATGCGGACTTCTCCCAGCATCCAGTCGATGAGGCTCCGGACGCCCATATACCCGCTAAGAAGCATGATCAACGTCGTGACAGGCGTGAAATTGATTCGCCTGCCCGCGAGGAACGCAAATAGGCCGACGATGAGGGCCAAAACGCAGATGATCGTCCCTGCCGTGACTGGAACGTCGCCAACCTTGACGCCTGCTTTTGGAACGACGACGTTGACCGCGAGCGAAGCGAAGATCAATCCGACCGCTATACGTTTCGTTAGTGACTGCCGCGGCTGCACTTCGGCCAACGACGCATTGGCCCGCCAACTCATCCTCTACCCCGCATCACAGACGCATGAAGTTCAGTAATTGCGTCGTCGAGTGCCGGCACGGTCACCTCGTCCACGAACGCTGCGGCTCTTTGCCGCCCTGACTCGACGAAACGAGTCCGAACCGACTTCACTTCGCTCAATTGCTGAAGCCCGTCTGCAAGCGATTCGGCGCTATTCGCTTCGACGAGCAGCCCACTCACGCCGCCTTCGGTGATCTCGATGGGCCCGCCGATATTCGTCGCCACGACCGCGAGCCCAGAACTCATCCCTTGGATCAGGACCTGTCCAAACGGTTCCGGCGTGACGTTTGAGCTCACAAGTACGTTGTGGGAATTGAGAAGCGTGGTGACATCGCTTACCTGCCCTACAAATGAAACGTCGGATCGGAGCGCGGCGGCCATCCGCCGGACCTGTTCCTCATATTTCTTGCTTTGAAAGAGCGCGCTGCCCGCAATGGTGGCTTTAAACCTCACCCCCCGTTCCTCGAGGATTCCTAATGCTTCGATGAGAACATGTGTGCCCTTCCACG
Source organism: Agromyces sp. CF514 (assembly GCF_900113185.1). Lineage (NCBI taxonomy): Bacteria > Bacillati > Actinomycetota > Actinomycetes > Micrococcales > Microbacteriaceae > Agromyces > Agromyces sp. CF514. Next base: position 1,493,701 of record NZ_FOZD01000001.1, on the reverse strand, counting down.
CCGCGATTCGGCTCAGAGAGAGAATCGCAAGGCTCTCCGAAGGTGTCGCAGGGAGAGAACCTCCGCACCGGGTCCCGCTCACTGGATAGGCGACCCGGACAGGCCGCGCACCAAGGGCCGCTGGAATGGTGGAAGCCGTCCACGCTGAGTTTGCAAGGAACGCATCGAAGCTGCGCGCCACCACCCGTGCCAGGAACCACCACCGGACAGCCGAAAGTCGCTCTCGGTTGAGATCGTCTCGAAGGTAGAGAACCCGTACCCCATTGCCCCGCGGCGCAAGGACCATGGCGGTCGCGGCCTTCATGCTGTTTGCAACGACCACGTCGTACGAACTGTGTCGGAGGCGAGCGATCAGTCTTGGCGTCCGAAGGAGCCCGAACCACCTTCCGGTTGGGTCGCCCAAGGTCTCAACATGAACTGACTGATCCGAGAGCCGTTGGCTGACGGGGCCGGACTCCAGGAAGAGAATTCGACGATCGTGTCCGCTGTCGGCACCAAGGTAGCGCTCGATGCCGAGCTGTCCACCGCCGGGTTGGCCAGTGTGTTCGACGAAAATGACGCGTAGTTTGTCGGTTGCACTTGCGTCAGGCAATGGAGGCCTCCCGCCATCGAACAACGTTCGCGTCGAACACTTCGACATCGAACGCCTGGACACCCATCCACAGTGCGTCCCGATCCGTGGAAAGAGCGTCCTTCAGCGCCCTCTGTATCCCAGCTTCGGAGTGGTCTCGCAAGACAGCACCGCCTCCCAACATCTCAACTGGCTCTCGTGCCCCCCCGATCGCGTTGACGATCACGGGGGTACCGGCGGCCATGGCCTCGACCGGCATGATGCCAAAATCCTCGATCGCGGTAAACACGAACACGAGCGCTCGTTCGTACAACGCGTAGAGCAGCCAATCCGATGGTTGGTCCACAAACCGCACGTCTGCGGCCGAACGCTCCGCAGCTTGCCGGAGATACCTGCTATCTGGCCCCGATCCGGCGATTACCACAGGCATTCGTGTGATCTCGCCGATCCGAATGGCGTCTTCCAGACGCTTGTACCTGACAAATCGAGAAGCGCTGAGTATGAACTCATCCGGCAGGTTCGCGAGCACATCGTGATCTTGGTCGGTGAGACGCTGGCTCCACGCGTCGCGATCCTGAATTGCCTTTACGGAAACCGGAGGATAAATGACGCTCGCGGTTCTCCCCCACGCCCGCCGAACTCGTTGCGCGACGAAGATGCTGTTGGCGACGATACTCGTCGCTTCCTGGGCTCGTCTTGCATCGATTCCGCGTAGTGGGGACGCTACGGCCCGAAACAACGGCGAACTCCCTCGCGGATCAAGATCCGGCTCCCAAAGATACCGAGCCGGCGTGTGCGCATAGACAAGCTTCGGAGTGCGTGGATCCCCTGCCTTGGTTCGCACGTGATGGGCGAATGCATGGGAGCTCACGAGCACCCACTCCGCATCTTCACTTCTGGTACGCCAAGCTAGCGCGGCGGCCGGAAGCGCTAGCGCTTTCGATCTACGCAACGGCGTTCGTGACAGCCACGATTCCCGAATCTGCGCGCCGTCGAATCGATGCGCCGCGTTGTTCCACAAACACAACACTTCGCTATCCGGATACAAGGCGATAAATCGCTCGAGTACGTTCTCCGAGCCACCGGTTGGTTCAATCCACTCGTGCACTATGAGACCACCCACGCGCTACCCAGTCTCGGAGCCCGGGGCCAGAACCGCGCGGAACGTCCGCCAGAGGATCGCGAAGTCGCCCGTGATTGACCAGTTCTCCACGTAGTAGAGGTCGAGACGCACGCTCTCCTCCCAACTGAGCGACGATCGCCCACTGACCTGCCAGAGTCCGGTCATGCCGGGCTGCACCAAGAGCCGACGATGCGCCCCCCGGTCGTATAGTTCCACTTCCGCGGCGACCTGCGGTCTCGGGCCGACCAGGCTCATCGAACCTCCGAAGACGTTGAACAACTGCGGGAGCTCGTCGAGCGAGTACTTTCTGATGAACCGCCCGATCGGCGTGATCCTCGGGTCGTTGGCCACCTTGAACAGCGGAGTGCTGTCCGTCCCCTGCGCCGCGATCAGCTCTCGAAGCTGCGAATCCGACCCGTCGGCCATGGAACGGAACTTGAGCATGTTGAACGGCCGCTCATCCTTGCCGATGCGCCACTGCCTGAAGAAGATCGGTCCCGGCGACGTCGCCTTCACCACGATCGCGACGAACGCCAACGCGGGTGACAGCACGACGATGAGCGCGAAGGAGACGATCAGGTCGAACACGCGCTTCGCAACCAGTTTGCGCCCCTCGAACTTCGGCGTCTCGATGTGCATGAGCGGCAGGCCCGCGACCGGGCGGGTGTGGATGCGCGGACCGCCGATGTCGATCAGGCTGGGCGCGACGACGAGGTGCTCGGCCCCGGGGATGAGTCCCCAGCTCAGCTCCCGCACCCGTTCTGGTCCGAGTTCGTCCGAACTCGTGATCACCATCGTGTCGGCACCGAAGTCGCGCATCACGGCGAGCGCGTGATCGAGCCCGTACTCAGCCGGGATCATCGTGCCGGGCAGGTGGTCCTCGCCGTGTCCGGGAACGCACGCGCCGGCGATCCGATAGCCGGCTTCAGGTGTTCGCTCGAGTTCGCGCGCGATCACCATCACCGAGTCCCGCGAGCCGACGAGCAGCACCCGCGACGAATACTCCCCGTTGCGACGCTGGACCCCGAGCCACTGCCGCCACATCCACCGGGAGAAGATGAGCACGACCACGCCCAGCGGGAACGAGATGAGCACGTATCCGCGGCCGATGTCGATCTTCAGGAGGAACGCGGCGATCGCGACGAGCCCGAAGAGACGCAGGGCTGAGTCCGCGACGGCGCGATACTCCTGCGAACCCACGCCGAGCACCCGTGGAGACCTGGTGTCGTAGAGCTCGAGGGCCAACATCCAGGCGATGACGATCACGAACGAGACGACGGTGTAACTGACGGTGACGTCGGCGCGTGAACCGCTGAAGCCCGGAGTGCTGTAGTCCAGACCGACCCATGCGATCTGCGTGCCGAACACGACCCAGACCAGCACGAGCAGGTCGGTGATGCGCACGCGACGGGCGAGCTGCGACGACCAGGCCGAGGTCGTCATCGTCGCGGCGGCGTAGAAGCGGCGCATCACCATGTCGCGCCTCCGTCTGCCGATCGGGCCAGCACTCCCCCGGTCCACGCCCAGACGGTGCCGTCAGGGGCTACGTCGATAGCGATGTCGCCCGGCGCGGCGTCGGACTCGAGGCACGCTCCCGGCGTCGACGGCGAGCCGCTCGCGGCGGTGTCGATCGCGGCGATCCGGATGCCGCGGCATCCGTCGCCCGTCACCGCGACGAGGTACCCGGTCGGACGGGCGGCGATCGCGATCGCTCCCGATGCGGTGGCGGCCTCCGCCCAGGATGCTCCGGCATCCGCTGTCGTGAGCACGCCCCCGGACTTGCAGACGACGGCGGCCGACGCGACCGAGGTGGCCGCGAGCTGGACGATCGGCCCGCCGCAGGGCGTCGAGGCACCGGTCGGGGCGATCGCCTGCTCGCCGTCGGCGTACCAGGTGGGTTCCAGTTCGCCGGTCAGCTCCCAGTCGATGCCCTGCACGTAGCTGTGGTACCGGCCGATCGCGCAGGCCGCGTCGCGTGCGACCATCGTCACGATGTCGGCATCGACCGCCTCGACGGACTGCAGGTCGGTCAGCCCCTCGGTGACGCCCGCGCTCCACGTCGCACCGCCGTCGACGGTCAGCTCGATCGTGGCGCCGCCGCCCGGGCAGGTCCCCGTCGTGCCGCGGTACGCCGTACTCGCGTCGAGCGCGGCGATCACGACGGTCGGGCGAGTGGCAGTCGCTCGGGTCGGAGCCGATGATCCGGTGCCGGGCGGCGTCGCGCCCTCCGCCGTCGCATCCGCATCCGCATCCGACGCATCGGCCGTCGTCGTCGGAAGCGGCGGGATCGTCGGCAGCACCTCCTCCTGAGGGACGCCGGGCTCGGTGCGGACCGACGCGATCGCCCACCAGACGAGCACCGCATCGACGACCACGAACACCACGATCGCCGCCACCGCCCACGGAGCGGTGAGGCGGTGGCTGCGCGAGAGTTCGCTACGTGGCATCGCGACCGCCCGACACCGACGAGGCGAGTGCGGACACGATCGAGTCGACGGCGTCGTCGATCAATCGTCCGGCCTCGTCGTAGATCGCGATGGGCGCGCCGTACGGGTCGAGGATGTCATCGTCGTTCGGGTCTGGCGGTGGCGGCGCGAGGCCGCGGGATCGTGCCGCGGCATCCGTCGCCCGTTGGAGGCGCGACGTGCTGCCGGAGTCCTGCAAGGCGAGCACCGTCGCGCCGAGTCGCTGCGCGACCGAGTCGGGATCGGGCGTGTCGTCGCCGGTGTCGAGCCCGCCGTCGGCGGCGAGGAAGGCGAGCACCCGGGCGAACTCGCGGAGGGTGAAGGCACGGCGCGCCGCGCGGGGCACGAGTTCGGCGACCTGCGCGCGATGCGCACGGGTCGCGGTGAGCACGAGGTCGGCGTCCTCGATCAGCTGCGCGGTCAGCCTGCGGGCCGCGTGCCCGGTCGGGTCCGCGCCGAGTCGCACCGCCAGGTCCGCTGCCTCGGGCGTCATCGGCTCGCCGACCAGGGCGCTGGTTCCGGCGCTCGAGACCCGCACGTCGTCGATGCCCGCCGCGGCCAGCCGTGCCGCGAGCACCCGCTCGGCCACGGGCGACCTGCAGATGTTGCCGGTGCACACGACGAGCACGTTCACGCGCCGGCCGCCGTCTCTTCCTTCGGCGCGTACCCGTATCCGTAGCCGTATCCGTAGCCATAGCCGTATCGGCCGTAGCCGTAGGCGTCGGGGCCCTTCGTCGGCAGCATCGTCAGCACGATGCCCGAGACGTTCGCGTCGACGTTGTCGAGCACCGCGAACGCGCCCTTGACCTGTCCCTTGTGCGCTCGGCCGACCGCGACCACGAGGATCGCCCCGCCTGCGGCACGCGTCAGCACCGCGGCATCCGTCACCGGCAGCAGCGGCGGCGCGTCGAAGAGCACGACGTCGAACGCGCGGTTGAGTTCGGAGATGATGCCGACCATGGCCGCGGACCCGAGCAGCTCGCTCGGGTTCGGGGGCACGCGCCCCGCGGGCAGCACGTACATCTGGCTGCGGCCCCATGGCTGGATCACGTCCTGCAGCTCGGCCCGTCCGATGAGCAGGTCGGTGAGCCCGACCGCGCCCTCGATGCCGAGGTACGACGCGACCTTCGGGCGACGCAGGTCGGCGTCGACGAGGAGCACGCGCGCACCGGCATCCGCCAGGGCGATCGCGAGGTTCGCCGCCGTCGTGGACTTGCCCTCGGACTCGATCGAGCTCGTGACCACGAACGACCGCTCGGGCCGACCCGCATCGAGGAACTGGAGGTTCGTGCGCAGCGCGCGGAAGGATTCTGCCCGCGGCGAGTGCGGGTCGGCGTGCACGATGAGCGGGCGGTCCTTGGCCTTCGGATCGAACACGATGCCGCCGATCACGGGCGTGTCGGTCACCTGCTCGAGGTCGCGCTCGTTGCGGATGCGGGTGTCGAGGGTCTCGCGCAACACGGCGGCGCCGACGCCGAGCGCGAGTCCGATGAGGCCGCCCAGCACGATGTTCAGGGGCACGTTCGGACTCACGGGCTTCTGCGGCACGGCGGCGTGCTGCACGAGGGTCAGCCGAACGGGCGACGCCGTCGCAGGCTCGGCAGTGTCGGCCGCGGCATCGTCGCCCGCCGCGTCCGCGGCGGCTCCCCCGGTCGTCTCGATGGCCTCGACCACCTTCGTCAGGCTCTCGGACACCGCGGTCGCCACCTCCGCGGCGAGCGCGGGATCCGCATCGGTCACGGTGATCTCGATGAGGGTGGTGTCGGGCAGGGCGACCGCGATCACCTCGCGCGCGAGCTCATCGCTCGTCATGTCGACCTGCAGGGCCGCGATCGCCGGCAGCAGCACGATGGGGGTCGTAGTGAGGTCTGCGTAGGTCTTCACACGCTGCTGGGTGAACGTGTTGCCCTGGGTCATCTCGCCGATCGTGCCGCCGCTCGAGGTCGACACGAAGACTTTCGCCGACGAGCTGTAGAGCGGGGTCTGCATGATCGAGAAGACGGCGCCGGCGGCGACGCCGAGGAGCGTGAGCAACGCGATCAGCACCCAGCTTTGCCGCAAGATGCGGATGTAGTCGCGCAATTCCACGTGTTCAGTCCCCGTCCCCACAGCGTGCTGAAACGCGACACGGTTACGCTTGGCCCCGTGACACCCTCTCAACATGCCCCGCGGAGTGGGGGCGTGTCAACAACCGACACACCCGCGTCCCGCCGCGCCGAGGGTGCGATCGTGCGTTGGGGAGTGACGGATGCCGCGATCGGCATCGTGCTCGCCGCAGCCTGCTCGCTCGGCTGGTCGTGGGTGACCCGCACCGTCGTGATCGACGAATGGCTGCAGGTGCTCGGCGCCTACCTCACCGTCTGGGTGCCGCTCGTCGCCGTGCTCTGCATCGCGGATGTCGCGCGCGGCCGCCGATCGTTCGCCGCCGACTTCGGCCTGCGGTTCCGCCCGATCGACCTGCTCTGGGGGGTGGGCCTCGGGCTCGTCGCCCGCGGGCTGGTGACCCTGCTCGAACTCGCGTCGACGGGCCGCACGTCGCTCGACGGCGGAGTGCTCGCGCTGCCCACCGGCTTCGCGCTCTGGTTCGGCGTCGTGCTCGCGCCGGTCGTCATCGGCCCGCTCGTCGAGGAGACGTTCTACCGGGGGCTCGTGCTGCGAGCCGTCGAGCGGCGCACCGGCGGTCGGGCGCTCGTCGCAGCATCCGTCGCCGTCGTCGTGAGCGCGCTCGTGTTCGGGCTCGCCCACCTCGCCCAGGGCGCGGCACTGTCGCCGACCGCCGCCGCGGTCACCTTCGCCGGCACGTTCGTGTTCGGACTCGCGGCGGGCGCACTCGCGGCCTCGACCCGACGACTGGGCGGCCCGATCATCGCGCACGCGGTGTTCAACGGGCTGCTCGTGCTCGCGATCGTCACCTAGCCGTCACGGCGGGCGACGGATGCCGCGAAGCCGGGGCGTCTCGATCGGTCGCCTCGTCAGTGACGGCCGTTGAGCACGCCGCCCGACTCCTCGAGATAGCAGACGCCGCACAGCGACTCGTAGGTGACGGTCTCGCCGTCGATCGCGACCTGGTCACCGTCGAACACGAACCGGCCGTCGATCGTGCGGCCGTTGAAGATCGCCTTGCGACCGCAGCGGCAGATCGTCTTCAGCTCTTCGAGGCTGTGCGCGACCTCGAGCAACCGTCGGCTGCCCGGGAACGCGACCGTCTGGAAGTCGGTGCGGATGCCGTACGCGAGCACGGGAATGCCCTCGATGAGGGCGATGCGCAGCAGGTCGTCGACCTGCTCGGCCGTGAGGAACTGCGCTTCGTCGACGAGCAGGCAGCTCACGTCGCGCCCGGTCTCGGCCGCCGAGACGGCCCGCCGCTGCTCGAAGAGCGCGCCCACCGAGGCCGTCGGCTCGATCACGAAGTCGACCTCGCGCACGACGCCGAGCCGGGACACGATGTCGCGATCGCCCTTGGTGTCGATCGACGGCTTGGCGAGCAGCACGGTGTGCCCGCGCTCCTCGTAGTTGAACGCGGCCTGCAGGAGGGCGGTGGACTTGCCAGAGTTCATCGCGCCGTAGCGGAAGTACAGCTTCGCCATCAGCGCGCACCGCCCCTGGTGCGACGGACCTCAACCGATGACATGACGAAACTCCACCGTGACATTCTCCCCCGTGACGGCGACCTCCGCCGACAGGCCGACCGCGCGCGCGACCGACGCGAGGCGTTCGATCGAGCGGCGGTTCGGCGGTTCCGCCCCGAACGGGGCGTCGACCGAGATGCGCACCGCGCGCCCTCGGGGCGATTCCGTGTCTTCTCGTCGCACCTGCGCACGGATCGACGCCACCCGCTGCTCGCTCGCCAGCCAGGTGAGCAGCGCCGTCAGGGCGGCCCGCTGGTCGTCGCGCAGGTTCGCGACGGCCGTGTCGGTCTCGACGACCTCGATCGGGATGCCGCGCCGGCGCTCGAGGTCTCCGGCGACATCGGCGAGCCAGGTGGATGCCTCCTCCTCGCGGAGCGTCGACCGGAGCGCCTCGGCGAGCTGGCGCGCCCTCGCGGCATCCGCCACCGAGATGCGATCGACGTTCAGCATCGAGGCGAGGAACGGCAGCACTTCGCGCCGGATCACCGCGACCCGACCATGATCGTCGGCGTGCGCGAGACCGGCCCGCAGTTCGGCGTCGCGCTGCAGCAGCACCTGGTTGGCCTTGCGCTGCCAGGCGAGCGTGATGTGCACGATCGCCCACGAGTATCCCGCCGCGGCCGAGCTGGCCACGACCGTCGGCGCCACGTAGAAGAGCACCATGACCAGCACCGGGAGTCCATGCCAGGCCGGGCCGCCGGCGCCGGCCACGAGCACCGCGAGCACGGCGGTCGAGAGCGCACCCGAGCTGAGCAGCGTGGCCCAGCTGCAGTACGGGGCCAACGAGATCATGAGCACGCCCACGACGAGCGGACCGAAGTCGTCGTAGACGTAGCGGTCATTGCCGACCGTGCTGAGGTACTCCGCGACGGCCGCGCCCAGCGCGAACACGACGACGATCCAGAGCCGTTCTGGCGTGAACGGCGCCCGGGAGGGGCGGGCCGCGAGCGTCGCGGCGATGGCCGCGACGTTCACGAGCAGCACGGCCAGGACCGCCGCGAACGGCGAGACCACCTCGTGCCAGTGCACGATCGTCATGACGATCGCGATCAGCGACGCCACCGCACCGCCGAAGTGCTGCAGGATCGACGAGGAGGTCAGCGCGACGATCGGGTCGATGTCCTTCGGCGCGAGGCGTGCGGTGCTCATGCGCCTCCCATCGGCATCGCGAGCACGACGGTCGTTCCGAGGCCGATCGCCGACCACACCCGGGTCGAGCCTCCCTCGCGCTCGAGACGGGCGACGACCTCGCGGAGCCCGCGGCGCCCGGCCGGCACGCGGTCGACGTCGAAACCGGAACCGACGTCCATGACCGCCACGGTCACCTCGCCGCCGCCACTGCCGAGCACGATCTCGGCTTCGTCGACGCCCGCATGGCGAGCGACGTTGTGCAGGCATTCGGCGACGGCACCGTCGAGTTCGGCCGCGCGCAGCGGACCCAGCAGGGCGAGCACCGCGAGGTCGCCGGTCATCTGCACGTCGAGCCCGTCATCGGCCGCCATCGCGAACGCCTGGTCGAGCACGGCCATGCCATCGGCCGTCACCACCGGATCCGCGATGCGGGGTTCGCCGCCGTGCCGCGCGAACCAGTCCCGTCCGACGAGCAGCGAGAGGTCGTGGCGGATGTCGGCGCGCAGGCGCTCGTCGATCGGGCCGGAGCCGGTCGAGGCGATGGCGAGCAGCTGCACCATCGCGGTGTCGTGCAGGCGCGTGATCGCCTCGAGTTCGTGGTCGCGCCGGGCCGTCGCCTCGCGGACGGCGACGTTCGCGCGCACCAGCGCCGCCTGGCGGCGGAGTCCTGCGCGCCGGGTCAGCCCGTCGACCGCCCGGATGAGCATCACGAATGCCGCGACCGCCGTCGCCGCGATGCTCACGTGGAACGCTGACCCGCTGAGCATCGCGCCGACCCAGACGGCGAGCTGGCTGACGCCGTACGCCACGGCGACCCAGACGCACGCCACGACCGACCCCGAGCCCGAGCCGCCGACGAGCACGAGTGCGATGCACGGGATCGCGACGACCGCGTTGTCGGTGGTGCCGAGGTCGTAGCCGGAGCGCATCGCGAGCGCGGTCATCCAGGCGGTCGCGGCACCGCCCGCGAGCAGGTACAGCAGGGTCGAGGCGAGCGTGCGGCTCAGGGCGACGATCGACAGCAGTCCGATCATGACGAGTGCGAGCCCGGCAGCGATCCATCCGCTCGGCTCGCCGCCGAACGCCATCGTGAGCGCCACCAGTGCGCCGAGGCCCAGGTACACCCAGCCTGCGACGTGCCCGGCGTGCACGATCGCCCGGCCGACCGAGTCACGCGAGACATCGCCTGGCAGCCCAAGCGTCATGCGGACCTCCGTGCTCATGCCGAGTGCATCGGGTTCACACTGGACTCTCCGGATTATCCCAGCATCGCCCTCGCATCACGCAACTGCCGTGCCGCCGACGGCGCGCCGCAGCCCGTCAGAACAGCACGTCGGGCGCGGCTGCGAACTCGGTCTGCTCGGCCGCCCGGCGGGCCGCGAACCGGGCGGTGGTCTGCGCGGTCGCCGCCGAGCGCACCCCGCCGGTGGCGGGATCGTCCTGCCCGCGTACGAGCCCGTGCGCGCGCAGCAGCGGCGCCACGCGGGCCGCCAGCCAGCGTCGGTACTCCTTCGGCGCGTAGGCGTTCTGGCCGTAGTACATCGACCGGTACTCGGGCACGAGCTCGGGATGCTCGCGTTCGAGCCACTGCATGAACCACGGCTTCACGCCGCCCCGCAGGTGCAGCGCCGAGTACACGACGCTCGTGGCACCGGCCGCCTTCGCCTGTCGCAGCGCGTCGTCGAGATGGGCCCGCGTATCGGTGAGGTACGGCAGGATCGGCATCAGGAAGACCGTGCAGTCCAGACCCGCTTCGCGCACGGCCGTGACGGTCGCGAGCCGAGCCTTGGTGCTCGGCGTGCCCGGCTCGATCGACTGCTGCAGCTCGTCGTCGTAGACCGCGATCGACATGGCGAGGTCGACCGGCACCTGCCCGGCGGCCTCGACGATGAGCGGCAGGTCTCGACGCAGCAACGACCCCTTGGTGAGGATGCTGAACGGCGTGCCGCTCGACGCGAGGGCGTCGATGATGCCGGGCATGAGCCGGTAGCGCCCCTCGGCCCGCTGATACGGGTCGGTGTTCGTGCCGAGCGCCACGGGCTCGTGCCGCCACGACCGCTTGGCGAGCTCGCCAGCGAGCACGTCGGCCACGTTCACCTTCACGATGATCTGCCGGTCGAAGTCGTCGCCCGCATCGAGGTCGAGGTACGTGTGCGTCGGGCGGGCGAAGCAATACACGCACGCATGGCTGCAGCCCCGGTAGGGGTTCACGGTCCAGCTGAAGGGCATCGACGACGGGCCGGGCACGTGGTTCAGCGCCGACTTCGCGAGCACCTCGTGAAAGGTGATGCCCGCGAAGTCGGGCGTCTGCACGGAGCGCACGAGGTTGTTCAGGCGCGCGAGGCCCGGCAGCGTTCCGGCCTGGTCGACGCCCAACTCCTGCCCGCTCCATCTCACCCGATCATTCGAACACATGTTCGAATGTCGCGCAAGCGACGCGCCGGGGCATCCGGATCTCGGATGCCGCCGCGCGCCGCCCGTCAGGCCGGAACCGCCGCGCGCAGGGCGCCGGCCACGCGCCCGCTCGAGAGCTCGAGCTGCTCCCCCGCCCACCGGCGGCGCAGCCACCGATCGTGGCTCGCGACCACGACGCCGCCCGGATACGATCCGAGCGCCTCCTCGAGGTCGGTCGCGAGCGCGAGCGAGAGGTGGTTCGTCGGCTCGTCGAGCAGGAACAGGTGCGGCGGCCTCGCGAACACCAGCGCGAGCGCGAGTCTCCGCTGCTGTCCGACCGAGAGCACGCCGATCGGCCTCGACTCGTCGCGCGCGGCGATGAGCCCGAGACTCGACAGCGGCACCTGCTCGGCCCGCCGCTCGCCGAGCGTGCGCTCGTAGATGCGGCGGACCGGGGCATCCGGATCCCCGAAGCGCACGTCCTGCTCGAGCAACTGCACGCGCAGGCCGCGCCGTCGCCTGACCGCGCCCGCGTCGACGCGCTGGGCGCCCGCGAGCACGTTCAGGAGGGTCGACTTGCCCGCCCCGTTCGCGCCCGTGACGAGCAGCCGAGCCGTGGCCGGCACCTGCAGGGAGGCAACCGCGAGCCGACCGGCCACCTCGGCCCCCATCACCTCGACGAGCAGGCCGTCGACCTCGTCGAGCGCGTGCGACCCCTGCGGGATGCCCGCGAACTCGAGCGGCGCCGGCGGCTTGGGCACCTGGTCGCGTTCGAGCACCTCGAGCCTCAGCTCGACGTTGCGCACACGGCGTGCGACCGTGCGATCGACGCTCTCGCCCTTGAAGTGCCTGATGAACTTGTCGTTGTCGGTCGCGGCGCGGCCGTGGGCGACGGTGCGCGCGGCACCGCCGGAGGCCTCGAGGGCAGCCTGCAGCGAGCCGAGCTCGTGCTGCTCCGACACGTACTGCCGTTCCCAACGCTGCCGCTCCTCTGCCTTCACCTCGAGGAACTCGGTGAAGCCGCCGCCGAAGACGGTGCCGCCTGACGCCGCGAGCAGGTCGTCGTGGCTCGCCCGCTCGGAACTCGCGTAGACCGGCGGACCCGAGCGACCGGCGGCAGGACCCGCCTCGACCGCGGCGACCGCGCCGAGCCGGCCCGGATCCAGGTCGACGAGCCCCGTCGCCACCCGGTCGAGCAACTCGCGATCGTGGCTGGCGAACAGCACCGGCCCGCGCCAGCTGCGCAGCGTCGACTCGAGGAACGCCGCGGCGTCGTCGTCGAGGTGGTTCGTCGGCTCGTCGAGCAGCAGCGCCTCCGGAGCGCGCAGCAGCAGCGCCGCGAGCGCGAACCGGCTGCGCTGGCCGCCCGACACCTCGGACACGCGCCGGTCGAGCGGCACGTGGCCGACGCCGAGTCCGCGCAGCAGCTCGTCGCGCCGTGCATCGGCGCTCCACACCTCGGCGTGCTCGGCCGCGTCGAGCGCCAGGGCATACCGATCGGCGGATGCCGCGGCCGCGCGCTCGTCGGGATCGCGCCCGTCGGCGGCCGACGGGCCGGCGAGCGCGGCCGCCGCCTCGTCGAGCTCGCGCTCGATGGCGCGGACCTCCCGGAGCGCGTGCTCGAGCACGTCGCGGAGGCGGTCGGTCGGCGCGAACGCCAGCTCCTGCGAGAGCAGGCCCGTGCGCAGCGGCCGCGTGATGCGGCCCTCGGCGACCAGGTCGGTCGCGTCGCGTGCGCCGAGCGCCGCGACGCCGGCGTCGAACGGCGCGCCCGAGGCCGGAGGAGCGACCACGGGACGGCCGCCCGCGGCATCCGTCACCGGATCGGTCGGGGCGCCCTCGGCCGCGAGCAGCCGGAGCAGCGTCGACTTGCCCGCGCCGTTCTCGCCGATGAGGCCGAGACGCTCACCGGGGCCGACGGTGAAGGCGAGATCGCTGAAGACGCGGCGATCGGGGTAGCGCGCCGACAGGCCGTCGACGCGGAGATACGAGGAATACGAGACGTGTACCGTCATGCGGTCCGCCTTTCACGAATGCTCCCGAACCGTCGACGGATGCCGCGTGCGGGCGATCGGTCGAGCGGTGCACCGCGCGGTGCCGTCGCGCGCGCATGGCAGCGCCGACGGCCCGGGAGCGGAGAGGGATCCCGCCGGGCATTGCCGAGATGGATGCAGCCGTCACCGTCGCGAACAGTGGAATGGGTACACCCGATGTCTACGGCGCCTCAGGCGCGGGACGGTGGGAGTACTCACTTCATAGCGGGGTCGACGATAGCAGACGCCGTCGGTGAATGTACAGCGCGCATGCGCGGCGCGCCCGGCGAGCGTTACGCCGTGACCTGGAGCGCCTTCGCCGTCTCTGCGAGGGAGGCCTCGGCAGCGGCGACGTCGGCCGAGAGCTCGGTGCCGTAGCTCGGGATCATCTCGCGGAGCTTCGGCTCCCACTCGGCCATGCGGTCGGGGAAGCAGCGCGCGATCACGTCGAGCATGATCGGCGCGGCCGTCGACGCACCGGGCGAAGCGCCCAGCAGGCCCGCGATCGTGCCGTCGGCGCCCGTGATGACCTCGGTGCCGAACTGCAGGATGCCGCCCTGCTCGGGGTCCTTCTTCATGACCTGCACGCGCTGGCCGGCCGTGATGAGCTCCCAGTCCTCAGTCTTGGCCGTGGGCATGAACTCGCGCAGCGCCTGCATCTTCTTCTCGCGGTTCGCCATGAGCTCGCCGACGAGGTACTTCACGAGGTCGAAGTTCTTGAGGCCGACCTGGAGCATCGGCCCGAGGTTGTGCAGGCGGATCGAGAACGGCAGGTCGAACCACGTGCTCGTCTTGAGGAACTTCGGCGTGAAGCCGGCGTACGGTCCGAAGAGCAGGGCGGTCTCGCCGTCGACGACGCGCGTGTCGAGGTGCGGCACCGACATGGGCGGCGCACCGACGGCGGCCTTGCCGTAGACCTTCGCCTGGTGCTGGGCGACGAGCTTGGGGTTCGTGGTCCGCAGGAACTGGCCCGAGATCGGGAATCCGCCGAAGCCCCTGATCTCGGGGATGCCGGAGTGCTGGAGCAGCGCGAGCGCGCCGCCGCCGGCGCCGACGAAGACGAACTTCGCATTCACGGTCTTGGGCGTTCCGCCGACGAGGTGCTTGACGCGGAGGCGCCAGGTGCCGTCCTTCTGACGCTTGAGGCGCGTGACCTGGTGGTTCGTGTGGATCTCGGCGCCGCGGTCCGCGATGTCGGTGAGCAGGTACTTGGTGAGCGCTCCGAAGTCGACGTCGGTGCCCGAGACGATGCGGGTCGCGGCGACCTTCTGCCTGGGGTTGCGCTTCTTCGCGAGCAGCGGGGTCCATTCGGCGATGCGCTCGAGGTCTTCGGTGTACTCCATATCGGGGAACAGCGGCTGGTCCTTCAGCGCTGCGACCCGCTTCTTGAGGTACTCGATGTTCGCCGCACCGCGCACGAACGTCATGTGCGGCGCGGTGTTGATGAAGTTGTGCGGCTCGGGCAGCGCGCCGATCGACACGAGGTACGCCCAGTACTGGCGGCTGATCTGGAACTGCTCGTTGATCGAGACGGCCTTGGCCGCGCTGACGGTGCCGTCGGCGTTCTCGGGCATGTAGTTCAGCTCGCAGAGCGCGGCGTGGCCGGTGCCCGCGTTGTTCCACGCGTTCGAGGACTCCTGGGCGACCTCGCCGAGGCGCTCGTAGACGCGGATGGACCAGTCGGGCTGAAGCCTGGAGATGAGGGAGCCGAGCGTCGCGCTCATGATGCCCCCACCGATCAAGACGACGTCGACCGTTTCCGCTGAATTCACGGATTCCAGTGTATGCGCCGCCGAGGGCACCCCAGACCACGGCCGTTCGACGTCGAGACAGTCTCGATTCCGTCGCTGATCGGGGCGGGATCGGCGGGCGGATGCCGCGGGCGGCCGCGGTGCGCGAGGCGGGCCACCCGCGGCATCCGTTCGCTCAGAGCGCCGCGATGCCGCCGCCGATGAGCCCGACCCCCGCCGTGACGAGGCCGATCGTGAGCGAGAGCGCGCCGATCCAGAGCAGGGCGATCGGGCGGCCGGGCTTCTGCGGGTCGGCTCCGAGCACCGAGAGGAAGAAGCCTGCCGGCATGAGGATCGCAGCGACCGGGGCGCCGAGGCGCGCCACCCACATCCACGCGCCGTCGAGGGCTGCGGACTCGAGCACGCCGAGGATCGCGACCGAGAGCACGAGCAGTACGGCCGCGTGCGCATGCCCGGCGCGGAAGAAGTTCTGCTGCAGGCGGTTCGCGGGTGCGAGCCCCCGCACGACGCGCGTGAGGAAGTACCCGCCGCTCTCGACCGTGACGAGGGCGAGCAGCAGCGTGCCGATGAGGATGAGGTCGATCGCGTGGTCCATGCGGGATTCCTTCGGACTCCATGATTGGATAGCAGTGCTCTTCAATATTAGAGAGCAGCACTATCCAATGCAAGCGATCCGCGGAACGCGGTGCGGATCGTGCCCGGAGCGACGATCGAGGAGTCCCGATGCGCATGTCCGCCCTCGCGGCCGAGGCGGGTCTTCCCGTCGCGACCGTCAAGTACTACCTGCGCGAGGGGCTGCTGCACGCCGGCACGGCGACCGGCGCGACGCAGGCCGTCTACGACGACGGCCACGTGCGCCGGCTGCGGCTCGTTCGCGCGCTCGTCGGGCCCGTCGGACTCAGCGTGCAGCAGGCGCGCACCGTGCTCGAACTCGTCGACGAGCCGGGCGGCGACCTCTACTCGACGCTCGGCCGCGCGGTGGGCACCCTGCCGCCCGCGGCCGTCGCCGCGGGCGAGGCGTCGGACCCGTACCCGCGTGCGCGCGCGGCCCTCGCCTCGCTCGGCCAGGTCTACGACCCCGAGTTCGCCGCCGTCGCCCAGCTCGAGGGCGCGCTCGCCGCCGCCGAGGACGCGGGGCTCGCCATCGACGCCGAGCGCCTCGCCGCCTACGGCCGGGCCGCCGCCGACCTCGCGGCGTTCGACCTCTCGCGCATGCCCGCAGAACCCCGCGCGGCGGTCGAGTACACCGTGCTCGGCACCGCGCTCTACGAGCCCGTGCTGCTGGCCCTGCGCCGCCTCGCCCATCAGGACGCGGCGGTGCGCCGCCTGGGCATCGACGGAGCCGACGCCTGACTCGTCAGGAACGAACCGGCACCGCTTCGCTCGACGCATCGAGATCGCGATCGACGGCGACATCGGCGTCGACGTCGAACCGCGCGATTCCGAGCTCGACGGCCTCGCGCGCCCGCTCGAGCGCCTCGGGCCCAGCCCCGGCATCGGCGAGCGCGAGGAGCGCAGCCCCCACGATCGGCACGGTGTCGAGGATCTCGATGCGGGCCAGCGGTGCCACCAGCGCGAGGCCGGCCGTGATGCCGCCGAGGAGCCGATCGTCGCCCGACCGGACGATGCCGCCGCCGAGCACGATGGGAACCGCACGATCCTCGAGCCCGAGTCGCTGCACGCACGCACGGGCGAAGGCGACGAGCTCATCGGCCTGGCGGTCGACGAGCGCCGCCGCCACGGCGTCGCCCTCGCGGGCCGCGGCGAAGATCACCGGAGACAGCGCCGCGAGGTCGCTCGAGTCGCGTCGGCCGAAGTGCAGGTCCTCGATGAGGTCGGTCACCGACGCGACACCCAATCGCTGGACGATCGCGGCGGTGAGTGCGGTGCGCGGGCCCCGACCGTCGACGTCACGGGCCGCATGCCACAGGGCCTGCTCGCCCAGTCCGCTGCCGCCGCCCCAGTCGCCCGAGAGCGCGCCGAGCGACGGGAAGCGCACGTCGGCGCCGTCGGCGCGCACGCCGACGGCGTTGACCCCGGTGCCGCAGACGATCGCGACGGCGTCGGGCTCGTCGGTGCCGGCTCGGAGCAGGGCGTAGAGGTCGTTGCGCACCGACGTCGACCCGCTCGCCCACCCGAAGCCGGCGATCGCGACGGCGTACTGCTCGACCTCGACCGGCAGGTCGAGCCCCGAGACGTAGAGGCCCGCATGCAGCACGGGAGCCGAGCCGGCGACGGAGTCGACGAGCGCGTCGACGATCGCGACCGCAGCATCGAGACCCTCGAAGTGCGGGCTCGAGCCTGCTCCGCGTGCGAAGGCGACGAGCTCGCCGTCGATCGTGAGGGCGACCGCGTCGGTCTTCGAGCCGCCGCCGTCGACCGCGATGACGACGCCGCTCATCGCGCCCACTCCAGGAACGGCGCGTTCTCGGCCAGGAGCAGGTCGGTGAGCTGCACGGCCCGGTCGTGCTGGAGCACGAGCGGGTGGGCGCGCATGGCTCGCAGCACCCGGTCCCGTCCGCCGTGCACCGCGGCGTCGAGCGCGAGCCGCTCGTAGCCGGCGACCGACGAGATGAGTCCGCGGATGTCGTCGGGCAGCGGCGCGACCGGTTCCGCGACGAATCCCCCGTCGCGGAACACGGCCGGCACCTCGATGACGTGGTCGTCCGGCAAGAAGGGCAGCACACCGTCGTTGCGCAGGTTCACGACACGCGAGCGCGAGCCGCCGTCGCGCATGGCCGCGAGGAGCTCGATCGCCGCCTCGGAGTAGAACGCGCCGCCGCGCCCCTCGAGCGCCGCGGGCTTCTCGTGCTGCGCCGGGTCGGCGTAGAGCTCGAGCAGCTCGCGCTCGATCGCACGCACCGCCTCGGCCCGGGTCGGCTCGTGCAGCTGCTCCCGCAGCACCTCGTCGTGCGCGTAGTAGTAGCGCAGGTAGTACGAGGGCACGACGCCGAGCTGCGAGATGAGCGCAGGCGCGAGGTGCACCTCGTCGGCGAGCTCGCCGAGCCGGTGCTGCAGCAGGCCGGGAAGGCGGTCGTCGCCGTCGACGACGACGCTCCGCTCCCACGTCAGGTGGTTGAGTCCGACGTGGCCGAGGCTCACGCGGTCGTGCTCGACGTCGAACAGCGACGCGAAGCGGCGCTGGAAGCCGATCGCCACGTTGCAGAGGCCCACGGCCCGGTGGCCCGCCTCGAGCAGCGCGCGGGTCACGATGCCGACCGGGTTCGTGAAGTCCACGATCCAGGCGTCGGGCTTCGCGTGGGCGCGCACCACGTCGGCGATGCGCAGCACCACGGGCACCGTGCGCAGCGCCTTCGCGAGCCCGCCGGGCCCGGTCGTCTCCTGCCCGATGCAGCCGACCTCGTGCGGCCAGGTCTCGTCGGCGTGACGGGCGTCCTGCCCGCCGACCCGCAGCTGGATCAGCACGGCGTCGACGTCGTCGACTCCGGCGACGAGGTCGGTCGTGCCGATCACCTTCGCGGGATGCCCCGCATGGGCGAGCATGCGCTGCGACATGCCTGCGACGAGCGCGAGCCGCGACTCGTCGGGGTCGACGAGACGGATCTCCTCGAGCGGCAGCGTGTCGCGGAGGCGGGCGAACCCGTCGATGAGTTCGGGCGTGTAGGTCGATCCTCCGCCGACGATGGCGAGCTTCATTGGTCCTCATTCCGTGCGTGGTACGCCCCGCGCACGGTGGCGCGATGACGGGTTTCAGGGTCGGCGAAGCAGCGCGGAGCAGCATCCGCGAGCTGGAGCCGAAGGTCAGGTGGCCAGGGAGATGTCGGCCTCGAGATGGTCGCGGATCTGCTCGACGAGCTGTTGGCGCGCGCCGAGCAGTACCGGCTGGGCGCCGGTCGCGCTCGTGCGGATGGTGAGCTTGGGATGCGCTGCCGGATCGACCCGCTCGGCGACGAGTTCGGCGAGCCGGTCGCCGCCGGCGATGCCGGTCGGTCCGCCGATCACGATCATCGAGGGGTCGAGGATCGCGAGCAGCGGGCTGACCGCGAGGATCACCCGGTCGGCGAGCGCCGACAGTGCCGCCTCGTCGTCGGTGAGGCGCGGCAGCATCTCCCCGAGCGACTCGCCGGCGCCGCCGAGCAGTCGGGCCACAGCCGGTCCGCCGAGCAGGTCGGTGAAGTCGTTGGCGGCCGGTGCGAGCGGGGTCGCCGCCTTGGGGACGGCGAGGTAGCCGATCTCGCCCGCTCCGCCGGACGCGCCCCGGTGCACCGTTCCACCGAGGTCGACGCCGACGCCGAGGCCGTCGCCGATCCAGAAGAGCGCGAAGCTCGCCGCAAGATGCGCCACGCCCGCCGAGCGCTCGGCCATCGTCGCCAGGTTCACGTCGTTGTCGATGGTGACCTCGATGCCGAGCGCCGACTCGATGCGCGCCCGGGACCCGACGGGGGGCCATCCGGGCAGGGTGTCGGTGAACGAGAGCTCGTCGCCGTCGACGAAAAACGCCGCCTGCACGCCGATGACGACGCGGCTGACGGTGGACTCGTCGATGCCGGCCTCGGCGCACGCGGCGCGGATGGCCGAACGCACGTCGCCCTCGGGGGTTCGACCCTCGGGCTCGGTGGCGATCTGCACGATCGGATGCTCGTGGTCGACCGCATCGACCACGACGGCCTGGATCGAGCGTTCGAGGATCGAGATCGCGACGCCGGTGATGCGGTCGGTGCGCACGCCGTAGGTGACCGCGTTCGGGCCGCGCCCGTTCGAGCGCTCGCCGACGGGGTGGATCAGGCCGACCCGCTCGAGTCGTGCGAGCATCTGCGAGGCGGTGGGCTTGGACAGCCCGGTCAGCTCGCCGAGGCGCGAACGCGTGAGCGGACCGTGCTCGAGCAGCAGGCGGAAGGCCGTGCGGTCGTTGCGTGCCGCGAGCCACGTCGGGGTGCCCGGATCGATCTGGTTCATGCAGGCCGCCTTCCTCTGTCTGTCCTGCTCGTCACTCTATCTGAAAAGAATCTTTACTGATTATTCGGCTCACCCGCCGTTCCGCACCTCGTCGCGCAGCAGTCCGAGCCGGTCCGGGTCGGCCGCCGCCTCGAGCAGCGTCTTGGTGTACTCGTGCTGCGGGTCGAGGATCACCTGCTCGCTCGGCCCGCGTTCGACGATCTCGCCGCGGTACATCACGAGGATCTCGTCGGAGAAGTGCCTCGCGGTCGCGAGATCGTGGGTGATGTACAGCACCCCCAGCTGCTCCTGCCGTTGGAGGTCGGCGAGCAGGTTCAGCACGCCGAGGCGGATCGACACGTCGAGCATCGAGACGGGCTCGTCGGCGATGATGAAGCGCGCACCCGGAGCGAGGGCCCGCGCGATCGCCACGCGCTGCCGCTGGCCGCCCGACAGCTCGTGCGGACGGCGGTCGGCGAACCTCGACGCCGGCGAGAGCCGCACCCGTTCGAGCAGTTCGTCGGTGCGCTCGCGGATCTCGCGCGACGACAGCCGCGGGAAGTGGATGCGCAGCGGCCGCTCGAGGTGATGCCGGATGGGGTGGAACGGGTTCAGCGAACTGAACGGGTCCTGGAAGACCATCTGCACGTCGCGCCGGTAGCGGGCGAGGCCGCCGCCCCGAGTGGCGCTCGGGCGCCCGTCGAGCAGCACCTCGCCCGAGGTGGGCTGCTCGAGCTTCGCCATCATGCGGGCGATGGTCGACTTGCCCGAGCCGCTCTCGCCGACGAGCGCGATCGTGCGGCCCGGTTCGAGGGTGAACGAGACATCCTTGACGGCGTGCAGCGTGCGCACGTTGACGCCGCTGCGGAGCCGGAAGTCCTTCACCAGGTTGCGCGCCTCGAGGGTCATGGCCTCGACCGCCGTGCTGCGCCCGCTCATGCCGCACCTCCGGCGCCCGTGCCCGTGCCCGTGCCCGTGCGGATGAAGTCGCCGCGCTCGCCGCGCAGGCTCGGGAAGCTCGAGAGGAGCCGCCTGGTGTACGGATGCCCCGGGCGTCGGTAGATCTGCTCGGCGTCGCCCTGCTCGATGATCTCGCCGTCGAGCATGATCGCGATGCGGTCGCTGATCTCGATGAGCAGCGGCAGGTCGTGGGTGATGAAGATCACGGCGAAGCCGAGCCGTTCGCGCAGTCGCATGATCTCGCGGATGATGCCGCGCTGCACGACGACGTCGAGAGCGGTCGTCGGTTCGTCCATGATCATGACCTGCGGGTCGAGGGCGAGGGCCATCGCGATCATCACGCGCTGGCGCATGCCGCCCGACAGCTCGTGCGGGAAGCTCGAGAGGCGGGCGGGATCGACGCCGACGAGACTCAGCAGCTCGGCGCTCCGGGTCTCGCGCTCGGCCCGCTTCATGGCCGGGCGATGCGTCGCGAACACGTCGTGCAGCTGCTTGCGCACGTTCATGACCGGGTTCAACGAGTTCATCGATCCCTGGAACACCATCGACACCTTGCTCCACCTGAAGGTGCGGAGCGCTTCGCCGTCGAGCCCGACGATGTCGATGTCGGTTCCGGATGCGTCGTGGAACACGATCTCGCCGCCGGTCATGAGCGCCGGGGCCTTCAGCAACCGATTGAGCCCGTAGGCGAGGGTCGTCTTGCCGCAGCCCGACTCCCCGGCGAGCCCGAGGATCTCGCCGCGGTGGAGCGTGATCGACGCCCCGCGCACCGCCTTCACGGGTGGATCGACCTCGTACTCGATCGAGACGTCGCGGGCGGTGAGCACGGCTTCGCCCCTGACGGTCGCGGGGTTCATGGCGTTCATGCGAATGCTCCGGTGTCGGCGATGCCCTTGCCGGCCTTGGCGGCCTTGCGCTGGCGCTTCGCGTTCTCAGGCGCGAGCCTGAGCTTCGGGTTCACGACCTCGTCGATCGCGAAGTTGATGAGGGACAGTCCGGCGCCGAGCGCGGCGATGATCACGCCCGGGGGCACGAACCACCACCAGGCTCCGGTGCCGACGGCCTGCCCCGTCTGCGCGTCGTTCAGCATCGTGCCGAGCGTGATCGAGCCCGTGGGCCCGAGGCCGAGATACGACAGGCCGGCCTCGCCGAGCACCGCGAAGATGACGCCGAAGATGAACTGCGCGGCCAGGAGCGGCACGAGGTTCGGCAGGATCTCGACGAAGATGATGCGCGCGGGCTTCTCGCCGGCCACCCTCGCCGCCGCGACGTACTCGCGGGTGCGGAGCGAGCGCGCCTGAGCTCGCAGCACGACCGCCGACCCGGCCCACCCGGTGATGCCGAGCACGAGCGCGACGAGCAGCGAACTGCGGGCGAGCGGCCCCAGCCCCTCTGCGTTCTGCACGTATGCGGCGATCACCATGACGACGGGCAGCCCGGGGATCACCAGCACGATGTTGGTGAAGAGCGTGAGCACCTCGTCGAGCAAGCCGCCGAAGTAGCCGGCGAAGACGCCGAAGATCACGGCGAGCAGGAGCGCCACGACGCCGGCGATGATGCCGATGAAGAGCGAGCCCTGCGTGCCCCACGCAAGTTGCGAGAAGACGTCGTACCCGAGCTTCGTCGTGCCGAGCCAGTGCTCGGCCGACGGCGGCTGGAGCGCCTCGTTGCTGGAGTCGCGCGGGGGCTGCGCGATCATCGGGCCGAAGATGCCGAAGAGCGTGATGAGCCCGACGATGACGACGCCCGAGATGAGCTTGCCCGAGCGGCTCGGCAGGATGTTGCGGAACCGGCCGCCGCGACTCGCACGGGCCTCGGCGATCGCCGCCGTCGCGCTCACGTCGCGGTTGGTCTCGCGCACCGCCTCGGCCGAGACCGGCGATTGGAACGGCGCGTCGTCACCGGTCGCGTAGCCGGAGTCGTCGACCGCCGGGTCGAGCGTGGGCTGAATGTCATCCATTGTGTCGCACCCTCGGGTCGATGAAGCCGTAGATGAGGTCCATGAAGAAGTTGGCCGCGAGCACCGTGAGCGTGATCACGAGGAACACGCCCTGCATGAGCGCGTAGTCGAGGCCCTGCACCGCCTGGATCATGAGCTTGCCGATGCCGGGATAGCTGAACACCTGCTCCATGACGATGGAACCGGCGACGACGAATCCGAGGGCGATGCCGAAGCCGGCGAGGCTCGGGATGGCGGCGTTGCGCGACGCGTACCTGGTGCGCACGCGGCGGGGGGTGAGGCCCTTGGCCTCCGCGGTGACGACGTAGTCCTCGGACATCGTCGAGACCATCATGTTGCGCATGCCGAGCAGCCAACCGCCCACCGAGGAGATCACGATCGTGGTCGCCGGGAGGATGGCGTGGTAGATCGCGCTGCCGACGAACGCCCAGCTGAGCTCGGGGCCCGCCGGGAACTCGAACACGTCGTAGCCGCCGACGATCGGGAACCAGCCCAGCTGCACCGAGAACACCGCGACGAGCACGAGCGCCAGCCAGAAGTACGGGATCGACTGGAAGACCGTCGTGATGGGGACGAGATGGTCGAGCTTGGTGCCGCGCCGCCACCCCACCCATGCGCCGACGACGATGCCGAGCACGAATGAGATGACGGTCGCGACGCCGACCAGCGTGATCGTCCACGGCAGGGCCGCGGCGATCAGGTCCGAGACGGTGGCCGGGTACCGCGTCGAGGAGACGCCGAGGTCTCCTTGCAGCAGCCGGCCCCAGTACGCGACGTACTGGTCCCACATGGACATGTCCTTCCCGGCCCCGAGGATCGAGGTGATCGCCTGGATCGTCTCCTCGGAGAGCGGACGCCCGCCGCTCGCACGCCGGAGCTTGCCCAGCATGATCGCGGCCGGGTCGCCCGGCAGGAGGCGCGGAAGCAGGAAGTTGAGCGAGATCGCCGCCCACAGGGTCACCAGGTAGAAGGCGACCCTCCGCAGGTAGAAGCTCATGCCGCCGCCTTCCTCGGGTTGGGAGTGGTTCGTTCCATGTGACCGGTCGGCCTACTTCACCGGCGTGAGGTGCGTGAGCACGACCGCGTTGGCCACCGCGAGGTAGGGCAGCGGTGCGGCGTACAGGTCGCCCTCGGTCGGCCAGCCGCTGAACTTCTCGGTGTTGAAGAAGGACTGCGAGGCGTTCAGCACCACCGGGATGTAGGGCAGGTCGCGGGCGATCTCGGTCTGGATGGCCGCGTACGCCTGCTGCTTCGTCGCGACGTCCTGGGTCGCTCCGGCCGCGAGCACCGCCGCGTCGACGGTCGGGTTCGTGTAGCGCGAGTAGTTCTGCCCGACGAGCGGCATCTCGCCGACCTTCGCGGTCGACGTGCCTGCGAAGTACTCGTGGTAGTTCGAGTACGGGTCCGCGACGAGGCTCTGGGTGAGCCCGTAGAGCGCCATCTGGAAGTCGCCGTTCTGGATCGGCGTCCAGTACTCGGCGTCGGAGACCGTGCGGGCGTTGATGCGGATGCCCGCCTCGGCCGCCTGCTCGGAGATGAGCTTGGCGGCGTCGTTGTAGTCGGTCCAGCCGTCGGGCGAGAACAGGTCGATCTCGATCGCCGTGCCGTCCTTGCCGTAGAACCCGTCGGCGTCCTTCGTGTAGCCGGCCGCTTCGAGGATGGCTCCGGCTCCGGCGGCATCCGCCGTCTGCGGGCTGGTCGCGAGCTCGGGGTCGCTCAGCCACTGCTCGTCTCGCGGCTGCAGGGTGAACGAGGGCGAGGACTCGCCCGCGAGGCCGGCGAACGCCTTCTCGGCGATCGTCGAGCGGTCGATGGCGACGTTGATCGCCTGGCGCACGGCCGGGTCGGTCTGCGGGCCGACGCAACCGAGATCCGCGTTGGCGCAGGTCGTGATGGTGGTCGGGTCCTGCTGCTGGTTGAGCGTGGTGATCTCGCCCGAGGCGGTGACGGCGTCGGGGTTCGCGATGAACTGCCCGACCCAGTCGATCTTGCCGGTCGTCAGCAGGTCCTGCGAGGACTGGTTGGAGTCGAGCCCGACGTACTGCACCTGCTCGACGGCGGGTGCCCCGTCGCGGAAGTACTCGTTGGCCTCGACGGTGTACGCCGCGTCGGAGAAGCTCTTCAGCTTGTACGGGCCCGAGCCGACCGGCTCGGGGTTCGTCTCGGCCATGAAGTCGTCGATGCCGGCCCAGACGTGCTCGGGGATGATGTAGGTCGAGCCGAGCGTGAGCGAGGCGCTCGTGAACTGCGGCTCGCTGTACGTCAGCACGACCGTGGTGTCGTCGGTGGCCTCGGCCGAGACGAACTGCTCGGACTTGTTCGAGCCGTAGCCGAACGTGAAGGCGACGTCGGCAGCGGTGAGCGGCTCGCCGTCGTTCCACTTCAGGTCGGGCTTGATGGTGACCGTGAGCGTGCGGCCGTCTTCGCTGTACTCGTAGCTGTCGCCGACCAGCCCGACCGGGGCGTCGGCGGACAGCTGGTTGAAGAAGAACAACGGCTCGTAGATCGCGCCGAACGTGGCGTGCACCGCGGTGTCGACGGCGAACGGGTTGAAGTTGTTGTTGATGGGCGTGGCGCTGCCCGCCCAGACCCGGAGAACGGCGCTGTCGCTGCCGGAACCTCCGGCGGACGGGGCGCATCCGGTCATTCCCAGGGCGATCGCGGCCGCTCCGGCGGCGAGTGCCACCGCGAAGGAGCGTGTGGTTCGAGTCATCTCCGACATTCCTCTCGTGCTTCGTTGCGTGGAAGGTGGTGCAGTGACGCCGCGTGCAGGATCTCGGTGCTCACGCGTTACTGGAAGCGACCCTAACAGAAAAGGTAGTAACTGGAAACAACTCATTCAGTTTCTGTTTCCCGCGCGTTTCGGCCGCGCGACGAGCTCGCGACGAACAGCGCGCAGGTGCACGCGAAGCAGCGCGGTACCGACCATGGTCGGTACCGCGCTGGAGTGGGTGCAGGAGTCCGGCTACTCCGCGAGCAGTGCGGCGAGCGCAGGCAGCTGCGCCGGGTCCTCGAGCGCCGAGCCGACGGCGACCGTGCGCACCCCGGCGTCGAGGTACGCGCGAGCGTTGGAGGCGTCGATCCCCCCGGTGCCGACGAACCGCGCCTGCGGGAAGGGGCCCGCCATCGCGCGGAACCAGGGCACGCCGAGCAGCGACGCCGGGAACGCCTTCATCCAGGTCAGCCCGAGGGCGAGCGCGGCCTGCACCTCGGTCGCGGTCGCCACGCCCGGCAGCGACGGGAGGCCGGCGGCGGTCGAGGCGCGTACGACCTCTGCGTCGAATCCGGGGCTCACGGTGAACGCGGCGCCCGCCTCCGCCGCGAGCTCCACGTGGCGGGCCGTCAGCACGGTGCCCGCGC
Organism: Agromyces sp. CF514; assembly: GCF_900113185.1. NCBI lineage: Bacteria > Bacillati > Actinomycetota > Actinomycetes > Micrococcales > Microbacteriaceae > Agromyces > Agromyces sp. CF514. The sequence continues at coordinate 1,467,428 of NZ_FOZD01000001.1, read as the reverse complement.
CGACGAGGCGGCCCTCGGCGCGACCGGCCGCTGCGACCGCGGCGAGCGCCGCGACATCCGCCTCCGACTGGATGGGCAGCTCCACGAGGTCGATGCCCAGGCTCCACGCGGTGCGGGCGAGCTCGAGGCTGCGCGCCTCGCCGAGGCCGCGGAACAGCGCCATGAGCGGGCGTCCGGCGAAGATCTCGTCGAACGCGGCGTTCGAGACGGGCCCGAGCGGGCGATCGCCCGCGACGACCGCGCCCGGGCGGGCAGACGGGTCGGAGACGGATGCCGGGGCGGCGGTCGGGTTCGTGGTCATGTCGGTCCTCGGGAAGTCGGCGGTGTCGGCGATGGTGAGCACGGCGCGCTCGTGACCGGAACGGAGCCGCTCGGCGGCGGGCCGGCCGGCGAGCAGTGCGTGCAGGTGTCCGGCGGCGAACGCGTCGCCGGCGCCCACGAGCTCGACGGCGTCGACGACGAGGGCGGGCACGTGCACGACGTTGTCGGAGCCGACGCGCGAGCCGCCCGGCCCGCCCGCGGCGCCCGTCCCGCCCGAGGCGTCCGGCCCGCCCGGGGCATCCGTCACCGCCCGCTCGAACGAGGTCGCGCCGACCGCGCCGTCCTTGACGACGAGCTCCCGCACGCCGGGCAGCAGCGCGCGCACGGCCTCCGGCGTGGCGGCGCCCCACAATGCCTGCGCCTCGTCGAGCCCGACGAACACGATGTCGGCACGCGCGGCGAGGGCGAGCAGGCGCTCGGCCGCGGCATCCGTCGACGGCCAGAGCGAGGGCCGGTGGTTCACGTCGAAGCTCACCGCCACCCCGGCTGCGGCGGCCGCGTCGAGGATCGCCTCGACGAGGGCGTCGCAGTCGCCGGAGAGCGCGGGCGTGATGCCCGAGACGTGCACGAGTCGCACGTCGGCGATCGGCAACCCGTCGACGAACGCGGGCCCGAGCCGCGAGGCCGCCGAGCCCGCCCGGTAGTAGCGCACGCCGTTGCCCGGATCCTTCACGTACAGGCCGGTCGGCGCGTCGCCGTCGCGCACCACGAGCGCGGTGTCGACACCGCGATCGGCGATCTGGCGCACCAGCCGGCGCCCGAGGGCATCGTCGCCGACCGCGCTCGCCCACGCGACGGGCGTGCCGAGCGCGGCGAGGTGGGCCGCGACGTTCGACTCGGCCCCGCCGGGGTCGAGGTGGAAGCCCTGCGCCGATTCGAGCGGCTCGGCGATCGAGGGCGTCACGAGCACCATCGTCTCGCCGACGGTGAGGACTTCTGGGCGGGGGGTCATGCCCTTATGCTGACTGGTGTGCAGATTCGGTGCAAGCCGGTTGCAGCATATGCAACACAACGCCGCGACAGCGGTCGAGCACCCGAACGATGAGGAGCAGCGGATGCCACGACGGATCGACGACCTCCGCGACGAGGTGCTCGCCCCGACCGACACGGGCCTGCCGGCTCGCGCAGCGGGCCTGACCGTGCGCGAGTTCCTGGCGACCGAGCCCCGCGTCAGCGAGTTCTGGACCCCGCTCACGGTGCTCGACGCCGAGGCCATGCACGGCAACGCCGCGACCATCCAGGCATGGGCCGAGGCGAACGGCATGGAGCTCATGCCGCACGGCAAGACGACGATGGCCCCCGCGCTCTGGCAGCTCCAGCTCGACCTGGGTGCGACCGGGCTCACGTTGGCGACGCCAGGGCAGGTGCGCACCGCCCGCGCGTTCGGCGTCTCGAGCATCATGCTCGCGAACGCCCTCGTCGCGCCGCCCGCGCTCGCCTTCATCGCCGGCGAGCTGGCCGACCCCGACTTCGCGTTCCGCTGCTGGGTCGACTCGATCGACACGGTCGAGGCAATGGAACGCGGCCTCGCCGAGGCCCTCGACGGAACGGATGCGACGCTCCCCCGCCCGATCGACGTGCTCGTCGAGCTGGGCGCGCCCGGCGGCCGAACGGGCGCTCGCACACTCGAGCGAGCCGTCGCGCTCGCTCGTCGAGTCGACGCCTCCCCCGTGCTTCGACTCGCGGGCGTCGCGGGCTACGAGGGCAGCCTCGGCCACGACCGCTCGCCCGCCGCACTGGCCGCCGTGCGCGGCTACCTCGCCGACCTCGTCGCCCTCCGCGACCTGCTGCTCGACGCCGGGCTGCTGAAGCCCGGCACGATCGCCGCCGACGACGTCATCGTGAGCGCGGGCGGCAGCGCCTACCTCGACCTCGTCGCCGAGGCCTTCGCCCCCGCGATCGAGGCGGATGCCGCGGCCGGCCGTCGCACCCGGTGGATCCTCCGCTCGGGCGCCTCGCTGCTGCACGACCACGGGTTCTACCGCGGCATCTCGCCGCTCGACGACCTGCTCGTGCCGGCGATGCGCGGCTACGCCCGTGTCGTCTCGCACCCCGAGCCCGGCCTCGCCCTGCTCGACGGCGGCAAGCGCGACTTCCCGTACGACGAGGGGCTGCCGGTGCCGCTCGGGGTGGCCGCGACCCTCGACGGTGCGGCGTCCGGCCGTGACGCGCGAGGCCTGCCCGCGACATCCGTCACCGCCCTGAACGACCAGCACGCGTACCTGCGGGCCGACGAGCCGGGCGCCGCGCTGCCCGTCGCGATCGGCGACGTGGTCTCGCTCGGACTCTCGCATCCGTGCACCGCGTTCGACAAGCGCCGCTGGCTGCCGGTCGTCGAGCGCGCCGGAAGCGACCTCGTCGTCGACCTCGTGCGGACGTTCTTCTGATGTCCGACCTCGCTCTCGTCATCCGCGACGTCGTCGTCGTCGACGGCGATTCCGGCCCCGGAGCCGAGCAGGCCGAACCGGTCGACGTCGTGGTCGAGGGCGGGCGCGTCGCGCGCCTCGAGTACCGCGGCACGACCCCCGGCGGCACCGATGTCGCCCACGAGATCGACGGCCGCGGCCGCCTGCTCATGCCGGGCTTCATCGACGCGCACGCGCACGCCGACGGCCTGCTGTTCGACCCCGACGTCCAGCTCGCGCTCCTGCGTCAGGGCGTCACGACCGTCATCGGCGGGCAGGACGGCGTCTCGTACGCACCGGGCGACGGCGCCTACGCGAACGAGTACTTCGCGGCGATCAACGGCCGGCACCCGACGTACGCCGGCGGCGGCATTCGCGAACTGCTCGCGTCGTACGACGGCGCGACGGCCGTGAACCAGGCCCTGCTCGTGCCCGCAGGCACGGTGCGCCGTGAGATCTGCGGTCGGTCGACGGATGCCGCGAGCCCCGCCGCGCTCGACGCCATGCTCGCCCTGGTCGCCGAGGGCCTCGCCGACGGCGCCGTGGGCCTGTCGACCGGACTCGACTACGTGCCGGGCGCGTTCGCGACCACCGACGAGCTCGCGCGACTCGCCGAACCCGTCGCCGCGGCGGGCGGCGTGTACGTGTCGCACATGCGCGGCGGCTACGAGGCCGGGTCACAGGCGGGCATCGACGAGATCCGGGCGATCGCGCAGCACTCGGGCGTCGCCGTACACGTGTCGCACTTCCACGCCGAGCCGCACCTCGTGCACGGGCTCATGGCGGGGCTCGCGGCATCCGGCGTCGATGCGAGCTTCGACGCGTACCCGTACACGCGGGGCTGCTCGATCCTCGCGATGCCCGTGCTGCCCGCGTCGATCACCGTGCGCCCGACCGCCGAGGTGCTGGCCCTGCTCGCCGACCCCGACGAGCGCGCGCGCCTGCTCGACGAGTGGTTCCCGACGATCGTCGACTACCCGAGCCTCGGCCCCGACTGGCCCGAGCAGCTCACGCTCGCGCACATCGCCGGGCCAGAGTTCGCGTGGGCGCACGGCCTCACGATCGGCGCCGCCGCCGCACGCGCCGGCACGACACCGGCCGAGTTCACGCTCGACGTGCTCGCGGCCTCGCGGCTCGAGGTCAACGTCGTGATGGCGGTGCCGTACGCCCGCAGCGACGCCGATCTCGCGTCGATCCTCGCCCACCCGCGCGCGATGGGCGGCTCCGACGGCATCTTCGTCGGCGCCCACCCGCACCCGCGGGCGCGCGGCTCGTTCGCCAGGTACCTGCGCTCGCTCGTCGTCGACCAGGGCGCCATGAGCTGGGCGGATGCCGCGGCGCTCGTCTCGACCAGGGCGGCCGACCGGTTCGGGCTCGGAGATCGGGGCCGCGTGCGACCGGGCGCCGTCGCCGACCTCGTGCTCGTCGATCCCGCTCGCGTCGCCGACCGGGCGACCTACGACGCGCCGCTCGCCCTCGCCGAGGGCATCGACGACGTGCTCGTCGCGGGCGTGCCCGTGCTGGCCGACGGCCGGCTCACCGGGGCGACGCCGGGCCGCAGCATCCGTCGCTCAGGCACCGATCGCGTGGTCGCCGACGGGCTCGAGACCGCACTGCGCCCCTCCTCGACCGGAAGGAAGGCCTGACATGTCGCAGTCCGTCACCCGCGCCGCGCGCATCATCGACGCGATCGCCGCCGACCCGCGCACCGTCGCCGAACTCGCCGAGGCGTTCGACCTGCACCGCTCGACGATGTTCCGCGAGCTGCAGGCGCTCGAGGAGGTGGGCTGGGTGCGCCGCCGCGGCAACGGCCGCTACACGCTCGGCACGCGCCTCGCCGCCCTCTCGAAGGAGGCGCTCGAATCGCTCGACCTGCGCGATGTCGGCGCCGAGCACGTGCGTCGCCTCCAGCGGCGCACGGGCAACACCGTGCACCTCGCAGCCCTCATGGACCGGTCGATCGTCTACGTCGACAAGGCCGAGGACGAGTCGGGCGTGCGCATGTACTCGCGCATCGGCAAGGCGGTGATCCCCTACTGCTCGGCGGTCGGCAAGGCGATCCTCGCGAACCTCGACGTGCCGCGCCGCGACGCCGTGCTCGACGGCGTCACCTGGGAGCGCTACACCGACCTCACGATCACGACGCGCGAACACCTCGACGACGAGCTCGTGCGCGTGCGCGCCCGCGGCTGGGCCACCGACGACCGCGAGTTCGAGCCGTACGTCAACTGCCTCGCCGTGCCGATCGAGAGCCCGCTCGGCGTCGTCGGCGCCATCTCGGTCACCGCTGTGCGCATGGTCGCCGACCTCGACCAGCTGAAACGTCACCTGCCCGCGCTCCGCGAGGCCGCCGCGGCGATCTCCGCAGAGATCGCCTGACCCGCCGACCACAGACCGCTGACCACCGACCGAAACCGAAACACCACCGGAGGAACCCATGCCCAAGACCGCCGTCACCCTCTCGAACGCGCCCAAGCCCGCCGGCCCCTACAGCCACGGCGTCGTCGCGAACGGCTTCCTGTACACCGCGGGCTTCGGCCCCCAGGACCCGGCCACCGGCCTCGTCGTCGAGGGCGGCGCCGCCGAGCAGACCCGCCAGGTGCTGCGCAACATCGGCGCCGTGCTCGCGGAGTACGGCCTGACGTTCGACGACGTCGTGAAGGTCACCGCGCACCTCGAGGACCTCGCCGACTTCGCCGAGTACAACGTCGCCTACGCCGAGTTCTTCACCGAGCCCTACCCCGTGCGCACCACGGTCGGCTCGCGCCTCGCGAACATCCTCGTCGAGATCGACGTGGTCGCCGCGATCCCCCAGGGCTGACGCACGGCACGCCGAGACGACGGATCCGGATGCCGCGGGCGGCCGCCCGCGGCATCCGTCGCCGTCGTCGGCGTGGCCCGCGCTCAGGACCCGGCGCGCGAGCCCGCCCTGCGACGCCGGTCGTTGTCGCGACGCAGGTCCCGGTTCAGGCGACGATCGCCGTGGTACAGGATGCCCTCCCAGTCGACGGGCTTCGGAGCCGCCGGCGGCGCCTCGCCCGCGGGCCCGGCCGAACCGGCCGCAGCACCGGCGACCCCCGCGGCCGCCGCACCCGCACCCGGCGCGCCCGCGGCATCCGAAGCCTTCGCCTGCTTGCGATCGGGCACGTAGAGCCAGTTGAGCATGCCCAGCCAGATGTCGACGAACGAGTTGCGGATGCCGATGTAGGCGCGGATCGCGTAGAACGCGAGCACCGCGTTGAACGCCGCGAAGGCCGCGTTGCCCCAGTTCTGCGCGAGCACGTCACGCCAGAGGGTCAGCAGCGAGAACGCGACGATCAGGTACGGCGTGATGACGTAGATCGCGGGCGCCGCCGTGCGGTCCTTGACCTTCGGGGTGCGCACGAACGGGATCTTCTCGCCGGTGAGCGCCTGCTGCATCGACTTCAGCACGCCCGCGAGGTTCACCGGCAGCAGCACGAGGTTGAACCCGTAGATGCGGAAGATGTCCGAGAACCGGTGCCCGCAGTAGCGCAGGTCGCTGCCCATCGCGATGAAGTACGGCAGGGCAGCGAGGAACACCACGGGTGAGAGCAGGCGGCTGTCGTAGGGGTAGGCGAGCAGGAACAGCAGGCCGAAGCTCGCCCAGGCGATCGACGCCATGTAGTTCGTGCGCAGCCACATCTCGCGCACGAGGATGCGTTCGCGGCGGAACCTGCGGTCGCGCGCCTGCTTCCACAGCTTCGGCATGATGAGCAGGCCGCCGTTCGCCCAGCGCCGCCGCTGCACGACGAGCGAGCCGAAGTCGGGCGGCGTCGCCGAGTAGCTGAGCCGTTCGGGGTAGTTGATGAGGGTCCAGCCGTGCGCGCCGAGGTCGATGCTCGACTCGGTGTCCTCGATGACCGTGCGGTCCTGGATGTACGTGGCGATCTCGAAGCCGCCGACCGTCTCGATCTCGACGATGTCCTCGATCGCGCGCTTGCGGATCACGGCGTTCGCGCCCACCCAGAACGTCGCGCCGTAATAGCTCATGCCCTGATGCAGGATGTGCTGCAGGTCGGTCGTGGCCCCGGCGATGCGCTCGATGCGGGTCGGGGCGCCACGGAACGACGAGTACGGCGTCTGCGTCACCGCGACGCGCTCGTTGCCCGGCTCCTCGAGGAAGTACACGAGCCGCACGCAGTAGTCGCGCAGCAGCAGCGAGTCGGCGTCGAGCGTCAGCAGGTAGGTCGTGTCCGGCACGAAGAAGTCGGCCTGCGAGAGGTCCTCCACGCGGCGCAGCAGCGTTCCGGCGGCGGACTCCTCGGTGCGCCACCCCCGGCCCATGAGCCCGATGTACGCGTTGAGGTTCATCGCCTTGTTCGCCTCGTGCGAGAGCGAGGCGTAGCGCTTGCGCTGGAACGACGACGCCTTCACCGAGAAGATGCGTTCGAGCCGAAGGTGCAGCTCGAGCATGCGGTCCGCCGAGGGCAGCGCCTGCTGGTCGATCGCGGCGCGCAGCGCGAGCAGGCTCAGGCGCAGCTCGGAGGCGAGGCCCATGAGCACCTGGTCGACGAAGAACTCGTCGACGTGGTCGACCACGGGCTCCTCGTCGGCCATCGTCTCGAGCCAGACCGCGGCGGACTCGTAGTCGTCGGCGAGGCCCGCCAGCTGCGACGCCGTGACCTGACCGCCGTCCCGGATGCCCCGCTCGAACGCCTCGCGCGCCCCCGCGAACCTGGCCGAAGGGCCGCGCAGCGCGTCCTCGATCTGCCCGGGCAGGGCGAGCGTGGCCTCGAGCCGCACGCGGTCCTCGTCGGTCTTCGGCACCACGGGATCGTCGACGAGCAGCACGACGCGCAGATCCGCGTACTCCTGCAGCGCGGCCGACCAGAGCGTGCCGCGCACGACGCCCGGCTCCTCGGCGTACGAGGGCACGAGCACCGTGATGCCACCCGCGTGGTGGCGGAAGTGCCGGTCGATCTCGGCCCGCGGCACGCGTCGATGATCGCGGAACCGGTAGAGCGCGCCCTGGCGGGCGAGCAGGTACATCGACGCCGAGAACGTCAGGAACGTCACCACGATCAGGTAGCCGATGGCCTCCATCGTGAAGCGGAACCCGCCGGGCGCCTCGATGAACTCGCGGATGATCGTCGTGACCACGTAGATCAGCCAGAAGACCACGGTCAGCACGATCGCGATGCGACCCCAGGCGATCTTCGCCACGCTCGGGCGCGCGTGCACGATCGACATCGGCTCCGATCGCCGCTCGGCACCCCATTGGCGCTTCCGTGCACGCGGAGCGATCTCGTCGTCGGTCATCCGGCCCCCCGTAACCGTTTCGAATGGAACAACGTCTGTAGGATACGATAGGGGGCTCGAGCATGGTGCGTACGGCTGCCCGCTGCCGTTCCACATCCTCAACCCTGCGAGGGCCATGTCGAAGCGATTCCCCGGGCGTCACGTCTCACCCGTGCGCCTGACCGTGCTGGTCGCCGTGATCGCGGCCCTCGTCTTCGCCGGGTTCCAGGGCTGGCGCTGGTTCGAGGACAGCAGGTCGAAGACCAGCGAGCCGTGGTTCGCCGCGTACGTCGACGTCACGGCCACGCCGTTCTTCGCATTCGAGCAGCCGCGCGGAGAGGCCGACCAGGACGTCGTGCTCTCGTTCGTCGTCGCCTCGACCGACGATCCGTGCGTGCCCTCGTGGGGTGCGGCGTACTCGCTCGACGAGGCCGAGACCACGCTCGACCTCGATCGCCGCATCGCCAGAGTGCAGAAGCAGGGCGGCGAGGTGCTCGTCTCGTTCGGCGGGCAGTTGAACGACGAACTCGCGGTCGCCTGCGCCGACGAGTCCCGCCTCGTCGACGCCTACGCCGCGGTGCTCGACCGCTACGACACGTCGGCGATCGACCTCGACCTCGAGGGCGACGCGCTCACCGATGCCGCGTCGATCGAGCGTCGCGCGAAGGCCGTCGCAGAGCTGCAGGAGCAGCGCGCGGCCGCCGGGGACCCCGTCGACGTCTGGCTGACCCTGCCGGTCACGCCAGACGGGCTCACGCCCGACGGCACCGACCTCGTCGCGAAGATGCTGGCGGAGGGCGTCGACCTCGCCGGCCTCAACGTGATGACCATGAACTACGGCGAGAGCAAGCCCGAGACGCAGTCGATGGGCGACGCCTCGGTCGATGCGCTGCAGGCCGCGCACCGCCAGCTCGGCATCCTGTACGACCGCAACGACACGCCGCTCACCGATGCGACCCTGTGGGGCAAGATCGGCGCGACGCCCATGATCGGCCAGAACGACGTGGTCGACGAGGTCTTCACCCTCGAGGATGCCGCCACGGTCAACGCCTTCGTCGTGCAGGAGCGCATCGGCCGCACCTCGATGTGGTCGTTGAACCGCGACGTGACCTGCGGGCCGAACTACTACGACCTCGAGCGCGTGTCGGATTCGTGCAGCGGCGTCGATCAGGGCGACCAGACCTACGCGGAGGTGCTGGGCGCCGACCTCGACGGGCGACCGCTCGCCGGCGTCGGCGCGACGACGGCGCCCGAGACCCTGCCGCCGGTGCCGACCGACGACCCGGCGACCAGCCCCTACCCGATCTGGGACGAGAGCACGTCGTACCGCGCGGGCTCGAAGGTGGTCTGGCGGCAGAACGTCTACGAGGCGAAGTGGTGGACGAAGGGCGACGTGCCCGACAACCCCGTGCTGCAGGAGTTCGAGACGCCGTGGACCCTCATCGGCCCGGTGCTGCCCGGCGAGACCCCGATCCCGATGCCGACGGTGCCGCCCGGCACGTATCCCGAGTGGCAGGGCGACGCGATCTACAACCAGGGCGACCGGGTGCTCTTCGACGGGCTCCCCTACGAGGCGAAGTGGTGGACGCAGGGCGACAGCCCCCGCGAGTCCGAGGTCGACCCCGACAGCTCCCCGTGGGCCGCGATCGACCCGGCCGACGTGACGGCCGCCCCCGTCGACCCGTCGGCGGCCGTCGAAGAGCCTGCAGCCGACCCGACGGCCCCGACGGCGCGCCGACTACGGAGTAGGTCCCTCGAACTGCTGCATCTCGACGAGCTCGCGCAGCTCCTGGCCGTCGAGCACGGCGCGCGCACCGTGACGTCGAAGGCGCTCAGCCGTCGCATCGACCGTCATCGGCACGCCGTAGTAGTACCCCTGCGCGCTGCGCACCCCGATCTCGCGCAGGGCCGCGGCCGAGGCGGCATCCTCGACGCCCTCGACGACCATCGAGTAGTCGAGCGTGTCCCCGAACTCCTGAAGCGCGCGGAGCACCGCGACCTGCGCCGGCTCGGTCAACGAGTCCGAGAGTGCGCGATCGATCTTGAGGATGTCCATCGGCACCCGGACCAGCGAGGCGACCGATGACCGGTCCGAACCGTAGTCGTCGAGGGCGATCAGGATGCCGCGGGCCCGGAGTCGCGCGATCTGGGCGCGCATCTCGTCGTCGGCCGTGAGCACCGAGCGCTCGTTGAGCTCGAGGCAGAGCTGCACCTCGGGGTACTCCTCGACCACGCCTTCGAGGAACCCGCCGAGCTCGCCGGGCAGCATCTGCCCCGCGTCGATGTTCACCGTCACGCATGCGACCGTCGACTCCAGGGAGACGAACCTCCGAGCGCCCGCGAGGGCCCGATGCACGATCTGCTCGGTCAGCTCGTTGAACCGCCCGAGCTGCTTGGCCGCCTCGACGAACATGTCGGGCGAGATCGGCGAGCCGTTGGCATCGCGCACCCTGAGGAGCGCCTCGAACGCCCAGACCCGGTCGGCGATGAGGCTGACCACCGGCTGGAACGCGAGACGGTGCCCGTCGACGTCGATCATGTGCTCCACGACGTCGTTGATGCGGCCCGATCGTCGGGTCGTCATGCCCACGTTGCCCATCCGCGGCGAGGTCTCCTCCTTCGCCGCGCGCTTGACCGAGAGCATCATGCGATCGGCCTCGTCCACGAGTGCGGCGACGTCATCTTCGCGATGCTCCGAGTACGCGACGCCGACGCTCAGGCTCGGCAGCACGGCCATGCCGTCGAGCTCGATGACCTCGCCCGAGCGCGCCAGGAGCCGGTCCGCGATCGACCGCGCCTCGTCACTGGAGGCGAGCGGCGAGAGGATCACGGCGAACTCGTCGCCTCCGAGTCTGGCGACGACGTCGCCCGGCCGCACCGACTCCACGAGCCTGGCGGCCACGGACTGCAGCACGTGGTCGCCGAACCGGTGGCCCAGATGGTCGTTGAGGTCCTTGAAGTCGTCGACGTCGACGTAGAGCACGGCGAGGCCCGTCGCACCGTCGACGCCCCGTGCCTCGTTCGCGGCCTCGAGGTGGTCCTGGAACGCCCGATGGTTCGGCAGTCCCGTGAGGCTGTCCGAGCCCGCACGACGCTCGAGCTGGCGGATGTCGGCCCTCGACTGCATGACGACCGAGCCCATGTGCGCGAGCGAGTCGAGCACGCGACGGTCGTTCGCCGAGAACGCGAGCGCGTTCAGCGGCCGCGTCGCGACCAGGTGCAGCAGGTCGCCCTCGGCGTCGAGCACGATCGCCTCGATCTCGGATTCCGAGGCCCGTCGCGTGCCGAGGGCGACCGACTCGGCGCGCACCGCCTCCCGCGCCAGGTCGACGAGGTGCGCCTCGACGTCGTCGACCTGCGCCCACGGCAGGTCGCGTGCGGCCTCGACGACGTGGTCGAGGCGCACCGTCGCCTCGCGCAGGCGTCGGAGCGGCGCGACGGCGAGGAAGGCCATGGCGCCCGCGACCATGATCAGCGCGGCCACCAACGACGCGGTCGACACCTCCGGCCATCCGACCACGACGCGAGCGAGTCCCCAGACCAGCACGGCCAGGCCGGTGATCATGGCCCAGACCGCGACGAGCCGCACGGGTCGCACCGCCGAGAACCCGACGCTTCCGTCGAGGGTCCAACGCCAGCGTTGGCGTGCCGCCTCCACCGTGAGGATCACGAGCAGGTACACGGCGACGCCGACGGCGAGCGCGATCGGCGGCGGCCACGCGAGCGCGGTCAGCGCCTGCACCGACCAGAGATAGGCGAACGCCGCGAGCGAGGCGACGCCCGCCGCATAACCGGCTCGCACGGGGCTGCGCAGCAGCACCGAGTAGCCGAGGAAGATGCCGAGCCCGAACACCCCCGCCCCCGCGAGCGGCCACTCCGCGGCCACCGTCAGCACGAGCAGCGACGCCGCCATGCCGACCATCGGCACTGCGGCGGTGTCGGCGATCGCGATCCGGAAGGTCGACGCCGCCGCGATGGCCCCCACCTCGACGGCGAGCACGACGAGCAGGGCGGGGTGCAGTTCGACCAGCACCACCTGCAGCGCCCGCACGACCGACGCGACGAACACCACCCAGGCTGCGACGAGGAACGACAGTTCCCACCGCGAGTACCGCGTCTCCCCCATGTCGGCCAGCATAGGCGGCGGGTCAGAGGCCGATGGCCTGCAACTCCGCGTCCATCCGACGGGCCATCTCGGCGTAGCCGTCGTCGTTCGGGTGCAGGCCGTCGGCGGCCATCCACTCCGGATGCCCCTCGATCCAGTGCGACGCGCCGCCGATCCACTCGGCATCGACGCGTTCGGCACCCGATCGCACCCAGCCGATGATCTGCTCGACCGACTCGGGGCGCTCGTCGGTGTACCAGAACGGCTCGACCACGACGAGGCGGGCGTCGGGCAGGCCCTCCGACAGCCTCGCCAGGTCGCCGTCGATCGCGTCGCGGATCTCGTCGGCCCGCGACGGCATCGAGAAGTTGTCGTTCAGCCCCATCGTGACGAACACGAGGTCGGGCGCCGGCTCGTGCGCGACGATGGCCTCGACGAGGTCGGGCGCCGGGCCGCCGAGCGAGGCCGAACGGTTGTTCACGAAGCCGAGCCCGTTGACGCTCGGGTTGAACTCGCGCCACCCCCGTCCGGCGGCGATGATGCTCGACCAGCGCCGCTCCGGCGAGCTCGCTCCGGTGCCGAGCGTGTACGAGTCCCCGTAGAAGGCGACCACGGGGGCATCGGCCGGCAACGCGTGCTCCGGGCGATCGGATGCCGGTGCGCCGCCGCAAGCCGCGAGCAGCACGCCGAGCACCGCGCCGCCGCCGATGCACGCCGCCGCGACGCCGAACGCCCGCCAGCCTCGAGTTCCGCTCATGCGAGTGGTTCGGGGCCGACGGGCGTTCGGATCTTCGGCTGGATGCCGGGCGGGCCTAGACCGCCGCGGGCAGCTTCGCCGCGATGAGCTCGGCGATCTGCACGGCGTTCAGCGCCGCGCCCTTGCGCAGGTTGTCGTTCGAGATGAAGAGCACGAGGCCCTTGCCGTCGTCGGCCGACTGGTCCTGACGGATGCGACCGACGTAGCTGGGGTCGGTGCCGGCCGCCTGCAGCGGGGTGGGCACGTCGCTGAGCGCGACGCCGGGTGCGGCCGAGAGCAGCTCGGTGGCGCGGTCGGGCGTGATCGGGTTCGCGAACTCGGCGTGGATCGAGAGCGAGTGGCCGGTGAAGACGGGCACGCGCACGCAGGTGCCCGCGACGCGGAGGCCCGGCAGCTCGAGGATCTTGCGGCTCTCGTTGCGCAGCTTCTTCTCTTCGTCGGTCTCGAGGTCGCCGTCGTCGACGATCGAGCCCGCGAGCGGGATCACGTCGAACGCGATGGTGCGCGGGAACTTCTCGGCCTCGGGGAACTCGACCGCACGGCCGTCGTGCACGAGGTTGATCGCGTCCTGCGCGACCGCGGCCTTCGCCTGCGCGAGCAGCTCCTCGCCGCCGGCGAGGCCCGCGCCCGACACGGCCTGGTAGGTCGAGACCATGAGCCGCTCGAGTCCGGCCTCGTCGTGCAGCACCTTGAGCACGGGCATGGCCGCCATCGTGGTGCAGTTCGGGTTCGCGATGATGCCCTTGACGGCCTCGTCGATCGCGTGCGGGTTGACCTCGCTCACGACGAGCGGGACCTCGGGGTCCATGCGCCAGCCGCTCGAGTTGTCGACGACCGTGACGCCGGCCGCGGCGAAGCGGGGCGCCTGCGCCTTCGAGAGCGTCGCACCGGCCGAGAAGATCGCGATGTCGAGGCCGGTCGGGTCTGCGGTCGAGGCGTCTTCGATGACGATGTCTTCGCCCTTCCACGGCAGCGTCGAGCCGGCCGACCGCGCCGAGGCGAAGTAGCGGATCGAGGCGACCGGGAAGTCGCGCTCCTCGAGCAGCTGACGCACGACGGCGCCGACCTGACCGGTGGCGCCGACGACGCCGATGTTCACTCCCTGTGCCATGCGTGATTCCCTATCTCTGCGGGTTCGCGGCCTCACCGCGACCCGGACGATCGTCTCTCCAGTGTGCAGGACGCCGCAGCCGGTTCAGCACCGAATGCGGGCATTCGTCCTGTTCTGGCAGCTTTGCCCCGAAATGCGGCAGTCGACGGATGCCGCGGGCGCGCGCCTCAGCGGCCGGTGCCGCCGTGCACGACCGCGTCGACGTCGGAGTCGAGATCGAACGCGGTGTGCACCGCACGCGCGGCGTCGGCGACGCTGTCGGCGCGCGTGACCACGGTGATGCGGATCTCGCTCGTCGAGATCATCTCGATGTTGATGCCGGCCTCGAACAGCGCCTCGAACAGCTTGGCCGAGACTCCCGACGCGTTGCGCATCGCGTTGCCGACGAGCGAGAGCTTGCCGATCTGGTCGTCGTACTGCAGCGACTCGAAGCCGATCGAGTCCTTCGCAGAGGCGAGTGCGGTGAGCGCCTTCTCGCCGTCGGTCTTCGGCAGCGTGAACGAGATGTCGGTGCGGCCGGTGGTGGCCGCCGAGACGTTCTGGACGATGACGTCGACGTTCGCGTTGGTGTTCGCCACGATCTTGAAGATCTTGGCGGCGACGCCCGGCTTGTCGGGCACGCCGACGACGGTGATCTTGGCGTCGGACAGGTCGACGGCGACTCCGGCGATGACGGACTCTTCCACAGCAGCTCCTTCGGGAAGACGCGAGGGGTCGTAGACGATGGTCCCCTCGTTGTTGTTGAACGACGAGCGCACGTGCAGGGTCACGCCGTGGCGGCGCGCGTACTCCACGGCACGGATGTGCAGGACCTTGGCACCCGAGGATGCGAGTTCGAGCATCTCCTCGCTGGTGATGCGGTCGAGCTTGTGCGCCTTCTTCACCATGCGCGGATCGGATGTGAACACGCCGTCGACGTCGGTGTAGATCTCGCAGACGTCGGCCTGCAGCGCGGCGGCGAGGGCGACGGCGGTCGTGTCGCTGCCGCCGCGGCCGAGCGTCGTGATGTCGCGCGACTCGCGGCTGAAGCCCTGGAATCCGGCGACGATGACGATGGCGCCCTCGTCGAGCGCCTCGCGGAGTCGCACCGGGGTGACGTCGACGATGCGCGCGGCACCGTGCGTGGCATCCGTGATCATGCCGGCCTGGCTGCCGGTGAAGCTGCGTGCGTCGTGGCCCATGCTCTTGATGGCCATCGCGAGCAGCGCCATCGAGATGCGCTCGCCCGCGGAGAGCAGCATGTCGAGCTCGCGAGGCGCCTGGATCGGCGTGACGTCGTTCGCGAGGTCCATCAGTTCGTCGGTCGTGTCGCCCATGGCGGAGACCGCCACGACCACGTCGTTACCCGCCTTGCGGGTCTCGACGATGCGCTTGGCCACGCGCTTGATGCTCTCCGCGTCGGCGACGGAGGACCCGCCGAACTTCTGCACGATCAACGCCACGTGGTCTCCAAGGGGGTGGGAGGGGGCGCCGGGAATGCACCTCGGGACGCCGGAACCCCCATCATACGTGCGGCGCGTATACCCCTCCGGCAATGTGACGGCGCTAGAGTTCGGGCATGACCGAGGCACTCGACGAGTGGTCCGAGTTCAATGTCGCGATGGTGGGCGCGACCGCGGCGCTGGCGGGCCTGCTCATCGTCGCGATGTCCGTGAACATCGGCACCATCCTGAAATCCGCCACGCTTCCGGCACGCGCGGCCGTGGGGATCGCGACCCTCGTGCTCGCGATCGCGGTCACGGGCCTGGCGCTCGCGCCCGAACAGCCGAGCGCGGTGTACGGCGGGGTCGTGCTGGTGCTCACGCTGCTCGTCGGCGGCTTCCAGGTGCACGCGATCCGCGTCATCCGGGCCGACTCGAGCGAGCACCACGGAACGCCCGCGCAGCAGCTCGCGAAGTCGATCGTCGGCACGCTGCCCCTCGGCCTCTACCTCGCCGGCGCGATCGCGCTGCTCGCCGGGGCGGTCGTCGTGGGGCTCTGGCTCCTCGCGGTCGCGACGATCCTCGCCATCGCCGCGGCGATCCTGTACTCGTGGGTCGTGCTCATCGAGGTGCTGCGCTGACGGATGCCGCGGGCGGGCGCGCCGCGTTCAGTCCCGGTGCCCCCGGGCCATGTACCACTCGGTGTACTCGCTGGCCCGGCCGTCGGGCGCGAGCCGGATGATCCAGAGGTTGAGGTAGTCGTTCTTGCGGGCCGGATACACCGTGCGACCCTGCACGACCACGAACCCGTCGCGCTCGTGCAGCACCTTCCAGTCGAAGGCCCAGGTGCCCGGCTCGTCGAGGTCTTCGAGCCACCCCGCGACGATCTCGTCGCGACCGACCCGCGGCTTGGAATCGGGACTCGTGAGGTAGACGGCGTCATCGGTGAAGAGTGCGCCGATCGCCGCCGGGTCGTTCGACTCCCAGGCCGCGACGTAGCCCGCGACCCACTCGGCACCCCGGCTCACGGCCATGCCCCCAGTCCAGTCCACGGCGCGCCGCGCGTCAACCCTCGGCAGAACGAACGGATGCCGCAGCCGGCCCGCCCGGCCGGGCGAGCAGGGCGTCGCGGCGAGCGGTCGGGTCAGCCGACGATGCGGCGGCCCTCGAACGCCCGGCCGAGCGTGACCTCGTCGGCGTACTCGAGATCGCCACCGACGGGCAGGCCGGAGGCGAGGCGCGTGACCCGGATCTCGAGGGTCGTGAGCAGCCGGCTGAGGTAGGTCGCCGTCGCCTCGCCCTCGAGGTTCGGGTCGGTCGCGATGATGACCTCGACCACCGTGCCGTCGGCGAGTCGCTGCATGAGCTGGCGGATGCGCAGCTCATCGGGCCCGATGCCGTCGATCGGGCTGATCGCGCCGCCCAGCACGTGGTACAGCCCGCGGAACTCGCGCGTGCGTTCGATCGCCACGACGTCTTTGGCCTCTTCGACGACGCAGATGAGCGTCGGGTCGCGGCGCGGGTCGCGGCAGATCGCACACGTCTGCTGCTCGGAGACGTTGCCGCAGATCTCGCAGAAGCGCACCTTCTGGCGCACGTCCATCAGGATCTCGGCGAGGCGGCTCACGTCGAACTGCTCGGTCTGCACGATGTGGAACGCGATGCGCTGCGCCGACTTCGGCCCGATGCCGGGGAGCCGGCCGAGTTCGTCGATCAGCTCTTGGACGATGCCCTCGTACACGCGCTACCCCCGCTCACCGAAGCCGGGGCGCGCGGGCGCCTCGACCTCTTCGAGGAACGTGGCGCCGAGCACCTCGCGCACGACGGCCTCGCCGTAGCGCTGGATGCCGCCGCCGTTCGCGGCGCTGGAGCCCGCGTTCGGCCGACCGGATGCACGCGTCGCGCGCGCCGGGGCTCCGGCGGCGCTCGACTCGGCTGCGGCAGCGGCGGTCGGGGAAGAGGCCGCCGGAGCGGTCGCCCGCTGAGCCTGCGGCCGACCGCCGCCGAGCTCGTCGGCCGGAGCACCCCGATCGTAGTCGGGGTCGAACGGCGGCTCCTCGTCGAGCGGAGGCGCGTCGGCGTCGGCGGGCACGCCCGGCTCGGCAGATCGGGCTGCATCGCGTGACGTGGGTTCGGCGACCGGCGCGACCGCAGCGGCGGGCGCGACCTCGGCGACCTGCGGTGCTTCGACCTGGCGTGACGCCGGAGGCTCGGCCTCGCGGGTGAGCACCGCGGTCGCGGTCCCGGCTCGCCCGGTGGAGGTCTGCGCAGCGGCGACCGGCTCGTCGCTCGGGATCGCGACCGTGGCCCACGAATCGACGGGCCCGGAGGACGCGGGGTTCGAGGCTCCGGCCTTCGGGGCTCCGGTTTTCGAAGCACCGGCCTTCGACGAGCCGGCGTTCGAAGCACTGGCATCCGAGGTCGGAGCCTGCTGGGCGTCGCGCGTCGACGGCCGGCCCTTCGAGGCGACACCGGCCGGCGCGACGGCCGTCGGCGCGGGTGCCGACGCCGAAGCGGTGGACGGCGCAGGCGCCGTCGACGCGGAGCTCGATGCCCCGCCGTCGCCAGGACGCCCCGCAGGTGCGGGAGGCGTCGGGGCCTGCGCGCCGATGACCCGCGGAATGAACTTGACCTGGATGCCGAGCACCTCGGTGATCGCCGCGCGCAGCAGCTCGGCGGGGCTCTGGGCGCCGGCCGAACCCTTGAGATCGTTCACGTCGTTCTGGCTGGGGAATCCGAGCACGAGCACGTCGTCGTCGGATCGGTAGTCGATGACCTGCGCGGTGAGCGCGGCCATCCAGGCGGTGCGCTTGACGCGCTGGAGCGCGGCGAGCACCTCGGGCCAGGCGTCGCGCATCTGCTGGAGGGTGACCGGCCCGACGGGCTTCGGCATCGGCACGGACACGCGAGCGGGATCGGGTCCGGCGGCCGGTGCCGACGACGCGGAGGCGGCAGGCTCGGATGCCGAGCCGGCCGAGGCCGGAGCGTCGACCGACGCGTTCACGGTCGCCGCCGCGGCCGAGGGCACGGCATCCGCGGAACGGGGCACCGATGCGACCGGCGCAGGGGCAGGGGCCCGGACGGGAGCCGGCGCGGCGGCACGATCGTCGCGCGACGGCTCGCCCGAGGCATCCGTGACCCCGACGCGACGCTCGAGGCGCTCGACGCGGGCGATCGCGCCACGCTGGGTGTCGTCGATGGCGGGCACGAGCACCCGAGCGAGCATGAGCTCGAGGTGCAGGCGCGGCGAGGTCGCCCCGCTCATCTCGGTGAGGGTCTGGTTGACGAGGTCGGCCACGCGCGAGAGCTCGGCCGCGCCGAAGGCGGATGCCTGCGTGCTCATGCGTGCGAGCTCGTCGGCGGGGACCCCGCGCAGCACGGCCGCGGCGGCCTCTGGAGTCGAAGCGGCGACGACGATGAGGTCGCGCAGGCGCTCGAGCAGGTCTTCGACGAAGCGGCGCGGGTCTTGACCCGTCTGCACGACCCGGTCGGCCGCGGCGAACGCACCGGCGGCGTCGCCCTGGCCGATGGCGTCGACGACCTCGTCGAGCAGCGCGCCGTGGGTGTAGCCGAGCAGGGCGACGGCCCGCTCGTAGTCGATGCTCGTGCCCTCGGAGCCCGCGATGAGCTGGTCGAGCAGCGACAGCGTGTCACGCGGCGAGCCCCCGCCCGCGCGCACGACGAGCGGCAGCACGCCGGGCGCGACCTCGACGCCCTCTTCGGCGCAGAGCTGCTGCACGTACTCGAGCATCGGACCCGGCGGCACGAGCCGGAACGGGTAGTGGTGCGTGCGGGAGCGGATGGTGCCCAGCACCTTGTCGGGCTCGGTCGTCGCGAAGATGAACTTCACGTGCTCGGGCGGTTCTTCGACGAGCTTCAGCAGCGCGTTGAAGCCCTGCGGGGTGACCATGTGCGCCTCGTCGAGGATGAAGATCTTGTAGCGGTCGCGCGCAGGCGCGAACACCGCGCGCTCGCGCAGGTCGCGCGCGTCGTCGACGCCGTTGTGGCTCGCCGCGTCGATCTCGACGACGTCGAGCGAACCGCCGCCGCCGCGCGCGAGCTCGACGCAGCTCGGGCACGTGCCGCACGGGGTGTCGGTGGGGCCCTCTGCGCAGTTCAGGCAGCGCGCGAGGATGCGCGCCGACGTGGTCTTGCCGCAGCCGCGCGGGCCGCTGAACAGGTAGGCGTGATTGACGCGATCGGTGCGCAGCGCCGTCATGAGCGGATCGGTCACCTGCGACTGTCCGATCATCTCGGCGAACGTCTCAGGCCGGTAACGGCGATACAGGGCGGTGACCACGGCTCAATCGTAGTTGCCGCGTCCGACACGCGTTCCGGACGTGGCAGGCGTAGCATGCGGTGACCGGAAGGGGGCGTGATGACGGCGACGACGATGACACCGGCACAGCTCACGAGATTCGAGGCCAGGCTGCGCGCCGAGCGCGCCGACGCCGAAGAGCGCCTGGCAGAGTTCGACGACGCGATGACGGCGGTGCGCATCGCGCGATCCGACGCCACCGCCGACGACGAGCACGACCCCGAGGGCCCGACCATGACGCAGGAGTGGTCGCAGCGCACCGCGGTGCTCGCCGACGTGCGCGCCGAGATCGCCGACATCGACCACGCGCTCGCCCGCATCGCCGACGGAAGCTACGGCTTCTGCACGAACTGCGGCAAGCGCATCACCGTGGCCCGCCTCGACGCCCGTCCCACAGCCGAGCTCTGCATCGACTGCGCCCGCCACGTGCGCTGACGACGCGCGCCGCGGCTCGCGGCGAGGTTCGATGGGCGGATGCCGCGGCATCCGTCATCCGGATGCGCGCGTCGCACCAGCCGACAGACCGCTGAACGCCCGGATGAACAGCGGGCTCGCGCCGAGCACGAGGTAGAGGCAGCCGGCGCCGAGGAGGGTGGGCACGAGGCCGACCTGCTCGACCGCGAGCCCGCCGATCAGCGCTCCGAGCGGCATCGAGGCCGCGACCCCGGCGGTCATGGCGCCGAACACGCGCGCCCGCATGCCGTCGGGCACGGACTGGTACATCGCCGTCGCGATCATCGGGTTCAGCATGCCCGCCGCGAGGCCCGAGCCGACCAGCACCGCGAACAGCACCGGCAGCGGCACCTCGAAGGCCATGGCCAGGTACGGCGGCGTGCCCGCGAGCATGAAGCAGACCGCGAACATCACCCGGCCCGACGCGCGGTGGCCGATCCAGCCGAAGACCGCCGAGCCGGTGAGCGCCCCGACCGCGAAGCACGCGATCATCGCGCCGAGCAGTGCGGGCTCTCCCAGCACGTCGGTCGCATAGACGGGCTTCAGCACGGTCATGCCCGCGGCGTCGATCGCGTTCGTCAGGGTGACGAGCAGCACCACCGCGAGCAGCAACGGCGTGCGCACCATGAATCGGATGCCGGCCACGAATCCGGCTGCGGAGTGCTCGGCGTCGTTCCGACCGCCCTCGACGCCATCGTCTGCACCGGCATGCGCCTCGGCGGCCTTCGCCGCCGCACGCGGCACGAACGCGAGCACGAGCAGCGCCGACACGAGGAACCCGGCCGCATCGAACACGAGCGCCGGCATCGGCCCGACGAGCGCCACGGCCGCGCCGGCGATGCCCGCGCCGATGAGGGTCGCGGTGCGCTGCACGGTCGACTGGATGCCGGCCGCGCGGGTCAGGGGCATGCGCGCGAGCGCGGCGAGATCGGGCACCAGCACGGTCTTCGCGGTGTCGCCCGGCGGGTCGAGCAGGCCGCCGAGGAAGACGAGGGCGAGGAGCACGCCGAAGTGCAGTCCGGTCGTGGCCGCGAGCACCGGGATCGCGATCACCGTGACGCCGCTCGCGACGTCGGCGAAGATGCTCGAGACGCGGTAACCGAAGCGGTCGACGAGCACCCCGCCGAACGCGCCTCCGATCACGAGCGGCACGGTCGCGAAGACCCCGGCGACGCCGGCGGCGAACGGGGATCCGGTCTGCTGGAGCGCGATGATCGGGATCGCGATGAGCGCGATCGCGTTGCCCGTGAGGGAGAAGAACTGCGCCGCGAACAGCGCGAGGATCGGCAGGCGGCGGCGCGCGGCATCCGTCGATCGGGGCGCGGATGTCTCGCCGAGCACCTCGGCGTCGCGGCTCACGACTCGCTCCGCGGGAAGACGTGCGTGATCCAGCGCACGGTGCGGGTGCCGGGTCGGCGCTCGCGCCCACGCGCCCACCACTTCTCGTGCACCGCATCGAGGTCTGCGGTGAGCTCGCGCATCTCGTCGACGGTGAGGTGCGCGGCGCCGTCGCTCGAGTCCGACGCCGCGACCCACTCGGGTTCGAGCGAGAGCTCGGCGTCGAGCGCGTCGAGCAGTTCGCGGTGGTACGACTCGAGCACGGTCCGCCGCATGGCCTCGGCCGCTTCGCGGCGCTCGGGGTCGCCGAGGTAGTCCTCGGCGTGCAGCACGGTGATCTGGTGCGCCGACTTCCACCACCGCTCGCGGCCGTCGCGCTCGCGCTCGGGCGCCGGCACCACGAAGCCGTGCTTCGCGAGCGTGCCCAGGTGGTAGCTGATCGACCCGGATGCCGCGCCCGTCGCCTCGACGAGCATGCCGACCGAGTGCGGACCCTCGAGGCGCAGCAGCCCGAGGATGCGCAGCCGCAGCGGGTGCGCGAGGGCGCGCATGGATCCGGCGTCCTGCAGGTCGACGTGTCCGTCGGCCGCCCGTCGCGTCGCCGGGGTGCGCTCCGGGCTCGGCGAACCCGTCGGGCTCGCCCCCGGGTCGTCACCTCGGCTCGCCGCGGCATCCGACATCGGGTTCTCGCGCTCGTCCATGCCCCGATGCTAGTTCAGCAAGACTTCTTGCACAACATTTCTTGCATAAGATCTCGTGCAGAGGTCCGGAGCCGAGTCGGTCGCACTCAGCCCGCGACGACCTCGAAGGTCTGGCGTGCGATCTCGAGCTCCTCGTTCGTGGGCACGACGAGCACGGCCGTGCGCGAGGCATCGGTCGAGATGCGCCTGGAGCCCCGGTCGGACGAGGTGTTGCGGGCCTCGTCGACCTCGACGCCGAACCAGTCGAGCCCGTCGAGCGCCGCCGCGCGCACGGTCGCGGAGTTCTCGCCGACGCCCGCCGTGAACACGATCGCGTCGACCCGGCCGAGCTGCGCCGCGTACGCGCCGATGTACGAGCGCAGGCGGTGCGCGTACACGTCGAACGCGACGACGGACGCCTCGTCGCCCGCGGCTCGTGCGGCCTCGAGGTCGCGCATGTCGGCGTGCCCGCTGAGGCCGAGCAGGCCGCTCTGCGAGTTGAGCAGGCGGTCGGTCGCATCGGCGTCGAGCGAGGCCCGGCGCTGCAGGTGCAGGATCACTGCCGGGTCGAGATCGCCCGAGCGCGTGCCCATGACGAGGCCCTCGAGCGGCGTCATGCCCATGCTCGTGTCGACCGAGCGGCCGCCGTCGACCGCGCAGGCCGATGCGCCGTTGCCGAGGTGCAGCACGATGAGCTTCAGGTCTTCGACCGGGCGGCCCAGGAACTCGGCGGCCGCGCGCGACACGAACCGGTGCGAGGTGCCGTGGAAGCCGTACCGGCGCACGCGGTGCTTCTCGGCGAGCGCGCGGTCGATGGCGTACGTGTAAGCCGCGGGCGGCATCGTCTGGTGGAACGCGGTGTCGAACACCGCCACGTGCGGCACTCCGGGGAACGCCCGCTGCGCGGCCCGGATTCCGGCGAGGTTCGCCGGGTTGTGCAACGGTGCGAGCACCGAGAGCTCGTCGATGTTGATCTTCACGAGCTCGGTGATGACGGTGGGCTCGAAGAACCGGGCTCCGCCCTGCACGACCCGGTGGCCGACCGCGACGGGCGCGTGGTCGTCGAGCGACGGTCCGTTCGCGGCGAACGCCTCGAGCATGACCCCGAACGCCGCGTCGTGGTCGGGTGCGTCGACCGCGGCATCCCACACCACCGGCTCGCCGTCACCGCCCGCCGCCGTGTGCTTCACGTGCCCGTCGGCGGTGCCGATGCGCTCGATCAGCCCGCTCGCGAGCGGATGCCCCGTCTCGACGTCGAGCAGTTGGTACTTCAGCGAAGACGAACCCGAGTTGACGACGAGGACGATGCTCATGACGCGTCGGCCGCCTGGATCGCCGTGATCGCCACGGTGTTCACGATGTCCTGCACGAGGGCCCCTCTCGAGAGATCGTTCACGGGCTTGTTGAGCCCCTGCAGCACGGGTCCGATCGCGACCGCGCCCGCGGATCGCTGCACGGCCTTGTAGGTGTTGTTGCCGGTATTGAGGTCGGGGAAGATGAACACCGTCGCCCGCCCCGCGACATCCGACTCGGGGAGCTTCGTGCGTGCGACTGCAGCATCGGCCGCCGCGTCGTACTGGATCGGGCCCTCGACCGCGAGTTCGGGCGCCCGCTCGCGCACGATCGCGGTCGCACGCCGCACCTTGTCGACGTCGGCGCCCGAGCCGGACTCGCCGGTCGAGTACGAGAGCATCGCCACGCGCGGCTCGATGCCGAACTGGGCGGCCGTGCGCGCCGAGGAGATGGCGATGTCGGCGAGCTGCTCGGCCGTCGGGTCGGGCACGACGGCGCAGTCGCCGTAGACGAGCACGCGGTCGGCGAGCGCCATGAGGAACACGCTCGAGACGACCTCGACGCCCGGCTTCGTCTTCACGATCTCGAACGCGGGCCGGATCGTGTGCGCCGTCGTGTGCACGGCACCGGAGACCATGCCGTCGGCGAGCCCGAGCTCGACCATCATGGTGCCGAAGTACGACACGTCCTGGACCGTGTCGCGCGCCTGCTCGAGCGTGACGCCCTTGTGCGCGCGGCGCCGCTGGTACTCCTCGGCGAAGCGCGCGACGTGCACGAAGTCGTGGTTGGAGAGCACCGCGGCCTTCGAGAGGTCGAGGCCGAGGCCGATCGCGCGCGAGCGGATCTCGATCTCCTCGCCGAGGATCGTGAGGTCGGCGACGTCGCGCGTGAGCAGCGTGGCGGCTGCGCGGAGCACCCGGTCGTCGTAACCCTCTGGCAGCACGATGTGCTTGCGCGCGCTCCTCGCACGCTCGAGCAGGCCGTACTCGAACATGAGCGGCGTCACGACCTCGGGTGCTGCGACGTCGAGCAGGTCGAGCAGCGCCTGCCCGTCGACGTGCTTCTCGAAGAGCGAGAGGGCCGTGTCGCGCTTGCGCTGGGACTCGGCCGCGAGCCGACCGCGCGTCTGCGTGATCGCGACCGCGGTGTCGTAGCTTCCGAGCGCCGTGCGGATGATCGGCAGGCCGGCGCGCAGGCCCTCGACGAGCCGCTCGACCTGTTCGGAGAGGGGGAACCCGCCCACCAGCACGATGCCCGAGATCGACGGGAAGTTCGCCGAGGCGTGCGCCGTGAGCACGCCGAGCAGCACCTCGCTTCGGTCGGCCGGGATGATCACGACCGAGCCCTCGATGAGACGCGTCAGCACGTTCTCCATCGACATGGCCGCGATCACGACCCCGAGCGCCTCGCGGTCGAGCAGGTCGGGGTCGCCCGTGGCGAGCTCGCCGTCGACGGCGGCCATGATCGAGCGCACCGACGGCGCCACGAGCACCTGGTCTTCGGGGATGGCCCAGACGGCGACGGATGCCCCGCCGCTGGCGTCGTGCCCGGCGGCCTCGGTCGCCGGCACCCGGCCCGCGATCGGCCGCAGGGCGGCCACGATGTCGTCGAGACGCTCGGCGTCGGCGCGGTTGACCACGACGCCGAGGAGCGTGGAGTGCTCGCGCGCGAGCTCCTCGACCGCGATCTCGGCGAGCTGGGCGAGGTCGTCGGGCGTGCGGGCCTCGGACTGCCCCAGGTGCTCGGAGCGCTCGCGCCCACCGCCCACGCGGCCGCCGAGCACGAGCAGCACGGGCGCCGCGAGGTTCGCCGCGATGCGTGCGTTGTAGGCCAGCTCGGTGGGGCTGCCGACATCCGTGAAGTCGGAGCCGAGGATCACGACCGCGTCGCAGCGGTGCTCGATGGCCTTGTACCGGCGCACGATCTCGGCGAGCGCCCCCTCGGGGTCGGCGTGCACGGCGTCGTAGTCGACGCCGATGGCCTCGTCGTAGGCGAGGGGAACGACCGCGTCGTGCGCGAGCAGCAGGTCGAGCACGTAGTCGCGCTCGTCGGTCGACCGGGCGATCGGCCGGAACACGCCGACGCGCGTCGCACGCCTCGTCAACGTGTCGAGCACCCCCAGTGCGACCGTCGACTTGCCGGTGTTGCCTTCAGCAGAACAGATGTAGATGCCGTGCGCCACGTTGCAAGCCTATTGGGCGTCGGCTCGATGCCGTCTGGGAGTCTCCCGCGAGGGCCGGGTCGCGCGCCGAGTCGGGCGCCGAGTCGGGCGCCGGGTCCGGGTTCCGCGGGCCCGCGGCCCGGCATGAGAGCGCGTGCACGGAACCGAGCGTTGTTCGCTTATGCTGGGTCGGCCCGTCAGCCGGGCACTCCCCCACCGCGCCGCCTCCCCAACGGCCCGCACCCAGCACAGGACCACCAGTGAACCCCATCGCCCTCATCGGAGCGGGCCCATCGGGCCTCGCCGGAGCCAGAGCGCTCAGCCGCGCCGGCATCCCCTTCGTCGGATTCGAGGCCGGCCCCGACGTCGGCGGCCTCTGGAACATCGACAACCCGCGCTCGACCATGTACGAATCGGCCCACCTCATCTCGAGCCGCACGACGACCGAGTTCGCCGAGTTCCCGATGGCCTCGACGGCCGACTACCCGAGCCACCGCGAGCTGCTCGGGTACTTCCGCGCCTACGCCGACGAGTACGGCCTGCGCGAGCCCTTCCGCTTCGACACGCGCGTGACCTCGGTCGAGCCGCTGCCCGTCGCCGACGGCGATGCGCCCGGCTCGAACGGCTGGCGCGTGACCGCCGTCGGCCCCGACGGCGAGACGACGGGCGAGTACTCGGGCGTCGTGCTGGCCAACGGCACGCTCGCCGAGCCGAACGTGCCGGGCTTCCGCGGCGAGTTCTCGGGCGAGATCATGCACACGAGCGCCTACAAGTCGCCGAAGGCGTTCGACGGCAGGCGCGTGCTCATCATCGGCGCGGGCAACTCGGGCTGCGACATCGCCGTCGACGCGGTGCACCACGCGGCATCCGTCGACCTGTCGGTCCGGCGCGGCTACTACTTCGTGCCCCGGTACCTCTTCGGCAAGCCCTCCGACACCCTGAACCAGGGACGCCCGCTGCCCGCGCCCATCAAGCAGTTCATCGACAAGCGGGTGCTCCAGGCGTTCACCGGCGACCCGGTGCGGTTCGGCTTCCCGAAGCCCGACTACAGGATCTACGAGTCGCACCCCATCGTGAACACGCTCATCCTGAACCACCTCGGCCAGGGCGACCTGCGCATCGTGCCCGACATCGACCGCTTCGACGGCCGCACGGTGCACTTCTCCGACGGCACCTCGGGCGAGTACGACCTCGTCATGCTCGCGACCGGGTACCACCTCGACTACCCGTTCGTCGATCGCGAGCACCTGAACTGGACGCAGGCCTCGCCGAAGCTCTTCCTCAACATGTTCCCGCCGTCGTTCAACGGACTGTTCGTGCTCGGCATGATCGAGGCCTCAGGCATCGGCTGGCAGGGCCGCTACGAGCAGGCCGAGCTCATCGCCGCCTACCTCGCCGCCCAGCGCGACGCGCCCGAAGCCGCGGCGGCGTTCCGCAGGCGAGCGGATGCCGCGTGGCCCGACCTCAGCGGCGGCTACAAGTACCTCGGGCTCGAACGCATGTCGTACTACGTCAACAAGGACGCCTACCGGGGCACCGTGAAGCGGCTGCTCGGCACGCTGCCCGCGGCATCCGTCACCGAAGCGCCGACCGGCTCCACCGCAGCCCAGGAGGCCCGCGCATGAACATCGACGACGTCGTCCTGAACTTCACGCCCGGCTCGATGATCGCCCTGAACATCGTGCTCGGCTTCATCATGTTCGGCATCGCGCTCGACACCGCGCCGTCGGACTTCACGGCCGTGCTCAAGGCCCCGAAGGCCATGATCATCGCGATGATCGCGCAGATCGTGCTGCTGCCCGCGGTGACGTTCGGGCTCACCCTGCTGCTGAACGTGCAGGCGTCGATCGCGCTCGGCATGATCCTCGTGGCGTGCTGCCCGCCCGGCAACATCTCGCAGGTGCTCACCTACCGCTCGCGGGGCAACGTGGCGCTCTCGGTGTCGATGACGGCCGTCGCGAACGTGCTCTACATCTTCATCCTGCCGATCAGCGTGGTGTTCTGGGGCAGCCTCCACCCGACGGCGTCCGAGCTCGTGCGCACCGTGAGCCTCAACGGCTGGCAGATGCTGCTCGAGATCTTCCTCATCATCGGGTTGCCGTTCTTCGCCGGCCTGCTGATCCGGGCCAAGTGGCCGACCTTCGCGAAGCGCGTGCAGCCGTACGCCCGCTGGATCAGCCTCGCCGCGCTCGTCGGATTCATCGCGATTGCGCTCATCGGCAACTGGGCGGTCTTCATGGCCTACATCGGCGTCGTGCTCGTCGCCGTGTTCCTGCACGACGCGATCGCGCTCGGCCTCGGCTACGCGAGCGCGCGCATCGGCGGCCTGCCGAGCCGTGAGCGCAAGGCGATCACGTTCGAGGTCGGCATCCGCAATGCGGGCCTCGGGCTCGGCCTCGTGTTCACATTCTTCGGGGGCATCGGCGGCATGGCGATCGTCGCCGGCTGGTGGGGCATCTGGGACATCATCGCCGGCCTCGCCCTCGCGACGGTCTGGGCGCGCGTCACACGCAAGGCGGATGCCGCGCGCGCGGCATCGCTCGCAGGCGCCTCGTCGGTGCTGGTCGCCGCCGACGGCTCCCGCCCGGCCGACCCGGAGGCCTCCGCATGAGCCGCGTGCTGGTCACCGGCGGCAGCGGATTCCTCGGCTCGAACGCCGTGCGCGCCCTCGCCGCCCACCCCGGCGTCGAACTCGTCGTGTCCGGAGATGTGCGCCCGCCCGCGGCATCCGTTCCCGACGGCGTGGTCGTCGAGACGTGCGACGTGACCGATGCCGCGACGGTCTCGGCCGTCGTCGAGCGGCACGCGATCGACACGATCGTGCACCTGGCCGCGATCGTGAACCCCGGCGGGCTGAGCGAGGACGTCGAGCGGCGCGTCGACGTCGACGGCACCCGAAACGTGCTCGAGGCGGCCGTCGCCCACGGCGTGGCGCGCATCGTCGTGTCGTCGTCGGGCGCCGCGTACGGCTACCACGCCGACAGCCCCGAGTGGCTGACCGAAGACGATGCGATCCGCGGCAACGAGGAGTTCAGCTACTCGCGGCACAAGCGCATGGTCGAGGAACTGCTCGCCGGGTACCGCGAGTCGCACCCCGAGCTCGGCCAGGTCGTGCTGCGCATCGGCACGATCCTCGGCCCGTCGGTCTCGAACCAGATCACGGCGCTGTGGGAGGGGCGGCGCATCCTCAAGATCCGCGGCTCCGAGAGCCCGTTCGTGTTCATCTGGGTCGACGACGTGGTGGGTGCGATCGTGCAGGGCGCGACGGGCACCGTGACCGGGGCGTTCAACGTCGCCGGCGACGGCAAGGTCACCGTCACCGAGATCGCGGAGGCGTTCGGCACGCCCACGCTCGAGCTCTCGCCGGCGCTGCTCGCCGGCGCGCTGCGCGTCGGACACGCGCTCAGGCTCACGGTGCACGACGCCGATCGCGTCGGGTTCCTGCGCTACCGTCCCGTGCTCGACAACGCACGGCTCAAGGCCGAGCTCGGCTACACGCCCGCGAAGACGAGCCGCGAGGCGTTCGACGCGTACCTCGCGGCGCGGCATCCCGAGCTCGCCGCCCGCGCCTAGTCCCCGCCCTGCCCGGGCTTCGAGCGGTCGAAGTCCGGATGTCGCGGCCGAAACGCCGCGCGCCCGGCGACGCCGCACGGCGCGCCGCAGCCACCGTCCGGAGTTCGGCCGTCGGACCCTGCTCGAACCGTGCGTACTTTTCGGGCGCGCGGCTCGGGTAGACTGTCGGAGGCTCCTCACGTGGCGCCATCCAGGCCAACTCCCCCAGGGCGGAAACGCAGCAAGGGTAACCGGGCTCTGGCGGGTGCGTGAGGGGTCACTGGAGAATTCGCCTAGTGGCCTATGGCGCACGCTTGGAAAGCGTGTTGGGTGCAAGCCCTCGGGGGTTCGAATCCCCCATTCTCCGCCACGACGAAAGCGCTCGCCCGAAGGGTGGGCGCTTTCGTCATTCCTGGACACTGCGGATTCGGGGAGGAGCGAGGCGGAGCCGAGCGACGGAGTCCCCCATTCTCCGCAGATGACGAAAGCGCTCGCCCGAAGGGTGGGCGCTTTCGTCGTCTCCGCCCCGCCGACCCGATTCCCATGGGTTTCCCAGCGGGCGAAACCGGGGGGTATTCCGGCCCGGGAACCGCGGAGATCCGCGGATCTCGCACCCGGTGCGGCCGCCAGCGGCATCCGTGTCCTCATTAATGCGGAATAGCGCGGCCACGGGCCTCTCCCGCATGATTTCAGAGATGTCAGCGGCGCAGATGGATACACGGAGTGGGGACGCAGGGGGCTCCTCCATCGTGGCCGGGGCAGTAAGGGGCGACGGCCTCAGGGTGCACACCCTGAGGCCGCGTCGCACCCTCGGCCGCAACATCGGGTTCTCGATCGCGGCCCTCGTGCTGCCGATCCTGGCGGCCCAACTGTGGGTGCTCGATCCGACCGGAGCCTGGTCGGTGGTCGCCTGGGCGGGCGCGATCCTCGCGGCACTGCTCGTGATCGGCTGGATCTCGTACCAGCGCACGCAGGCGTCCGTCAGCCGCTACGGCATCGTCGAGCGGGGTTTCTTCGGCGGCACCTACACGGTGCCCGCGAGCGACATCGCCACAGTGCTGCGCGTGCAGCTCTACCGCGGCAGCAGCCTCGACACGACGCAGGAACTGTTCGTCGTGAACCGCGCAGGGCGCGGCGTGTTCCGCATGCGCGGACGGTTCTGGAACACCTCGACGATGGACCAGGTCGCCAAGATCCTCGAGGTCGATGAGACCGTGCGGAGCGAACCCGTCACGCTCGCCGAACTGCGCGAGACCGACCCGAACCTGCTCTACTGGTTCGAGCGCCGGTCGCTCACCCGCTGAGGTCGAGCGGGGCCGGTCTCGAGACGCTCCGCTCCTCGGCCGACGGCCGACCGGCCTAGCGGGCGGTCGCGATGCCGAGCAGCGGCGAGTTCGGCTTGCTCGAGGGCAGCTCGGCGAACCCGAGTCGGTCGTAGAACGCGCGAGCGTTCACGTTGCCGGGGTCCATGCTGAGGTGCAGACCGGGCACGCCTCGTTCGGCGAGCGCGTCGCGCAGCGTGTCGATGAGCCCGCGGCCGAAGCCCTGGCCCTGTAGCTCGGGCAGCAGGTCGATGTGCAGGTGCGCCGGGTATGCATCGAGCTCGGCGATGAGCATGCGCTCGGGCTTGCGGCCGGAGTCGAGCAGCTCCTGCTCGGTGAACTTCGGCTCGCGACCGGTCGCCGGACCGGGCTCGGGGTGACGAGCGACGAAGCCGGGAGTCCATTCGCGGTTCCACCAGTCGACGAAGGCGGCCGTGTCGGCGACGCCGAGGATGTAGCCGACCGCCCGGCCCGCTCCGTCGTCGACGATGAACGCGAGGTCGGGCTCGTAGGTGACGTACGGCAGCGCGAAGACCTCGGGCATGAGCAGGTCGTCGGAGTAGACGCCGCTCGCGTCGCCGCCGCCCGCGGCGGTGAGCGTGCAGATGCGCGCGACGTCGTCGCGATCCGTGGCCTGGTACGAGCGGATGAACGGATGCCGCGTGGCCGTGGCGGCTTCGTCGGTCGTCTCTTCGTGCACGAACGGCGAGCCTACGGCATCCGGCCGCCGCGAGCTCATCTGCGACGCCGCGTGCCGAAGATGCCCTGCACGACGCTCGTGAGCACGTCGCGCGTGGCCTTCGAGCCGAGCACCTGCTCGAGCACGGACGCGTCCTTGGCACGGGAGCCGCTCGTGCTGCGCGTCGAGGTGGATCGCGTCGTGCCGGAGGTGCGCTTCATCATGCGGTCGTACTCGGCCTGCGCGGCCTTCTCCTCCTTCGCACGCTGCTTCTCGACGGCGGCCTGCTGCTTGGCGAGTTCGGCGTCGGCCTTCGCCTTCGCGGCGGCGTCTTCGGCGGCCTGCGCGGCCGCCGCGGCGGCGTTCATCTTGGCGGTGAGGATCTCGTGCGCCGACTCGCGGTCGACGGCCGCGCCGTACTTCGCCTGCAGGGGCGAGGCCGCGACGGCGGCGTCGATCGCGGCATCCGGAGTCGGCGACATGAGGGCCTGCGGGGCGCGCAGGCGGGTCCACGCGACCGGCGATGGCGCGCCCTTCTCGTTCATGACCGTGACGATCGCCTCACCCGTGCCGAGCGTCGTCAGCACCTCCTCGAGCGCGTAGCCCGACTTCGGGTACGTCGAGACGGTCGCCCGCAGCGCCTTGGCGTCGTCGGGCGTGAACGCGCGCAGCTGGTGCTGCACCCGCGAGCCGAGCTGGGCGAGCACGTCGGCGGGAACGTCCTTCGGGGTCTGCGTCACGAAGAAGATGCCGACGCCCTTCGAGCGGATGAGCCGCACGGTCTGCACGACCTGCTGCAGGAAGTCCTTCGACGCGTCGGCGAAGAGCAGGTGCGCCTCGTCGAAGAAGAACACGAGCTTGGGCTTGTCGAGGTCGCCGACCTCGGGCAGGTCGTTGAAGAGGTCGGCGAGCAGCCACATGAGGAACGTCGAGTAGAGCGCCGGCTTGTCGGCCACGCCCGGCACCTCGAGCAGGCTCACGATGCCGCGTCCGTCGGATGCCACGCGCAGGAACTCCGCGGTGTCGATCTCTGGTTCGCCGAAGAACACGTCGGCCCCCGACTCCGCGAACGCGACGAGCTCGCGCAGGATCACGCCGACCGTGGCCTTCGAGAGTCCGCCGAGGCCGTCGAGCTCACCCTTGCCCTCGTCGCTCGTGAGGTACTGCAGCACGGCGCGGAGGTCCTCGAGGTCGAGCAGGGCCAGGCCCTGGTTCTCGGCGTAGTGGAAGACGAGCCCGAGGCTCGACTCCTGCGTGTCGTTGAGGCCGAGCACCTTGCTCAGCAGCAGCGGCCCGAAGCCCGCGACGGTCGCGCGGATCGGCACGCCCTTGCCGATGCCGCCGAGGGAGAAGAACTCCACGGGGAAGGATGCCGCCTCCCACGCCTGCCCGATGCCGGCCGTGCGCTTCAGCAGCTTCTCGTTGCCCTCGCCGGGTGTCGCGATGCCCGAGAGGTCGCCCTTGATGTCGGCCGCGAACACGGCGACCCCGTTGGCCGCGAGCTGCTCGGCGAGTCCTTGCAGGGTGCGGGTCTTGCCCGTGCCGGTCGCACCGGCGACCAGTCCGTGCCGGTTCGTCATCGCGAGCGGGATGCGCACCTGCACGTCGGGCAGGGCATCGCCGTTCACGAGCGCACCCATCTCGAGCGCGGCGCCCTCGAACTCGTAACCGGCGCGGATCGCATCGACCTGTGCGGCGTCGAGCGGCCCCGCGGGAGCAGCGGAGGGCGCTGCCGCGGGTTCGGCGGTCGCGGGCGGCTCGGCTCCGGCGTTCGCCCCGGGTGCCGGCTCCGAGGGTGCGACGCCCACTGCGGCATCCGTCGCCTGCTGCGCCTGCTGCGCCTGCTGTTGGGCCTCGGCCGCGGCCTGCGCGAGTGCCGCCGCCTCTTGGGCCTTCGCGATCGCGGCCTGCGCCTGCGCCTGCAGCGCTGCCGCTGCCTCGGCCGCCTCAGCTGCCGCCCGTTGTGCCTGCTCGACCGCGTCGTCCCCCATGTCGCCATGCTAGCGACGTACCTCGCCGGGGCGACAGGCCGCGAGTGCGGCACGCCGTGCTACCCCAGCCGCACGGGCCGAGGGAACTGCTCGGGCTTCGTGATGCCGAGGCGCTTCATGCGCGACGCCGAATGCAGGTAGAGAACGGCGAGCGCCGCCGATTCGAGGGTGCCGCCCACCCTCGTGCCGAGTGCCGGCATGCCCTCGAGGCGGGGCGAGGGCACGTCCGCGAGCGCGATCGCCACGCTGAAGACCCCCAGCGCCGCCACGACGATGAACAGGATGCCGAGCCGCCGACTCAGGGTCGGCCACGCCGTCATGCGCCACCAAGGCCGAGGCGGGTCGACGGGCTCGCCCTGCCCGCGGAAGATGCGCACCCCGAGGGCGAACGCCCCGGCCAGCGTGACCAGGTTGACGAGGTTCACCACGAGCGGCGGCGTGTCGATCGCGACGAGGGCGTTGACGATGACGAAGCCGACGATCCACGCGACGGCGATGTACAGCACCTTGAACTCCCACCGCACGATCCGGAGGTCGAGGATTCGCCGCATGGTGTGCTCCGCGTTCGTCGTTCGGTGGGTCACCCGAACCTACTGCACCCGGCACCCGGTTCCGAGTACCCCGAGATCCGACGCGCCAGGCGCAACCGGCCCGCCGGTCACGACGGGAACGGCAGGGCTCGGCCCGTCTCGATCCACGACTTGAAGCTCGAGAGCACGAGCGGCCAGGTCTCGGCGGTCTCGGCCTCGGCGGGGTGCGCGTCGCTCCACCGGTCGTTCGTGAAGGTGAGCTTGGTGAGGTCGTCGCCGGCGGGCTCGAGGCGCCAGGTCATGCGACTCGTGAGCTCGGCATGGTTCTCGCGGTACGTCGGGCCGGGGTGCTCGGTGAGTTGCAGCAGCGCCCCGGGCTCGGCCGCGAGCACCTCGCCGTAGACGTGCACGGTCTCGTCGCCGTCCTGCCCGGGGCCGACGTACTCGTACCCGCTGCCCGGCGTCAGCTCGCCGCGGAGCGCCGAGCCCCACATGACGGCACGGCTGCCCTCCTCGCCCGTGATCGCGTCCCACACGCGCTGCGGCTCGGCCGCGATGTACAGGGTCATGTCGAAGTCGCTCATCGTCTGCTCCTCAGGTCGTTCCGTCGCGACCGTGCGCCGCGACATCCGCAAAGCTACGGATGCCGCAGGCGGGCGTCTTGCACAAACGCGACGTCGGTCGTGCTCGTCATACTGGGGGCATGCAGCGGGGCGGGCCCACGGGCGACGAGTACTGGCGCACGCGCGCGGGCGCGGCCGTGAAGGGCGTGCTCGCGGGGCCGGCCGACGAGCCCGGCATCGCGCCGCTCGCCGAGGCCGCGTCGACGCAGGCGGCCTCGCCCGAGGCTCCGGTGCGCCTGGCCAGACTCGCGCCGTCGCCCGACCTGACCGGCATCGTGCGGCACTTCTGGGTGCCGCGCTGGCGGCTGCCGGAGGGCGTCGTGATCGAGCAGGGCATCCTCGAGTACCCGTCGGCCAACCTCGTCGTCGAGCCGAGAACGGCCGCACTCTACGGCCCCGAGCGCGGACGAGGCGTGCAGCGTCTCGAGGGGGCGGGCTGGGCCGTCGGCGCGCTGCTGCAGCCCGGCGTCGCGCACCTGCTCATGCCGCGGCCGATGCACGCGCTCGTCGGCTCCTCGGTGCCGGTCGAGCAGCTGCGCGTGCACGACCCCGACCGCCTCGGCGCCCCGGTGCGGGCAGCGGCCGAAGCCGGCGACGATGCGGCCGCCGCCGCCGCCTTCGAGGCCTGGCTGCGCGGCCAACGCGTCGAGCTCGACGACCAGGCCGTGCTGCTGCAGCGCATCGTCGAGCTCGCCGAGACCGACCGCACGATCGTGCGCGCCGACGAGCTCGCGGCGGAGGCCGGGCTCAGCCTGCGCGGCCTCGAACGCCTCGTGCACGCCCGGCTCGGACTCACGCCGAAGTGGCTCATCGGGCGCTACCGCATGCAGGAGGCGGCGCATCGGCTCGCGGGGGCCGAGGCTCCCCCGCTCGCAGACCTCGCGGCCGAGCTCGGCTTCGCCGACCAGGCGCACTTCTCGCGGCAGTTCCGCGCCGTCATCGGCCAGACGCCCCGGGCCTACGCCCGCGCCGCGGCCTCGCGGGCCGACGCGGCATCCGTCATCGACCCGACCGGCGTCGGCTGAGCCGCGCGGTCGACCCTGTCGCCGGGCGGACGCGCGCCATAGTGTGGAACCCGTGAGTCCTTCGAAGGGCGAAGCCACGACGATCGATGTCGACGGGCACGAGGTGCGCATCTCGAGCCCGGGCAAGGTCGTGTTCCCCGAGCCTGGCATCACCAAGCTCGACCTCGTGCACTACTACCTCGCCGTCGCCGAGGGCGCGCTGCGGGGCGCCGGCGGGCGGCCGATGGTGCTCAAGCGGTTCGTGAAGGGCATCGGCGCCGAGGCGTTCTTCCAGAAGCGCGTGCCCGAGAACCACCCCGACTTCGTCGACACGGCGACGCTGCACTACGCCCGCGGCACCTCGGCCGAAGAGGCCGTGATCCGCAATCCCGCGGCGCTCGCCTGGGTCGTGAACCTCGGATGCCTCGACCTGAACCCGCACCCGGTTCGCGCCGAGGACCTCGATCACCCCGACGAGCTGCGCGTGGACCTCGACCCCATGCCGGGCGTCGACTGGTCGCAGATCGTCGACGTCGCCATGGTCGCCCGCGAGGTGCTCGAGGACCACGGGCTCACCGGCTGGCCGAAGACCTCAGGCTCGCGCGGCCTGCACATCAACGTGCGCATCGAGCCGCGCTGGGACTTCCGCGAGGTACGGCTGGCTGCCGAGACCCTGGCGCGCGAGGTCGAGAACCGGGTGCCAGGCATGGCCTCGGCGCGCTGGTGGAAGGAGGAGCGCGGCGAGAGCGTGTTCGTCGACTTCAACCAGAACGCGAAGGACCGCACGGTCGCGTCCGCCTACTCGGTGCGCCCGCTGCCCGACGCCAGGGTCTCGACCCCGCTCGACTGGAGCGAGGTCGGGGGCTCGCATCCCGAGCGGTTCACCGTGCCGACCGTGCTCGAGCGCTACGCCGAGCGGGGCGACGCGGCATCCGGCATCGACGATCCCGCCGCCGTGGGAAGCCTCGAGGGGCTGCTCCGGCTGGCCGAGCAGTTGGGCCCAGCCGAGAAGCCGCCGCGAGCCGGAGACGGGTCGGGGCGGCGCGCGTCGACCATGCCGCTCATCGAGATCGCGCGCGCGAAGACGAAGCCCGAGGCGCTCGAGGCCCTCGACCGGTGGAACGCGAGGCATCCCGACGTCGTCGAGCGCCTGCACCCGGCCGACGTGCTCGTCGACGGCATGCGCGGCTCGAGCTCGCTCTGGTACCGCGTGCGGGTCAACCTGCAACACGTGCCCGAGGGTGAACGCCCCGAGCAGGGCGAGCTCGAGGCCGACTACGACCCCTGGGCGGGCAAGACCTGGGGGTGAGCGCCGGTTCCGATCACCCCACGCCCCGCCGCGGCATCCGCTCGCCGATGTTAGCGTTGACGCCACGGAAG